>NZ_JBITEX010000008.1:0-478755 GCF_044455585.1 Lentzea sp. NPDC051213
TACTGCACTGGTTACGGTGTGGGAGAGTAGGTCGCCGCCGAACTTAATTTGCCCTGCGGGTTGAGCGCCACAAGCGCTCCCCGCAGGGCTTTTTCTATTTCTACCTGCGTGCGATCGCGGGTACCAGATCGCCGGTGCGCGAGATTCCCGCGGTCCACAGCGCGTTGCCGCCGGCCACCGCACCGCGAACCACGACGTTCGGCGCCTGCACACGAACCCACGTGCGCAACGGCGCGTGCCATTGCAGCGCAACAGAAACATCACCCTTGCCGCCGACGGCCCACACCCGCCCGTCCGCCGTCCGCGCAACGGACTTCAAACGCCCGTCCCCGATCCGCGGCGTGCGGCTGACCGTCCACTTCCGACCATCCCAGTGCGAGGCGAACGGCTGGTCACCGCGCTCACCGGACTTCCCGCCGACAACCCAGACATCGTTGGCAGCAAAGGCAGTCACGCCGCTCAGCCAGGTGTGCTGACCCGGCACCTCCACCCGGCGCCACGTCACCCCGTCGAAGTGGAACAGCAGGGGAGTCTGCGGGTTCGAGTACGCAACCCCGGCCGCCCACACGTCATTCGGCGACAGCGCCGTCAGGCTCACGAGCTCGCCCGGTCCGACCTCCGGCAGCACCGCGTGCTGCCACTTCGTCCCGTCCCACGACTGGATCGCTGGAACACCGGTGCTGATGGTGTTGCGCCACGCCCTGCCGGCGACCCAAGCCTTGCCGGAATGCGCGGCGACGGCTTCGGGCATCACGCCGCCCATCACGTCCGGCGGTCCGCTGACCGGGTTGACCGCCAGCGAGTGGCTGGACCACGAGGTGCCGTTCCAGTGCACGGTTTCGAGGGCCTCGGCGTGCAGGTCCTCCGTGCGGCCGACGAGCCAGATGTCCGACGGACCGTTCACCGCGATGGCCTTCGGCAACGCCTGCGCCGGCAACGGAGAAGTGCGCTGCCACGCCTTCCCGTCCCACCGCAGCAACACCGATTCCAGCGTCCGCAGGGACGTCAGCTGATACCCGGTGGCCCACGCGTCAGGGCCGGCCGTGGCGACGGCGTTGATGTCGCCCTTGGACAGCGGGACAGGTGTGTCCTGCCAGGCACTCGTGGTCGTCGGTACCGGAGCGAGCAGGGTCAGGGTGAGGACGAGTGCGAGCTTCACGGCGCACCCACCGTCGTCTTGATGACGAAGTCGAAGGTGCCGCGGTACCCGGAGCCGGAGCGGGCCAGCTGGATCGTGCAGACCCGGTTGATGAACTCGTCGCCGGCATTCAGCGCCGCGAAGTCCCGTCCATACGCCTGTGTGTCGTCCGGGAAGTACAGCTGCGTCACGAGCGGTGGCCCGTCCGGCGCCTGGATCTGCACGTGGATGTGCGGCGCACGCCAGCCCCACTGCCCGAAGTAGTCGCGCGGGATGATCGTGTTCAGGTGGTACTCGCCCTTGCGGTTCGTGAACTGGTGACCGCGCAGCCCGAAGCCGAGCGTGTCGTAGTCACCGTTCTGGTCGCACTGCCAGAAGTCGACCAACGCCCCTTGAATGGGCGCGCACTGCGGGCTGTACGCGACGCCGCGCAGGTCCAACCGCACGCCTTTGGCGCTCGGCGTGATCAGGTTCGTTCGCTCCGGCGAGCTCGGCTTGAACAGCGGCCCATCCAGCGCGGGTGGCGTCTCATGGCCCGCACAAGCGGGCGTGACCTGTAACGGACCGGCTTTGGCCACAGGTGCCGCGGACACGGCCGCACCACCCGCTATGGCCACCGCGCCGGTCTTGAAGAACGCACGACGAGAGTTCGGCATGGACCCAAACGCTAGCAGTAGTTCGAATTGAAACAACATCATTGTGGAACAAACGTCGCGCCGTTCAGCGAGCCCTCGCTAGCTTGCGAACATGAGGATCATCGCGTTGTTGGGTCTCCTGCTCGCCATGACCGCCGCACCAGCGCAAGCCGCCCCGATCCGCTGCGGGACGCCGACGGTCTCCACGTTCCTCACCAGCACCGACTGGTACGAGAACCTGGAGTTCGACAAAGGCACCCTCTGGCTGTCGAACCTCAGCGGCAACCGCATCGAGCAGTACCGCCTGGACGGCACCCAGATCCAGCACCACAATCTCCGCGCACCAGGCGCGATCAGGAAGGGCCCGGACGGCGTCCTGCACGTCAACTTCGGCAACGACAGCCCGGAAACGCGCGACCAACCCTCCGGCGTGGTCCGCCTGACCCCGAAGCCGGAGGTCTGGATCGGCGGCGACACCCTGAGCTCCGCGAACGGCGCCGAGTTCGACGCCCGCGGCCACCTCTACGTCTCCGACCCGTTCACCGGCCTGTACGAGTTCGACCGCCAGGGCTCACTGGTCCGCCACATCGACCTGGCCTACCCCAACGGCATCGTCACCATCGGCAACACCGTCTTCACCAACATCCTCATCGACCCGAAGTCCGCCATCGTCCGCATCACCGGCAACCGCCAGACCCGCATCGAACTCGGCGCCCCCGACAAGGGCCTCGACGACCTGGCCGTGGGTCCCGACGGCAAGCTCTACGTCACCACGTACACCAGTGGCGAGCTCATCAAGGTCGACCCGTGGACCGGCGCACACTGCGTGCTGATGTCCGGCCTCAAGAACCCGACCGCGGCCCGCTTCCTGCCCGGCACCCGCACCATGTTCGTCACCCAGGCCTCCGGCACGGTGCTGAAGGTCCGCCTCTAGAACAACCGGTTCGCCAGCCCCGCAACCGCTTGCGCGTCGCAGTCGGCCAGCAGTTTCCTGAGGTTCTCTGCGGCCTTGCGGTCCGAGTAGGAGAACCCGAGCTTGGCGATCGTGGCACCCCACTGGACGTCGTCGTCGACCACGTCGGCCAGGTCCTGCCAGGCACCGCGCAGCCGGTGCAGGTAGGCCGGCCAACGCGTGGCGATCTCGGCGACGGCGACCAGGTGGCCGGCCTGACCGAGGTCCGTCGATGACAGCACGCGCAGGTAGAACTGCCAGACGTTGAGCAGCCGCTTCTCCTCGCGCACCGTCTGTTCGGGTTGAGCCCGGAGCCGACGCCGCAGGTGGTCGCGAACATCCCGGTGCTGCTCGATCGCGATGATCTTCTGTTCCGGCGGCACAGCGAGAACGTCTGCGGAAATGGTGCTGTCCGCCTCGTACCCGGCCAGTGTTGTCATGGCGGGTTCGTCGCGGTGCACAGGCCCGAGTTGGTCGAGCACCACGTCGTCGACGTTGTCAGCGGTCGTGCGGGGCAGTCGTACCGGGAGCTGGACGAGTTTGCGCAGAAACGTCCAACCCGGACTCGGATCATCCGGGTGCGTCACGATGTTCGCGTCGGCGAGTTCTTTGTAGGCGTGGTCGACGTGCGACGCGACGACGGTGGTGTCGAGCCCCAGCACGAATCTCGTGGTGGGGAAGTCCTCCGACAGGAACACGTTGATCGCCTCGAACACCTGTGCCGTCGTCCGCGGGGTGCACCGGTCGAGATCGTCGATCAGCAGAACGACCTGGTACTCCTGCTGGTTGAGGTCATCCAGCAGTGCCTTCACGTCGTGCTGCACGAGGTACAGGTAGCCGGCTTTCGCCTGGTAGTACGGGTCGCGGAGCAACGGATCAGCGCTGGGACCCGCGAACGCATTGCTGGTAACCGGCCCTGCGAACAACTCGCCTGGCAGGAAAGCCGAGGCCCGGTCCCAGAAGTACCGCTTTGCCGTGTGCAGCACGCCCAGGACGGCCAGGGCCGCAGTTGCCACCCACGCCCACGGCACATTCAGCTTCGTCAGCTGCGCGAGCAATGACAGCCCGAAACCCAGGCCGGCGAACGACAGCAGTGGCGAGTAGATCCGCTTCCACAGCTGACGTTGCAGGTGCCTGCGATCCACCCGGCCGGCGTTTTTCGTGAACCAGTAGCGTTCCTTGGACTCCTGGTCGGGCATGATCGCCGGTGTGGCGGCCGCGGTGACGGCTTTCGCCAGTCCCGCCCAGACCTGTTCGCTCGACTGGTGCCGCCACGGGTTGAACGAAGCGACAAGTGTTCTGGTCGGCTTCTTCGTTTTCCGGTCCGGTGCGTCCTCGGGTGGTTGGTAGAGCATCCGGTCGGCGCGGAACACCGTCAGCTTCTGTTCGCTCCCAGCTTCGTCGAGCTCCTTGGCGAGCCTGCCCCGGACGAAGTCCAGCACCGTGCTCTTGCCAGAACCCCAGGCTCCTTCGACCGTGAGGACGGTTGGGCCGTCGCCGAGCGTCAGCACGTCGACGAGTGCGGACACGAGTGCGGAGCGGTCCAGCAGGTCTTTGCCAGCCACCCGATCGCTGAACCCGCGGGTCGACACCGACCCGATTCGATACGGCACCGGCAGCATCGGGTTCCAGATGCGCAGCCGACCGGTCTCGCCGCCGGACGCGATGCGAGCCTGCCCGTCCGGGCCTGCGTAGACGACCAGCACCGAGACCCGAGACGGCTCACTGCGGCGAATCAGCTCACCTGTGCGCGGATTCCAGAGCCGCACCGAGCCACCCCGGCTCCCAGAGACGAGCAGTGGTTCACCTGTCGTTGGAAACACCGCCAGAGACGTGACCGGCGTGCTGTGCCCGGTCAACCGGGCGATCTCAGCGGTCGATCCGGTGCCGTGGACGATGATGTCCGCGCCGTAGGCCCTGATCACCTGACCGTCGACCCCTATCGACGTCAGCGGGCCGACCAGCGGCTCCCGGCCCTTCCGATCGCGACTTTCCGCACGAGCACCGGTGCTCGTCCACACGATCTCCGGCGGCCGCCCGTCGAAGAACACCTGGAGCTGCGGATCCGCTGGATCACCAGGCACGGTCGCGAGGCCGATGATGGGTGTGCTGAACTCGATCGTGCGTTCGAGCTCCATCCGCGGCACATCGGCTGACGTCACGCCTGGAAAGTACCGAGTTTCGTTTCCGGGAGGTTTCTGTCCGGTCGGACTAGTGCGAAATTGCCCTGAACAGGGTGAAGATGTGGACCATGGAACGCCGAGCCCGCACATCCGGACTGCGCCGCAGCCGCACGGTCACCACGCCGAGGCTCGGTGCGCTGTTCAACGGCTATCTGGATCCCGACCGGCCACACGCCGGCGCCTACGACGAGATGTTCTCGACCGACAGCGGTGTGCGCAGTGCCTACCGCGCGCTGTACGAGTCGGTCGCTCCGTCGCAGGTCAACGACCTGAACGCGCGTAGTGAGGCCCTTGGCCGTGCGTTTGTGGACCAGGGCATCACGTTCTCGCTGAGTGGCCAGGAACGGCCGTTCCCGCTCGACCTCATTCCTCGCATCATCACGGCGAGTGAGTGGTCGAAGCTCGAAAGAGGCATCGTGCAGCGGGTGCGGGCGCTGGAGATGTTCCTGGCGGACATCTACGGCGACGCGCAGATCGTCCGGGATGGAGTGTTGCCGCGGCGTCTCATTACGAGCTGCGAGCACTTCCACCGCGAGGCGGCCGGCATCAACCCGCCGAACGGGGTGCGCATCCACGTCTCTGGCGTCGACCTCGTGCGGGACGAGCAGGGGACGTTCCGGGTGCTCGAGGACAACCTCAGGTGCCCGTCCGGGGTCTCCTACGTGATGGAGAACCGCCGCACGATGGCGCGCGTGTTCCCCGACCTGTTCGCACGGCATCGTGTGCGCGCGGTGGGTGACTACGCGGTGCACCTTCTCCGGGCTTTGCGCAATGCCGCGGCGCCTAACGCGGCGGATCCGAACGTTGTGGTGCTGACGCCTGGCCTGGGTAACTCCGCCTACTTCGAGCACTCGCTGCTCGCGCGGCAGATGGGTGTGGAGTTGGTCGAGGGGCGTGACCTGTTCTGCCGCGACAACTTCGTCTACCTCAGGACGACGCAGGGTGAGCGGCAGGTCGACGTCATCTACCGGCGCATCGACGACGACTTCCTCGATCCCGTGCACTTCCGGCCGGACTCGGTGCTGGGCATCGCGGGGCTCGTGAACGCGGCGCGGGCGGGCAACGTTGTCGTCGCCAACGCCATGGGCAACGGCGTGGCCGACGACAAGCTCGTCTACACCTACCTGCCGGAGATTCTGCAGTACTACTTGGGCGAGAAGGCGCTGCTGCCCAACGTGGACACGTTCCGCTGCTGGCTGCCGGACGAGCGGGCGCACGTGTTCGACAAGCTCGACGAGCTGGTGGTCAAGCCCGTCGAGGGGTCCGGCGGCTACGGCATCGTGTTCGGGCCGGAGGCGTCGCAGAAGGAACTGAACTCACTGCGCAAGCGGATCCGGAACAACCCGCGCGGGTGGATCGCGCAGCCGGTCGTGCAGCTGTCGACGGTGCCGACGAAGATCGGCGACAAGCTGGCGCCGCGGCACGTGGACCTGCGGCCGTTCGCGGTGAACGACGGCAACTTCATCTTCGTGCTGCCCGGTGGCCTGACCCGCGTGGCGCTGCCGGAAGGCAGCCTCATCGTGAACTCGTCGCAGGGCGGCGGTTCCAAGGACACCTGGGTGCTCGCGCCCAAGTCGTCCACTGTGGAGCGTGAACTCGCGGAGCCCGGTCTGGCCGCGTCGACGAAGATGGAGTCGGCGGTCGCCGAGCAGGGTCCTGAGCTGACCTCGTCCCAGCAACAGCAGCAACAGCAGTAAGGAGGAGCGCGATGCTGGCTCGCAACGCGGAGTCGCTGTACTGGATCGGCCGTTACGTCGAACGGGCGGACGACACGGCGCGCATCCTCGACGTCTCGGTCCACCAGTTGCTGGAGGACGCGACGGTCAACCCGGACGCGACGTCACGGCAGTTGCTGACCGTCCTCGGCATCAAGCCGCCGGACGGCGAGTCGCAGTTCGACGTGTGGTCGCTGACGGAACTCGTCGCGTACAGCAAGGACAATCCCGCCTCGATCGTCTCGTCGGTGAACAGCGCGCGTGAGAACACCCGCGGCGCCCGCGAGGTCGTGTCGACCGAAATGTGGGAGTGCCTCAACGCGATGTGGAACGCCGTCGCGGAACGTCAGCGCTACGCGCGCACGATGGGCCCGCACGCGTTCTTCTCGTTCGTGGAGGAACGCGCGGCGATGTTCGCCGGCCTGGCCGACTCCACGATGTCGCGCGACGACGGCTGGCGCTTCCTCGTGCTCGGCCGTTCCGTCGAGCGCGTCGACATGATCGTGCGGCTGCTGCTCGCCCGCGTCGGCGACAAGGCGTCGTCTCCCGGCTGGGTGACGGTGCTGCGTTCCGCCGGCGCGCACGACACCTACCTCAGGACCTATCGCGGCGCGTTGGACGCGTCCCGCGTGGTGCAGTTCCTGTTGCTGGACAGGCTGTTCCCGCGTTCGGTGTTCCACGCGCTGCGTCAGGCGGAAGCCTGTCTGGAGCAGCTCGACCACCAGCCGACCGTGCGGGTCGGCGCGCGGGCGGAAGCGTTGCGGTTGCTCGGCAAGGCGCGCAGCGACCTGGAGTTCCTGCGCCCGCACGACTTGCTGGACGACCTGCCGAAACGTCTTGCGGCACTTCAGAAAACCGTGCGCGACGTCGGTGAAGCCGTGTCACAGCAGTACTTCCACTCGGCGCCGTGGGTCGCCTGGACGAACGCCGAGGTGGTGTGAGCATGAGCTGGCGTGTTCGCGTCGTGCACACGACGGGCTATCGGTACGAGGCACCGGTCGTGCAGTCGTACAACGAGGCGCGGTTGACCCCGCGCGGTGACCGCCGTCAGAACGTGGTCGTCTCACGCGTGGAAACCAACCCGGCGACCCGTGCGTACCGCTACACCGATTACTGGGGCACCGAGGTCACGTCGTTCGACCTGCATGCCCCGCACACCGAACTCAAGGTCGTCGCGTCGTCGGTGGTGGAGACGAGCGGTGAGATCGAGCCGGTGACCTCAGGCACGTGGGGCGACGTGCGCGCGGAGAACCTGGTTGACCGCTACACGGAGTTCTTGGAGCCCACGCGCTACACGCCGCGCAATCGCGAGCTGCTGTCCGTGGCGCGGGACCTCAAGAAGGGCCAGACGCCGTCGGGCGCGGTGCTGGCCGCGTCGCAGTGGGTGTGGGAGCAGCTGAAGTACCAGGCGGGTTCCACCGGTGTGCACAGTTCGGCCGTTGACGCGTGGCAGGAACGCAAGGGCGTCTGCCAGGACTTCGCGCATCTGACGTTGGTGTTGTTGCGCGGCATGAACATCCCCGCCCGCTATGTCTCCGGTTATCTGCACACGAAGAAAGACGGTGCGCTGCGAGAGACGGTGCGCGGCGAGTCGCACGCGTGGATCGAGGCGTGGACCGGTGGGTGGTGGGGGTACGACCCGACCAACGCGATCCCGGTCGGGCCTCGGCACGTGTGGGTGGCGCTCGGGCGTGACTACGCGGATGTGGCGCCGCTCAAGGGCATTTACTCGGGAGGGGCGGCGACCGCGCTGGACGTCACTGTGGACATCACGAGGCTTGCCTAGTTTTCACCCGAACGAGCCTGTTCTGTGGAGCAGGGGCAAGCCCTAGCGTCGATGTATGACTGTGATCACGTCGACGGCGTACAGCAGGGATCTTGGTGACGAGCTGCGCCGGTTGCGGGAGAGCTGTACCGAGTTCGGTGGCCGCGCACTGGCGATCAGGCTCGGCTGGGATCCGAGCAAGGTGTCCAACATCGAGCACGGCAAGGCTCGTGCCAGCGAGATAGACCTGGTGCAGTTCTTGATGATGTGCGGCAAGGACACCGACTACTTCGAGGAATTCCGACGCCGCTACCGGTACGCCTTCGAGGAGTACGTCGTGCAGGTCTCGGACAACGTTCGCACGCTGGCCTTGGCCGAGTCGACGGCCAAGAAGATGCTCAACTACGACACGTTGACCGTGCCTGGGCTCATGCAGACGGAGTCGTACGCCGACGCCTTGTACCGCGCGGCCGGTGTCGTGACCGAGGAACGTATCCCGGCACTCGTGCGGGCCAGGATGGACCGTCAGGCGGTTCTGCGTAGGCACAATCGGCCGGATTGCTTGTTCTTCATCCATGAGATAGCGCTGCGGCAGCGAGTCGGTGACGAGCGGATCATGGCGGATCAGTATCGACGGCTGTATGCAAACGCGAGGTTCGTCCGGATCGTGCCGGCGGACGTGCTGGTCAACTCGGCTGGTATCCGGCTGTGGGAGTACGAGAAGGCGATGCCGGTCGCGTACACCGAAACTGATGTGACGCAGGTGTTCGCGCAGGATTTGGCCGTCATCGCGCGGACCAGGCTGATCTTCAATCGTGTGGAGCACGTCGCTTTGGATGAGGAACAATCGCGGAGCAAGCTGATGGAGTACATCAGCTCACCGCGAGAGGACCTCGACGATGCAGGACCGCACCTGGCGTAAGAGCAGCTACAGCAATGGCACCCCTGAGGGTGACTGCGTCGAGGTGTCGGTCGCGCTCGAAGTGCTCGTGCGTGACTCCAAGAATGCCGAGGCGGGCACGTTGAGGTTCAGCGCGCCCGCATGGCGTGCGTTCGTTCAGCGAACTTAGTGCAGGAACGCCGGCCGATTGCGGCCGGGAGGAGTGCGCTCTAGTGGTTCCGCGGCGTCCTGGCGCCCGCGAAAGCAGGATGCTGGGATGCGGCAGGTTGCCCGGCCCGGCGGTTGTGTCGAACACATGTTCGCTAGCATTACTGCTGTGAAGCTCGTCGTACAGGTCAAGCTGCTGCCGACCGCCGAGCAGACGGCGGCGTTGCGGTTGACTCTGCACGCGTGCAACGGCGCGGCTAACGACGTGTCGGCGGTAGCGCTCGGGACGGGCGTGTCTCGGGAGTACGCGCTGCGCAAGCACGTCTACGCCGCGCTGAAGGCGCGGGGTTTGGGCGCGCAGGCCGCCCAGCATGTGATCAAGAAAGTCTCGGACGCGTATACGACTCTGCACGCGAACGTCCGCAACGGCAACCTTGGTCCCGCGGGCGGCAGGCGTCGGGTGAAGGCGGAGTCGACACCGATCAGCTTCCGGCCGGATGCGGCGCAGCCGTTCGATGATCGGTGCCTGTCCTGGCAGCACGATCAACAGACGGTGTCGATCTGGACCGTCGCGGGCAGGGTGAAGAACCTACGGTTCACGGGCTCGCCGGAGCAGCTCAAGACGCTGCGTGCACACAGGCGGGGCGAGTCGGACCTAGTGCACCGGGACGGCATGTGGTTCCTGATCGCCACCTGCGACATCGAGGAGAAGCCTGAGTTCGAACCGGTCGATTGGATCGGTGTGGACCGCGGTATCGCGAACCTGGCGACCACGAGCGATCTAGACAACTTCCAGGGGCGCCGCCTGCTGCGTTATCGGCGTTGGCATGCCCGGAAGCGGGCGGAGTTGCAGGCGAGGAAGACCAAGTCCGCCCGCAGGCGGCTCAAGAAGCGTGCCCGGCGCGAGCAGCGGCACGCGGCGCAGGTGAACCACAAGATCGCCAAGCAGGTTGTGGCTGTTGCCGAACGCACCGGCCGCGGTATCGCCCTGGAAGATCTAGGCGGTATCCGTGACCGGGTCTCGGTTTCCCGGCACCAGCGAGCCACCCTCACCAGCTGGCCGTTCCACCAACTCGAACAGCACATCCGCTACAAAGCGAAACGCGCCGGTGTGCCGGTGCTACTCGTCGACGCGCGTTACACCAGCCAAATGTGCCCGCGCTGCAGGCATACCGAACGCGCCAACCGTCCCACCAGGGACCACTTTCGCTGTCGCCGGTGCGGTCTCGCTGGACCCGCCGACGTCGTCGCCGCCGTGAACGTCAGAAACCGGGCACGGTCGGTGTGGGTACATGTCAACGTGCCCGACCCGATAGCCGCCTGAACGGCCATCGGTAGATGCGGCCCGCACACGCGCAGCCAGCCGTGGACGAGGAACGCTAACAAGGCCCCACCGGGACCGAGCCCTCAAAGTCGGCCCTTCAGGGGCGAGTAGTTGACCGCCAGCCGTGACGTTCGCGGAGGACGTCCACAACCTGGCCGAAAGCGGCGGGTGCCAGCACGGCACCCTCGCGCCGGATGTCGTCGTCCGAGTCCAACGCGAAAACCCGGTCGAGCCGCAGGTAGGAGGGCCGGCCGTCGCGATCCCACGCGCCGGCGCCCAGCTCCAGGTAGTCGTCGCGCGGCTCCTTCGAGGAGAGCATCAGCGCGATCAGCTCGCCCTTCGCCCTGCCCACGACCAGCAGCGGGCGGTCCTTGCCGCGCGAGGCGTCCTCTTCGAAGGGGACCCAGGCCCAGACGACCTCACCGGGATCCGCGTCGCCGTCCATCGAGGGCTCGTACTCGAGCTTGGCGGCGTCGGCGGCGTCGAAGATCTCGCGAACCGCCCCGCGTGCGGGGCGGGGGTCCTCACCGTTCATCAGCACGGATGCACCCTAGTGGTGCAGCGCACACCGCCCTCTATGGGACCATAAGGGGACACCCGTCCGATTTCCTGTTGAGGACTACCTTGACCACGTTCGCCGACACGACGTTCACGCCGCCGGAGCTCATCCGGAACTTCTGCATCATCGCGCACATCGACCACGGCAAGTCGACCCTGGCCGACCGGATGCTGCAGCTCACCGGCGTGGTCGACGCGCGGGCGATGCGGGCGCAGTACCTCGACCGCATGGACATCGAGCGCGAGCGCGGTATCACCATCAAGGCGCAGAACGTGCGCCTGCCGTGGCAGCTCGACGGGCAGGACGTCGTCCTGCACATGATCGACACGCCTGGCCACGTCGACTTCACCTACGAGGTGTCCCGCGCGCTGGAGGCCTGTGAAGGCGCCGTGCTGCTGGTCGACGCCGCGCAGGGCATCGAGGCGCAGACGCTCGCGAACCTGTACCTGGCGATGGAGAACGAGCTCACCATCATCCCGGTGCTGAACAAGATCGACCTGCCGGCGGCCGACCCGGACAAGTACGCCAAGGAGATCGCGCACATCGTGGGCTGCGAGCCCGAGGAAGTGCTGCGCGTCTCGGCGAAGACGGGTCTCGGTGTCGGCGCGCTGCTCGACGAGGTCGTGAAGAAAGTTCCGGCCCCGGTCGGCCAGGCCGACGCACCGGCCCGCGCGATGATCTTCGACTCGGTCTACGACACCTACCGCGGCGTCGTCACGTACATCCGCGTCGTCGACGGCAAGATCACGCCGCGCGAGCGCATCAAGATGATGTCGACCGGTGCGACCCACGAGATCCTCGAGGTCGGCATCGTTTCGCCCGAGCCGAAGCCGTCGCAGGGTCTCGGCGTCGGTGAGGTGGGCTACCTGATCACCGGCGTGAAGGACGTGCGCCAGTCCAAGGTCGGTGACACCGTCACGTCGGAGCGCAAGGGCGCCACGGAGCCGCTGGCCGGCTACCGCGAGCCCCGCCCGATGGTCTACTCCGGTCTGTACCCGGTCGACGGCTCGGACTACCCGGAGCTGCGTGAGGCGCTGGACAAGCTCCAGCTCAACGACGCCGCGCTCACCTACGAGCCGGAGACGTCCGCGGCACTGGGCTTCGGTTTCCGCTGCGGCTTCCTCGGCCTGCTGCACCTCGAGATCACCCGCGACCGCCTCGAGCGCGAGTACGGCCTCGACCTGATCTCCACGGCCCCGAACGTCGTGTACCGCGTCGTGATGGAGGACGGCACCGTGCACGTGGTGACGAACCCGTCCGACTGGCCGGAGGGCAAGCGCGCCGAGGTCTACGAGCCGATCACCAAGTGCACCATCATCGCCCCGTCCGACTACATCGGCGCGATCATGGAGCTCTGCCAGTCCAAGCGCGGCCAGCTCGGCGGCATGGACTACCTCTCCGAGGACCGCGTCGAGCTGCGCTACACGATGCCGCTCGGTGAGATCATCTTCGACTTCTTCGACTCGCTGAAGTCCCGCACCCGCGGTTACGCGTCGCTCGACTACGAAGAGTCCGGCGAGCAGGACGCGGAGCTCGTCAAGGTCGACATCCTGCTGCAGGGCGAGACCGTCGACGCGTTCAGCGCGATCGTGCACAAGGACTACGCCTACGCCTACGGCACGCGGATGGCGACGCGTCTGCGTGAGCTCATCCCCAGGCAGCAGTTCGAGGTGCCGATCCAGGCGGCGATCGGCGCTCGCGTGATCGCCCGCGAGACGATCCGCGCGATCCGCAAGGACGTGCTCGCCAAGTGCTACGGCGGTGACATCACCCGTAAGCGCAAGCTGCTCGAGAAGCAGAAGGAAGGCAAGAAGCGGATGAAGATGGTGGGGCGCGTGGAGGTGCCGCAGGAGGCCTTCGTCGCCGCACTGTCGACGGACGAGCCGAAGGGCAAGAAGTAGGCCCTGGTCGCGCCACCGGTCAGGTGGCGCGACCGTCCCACGGCCGGTACGGCAGGGTCTCCGGCGTGTCCGGCGGCATGACGAGGTCGGGGCCGGGGAAGAGCGGCCCGTCCTCGACGAGCTTGTGCACCTGCGCGGTGATGTCGTTGAGCGCTTCCTGCCGTTCGGGCGGCCCGGTCGTCGGGCCCTGCGCCAGGTACGCCGCCGTCTGAGCCGGCAGTCCCAGCGGGAGCGCGTCGCAGCCCTTGGTCCGCGAAACGTGCACTACGGCATCCACAACTCGTTGCCAGTCCGCGACTTCAGGCCACCAGCGCCCGCCGTTCAGCTCGAACGTCAACGTGGACAACGGAACGACGCAGCCGGGCGTGCGCACCGGGAACTCGGTGAGGCAGCGGAACATGCGTCCGCCGTCGGGCTGGGGCAGCGCCGGATGAAGCAACGTGCGGGCGTGCACGATCGTCGCGTTGATCAGCACCGGGTACTCCGGCGTCTGGTACGGCTCGTGGAGCGCCAGGAAGTACACGTCTTGGACCGGCACGACTGCCTACCCCTCGGTGTTGCTATATCGGCAACGAATGTTGCCGGTTCAGCACGTTCTTACGCATTCTAGGTCGTATGACGACTGCGCAGGAGTTTTGGGAGTCCTTCTACTCGGAGCGGGACCAGGTCTGGTCCGGCAAACCCAACCCGCTGCTCGTGCGCGAGGCCGCACACCTCACGCCTGGCAGCGCGCTGGACATCGGGTGCGCCGAGGGTGGCGACGCCGTGTGGCTGGCCGCGCGGGGCTGGCGGGTGCTGGGTGTCGACGTGTCGCAGGTCGCGCTCGATCGTGCGGTGAAGCACGCGTCCGATGCCGGCGTGGAGATCGCGGTGGAGCGGCACGACCTCAAGGTCACGTTCCCGGAAGGGGAGTACGACCTCGTCAGTGCCCAGTTTCTGCACTCACCCGTCGAGGAGGACGGTGAGCGCGACAGCATCCTTCGGAAGGCGTCGGAGGCGGTGGCTCCGGGTGGCTATCTGATCGTTGGCGGGCACGCTGGAGCGCCGTCGTGGTCCGAGCATCAGGACTACTACTTCCCGACTACCAAGGATGTGCTCGACCACCTCCGGCTGACCGACAACTGGATCGTCGTCACCGATGAGGTCGTGGAGCGGGAGATCACCGGGCCGGATGGGCAGGCGGAGACGCGCAAGGACAACGTGCTCACCGTCAAACGCCTGCTCTAGAAACGCGAAGGCCACCCGCACGGGTGGCCTTCGCGTTTCTAGGCGACCTGGCTGGTCGCGATGTTCACGTCCTCGCCGCCGATGTCGGCCACGATCTTGAGCGTGCCGCCCAACGCCGTGATGTACCGCCGCACGGTGTCCACCTCGAGCTGGTCCACCTCGCCCTGCTCGAGCTGGCTGATCCGCGCCTGACTGACGCCCATGCGTTCGGCGACGTCGACCTGGGTCAGGCCGATCTTCTTGCGCAACTCTGTGAGCCGGAAACCCAGTACGTAGGCCTGCGTCTGGCTGCGGGCGAGGGCGCGGGCGGCCTCGACGTCACGTCCGTTGGTGCGGTCGATGGCTTCCTTGTCCGCCTTCACGTCCTTCCACGAGCGGCCCATGCGTCACCTAACTTCCGCGTTCACGAGATGCTCGTCGTACCGCTGTTCGGCGAGCGGGATGTTCGTGTTGTACCAGCCGTTCCAGTTGCCCGCCTTGTCGCCGGCCACCAGCAGGACCGCGGTCCACGAGCGGTCTGCCAAGGGTCTGGAAACGCAAAGGCCACCCGCGGCAACGCTGCCGGGGTGGCCCACACATGTGTGTTCGTCAGGCGGTACGGAGCAAACGATCCATGGCCTGGCGGTTGATGATCGAACGGAGCTCGGTCGTCTCCTCGGCGCTGTGGCGGGAGAGGATGGCGTCCAGTTCGATGCGGTCGCTCTCGGAGGTGTAGCTGGCCAACTGCCGCTCCAGGCTCCGGCGCTCCACACGAGCAGCACGGCGGGAGGCCAGGCTCGAGCGCAGGGACTTCACGGTCAGGTCGTGGCGGGTCATTTCGTCCTTCCAATCGGTTACGGTTTGATAATACACCCTGTTCAGGGCACCTGTACCGATGAAGAAGTTAGTTACCTCACGAAGTTGTCGAGCAACCTCACCGCGGTCGCGTACTTGGCCTGCAGTCGTTCCTGCGTGGCCGCGTCCAGGCGGGCCATCCGCGCGGGCGAGAGGTTGTCGTTGATGTCCGCCCGCTTCACGATCAACGCCAACGGGTCGGCCGCCACGCGCCGCAGGTAGTCCTCCTGGGGCTCGGCGGGCAGGTGCGTCAACGCCACGACCGCGTCAACAACAACGGCAGGGCATCCGTGCGCACGCAGGTCCGACACCGTCACGGACGTGTCCTCGATGACGTCGTGCAGGACGGCGGTCATCTGCGCGTGTTCACCGGTGACGGCTGCCATCACCCGCAGCGGGTGCCCGATGTAGGGCCGGCCGGACTTGTCGACCTGGCCGTCGTGGGCGGCGGTGGCGAGCGCGATGGCGTCGGAAAGCGTGAACACCCGCACCAAACTAAAGCAGCGTGGTGGCGGCGTGGTGGTCGAAATACATCCGATGACCTACGCAACGCTTGACCGGGACCAGTGGTCTAGTCCATTTTTAACCGACTCACAGCATGGCCGCCGCATGATGTGTGGAGGTGGACCATGTCCAAGACCAGACGAGCGGCGATAGCGATGCTGTCGGCGTTCATCGCCTGTGCGGGTCTGGTGCTGGTGATCAACGGCAACGCCGTTGCCGCGAACCTCGCGGCCAACAGCGGTTTCGAGGCCGGCAACCTGAGCGGTTGGACCTGCACCGAGGGCACCAGTGCCACCACGAGCACCAAGCGCTCCGGCAACTACGCGCTTCAGGGCGCGCCGGTGGGGCAGAGCAACGCGCGTTGCCAGCAAACCGTTTCGGTGCAACCGAACACGGCCTACAAGCTGTCGGCGTGGGTGCAGGGCAGCTACGTCTACCTCGGTGTCACCGGTGGAGTGGAGAAGAACACCTGGACGCCCGGCGCGAGCAGCTTCACGCAGCTCGCCGTCGACTTCAACAGCGGCGGCGCCACCAGCGTGACGATCTACCTGCACGGCTGGTACGGCCAGCCCGCCTACTTCGCCGACGACGTCAACCTCGATGGGCCCGGCACGCCGCCGACGACCACGAGCACCACGACCACCACCACGACGACCACTACCACCACCACGACCAGCAACCCGCCGAACACCGGCCTGCCCAAGCACGTGCTGACCGGCTACTGGCAGAACTTCTACAACGGAGCGCGCGCACTGCGTCTCTCCGACGTCCCCACCACCTACGACATCGTGGCGGTGTCGTTCGCCGACGCGACGGCCGTGCAGGGACAGGTCGCGTTCAACCTCGACCCGGGGCTGAGCAGCCAGCTCGGCGGCTACACCGACGCGCAGTTCAAGGCCGACATCAGGACGCTGCAGAACCGCGGTCAGAAGGTGATCATCTCCGTCGGCGGTGAGCGCGGCACGATCAGTGTCGGCAACTCCACCGCGGCCACCAACTTCGCCAACAGCGTCCGGAGCCTGATCTCCACGTACGGCTTCAACGGGGTCGACATCGACCTGGAGAACGGCGTCAACGCCACGTTCATGGGACAGGCGCTGCGCAGCATCCACGCCGGTGGCGGCACCGTGATCACGATGGCGCCGCAGACGATCGACATGCAGAACACCGGTGCCGAGTACTTCAAGCTGGCGTTGGCGATCAAGGACATCCTGACCATCGTCAACATGCAGTACTACAACTCCGGCACGATGCTCGGCTGCGACCAGCAGGTCTACGCCCAGGGCACGGTCAACTTCCTGACCGCGCTCGCCTGCATCCAGCTGCAGAGCGGCCTGCGGGCCGACCAGGTCGGTCTCGGCCTGCCCGCGTCACCTTCGGGTGCCGGTGGCGGGTACCAGTCGCCGTCCAACGTCAACAACGCGCTCAGCTGCCTCGCCCGCGGTACCAACTGCGGAACGTTCAAGCCGAGCACGACCTGGCCGTCCATCCGCGGCGCCATGACGTGGTCGATCAACTGGGACGCCTCGAACAACTGGCAGTTCGCCAACACCGTCGCCCCTCATCTGGACTCCCTGCCCTAGATGATGGTCACGTCGGCGCCGCGTCCCGAGTGGAGGCGGCGCCGACCGGTTTTTCTTGCGTTGGCAAGGACACAGGGATTTCGCCGGGCGTCCACGTCGCGCTCCAACTAGGTTGTCCTCATGTTCCACACGCTGGCCGTGCCCGTGATCGCCGCGCCCATGGCAGGTGGTGCCTCCACCCCCGAACTGGTCGCCGCGGTGAGCGAAGCAGGCGGGTTCGGGTTCCTCGCGGCCGGTTACCTCACGGTCGAGCAGTTCGCGGAGAAGATCACGCGGACCAGCGAGCTCACCAGCAAGCCGTTCGGGGTCAACCTGTTCGTGCCCGGCACGCGGCCGACGGCGGACATCTCGTCCTACGTGCACCGCGTCACCGCGTGCGCGGAGAAGATCGGAGCGGTGCCCGGCGACCCGCGCTGGGACGACGACAATTACGCCGCCAAGCTCGAACTGGTGCTGGCGCTGCGGGTGCCGGTCGTGTCGTTCACCTTCGGCCTGCCCGACGCCGACGACGTGCAGCGGCTCAAGGCAGCGGGCACCACGATCGTGGTCACCGTCACCACCCCGAGTGAAGCCCGGCAGGCGAAGCAGATCGGCGCGGACGTCCTGTGCGTGCAGGGTTCGGACGCCGGCGCCCACCGCGGCACGTTCACCGACGACGGCATCTCGCCCGGCGGTGGCGAGCTGTACGGCACGCTCGCCGCGCTGCGGCTGGTGAAGAGCACCGTCGACCTGCCGGTGATCGCGACCGGTGGCCTGATCAACGGCGCGGACGTCGCCGCCGTGCTCGCCGCGGGGGCGGTCGCGGCCCAGCTCGGCACCGCGTTCCTCGGTTGCCCGGAGGCTGGAACCAATGCGGTGCACCGGGAAGCGCTTGCCGAAGGGGCTCGCCGGACCGCGCTCACGCGGGCGTTCAGCGGACGGCCGGCCCGCGGGCTGGTGAACCGGTTCCTGATCGAGCACAGCCCGCACGCGCCGGCCGCGTACCCGAACGTGCATCACCTGACCAAGCCTGTGCGCGCGACCGGTGAGCTGGAGGTCATGTCGCTGTGGGCGGGCACCACGTATCCGCTGGCCACGGCGGAACCGGCGGGTGACATCGTGCGCCGCCTGCAGGCCGAGCTCACCGAAGTGGTTAATAACTTGGCCGAGCGCTTCAAGCGCGGCTAAGAAGGAGAGCGTGACCTCGCTCTCAGATGTGATGTTCAAGGCGATGATGGACTGGTCGCCGACGTACGCCACGCAGCTCGGCATCCCCGGCTGGGACGACCGGCTCGACGACCTCAGCGTCGACGGTCACCAGGCCATGCGCAGCAGGCTCGTGGACATCCTCGCCCGCGTCGACGAGAGCGACGAGGACCCGGTCTCGCGTGCCGTGATCAGGCATCAGGCCGAGTCGATCATCACCGAGATCGACGCGCGGCTGGTCGAGCACACCGTGGCGTCCGGGTTCAGCGCACCGGTCGCGGCGCTGCTCGCGGTCGCCTCCGTGGTCGACTACTCGCAGCGGCTGCACCAGATCCCGCGTTTTCTCGAGCAGGCGGGGGAACGGCTGCTCAACACCGACCGCAGGCCGTTGCGCCGGCACGCCGAGAGCGGCGCGGCCCACCTCGAGCGCTTCCTCGCCTCCCCGGTGCAGGAGTGGGAGGGCGACGCGGACCTGCGGCCGGCGTTCGCCCGGTTCCGCGAGATCCTGCTGGAGCTGCCGGGCCGTGACGACGAGCAGGCCGGCCTCTGCTGGCTGCCCGAGGGCGAGGCGAACTACGCGAAGCTGGTCCGCGACTACACGACCAGCTCGTACACCCCGGCCGAGCTGCACGAGCTGGGTCTCGACCTGATGGCGCGGCTGCGCGAGGAGTACGCGGAGATCGGCTCTAGCGTGTGGGGCACGAAGGACGTGCCGGAGATCTTCCAGCGGCTGCGCACGGAACTGTTGTGGGTCAACGAGAACGACATGCTCACCACAGCGGTGGAGGCCGTCGCACGGGCCGAGCGGGAGGCGCCGAACTGGTTCAGTCGGGTGCCGCAGGCGCCCTGCGACGTCAGGTTCGTGACCGAGATGGACCGCGAGGCCTCGCCGCTCGCGTTCTACGTGGAGGCCGCGCTCGACGGTTCACGTCCTGGTACGTACTTCGTGAACCCGTTGGGCGCCAAGGAACGCAGCCGCACCCTCGCGGAGGTGCTGGCGTTCCACGAGGCCGTTCCCGGCCACCACTTCCAGGCGACGATCGCCGCGGAGACCGAGCTGTCGAACGTGCGCAAGTTCGCGTCCATCGACTCGTACCTCGAGGGCTGGGGCCTCTACACCGAGCGCCTCGCCGACGAGATGGGCCTGTACTCCTCGCAGGAGGCACGCCTCGGCATGCTGGGGCTCGACGCGACGCGCGCCGGGCGGCTGGTCGTCGACACCGGGATGCACGCGTTCGGCTGGTCCAGGCAGAAGGCCGCCGACTACCTGCGTGAGAACACGGTCATGCCCGAGCCGGAGATCAGCGCCGAGATCGACAGGTACATCGAGGCACCGGGCCAGGCGCTCGCGTACATGGTGGGGCGCCTGGAGATCCTGCGGTTGCGCGGCGAGGCCGAGGCGCGGATGGGCGAGCGGTTCGACATCAAGGCGTTCCACGACCTCGTGCTGGAGAACGGCCCGGTACCGCTGTCCACCCTCGGTGATCTCGTGGCAGGTTGGTCCGCATGACCTCGCTCGCGGACGAGATGTTCCAGGCATCCATGGACTGGAACCCCTTCTACGCCACGTTGCTCGGCCTGCCGGGCTGGGACGACGAGCTCACGGACCTGAGCGAGGAGGGCGGGCAGGCGTTGCAGGCCCGCATCGCCGGCATCCTGCTCCGTGCGGAGACGAGCGACGAGGACCCGGTCACCCTCGCGGTCCTGCGGCACCAGGCCCACTCGATCAGCGACAAGATCGAGGCCCGGCTGTACGAGCACACCGTCGCGACGTCGTTGCACGCACCGGTCAACGGGCTGCTCATGATGGCGCCGATGATCGACATGTCCCAGCGCCTGGGGAAGATCGCGCGGTACGTCGAGCAGGCGGGCGACCGGGTGCGGAACTCCGACCGCAAGCCGTTGCGCAGGCACGTCGAGTCCGGTGCGACGCGGCTGGAGAGGTTCCTCGCTTCTCCGGTGGAGGAATGGGAAGGCGACCGTTCCGCGGAGATCCGCGCGGCCATCGCCGGGTTCCGCGACGTTCTCCGGTCGATCGAGAATCCGCGCGGCGACGACCAGCCTGGCCTGTGCTGGCTGCCCGACGGTGAGCGGAACTACGCGAACCTCGCCCGCGACTACACGACCACCTCGTACACCCCGGCCGAACTGCACGAGCTGGGCCTCGACCTGGTCACGCGGCTGCGTGAGGAGTACGCCGAGATCGGCTCACGGGTGTGGGGCACGAAGGACGTGCCGGAGATCTTCCACAGGCTGCGCACGGAACTGTTGTGGGACAACGAGGACGAGATGGTCGCCAGCGCGTTGGAGGCGATCGCGCGAGCCGAAGCCGAGGCACCGAACTGGTTCGGCCGCATGCCAGAGATCGGCTGTGAGGTGCGACTGGTCGACGAGGCGCAACGGCCGAACGCGGCGATCGCGTATTACACGCACGCGTCGCTGGACGGCTCCCGTCCCGGCATCTACTGGTTGAACCCGTTGGGCGCCACCGAACGCAGCCGCACGCAGTCGGAGGTCACGGCGTTCCACGAGGCCGTGCCGGGCCACCACTACCAGATCTCCATCGCGGCCGAGACCGACCTGCCGAACCTCCGCCGGTTCGCGCGAATCGAGGCCTACATCGAGGGCTGGGGCCTGTACACCGAGCGCCTCGCCGACGAGATGGGGCTGTACTCGTCGGATGAGCAACGCCTCGGTGTGCTGGGGCTGGACGCGATGCGCGCCGGGCGGCTCGTGGTCGACACCGGGATGCACGCGCTCGGGTGGACCAGGCAGCGTGCCGTCGACTACCTGCGCGAGAACACGGTCATGCCCGAGCCGGAGATCAACGCCGAGATCGACAGGTACATCGAGGCACCGGGCCAGGCGCTCGCGTACATGATGGGACGCCTGGAGATCCAGCGGGTGCGCGCCGAGGCGGAGGCGAAGCTGGGTGACCGGTTCGACATCAAGGCGTTCCACGACCTGGTGATCGGCTCCGGGCCGATGCCGCTGTCCACCCTCGGTGATCTCGTGACAGATTGGGCCGTATGACCTCGCTCGCGGACGAGATGTTCCAGGCGTCGATGGACTGGACGCCTCTCTACCCCACGATGCTCGGCCTGCCGGGCTGGGACGACAAGCTCACGGACCTGAGCGAGGAGGGCCAGCAGGTACTGCGGGCACGGATCACGGACATCCTGAGCCGTGCGGAGACGAGCGACGAGGACCCGGTCACCCTCGCGGTCCTGCGGCACCAGGGCCGGGCGATCATCGACCGGATCGACGCCCGGCTGTCCGAGCACGCCGTCGCGACGATGCTGGAGGCACCGGTCATCGGGCTGCTCATGATGGCCCCGCACGTCGACATGTCCCAGCGAACCGGGAAGGTCGCGCGGTACGTCGAGCAGGCCGCCGAACGGCTGCAGGGCTCGGAGCGCAGGCCGTTGCGCCGGCACGTCGAGATCGGCGTGACGCGGCTGGAGAGCTTCCTCGCCTCCCCGGTGCAGGAGTGGGAAGGCGATCACTCCGCGGAGATCCGCACGGCCATCGCCGGGTACCGCGATGTCCTGCGGTCGATCGAGAATCCGCGCGGCGACGACCAGCCGGGCCTGTGCTGGCTGCCGGACGGCGAGCGGAACTACGTGAACATGGCCCGCAGCTACACGACCACCTCGTACACCCCGCGCGAACTGCACGACCTCGGCCTGGAGTCGATGGCGCGGCTGCGTGAGGAGTACGCCGAGATCGGCTCACGGGTGTGGGGCACGAAGGACGTGCCGGAGATCTTCCACCGGTTGCGCACGGAACTGTTGTGGGACAACGAGGACGAGATGGTCGCCAGCGCGCTGGAGGCGATCGCACGGGCCGAGGCCGAGGCACCGAAGTGGTTCGGCCGCATGCCGAAGACCGGCTGCGAGGTGCGGCTCGTCGACGAGGCGGAACGCCAGGTCGCGGCGATCGCGTACTACGACCTGGCGTCGCTGGACGGCACCCGTCCCGGCACCTACTGGCTGAACCCGTTGAACGCCACCGAACGCAGCCGCACCCAGTCCGAGGTCACGGCGTTCCACGAGGCTGTGCCCGGCCATCACTACCAGCTGTCGATCGCGGCCGAGACCGACCTGCCGAACCTCCGGCGATTCGCGTTCATCGAGGCCTACATCGAGGGCTGGGGCCTGTACAGCGAGCGCCTCGCGGACGAGATGGGCCTGTACTCCTCAGACGAGCAACGCCTCGGCATGCTGGCGCTGGACGCGATCCGCGCCGGCCGTCTGGTGGTCGACACCGGCCTGCACGCGTTCGGCTGGTCGAGGCAGCAGGCCGTCGACTACCTGCGCGAGCACACCGCGATGGCGGAGTCGGAGATCAGCTCCGAGGTCGACAGGTACATCGAGGCACCGGGGCAGGCGCTCGCGTACATGGTGGGGCGCCTGGAGATCCAGCGGGTGCGCGCCGAAGCGGAGGCCAAGCTCGGCGACCGCTTCGACGTGCGTGCCTTTCACGACCTGGTGATCGGCTCCGGATCGGTACCGCTGTCCGTTCTCGACGACATCGTCACTGCTTGGACTGCTTCTCCATGACGGAGTTCCGCTTCGAGTAGGTGAAGTAGATGATCAGGCCGATCACGAACCAGACCGCGAACCGCAGCCAGGTCTCCGGCGTGAGGAACGTGATCAGCCAGACCGAGAAGATCACGCCGATGATCGGCACCACCGGCATGCCCGGCGTCTTGAACGTGCGCGGCAGGTCCGGCTGCTTGTAGCGCATCACGATCACGGCGATGCAGACCACGACGAACGCCAGCAGGATGCCGATGTTCGTGAGCTCGGCGGCCTCGGCGATCGGCAGGAACCCGGCGATGACCGCCGAGGCGATGCCGAGCACCCAGGTGATGCGCGACGGCACGTGCTTCACCGGGTGCGTCTTCGCGAACCACTGGGGCAGCAGGCCGTCACGGCTCATCGAGTAGCCGACGCGGGCCGCGCCCAGCAGGAACGTGAAGAGCACCGTCGTGATGCCGAGGATCGCGCCGACCGAGATGATGATGCCCAGCGCCGGCAGGCCGATGTCGGCGAACGCCGTGGCGAACGCGGACTCCGAGTCGACGTCCTTGTAGTTCACCATGCCGGTCAGCACCAGGCAGGCCAGCACGTACAGCACCATCGAGACCGCGAGCGAGTAGATGATCGCCTTCGGCATGTGCCGCTGCGAGTCCTTCGACTCCTCAGCCGCCGTCGACATCGCGTCGTAGCCGAACACCGCGAAGAACACCGTCGCCGCACCCGTGAGCGCACCCGAGATGCCGAACGGGAAGAACGGGTTGTAGTTGTCGGTGTTGATGTGGAACGCGCCGACGATGATCACCAGCGCCACCACGGCCATCTTCAGGTACACAAGCGTGGTCTCGAAGCGGGCCGCGTTCTTCATGCCCGTGTTCAGCACGTACGCGATCAGCAGGCACAGCAACACCGCGAACAGGTTGACCTTGTACGTGCCCTCGGCGACGCCACCTGTCTCGGTGCCCGGCGCGCCCAGCATCCACTGCGGTAGATGGATGTTCAGCAACGACAGCAGTTCGGTGAAGTAGCCGGAGATGCCGATCGCGACCACCGCCACGATCGCGGTGTACTCGAGCAGCAGGTCCCAGCCGATGAACCAGCCGACGATCTCGCCGAGCACCGCGTAGCCGTAGGTGTAGGCACTGCCCGCCTTGGGGATCAGGCCCGCGAACTCCGCGTACGAGAACGCCGCCGCCGCGCTCGCGATACCGGCCACGAGGAACGAGATCAGCACGGCCGGGCCGGCGGTCTTGTTCGCGACGGCACCCGCGAGCGAGAAGATGCCCGCGCCGATGATGCCGCCGATGCCGATCGCGGTCAGCTGCCACAGGCCCAGTGTTCTGGTGAGCCCGTCGCCCTTGTCCTCGGAGATCTGGTCGATGGGCTTTCGCCGGAACACGCCCTGCGTAGTCATGCTTCAGCTCCCTTGATGAAGTGGGTCCGGGCGAACCTATTCGCGTCAACTGTCACGCGGTTTGTCCGAACCCACCAATCAGGAAGCCGACTTTTGTCCTGACGTGCTGTTTACGGCCAGTGTCTATCCTCGGGAGAAGACGATCTTGCCCGCGGTCTCACCGTCGAGCATGGACTTGAGCCCCTGCTCGGCGTCCTCGAACTTCAGCTCGGCGCCGATCTGCGGCTTGAGGCCGTTGATCGAGCAGAACCGCAGCAGGTCGCCCAGCTCCTCGCGGGTGCCCATGGTCGAGCCGACCACGCGCAGCTGCAGGAAGAACAGCCGCTGCAACTCGGCCGCCGAGGCGTCACCCGACGTCGCGCCGGAGATCACCACGATGCCGCCGGGCTTCAACGCCTTCATCGAGTGCGACCAGGTGGCCTTGCCGACGGTCTCGAACACCGCGTCGACCCGTTCAGGCAGGCGCGCACCCGACTCGAACACGTCGTGCGCCCCGAGAGCGGTCGCCAGCGCGCGCTTCTCCTCGCTGCGGCCGGTGACCCAGACGCGGAACCCGGCGGCGCGGCCCAGCTGGACGAGCGCGGTCGAGACACCGCCCGACGCGCCCTGCACGAGCATCGTCTGACCGGGACGCAGACCGGACTTCACGAACAGCATCCGGTACGCGGTCAGCCACGCCGTGCCCATGCACGCCGCCTCGGCGAACGACAGGTCGGCGGGCTTGGGCAGCGCGTTGCGGGCCGGGACGATCGTGTAGTCGGCGAACGTGCCCTGGTGCTTCTCGGTGAGCAGCGTCCGCTTCGGGTCGAGGGTCTCCTCGCCCGACCAGTTCGGGTCGCCGATGACCGAGTGCAGCACCACCTCGGTGCCGTCGTCGAGGGTGCCGGCGCCGTCGCAGCCCAGGATCATCGGGAACTGCTCGGGCTTGATGCCGACGCCGCGCAACGTCCACAGGTCGTGCATGTTGAGGCTGGCCGCCTTGACGGCGACGCGCACCCAGCCGGCGGGGACCTCCGGGTCGGGGCGCTCGCCGACGCGAAGCGAGGCCAGCGGGTTCTCAGGACTGGGTTCTGCTGCGTAAACGGCGAACATGGTTCGCAACATACCCATCGTTGGGTCGGCCAAATGCCGTGACACCGGTCACGAGGCCAGCAGACGCTAGGCTCGGAGTCGTGGACTGGCTGGTGCAGTGGTGGGACGGGGTCGAGCTGTGGGTCGTGCAGCTGCCCGTCGCCGTGCAGTTCCCCGTGGTGATGGTGGTCGTGCTGCCGCTCTGCCTGGGCGTGGCGCGGTTGATCGACCGGGTCGTGGATTGGGGCGCGAAGAACCCGGCTTCGGGGGCCGAGGTGGCTCCTGAGCCCGAGCCGGAGAAGGTCCCCGCGTGAGCCCTGGTCGCCGCCTGACGGTCGCACTGGTCGGCCTGATCGCGCTGGTCGTGGTCGGCTGGTTCGTCAAGGACAACGTCTCGAACCCGGAGAAGCCCCCGGCGAGCATTCCGGCCTCGGCGTCCGCGGTCGCCGGCGTGCCCGGTGCGAAGTCCGGCCTGGACGTCAAAGCGCTGTCGTCGCTGCCCAAGGAAGCGGCCGCGACCTGGAAGCTGATCGGGTCGAACGGGCCGTTCCCGCACCCGCGCAACGACGGCGTGACGTTCCAGAACCGGGAGAAGCGGCTGCCGCAGAAGGACTCCGGGTACTACAAGGAGTACACGGTGCCGACGCCGGGAAGTCAGGATCGCGGTGCACGCAGGCTCGTGACCGGTTCGGAAAAGGAAGTCTTCTACACCGGCGACCACTATTCGTCGTTCGTCGTCGTGGACGTGCAGAAGTGAAACGGCACATTCTCGTTTCGGAAAAGAAGGCGGCGATCGCGGCGATCGCGGAGGCGCTGTCGTTTCCGGAGTGGTTCGGGCACAACCTGGACGCGCTGTACGACAGCCTGACCGACCTCTCGTGGCTGGATCCCGGCGAATACGTGCTGTTCGTACCGGCAAATCTAGACGCGAGCGTCTCGGAAGTATTGCGTGACGCTGCGAAGCAAACCGCCGAATCAGGTGACCGCAGACTTCGGGTTGTTCGCACAGATCGGTGACTTGTGCTGCGTTTCCGCCGTCCAGAGTGGACAGTGCACTTCCATGGGAACGCAATTCCGCCGTCTGGGCGTTCTGCTCAGCGTCGTTGCAGTTGTTGGTGTGCTCAATCCCGCCACGTCGTACGCCGGTGACCCGGACTGCTCGCAGGAGGGGCCCTTCACGCCGTTCGAGACCATCGACGGTGACAACCCGGTGACGATGCCGAACGGCCGGGTGATCGAGCTGCGCGCCTCGAACAAGTCCAAGTGCGCGTGGGGCCGCATCTCCTACGGCACGCCTGGCGAGGAGATCTGGACGGACCGCAAGGACCCCTCGGCCAACGAGCACGAGGGGTTCCTCGGGTACACCAGGATCGACTCGGGCACCGCGAAGTACACCGAGGCCTTCAAGAACGACGGCAAGGTCATGCGCGCCTGCGGTTCGTCGCAGGGCAAGATCGAGTGCAGTGGCTGGTTCTAGTCCGCTGGCACCCAGGAGGGCTTGCGCTTCTCCTTGAACGCCGCGATGCCCTCCTGGCCCTCCGGCCCGCCGAAGTGCTGTGCCGACAGCTTGAGCATGTCCGCGAAGACCTCGCCGAGGTTGGTGGACCGCTCCTGCTGCAGCATCTCCTTGGTCGCCGCCAACGCGCTGGGCGCACCCAGGGCGAGCATGTCCGTGTAGCGGCGGACCTCGGCGTCGACCCCGTCGACCGGTACGGCGGAGTTGAGCAGCCCGATCTCGACGGCCCGTGCGGCGTCGAAGGCCTCGCCGGTGAGGAACAGCTCGTGCGCCTGGCGGGGGAGCAGCCGCGGCAGCACGGTCACCGAGATGACCGCCGGCACGACACCGATCCTGACCTCGCTGAACGCGAACGTCGCCTCGTTCGCGGCGATCGAGATGTCGCAGGCCGCGACGATGCCGACGCCGCCGGCGCGGGCCGGGCCCTTGAGGGCGGCCACGACCGGCTTCGGGCTGGTCCAGAGCTGCTCGAGGATCGCGGGGAACTCGTTGACGCCCTGGTCGCCCGCGCTCGCTCCCGCCGCCTCCTTGAGGTCCATGCCGGAGCAGAACACGGAGCCCGTGTGGGTCAGCACGACCACGCGCACCTGATCGTCCTTCGACGCTGTCGTCAGGTGCTCGCGGAGCTCCCGGCGCAGCTGCGAGGACAGCGCGTTGCGGTTGTGGGGAGAGTCCAGCGTGATCGTCGCGATGCCGCGCTGCACCTCGTAGTGGACCAGCTCATCTGCCATGCCGCTGACCTTAACGCCCTCCGATATTGACAGCATGCTGTCATATATGACAGTCTACTGTCATGACAACGACGGTGTACCTCGCTCTGGCCGACGACCTCGCGGACTGGGAGTACGGCCACGTGGCCGCCCAGGTGAGCCTGCAGCAGTTCCAGGTCCAGCCGGGGCGCTACGAGATCAGGACCGTGGGCCTCACGACGGACCCGATCCGGACCATCGGCGGCGTGCGGATGCTGCCGGACATCGCGATCTCGGACGTCTCGCTCGACGACGCCGCGATGCTGGTGCTGCCGGGCGGCGATGGCTGGGAGAGCGGTGCGCTGGCGCCGTTCGCGAAGCTCGCGCGGCAGTTCCGCGAGGCGGGCAAGCCGATCGCGGCGATCTGCGGCGCGACGGTCGCGCTGGCGGCCGAGGGGCTGCTGGACGACGTGGCGCACACGTCGAACTTCCTTGAGGGGCTTGGCTCTTACGGCGGTGCGGCGCATTACCGCGACGAACGGGTCGTGCGCGACCAGGGAGTCATCACGGCCGGCGGCGCGAGCGCGCTGGAGTGGGCGCGCGAGGTCCTGGCCGAGCTGGAGGCGTACTCGCCGAAGACTCTTCAGGCCTGGTACGACTTCAACCGCGAGGACGGCGTGGCGGCGTTCGAGAGGCTGGTGGCGAGTGTCCAGGACTGAGTCGGGCGACGTGCTGACCGACGTCGTGATGAGGACGTTCCGGCTGTACGGGGCGTTTCTCGAGGCGGCGGAGGTGATGACGAAGCCGGTCGGCCTGACCGCGGCGTGGTGGCAGGTGCTGGGGGCGGTGCTGCGTGAGCCGCGGTCCGTCTCCGGCGTCGCCCGCGAGATGGGGCTGGCCCGCCAGTCCGTGCAGCGGATCGCGGACCTGTTGGTGGACAAGGGTTTGGCCGAGTACCTGCCGAACCCCGCGCATCAGCGCGCGAAGCTCGTCCGGCCCACCGAAGAGGGTTTCGCGGCGATCGAACGGTTGCGGGACGCGCAGTACGAGTGGGCCAATCGCGTCAGTGCGCAGGTCTCGCTCGAAGACCTGCGCACGACGCTCTCCACGATGACCGCGTTGGTCGCTGCTACTTCGTGATGCCCGGCAGGGGGTGGGGCATCCCTCGATCTCCTGGGTCTCAACCGATGGTGGTGCTGGTCAGGACGGGGCTCGGGTCCGGGTAGCCCTTCGCGGCGGCGTCGATCGGGAAGCCGAACGCGATCACGACCGCGGTGAACGTGAGGCCTGGCGCGTCATAGCTGGTGCCGCCGAGCTTCGTGGCGACGGTCCCGGTGCCGCCGGCCTGCAGCTCGATGGTCACCACGGGCAGTTCGAAGTCGGCGCCACCCTTGATCGGGCCAGGCACCTTGAGCACGACGTCGTTGCCGACGAGCCCGATGGTGGGCGTGCTGTTCAGCCCGGAGCCGCCGGAGAGCGACGCGGACGTGAACTTCGAGTTGGCGGGCACGGGCATGCTGAGCGCGAAGTTCTTGATCTCGCGCACCTGCCTGCCCTCCGCCTCCGACGGCACCTTGTTGGGTGCAGGGTCGATGGTCACCTTGACGGAGCCGTTGGGTGCGACGGTCTCCGGTGCGGTGGCGTCGAGCCCTTGTTCGAGCGTGAACTCCGCCGTCTGACCGGCGGCGCTGGCCCGCATCTTGAAGGTGATCGTCTGCGGAGCCGCTGAGGCGTTGGTGGCGAACATCAGCATGGGTACCAGTAGTAGAGATGCGATTCCGGCTAGCTTCATGGACTCTCCTCGTTGAGGGACGAGGGGCGTTCCAGCACACGGCGTAATCTCTTGCCTACTAATGAGTAGGTTTCACGTCAACGGTTCACACTTCACATCGCCCGAACGGCCCTGCACATTCGATCTTGTGGCCGCGCCCGAAAGGGACACGAGCTATGACAAACGTTGCTACAGCGGCGGTAGCCAGCCCCGGCTCAACGCCACGGTCACGGCCGCGGTGCGGTCGTTGACGTCGAGCTTCGTGAACACGTGCAGCAGGTGGCTCTTCACGGTCGCCTCGCTGACGCTCAACTCCTGACTGATCGCGATGTTGGACAGCCCACGGGCGACGAGCGCGAGCACCTCGGCCTCTCTCGCGCTCAACCCCGGCCGCTGCACGGCGCTCACGAGCTTGGTCGCGACGGGGGAGGCCAGCACCGTCTGACCCCGGGCGGCGGCACGAACGGCGTTGATCAGCTCGTCGCTCGGCGCGTCCTTGAGCAGATACGCGGTGGCACCGGCCTCGATCGCCCGCAGGATGTCGCCGTCGGTGTCGAACGTCGTCAGCACAACGACCCGGCAAGCCGTGCTCGCAACGACTTTCCCGGTCGCGGTGGCGCCGTCCATGCCGGGCATCTTGAGGTCCATCAGCACGACGTCCGGCGCCAGCTCGCCCGCCAGCCGCACCGCGTCCTCGCCACAGCCGCACTCGCCGATGACGGTCAGATCCGGCTGGCCTTCGAGGATCGTGCGCAGCCCGAAGCGGACGACCGGGTGGTCGTCGGCCAGCAGCACACGGATCACGAATCCTCCAGCCGCACGTGCACGTGGACTCCTTCGCCTGGGGCAGAACGGATGTCGAACACCCCGCCGGCCGCCCGCACCCGATCCCGCAACCCGTCGAGACCGTAGCCCTGCGGGGCGTCTTCGCCGAAACCGCGACCGTCGTCCGCGATCCGCAGTGAAATCGCGTCCGAGTAGTCGAGCGAGACGGTCACCGTCGAGGCGTGCGCGTGCTTGCGGACGTTCGCCAGTGCCTCCTGCGTGACGCGCAACAGCATGACCTCGCGATCAGGTGGCAACGGCCGATGCTCGCCGGTCACGTTCATCGATGCGGCGAGCCCGAGTTCGCGACCGAGGCGTGAGGTCAGCCGTTCCAGCGCGGCGGGCAGCGAGGAGCCGTTCAACGCGGCCGGTGTGAGTGCCGCGACCAGGGCGCGGATTTCGGCGAGGTTCTCGGCCGTGGTCTGCTCGGCCAGCGCCAGATGTTGGTCGCGCGCAACAGGATCAGTGGCGGTTCGGGCCGCACGCAACAGCAGCAGCACCGAGGTCGCGCCCTGAGCGAGGGTGTCGTGCAGGTCGCGAGCGAGCCGCTCCCGTTCGGTGAGCACGCCCGCCTCGTGGCTGACGTCGGCGAGCTCGGCGCGTTCACGGCTCTGCTGGATGATCCGGGCGATCCACAGCCCCAGCATCACCGCGGGCACCACGCTGAGAAAGATGATCACCGCCGCGCCGACCGAGTCCGGCCCGAAGCTGCCGGTCACCAGCACGACGATCCCGATCGACGCGGACGTCAGTGCGGTCGCCCAGATCGCCAGGCGCGGCTCCAGCAACGACCAGATGTGCGGGTAGAGCGCGAAGAACAACACGGACAGAGCCGGTACCAGGGCGAACATCGCGATGACCAAAGGAATCGCGACGGCCAGGTAGCGAACCCCGCGGGCATCGCGTTGCAGGGGCGCCCCGACGCGCCAGTACCAGAGGCACAGCGCGGCCAGCAGCGCCAAGGCGGCGAAGCGAGCGTTCCGCGGGACCTGGTCCTCCGCGACCACCAGGATCACGCCGACCGCGGCGAACACCGCGAAGGCGACGTGCCAGGCGACCTTGGTGCGGTCCCAGGCGTCTTCGGAGGACACCAGCAAACTGTGCAGCCACGCACGCGGAAACACCAGTAACCGGTCGACGGATCGCGAAACCCACCGGTCCGTCGATGTTTACCGCACCACGGCGACGCCAGGATTTGCGGTCATGACGAAGAAGAAGTCCGGTCTTGTCCTGCTGATCCTGTCGATGGTCTACGCGGCTGTCATCGCTCTGCTGGCGGTCTCCGGTTCGGGTGCGCTCACGGTCGTCGCGATCGCCGGGGGAGCGTTGCTCGGCATCGGTTGGGCGACTGTCGGTTACCTCGGAGCCCAGAAGTCCTGAGCAAACCGTCCTGCAACGGAGTCAGTCGTTCGCGTCGGTGACGGTGGCAGTGGTCACCCACCGGTCCTTGCCAGAGGTTTTGGCCAGGCGCAACGCGATGTCGGCAACGCGTAGCAGTTCGTTCACGGTTGTGGTGGCCAGTGGCCGTTCGACTACGCCGACGCTGGCGGTCACCGTCAGCTCGTGGTCACCGATGACCATCGGCCGCCGCAGTGCTCGCACGGCTCGTTCAGCGATGTCTTCCGCCTTGGCGTCTTCGACGAGCAACATGAACTCGCCGCCACCGACCCGCGCCACGAACGTGTCGAGTTCGGTCAATCGCCGGCCGACCTCGGCCAGCACCTGGTCGCCGAGGTGATGGCCGATGCGGTCGTTGACGAGTTTGAAGTCGTCGAGGTTGAGGTAGCACAGTCCGACCCGGCACGCGGTGGTCTGCTTCAGCCGCCTCATCAGGGTGGCCCGGCCCGGCAGACCGGTCAACGGGTCTTCCGTCGCAGTCAGCCGCAGCATGGGATACACAACCGCCAGCTGATAGCGCGGAGCCCCGTTGTCGTCGGACACCTTCGACAGCATGAACTTCGTCCGCACCGTCTCGCCGTCGGCCCTGACGAACCTGATGTACCTGCCCAGGTTGTTGCGGCTCTCGCGCCACACATCCAGTTGCAACTCCCGCCACTGCGGCAGATGTTCTGTCGCCACGTATCGGTCCAGCCCCGCTGCCCGCATTTCGCGCAGGTCCCGGCCGAGCAAGTCCTGCAGCGTGCGGTTCGCGTCCATGATCGCGCCGTCGAGCCCCATGATGCCAACGCCGATCTTGAGGTCGAAGAAGAGTTCGCGGAATGCCCCGTTCTGCCAGATGTCCCAGACCTTGTCGTCGCGCAGCTGGTGCGTCTCGATCTCGGTGAGCCGCTCGTCCTGCTCGTCCAGCAGCTGCTGGACCCGGTCCAGGCCTGTGCCTGCGTCCGTGAGCACCTCGTCTGGTGTAGGACCGCTCAGGACCGGAACGAGCTCGCCGAATGGTGACGTGCCGTCCAATGGCTGCAACCGTTGTTCCAGCACGAGGATCCGGCGTTGCGCCGCGTCGGCCAGTGCTTCCGCGCGCCGCCGCTCGCGACGGGCCTGAGCGAGCTGAGTGGTGGCCTTGGCCAGCAGGGCACCCCGTTCCTCGGTGAGCTGGGTGACCATTGTGGACAATCGCGTCAGCACAGTCTGCAGCACCAGCACGAGTTGCGAGGACCGCTGTTCGGCGCGCATGCTCTCGGCCAGTTGCCCGCGTGCGTCGGCGAGTTCGTCGGTCTTCTCGATCAGCTTGCGCTGCAGCCGGATGGTCTCTTCCGCCTGCGGCACCAGCGCGCGGTCGTTCGTCAGAATCGAGGTGTGCAGGTCGCGAACCGCCGCGCCGGGCTCCACCCCGAGCTGGTCGACGAGCAGCGTGCGCAGGCGCTGGAACGCCGTGAGTGCCTCGGCTTGGCGGCCGGAGCGGTACAACGCGAGCATCAACTGGCCGGCCAGTCGCTCGTCCGACGGATCGTCGTCCACCTGAGCGCGCAGCCCCGCGAGAAGCTCGGTGTGCCGCCCGAGCCGCAGCCCGACGTCGGTCAGGTCACGCTCGGCCGCCTGGCGTTCGGCTGCGAGACCCACGCGCACAACGTTGATCCACTCGGTGTCCAGGCCGGCGAACGCCTCTCCACGCCACAGGCCGACCGCTTCACCGAGCAACGCGGCGGCCGGTTCGTCGTCCGCTGTCCGCGCCCGTGCGACGAGCCGGCGGAACCTGTGCAGGTCGACGTCCTCGGTGTCCAGGACATAGCCACCGGACCGCCGGGACAGGCAACCACAGCCGGGTAGCTGGCGCAGCCGGGTGATGTGGCTCGCCAGCGTGGCACGGGCACTCGGCGGGGGCCGTTCGCCCCAGACCCGGTCCACCAGGTGCTCGACCGGCACCGACCGGCCCGCGTCGACCAGCAGCGCCGCCAGCACACACCGTCGCCGTGGCGGCCCCACCTCCACCTGCCGGCCGTCAGCGTCCATCTCGACGGCGCCGAGCACGCGGAACTCCACGACCATCTCGCCTCCCCGGTCAGGGGGACAACGAAATCACAAACTTCCCGCAACAACGAGGGATCACCGTTGATCGCAGCGTCCTCCACCACCGCTGGGGGTGTGGTGGAGGACGTCGGAACAGATCACTCGAAGGAGAGGAAGCTCGCATGGAAAGGCGATTCTGGAAAACGGTCGGCGGTGTGGTCGCCGCGATGGCCTTGATACTGGCGACGATCCCTGCGGCCACGGTCCTGGCAGGTCAGGACGTCGTGGTCAAAGAGGTGCCGGTATCAGCCGCGTCGATCGACTCCACCGGTCATTGCGACTTCCGGCGAGGAGTTCACGTCGGCCGAGTGCTGTGCGGATCCCACATCTGGACGTATGTCGATTTCCAGTGGAGTGACGGCCGCTGGGAGACGTTCGTCGTCGGTACCGACGCTGCGGTCCACCACATCTGGCAACGGTGGAACGGTGACACCGAATGGAGTGGCTGGCAGACCTTCGGCGGTCGCGTGTACCAGGGTGTCCGTTCGCTCGGCTCCACCACGAACCGTCCGCGAATCGCGGTCGCCGGCGGCGACTTCAACGGATACTGCCTGAACTTCGACGGCAGGAACTGGACAGGCTGGTACCACTGCTAGTGGTGTAGGTGAAGCGCGGCCTCTCGCGTGATCAACCGATCAACGAGAGGCCGCGCGCTCAGGCCGAGCGGGCTACCAGCTGCTGTGCGAGCGCCTCGTCGTAGCGGTCCAGCACCAGCTGGGCCACCTCGACGTCGTCCCCCAGCGGGGCGGCGACAACGGCGTCTCCGGCGAGCCTGGCCACCTTGTCCGGCAGCAAGCCCGGCGCCAGGAACCACGAGGCGACCGCGATCCGTTCGGCACCACGGGCTTTGAGCCGGGCGATGGCCTCCGGCACGTCCGGCGACGCGATCGAGGCGAACGCCGCCTCGACCCCGGCCCACCCGGATTCCCGGGCCCACCGCCGGGCCACCGCCGCCACCGCCTCGTTGGCGGGTGCGTGCGAGGAGCCCGCACCCGCGAGCACCACGCCCAACGAGCGGTCGCCGAAATCAACGCCGGCCTCGGAAAGCCGCCGCAACGCGGCCGACTCCAGCCGCGGATCCGGGCCGAGCACGTCAGCCACGACCGCGGGCACCCGTGCCTCGGCAACGGCGGCCGGCACGTCCACCCGAGCGTGATAAGCCTTGCCCAGCAACAAAGGCAGCACGACCGCAGGCCCGCGCAGCACATCGCTCAACCGAGGCGCACAAAGATCGAGAAACGCTCCGCGCACCTCGAGCTCCGGCCGCAACCCCCGCACCACGTCCAGCAACTGGTGGATGGACGCGGCCGATCGCGGATCACGGCTGCCGTGCGCGACAGCGACAAGTGGAAAAGTCACAGCGCTCCAGTCAATCCGCGGGCTCGCAGCACAGCGCGTTCCAACGGCCGGAACAGCAGCAGCTCGATCCCGATGCCCACCAGCAGGATCAGGAAGATCGCCGCGATCACCATGTTGATGTCGTTCAACGACGACCCGTTGTGCAGGTACTGCCCGAGCCCGACACCGAGCTGAGGCGAGGTCGCGATGATCTCCGCGGCCATCAGCGACCGCCACGAGAACGCCCAGCCCTGCTTGAGCCCCGCCAAATACCCGGGCAGTGCGGCCGGCAGCAGGATGTGCCGCGCGGAGGCCAACCGGCCCGCGCCCAGCGCCCGTCCCACGCGGGGGAGCAGCGGCGGGATCTGGTCGATACCGGCCACCAGCCCGTTGGCGATGGACGGCACAGAGCCCATCAGCACCACGAAGTAGATCGTGGAAGGCGTCGCGCCGAACCACAGGATCGCGGCCGGAACCCAAGCCACCGAAGGAAGTGACTGCAGGCCGGTCAGCAACGACCCGATCGCCGCGCGCACCACCCTGACCTTGGCGATCAGCAACCCCAGCGGCGTCGCGATCAGCACCGCCGCGATGAACCCGAACACCGCGCGGTGCAACGAGGTCCACAGGATGCCGAACGCCTCACCCGAGGAGACCGAGCGCACTAGCTCGTTCCACACGTTGGCCGGTGCGGGCAACCGGAACTCCGGCAGGATCGCCGAAGCCCAGATCGCCTGCCACACGCCGAGCAGCAGCGCGAAGGCGATGATCGGTGGCACGCCGGTCTTCAGGAACCGGCGCCACACCGGTGGCTTGTGCTCCTGAGGCGGCGCGTCCAGTGCATCTAGGCCGGCGCCGACCTTGTCGAGCGTGTCAGGAGGCGTGGCCACTGATGACCTCTCGCAGATGAGTGTTGATCTCGTCGAGAACCGTGTCGGAGGAGTTCGTGACGTCCCACTCGCGCACCACACGGCCGGGGCGTGAGGACAGCAGCACGACGCGCTGGCCGAGGCGCACGGCCTCGCGCACGTCGTGCGTCACGAAGATGATCGCGGTGTTCGTGGTCTCCCACACGCGCAGCAGTTCGCTCTGCAGCACGTCCCGCGTGATGGCGTCCAGTGCCGCGAACGGCTCGTCCATCAGCAGCAGGGCGGGAGAACCGTCCTGGGACACGGTGGCCGACGCCAGTGCGCGGGCCAGAGCCACGCGCTGACGCATGCCGCCGGACAGCTCGTGCGGACGCTTGTCCGCGACGTCACCGAGGCGCACCAGCTCCAGCAGGTCCAGTGCGCGGCGCTTGCGCGCCAACCGGCCGACGCCGGCGAACCGCAGCGCCAGCTCGACGTTGCGCGACGCGGTCAGCCACGGCATGAGCGCTGGCTCCTGGAACATCACGGCCGGGCGCGACGTGTTGAGCTCCAACGAGCCCGACGTCGCGCCGTCGAGGCCGGCGACGATGTTCAGCAGCGTGCTCTTGCCGCAGCCGGACGCGCCGAGAAGGCACACGAACTCACCCGGCTTGACCCTCAGGTCGACGCCGTCGAGCGCCACCACGGCCGAGCTGCCGTGGCCGAACACCTTGCGGATGCCTGCCAGTTCGACGGCGGTATCCACAGTGGACAGAGCAGTGGTCTCGAGCGTGGCGGTCATGGTCGTGTGCCTTCCCCTCAACGTCTCGTGAACTACTTCTTGTCCAGGCCTGCTGCTTGGACCTGCGGCTTGCCCTGCGCCTGCAGGACCTTGTTCAGCAGCGTGAAGTCGGCGTACCCGGCCACGTCCGCGGCCGCCTTGGCCACCCCGGCGGTCACGGCGTCCTTCGCGAGCTGCGGGAAGTGCTTCGCCTGCGCGTCCGTGGTGAGCTCGATGTTGGCCCACGCGGAGTCGAGGATCTTGTCGCCGAGCTTCTTCGAGGTGAGCTTCTCCAGCGCGGCGTTCACGGTCTTCTTCGCGTCGGCGGAGTTGGCCTTGGCCCAGTCGATGGCGGCGACGTGGCCCTTGAGCACGGCCTCGACCGTCTCCGGGTGTTCCTGGAGGAACTTCGTCCGCACGATGACCACGGTGGTCGGGAACGCCCCGCCGTCCCACAGCGTCTTCTCGTCCAGCAGCACCTTCGCGCCGGCCTCGGCCACCAGGCGCGACGACCACGGCTCCGGCGCCCAGGCGCCCTGGATGTCGCCCTTCTTGAACAGGTCGAGGCTCTGCGCGTTCTCCACGTTCTGGACGGTGACCTGGCCGGTGAGGTTCTTGCCCGCCAGGTACTTCTTCAGCGACACGTCCTGGGTGTTCGCGAGCTGCGGCGTGGCGACGGTCTTGCCCTTGAGGTCCTCGATCGAGTTGATCTCGGGCTTCACGACCAGCTGCGCACCACCGGACGTGGCACCGGCGATGAGCTTGACGGCCTCGCCCTTGGACTTCGAGTAGGCGTTGATCGCGGGACCGGAACCGATGTAGGCGATGTCGAGGGACTCACCGAGGAGCGCGTTCACCTCGTCGGGACCGGCGTTGAACGTCTGCGTCGTCAGCTTGGTGGAGCCGAGCTCGGACTTGAAGAGATCCTTCTCCACGCCGATCAACGCGGCGGCGTGCGTGACGTTCGGGAAGTAGCCGATGCGAACCTCGGCCGCGGCGCCCTTGGACTGGGCGGCGGGAGCGTCGCTGGATCCGGCGCGGCTGCAACCGGAAAGTGCTGTCAGGGCGATGAGTGCGATGGCAACGGCGGGCTTGAGGTTCACGGGAACAAGGCCTTTCAGGGACCGGGGGAGACGAGGGCGTGGGTGTCGGGGGCAGCGATCTCGCTACCCCCGGTACAGCTCTCCACGCCGTCCTCAAGCAGCGGCAGCGGAGCCCCGACCAGTCCGGCGGCGAGAGTGGAACCGTCACTCGCGTCGATCACCAGGAAGGACCCGGTGCGCCGGCTGAAGCTGTAGTCGTCCAGCGGTACTTCCTCCGCGAGGCGCAAGGCCACGCGGCCGATCTCGTTGAGCTCGAGCGAAGCCGGGCTGTCCACACTGGACAGCGTCTGCTCGTCGAAGCGGTCGCGCAGGTCGGTGACCATCGCCTGCACGGTGCGCGTGCCGTGCTTGACGAGGACACGGGCGCCGGGTCGCAGCGGCTTCTCCGCGAGCCAGCAGAGCGTGGCGTCCAGCTCGTCGGTGACCTTGGGGGCGTTGTCCGCCACCGAGATCAGGTCGCCGCGCGAGATGTCGATGTCGTCGGCCAGCAGCAACGTCACGGACTGGCCCGCCGCCGCCTCGGTCAGTTCGCCGTCCGCCGTGTCGATCTTCGTCACCGTCGAGCGCCTGCCAGAGGGCAGCACCACGATCTCGTCGCCCGGCTTGACCGTGCCCGCGGCCACCAGACCGGCGTAGCCGCGGTAGTCGAGGTGCTCGGCCGTGCGCGGGCGGATCACGTACTGCACCGGGAACCGGAACGGGGCGTCGTGCGGGTCGGGCTCGACCGGCACGTTCTCCAGGTGCTCCAGCAGGGTCGGGCCGGAGTACCACGGCGTGTTCGCGGACTTGTCCACGACGTTGTCGCCGGCCAGAGCGGAAACCGGGATCTCGACCACCGCGTCTTCGGTGTAGCCGAGAGCCGTGGCATGCGCGGTGAACTCCTTGGCGATGCGGGCGAACGTCACCTCGTCGTAGTCCACGAGGTCGATCTTGTTGACGGCCAGGACAAGCCGCGGCACGCCCAGCAATGCGAGCACAGCGGCGTGCCGGCGGGTCTGCTCGATCACGCCCTTGCGCGCGTCGACCAGCAGCACCGCGAGCTGCGCGGTGGAGGCGCCGGTGACCGTGTTGCGGGTGTACTGCACGTGGCCGGGGGTGTCCGCGAGGACGAAGCTGCGCTTCGGCGTCGCGAAGTACCGGTACGCCACGTCGATCGTGATGCCCTGCTCGCGTTCCGACCGCAGGCCGTCGACCAGCAGCGAGAGATCCGGCGTCGCGAGACCGCGGTCGGCGCTCGCGCGGTGCACCGCGTCGAGCGTGTCCGCGAGCACGGACTTGGTGTCGTAGAGCAGCCTGCCGACGAGCGTGGACTTTCCGTCGTCCACGCTGCCTGCCGTAGCCAGCCTCAACAGGTCGCTCATTTAGAAGTAGCCCTCCCGCTTGCGGTCTTCCATGGCGGCCTCGGACAGCCGGTCGTCGGCACGCGTGGCGCCGCGCTCGGTCAGTCGTGACGCGGCGACCTCGGCGATCACCGCGTGGATGTCGGCGGCGTCGGACTCGACGGCGCCCGTGCAGGAGCCGTCACCGACCGTGCGGTAGCGAACCGTCTTGCGCAGCAACGTCTCGCCGTCACCCGCGGTGCCCCACGGGCCTTCGGCGAGCCACATGCCGTCGCGCAGGAACACGTCGCGCTGGTGCGAGTAGTAGATGTCCGGCAGCTCGATGCCTTCGCGCTCGATGTAGTTCCACACGTCGAGCTCGGTCCAGTTCGACAGCGGGAACACCCGGACGTGCTCACCGGCGCGGTGCCGGCCGTTGTAGAGGTTCCACAGCTCCGGACGCTGGCGCTTCGGGTCCCACTGGCCGAACGCGGTGCGCAGGCTGAAGATCCGCTCCTTGGCGCGGGCGCGTTCCTCGTCCCGCCGCCCGCCGCCGAACACCGCGTCGAACTTGTGCGCGGTGATCGAGTCGAGCAGCGGCACGGTCTGCAACGGGTTGCGCGTGCCGTCCGGGCGCTCCTCGAGGCGGCCGTCGTCGATCCAGTCCTGGACCTTCGCGACCTCCAGGCGCAGACCGTGTTGTGCCACAACGCGGTCGCGGAACTCGATGACCTCGTCGAAGTTGTGCCCGGTGTCGACGTGCAGCAGCGGGAACGGCACCGGCGCCGGGTAGAACGCCTTGATCGCGAGATGCAGCAGCAGGGTCGAGTCCTTGCCGCCGGAGAAGAGGATCACCGGCCGGTCGAACTCGCCCGCCACCTCGCGGAAGATGTGGATCGCCTCCGATTCGAGGCGTCCCAGGGTGTCCAGTGCCAGTGTCATCCGTGCAACCCACATTCCGTCTTGGACTGGCCGGCCCACCGGCCGCTGCGGGCGTCCTGCCCCGGCAGCGGCTTGGCGGTGCACGGCGCGCAGCCGATCGAGGGATATCCCTCCTGCACCAGCAAGTTCTCGAGGATTCCCTTTTCCTGGATGTAGGCGTTGAACTCGTCGTCGCTCCAGGGCGCGATCGGGTTGATCTTCACCAGCCCGTTGCGCTCGTCCCACTGCACGATCGGCGTGTTCGCGCGGGTGGGCGCGTCCACGCGGCGCACGCCGGTGACCCACGCGTCGTACTTGGCGAGCTCACGCCGCAGCGGCACGACCTTGCGCAGGTTGCAGCACTGAGCGGGGTTCGACTGGTACAGCAGGCCGAACTCGCGCTCCTGGTCCTCGACCGACTGCTCGGCCGCCGCGTTCACGATGCGCACGTCCGGGTAGACCAGGTCGACCGCGTCGCGCACACCGACCGTCTCCGGGAAGTGGTAGCCGGTCTCCAGGAACAGCACGTCGAAGTCGGGCTTCACCTTGGCCGCGAGGTCGATCAGCACGGCGTCCTGCATGTTCGACGCGACGATGTAGTTGTCGCCGAACGTCCGCGCGGTCCACTCGAGTGCCTCTTCGGCGGTGGCGTCCTTCAGCTCCAGCTCGGCCGCCTCCGCGATGATGCGGAGATCCTCTTTGACGCTCACTTCTTCACCTCCTGCGGCAGGTTCAGACCGACGAACGAGACCTTGAAGACGCGCCGGCAACCGGTGCACAGCCACGCGTAGCTGGGTTCCTCCTGCGGCCGGAGGTCCTCGTCACCGCAGTAGGGGCAGTAGAAGGGCGTCGCGCGTTCGCTCACTTCAGCGCACCTTCTTCCGCACGACCGACCCACTGGGCGAACCGCTCGTCTTCTTCGCGCTGTGCAACGAAGTTCCGCACCACGCGCTCGACGTAGTCGGGGAGCTCCTTCGCGGTCACCTTGTGGCCGCGCAGCTTGCGGCCGAAGCCGGCGTCGAGGCCGAGACCGCCGCCGAGGTGCACCTGGAAGCCCTCGACCTGGTTGCCGTCCTCGTCCGTGACGATCTGGCCCTTGAGGCCGATGTCTGCGGTCTGGATGCGGGCGCAGGAGTTGGGGCAGCCGTTGATGTGCACCGTGATCGGCGCCGTGACGCCGTCGACGATGTCCGCGAGGTTGTGCTCCAGCCTGGTGACCAGCTCGTTCGCCCTGGCCTTGGTCTCGACGATCGCCAGCTTGCAGAACTCGATGCCGGTGCAGGCCATGACCCCGCGCCGCCACGGCGAGGGCTCGGTCTGCAGGCCGAGCTTCGCGAGATCGACCTGCAGCGCCTTGATCTCCTGCTCCGGCACGTCGAGCACGATGATCTTCTGCTGCGGCGTGAGGCGCACGCGCCCCGATCCCGCGCGTTCGACGAGCTTCGCGACCTCGACGAGGATCGAGCCGGACACGCGGCCCGCGATCGGTGCCGCGCCGACGTAGTAGAGGCCGTCCTTCTGCTTGTGCACGCCGATGTGGTCGAGTGCCTTGTCCTGCACCGCAGGCGCGGGGCCGTCGATCAGCTTGCGCTTGAGGTACTCGTCCTCGACGACCTGGCGGAACTTCTCCGGACCCCAGTCCGCGACGAGGAACTTGATGCGCGCGCGGTGACGCAGGCGCCGGTAGCCGTAGTCGCGGAAGACGCTGATGACGGCTTCCCACACGTCCGGCACGTCCTCGAGGGGCACCCACGCGCCGAGTCGCTTGCCCAGCATGGGGTTCGTGGACAGGCCGCCGCCGACCCAGAGGTCGAAGCCGGGGCCGTGCTCGGGGTGGTTCACACCGACGAACGCGATGTCGTGGATCTCGTGGGCCACGTCCTGCAGGCCGGAGATGGCAGTCTTGAACTTGCGCGGCAGGTTGGAGAAGCGCGGGTCACCGATGTAGCGCTCGAGGATGATGTCGATCGCGGGCTGGCCGTCGATGACCTCGTCCTGGGAGATGCCCGCGACCGGCGAACCGAGGATGACGCGCGGGCTGTCGCCGCACGCCTCCATCGTGGTGAGCCCGACCGCTTCGAGCTTCTGCCAGATCGTGGGAACGTCCTCGATCCGGATCCAGTGGTACTGGATGTTCTGCCGGTCGGTGATGTCGGCGGTGTCACGCGCGTACGTGGTCGAGATCTCGCCCAGCACGGTGAGCTGCTGGGTCGTGAGGGCGCCGCCGTCGCTGCGGACGCGCATCATGAAGTACTCGTCGTCCAGCTCTTCCGGCTCCAGCGTCGCCGTGCGGCCGCCGTCGATCCCGGGCTTGCGCTGCGTGTAGAGGCCGTACCAGCGGAACCGTCCACGCAGGTCGGCAGGGTCGATCGAGTCGAAACCGCCACGGGCGTAGATGTTCTCGATGCGGGCCCGGACGTTGAGCGGGTTGTCGTCCTTCTTGCTCCGCTCGTTCGGGTTCAGCGGCTCTCGGTAGCCGAGTGCCCACTGTCCCTCGCCGCGACGCTGCTTGGCGCGCGGTGACGTCTGCGGCGGGACCATCGCCATCCTCCGGGGTTTCGAGGCGCCAGGTGCGCATGCGAGCCCAGAGGTGCTTGTGGTGGGGGCATCGTCAGCGCGCCGGGCGCCGACGGGAACAAATCAGCGCGCGATCAGGCCGAACGACGGCACATCGCGCTGGAGACACGACGGAAGTCGACGTGGCGCCGGGCCACGAGGCGAACTCCAGTCGAATGCATGGGACCAGTGTGCCTGGCGTCCAGTGCATGGTCCACCGCCAACCGAATGCTGGGATTGACGAGGAGAAGTTGACATCCTAGGCTGGTTTCACTCCGTAGTATCTCTGTCACCGACAGACACTTTCCCTGGCTGAACACCGCCAATCGGGCCGTGTAGGGGACACTTGACCCCATGCCCTCCGCTTTGCCCGAAGGCGAGCCCGCGCCCGCCGACGGTTCGCTGCCCGCTTCCGCTCTGGCCGCTGTCGGTACCCGTCCGTTCGGCATCTACGTGCACGTGCCGTTCTGCGCCACCCGGTGCGGCTACTGCGACTTCAACACCTACACGCCGGGCGAGCTCGGCTCGTCCGCGTCGCCCGAGTCGTGGCTGGAGGGCCTGCGCCGCGAACTGGACCTCGCCGCCTCGGTGCTGGGGTCACCTCCCGCGGCCTCGACGGTCTTCGTCGGAGGTGGCACTCCTTCGTTGCTGGGCGCCTCGGGCTTGACCGACGTCCTGGACGCGGTACGCCAGTCGTTCGGCCTGGCCGACGGGGCCGAGGTGACGACCGAGTCGAATCCCGAGTCGACGTCCCTGGAGTTCTTCTCCGGCATCCGCGCCGCCGGCTACACGCGCGTGTCGCTGGGCATGCAGTCCGCCGCCCGCCACGTTCTGCAGGTGCTCGACCGCAAGCACACGCCTGGCCGTCCGCTGGAAGCTGCCCGGGAGGCACGCGCGGCCGGCTTCGAGCACGTGAACCTGGACCTGATCTACGGCACACCGGGGGAGCGGCCCGCGGATCTGGCCACGTCGCTGGACACCGTGCTGGAGGCGGGCGTCGACCACGTGTCCGCCTACGCGTTGATCGTGGAGGACGGCACCGGCCTGGCCCGCCGCATCCGCCGCGGCGACCTGCCGATGCCGGACGACGACGTGCTGGCGTCGTCCTACGAGATGGTCGACTCGGTGCTCTCGGGCGCCGGTTTCTCCTGGTACGAGGTGTCGAACTGGGCCACGTCTCCGGAGGCGCAGTGTCAGCACAACGTCCTGTACTGGAAGGGCGCCGACTGGTGGGGCTTCGGGCCCGGTGCCCACAGCCACGTCGGTGGCGTCCGCTTCTGGAACGTGAAGCACCCGGCTCGCTACTCGTCCCTGCTCGCCGAAGGTGCTTCGCCGGCGGCTGGGCGTGAGGTGCTGTCGGAGGAGGACCAGCGGGTCGAGCGGGTGCTGCTGGAGCTGCGCCTGGCCGAGGGCCTGCCGACCGATGTGCTGGACAGCGCCGGGCGTGAGGAGGCGAAGCAGGCGATCGCCGACGGGCTGCTGGAGCCCCTCGATGATCTGTGCGTGCTGACCGACCGGGGCCGGCTGCTGGCCGACGCCGTGGTCAGGCGGCTGTTGCCGTAGTCGTCACCGGGCGCGCAGGTCGTGCTGACTGTGCACCTCGGTGATCACCTGTCCGCCCTTGCGGTACGTCACGGTGCCCCACCACAACCCGTCCTCCCGGCGGGCCTCCTCCCAGACGACGGCGCCCTCCCACCACTCGCCGTCGCTCTGGACCAGACACGCCCTCCCCGGCGGCCGAAGCCACACCACGTTGTCCACGTTTGGACCCTAGCGACCGGCACCGACAATTCCGCTAGACCAGAGTGGTGGTCATCGCGCGGGTGAGCCAGCGCGTGTAGCGCTCGAGTGACCAGCCCTGGAGCAGGACCAGCCGCTCGTAGTGGTCGATCGCGAGGTAGTTCCACAGCACGTCCCGCACCTCGTCGAGTTCGATGCCCTCGCGCAGGCCGCCGGTGCCGAGCAGATGGCGGCCCAGCATCGTCATGCCGGTGAGGCCCTCCTCGGTGAGTTTCGCCCAGATCGGTTCGAGCGAGTCGTCGACGTGCCTGCCGTCGCGGATCAGGATCTGCACCTTCGCCGACCGCGCCTGCCTCCCGGCCAGCCCCTCGGCGAACAGCGCGATCTTGCGGCGGACGTCGGGCTCGTCGCCGATCTCCCGTGCGGCAGGGCGTTGGGCGACCGGCACCGGTTCGTCGTCGCCCGCGATCACCACGTCGAACACGGCCTTGGCCAGTGCGGCCTTGGTGCCGAAGCCCTTGTAGATGCTCTCCGCCGACACCCCGGCGTGCTTGGCGACCGCGGCGATCGTCGTCGTGCGAAACCCGTCGCGCTCGAACAGCTCACGGGCCGCGAGCACGACGGAGAGCCGCCGGGCGCGCGCCTGCTCACGCCGTCCGGAGGAGTCGTAAGACCTCTTGACTTGTGCCATTCCTCGTTCCAAGCTTTAGATACAGTCCAACTGTATCTGATTGGGGACGTCATGACCACGAACGTGTCGGCCGATCCGATCGCTCTCGCCGTGCGCAGCATCCACGCCATGGCGAGCGGTGACCGGGCGGACTTCGAGCCCTTGTACCACCCGCTCGCCACCGACCGGGAGAACGCGGTCCAGCCGCCGTCTTCGCGGGTGCCGGGACCGGACGGCTTCTACTCGACGGCGCTGTGGTTGCGCGGCGCGTGCGCCGACCTGCACTACGACATCCACCACGCGGTCGCGGACGGCGACCTGGTGGTGGTGAACTCGACCATGCACGGCAGACAGATCGCCCCGTGGGTGTTCTACGACGCCGATGCCGAGGTGGACTCCGCGTTTCCGCCCACCGGCCGGACGTTCGCGGTGACCCAGTCCCACTGGTTCCGGCTCGAGGACGGCCGGATCGTGGAGCACTGGGCCAACCGCGACGACCTCGGCGTCGGGCAGCAGCTCGGCTGGGTTCCGCCGACACCTGTCTACCTGGTGAAGATGGCGCTGGCCAAGCGGCGTGCGGTCAGGGCCGCGGCACTTTGATGCCGGAATAGCGGTCCCAGCCTTCGGAGATCCGCTTCGCGTACAGGTCGGCCTGGGCCGCGTCGACCACCCAGTTCCACTCCCCGGTCGCCGGCGCCGGGTACGCCCTCACTTGTGCGGCAACGGTTTGCGCCTCGTCGAGACCTGCCCAGATCGTGCCGGCGAGTTCCACCGACGGGTGCTGGACGTAGATCCGGTAACCGAAGTAGGCCTTCGCGACGGACCTGTGCAGCTTCGCGGTCAGCACGGTCCGTTCGAAGTAGGCCTTCAGTTGCGCGTAGTCGTTGGGGCGCAGCAACTTCCGGACGTGCTCGACGTCCTTGAGCGAGGCTTCGGCGAGCATGACGCCGTGGTCCTTCTCGATGTTGATGTAGTTCAGGTACTCCTGGGTCATCAGGTTGCCCGGCGTGACCCAGCCGCGGTCGAGCACGTACCCGGCCTCACGGCGCAGGATGCCGTCGGTCTTGCAGTGCGGCGGCGCCAGGTGGTTCGCGACGTCGATCCAGTAGTGGAACTTCTTGTTCACGCCGTGCCGCACGTACGTGGTGGGCGGGTCGATCCACTTGCCGGACACGCTGCGGTGGTAGCTGGAGCAGTACGGGTCGAAGTCCAGGCGCGAGTGGTTCGCGTTGTTGCTGCCCAACGTGTACAGCGTCGACGTGATGATCTCCGGTGACCTCGCCAGCGCCCGTGCGACGCGCGGTGCGGCGAGCAGGCCGTACTTGCGGGCCGCGAACTCCAGGTAGATCTGCGAGTTCGACGCGCCTTCCGAAGCCCGTTTCAGCGCGAACAGGTTGATCTCGGTGGGAGTGTTGGTGATGCGCGACTCGTCGTAGCGGTCGGTGCGGGCGACGTAGCCGATCACGTTGGGCAGCTTGCGGTAGTGCCGCAGGCGGTCGGCGTGCTCGGCGACGAGCGCGTTCGCGATCTTGCCCTGGCCGTTGTACTCGCCGGTGGTGTCGTACTCGATCAGCACCGGGCGCTTGATCTTCGGGACGGTCACGTCGATCGGGTGCGTCAGGAAGAAGTCGTGCGGCTGCGCCTTGGCCATCACGCGGATGCGCTTGTTCTGCACGCGGTCGATCGCGCCGATCGTGCGGTCCATCTCGGCGGGGTAGTAGCCGAACGTGCGCAGGTACAGCAGCATGCCGCGTTCGTCGATGACCGAGGCGATCTGGTCGACGAGGTAGGCGAGCTTCTCCTCGGCGGTCTTCAGCCGTGCAGAGTACTGGTTCTCGACGCGGGCGCCGGTCTCGATGAACGTCAGGATGATCGAGTCGACGTCCGGCACCAGGTCGAGCATCTGCCGGTAGTCGCCGCGGAACCAGTCCCAGAACGCCGGGTTGTCCAGGTCGATCGTGCCGTTCGGGCCGCTGCGGAACTGGGCGGGGTAGTAGGCGAGGTTGTAGAGGGCGTGGTCCCAGGCGGCGACCTCCTCGATGCCCGACGAGTGGGCCAGGTCGGTCAGCCGGTTCACCTGTGCCTGCCGGCGCGGGTCGCGGACCTCCTGCAGGTCGTGCACCACGTCGTGGGACAGCTGCAGGTGGTTGACCTGGTATTTCCTGGCAGACGCGAGTACCTCGCCGGCGCCGGAGTCGCTGTCGGAGAGGATGGTCCAGCCGCGGATCGCGTTCCGGCTCGAACCATCCGCCACCGCGGCACCGGGCGGAGCGAGCAGGGTCACTCCGAGCAGCAGGCAGATCAGTCTGTGCATGCGCGCACCCCTCACTTGACCGGGGCGACGGCGCCTTTACCCAACGGTTTGATTGAGCCGTCAGTCAAGCGAACCGGGGAGTTCTGCGGTGTTTACATCCGGTGGGGTTCAGAGCGGGCGCCCGGCAGCAAACCGGCTGGGTAAACTCGGGAGTACGGGACACGGAGGTGAACAGCGGTGAACGCCGATGAGCGTCGGTTCGAGGTGCTACGCGCCATCGTCGCCGACTACGTGTCCAACCAGGAGCCCGTGGGGTCGAAAGCGCTGGTCGATCGGCACAACCTGGGGGTGTCGAGCGCGACCGTGCGCAACGACATGGCCGCGCTGGAGGACGAGGGCTACATCGCCCAGCCGCACACCAGCGCGGGCCGCGTGCCGACCGACAAGGGCTACCGGCTCTTCGTCGACAAGCTGAGCGAGATCAAGCCGCTGTCGCAGGCGGAGCGGCGGGCCATCCGCAGCTTCCTCGACGGTGCGCTCGACCTCGACGACGTGATGCGCCGCAGCGTGCGGTTGCTCGCGCAGCTCACCAGGCAGGTCGCGGTGATCCAGGTGCCGACCCTGTCGCGTGCGGCCGTGCGGCATCTCGAAGTGCTGCCGATCACGCCGTCGCGGCTGATGCTCGTGCTGATCACCGACACCGGCCGCGTCGACCAGCGGATCGTCGAGCTGGGCGACGTGATCAGTGAGGGCGCCGTGGCGAAGCTGCGCGGTGTGCTGAACCAGGCGATGGCGGGCCAGCGCCTGGCCGACGCCTCGGTCAAGGTCGCCGAACTGCCCGACGAGGTGCCGCACGACCTGCGCGAACCGATGGTGCGGGTCGCCACGGTGCTGATCGAGACGCTGGTCGAACACCCGGAGGAACGGCTGGTGCTCGGCGGCACCGCGAACCTCACCCGCAACGTGGCCGACTTCCCCGGCTCGCTCCGGCAGGTGCTGGAGGCGCTCGAGGAACAGGTCATCGTGCTCAAGCTGCTCGCCGCCTCGCGCGACCCCGGTCGCGTGCTGGTGCGCATCGGCGAGGAGAACGAGGCGGCTGAGATGCGCAGCACTTCGGTGGTGTCCATCGGCTACGGCAGCCGCGACAATCCGCTGGGCGGCCTCGGCGTCGTAGGACCCACGCGCATGGACTACCCAGGAACCATGGCGGCCGTGCGTGCGGTCGCCAACTACGTCGGTGAGATCCTGACCGGTCGCTGACGTACTTGCCCACATGTACTTGCGGTAATTGATGAAGACGAAAGCGAACAAGGTGGCCAGGGATTACTACGGCATCCTCGGTGTCTCGCAGAACGCGACACAGGATGAGATCAAGCGCGCCTATCGCAAGCTCGCCAGGCAGCTGCACCCGGACGTCAATCCCAACGAGGAGGCCCGCTTCAAGGAGGTGACGGCCGCCTACGAGGTGTTGTCGAACCCCGAGAAGCGTCGCGTGGTCGACCTCGGCGGCGACCCGCTCGACTCCGGCGGCGGTGGCCGCGCGGGCGGCGACCCGTTCGCGGGCTTCGGTCTCGGCGACATCATGGACGCCTTCTTCGGCGCCTCGACCGGCGGCGGCCGCGGTCCGCGCAGCCGCGTGCAGCCGGGCTCCGACGCGTTGATCCGGCTCGACATGACGCTGGAGGAGTGCGCGGCGGGCGCCAGCCGTGAGCTGACCGTCGACACCGCGATCCTGTGCGACCGCTGCCACGGCGGCGGCGCGAACGGCGACTCCAAGCCGGTCCGCTGCGACACCTGCAACGGCCGCGGCGAGGTCCAGTCCGTGCAGCGCTCGTTCCTCGGCCAGGTCGTGACGTCGCGCCCGTGCCCGGTGTGCCGCGGCTTCGGCGAGGTCATCCCCGACCCGTGCCAGCAGTGCCAGGGCGACGGCCGCGTCCGCTCGCGCCGCACCATCTCGGTGAACATCCCGGCGGGTGTCGCCGAGGGCATGCGCGTGCGCCTCGCGGGCCAGGGCGAGGTCGGCCCCGGCGGCGGCCCGGCCGGCGACCTCTACGTCGAGGTCGAGGAGCACCCGCACGACATCTTCGAGCGTGACGGCGCCGACCTGCACTGCATCGTGCAGATCCCGATGACGACGGCCGCCCTGGGCGCCACGTTGCCGCTGAAGACGCTGGACGGCGAGGAAGAGCTCCAGATCGACCCCGGCACGCAGCCGAACACGCAGCTGGTGCTCACCGGCCGCGGCATGCCGAAGCTGCGCTCCACGGGCCGCGTCGACGGCCGTGGCGACCTGCACGTGCACCTCGAGGTCGTCGTGCCCACGAAGCTCGACGCGGCGCAGGCGTCGTTGTTGCGCGACCTCGCCGAGATGCGTGGCGAGAACGAGCCTTCGTTGTCGCACAACGGCAAGGGCGGCGGCGGTCTGTTCTCCCGCCTGCGTGCCTCGCGCGGTCACCGGTGACCCTGCCGGTCTTCCTCGTCGAGGCGTTGCCCGCAGCCGAGGAGTTCACGCTGGACGGCCCCGAAGGCCGGCACGCGGCGAACGTGCGCCGTCTGCGTGAGGGCGAGGAACTGCTGGTGTCCGACGGCTCGGGTGCGTTGGCGCACTGCGAGGTCATCGGGGTGGAAGACGCCGCGCTGTTGTTGTGCGTCCTGAAACGCTGGGTCGAGCCTGAACCGGCCCCACGCGTGGTGCTCGCCCAGGCCCTGGTGAAGGGCGACCGCGGCGAGCTCGCCGTCGAGCTCGCGACCGAGGCCGGAGTGGACGGTGTCGTGCCCTGGCGCGCGGCTCGTTGCGTGGCCAAGTGGGAGGACGGTCCGCGCGGCGCGAAAGCGTTGGGGCGCTGGCGTTCCACGGTTCGCGAGGCGGCGAAGCAGGCCCGTCGCGCGCGAGTTCCGTTCGTCGACGAACCGGTGACGACGGCGCAGCTGTCCAAGCGCGTGTCGGCGTCGGCGTTGACGCTCGTGTTGCACGAGAGCGCGTCCGAGCGTTTGTCGGACATCGAACTGCCTGCTTCCGGAGACGTACTGCTCGTGGTGGGTCCGGAAGGCGGAATCACGCCCGAAGAACTGGAAGCGTTGCGGTCTTCGGGTGCGTGTGTCGTCCGATTGGGTCCAACCGTTCTGCGTGCTTCTACCGCTGCGGCGGTTGCTCTTGGTGCCCTTGGGGTACTTACCGACCGCTGGTGACCCCGATCACTCCGAAGATGAACATCGGATGGATTGGCTTGATGGAAGTTGTAGCGAACCGCAGGCCCGTGGGGTTACCCTTGTCGGCAGAGGGGTTGATTGGTCTATCCGGAAACGGAGTAGACGATTAGGCCCTTCTGACCAAAAGACTCGCCGGACACCTCCCCCCTCGGTCCGGCGTCGGCGCCCCGCGGCGAAGCGACCCCCAGGCTTCGGACCGCGGGGCGCCTCTTTCGGTCTCGGTCCTCCCTGCTCGGCGCTGGCGCGCCTTCGCTGGTCGGACCGAAAGCGTGTTTTTTGGGGGCCCAGCCCCCAAACCCCAGCCGGGGGCTTCGCCCCCGGACCCCCTGGCCGGCTCGACGCTTCGCGTCATCGCGGCCCAACCCAGGTGGCTTGGTGTTTGGGCTTTGGGTTGTCGTGGGGTGTTCGTGATTCGCGTAGGTTTTGTGGGTGCAGCGAATTGCTTACGGGGCGCATCCCAGTCAGTTTGGTGAGCTTTACCTTCCTGGTGGGGTTACTCAGGGTGCTGTTGTCGTCATTCATGGTGGGTTTTGGCATCAGCGGTATGGGCTGGAGTTGGGGCGGCCGTTGGCTGAGGTGCTTGTTGGGGAGGGGTTTGCTGTTTGGAACGTTGAGTATCGGCGTGTTGGTGGGGGTGGGGGGTGGCCTCAGACTGGCGAGGACGTTCTTGCTGCCATTGATGCCGTTGATATTGGGCCCGTTGTTGCGCTTGGGCACAGTGCTGGGGGGCATCTCGCTGTGTGGGCGGCCAAGCACAGTGCGCGAGTGGTCGGAGCTGTGGCTCAGGCTGGGGTGCTGGACTTCACACGGGACGTTACTGAGCGGGCGTTGGAGTTGTGTTCGGAGGAGCAGTTTGGGGTTGCCTCGCCGGCTGCCTTGGTGCCTATTGGCAAGCCTGTGATCTGCGTGCATGGTGATCTTGACGAGGATGTGCCGCTTGCGCAGAGTGTTGGGTTCTGTGCTGTGGAACCGCAGGCTGAGCTGATCGTGGTGGAGGGGGCTGGGCACATGGACATGATCACGCCGGGGACCGATTCGTGGGATCGCTGCCGCGCCTCGGTCGTTCGACTCGCAATTAACTGCTAAAAAGATCACGTGCCAAAGGTTGTCGACCACGACGAACGGCGCCGCGAACTGGCCGAGGCCATGTGGCGCATCGTGCAACGGGACGGGATCGAGCACGCCACTGTGCGCGCTATCGCAGCCGAGTCCGGGTGGTCGAGCGGGTCGTTACGCCACTACTTCCCCACGCAGGACGCTTTGCTGGGATTTGCGATGGAGCTCGCGTACCAGCGGTTCCTCAAGCGGTTCGAGCAGGTTGATCAGACGCTGGGGCACCGGGATCTGCTGAGAGCCATCACGCACGAGGTCCTCGCGCTCGACGAAGAACGCCGCGTCGAGGCCGGTGTGCTGCTGTCGTTCCTGCCGCGGGCGCTGGTGGAGCCGTCGCTGCACAAGCTGGAGCGCGATGCCACCCGCGAGTTCTACGCCGAGTACGCGCGCATCATCGAAGCCGCGCAGGAGGCGGGGGAGTTGCGTCCCGGCGTGGTGCCGATGAAGGCGGCGCGGCGGTTCCTCGCGCTGGTCGACGGACTCAACATCCATCACCAGTTCGGGCCGGACGACATCACCCCCGAGGAGATGATCGAGGCCATCGACGCCTACCTGGACACCATCTTCGTCTAGGTTTCAGGGCTATGGCCTGCCTGTTCTGCCGGATCGTCGCGGGGGAGATTCCCGCGACGATCGTGCACGAGACGCCGACGACGCTCGCGTTCCGCGACATCCACCCCAAGGCGCCGGTGCACGTGCTGTTCATCCCGCGTGAGCACGTGCCGAACGCCGTGGCGCTCGACCGCGACCAGCTCGGTGACCTCTTCGCCGCCGCGAAGGAGGTCGCCGAGGCCGAGGGCGTCGCCGAGAGCGGGTACCGGTTGCAGTTCAACACCGGTCCCGACGGTGGGCAGGAGGTCTTCCACGCCCACCTCCACCTGCTCGGCGGCAGAAAGCTCTAGGGCCTGCAGGCTCTAGCCGAGGGCCTGCAGCAGTGGTGCGTGGTAGCGGGCGCGGTCGCCGGGCAGCTGCTCGGCGTTCCTGACCATCCAGGCGCACTCGCCCCACGACTCGTCGATGCCGTTCGCCCGGACGAACGCGATGACCTCGGGGTCGTGCACGTCGACGCGCACGCTGCCGTGGCCTGCGGCGGAGTCGGCGATGAGCGCGCACGCGTCGGCGGGGGAGTCGGCGATGACCGGGCCGATCAGCCGCCGCCCGTCGCGGACCTGCCACGAGCCCGCGATGCCGTTCGGTGAGATCCGCACGGACCCCATTTCGAGCAGCGACTTCCACAGGAACGGCCGCGTGAGGCCGGTGACCTTGGCGTCCAGTGCGACGAGGTCGTCGAGGTCCGCGGCCGTGGCGATCTCCGATATATTGGATATCGGTCCGGTGAAGACGCCTGTGTGGATGTCGGTGAAGCCGACGGCGTGGAAGCCGAGCTGCTCGTAGAGCGGGCGGCCCATCGACGTCGCGAACAGCGTCGAGACGCCGGTGTCCACTACGTGGGACACCAGTCGGCGGGCGTGGCCCTGGCGTTCACGCCGCTGGGCGACGAGCACCATGCTGATCGACGCCAGCTCCGGGTAGCGCGTCACGATCGTCGTGCCGACGAGGCCGTCGTCGTCGAACAGACCCCAGCCCTCGCCGTGGGTCAGCAGGAACGCCCACTTGCTCTCCTCGCGCGGCCACGAACGGCTCTCGGCCAGGTCGGAGCACGCGGTCAGGTCGTCCGCGGTCAGTCGTCGCAGTTCCAAAGGTCGTCCCCCAGTCATCCGAGTGCGTGCGAGGCAGGCGCGAAGTAGCGCGACCGGTCGCCCGGCACGTCCGCGGCGCCGCGCACCATCAGCGCGCAGCCACCGTTGCGCGCCTCGAAGCCTTGCCCCAGCAGGAAAGCCGCCACGTCCGCGGCACCCGTGTCCACGCGGACCTCGCCCGCGCCGGCGGCCACGTCGGCGATCATCTCGCACGCGGCGGCGGCGTCCGGCGCGATCAGCGGGCCGACGGTGAGACCGCCGCCACTCGGGCGGGTGCTGATCAGGCCGTGGTCCGACCTGCGCAGCGTGTACGACGACGCCGGGTCGACCAGCCGCTCCCACAGCGCGTACCGCGAGAACCCGCTCACCTCGCGGTCGAGCGCCGCCAGCTCCGGCACGTCGGCAGGCGTGGCGGGCCGGGTCACGGCGGTGCCCGCGCCGTCGATCACGCCGAAGTAGGACTTCGTCGCCCCGACCGGGTGAAAGCCGAGCCTCACGTACAGCGCCTCGGCCATCGGAGTCGCGTAGAGCACCGACGGACCCGCATCCAATATATTGGATATCAGCGTGGTGGCGATGCCTCGCCGTGCGGCCCACGAACCGACCAGCACGCCGCTGATCGCCTGCATTTCGGGATACGGCGTGACGAGCGTCGTGGCCAGCAACCCGGTCTCGTCGAACGCACCCCAGCCCGGACCGAGCGAGAGCATCAGCTCCCACTGCGCCGGTGTCCACGCCCAACCCCGGTCCGTCACGAGCTTCATGCACTCGGGTACGTCGTCAACGCCAAGCCTGCGGATCTCCACGGTTCCCGAGCACACACCGTGAGCAATCCGGTAGCCACTCATTTTCGGCCGGACTAGCATCGACACACCAGATCCGAGCGACAGGAAGCAGGCCGGGGCCACGTGGCCGAAGAAACACAGCAGAGCAACAAGGAAGGTCAGTCCCGGTTCGCCGTGCCGGAAGGTGCGGTGCTCACCCTGCTGGGGTCGCGTGACGAGAACCTCCGGCTCGCGGAGGACCTCCTCGACGCCGACGTGCACGTGCGCGGGAACGAGATCACCTTGTCCGGCGACCCCGCCGACGTGGCCTTCGCGGAACGAGTCTTCTCCGAGCTCATCACCCTCGCCGGCCGGGGTACGGCCATCGGCCAGGACACCGTCCGCCGCATCGTCACGATGCTGAGCGCGAACGAGGCGGAGTCGCCCGCCGAGATCCTGAGCCTCGACATCATCAGCCGCCGCGGCCGCACGATCCGGCCGAAGACGCTGAACCAGAAGCACTACGTCGACGCGATCGACAAGAACACCATCGTGTTCGGCATCGGTCCCGCCGGCACCGGCAAGACCTACCTCGCCATGGCCAAGGCCGTGCAGGCGCTGCAGTCCAAGCAGGTCAACCGGATCATCCTGACCCGTCCGGCCGTCGAGGCCGGCGAGCGGCTCGGCTACCTGCCGGGCACGCTGTACGAGAAGATCGACCCGTACCTGCGCCCGCTCTACGACGCGCTGCACGACATGGTCGACCCGGAGTCGATCCCGCGCCTCACCCAGGCCGGCACGATCGAGGTCGCGCCGCTCGCGTTCATGCGCGGTAGATCGTTGAACGACGCGTTCATCATCCTCGACGAGGCGCAGAACACGACGCCCGAGCAGATGAAGATGTTCCTCACACGGCTCGGCTTCGGCTCGAAGATCGTGGTGACGGGTGACATCACCCAGGTCGACCTGCCGGGCGGCCAGCGCAGCGGTCTCAAGGTCGTCAAGGACATCCTCGAAGGCGTCGAAGACGTGCACTTCTCGCTGCTGACCAGCCAGGACGTGGTGCGTCACCGCCTGGTCGGGGACATCGTCGACGCCTACGACAAGTGGCAGGTCCAGCAGGACCTCGTCGACCAGAACGGGCAACACCACGGACCCGGTGCACGCCGGGGGAACCAGCGCCGGGGACGATAGGCGCCGTGAGCATCGAGATCGCCAACGAGTCGGGCGTCGGAGTCGACGAGGGTTCCATCGTCTCCGCCGCCCGCTTCGCGCTGGACCGCATGGGCGTGAGCCCGCTGGCCGAGCTGTCCGTCCTGCTCGTCGAGCTGGACGTGATGGCGGACCTGCACGAGCGCTGGATGGACCTGCCCGGTCCGACGGACGTCATGGCCTTCCCCATGGACGAGCTGGACTCCGCGCGCCGCCCCGACGCCGCCGGCCTCGGGCCAGCGCTGCTCGGGGACATCGTGCTGTGCCCGGCGTTCGCCAAGGACCAGGCCAAGAAGGCGGGCCACGGCCTGCTGGACGAGCTGCACCTGCTGACCGTGCACGGCGTGCTGCACCTGCTCGGCTACGACCACGCCGAGCCCGCCGAGGAACGTGAGATGTTCACGCTGCAGAACCGCATCCTCGCGGACTTCCGCAGCGCGCGGGACGAGGCGGAGCGGGCCGCGCACCAGCGCAGCACCGACGACAAGGTGCTCGGCGCGGTCGGCCTGGACGAGCAGAAGCCCGAAGAAGCCTGAGGCCATGAGCGAGAGCCCAGCCAGTGTGATCGTGCTGGCCGTTGTGCTCGTGCTGGCGGCCGGTGTCTTCGCGTGTGTGGACGCCGCGCTCGGCACGGTGTCTCGCGCACGGGTGGAGGCACTGCAACGGCAGGGTCGTTGGGGCACCGGGCAACTGCTGCAGGTGCTCAACGACCGGCCGCGGCACGTCAACCTGTTGCTGCTGCTCCGCCTGTTCTGCGAGATGCTGGCGGCGGTGCTGGTCACGACGGTGTTCCTGCGGTACGTGGACCAGGACTGGACCGCGGTCCTGTACGCGTGCCTGAGCATGCTCGTCGCGTCCTACGTGCTCGTCGGCGTGGGGCCGCGCACCATCGGCCGTCAGCACCCGTACGGCGTGAGCCTGTTCGCCGCCGGCACGGTCCGGCAGCTCGGCCGGGTCCTGGGGCCGCTGAGCAAGCTGCTGATCCTCATCGGTAACGCGATCACGCCTGGTAAGGGCTTCCGCGAGGGCCCGTTCTCGTCCGAGGTGGAGCTGCGCGAGCTCGTCGACATGGCGCAGGAGCGCGGCGTCGTCGACGAGGGCGAGCGCGAGATGATCCACTCGGTGTTCGAACTGGGTGACACCATCGCCCGCGAGATCATGGTGCCGCGCACCGAGATCGTGTGGATCGAGCAGACGAAGTCGCTGCGGCAGGCGCTCGCGCTGTCGTTGCGCACCGGCTACACCCGCGTCCCGGTGATCGGCGAGAGCGTCGACGACGTGCTCGGCGTGGTGAACCTCAAGGACCTCATGCGGGCGACGCTCAACGATGAGGACCCAAAGAACGTCGCCGAGCTGATGCGCCCGGTGAGCTTCATCCCGGACAGCAAGCCGATCGCGGACCTGCTGCGCGAGATGCAGGTCTCCCGCAGGCACATCGCGATCGTGGTCGACGAGTACGGCGGCACCGCCGGCCTGCTGACCATCGAGGACATCCTCGAGGAGATCGTCGGCGAGATCACCGACGAGTCCGACACCGACGACCGCCCGCCGGTCGAGCACCTGCCCGACGGCGCGGTGCGGGTCAGCGCGCGGCTCGCCGTCGACGACCTGGACGCGCTGTTCGGCACCGAGCTGGACGACCACGAGGTCGAGACCGTCGGCGGCCTGCTCGCGCAACGGCTCGGGCGCGTGCCGCTGCCCGGCACCGAGGCGGAGATCGCCGGGCTGCGCATGCGGGCCGAGGGCGGCAAGGACGAACGCGGCCGCATCCGCGTCACCACTGTGCTCGTGCGACCCGTGCAGAAGGAGAACGAAGACGATGAGTGAGCTCGACCCCGAGAACGCCAAGCTCGTGACGCTCGCGAGGTCGGTCCGTGCGCGCAACGGCGCCGCGGAGGGCGCGGCCGTGCGGGACCTCGACGGCCGCACCTACAACGCGTCCACGGTCGCGTTGCCGTCGCTGAAGCTGACCGCGCTCCAGGCCGCCGTCGCCGCCGCCGTGTCGAGCGGCGCCGAGGGCCTGGAGGCGGCGGTCGTCGTCACCGAGGCGTCCGGGGTGGACGAGGAGTCGCTGGCGGCGGTACGGGACCTGAGCGCCTCGGCGCCGGTCTTCCTCGCCGACACGGCTGGAGAGCTGCGCAAACAGCTCTAGGCGGGCATCAGGCCCAGCTGCATCATCATGCCCGCGGCGTCCGGGTGGGTGTGGAACTCGGTGATCCGGCCGTTCTCGGCCTTCATGAAGTAGGTCCCGCGGCTGGTCACCGACTTGCCGGTCGGCGGGATCTCCATGCCGCCCATGGCGAGCGTGCCGGTGTTGGTGCCGGTGAACTCGAGCTCACAGGCGATCTGGTCGTCGGCGCAGACCACGTTGGTCGTGCGGATGTGCATGTCCGGGAACGCGGTGAACCAGGCCTGCGTGTAGGCGCGGGCCGCGTCCCGCGTGCGCATCGGGTCCGGGGTGGTGTCGTCGATCCACACGAAGTCGTCGGCCAGCAGCTTCACGAACCCGTCGGTGTCGTGGCGGTCCCACGCGCCGATGCCTTCGACGTTCAGGCGCTCAAGGTCTTCTCTCGACATGTCCCATCTCCTCGTGCTCGAACTACGAGTGGAGTGCGGGGGACACGGCGGTCAGCGTGCGCCCGTGCGCCTGTCCGGACCAGTGCCGGAAGGCCCCGCGAACGGCCATAACCAGCGAAGGGGACAATGGGCGGATGGATGGTTACCGCTCCGGGTTCGCGTGCTTCGTCGGCCGCCCGAACGCAGGGAAGTCGACGCTGACGAACGCGCTGGTGGGCACGAAGGTCGCCATCACGTCGAGCAAGCCGCAGACCACCCGGCACACGATCCGGGGCATCGTGCACCGCGAGGACGGCCAGCTCGTGCTGGTCGACACCCCGGGGTTGCACCGGCCGCGCACGCTGCTCGGCCAGCGGCTCAACGACCTGGTGCGCGAGACGTGGTCCGAGGTCGACGTCGTCGGCTTCTGCGTGCCCGCGGACCAGAAGGTCGGCCCCGGTGACAAGTTCATCGCCGCCGAGCTGGAGAAGGTCGCCAAGCGCACGCCGGTGGTCGGCATCGTCACCAAGACCGACCTGGTGTCGCAGCAGCAGGTGATGGAGCAGCTGCTCTCCCTGCAGAAGGTCATGGAGTTCGCCGAGATCATCCCGGTGTCCGCGGTGGACGGCTTCCAGGTCGACAAGCTGAGCGACCTGCTGCTGCAGAAGCTGCCGGAGGGCCCGCAGCTGTTCCCGGACGGCGACCTGACCGACGAGCCGGAGCAGACCCTGGTCGCCGAGCTGATCCGCGAGGCCGCGCTGGAGGGCGTGCGCGACGAGCTGCCGCACTCCATCGCCGTGGTCGTCGAGGAGATGGCGCCGCGCGAGGGCCGCGACGACCTGATCGACATCCACGCGTTCGTGTTCGTGGAGCGGCCGTCGCAGAAGGCGATCATCCTGGGCCACCGGGGTGAGCGGCTCAAGCAGGTCGGCATCGCGTCCCGCAAGCAGATCGAGGCGCTGCTCGGCACCCGCGTGTACCTGGACCTGCACATCAAGATCGCCAAGGACTGGCAGCGCGATCCGAAACAGCTGCGCCGCCTAGGTTTCTAGTGCCGCGACCACCAGCCTTCGCCGCGTCTTCCGGCGCTCAGCAGGGCGCCTCGCGGCACCGGCCCCGCGCCCCCGTACAACCAGTACGAGGACGCGGGGCCGGCACCGCGATGCACCCGTCTGAACGTCGAAATACGAGGCAAAGGCTGGAGGCCACGGCACTATGGCGAACCTGTACCGCGACACCGGAATCGTGCTGCGCGTGCAGAAGCTCGGTGAAGCGGACCGGATCATCACCTTCCTGACCCAGCGGCACGGCAAGCTCCGCGCCGTGGCCAAGGGCGTGCGCCGCACCACGTCGAAGTTCGGCGCGCGGCTGGAGCCGTTCTGCCACGTCGACGTGCAGTTCCACCCCGGCCGCTCGCTCGACATCATCACGCAGGTGCAGACGCTGGACGCGTTCGGCGTGGGGATCGTCAACGACTACCAGCGCTACACGGCCGCGTGCGCGATCTTGGAGACCGCGGACCGCCTCACCGCCGAAGAGGGCGAACCGGCCGTGCGGCTCTATCTGCTGGTCACGGGTGCGCTGCGCGCGTTGTCGGCCGGAGAGCGGGACCCGTCGCTGCTGCTGGACGCGTTCCTGATGCGTGCGATGGCGTTCGCCGGGTGGGCGCCTGCGGTGAACGAGTGCGCGAAGTGCGGCACGCCCGGCCCGCACAAGGCGTTCAGCGTCCAGGCCGGTGGCACGTGCTGCCCGAACTGCCGCCCGCCCGGCTCGGCCTCGCCGTCGTCGGACACGCTGACGTTGCTCTCGGCGCTGCTGCACGGCGAGTGGAACGTGGTCGACGAGATCCCGCACGCCGCGCGTCGTGATGCGAGTGGGCTGGTCGCGGCGCACTTGCAGTGGCACCTCGAACGCCAGCTCCGGTCGTTGCCTCTGGTCGAGCGCAAAGCCAAAGCTGACGACGGCTAATCTGGCGGCTACCGATCACGGTTTTCAGAAAGGATGTCCAGTCCCATGCTGCGTCGTCGCCGCTCCGAGCGTGAGAAGCGCGTCCCGCGCCCGCCGGAGCCGCACCCGTCCGGCGCGATGCCTCCGCGGATTCCCGTCGAGTTCGTCCCCAAGCACATCGCGATCGTGATGGACGGCAACGGCCGTTGGGCGAACCAGCGCGGACTGTCACGCGTCGAGGGCCACAAGCGTGGCGAACAGGTCGTGGTCGAGGTCGCCAAGGGTGCGATCGAGATGGGCGTCAAGTGGCTGTCGTTGTACGCCTTCTCCACCGAGAACTGGCGCCGCAGCCCCGAAGAGGTCCGCTTCCTGATGGGCTTCTCCCGCGACGTGATCCACCACCGCACCGACGAGCTCGACGAGCTGGGTGTGCGGGTGCGCTGGTCCGGTCGCCGGCCGCGGTTGTGGCGCAGCGTCATCAAGGAGCTGGAGGTCGCGGAGGAGCGCACCCGCGACAACGACCAGCTCAACCTCGCGATGTGCATCAACTACGGCGGCCGCGCCGAGATCGGTGACGCCGCCCGCGAGATCGCGCGCCTCGCCGCCGCCGGGCAGATCAACCCGGACAAGGTCGACGAGAGGACCCTCGCGCGGTACCTCTACCAGCCCGAGATGCCGGACGTGGACCTGTTCATCCGGCCCTCCGGCGAGCAGCGGACCTCGAACTTCCTGCTCTGGCAGTCCGCGTACGCCGAGCTGGTGTTCCAGGACATCCTGTGGCCCGACTTCGACCGCCGCGACCTGTGGCGCGCCTGCGAGAAGTTCGCCGAGCGCGACCGGCGCTTCGGTGGTGCGATCGACAAGCCCGATTCGGAGGTGTCGTGAACGCGACCGGTGACGCGCTCGAGGCGGCGCGCAAGGCGCTGGAGCTGTTCCACGACGTGTCCGTCGACGACGACGGCGCGCTGAGCTTCCGCCACGGTGACGTGCCCTGCGCGGTGCAGGGCATGGAGCTGGCCGACGGGCTGACCGTGCTCTCGCTGACGGTCGTGGTGGCGTGGGACCTGGTCGGCGACGTGTCTGTGTGGGTGGCAGAACGCGCTGGTCAGGGCCTCTTCGGCACCCTCGGCGTCATTCCGTCCGAACGAGGGACGGACGTGATGCTGCGGTATGCGTTCCCGGCGGACGGCCTCAAGCCCGAGCCGCTGAGCACGCTGCTCATGCTGGTCGTGTCGACCGCCTCGCAGGTGCGCGGCGAACTCCTCTCCCGCTTTTCTTGAGAAAGGACCCTTCCATGGGTGGCGTGATCATTTACGAGCCGGAAGAGGATGCGGACGTCAACGAGTTCCCGTGGACCGTGACGTTCGAGCCGTCCGGTGGCGACGAGTGGGACTCGTTCATCTGCGGCCCCTACGAGCGTGACCACGCCGTCGCGCTGGCCGAGGCCGTGGCGCTGGAGGACGCCGAGGGCGGTGTGCTGGCCATCGTGAAGCCGATGCTGCCCGCGTTCAGCGCCGAGGACGTCTCCGCCACGATCGAGGAGCTGCGCGAGGCCGAGCTCGAAGAAGAAGAGGTCGACGACACCGTCAACGGCACTCCCGTCGACTTCGACGACGACGACCTCGAAGAGGAAGACGCCGAGTTCGCCGAGCCGCCCTCGGCCGAGGAGATCCGCGCGGGAATGGAGCGCACCTACCGCAGGCTCCTGGACACCGAATGACGATCACCGGCGAGATCCGCTCGTCGAAGCGGCGCTCGGGCCCGCCTCGGCTGAAGATCACGTCGTTGGAGGTGCTGTGCGGGATCCTCGTTCTCGCACTGCTCTTCCAGTCTCGTCTCGTGGACATCCTCGACGTGCCGAAGCTGCGCACCGCGTCCACGGTGTTCGTGGCGATCTGCGTGCAGGCCATGCCGTTCCTGGTGCTGGGCGTGCTGATCTCGGGCGCCATCGCGGCGTTCGTGCCGGCCTCCGCGTTGCGTCGCCTGCTGCCGTCGAAGACCGCCTTGGCGGTGCCGGTGGCGGGCGTCGCGGGCATCGCGCTGCCGGGCTGTGAGTGCGCCTCGGTGCCGGTGGCCCGCCGCTTGATGCAGCAGGGCGTCGCACCGGCCGTGGCGCTGACGTTCCTGCTGGCCGCGCCCGCGGTGAACCCGATCGTGCTGGTGTCGACGGCGGTGGCGTTCAACGACACCCCGATGATGGTCGTCGCGCGGTTCGTGGGCTCGTTGCTGACCGCGATGGTCATGGGCTGGCTGTGGGTGAAGTTCGGCAAGGCCGAGTGGATCGCCGAGCGCGCCCTGGCCCGCATGCAGGACCACCCCGGTACGTCGAAGTGGGCGGTCTTCGCCGAGAGCGCGCGCCACGACCTGGTGGACGCCGGCGGATTCCTGGTGCTGGGCGGGCTGTTCGCGGCGATGTTCAAGACGTTCGTGCCGACGGCCTGGATGCAGACCATCGGCGGCCAGATCGTCCTGGGCGTGCTGGTGATGGCCTTCCTGGCCGTGATCCTGGCGCTGTGCTCGGAGGCGGACGCGTTCGTCGCGGTGGCGTTCTCCGCGCTGCCCCTGTTGCCGCGCCTGGTGTTCCTCGTCGTCGGCCCCGCGGTCGACGTGAAGCTGATCGCGCTGCAGGCGGGTGCGTTCGGCAAGTCCTTCGCGTTCCGGTTCGCACCGGCTACGTTCGTCGTGGCGATCTTGTGCGCGGTGGTGACAGGAGTGGTGCTGCTGTGAGGCGGGAAACCCAGAACATCCTGCTGGTGCTGCTCGGCGGCGCCCTGCTGAAGATCAGCTTCTCGGGCCTGTACCTCAGGTACGTGCAGAAGGGCCTGCTGCCGCTGCTCATCGCCGCCGGCACGATCATGATCGGTCTCGCGGTGTTCGCGATCGTCCGCGACATCCGGCGGGGCCAGGCCGCCTCGGCAGATGACCACGGCGCCGACGAGCACGAGCACTCGCACTCTTCACGGTCGACGTGGCTGATGCTGCTGCCGGTGCTGGCGGTGTTCCTGATCTCGCCACCGGCTCTGGGCGGCGACGTGGTCGGGTCGGCCGCGGACACGAACCAGACGCAGCGGTCCCGCAACCTGCTCGGCGAACTGCCGTCCGGCGACGTGATCCCGTTGTCCATGACGGAGTTCGTCACGCGCACGGCGTGGGACGAGTCCGGGACGCTGGACAACCGCCGGGTGAAGCTGACCGGGTTCCTCACGCGCGCGGACGGCGACACGTTCATCGCGCGGCTCGCGATCTCGTGCTGTGCGGCCGATGCCCGGCCGTTGAAGGCGAAGCTCGTCGGGGACGTGCCGTCGCTGCCGGACGAGCAGTGGGTGGAGCTGACCGGTCAGGTCGTGCCGAAGTCCGCCTCCGAGAAGAACTCCTGGGTGCCGAGCTTCACGGTGGAGTCCGCGAACGCGGTGGCCGAACCGGTCGAGCCCTACGAGAGCTGAGCGCTCTTCGCCGCACACTCCGCGCACGTGCCGAAGATCTCGACGGTGTGGCTGACCTCGGAGAAGCCGTTCTCGGCGGCGACGCGGTCGGCCCACTTCTCGACGGCAGGGCCCTCCACCTCGACTGTGCGGCCGCAGTGGCGGCACACGAGGTGATGGTGGTGGTGGGTGGAGCAACGGCGGTAGATCGCCTCGCCTGAGTCGGTGCGCAGGACGTCGACCTGGCCGGCGTCCGCGAGCGACTGCAGGGTGCGGTAGACCGTGGTGAGGCCGATGCCCTCACCGCGGCGGCGTAGTTCCTCGTGCAGCTCCTGAGCGCTGCGGAAGTCGTCGAGCTGGTCGAGCAGGTTCGAGACTGCCGTGCGCTGCCTGGTGGACCTGAGTCCGGTCACAACTTCTCCTCGACGTGCGTCACCGCGTCCACCACGATGTGCGCCAGGTGTTCGTCCACGAGCCGGTAGACGACCTCGCGGCCATGCCTCTCTCCGTGCACCACGCCCGCGGACTTCAGCACGCGCAGGTGCTGGCTGATCAGCGGCTGGGCGACGCCCAGTGCCTCGACCAGCTCGTGCACGCACCGGTCGTGCTCCTGCAGTTGCAGCACGATGGCGATGCGGACCGGGGCGGCGAGTGCGCGCAGCAGATCACCCGCGGCGGCCAGGGTGTGCGCGGCGCGTGGTGGCGCGGGCGCGGGAGCCTGGCGTTCGGGGGAGTGCTCGCCGTGCAGCTGTACGGTCATGGCGGCACACCTCACTTGGTAGGGATTTTCACAACCAATTCTAGTGCGATGACCACGAGTACCAGCAGGACCACCACGCGCAATGTGCGCTGAGCTGGGGAAAGCACCCCCCAGGTGGCGGCCAGCAGTGCGATGGCGCCGACGATGAGCACCCCCAGCAGCACCGCGCCGAGTGTGCCGCCGACGAGGACGCCCGTGACGAAGAGGCCTAGCACGACCACGAACGCCACGACCGGGCGCACTCGCGCGAGAGGGCCTTCGCCGGGCAGAAGAGGGCGCTTGGAATTCACTCTGCCATCCTTGCACCGTGCTTCTTGTGTGCCGTTTCCGCGTGTCCGATCCCGAGGCGTTCACCTCCCGCGTCGAGCAGGCGCTGAAGCTGCTGACCGCTCAGCCGGGGTGTCACCGGGGCACGCTGGCGCGGTCCACGGACGAGGACGACCGCTGGGTGCTGACGGTCGAGTTCGAGTCCGTGGTGGCCTATCGGCGGGCGATGTCGCCGTTCCCCGTCCGGGAGCACGTGATCCCGTTGCTGTCCGAGGCGCTGACGGACGAGCCCGCGATGTACGAGCCGACGTTGACCAGCGCCGACGGCCAGGTCGACGAGCACACGAGCCTGCTCGCCGAGGACGCGTTCACGGTGCGGCTCGGTGAGGCCGGCGGGCCGGCCACCCCGCGTTTCTAGAGCTGGGCGGCGATGGCTTCCATCTCCTTGACCCACTCCTCCTGCGAGTCGTGGGGCAGGAGCTCCAGCGCCTTGCGGGCTGCCTCGGCGGCTTCCTCGTTGCGGCCGAGCGCGTGCAGCGTCTTGGCCTTGCCGCTCTCCGCGTACGCCTCCGGCGTCTTCTCGAACGCGTCCAGCGCCTCGTCGAAGCGCCCGTTCTCGAAGTAGAACCAGCCGAGGTTGTTGTGCAGCGGGCCGAGCCAGCGGACCAGCTCGGGGTTCGCCACGACCAGTTCGAGGCCCTGCTTGGTCCACTTCTCCGGGTCGTCGACCAGTGACGCCATGTGCGCGGCGTCGACCGCCAGCGACAGGTCACCGCGGGTCTTGGCGAGGATGAACGCCGCCACGAACAGCGGTTGCGCGGCCTCGGGGTCACCTCCCGAGCGGTGCAGCCTGCCGCGTTCGAGCAACACCCGCACGCGGCCCGTCGAGTCGGGGGCGACGAGGGTCTCCGCCTCGTCGACCAGAGCGTGACCTGCGGCGAAGTTCTCCCGCAGGCCCTCGACGCGGGCCAGCTGGGTCAGCACCTCAGCGCGCTCGTCGTCGGTCTCCACGTTGTTCAGGAACGCGCGGAACCGCGCCTCGGTGCCGTCCAGGTCGGCGAAGTCCCACAGCTCTCGCAGCCGGTCTTCCATTCCTGCAGCGTAAGGCTCCGGTCGCCCGTTCGGGGCGCAACGTGACGGGCTAGGCTTGAGGCCCCGAATCTGATTCCCCCGATGGAGTTCCCGTTGGCCGCCGATCGTATTGAGACCGTTGTCAGCCTCTGCAAGCGCAGAGGGTTCGTCTACCCGTGCGGGGAGATCTACGGCGGTACCCGCTCGGCGTGGGACTACGGACCCCTCGGCGTCGAGCTCAAGGACAACATCAAGCGCCAGTGGTGGAACTTCATGGTCCGCGGCCGCGAGGACGTCGTGGGCCTGGACTCGTCGGTGATCCTCCCGCGTGACGTGTGGGTCGCCTCCGGTCACGTCGAGGCGTTCGTCGACCCGCTGGTCGAGTGCGAGTCGTGCCACAAGCGGTTCCGCGCGGACACGCTGTCCGAGGAGTACTCCGAGCGCACCGGCAAGGAGGTCGCCGAGGGCGACGTCTCCGACGTGCCGTGCCCGAACTGCGGCGTGCGCGGCCAGTACACCGAGCCGAAGATGTTCAACGGCCTGCTCAAGACGCACCTCGGTCCGATCGAGACCGAGGAGGGCCTGCACTACCTGCGCCCGGAGACCGCGCAGGGCATCTTCACGAACTTCCTGAACGTGCAGACGACGTCGCGCAAGAAGCCGCCGTTCGGCATCGGTCAGATCGGCAAGTCGTTCCGCAACGAGATCACGCCCGGCAACTTCATCTTCCGCACCCGCGAGTTCGAGCAGATGGAGATGGAGTTCTTCGTCGAGCCGGGCACGGACGAAGAGTGGCACCAGTACTGGATCGACGAGCGCACCCGCTGGTACACGGATCTGGGTGTGTCGAAGGAGAACCTGCGGCACTACGAGCACCCGCAGGAGAAGCTCTCGCACTACTCGAAGCGCACCGTCGACATCGAGTACCGCTTCCAGTTCGGCGGCCAGGAGTGGGGTGAGCTCGAGGGCATCGCGAACCGCACCGACTTCGACCTCACCACGCACTCGAACCACTCGGGCATCGACCTGTCGTACTTCGACCAGGCCACGAACTCGCGCTACAAGCCGTTCGTCATCGAGCCGGCCGCCGGTGTGGGCCGCCCGATGATGGCGTTCCTGCTCGAGGCGTACGTCGAGGACGAGGCGCCGAACGCCAAGGGGGGCGTGGACAAGCGCGTCGTGCTGAAGCTCGACCGCCGCCTCGCCCCGGTGAAGGCCGCGGTGCTGCCGCTGTCGCGCAACGCCGACCTGTCCCCGAAGGCCCGCGACCTCGCGACCGCGCTGCGCCGCAACTGGAACGTCGACTTCGACGACGCCGGTGCCATCGGCCGCCGCTACCGCCGCCAGGACGAGATCGGCACGCCGTTCTGCGTGACCGTCGACTTCGACACGCTCACCGACCACGCCGTGACGGTGCGGGAGCGCGACACGATGTCGCAGGAGCGGGTGGCGATGGATCAGCTGGAGTCGTACCTCGCGGCGCGCCTGATCGGCTGCTGACGGGCTTGCCTCTCCGGCGGGAATTCCTGCCGGAGAGGCAACAATTCGCCGCGCTGATGCGTGGTGAGTGCATGCGCGCACAGCGATTGAAGCGGATCGGCACCACGCTCGTCGGAGCGGGTGTCGCGCTGCTGGCCGGAATGGTCGTCGCGGCGCTGACCCTGCCGGTGACCGGGTACGCCGCCATGCAGGTGTGGGTCGCCGTGGGCGCGGTCGCGCTCGGGCCGCTCTACCTCGGACGGATCTTTCTCCGGTCGTCCCTGAACGAGGTGACCGACCGCCTCACCGTTCCCATGGGCATGTCGCCGGTGTTGGTCTGCGTCGCCGGCTTCGCCGTGCGGGACCACTACCTGGAACACCCGGACACGCCCATCACCGCGAGCACGGTGCTCTACGTCGTGGTGACCGTCCTGTCGCTGCTGCTGACCTGGCTGGGGCCGCTGACGATCGGGCCCCTGCTCGGGCCGGAGGAGCTCAGGACGCGCCCCGTCGACGTCCGCGCGCTCCGGGCGAAGGGCCGGAAGTTCGTCGTGATCGGCAGCCTGCTCACCGCCGGGCTCGCGGTGACCGGCGTGCTGCTGCCCGTGTCGCCGGGCGGGGACAACGTGCTGCTCGCCGCGCTCGGCATGATCATGGCCGGCTGCTCGGTCGTCACGGCTGTGCTGCTGACCCAGGTGAACGATCTGCGCGGCGGTTACCGGAGCTACCTGGTGACCTTCTGCCTGATCCTGGCCGGCATCGTGTGCGTGTATTCGGCAGGGCCCTTTTCGTACCTGCTTCTGGTGGTGTCCACGGTGGCCGGGATCGCGCACGTCCTGCTGTTCTTCGCGGCGCTGGTCGTCATCTGCCTTTGCGGGAACGTGCTCGCGCGGTTTCTCGGGCAGCACGGGGTGCTCCCGCCCAGTCGTCAGTGGCCGGCAGCCCAGCCGCACTCAGATGGAGTACCTCGATGACCAAGCCGGACGAGTCGCTCGGCACCAGCCTCTTTACTTCAGCAGCGCGGAAGATCAGCCGTTGACGCCCAGCTTCGCCAGCACGGCCGTGGTGACGGCATCGATCGACTGCCTGGCCGTGGTCCACGAACCGGTCGGGCTCGTGGTGAGCACGGCGATGGCGTAGCGGCTGTCGAGGACGCCCGCGCTGTGCAGGTAGACGTCGCTGGGCAGGTAGTACATCCAGCCCTGCTTGGCGTAGACGCCGGTGACGCCGAGCAGGCCGAACGCCTGGTCGAAGCCGTCGGCCGCGGTCGCGGGGGCCGAGGACAGGGCGGCGACGACAGCGTCGTGCACCGGCGACCCGCCGATGTACGCGTACAGCTTCACCATGTCGTTCGCGGTGATGACCACCTCGCCCCACTGCGACGGGTCGTCCGGGGCGTGGGTGCCGGTGAGACCTGCTTCGGCGGCGACGCGGCCGATCGCGTCCATGCCGTCGAACCTCGTCCACATGACGTCCATGGCGTTGTCGTCGCTCGCGCTCAACGCGCGGTCGATCAGGTCGTGGTCGGCGTCGGACAACGGCTGTTGCAACGCGTCGACGGCGAGGATCAGTTTCGACAGCGACGCCGAGTAGAACGGCTGGTCTCCCTGCTGCGAGACCGCCTGGCCGGACTCCAGGTCCATGACCGCGACGCCGACGTCGGACCTGCCGCCCGCCGCGGCGATATCCGATATATCAGCGGCTGATATATCGGATATCGCGGAGCTCGTACCCGTATCCGACATATCAGGGCTGGCATGCGATATATCGGTGTCCGCGTCGCCCGTGTCCAGTACATCGGGGCCGCGGGTGACTGATATATCGGTTCCGTGGGCGCGGCACGCCGTGGCATCCGGGACCGCGAAAACGGTCGCCGTGAGGAGAAGGATCAGAGCCCAGCGCACACTTCCAAGGTCCGCGTCACAGGAGCCTGGTGTCGAGCTTTTCCTCCTGTGCGGTTGCTGAAGAATCCTCCCTGACCACCACATATGCGCCGCTGCCGGACCGCTCGGTCACCGCTTCGACGAGCTTGGTGCCGCGGTACAGCAGGCCGACTCCGTCGTCGGTGCAGTAGGTCGTCGGCAGCACGCCCGCGGCCACCGCCTCGTGGATCTTCGGGCGGCGGGCCTCCTCGGAGTCGTAGTGCACGCCGTTGCCGTAGGGCAGGAAGCCCAGGCCGTTCGTGACGATGCGCAGGTCCGGGCCGAACGAGTCGGTCGCGCCGCCCGCGTGCCAGCAGATCGAGCCCGCCGACACGCCGCTGAGCACCACGCCGGCCTCCCACGCCGTGCGGAAGACCGCGCCGAGACCGTGCACCTCCCACACCGCGAGCAGGTTCGCGACCGAGCCGCCGCCCACCCACACGACGTCGCTGGACAGCACGAAGTCCTCGAGGTCGTCGGTCGGCGGCATCGTGAAGAGGTTCAGCACCGACACGTCGACGCCCGCGACGCTGCCGGCTTCCGCCATGTTCGCGTTCATGTGCCGCTGGTCGCCGCCGGCGGTGCCGACGTAGCAGAGCCGCGGCCTGCGTCCCTCCACGCCGGACAGGTCCAGGGCGAAGTGGATCAGCTTGCCGAATTCCAGCAAGGTCCGGTGGCCGGGGCGGAGGCCTCCGGACGTGGCGAGGATGGTGGGCTGCTCAGCAGGCATGAAAGTGATCCTTGCAGGGGCGTCAACGCGAGACCCGTCAGGTTCTGGAAGCATGCAAAGGGTGCGGACCAAGCCACTCACACCCCTGGGCAGGATTCGACGGATCTTGTTGCGACTGTTCTTCGGCGCGCTGGTGATGGGCGTGCTCGTGGTCGGCGGCACGGCGTTTCGCGTGTGGCAGGTCGCGCGCGTAGATGATTGGACGAAGGCTGACCTGGCGATCGTGCTCGGCGCGGCGCAGTACAACGGCGTCCCGTCCGACGTGCTCGAGGCCCGCCTCCAGCACGCGCTCGGCCTCTACGAGCAGGGCGTCGTCGGGTACATCGCCACGACCGGTGGCCGTCAGCCGGGTGACAACTTCACCGAGGGCCAGGTCGGCAAGTTGTGGCTGGTCAAGCGTGGTGTCCCGGAGGACCGCGTGCTGCAGGTCGGCGAGGGCGCGGACACGCTCGGCTCGTTGCGGGCCGTCGCGTCGGTCGCGCACGAGCGCAGCCTGAAGACCGCCGTGATCGTCAGCGACCCGTGGCACTCGCTGCGCGCCCGCACGATGGCCGAGGACGCCGGTCTGCACACCTGGACGTCGCCGACCCGCAGCGGCCCGAACGTGCAGACGCGCGAGACGCAGTGGTTCTACATCAAGCGGGAGACCGGAGCGTTGCTGTACTACCGCCTGATGAAGGCGCACGCGGGAGTGTTCGACGAGCTCAAGCTCCCTAAAATCGGCTGATGGGATACACCGGCCACGACGCGGAGCGCCTGCTCACCGAGGAACCGAAGACCGCCGCGCTGCCCGGTGCCCGCACGGAGCAGCGTTCCCCGTTCTCCCGCGACCGGGCGCGCGTGCTGCACTCCGCGGCCCTGCGCAGGCTCGCGGGCAAGACCCAGGTCGTCGGCCCCGGTGAAGGCTCCGAAGTGACCGGTGTGCCGCGCACGCGCCTCACGCACTCGTTGGAGGTCGCGCAGATCGGCCGCGGCATCGGTGAGGAACTCGGCTGCGACCCGGACATCGTCGACACCGCCGGCCTCGCGCACGACATCGGGCATCCGCCGTTCGGCCACAACGGCGAGAGGGCGCTGAACGAACTCGCCGGCCCGTGTGGCGGCTTCGAGGGCAACGCGCAGACGTTCCGCATCCTCGCCCGCCTGGAGCCCAAGTCCGCGCACGGGCTGAACCTCACGCGCGCTGTGCTCGACGCCTCGACGAAGTACCCGTGGACGCGCACGCCGGGCACGGTGAAGTTCGGCGTGTACGACGACGACCTCGAAGTGTTCGAGTGGATGCGCGCGGGTGCGCCGGAACGAGAGCGGTGCATCGAGGCGCAGGTGATGGACTGGGCCGACGACGTGGCGTACTCGGTGCACGACGTCGAGGACGGCGTGCTGGCCCACCGCATCAGCCTCGGCGCGCTGGCCCGCCCCGACGAACGTGCCGCGATCGCGTCGCTCGCCGCGAAGACGTTCTCCGACGAGTCCGTGGCGACCCTCGAAGCCACCGCCGAGGAACTGCTCACGCTGCCGGTGATCGGGTACTGGACCGGGCACGAGTACGACGGCTCGCTCGGCGCGCAGGTCGCGCTGAAGAACCTCACCAGCGAACTGGTCGGCCGCTTCGCCAGTGCGGCCGTGACGGCCACCCGCGAGGTGCACGGCGACGGCGCGCTCACCAGGTACTCGGCGGCGCTGGAGGTCCCGCGGCAGGTGGCGGCGGAGGTGGCGCTGCTCAAGGCGATGGCCGTCCGGTACGTGATGAGCGACCCGGCCCGCCTCGCCATGCAGGCCACACAACGCGAGCTGATCGCCGACCTCGTCACCCGGCTGATGGAGCGCCCGACGTTGCTCGACCCCGCGTTCCGCCCGGTTTTCGCGGCCGCTTCCTCTTACGCCGCACGGCTTCGCGTCGTCGTCGACCAGGTAGCGCTGCTCACCGACGCGCAGGCCGTGGCCTGGCACCGCGCATCGGCGTAGCTTCGAGGGCATGGCGGAGGAGAAGAGACCGCCAGGCCGACGCTGGCCGTGGCGGAGACCGACCAGGGAAGCCGTTCCCGCGGGCTTCGACGACGATGGGGACGACGACGGTAGCGCCGGTGTGCGCGAACCTCGGATTCCCAAGCCACCAGGGCCGATGGGAGGTGCGGGGGAACGGCCCGTTCCGGAAGAGCCGGTGGCGATCACGTTGCCGGATCCACGTCATTAGGGAGATCCCGTGACCGATCAGGCCGACTTCGCACTGACCACGCACCGCGTCGCCGTGCCGGATCCGTCCTCGAACGCGTGCTGGTCGCCGTACTCGGTGGCCAGTGCGCTCGCGCTGGCCCGCGAGGCCGCCCGCGGCGAGACCCGCGCCGAACTCGACGCGCTGCTCGCCGGCTTCGACCCCGCCGACGCACTCGACGTGCCCGAACTGGCCGTCGCGAACACGCTGTGGGCCGACGACTACCTGGCCCTGAACCCGGACTTCTCGCTCGCGTCCGCGGTGCGGCGCACCGCGTTCTCCGACCCGGCGACCGTCCGCAAGCTCGTCAACACCGACGTGGCCGAGACCACCCGCGGCCTGATCCCCGAACTGCTGACGAGCGCGCCGCCACCGGACGCCGCCGCGATCATCGTCAACGCCCTGTACCTCAAGGTGGGCTGGCTCAACCGGTTCCCGGCGTTCGACACCCAGCTCAGGCCGTTCCACTCGCCGGGCGGCGACATCTCCGTGCCGACGATGCGCGTGACGGAGAAGTTCCGCTACGCCCGCCACCCCGGCTGGCAGACGGTCGTGCTGCCCGCGGCCTCGGGCGTGGAGGCCGTGATCCTGCTGCCGGACACGTCACTGGAGCAGCCGCTCGACCCGTCGGTCCTGCAGGCGGCCACCTCGGTGAACCTGGAGCTGTCACTGCCCAAAGTGGACGTTCGGGAGAAGTTCCAGCTGAAGGAAGTGCTGGAACAGCTGGGGGTCCGGCGCATGTTCGCGAAGAACGCCGACTTCAGCGGGCTCTCGGAGGACGAGCGGCTGTTCGTGGACGACGTGATCCACGAGGCCGTGCTGCGCCTGGACGAGGAGGGCCTCGAAGGCGCGGCGGCCACCGCCATCACGTTCCGGACGGTGTCCGTGGAGATGCCAGCCGAGCCGATCGTGGTGCAGGTGGACCGGCCGTTCCTGCTGGCCGTCCGGCACGCGCGGTCCGGCGCGATCTACTTCCTCGCGCAGGTCGCCTCTCCGTAATCACTTCTGCGACCATTCGCCCTGATGGGCGAGCGTTTCGCACAGCGAGATCATGATCATGGCCCTACCGTTCCTCGCATGACCCAGCACGGTGCCGGCGAGCAGCTCGTCGTGCTCGCCGCGGCGGGCGCCACGCGGATCACCTGCTTCAGCGGCGTCAGCATTCCCGTCCTCCTGCGCACCGAGTGCTACTCGAAGGCGCTGGCGGACGCGCTGGGTCTCGCGCCGGCGCCGGAGCTGCAGCGCGACGGCGTGCTGCCGCAGTGCGTGTTCTTCATCCACGAGTACGCGCTGCGCACCGTGGTCGGGGGCAACCGGCTGATGGAGGACCAGGTCCTGCACCTGCTGTTCCACGCGCCGTCGATCAGGATCGTGCCGGCCGACGCTGGCGGGGCGGCGGCGGTCGGGATGGACTACGCGCTGATCCACTACGAGCACGAGCCGCCGCTGGTGTACCTCGCGAACTGGGCACTCGTCAGCGACGCGGCCACCGTCGAGCGGGCCGTGATGATCTTCCAGCGCATGCACGCGCTCGCGCTCGACAACGAGCGGTCGCGTGACCTGCTGATGGCCTACGTGGCGGTGTACGACCGCTAGTTGGGGGTGTTGCGGCGCAGGTAGAGCTTCATTCCGTTCTCGCCGGGCAGCGCGCACAGCAGCAGGCGGACGTTCTGGTGTCGCACCGGCACCGCACACGAATCGCCCGCCAGCAGCGTTCCCGCCAGCAGGCCGGCCGACTCGTGATCGATGTCCAGCACGAAGTCGTTGCTCATGGAGGGACCCTATGAGCTGGCCGCCTCGCAACCCAGTCACCCAAAGGTGTCACGTTCACGCCTGCCGTCTCGTCCACAGGGCATGACGAGGATCAACGGAGTCACGAAGAAGGACGCGGGCCTGCTCACGAAGGCCCTCTACTGGTTCGCCCGGCGGGAGTTCGGTGCGGTGCCCGAGCCGGTCACGGTGATGGCGCACCACCCGAAGCTGCTGATCGCGAGCGGACGGCACGAGCTCGCGGTCAAGAAGGCGGCTCACGGGCCGTTGTTCGAGCTCTGCGTCTACCGCACGGCCGTGAAGCTCGGCTGCTCGTGGTGCGTCGACTTCGGCGCGATGCTGATGAAGCACGGGGGCCTGGACATCGAGCGGTTGAAGCACATCGACTCGTATGCCACGTCAGAGCTCTTCACCGACGTCGAACGCAAGGCACTTGCGTACGCGGACGCGATGACGGACACGCCGGTCACCGTGACTGACACGCAGGTCACCGAGCTGGAAGAACTGTTGGGGCGCAAGGAACTCGTCGCGCTGACCTACCAGATCGCGCTGGAGAACCAGCGGGCGCGGTTCAACAGCGCGTTCGAGATCAAGGATCAGGGCTTCACGAGCGGCGACGCATGCCGCATCCCGGCACACTAGAAGAGTGGAGAAGATCACCCTGACGGGTGCACAAGAGACCATGCTCGCCACGCTGTACGGCCGGGCGCTGGACAGCGGGCGGGCCACCTCGGTGCTGCACGACGACGAGGCGAAGCGCGCCGTCGACCGCATCGACTACGACTTCGGCAGGACCGGGATGAACACGACGAGCGCGGTCGGCGTCGCCATCCGGGCCAAGGTGCTCGACGACTGGACGCGCGAGTTCATCCAGCGCAACCCGACGTGCTCGGTGCTGCACCTCGCGTGTGGCCTGGACACGCGCGCGCACCGCATCGCACGGCCGGACACCGTGAGGTGGGTCGACGTCGACATGCCGGACGTGGTGGCGTTGCGGCACAAGCTCTTGCCACAGCCACAGGGCGACTACCGGCTCGTGGCGTCGTCGGTCACCGAGGACGCGTGGCTCGAGGCGGTGGCCGCGGATCGTCCGGCCGTGGCGGTGTTCGAGGGCCTGTCGATGTACCTCACGCAAGCCGAGGGACACGCGTTGATCCAGCGCATCACCACCAGGTTCTCGAGTGGTGAGCTGCTGTTCGACGTCTACGGCTCGTGGGGGATCAAGCTGCAGAGACTGGTACCGGCCATCCGCAACGCGGGCGCGACGCTGCACTGGGGCGTCGACGACCCGAGCGAGATCGAGGCGCTGCACCCCGGCCTGACCAGCGTCGACGCGTGGCGCAGTGTGGACCTGCCGCACCTGGACGCGTTGCCCAGGTCCGGCAGGATCCAGATGAAGGTCGTCAGCGCCATCCCGAAGCTCAGGGACGTCGGGAAGTTGCTACGACTGCGGTGGTAGTCACTCGATGACGAAGTCGAACTTGGCGGTGTAGCGGTTCCCGACGAGCGGGCCGAGCGCCATCTCGCACTCGCGGTCGAGGAAGGCGTCGCGCCGGTTCAGCGCGGCCACGTTCATCCCGTACGCCCTGAGGGTGTCCGGGAAGAAGAGCTGCGTGGTGAGGATCGGGCCGTTGCGCGCCTGCACCTTGACGTGGAGGTGCGGCGTGCGGCCCGGGTAGTCCTTCGGCACGACCGTTTCCAGCACGTACGCGCCGGACGCGGTGGTGAACTGGTGCCCGCGCATCTTGAACGTCGTGTTGTCGTAGGCGCCCCGGTCGTCCGCCTGCCAGAAGTCGAGCAGCGCGTTCTGGATGGGCACGCACTTCATCGTGTAGACGAACCCGGTGATGCTGAGCACGATCCCGGTGACGCCGGGCGTGCGCAGGTTCGTGCGTTGCGGGGAGTTCCGCTTGAAGTAGGGACCTTCGATGTTCGACGGGGTGTCGTCGTCATCGACGCAGGTCGGGGTGAGGGGAAGAGGGGCGCTGCGGGCCGTGGTGGTGCCGGCGGCGGTCAGTGCGACGACAGCGGCCGCACCGGTCGCCAGGAACGCCCGGCGGGAAGGGATGTCGTGTTCGGGCATGTTCGAACTCCGGTGGTTGCAACCCGCGGCAGGGGGCTTGGGCTGACCAACGGCACGAACGTTAGCGGCGAAACGACTCCCGGAACCAGTTGCGGTCCAGACCAAAGGGCTGGTCAGAACTCCACGTGGGTCAGCTTGTCCGGGTTCGCGATGTCGTAGATGGCCAGGACCTTGCCCTCGTGCACGGTGAACGTGGTGATGCGCGCCGCCACCTCGCCCTGTGCCGCCATGACCATGCCGAGCTCGCCGTTGACGAACACCGGCCGGTGCTCCGGGTAGCCGTACTTGCGGATGAGGCCGAAGAAGAACCGGGCGACCTTCTCCGGGCCGGAGACCGTGTGGACCGCGGTGCGCACCTTGCCGCCGCCGTCGCCGATCATCACCGCGTCCGGGTGCAGCAGGCCGAGCACGGCCTCGATGTCGCCGCTCGACATGGCGGTGAGGAACTTCTCCAGCACCTCGCGCTGCTCGTCCAGCGCCGCGCGGGGCGGTGGGGCCGCGCCGGTCACGGTCTTGCGGGCGCGCGAGGCGTGCTGCCGTGCCGCCGCCTCCGAGACGCCCAGCACGTCCGCGATCTCGCCGAAAGGCAGGGAGAACGCGTCGTGCAGCACGAACGCCACACGCTGGTCCGGCGTCAGCTTGTCGAGCACCACCAGCGCCGCCATCCGCACGCCGTCGGACCGCACCACGCTCGCCAGCGGGTCGTCGTCCTCACCGGTCGTGATCAACGGCTCCGGCAGCCACGAGCCCACGTACGTCTCGCGGCGCACGGCGGCGGAACGCAGGCGGTCCAGGCAGATGCGGCTCACCACGGTCGTGAGCCAGCCGCGCACGTCCTTGATGCCTTCGGCCTTGGCGAACCGGGGCCACGCCTCCTGCACGGCGTCCTCGGCGTCGGCGATGCTGCCGGTCAGCCGGTAGGCGACACCGATCAGGTGCGTGCGGTGGAGTCCGAAGTCGTCGGCGGTGGTCACGAATCGCAGTCTGCCATCCCGGGTTTTCCGCAAGCCGTAGACTCGGTCGCGTGGCAGGACGCATCAGGGACAGCGACATCGCGTTGGTGCGTGAGCGCAGCCGCATCGACGAGGTCGTCGGTGACCAGGTCTCGCTGAAGCGGGCAGGCGGGGGAGCGCTGAAGGGGTTGTGCCCCTTCCACGACGAGAAGACGCCGTCGTTCAACGTGCGTCCGTCGCACGGCACGTTCCACTGCTTCGGCTGCGGCGAGGGCGGCGACGTGATCGCCTTCGTGATGAAGGTCGAGCACCTGTCGTTCGTGGAGGCCGTCGAGCGGCTCGCGGACCGGGCGGGCATCCAGCTCACCTACGAGGGCGGCGGCGCGACGACCCAGCGCGATCGCGGCACGCGCAGCAGGCTCATCGAGGCGCACAAGGCGGCGGCCGAGTACTACGCAGAGCAGCTCGCCTCACCGGACGCGCAGCAGGCACGCGAGTTCCTGGCCGAGCGCGGGTTCGACGAGGCGGCGGCACGGCAGTTCGGCTGCGGCTTCGCGCCCGGTGGCTGGGACAAGCTCACCAAGCACCTGCTCGGCCGCGGGTTCGAGGTCACCGAGCTGATCAAGGCGCAGCTCGCCAAGGAGGGCAAGCAGGGGCCGATCGACCGGTTCCACCGGCGGCTGCTGTGGCCGATCAAGGACATCGGCGGCGAGGTCGTCGGCTTCGGCGCGCGGCGGATCTTCGACGACGACCCGATCCAGGCCAAGTACCTGAACACCAGCGAGTCGATGATCTACAAGAAGTCGCACGTGCTGTTCGGGCTGGACCAGGCGAAGCGGGAGATCGCGAAGCGCAAGCAGGCCGTCATCGTCGAGGGCTACACCGACGTGATGGCGATGCACCTGGCCGGTGTGCCGACGGCGGTCGCGTCGTGCGGCACGGCGTTCGGCATCGACCACATGAACGTGCTGCGCAGGCTGCTGATCGACGACGACGTGAACGGTGAGGTCATCTTCACCTTCGACGGCGACGAGGCGGGCCAGAAGGCGGCGCTGAAGGCGTTCGACGGTGAGCAGCAGTTCTCCGCGCAGACCTACATCGCGGTCGCGCCGGACGGCATGGACCCGTGCGAGCTCCGGCAGGCCAAGGGCGACGTTGCGGTGCGCGACCTGGTGGCGCGGCGCACGCCGTTGATCGAGTTCGCCATCAAGGCGCAGCTCAAGGCGTACGACCTCGACTCCGTGGACGGTCGCGTCGAGGCGCTGAAGAAGATGGTGCCGTTCGTCGCGCAGATCAAGGACCGCGCCAAGCGCGACGGCTACGCGACGCGCCTCGCCTGGTGGGTCGGCTGGGACGACGAGGCCATGGTCGTGCGCCGGGTGCGTCAGGTCTCCGGCGGCAAGACGCCTGTCGTCGCTGCTCAGCGGGTCGACCCGAACCAGATGGCGTTGGGCGTCGAGGTCGACGGCCCGGCGAGGCCGAACCCGCGCGACCCGCGGCTGGTGCCCGAACGCGAGGTGCTCAAGGTCGCGCTGCGGCTGCCCGAGTACGCGGGCCCGCTGTACGACTCGCTGCCCGACGAGGCGTTCACGGACCCCGCGTACGTGGCGCTGCACCGGGCGATCCGCGACGCCGGCGGCGCTTCCTCCGGGCTCGGGGGCACGGCGTACCTGGACGCGATCAGCCAGGCGTGCTCGCACGCGTCGGTGCGGTCCGTGCTGACCGAGCTCGCCGTGGAACCGTTGACCGTCAAGCAGGACGACGAGTTCCGCTACGTGTCGATGGTGATCGCGCGCCTGCAGGAGGTGCAGGTCGGCAAGCAGATCGAGGACGTGAAGTCGCGCCTGCGACGGCTGTCCCCGATCAAGGACGCCGACGAGTACCGGGCGCTGTGGGGTGACCTGGTGGCGCTGGAGGAGTACCGCAAGGCGCTCCTGCAGCAGAGCGCTGGAGTGCTGTAGTGGGGCTGTTTCGCAGGCTGTTCGGCTCAGGTGCGCCGGACGGGTTCACCGGGACGCTGGAGCCCGACGAGACCGTGATCGCGTCCGCCGCGGTGCAGAGCGGTGGCCACATCGTGGTGACGTCGCTCGGACTGTGGGTGCCGGGCCCGCGGCGGATCGGCTGGCACCTGATCAGCAAGGTGAAGTGGGAGGGCGCGCTGCGCGTGGTCGAAGCGCGCGAAGCCCTGGTCGAAGGCCCCGTCGTGCTGCTGGAAGACCTGCCGCCCGAACGGTTCGCGCTGGAGCAGCCCGATCGGGTGCTGCGGGCGATCAGCCAGCGGGTCGAGGGGTCGATCCGGCACCGGGAGCGCGTCGAGTCACCCGGAGTGTGGATTCTGCAGCGCAAGATCCCCGGCCGTGACGGTGTGGTGTGGCAGGCGCGCGGTGACGCGGGCGTGGAACTGCAGGCCGTGCAGGCCGCCGTGACGAGGTTCGCCGAGGGGCTGACGCGCTAACAGTACGCGTGTACTGTTAGTCGCATGTGGGATCCGGCGCAGTACTTGGCCTTCGCCGACCACCGGGCGAGGCCGTTCTACGAGCTCGTGGCGCGCGTGGGGGCAGAGTCCCCGCGCCGCGTGGTCGACGTGGGCTGCGGCCCCGGAAACCTGACCGCGTCGCTGTCCTCACGCTGGCCGGCCGCGGTGGTCGAGGCGTTCGACTCGTCACCGGAGATGGTCGAAGCGGCCCGTGCCGCCGGCGTGGACGCGCGGGTGGACGACGTGACGACCTGGGAACCGTTGCCGGACACCGATGTCGTGGTGTCCAACGCGGTGCTGCAATGGGTGCCGTCGCATCCCTCGATCGTGGAGAAGTGGGCCGCCGCGCTGCCGCCCGGCGCGTGGCTAGCGTTCCAGGTGCCCGGCAACTACGCCGACCCCTCGCACCGGTTGATCCGCGAGGTGGCCGGCCCGGCGCTGGCGCACGTCTTCCGCGCGGAGAAGCCCGTGCTGGACCCCGTGGAATACGCCGAACTGCTGGCGGACTGCTCCACTGTGGACGTGTGGGAGACCACCTACGTGCAGCGGCTCTCAGGGCCGGACCCCGTGCTGGAGTGGGTGCACGGCACGGCGCTGCGGCCGCTGCGGGCGGCACTGTCCTCATCGGACTGGGACGCGTACGTCGCGGAGCTGGCACCGCGACTGCGCGAGGCCTACCCGCAGCGGGCCGACGGCACGACGTGGTTCCCCTTCAGGCGGATCTTCGCCGTGGCGCGGGTGTGAAGGTCGTCACGCCCGCGGCGGGACGGGGTGTTCGTTGAGGTCGTTGTTGAGGTCGTGGTGCTTCCAGGGGGCCTTCTCCGCGAGGACGTGGGACTTCTCCGCGACGACGTCCTTGGCGGTGTGAGCCGCCTCGAACGCCTTGTCCTTGGCCGTACCTGCGGCTTTGCGCACCGTCGGGTTCTCGGCGATCCGGTGCCAGGTGCGCACGATCTGGTCGTAGCGCTCCCGTCCGGCCTTCGCACCGAGGACGTAGCCGACCGCCATGCCGACCAAGATGCCCTTCATGCGGGGTCTCCTCTCACATCGTGGCTGGTCAGAAGCCATCTTGCCCTAAAACGGGGGGTGGTTGCAGAACCCGTTTTGAACGTGATGTAGAGTTACCCACTGTCAGGAGGAACCAAGCCTGACGGACATAAGTGAACATTCCCCCATAGCTCAATTGGCAGAGCATGCGACTGTTAATCGCAGGGTTACTGGTTCGAGTCCAGTTGGGGGAGCTTCTTCCTAGACCCTAGTCGCCTGACTGGGGTCTTTTGCTTTGCAGGGCCTCGCGCCCACCTCTTGGGGGCTAGCTCCTGGGCTCCATCGCCCTAGTCCACCGACTGGGGTCTTTTGCTTTGCCCGGCCTTGGGTCACGTTGAGTGGATGGCCCGCTTCGCGAACCTCCGCCGCATCGCCTCGCTGGACCCGGCCGCCGACCACGAGGAGATCATGCGGATCTCCGCAGGCCTGGAGTTCCCGTGGGACTACCAGAAGTCGCTGGAACTGGCGCTCTTCCGCACGTACTGCGTCCCGACGATCTCCGCCTTGCTGGAGCGCACCAGCGAGTTCGAACGCCGGCCGCAGAAGCGCTACGACGACACCGCCGTCCTGATGGCCGAGCTCGTGGAGCACGGCTACGACTCCCCGCGCGGCCGCGAGTCCCTGCGTGTCGTCAACCGGCAGCACGGCCGCTACGACATCTCGAACGACGACATGCTCTACGTGCTGTCGACGTTCATCTACGAGCCCATCGACTGGCTGCGGCGCTACGGCTGGCGGACGCTGTCGAGCAACGAGCAGCTGGCCGCGTTCCACTTCTACCGCGCGGTCGGCACCAGGATGGGGATCCGGGACATCCCGGCGGACTTCGCTGAGTTCCGTGCGTTCAAAGAGACCTACGAGCAGCAGCACTTCGTGTTCGCGCCGTCGAACCACCGCATCGGCCAGTACACGCTCGACCTGTTCTGCTCGTGGTACCCGGCCGTGCTGGCGCCGGTCGTCTCACGGGCCGTGGTCGCGCTGCTGGACCCGGAGATGGTGCGCGCGTTCGGGTTCGTCGCGCCCGCGGCGTGGGTCAGCGCGCTGGCCCGGCTGACGTTGCGACTTCGGGCCGCAGTGGTGCGCCGGATGCCCGTGCGGCGCGAGTTGAAGCTGACCCGCGCGCGCAACCGCACCTATCCGGGCTACCCGGACGGTTACCGTCCGTCGGACCTGGGCGCGATCTCCAGCACGGCGACCTGACCGTTGAGCGTGAAGCCCATCGCCTTGAGGAACTCGTTGCCGGGCTTGAAGTCGTCGAGCCGCACGTGGACGTGCGTGACGGCGGGGAAGCGTTCGGCGAGTGCCTTCACCATCTCGCGGCCGATGCCCCACCGGCGAAGATCCTTCGGCACCAGGAAGAAGCCGACGCTGGCGTGGTGCCGCGCGGGGTGGTCGAGCACCAGGTCCACGAACCCGATCATGCCCTGGGCCTGGGCGACCAGCAGGTGCTTCTGCTCGAACACCGTGCCCTCGGGCAGCGCGTAGAAGAGGCTCTGCACGTCACCGGGCCCGGACGGATGCCCCGTGGCAGCCTGGAACCAGTCGTCGCAGTCGGCGAACAGCCGCAGCACCTCGGGCTCGTCCGCCGGGGTGAAGTCGCGGAGAATCAAACGCACGGGTGCAGCCTATGTGTCGTTCGCCACGGGGGTGCGCAAGGGCCGTTCGGCGTGATCGGTATCCTCCAACACGCAGCGTGAGCCGGTTCTGAGGGCCGCCGTTGCGCGGGGGAAGTAGCTCAGTTGGTCAGAGCAGCGGACTCATAATCCGTCAGGTCGTGGGTTCGAGCCCCACCTTCCCCACCAGCTTGACCTGCCCGGACGGTTCTAGTCGTGCCGCCACTGCAGCCCCAGTACGAGCTTGGTCTTGTGGTCGATCTCGTCGACGGTGAGCAAGCCGCTGCCGTTCTTGTTCGCGGCGTTGTCAACGTGCATCTGGGTGTTCACGTGAAGCAGAACGGTGTCACCCGGATTGGCGGAGAACACCACGCCTTCGGCCGAGACGGTGTCCCTGACACTGAAACTGCTCACGATCGGGCCGGTCCAGTCCGATCCGAAGGTGGTCGTCCGGTCCGCGGTGCGCGGTGTGTAGACCGCGGTTCTGATCCGCGCGGTGACCTTCTGCTGGAGGTCGATGTAGCCCTCGTAGTCGATCATCGGCACGGCGACGTGCCAGCCCTGGGGCATTCGTAGCTTGACGACCACGTTGCAGTTCTTGCGGCTCTCGGAGAACTGTACGTCCGGCCCGACGCTCGCAACGAACTTGTCGAATGCCATTCGCATGGACGTCCGGTCGTCCTGCAAGGCAGCGGCAACCGAACCTGCGGGGCAACCGCTGCCCGCGTAGGTGACGGATTGGATGAAGACCTGGTCCGCTGGTGGCGGATCGGCGTGCGCGACCGACGTGGTTGCCAGCCCGAGCACGGTGCACACCGCGACAGTTCCGATCCTCATCCCGGCTCCTCCCAGCGTGTCCCCTGAGGACGCTAGGACGGCACGTTGGATGCCGCAGTGCTGTTCGCTCGAACGAGCTACCACGCCAACAAGGGGTGTCAGGGCGCGCGCAGGCCTGCCACGTAGATGGACAGGAATCGACGCCACTCGTCGGGCGAATCGCGGATCACCTGGGCCATCGCCCTGGTCAGCGTCGCCACGTCGGCCAGCGTGTAGTCGCCGCGCAGAACACCACTCTCGAGTGCGCGCGCGATCAGGACCTCGGCATGACCGGCACCCCGATGGCAGGCCGACACCACTTCCGGCGCGTCCGGCAGGTCCCGAGCGAGGATGTCGTTGAGCCCGCGGTCCTGGGCCTGCAGGGCGAAGATGTCCTCGAGGTAGCCGGCGAACGCGTGCCACGGGTCCGGGTCCGCGAGTGCCTTCTCGCCGATGACGTCCAGCGCGGCCAGGCGCTCGGGGAAGATCGCCGCGACGAAGTCCTCGCGGGTCGGGAAGTGCGCGTAGAGCGTGCCGATGCTGACCTCGGCCCGGCGCGCGATGTGTTCCAGCGGCACGTCGAGGCCGCGTTCGGCGAACAGTTCCGCGGCCGCTGCCAGCAGTTTCTCCCGGTTGCGTGCCGCGTCCGCACGCAGGGGCCTCGACGCGGTGACCATGCGCCGGATCCTACTCAGCGGCTAAGTCGAGGGTGCCCTCGAATTCTGTGCTAGCGTCGAGCGGGTAAGTCGAGGGTTGCCTCGAATTAGCGTTCGGAAGGACGAAACCCATGTCTCCCACCGTGGTTGTGCTTGGCGTCGGTCCCGGGCTTGGCATGTCCATCGCGCACCGGTTCGGTCGCGAGGGCTACGACGTCGTGCTGATCTCGCGCAGCAGTGATCGGCACGCCGGCTACGTGTCGGCGCTCGCGGACGCGGGTGTGAAGGCGCGCGCGTTCGCCGTCGACGTGCGGGATCGCGACCGGTTGTTGTCCACATTGGACTCGATCGGTCCGGTGGACGTCGTGTACTACGGGCCGGGTTCGGCCGATCTGGACAACCTGCCCGGCGAGATCACGTCGATGAACTCCGACGAGGTGCGGGCCGCGATGGACTGGATCTACCCGGCCGTCGACGTGGTCTCGCACGTGCTGCCGTCCGTGGTCGAACGCAAGGGCGGCCTGCTGTTCGCCGGTGGGCTCAGCGCGGTGCGGCCGATGCCGGGGCTCGGTGCATTCGCGGTGTCCTCGGCCGCGTTGCGCAACTACGCGTTGACCCTCAACGCGGCGCTTGCCGACAAAGGTGCGTACGCCGGGTCGCTCATCGTTGGCGGTGTGATCGAACGCGGTGACATCCACCGGTTGGTCGCGAGTGAGCCGGAGAAGTTCGGCAACCTGGCCGAGCACACGCTCGACCCGGATCTCCTCGCCGAGACCGCCTGGCGGATGTTCACCGAGCGGGACCGGGCGGAGGAGGTCTTCTCCGTGTTCTAGAGGTACGAACCCGGGGTGTGCCCGAGCGAGCGCCGGAAGACGTCGATGAACGCGCTCGCGGTCGCGAACCCGCAGTGCTGGGCCACCGCGGTGACCGGTTGTCCTTCCGCGAGCAGACGCAATGCGTGATACAGCCGCAGCTGCGTGCGCCACTGGGGGAAGGTCATGCCCATGTCCTCGCGGAACAGCCGGGTGAGCGTCCGGCCGCTCGCTCCCGCCTCGCGGCCGAGTGCGTCGAGACCGCGTGTGTCCGAGGGGTCGGTCTCGAGCACCGCGCAGACCGCCGCGAGTCGCGGGTCGCGGGCGGCCGGCACGCGCACCGGCCGTTCCGTCGCGGTGGCCAGCTGGTCTAGCAGCACTGAGCGCATTCGTTTGCCCGCAGGGGATTCCCGGCTTTCGCCGAGTTCGGTGTAGGCGATCAGCAGTTCCCGCAGCAGAGGGGAGACCGCGAGCGCGATCGGCTCGTGGAGTTTCAGCGGGTTCTGGGTGAGTCCGAGGAGGTGCAGCCGGGTGACGCCGTACGCGCGGTGCGAGTGCACGGTGCCGGCGGGGATCCACAGGGCCCGATGGGCGGGAGCGATCCATCTCGACGTCTCGGTGTGCACGGCCACGACGCCGCGGTTGGCGTAGACGATCTGGTTCTCGTCGTGCCAGTGCGCGGTGATACCCGTGGCGGCCGCCAGTTCGCGGCTCGTGGTCGGGGCCGCCGGCAGATGGCGAGAATTCGACATACATCGGCAGAATATCGGAATCGCGACCGGTGCGGGCGGCGCGACGATCAGGTTCGTGAAGACCTCTCGCTGGCGCATGGCGGTCCTGGTCGCCGGCCACTCGGTGGACGACCTCTACCAGGGTGCCGTCCCGGCCGTTCTCCCGTTCCTCGTCGCCGAACGTTCCTACAGCTACCTCGCGGCGGCCGGCATCACGGTCGCCGCGACGCTGCTGTCCTCTGTCCTGCAACCGTTGTTCGGGGTGCTGACCGATCGCCGTGCCATGCCCTGGCTGGTGCCGGCCGGCATGACGGTCGCCGGTGTGGGCATCGGGTTGTGCGGCCTCGGCGACTCGTACCTCTTCACCTGGCTCGCGATCGCGTTGTCCGGACTCGGGGTCGCCGCGTACCACCCGGAGGCGGCGAGGCTTGCCCGCCGCGTGTCCCGCGATGGCCACCTCGGCATGAGCTGGTTCGCGCTCGGCGGCAACGTCGGGTTCGCGCTCGGACCGGTGATCGTCACCCCGGTGCTGCTGTTCGGCGGGCTCGGCGCGAGCCCGTTGCTGATGATCCCCGCTCTCGTGGGTGGCTTGCTGACCTGGAGGGCGATGCGCGGCATACGCGGCGCCGACGCCGACGTCGTGGTGCGGGCAGCCCGCGACGACTGGCGCCAGTTCGGCCGTCTGACCGTCGTTGTCGTCGCCCGCTCGATGGTGACGTTCGGCCTCGGCACGTTCCTCGCCCTCTGGGTGGCGCACCGAGTCGGTGGCTTCGTCGCCGGAGAGGTCGCACTGGTCGTGCTGTTCGGCGTCGGCGCCGCGGGCACGTTGCTCGGCGGTGTACTCGCTGGACGTTGGGGCCGCGTCCGGGTGGTGCGCGTGTCGTACGCCGTTGCGGTGCCCGCCGTCGTCGGCATCGCTCTCGTGCCAGGACCAGCCGTGTACCTGCCGGTGGTGGTGGCAGCGCTGGCTCTCTACGTCCCGTTCTCCCTGCACACCACGCTCGGCCAGGACTACCTGCCGAACCGGCTCGGCACCGCCAGCGGCGTCACGCTGGGGTTGGCCGTCAGCGTCGGCGGCCTCGCCGCGCCCGCGATCGGCGCGATCGCCTCGGCGACCACGTTGCAGTGGGCGTTGCTGTCCCTCGTGGTGTTGCCGCTGGTCGCCTGGATGGCCGCCCGCCGCCTGACCGAACCTGCTCGATGCGCGCTCTAGCCGCCATGACTACCGTGGAACGCGTGCGAGTGGCGACCTGGAACGTGAACTCCGTCAAGCAGCGCGTGCCCCGCCTGCTGCCGTGGCTCGATCAGCGGCGGCCCGACGTCGTGTGCCTGCAGGAGACCAAGCTGGCCGACGACGCCTTCAAGGCCCTGCTCGGCGCCGAGCTGGCGGACCGCGGCTACGAGGTGGCGCTGTTCGGCGAGACGCAGTGGAACGGCGTGGCCCTGCTGTCCCGCGTGGGCCTCGAGGACGTGGCGGTCGGTGTAGCCGGCGCACCGGGCTTTCCGCACATCGAGGCCCGCGCCGTGGCTGCCACGTGCGGCGGCGTGCGCGTGCACTCGCTGTACGTGCCGAACGGCCGTGAGCCCGAGTCGGACCACTACAAGTACAAGCTCGAATGGCTCGCCGCCCTGCGCGACGTGCTCGATGCCGGGCCCGCCGACGCCCTGGTGTGCGGCGACATCAACATCGCCCCCGCCGACGCCGACGTGTTCGACCCGGAGGCGTACATCGGCCAGACCCACGTCACCGAACCGGAACGCGCCGCCCTGCAGGCCATCGAGGGGCTGGGGTTCCACGACGTCGTGCGGGACCGGTGGCCGACGGAGCGGATCTTCAGCTACTGGGACTACCGCGCGGGCATGTTCCACAAGGACCTGGGCATGCGCATCGACCTGATCCTCGCGTCCACCTCGGTGGCGCCGCGGGTGCAGGCGGCGTGGATCGACCGGCACGCGCGCAAGGGCACCGGGCCGAGCGATCATGCGCCGGTGATCGTGGACCTGGACGAGGCGCCGGACGGGGACATCGGGCCGGTGGTGCCGCCGCCGTCGTCGCCTGGGTCGAAGAAGAAGGTCAAGCTGCCGCAGGCGAAGTAGGCCGCAACGTCACGGTGAAGGCCGCCCCACCCTCAGCCGCCGGCCCAGCCGTGATCGTCCCACCCATCCGAGTAACCAGCCCGTGCACCAACGCAAGCCCCACCCCGGTCCCGACCGGCCGGCTCTCCTGATACCGCGCATGCAGCACCCCGCGGTCGAACGCCACCGCGTAGTCCTCTGGCGCCAGCCCCGGCCCCCCGTCCCGCACCTCCAGCACAGAGGACAAGGCCAGCACCACCGGCCGCCCGGCCGGAGTCACGCGCAGCGCGTTCTCCAGAAGCCCGTCGATCACCTGGCGCAGGCGGCGGGCATCGGCGTGCACCACGGGAGAGGCCGACACCTCCAACGAGAACGACACCCCGCGCGCGTGGCAGCGGGCGTGCCAGACCTCGGCGGCTGAGCGGACGACGGGTTCCAACGAAACAACGGCCATGTCCAGGCGGAAGTCGTCGGCGCCCAGGCGGGCCAGGTCCAGCAGGTCGGACACCAGACGGTCCAGGCGGTGCGCCTCGGAGAGGATCACGGTGCCGACCGGGGCCACCTGCTCACCCGACACCACGCCGTCGGCCAGGGATTCGGCGAAGCCCGTCACGGCGGTCAGCGGTGTGCGGAGTTCGTGGGAGACGGAGAGCAGGAAGTCGCGTTGGCGGGATTCGCTGCGCTGCAAGGCATCGGCCAGTTCGTTCACGGACGAGGCCACCTCGGCCAGTTCGACCGGGCCGACCACCGGCACGCGGAGGTCGCGGCGGCCCGTGCTCATGGCGTGGGCCACGCCTGCCACTCGGCGCAGGGGGCGGGTCAGGAACGAGCCCAGGGCCAGGCCCGCCAGGCAGGCCACGACCAGGCCGATGGCCAGGGCGAAGAGGATGTTGCGGACCAGCTTGCGGTAGGTGCCGGTGTACGAAGTCTCTTGCACCAGGGCGAAACCGCCGTTGTTCGATGGGCGAGCCTCGACGTTCAGGCGGCCGCTCACGCCGGAGATCGGCGCGCCGGACACGACGCGAGCGGCGCCCGCATCCTTGGCCGCACGGACTGCTGCCCGGTCCGCGCCCGACACCTCGCCGGCACCGGAGATCCGCACGATGGCGATGCCCTGGCCTTCCAGGACCTGCTCGATGCGGTTGTTGGAGATCTGGCCCGCCACGACGTCGGCCTGGTCGCGCAGGATCTCGCGGCTCACCTGTTGTGACGTGGAGAGGACCAGGCGGATCGACACGACGCCCGCGACCAGCACGGCGACGAACGCGACTCCCAGGCACAGCAAGGCTATCCGGGTGGCGAGGTTCATGACGCGTCCGCCGAGTAGCCCACGCCGCGCACTGTCCGGATTGGACTCAACTCGCCGAACTTCGCGCGTAGCTGGGCGATGTGCACGTCGACGGTCCGGGTGCCGGCCATCGACGAGTAGCCCCACACGGCGCTCAGCAGTTGTTCGCGCGAGAACACCTGGCGCGGGTGCTTCATCAGGTAGGCCAGCAGCCCGAACTCGGTCGAGGTCAACGACACCTCGTCCGCGCCGGCGAACGCGCGCCGTTCGCCCACGTCCAGCCGTACGGAACCCAGCTGCAGTACCTCGGACACGACCGAAGAACGCCGCAGCACCGTGCGGACGCGCAACGCCAGTTCGCGGGGGCTGAACGGCTTGGTGATGTAGTCGTCGGCGCCCAGTTCCAGGCCCAGCAGGCGGTCCACCTCGTCGTCGCGGGCCGTCACGAACAGCACCGGGGTCCAGTCGCCCGCCGCTCGCAGCGCGCGGCAGACCTCGATGCCGTTCATGCCGGGCAGGCCGACGTCGAGGACCACGGCGACCGGGGAGAGGGTGCGGACCGCGGCCAGCGCGGCGTCCCCGGAGGACTCGAGGTGCACGCCGAACCCGTCGCGCCGCAGGTACAGCGCGACGAGCTCGGCGATCGCCGGCTCGTCCTCCACGACGAGGACCAGGCCACGTTCCACGCGTTCACCCCGGCTGGTTGATGTCGGACTCGATGCTGTTCAGCGTTGATTCCACATCATCGAGGTCCGACACCGGAGCCTCACCCCGGCACGCCGTCAGCGAGACCGCCAGGACGACCACGGCAAGCCACCTCACTTGGACCCGCAGTGCTCGGACTTGAACTTCGTGACCCGTTCGGCGGCCTTGGTGAGCTTCACGAGCTGCGCGTCCCGCAGCTTCACGCGTGCGTCGAGCACGTCCGCGCGGGCCGTGTTGCCCGCTGAACGAGCATCCGAAGCGCGCTGCTCCAGCCACTTCTTGGACCCGAGCACCTCGGGGTTCCCGTTGATCCGCTCGGTCAGCGCCTTCACGCGGGACTCGACCCGCGGCACCCTCTCCGAGCAGATCTTCTGCACCTTCTCCGGGCTGATCGTGATCGGTTCCTGGGCCGACGCGGTCCCCGCGCCCAGCAGCAGCATCCCGATCACGAGCCCACCGATTCGCGAAATGTTCATGCCACGAACGATGAGCGCCCACAGTCAGAGCACGGTCCGCCCAATGTTCGGGTTCTGCAAAGATCACTAGCGCAGGGCGACGCCCCGTGCGGCCGCGGCCTGCGCCATCGGCCGGATCCGGTCCCACACCCGCTCGGACCGCAACCCCTCGGCCGCGCTCACGGCCTGCATCCCGACGGCCTGCCCCTGGTCGGCGTCGCCGTCCAGGAAGTGGCACGAGGCCAGCGAGATCAGGCAGAACGTCCAGCTCCTGGCCATCGTCGGCCCGAACTGCTCGATCGCCGTGGTCAGCGCCGGAATGGCGTGCCGGGTGTCACCGAGCTCGGCGTAGACGGTGCCGATCATCGCGGTCAGGTCGGTCTCGTCGTGGAACCGCGCCCAGTCCGGCACGTGTGCGTGATCGGCGCGTGCGAACGAGTCCTGCGCCTTCCCCAACGCACGCAACGCTTCTGCGGAACGCGCCTGACGCGCGTACGCCCAGGCCTCGTTCGAGTACATGATGCTCGACGCCAACGGCGCGAAGGCGCCCCTCTGGAAGTACGCCAGCGCATCGCCCGGTGCGCCGTGATGCAGGTGCACGCGACCACGCCGGTACACGATGTTGCTCGTCAGATCCTCGTCGTGGCGCGCGAAATCCAGCGCACGGTCGAAGTGGTGGTACGCCGCCCCGACCTGGCCGCTGTCGAACGACGTCCACCCGGCCAGGTTGTGCAGGTCCGCCACTGCCGACAGCAGACGGGCACGCACGGCCTCCGAAGCCTCGGCGGCGAGCAGCTGCTGCGCCCAGTAGATCCGCACTACCACGGCGTCCCGGCACGCCCCTCCGCCGTACTGGTAGTCCACCGACCTGAGCGAATGCGTCTGCGACTCCAGCTGTTCCACATCGCTGGTGCCGATGCGGGCGGAGTGCGGGGGTGGAAAGTACGCAGGATCAGCCATGTGGTTACCTCTGCGCCGCCGTGTGAGGCCGAGCGTAGGGTGCGCACGAGCGGGTGAGAAGAGGGTTCTATGCCGAATGGAATTCGGCGCAATCCGCGATTAAACAGGTAGTAATGCGGGTATACCTGGTTCCGCCGACAGAGCAAGGTTGTTGGCATGAGGCGACGTGCCCACTTGAGGCTGGTGACGTCCTTCGAGGCGGAGGACTCGACCTTGAGCGCGGTCCTGGGTGCCGAGGACCTGGCGGAGGAACTCGGTCTCGATCCGCACGCCCGCGTCACCTGCGGCCTGCATCGTTGCTGGTTGCACCAGTGCGTCACCTCGCCGGACCACGTCATCCCCGTCACGGGCCACCGCTGGTGCCGCCCGTGCCGCAGCCCGCTCGAGGTGTTCGTCAACGAGACGACCGCGAGCCTTCACTGCCCGCGCTGCGGCACTCGAACCCCAGACACGGCGGCGAACCGTCAGCTCGTCCGGGCCTGCCACACCAGCATCGCCGCGATGCACGCGCAGTAGAACGACCCGGAAGCGTTAAGCCTGGTGGGTGAAGACGGCGGCCTCCGCGAGATAGCTCGGGGGCCGCTGGCTGTCCTCCGGCACGTCGAGCAACGCCCAGATGATGTGCCGCCCGCCGCCGGCCGGCGTCTCGCCCATGGTGAAGTTGCAGACGGCGATGGACGCGACGTCGCGCCGCATGACGTGCCACTGCTTGAGGTCGAGGCGTGTGGTGGTTCGCACGGCGACGGACATCTTGTCCCCGCGCATGCGGAGCAGCAGCGCGAGAGGGCTCTCATCCTCGATGTGCGACACCAGTTCGACGGCCACCTGTGGCGCGACGTCGAGCAACGACTGGACGCCCCACCGTTCGCACGCGCGTTCGGTGATCCGTTCGGCGACGTGCGGCAGGCACCGGCACGTCGGCAGTGCGGCATCCACCCGGTCCTCGTGCCGTAGCCGCACCACGGCGGTGAGCGCGGCCTGCGTCGTCGTGTGCATCGGGATGTGCCGGGGGAGACCGCGGGACTCGAGCGTGGAACGCAGCCGGTGATCACTGACGACGAGGCTCAGCGAGATGCCGGGCCAGCGCGCCGCGGACAGCCACACGACGTCGAACACCACGAGCAGGGCCGGCGACTCGGCGATCAGGTCGTCGAGCTCCACCACCACGCCGACGAGTTCTTTCGTCACGCAGTCGAGCAGCACGTCCTGCACCCGCATGTACGTCGACCAGTCGAGGCGACCGGTGAAGCGGACGACGACCACGCCGTTCTGCTCCCGGACGTCCACGTCGAGATCCGAGCTGTCACCGGTCATGATCCGTCCCTCCCGCAGGCGTCTCCCAGCCTCAAGGTTGGGGACGCCACGCCGGGAGCCCTAGGGGGTAACTACCCGTGTTTCGCGTTGGTGCCTCCGGGGGACCACATTGCAGCGGCAGTTCGAGTCGACCTAGGGTTCCGCTGTGGGCAGTACCCTTCTCCCAGGTCAAAAAGGCAATTTGCCTGCTGACACAACTAGTTTCGTCGGCAGAAGGCAAGACGTCGCCGAGGTGAGAAGGCTGCTCTCCGAGTCCCGCCTCGTCACCCTGACGGGTGTCGGCGGCGTCGGTAAGACGCGGCTGGCGCTGCGGGCGGCGGCAGAGTTGCACCGCGCGTTCCGCGACGGGGTGTGGTTCGTCGAACTGGGCGGCGTCACCGATCCCGACCTGGTCGTGCACACGGTCCTGGAGCAACTGGGCGTCCACGACGACACGGTCCGCCAGCATCGCACCGTCCTGGTGGAACACCTGCGCGACCGGCAGGTGCTCATGGTGCTGGACAACTGCGAGCACGTCATCGAGGCCACCTCCGACCTCGTGGGCGCGTTGCTGCGCGGTGTGCGGGGCCTGCGGGTCCTCGTGACGAGCCGGGAACGCCTAGGCGTCGACGGCGAGCACCTGTGGCAGGTCGCGCCACTGCTGGCAGACCCCGCCCTGAAGCTGTTCGCCGACCGGGCCGCCGCCGTCGAGCCCGGATTCGCCGTCACCAGGGAGAACCACGACAAGGTCGCCCAGATCTGCACGTTGCTGGACGGGATTCCGCTGGCCGTCGAACTGGCCGCCGTGCGCCTGCGCGTGCTGTCGCTGGACCACCTCCTGTCCAGATTGGACGACACGTACCGGGTGCTCGCGAACGCCAAACGAGGGGGCGACCCGCGGCACCAGACGTTGCAGGCCGCGGTGGACTGGAGTTTCCACCTGTGCACCCGCGCCGAGCAGATCCTGTGGGCACGGGCCTCGGTCTTCTCCGGCACGTTCGACCTGGAGGCGGCGGAACGGGTGTGTTCGGGTGACTCCGTCACGCCCGAGGAGGTGATGCACTCGCTCTCGGGACTCGTCGACAAGTCCGTCGTCGTGGCCGAGATGCACCCCTGCGGCACGCGGTTCCGGTTGCTGGAGCCGTTGCGCCAGTACGGCCTGGACAAGCTGCGGAACGCCGGACGCGAGCACGTGCTGCGGGAACGGCACCGCGACCACTTCATCGACTGGGCCGAGCGGCGGGAGAAGGAGTGGTTCGGCCCGCTCCAGCCGCAGATCTTCTCGCGCACCCGTCTGGAACACGCGAATCTGCGGTCCGCGTTGGACTTCTGCTTCGAGCAGGACGGTCACCAAGGCGTGCACCTGGCCTCGACGCTGTGGTTCTACTGGGCCTGCTGCGGGATGCTCGGTGAGGGCAGACACTGGCTCGACCGCGCGCTGGCGAGGGTGGAGGAGGGGCCGCTACGCGCGGAGGCGTTGTGGGTCAACGGGTACGTGGCGACGCTGCAGGGCGACCTCACGTCGTCGGCGCGGATGCTGGAGGAGTGCCGGCAGTACGCGCTCGCCACGGGGGACGGGATCGCGCTGGCCTACTCGACGCACCGGATGGCCTGCACGCTCCTGGTCGGCGACGACCTAGACGAGGCCAACGGCCTGTTCGAGGAGGCCATCGCCCTCTACCGGGGCCAGGGCACGGTCAACAGCCACACCATGCTCGCGGGCATCGAGCTGGCGATCTCGGCGACGTTCCAGCACGACTTCGTCGCCGCGGAACGACTCTGCGTCGAGGCGAAGGCCGTCGGTGAGGAGCACGGCGAGCTGTGGGCGCAGGCGTACGCGATCTACGTGCTGGCGTTGTGCGCGTGGGTGAGCGGCGACTTCGCGCGGGCGGACCAGCTCGGCCGGGAGTGCCTGCGGATCAAGCGGACGTTCCACGACCTGCTCGGCATCGTGCTGGCGATCGAGGTGCTCGCGTGGATCGCGGCCTCGCAGGGCAACGCGGTGCGGGCGGCGACCCTGCTGGGTGCCACCACCGAGATCTGGCAGTCAGTCGGTTATCCCATGTTCGGATCGCGGTACTTCGGTGCCCCGCACGGGGAGTGCGAGTCCGCGACCATCGAGGCGTTGGGCGAGCAGGAGTTCCGGGCGGTGTTCCGCAAGGGGATGGACCTCGAGCTGGAGGACGCCATCTCGTTCGCGATCGGCGAGAACCTGGCCGAGGAACCGGTGCCGGTGCCGGAGGTCACCCCGCTGACCCGGCGGGAGCAGCAGGTGGCCGACCTCATCGCGGGCGGCATGTCGAACAAGGAGATCGCCGCCAAGCTGGTGATCGCGCGCCGGACCGCGGAGGGGCACGTCGAGCGGATCCTGCAGAAGCTCGGCTTCACCTCGCGGGCCCAGGTCGCGACCTGGGTCACCGAACGCCGGAACTGAACGCGACCCGAAGGACTGAGCTGTGCCCGACCGACCTGAGATCGTCTGCATCTGCGGCTCTACCCGCTTCGCGGACGAGATGAGGGCGGCGAACCGTGATCTGACCCTCGCCGGTGTCATCGTCGTCGCGCCAGGCGTCTTCCTGCGCACCGAGGATCACGAGTTGATCACCGACGAGCACAGGACCGCGCTGCACGCCCTCCACCTGCGCAAGATCGACCTGGCCGACCGGGTGCTGGTCGTCAACCCAGGCGGGTACGTCGGCGAGTCCACGAGCAGGGAGATCGCCTACGCCCAGGCCACCGGCAAGCCGATCTCGTTCACCGATCCTGTCTGACCGGTCGATTGCCTAGTCCACGCAGGGGATGCCCCCGTTAGGCGGCGGGGGAGGCGGAGCGGTGGCCAGTTCGGTCACCTTCGCCCGCACCTTGGCCTGGTCCACCTTGTTCACGTCGAGCCCGCCGAGGTGCGCGCCGCCCTCGATCGGCAGCGTGTCGAACCGCACCTCCGCCGGCACGTTCCCGGCGAAGCCGATCAGGTCGAACCGGGCGTCCAGCACGACGTCCCGCCTGGCCATGTCGATCATCGCCTGCACCGCGGTCACGTCCGCCCCCTTCAACCGCTTCGTCACGGCGGACAGGAACGCCTGCTGCCGGCGCGTGCGGGCCAGGTCGCCGCCCGGCAGGCCGTGCCTTTGCCGCACGAACGACAGCGCCTGGCCCGCGTCCAGGTGCTGCGGCCCTGCCGGGAAGTCCGCACCGGACAGCGGGTCCTGCGTCGCGTTCTTCAGGCACACGTCCACGCCGCCGAGTCCTTCGGCGATGTGGAAGAACCCGATCAGCGAGATCTCCACGAGGTGGTCGATCGGCTGGTTCAGGAACGCCGACACCGTCTGCACCTGGGCCCGGCGTCCCGCCTCACGCCCGGCGCGTTCGAGCTCCCGCCGGTCGTGCGCTCCGGCGGCGCGCAGCCGGTCCTCCTCGACGATCTTGGCCCGCCCGTAGGCCTCCTTGATCTTGCCTTCGCCGCCGGACGACAGCGGCACCAGGTTGTCACGCGGCACGGACATCGCCACCGCGGGCCCGGAAGCGGGGATGTGCAACAGGATCAGCGTGTTCGTGTTGTAGCCGCCGCGGTCGCTCTCGCCCGCCTGCATGCGGCGCAGCACGTCGTCCGGCAGTGGTTCGCCGTGCAGGTCCAGCCGGGTCGTCAGGCCCATGATCAGGATGTTGCGGCCGGACGCCGAACGGGGAGCGTCGTCCGGGATCGCGTAGGACCGCTCGACGCCCGTCGAGATCGTGGACACAGTGGACCAGGCGAGCCCCGATGCGACGAGCACGGTCGCGCACAGCGCCGCCCACGCGGTGCGCACGAGGACGAGAAACGCGGTGCGGTGATAGCCGCCACCTGCCTGCATGAACTGGACACCCCCTGAACTATTCTAGGTGGTCATGGGGGTTCAACTGCCCACTCTCGCCGCGCTCGCGGTACTGGCGGTGTTCGCGCAGGCGGGGATCTGGGTGGACGGGGGCGACCTCGGCTGGCCGTTCGGCCTCTGGCTGGTGGCGGGCGCGGTCGTGGCCTCGGCGCTCGTGCGTCGCGTGGGGTTGTGGACGGTGGCACCGGCGCCACCTCTCGTGTTCGTCGTCGCCGCGGTGGGCAACGCGGCCTGGCAGCGGCAGTCCCACAGGCGTGCGTTGTGGGGGAGCAGCAAGGAGTTCGCCGCCGACGCGGTCCCGTGGCTCGTCAACGGGTTCCCGTGGATGGCGGCGGCGGTCGTCGCGGCACTGGTGGTCGTGGTCGTCCGCATCGTCACCGGGGGGAAGCGGAAATGCAGGTCTTCGTCGACCGCAACGGCGGTAGACGCTTAGTCGCGCGGCTGGTCAGCCTGACCGTCGCAAGTGGACTGATCGTGTTCGCCACCGTGGTCGGTGGCACGCTGCTGGGAGCGTGGTGAAGCGCGCTCCGCGGCTGCACTGGATCTCCATCCTGCTCGGGCTGTTCGTGCTGATGAGCGTGGTGTCGCTGCACGCCTACGCCGCCGTCCGGCCAGAGCCGGTGCGGCACATGGGTGAGCACCGAGCCCTGCCGGACCACACGCTCGCGCTCGCGTTCCACGGCGGACCGGATCCGAAGTGGACACCGCGCGTCCTCACCGTGCTGCGGGAAGCCGACGTCAAGGCGACGTTCTTCGTCAAGGGCGTCCAGGTCATCCACCACCCCGAGGTGGTCCGCCGCATCGCCGCCGAGGGGCACCAGATCGGCATCGACGGCTTCCGCGCCGAGGGCGACTGGGCGAACCCGCTCGACCTCGCGCTGGCGCAGGCCGCGCTGGCCGACGTCCTCGGCGTCCACGCACGGCTGGTCGGGCCACCGCAGGAGGTCGACAGCGGCGACCGCGACCACCAGGACATCGGCACGCTGGTGAAGATGAGCCTGCAGGACGGCAAGGGCGTCATCCGGCTGCACGACGACGGCAGCATCGGCGCGGACATCACCCGCGAACTGGTTCGCAAGCCCGGCTACCGGTTCGTCCCGGTCAGCTACGACCGCCCGGTCGAGGCCACCGCGTCCGAACGCTTCACCGGCGCGGTCACCACGTGGTCGCAGCGCAACGGCGGCATCGTGCTCGCCCTGCTCGGCACGGCGATCGCGATCGCCGCCCTGCTCGGCATCCTGCGCACCCTCATGCAGCTCGGCCTCGCCCACACCGACCGCCGGCTGCGGCGCGAGAGCGAGCAGGCGCCGCCACCGTGGTTCGCGCCACCGGTCTCGGTGGTTATCCCGGCCTACAACGAGGTGCTCAACATCGCCGCCACGGTGCGGGCGATCGCCGCGAACAACCACCTCGCCGAGGTCGAGATCATCGTGGTCGACGACGGTTCGGCGGACGGCACCGCGGACCGCGTGGAGGAACTGGACCTGCCTGGCGTCATCGTGATCCGGCAGGCCAACCAGGGCAAGCCGGCCGCGCTCAACGCGGGTATCCGCCGGGCGAGCCACGACGTGCTGGTGCTGCTCGACGGCGACACGATCTTCGAACCGGACACCATCGGCGAGCTCGTGCAGCCGTTCGCGGACGAGGAGGTCGGCGCGGTCTCCGGCAACGCCAAGGTCGGCAACCGGCAGCGCCTGCTCGGCCGCTGGCAGCACCTGGAGTACTGCGCCGGGTCCAATCTGGACAGACAGATCCTGCACGCGCTGCGCTGCATCCCGACCGTGCCGGGCGCGGTCGGGGCGTTCCGCCGGGCCGCGCTCACCGACGTGCACGGCGTCAGCGACGACACGCTCGCCGAGGACACCGATCTCACGATGGCCGTCACCCGCGCGGGCTGGCGGGTCGCGTACCGGCCGCAGGCCAGGGCGTGGACGGAGGCGCCGACCACCCTGCACGGCCTGTTCCGGCAGCGTTACCGCTGGTCGTACGGCACTTTTCAGGCGATGTGGAAACACCGTGGCGCGCTGGTCGAGAACGGGCCGATGGGCCGGTTCGGGCTCCTCTACCTGCTCGCGTTCCACCTGCTGCTGCCGTTGCTCGCGCCGGTGATGGACCTGTACGTGCTGTACGGGTTCCTCGTCGCGGACGCACCCCTCGCACTGATCGTGTGGACGGTCTTCCTGCTGATCCAGACCGCGAGCGCGGGGTACGCGCTGCGGCTCGACGGCGAGTCGCTCAAGCCCCTGTGGGCGTACCCCTTGCAGCAGATCGTCTATCGGCAGCTGATGTACGCGGTGGTGATCCAGTCGTTGATCACGGCGCTGCACGGCACGCAGCTGCGCTGGATGTCGGTGCAGCGAACGGGTCTGCTCGCGGACGCTCCCAACGGTACGGTGCACGTCACTCGGCCACGGGAGGAGCTCGGTGGGTCGCATGCCGCTGGACGCGCCTGAGCGTCAGCAAGAGGTCTTCACCGCTGTGCTCGACGTGCTGGCCGCCGTCGGCTACGCCCGGTTCAACATGGACCTCGTGGCGGCCAGGGCCCGTGCCAGCAAGGCGAGCCTGTACCAGCGCTGGCCGTCGAAGGCGCGGTTGATCACGGACGCGTTGAAGGCGAACCTGCCCGCACTGCCCCAGCCGGACGCGGGCGCGTTCGCCGAGGACGTCCGGCTGATCCTGCGCTCGTGGGGCGAGCCGATGCCGTTCGACACCGCCGGGATCTTCCTCGGTCTGCTCGAGGGCAGTCGTCAGGACGCCGATCTCGCGTGCCTGCGCGAAGAGCACATCGACCGCGCCTACATGGAGCAGCTCGAGGTCGCGATCGAACGGGCGAAGGCGCGCGGCGAGTTGCCTCCCGGCTTGCACGGCGACCTGCTCGTCACCGCGCTGATCTCGACTTTCGTTCTGCGTTCCGAGGAACCGGGCGTGATCGACGACATCGTCGACGGCCTGTTGAGACCGCTGATCGGGACCTTCCGGCCCAAATAACTCGTCAAGGCGTAGTGGCTGCGCTACGTTCGGTCATGGATTCAAAAGAACAGTTTTGTTCTATTGAGAGGACTCCCGTGACTGACGCTGCCGTCTGCCCCGTTATGCACGAACGCGACCACCCGCTCCAGGCACCCGTCGGATTCGCCGAGGCCGCCACGGACGGGCCGGTGAAGATGATGTGGCCCAACGGCGTCGAGGCCTGGGTCGTGTCCAGTTATGCCGGCGTCCGGCAGGTGTTGTCCGACCCGCGCTTCAGCACCCGCAAGGGCGGCCAGCCGGAGATGCGCACCGACGACGGCGAGCCGGTGATCGACGTCGACCAGCCGGGCAACATCAACGGGATCGACGGTGACGCGCACATGCGGTTGCGCCGTCCTCTCTCGCGCGGCTTCATGGTCAAACGCATGAACGAACTGCGCCCGCGCATCCAGCAGATCGTCGACGAGCACCTCGACGTCATGGAGGCCAAGGGCGCCCCTGCCGACCTGGTCAGCTCGTTGTGCCTGCCGCTGCCGTCGCTGGTGATCGCCGAGCTGCTCGGTGTGCCGCCGGAGCACCAGGAGCTGTTCCAGGTGACCGCCGGCGACCTCTTCGGCAAGAACGGGTCGAAAGACGAGTTCATCGAGCACGCCACGAAGCTCTCGGAGGTGCTCGCGCCGATCGTCGAGGAGAAGAAGGCCGCGGGCACGAACAACGACATGATCGGCCTGATGGTCAACGACACGGACTTCAGCATGGACGAGCTGATGTTCCTCTGCATCGGGCTGCTCGCGGCCGGTCACGAGACCACGTCGAACTTCCTCGGGCTGTTCGCGCTGCACCTGTTCGAGAAGCCCGACCAGCTGGAGATCCTGCAACGCGACCCGAGCCGCGCGGACGTGATGGTCGAGGAGCTGATGCGCTACACGGTCGGCCAGCTCGGTGGTCCCGGCCTCACCCGCAGGGCGACCGAGGACGTCGAGGTCGAGGGTGTGCTGATCAAGGCGGGCGACTGGGTGAGCGCGTCGCTGATGGCGAACCTCGACGAGGCGCTCTGCCCGCGCGCCGAGGACCTCGACCTGGAGCGCGACGTCGTGTCGCACTTGGGCTTCGGATTCGGCCCGCATCAGTGCCTCGGCGCGAACCTGGCCCGCGCGGAGCTGCAGATCGGGCTGAGGTCGCTCTTCGAGCGGTTCCCGAACCTGCGGCCCGCTGTGCCGGTGACGGAGATGAACTACCGCACCGACATGATCACCTACGGCGCGGCCGAGATCCCGGTGGCGTGGTGATGCCGGTCCGGATAGACGAGACCAGGTGCATCGGTTCGGGCCAGTGCGTGCTCGCCGCACCGGACGTGTTCGATCAGTCGGATGCCGATGGGCACGGCATCGTGCTGATCGCGGACCCCTCCTCCGACCTGCTGCCGGGCGTTCGTGACGCGATCGACAGGTGCCCGGCCCAGGTGGTGAGTCTGGAAGAGTGACTTGATCGGCCGTTCCGGTGCGGTGTCGTCACTGGAAATTGATTCAGCTTCTCTTTGCTGACACCTCGATGGCCCCTTTCCGATCACCTTGTCCGTCCAGAATCGTAAGCGCGACCGCCACGGCGTTGTGGTGGGCGCGCCTACCTGTCCTGGGAGAGTCGAAAGACCCTTCCCGACCAGGCCCAACAGCGGGATGGTGGCGGCGGCGCGGTGAGTAGCGGCGGTGCGTGACGGGTACCTGTACAGCGGGTGTCCGGCGCACGTCATGGAGGGCCAGCTATGTTCGACAGCGATGCGTTTCCGGCTCGCGTGGACAAGACCGACGTGCGGCATGTCGAAACGCTGACAAGTGCATTGCGGGCTTTGGATTACGAATACGGCGGTGGCGCGTGCCGTGACGCCTGCGTCGCGTTGTTGAACTGGGCGAACCCGCTGCTCGACGCCGGCTCGTCCGGGCAGGTGCTGCACCGGTTGCAGGTGGCGATCGCCGACCTGCACAACCTCGCCGGCTGGGCGTCGTTCGACATGGGCCTGCTCGAGTCCGCACACCTGCACTTCGGTCGTGCCATGAGCCTCGCGCGTGCGTCGGGGAACAGCGCGTTGGAGGCCAACATCCACTACCGGATGGGCCGCGTGCACCTGCACTACGAACTGGCCGAGGACGCCCTCGCGTCGTTCCAGCGCGGACTGCCCATCGCACAGGCCAGCGGGTCCACGCTGGCCATGTCCATCTTGCACGCCAACGAGGCGTGGGCGTTCGCGAAGATGGGCGCGGAGAAGCAGGCGTTGCGTCAGTTCGCGCGTGCGGAGGACGAGTTCGGTCGCGCCGAGGGTGAGGACGCACCGCCGTGGGCGCGGTTCTTCGACCTGGCCGACCTCGTGTCGATCGGCGGGATGGTCCACACCGAGCTCGCGCGCACGTGCGACGTGAAGTACGCGCGGTCCGCGATCCCGATGCTGACGAGGGCGATCTCCTCCGGCGGAGAGGACGCGTCGCGCAGCCAGTCGTTCCGGCTCGCCGCACTGGCGATGAACTACCTGGTGCAGAACGAGGCCGAGCAGGCGCGGGAAGCGGGGGAGAAGGCGATCGCGGTCTCCGGCCCGATCCGGTCGGCCCGCACGCGGGACCGGATGCGGCCGTTGAAGCAGGAGGCGGAGCGGCTGCGCGGCAACGAGGCCGCGGACGAGCTCTCGGCACGCCTCACGACCTTCATGGCCGCGTCACAGGGCGCTGCGTAGGACGGGAAGGCGTCGCCGGGACCCGAGGAGAGGTATGGGCTTCGAGCCCCGGCGACACCATGAACGGAGCGGCACCAGCTGGGGGGCCTAAGTGCCGCTCCGGCTCGGGGGTCAGCAGCGGATCTTGGTGGAGGTCTTGCCGATCCGCGCCGACGCACCGGCGGCGATCAGGCTCGACCTCTTCATGGGCGAGAAGCATCACGAAGCCCGCTGACATTTCGCTGACACCTCCGGTTACCGGCTGGTTAGGATCGACTCATGCAGCGGCGGTGGGGGTTCAAGGTTCTCGGATCGTTGCAGGTCATCGACTCGGGCCGAGCTCTGGAGATCCGCTCGGCCAAACAGCGTGTCCTGCTCGCGGCACTGCTCATGAAGGCCAACGCGCCGGTGTCCTCCTACGAGCTCATGGAGCACCTCTGGGGCGAGGAGCCGTCCGGCGCCGCGCGCGCGACGCTGCAGACGTACGTCATGCGGTTGCGACAGTCGCTGGACGACCTCGCGGACCGCAAGCTCGTCCGGACGTGGCCGACCGGCTACTCGATCCACGTCGAGGACGACCAGCTCGACCTGCTGACGTTCCAGCGGCTGCGCGCGGAGGCCCGGCGCGCACCCGACCTGGAGACCGAGGCGGCGCTGCTCGGCGAGGCCGCGGCGCTGTGGCGCGGGCCGGCGCTCGACCAGGTGTCGTCGCTGCGGATGGAACAGACCGACGTGCAGCGCCTCAACGAGCAGCGCTGGGAGGTGCTGGAACGCCGCAACGACGCCGAGCTCCAGCTCGGCCGGCACGACAAGATCGTCGACGAGCTGCGGTCCCTCGTCGCGGAACACCCGCTGCGGGAACGCTTCTGGTACCAGCTGATGCTCGCGCTGCACCGCACCGGCCAGCAGGCGCAGGCGCTCGACGTGTTCCGGCGCGCAGGCGAGGTGCTCGCCGACGAGCTCGGCATCGACCCGAACGCCGAGCTGCGGGCGCTGCACATGGAGGTGCTCGCGGGGTCGTCCGCCCCGGTCCCCGTCCAGGCGGGACCGTCGTGGCTGCCGCCCGCGGTCGGTGACTTCTCCGGCCGGTCCGACGAGGTGGTGCGGCTCACGGCCGGGCTGCGCGCCGGTGGCACGTGGACGATCACCGGGCCCGGCGGCGTGGGCAAGACCTCGCTGGCCGTGCACTGCGCGCACCTGGTGCGGGACGCGTTCCCGGACGGGCAGCTGTACCTGAACCTCCGCGGCGGCGAGCAGAGGCCAGTCGAGCCGGCCGCCGCGCTGGACCGCCTGCTGCGCGGCCTCGGCGTGGCCGGCGGCGCCATCCCGTCCTCTGTGGACGACCGGGTCGACCTCTACCGCGACCTGTTGTCGGACCGCCGGATCCTGGTCGTGCTGGACAACGCGATCGGCGAGGCCCAGGTGCGGCCGCTGCTGCCGGGAACGTCCTCGGGCGCGGCCCTGGTGACGTCACGGGCGGCGCTGGCCGGGCTGGAAGCCGCCCACGTCGTGCCGCTGGACGTGCTGCCCTCCGCAGACGCGTTGTCACTGCTGCGCGCGGCGGTCGGCGAGGCTCGGTGCGCGGCGGAACCCGTTGCGGCCCAGGCGATCGTGACGTACTGCGGCCAGCTGCCGCTGGCGCTGCGAGTGGCGGCGGCCCGGCTGGTGGCCCGCCCGCACTGGCAGCTCGCCAAGCTCGCGGGGCGGCTCTCCGACGAACGCCGCCGGTTCGACGAGCTGTCGCTGGGCGACCTCGACGTGCGAGCCTCGCTGGCGTTGTCCTACGACGGCCTGGACGAGACGCACCGCCGTGCGTTCCGGCTCCTGTCGTTGGTCGACACCCCGGACTTCCCGGCGTGGGTCGCGTCCCCGTTGCTGGGCCTCGACCTCGACGACGCCGAGGACCACGTCGAGGCCCTGGTCGACGCCCGGCTGGTCGACTACGCGGGCCGGGACGCGGTGGGCCAGGTGCGTTACCGCCTGCACGACCTGCTGCGCGCGTTCGGCAGGGAAGCGGCGGACGAGGACCCGTCAGGCGCACTGAAGGCGTTGTTCGAGCGATGGCTGGACCTGGCCACGCGAGCCGACGTGGAGCTGCCGCACCAGGGCATCCGGCTGGAACCGCTGGCGCTGGAACGTTTCGACCTCGGCGACGCGGCCGACTGGTTCGACGCGGAATGGCAGAACATCCACGCCGTGATCACCCAGGCCGCGGCCCTCGGCCTGGGCGCGCTGGCGGCAGAGCTGGCGATCCGCTCCTCCGCGTTCTGCGACCTGCGCGCCAGATTCGACGACTGGGAGCAGATCAACGAGATCGGCCTGTCGTGCGCACCGCCGGAACGCAAGCCGATCCTGTTCCAGCAGCGCGGAATCCTCCGCGTCCGCCACCACGACTACGTCGACGCGTCGGCTTGTTTCCTTGCCGCGCAAGAAGGTTTCGCCGCGGCCGGAGACGTGTGGGGCGAGGCCTACGCCTGGTACGGCCTGGGCTGGATGCATGAGTGGAGCGGCCGCTCGCTGGAAGCCCGTGAGGCACACCGCGAGGCGATGACGCGGTTCGTCGAGTCCGGCAACCCGCACGGCGAGATCGAGGTGCTGTGCTCCCTGGGCGCCATCGAACGCCGTGCCGGCGGTCTCGCCGCCGCACAGGAGTACCTGGACCGTGCCCGCCGCGTCGCCGGCCAGTTGGGCGACGAGCAGAGCGAGCTGATGGCGACCCTGGAACTCGGGCGGCTGCACCAGTTCACCGGCGAACTGCAGATGTCCGCCGACTTCCTGCGCTCGTCACTGGCGGCCGCGCAGAAGCTCGGCGACCCGGACATGGCCGCGAACATCCGGGTGTTCCTGGCGGACACGCTGGTCCGGTCCGGCCTTGCTGATGCGGCGGAAGAACAGTTGCAGCAGGCGTGGGAGTTCTTCGAGGAGCACGACGACGTGCCGGGCCGCATCTGGGTGTGGCGGCTGCGTTCCGGGCTCGCTGCCACACCGGAGGAGGCGCTGCGACTGGCCTCGCTGGCGATGGACGAGGCGCGCAAGCGCGAGATGGACTCGCCGCCGGAGTTCGGGCGGTCGTTGCGGGTGCTGGGCAACGCTTTGGAGCGTGCCGGGCGGGTGGACGAGGCTCGGGAGCACTGGCGGCAGGCTGAGGAGACTTTGACGGCGGCCGGGTTCCAGGCTGAGGTCGATGAGCTGCGACTGGCGACGTCGTAGCACCGGCTGCGGTGGTTGCCCGGCGTTGTCGGCACGGCCGCGGCGCCGCAGACGGCGAACGAGATCTCGACGCCACGGAAGTCGATGGACCACGTCTGGTGGTCCAGGACGTGCCGCAGCGGACGGAACACCCCGGCCACGACAGGGCCCGAGGTGAATTGGGTGTGGAAGTACGACTCTGTGGCGCGGGCCCAAAGCAACAGTCGTGGGTGTCTGACCAGGATCGGGTTCACGGTCTGCTCACGTGCGGGCTCAAGGCATTGAGTGGTTTACGACCTTCTATTTGTCGGTTGCGCACCAGTGCGCGCGAGCCGCCTGGTCCTAGCTGCTGATCGCTGGCCACACTTTGGTCACACTGCGTCCCCTTAGTCCGAATGGTCGCTTGTTGGCAGTTCGGCGGTGGGTGAAGCTGGCTGTCGCGAGGGGTTGGGGCCGGCGTTGGGGGACGCCGGTGTCGCGTCGATGGACGGCGCGGCAGGCTGATTTGGGGGGCTCTACTTGAGACGCGCCGGGGAGGCGCAGGGCTTTGTCCTGCGCGCGTTCGTGACGTTGGCGGTCATGTCGACGTTCGTGCTTGTGCCAGCCAGGGCGGCCGAGCCGGAGTGCGTGGATGCGCAGCCGACCGCGGCGGCAGCAGCGGAGATGGCATCGCGTTGCCACCGGCGGGTCGAGATCGTCGCGCTGCGTTCGGAGAACGCGCAGACGTTCGCGAAGCCTGGGGGCGGTTACACCGCGGAGCAGTCGGTGGAGCCGCGTTGGGCGCACAAGGCTGATGGTTCGTGGGCGCGGATCGATACGACGTTGCGTGTCGCGGGCGCGAAGGTGGCGCCTGTGGCTGCCGTGCTGCCGGTGGAGTTCTCGGCGGGTGGTACGGGTCCTGCGGCGCGGTTGCGGGACGGAGACCGCGAGCTGTCGATCACGTGGCCGTTCGGGGCGTTGCCGGCGCCGGTGCTGTCCGGTTCGGACGCCACCTATGCCGAGGTGCTGCCTGGTGTGGACCTGAAGCTCACCGCGTCGGCGCAGGGCTTCGCGCAGATCCTGGTCGTGAAGAACCGGGAGGCGGCGAAGAACCCCAAGATCGCCAAGGTCAGGTTCGGGTTCGCGACCAGTGGCGTCACGGCGCACCCGGCCGGCGGCGGACTGGAGGCCAAGGACGCGTCCGGCCGTGTTGTGTTCATGTCGCCGACTCCGCTGATGTGGGACTCGGGTGGCGAGGGCGCGTCTGGGGTGTCGACGAAGTCGGCTGTCACTGAGCCGGAGAAGAAGCGCACGGCGACCATGCCGATCGCTGTGGAGAACGGCGAGATCACTGTTGTTCCTGATGCCGCGATGCTCAGCGATGCGGCGACGCGGTATCCGGTGATGATCGATCCGCCGTGGACGGGCCGGGTGGCGGACAACGCGTGGACGTTGGTGTCCAGCAAGGACCCAGGCTGGACGTACTGGCAGGGCCGCAACAACCAGGGCCAGGACTATCTGGCGAATTCGGGCGACCGGGGCAACGCGGGCACGGGTCTTACCTGTGACAGCGTCTCGTTGGACAACAGGTGTCAGAGCTCGACGTACAAGGTTCGTTCGTACTTCCGGATGGACACCTCCGGGGTGAAGGGCAAGATCGTCAACGGTGCGTCGTTCCGGGTTGAGCAGCGGTGGGCATGGACTTGCAACAACGGTGGCTCCAACGCCACCGTGCGGGTGACGTCCGAGTTCGGCACCGGCACCACCTGGAACAACCAGCCCGGGTGGTGGGACAACGGCTGGTCGGCTTCGAGCGCGGCCAATCGCAAGGTCGGATCGGCGCACGGGTGCTCGGGGCCGGGTGACGTCGAGTTCGACTTCAGCGGTGTCGTCAGACACGCGGCAGCCAACAACTGGGGCTACATCTCGCTCGTGATGCACGTCGACGAGGGCAGCGTCAACTACTGGAAGCGATTCAACGCCAGCTCCGCGGTGCTCGCTATCGACTACAACACCCTGCCTGATGCACCGGTCGAGCTGTCGGCTGACCTGAAGCCCTGCACGACGAGCTCGTTCGTGCCGACGGTGACGCCGACACTGCGCGCTCGTGTCAACGATCAGGACGGCGACACAGGGCTCGGCGCGCGCTTCGAATGGGCACGAGTTCGCGAGGACGGCAGCTACACGCCGGCTGCGGAGGTGCGTGACACGTCCCCCTGGGGTAGCGGCACCGTCGCGCAGACCAACATCCCGGCACCGCCGAACCTTGCTGACGGCGGAGTGCTCGACCGTTCCGAAACCCTTGTCGCCACAGGAGATTGGGACAACGACGGCCATCCGGACGTGATCGCCCGCGACAGCGGCGGCTACCTGTACCTGTTCCCAGGCAAGGCAACGCGACTGCGTGCCCGCGTACTGCTCGGCACGGGCTGGAACGAGTACACCGTCGCCGGTGTCGCTGACTGGGACAACGATGGCAAGAAGGACATCCTCGCCCGCCATGACCCGACCGGGGACCTGTACGTCTACCCCGGTGATGGCACCCGTGCCGCACCGACCCAGCAGCGCTCCAAGATCGGTGCCGGCTTCAGCGGGTACGTGTTGGCCGGTGTGGCCGACTTCGACAAGGACACCAAGCAGGACCTGATCGCCAGAGACAGCAACGGCGAACTCTGGCTGTACCCCGGCGAAGGCACACGGACGCCGTCTACCCAGGCGCGTGCCCGGATCGGTATCGGTTTCGGCCCGTTCACCTTCTACGGCATCATCGACCGCACCGGCGACGGTGCTCCGGACATCATCGCCGAGTACGACAACCAGATGTGGCTGTACCCCGGCAGCGGCAAGCGCGCGCCCTCCACCGGCATCCCCAACAGCTATCAGATCGGAGCCGGCTGGGCCGGCGCCCGCGCGCTGACGATTCCCGACTTCAACAGTGACAATGCTGCCGACATCGTGGCGCACCTGCCAGGCACGACGAGCTGGCAGCTCTACCCCGGCGTGGTCGGCACCGGATACGGCGGCCAGCAGTGGCCCGTCGCCGACGTCGGCCTCGTCGATGGTGGCGCGTATGTCTTCCGCGTCACCGCCCGCGACTGGCAGAACTGGGGCCTAGCGTCAGGCTGGTGCGGGTTCAGCGTGGACACCACCGCACCCGACGCACCCACGTTCTCCTCCACGGTCTACAAGACATCAGGCTGTGCTCCGGAAGGCTGCGGCTCGCTCGGCATCGCCGACACCTTCACCTTCTCCAGCACCTCCACCGACGTCGTCAATTACCGCTGGGGCTTCACGGACATGCCTACGGAGACGGTGAAGGCGGGCGACACCGTGCGCTGGACGCCCCCGTCGGCAGGCCCGAAAACGCTGTTCCTCGAGGCGGTCGACAGGGCAGGGCTATCGACCCGCGAGACATTCCGGTTCACCGTCGCGGGTGCCAAGCGCAACGAGGCGGAGTGGTTCGCCGGTGATGACCCGTCCTTCGACGGCACCGGAAACGGCCACGACCTGACGCTGACCGGGCTCGACCCCGCTCGCGCCGGGCGCACGGTCGGTGGACAGCTGTCCGTCGGCTTCAACGGCACGACGGCGAACGGCGCGACGACCGCCAAGGTCGTCGACACGAGTAAGGGATTCTCCGTTTCGGCGTGGGTTCGCCTGACCAACGACACGGCGAGCCGCACTGTGGTGAGCCAGCAGGGTTCCACGACCTCGGCGTTCCGGCTCGGCTACGACTCGGTGTCGCACAAGTGGACCTTCTCGTTGGCGGACAACGATTCAGCGAACGCTGTGCAGAAGACCGCGATTTCCGACGCTCCGGCCGCCCAGGCGGTGTGGACGCACCTGACGGGTACCTACGATGACCTCAGTCGCGACGTCCGGCTGTACGTCGACGGCACGCTGCAGCTGAAGACCGAGGTGCTGGAGCCGGGCAAGGGATTCAACGCTGGGGGTGAGGTGTGGGTCGGCAAGGCGCTGCGCAACTCCGCGGCTGTCGAGCCGTGGCACGGTGAGCTGGCCGAGGTGCGTGCGTGGAGCCGCACGATCACCCAGAACGAGTCGCTGGAACTGGGCGACGCCAAGCTGAGCCGCAGGGATGTGGGCTGGTGGAAGTTCAATGACGGCAGCGGTGACACTGCGGTCGACTCCTCGCCATTCGGCCGTGACCTGACGCTGAACCTCGCCGGCGGAGCCAAGTGGGGACTGGCCGGCCCGGAGAACGTTGGTGGCACGAGCCTGGAGCTCAATGGCACCAGCAGCTCCGCGAGCACGAGCGCGGCCGTGCTTAACACCGACCAGTCGTTCTCAGTCGACGTGTGGGCCAGGGTCAGCAGTACAGGATCGCCCCGCACGGTCGTGGTGCAGCACGGTTCGTCCACTGTGGATCCGTTTGTGTTGAAGTACGACGGTGCTCAGTGGAGCGCCGAGATGCCGAATTCCTCAACCAACCCAACGACGTGGTGGCGGGCCAAAGCCGCCGCGACCGCAGGCACGTGGACGCACCTCATTGCCGCATACGATGCCAGCGCGCGCACACTCAAGCTCAGCGCTGGTGTCCAGGACACCCCGGTTGCGCTGAAGAGCACCGTCACCGGCGTGGTCGGCTGGAACTCGACAGGCGTGCTGTCGGTCGGCCGCAGCAGCGCGGGCGAGTTCTTCAACGGCAACATCGACGACCTGAGGGTGTGGCAGGGCGTGCTCGCACCTGAGGCGCTTCCCGGGACCTCGCTCAAGGGTTCATCGATCTCCGGCGACGTCTACGACGAGATCATCTCTGTAGACGCTGACGGAACTGTTCGAGCGTTCCGCAACGTCAACGGCGCCTACTCGGAAAGTCCGCAGGCGATCGGCTCGGGCTGGACGCCTGAGCGCACCTGGTTCGCCGACATCGACGGCGACGGCAAGTCCGAGATCATCGGCGTCGACCAGGCCGGCGCGATCACGGCGTTCAAGAACGTCAACGGCATGAACGGGTTCCCGTTCGGCGGCGCCACGGTGATCGGTTCGGCGCCAGGCGAGACGACCCGGATCCGCTTCGCCGACATCGATGGTGATGGTCGCGCGGACAGGGTGTCCATCGACCCGGACGGCCGGGTACGCGTGTACCGCAATCTGTTCGGCATGAACGAGCGAGGCCAGTCCACGGCGTTCTCGACCACCCCGGTGATCGTCAAGGTCACCACCAAGACCCCGGACCGGATCAGGTTCGCCGACATCGACGGTGACGGGAAGGCAGAGCTCATCACGGTGAACAGCGACGAGCGGCAGACCTTGTCGGCGTTCCACAATCTCAACGGGCTCGGCTATGGCACCTATGACCTTTCTCAGGAGATCGGCTCCGGTTGGACGCCGGACCGCACCTGGTTCGCCGACATCACCGGCGACGGCAAAGCCGAGATCATCGCGGTCCGCCCGGACGGAACCGTCTGGTCGTGGACGAACTACAACGGCCTCACCGGGTTCCCGTACGCGGAGTCCGCCCAGATCGGTACCGGCTGGCACGAGCCCGCCCGCGTGTTCTTCGGCTGATCAGTCGACCCTGACCTCAACTGGAGTTGTGTCATGCCCACAGCCCTGCCTAGACGTGGCCTGGCCGTCGCGCTGGTGGCGTCGCTGGTGACCACTGTCCTCACCGCAACACCCCCGTCCACAGTCGCGGCACCGTACAAACCGCCGACACCGGCGAAAGAGCGCGTGATCGCGGGAAAGATGGCGGGCGCTTCGAAGAACGTGGATGTCCGCACCGGTAAGGCGTTCGCAGGCAGCGCGCCGGTGTGGCCCAAGGTGGGGGTCGCCGAGGTCGATCTCGGCGCATCGCCGGCGAAGGTTGCCGACACCCCGCTGACCGTGGCCGCGGCCGATGCCCCTGCCACGGCACGTGCTGCCAAACACAAGATCAAGATCGAGACGTTCGACCGGGAGAAGGCTCGCAAGGCGGGTGTGGAGGGCCTGCTGTTCAAGGTGTCCGGCGGCTCGGCGAAGGTCGAGGTCGACTACTCGTCGTTCCGCTGGGCTTATGGCGCTGACTGGGCTTCTCGTCTGCGGCTCGTAGAACTGCCCGAATGTGCGCTGAGCACCCCCAGCAAGCAGGAGTGCGCGCCGAAGCAGGTCGCGTCCCGCAACGACTCAGCCAAGAACAAGGTGACAGCGATGCAGGCGAGCCCTGCCACCGCCACCTTCATGGCGTTGACCGCAGGTGCCTCCAGCGATTCTGGCAGCTACAAGGCGACGAGCCTGTCGCCGTCGGCAACGTGGTCAGCCGGCAGCAACACCGGTGGTTTCAGCTGGAACTACCCGCTGCGGATGCCGCCGTCGCTGGGCGGCCCGACGCCGTCGCTGACGCTGGGATACTCATCGGCGAGCGTCGACGGGCGGATGGCGGCGTCGAACAACCAGCCGTCGTGGATCGGTGAGGGTTTCGATCTAGGCACGAACTTCATCGAACGCAAGTACGTCGGTTGCGCCGGTGACATGGCCGATGGTGCGCGCAACACCACCGAGACCGGTGATCTGTGCTGGCGCAGCGAGAACGCCACGCTGTCGATGACCGGGCACGGCGGTGAGCTGATCAAGGAAGCCGCGCCGTCGAACCGCTGGCGTCTGCGCAACGACGACGGCACGCGTGTCGAGTTCCGCACCGGCGCGGACAACGGCGCGCGCAACGGTGAGCACTGGGTCGTCACCACGCCTGACGGCACGCAGCACTGGTTCGGTCGTGGCGCTCAGTCGGTGCTTAACGTTCCGGTGGCGGGCAATCACGCGGGTGAGCCGTGCGCGGCTACGTTGTTCAAAGACTCGTTCTGCTCACAGCCGTACCGCTGGAACCTCGAGTACGTCGTGGACACGCACGGCAACACCATGACGTATAGCTACGACAAGGAAACGAACAAGTACGGCCGCAACAACTCCACGGCTGATCTTGCTGAGTACGACCGCGCGTCGGTACTCAAGCAGATCGACTACGGCACTCGAACTGACCGCACTGAGAACGCCCCGATGCAGGTGGCCCTCGAACCGGCCGATCGCTGTCTTGCCGACTGTGGCACGAAGGACGCAGCGCACTGGCCGGACACGCCATGGGACCAGGAGTGCACCACGAGCCCGTGCTACTACAGTTCCCCGACGTTCTGGGGGACCAAGCGCCTGGCCTCGGTGACCGCCAAGGTCAGCGGGAACGCAGTGGAGAAGTGGACGCTGAGCCACTCGTTCCCGGATCCCGGTGACGGCACCCGCGCCGGCCTGTGGCTGGACAAGATCTCGCGGGTGGGCCTCGTGGGCCAGCAGACCACCGTGCCGGACGTCCGCTTCCAGGGCATCCAGCTCAGCAACCGCGTCGACACGCACTCCGACCAGCTCGCGGCGATGAAGTGGTGGCGTCTCAAGACGATCTTCACCGAGAGCGGTGGCCAGGTCGACGTCACGTACTCCGACGCGGACTGCGTGGCGGGCTCGCGGATGCCGAACAAGGACGCGTTGCAGGACAACAACCTGCGCTGCTACCCGGTGCGCTGGACGCCGCAGGGCAACAAGGACCCGATCCTGGACTACTTCCACAAGTACGTCGTGACGAGCATGACCGAGTCGGACCTGACCGGTGGCTCTGTGCGCGTGCTCACCCAGTACGAGTACGTCGGAGACCCGGCGTGGCATTACTCCGATGACGACGGCTTCGTCAAGGCCGAGGACAAGACGTGGTCGGTGTGGCGCGGCTATGGCGCGGTCAAGACGCGTCTGGGCGATCCCGGTGAGCAGACGCTGACCGAGAGGCGTTACTTCCGCGGCATGCACGGCGACAAGCTGCCATCGGGTACGCGAAACGTGCAGATGCCGGCGATCACCGTCGGCGGCGTTCCCGCTGTGAACGATGAGGACGCCTTCACGGGGATGATGCGTGAGGAGATCATCTACAACGGGCCCGATGGTGCCGAGGTGTCGGCGACCGTCAACGTGCCGTGGCAGTCGGACGCGACGGCGAACCGCACGATCAACGGCGTCACCGTTCACGCTCGCTACATTCAGTCCGCAAGCAAGCACACGCGCACCGCGCTGGACAGCGGCCGTGGCTTCCGCACGACCAGTCAGGTCACCGAGTTCGACCAGACCTACGGCACGGCGACGCAGACTGAGGACCGTGGCGACGACGCGGTCACGGGCGACGAGAAGTGCATTCTGATCGACTACACGCACAACACGTCGGACTGGCTGATCGGCAAGGTATCGCGCAAGCGCGACTTCCTGGTCGACTGCGCGAAGGCGAAGTCGGGCGTGGGCCTGCAGGACGCAGACACCGCCGGAGACCTCAAGACCTACTACGACGGCCAGGCGCACGGTGACGCGCCGACCAAGGGCGATCCCACCAAATCCGAGACCCTCAAGTCGTACGTCAACGCCTCCGCGACTTACCTGACCGAGTCGTCGACCGAGCGCGACGCCTACGGCAGGGTCACGAAGCTGACCGATCCCAAGGGAACCCTGACCACGGCGTACACCCCCGCTGCGGGCGGTCCGGTCACCCAGATCACCACGACCAACACAGTGGGCTGGGCCACCACGACCGCCGTGGAACCCGCGTGGGGTTCGCCGGTGTCCACTACGGACCCCAACGAGCAGAAGGCGTTCATCGAGTACGACGGACTTGGCCGGACCACTGCAGTCTGGAAGCCCGGTCAGGAAAAGGCCGGCCGGCCCGCCTCCAAGAAGTTCTCCTACCTGGAGCGGACCGACGGACCTGCGGTCGTCACGACAAGCGCGCTGGTCAACGCCCAGTACGTCACCTCACGCGAGCTGTACGACGGGTTGCTGCGGCCGCGTCAGACTCAGCAGCCGGACGCGTCGGGCAACATGTCCAACACGGTCATCACGGACACCCACTACGACTCGGCGGGCCGCGCCAAGCGGGCGAACAGCGCCTACACCGCGAACGTCGTTTCCAGTGACGCACTGTTCGTGCCGACCACCACCATTCCGTCTGCGACCACGACGACGTACGACGGCGCCGGTCGCGAGATCAACCAGGTGCTCAGGAAGAACGTCCCCGTCGCCAGTCCCGGCGGTGATGAGCTGTTCCGCACGACGACCTACTACGCGGGTGACCGCACGGACGTGACGCCGCCTGCCGGTGGCGTCGTGACCTCGACTCTGGCCGACGCGCAGGGCCGCAAGTCGGAGCTGCGCCAGTACCACTCGGGCGTCGTCGCGGGCGCCACGACGGGCTTCGACGCGACGAAATACACCTACGACCGGAAGGGCCAGCTGGCCGAGGTCGCTCATCCCTCGGGTAAGAAGTGGCAGTACTTCTACGACACGCGCGGCCGGCAGGTGCGTGTCGTCGACCCGGACAAGGGCACATCCGAGTCGTCCTATGACGACGCGGACCGCATCGTGTCCACAAAGGATGGACGCGGCGAGGTCCTCGCGCACACCTATGACGCGTTGGGCCGCAAGACGAGCACTCGCGATGACTCAACGACCGGTGCGTTGCGCTTGGAGTGGTTCTACGACGTGCTCGCCAACGGCACCTCGGTCAAGGGTGCACAGGTGAAGTCGGTGCGCCACGGCGAACTCGGCGACTACGTCACCGAACACAAGCGCATGCGGCCGGACCAGCTTCCCACCTCCACCGACTTCACGATCCCGGCAGGGGAGACCGGTCTGGGCGCCACCTACAACTACGTCTACAGCTACAACGATGACGATCAGCTACTCAGCACGCGCATCCCCGCGGTGGGCGATCTCAAGGTCGAAACTCTGCAGTACGAGTACAACGCGCTGGGCCAGCCGAAAAAGCAGAACTCGGGCTACGCGACCTCGCCGTTGACCAGTCTCGTCCCCTCGACCGGCTACACGCCTCTCGGTGAGCTGGCGGAGTACGAGCTGCGCAACGGCGCCAGCGCAAACCCGGTCAACATCGTGCGCAACTACGACCAGTTCACCCGTCGCCTCACCCAGATCTGGACGACGAAGCTGACCGGACCGACCGACGTCGCGAACGTGTCGTACAGCCACGACTGGGCGGGCAATGTCACTCGTGTCTCGGACTCGGTCAGCTCGGACACTCAGTGCTTCCGCACCGACTACCTGCGCCGCCTGACCGAGGCATGGACCCCAGGTTCCGGCAACTGCGCGACCGACCCGACTGTCGCCGGATTGGGCGGACCGTCGAAGTACTGGCAGTCCTACAGCTACAACGTCGCCGGCGACCGCACGAAGCTGGTGGAGCACGGCACCAGCGCCGGCGACCGCACGACGGAGTCTTTCCCGACGCCGGGCAAGCACAGCGTCGCCAGGACGGTGACGACGGACAACGCGGGCAGCCGCCAGGCGACCTACACCTACGACGAGGTGGGCAACACGCTCACGCGCCCCTCGCCGGGCGGCACGTCGCAGACGATGACGTGGGACCGCGAAGGACGCGTAGCCACCACCGCCGACGAGACGGGCCAGTCGTCGTATGTCTATGACGCGGACGGCAACCGGCTGGTCCGCCGTGACCCGACGGGTCGGACCTTGTACCTGCCTGGCCAGGAACTGCGCTATACGACGGCATCTGGCACGAAGGTCTGCACCAGGTACTACTCCCACGCTGGCCAGTCGATCGCGATGCGCACGTCGACCGGGTTGACGTGGATGTCGTCAGATCAGCACGGTACGGCGCAGAACACGATCAACGCGCTGAGTCAGAGTGTGTCGACCCGCCGCACCATGCCGTTCGGTGAGGTCCGTGGCAATACGGGGACTTGGCCTGCGCGGCTGGACAAGGGTCTCGTCGGTGGAACGCTGGACAACACCGGGCTGACTCATATCGGGGCGCGTGAGTACGACCCGGTACTCGGCCGGTTCATCTCGGTGGACCCGGTCATGGATCTTGCGGATCCGCGGCAGTGGAACGCCTATGTCTACGCCAACAACAGCCCGATCTCGTTCAGCGATCCGACTGGCTTGTACTGCGACTCGTGCGACCTCTACAACTACCAAGAGAACGGGTACGAAAACGGATCGTCGCAGCAGTCCGTTGGGTGTGGCTACTCACCGAACGGTTTGTGTGGGCCGGAGGGATCCGGGCACTCGTACCAGGACTTCCAGCAGGAGTGGCAGCGGCAGTACGACTTGGAGTTCGGCACCGGTGACGGCTCGGATCAGCCGGTCTTCTTCGGGCATCGTCTACCCACCGCGGAGGAGATGAAGCGGGGGCCGATCTTCGGGGCGCCTGTCATGATGGCGCCAGGCGAAACATACGCCGATGCAGTAAGGAACTGGGCCACCTACGTCTGCAACAGCAGCAATCCGGGCGCTGGGTTCTGCGAATGGTCCTTCACTGTGGGCAACGAGCCTGCGGACGGCTGGGACGCCGTGTTCGTGATCCTCGGGGGACTCTCCTTCGGTGTGGGCCGCGGGGCAGGATCGGGGGTGCGGGCCGCAGCCCGGTCGTCGCGTGCTGCGGCGGCGTGGAACGCTTCCAAGGTTCCTGCACGCAGCTGCAACAGTTTCACTGGTGACACACCGGTGCTGATGGCGGACGGTACGACCAAGCGCATCGACGAGATGAAGGTCGGCGATCAAGTCTTTGCCACCGAACCGGAAACAGGCGAGTCCGGTCCGCGTGAGGTCGTGGCGACGATCACCGGCAAGGGTATTAAGCATCTCGTCGAGATCACGGTCGACGGCGGCAAGATCATCGCCACGGATCGGCACCCGTTCTGGTTACCTGACCAGAACCGGTGGGCAGACGCCAAGGACCTTCGCGTGGGTTCGCTGCTGCAGACCTCGGTCGGCACGCAGGTGCAGGTGGCCGCGATCAAGAAGCGGACCGTGATCGCGCGCGTGCACAACCTGACCATCGACGACATCCACACGTATTATGTGGTGGCCAACGGGACGCCCGTCTTGGTACACAACTGTGGGGGGCCTGTCCGGCTTTCGGATGAGACAATTGATACGCATATTCTTCCGCGACACGGTTCGGGCAGTCCGGCCAAAGGTACGAAATTCCATGAGGATCTCGACCCGGACGATTTCGGATCCCTTGCGAACGAAGCGGTGCGCGGATCGCCAGTGCCAAGTCGTGTTGATCCGGTGACTCGCAACCATGCGCATGATCACGATTTTGGACCGGGTAGGGTAATTGGTGAAAATGGAAGTACGAGGATGCGCGTCTGGGTTGACGGAGAGGGTAATGTCAGTACCATGTACCCGCTATAGTCGGAAGGTGATACCGTGTCGCTGAAGATCAACCATCTGCGAGAGTCGTTGCTTGATCCTATAGGTTGGGAGCATCATCGAGCTCCTGATCAGGCCAGTGACGCCGACTTGCTCTGGTACTTCTTTCCTGGAGACATTGAGGTAGTCTCTGATGACGCTGTCTTGACTTCCGACGTCGGGTCCGTGCCTGCACTTCATTTCGTTGCTGCGATGATCGGAGCAAGGGATGCCCTGGCTGTCGGTGATAACCCCCGTTACACCTACGATTTTACGGAAGTCGACCACTGTATTATCTTTCAGAAGGTTGGCGATGACGTCAGTATTGAGTCCAACTTCTCGGCCAAGGTGCTGACCGCCCCACTTGATCAGTTTTCGCGCGGGGTATGCAACTTTGTTCGACGTGAAATAGAAGATTTGATCCGTTTGTATCCCGCATTGTCGGTACGCCCGCTTGTGAATGATCTTTTGCGTAAATGCGACGGTGGATAAGTGGTGTAGCGGGGGTATAAATGAAGATCACATTTGCGAGTGTCGCCGCGGTGCTCGCGCTCATGACCATCGCCGCGTGCGGCGTCGATGTGCCCGCAGGACTTGCGGACAAGATCAACTCGGGCTGTCCTGGCCTTGTCAGGCCCGATCCACTGGCGGTCATCACCCAGGGGTTCGAGGTCTCCTGGGTCGAATCTGAGGCTGGCCAGAGCTGCAAGGTGTGGATACGGGATGGCCGTGACGTGCTCCTGGTCTCCCTGATCGCCTACCCCAGCAAGGAAGAGGCGGAGCGGCTGACACCCATGCTGTGCCCCCGTGGTGTTCTAGATGGGTCGGACAAGTCGTGCATTGCCAGCTCGGCTGACAGTAGACGGTTCGCAGTGCACGGCCTGGCCGGGCGGTGGGAGGTGCGAATTGCGGTCAAAGAGATTCCGGTGAACGTCGAGGCGAAGGACGCCGTCTACCAGATCCTCAAGGATCTCCGGAGCTCCGACAAGACCAAGTGATCAGCGGAGCGGGGTTCTCCCCGCACCGCTGAGTCGCACCTTCGCTATCTGCGTGCAGTGCAGCCATGATGTCCACGTCCGGCAGCAGGTGAGACAGACCTGACCGTGAGGTCCATGAGACTTGGCAGGTCGTGACTGGATGTGTGACTACACCCAGTCTTGGTACTCGCCGCCGTTGCACGAGGTGGTGCGGAAGCCGCTGTCATTGCTGTCGTCGATGCAGCGGTTCCTGTCCCGCAGCCGGAACGTCATGCGCACCTCGTGGTGCTTGATGACACCCCACTGCTGGGTCCGGTCGTTGGTGACGCACGGCTGAGTGTTGAACCCCCTGGGGCCGTCGGTGATGCATCGGCCGGTCGCCAGGTTCTTGAACTGGCGGTAGCCCTGGGAGGGGATCACCTCCCACTTCTGGTAGTTCTCGGGATTGCACGGGAACGTGCGGAACCCGAGATGGCTGTCGTCCATGCACCTGTCGGTGCCCAGGCTGTAGAACGTGTTCACGACCTGAACGGTGGGGTCGGACGCGTTGGCGACCACGGGCGACAGCCCGATCGCCATCAGTGCTGCCGCCGAGGCCGCAGCGATCTTGGCGAACTTCATGAGCACTCCCCAGTTGTTGTGATCAGTCGGTCTGTTCGAGCACCACGTCGTCGACCTGTACCCACGTGTCCCCGTGCGTCGCCCAGGTGCCGGCGAACACCTCCAGGTTCGCGTCGGTGGCGAGGAACTCGACGGTCAACTTCGTGTACTGCCCCAGTTGCCCGAACTTCTGCTCCGCCCGCTGACTGCCGCGCACCCCGAAGTAGCCGTCGGTGTTGGACGCCGACGTGCGCAGCCAGCCGGTGAGCCGATATCGCTTTCCCGGTTGCACGACCACCTGCTCGTGCAGGTCGTTCCAGCCGCTCTTGTTGCGCACGAACCCGTTGTTGGCGCCGGTGCGCGCGAGCCCGAGCCCCCGGTCGATCCCGCCCTGGCCGTTCACCTGCCAGGTGCCGGGCCAGTCCTCGAACCCGCCGTTGCGCACGAGGTTCTGATCCAGCGGGAAACCGTTGAGCGGCAACCGCATGAGCTCGACGTGGTACGGGTCCCACCTCGACATGGCGAAATAGAGGTCGCGGTGGTTGTCCGGATGCAGGTACGCGCCGTACAGGCCAGGATGATCGTTTGCGTGCGCCACGACCTGCCCGCCGCTCCACGGCCCGGTGGGCGTCGGTGCGGTGCGCAGGACGATCGCCGCTCGGCCCTCGTCCAGGTGCATCGCGACCCATCGGCCGAGAAAGCTGTTGTACTGCACGGAAAGCTCGCCGACCTGGCCGGACATGACCGGGATCGGGTCGCCGACCGGCGACCACCCGGACGCGGTCCAGTACTCGTACGCGCCGAGGTCGAGCACTTGCGCCGAACGGACTCGCGCGACGAAAGCGTTGCCCAGCCTGCCGTTCGGCGTGCCGAAGAGGTAGACGTGCTCGCCTTGCCGCACGAACGCCCCGAGCTGGAACTTCGCCGTGGTGCCGGAGTTCGCGAGCCGGACGGACTTCGTCCACGTGACGCCGCCGTCGTCGGAGTACGCCAGACCGGCGAAGTTCGTGACCCAGGTGCCCGCGGGGCCCCAGCTGCGGACCGACATGTAGTGCAGGTAGTCGCGAGAGCCCACGCTGATCGCCGCGGTCGGGATCACGGTGACCTCGTCGACGTCCGGATCACCGCCCAGCAACTGCTTCGCGTGACCCGGCCGGTCGGTGACCATCGAGTCGATCCGCAGGCCGTCGGCGAGGTTCTGGTCCGTCGAGTGGGCCAGCACGTTGAACCGCCAGTCCGCGGTCTCGGGGCCGGCGCCGTTGCCGCCCCAGCCCGCGCCGTAGGTGTCGCCGAACGCGATGGCCGTCCGGCCACGGCTGTCGCGCCACATCACCCCGAGGTCGGTCGCGTGCACCGCGAACCGGTCCCTGGTCTGGTTGATGTCTCCGGCACCCTGCCCCGCGACGAGGCCCACGAACTCGGCACGGCCGGAGGCGGCGGTGGCGGGAACGGGCGCGGCGAGCGCCAGGACCAGCACCGCCGCGCCCGCACTGTGGATCAGGCGCATCAGCGGAAGTTCCAGAAGTGGTCGGCCCAGTCCCCACAGGGCCACTGGATGATGTAAGCACCGATCTTGTCGGTGCCACCCTCGACCGCCAGGCAGAGTTCGGGGTTGTCGGCCCGGCGAATCTGGAAGCCCTGCGCGAAGCCGTGCAGAGTCCAGAAGTGGTCAGGAGCATCCAGACAGCGGAACTGGATCACTCCCTCGCCGTGCCTCATCGACGCGCCGGGTACCGCCATGCACTTGCCGGTCGCACCGTTGATGATCCGGTAGGTGCCGTTCGGTTGCCGGTCGACGGTCCAGAACCGGCCGGCGGCGGTCTTGCAGTCGTGCTGCCACAACCGCACGAGGTCCCGCTCGTTGGCGTCCGGCACCACCAGGCACTTGCGGCTGCCGTAGTTCTCGACCTTGACCGGTGCCGCCTGTGCGGGGACTGCCACGAACAGGCCGACCGACATCAGTGTTAATGCGATTGCGATGAATCTGCGCATGTATCAGTTCCTCCCCAGTGGAATCCGTAGTCCTGCGTACCCCCACAGGGTTGTTCAGGTTCGATCCACCCGCGTTGAACGACAGGACCTGGACAATGGGGGTCTGGGGACTGGGGGAAGACGATGGCGCGCAAAGAACGCCCTCTCGTGGGCGAAAACGGTCTGTTACTGCGGTTTGCGAACGACTTGAGAGAGCTGCGGGCGAACGCGGGCAGCCCGCCGTACCGCACGATGAGCGCACAGGCGCACTACTCGGCGGCGTCGCTGTCCGATGCCGCGGGTGGCCGCAAGCTGCCGACGCTGCAGGTGACGCTCGCGTACGTGAGTGCCTGCGGAGGCTCGCTCGACGAGTGGGAGAAGCGTTGGTACGAGGTGGCTCGCGAGCTCGTGCCCGACGGCGGCGACGGTCCGGCTCCCTACGTGGGGCTCGCCGCGTTCCAGCGCGAGGACGCGGACCGGTTCTTCGGCCGGGAGAAGCTCGTCGACGAGTTGGTCGAGCTGGTGGGGCGCAGGCGTTTCGTGGCGGTGTTCGGTGCGTCCGGTTCCGGCAAGTCGTCGCTGTTGCGGGCCGGGCTGGTCCCGCGCCTCGGCGACGCGGTGGTGTGCACCCCGAGCAGGCGGACGGAGGTCAGCGAGGGTGCGGTGCTGGTCGTGGACCAGTTCGAGGAGATCTTCACGCTGTGGCACGAGAATCAGGCACGAGAGTTCGTCGATGAGCTGATCGGCGCACCGCACCGCGTGGTCATCGGCGTGCGGGCGGACTTCTTCGCGCACTGCACGGCGTTCCCGAAGCTCGTCGAACTGCTGCGGGACGGCCAGCTCACGGTCGGGCCGATGGGCACGACCGAGTTGCGGCAGGCGGTGATCGGGCCCGCTGTGCAGGCCGACTGCGCGCTGGAGGGCGCGCTGCAGGCGACGATCATGGCCGAAGCCGCCGGCCAGGCCGGGGTGCTGCCACTGCTCTCGCACGCGCTGCTGGAAACCTGGCGCCGCAGGCGCGGCAACACGCTGACGCTGGACGGTTATCGGGCGGCGGGCGGTCTGACGGGCGCGCTCGCGCAGAGCGCCGAGACCACGTACGACTCGCTCTCCCCACGACAGCGCGAGGTGTGCCGGAACCTCTTCCTCCGGCTGACGGTGGTGGGGCAGGGCACCGAGGACACCAAACGCGTGCTCTCCCGCGCTGAACTGGACGACGATCCCGACATCGGCACAGTCCTGGACCGGCTAGCGAGCGCCCGGCTCGTCATGCTCGACCGCGACCACGTCGAGATCGCGCACGAGGCGTTGATCAGGTCGTGGCCCCGGCTGCGGGACTGGCTCGCGCAGGACCGCGACGGCCTGCGGCTGCACCGCCAGCTCACCGAGGCCGCCGGCGAGTGGCGGTCGCTCGGCCACGATCCCGGTGCGCTGTACCGAGGTACCCGGCTGAGCCTCGCCAGGGACTGGGCCGCGCGGCACGGCGGGCTGCTGTCCGGACCCGAACGCCGGTTTCTCGACGCCAGCCACGCCGCGGAGACGCGACGGGCACGCGCGCTGCGCAGGACCGTCGCCGTGCTGAGCGTGCTGCTGGTGCTCGCGGCGGGCGCGGTCGTGGTCGCGGTGCGGGCCGAGCGGGCGTCGCTGCGCCTGCGGGACGTCGCGCTGTCCCAGGTCGCCGCCGCCAAAGCCGTCGAGGTGCGGCGCACAGATCCAGCGCTGGCCGCTCAGCTCTGCCTCTCGGCATACCAGCTGGCGCGCACCGCCGAAGCCCACGACTGCCTGCTCGGGGCGTTCCCCGTCGCGTACGGGGCGCTGCGCGGGCACTCCGGGCACGTGAACTCCGTGGCCTTCTCACCCGACGGACGCACCCTGGCGTCGGGCAGCCACGACGGCACAGCCCGGCTCTGGGACCTCGCCGACCTCCATGCCGCCAAGCCGTCGGGAGTGCTGCCGCACGGCCGCACGGTGAACGGCGTGGCGTTCGGCCCGACCGGCACACTGGCGACCGCGAGCTGGGACGGCAGCGCGCGGCTGTGGCAGGGCACCGAACAGCGTCGCGTCCTGAGTGGACATTCCGGCGACGTCAACGCGGTGGCGTTCGGCGGCGACTCGCTGGTCGCGACCGCGAGCACCGACAAGACCGTGAAGCTCTGGGGCGCGGATCCCATCACGCTGACCGGCTCGACCACCTCACTCGTGTCCGTAGCGTTCGCGCCGGGCTCACGTCTGGTCGCGGCCGCGGGCTGGGACGGTTCGGTGCTGCTGTGGGACCTCGCGGATCCCGCGCGGCCAACTGTCCTCAAAGGACATCGCGGGGCGGTCGTGTGGGTTGCGTTCAGCCCGGACGGCACGTTGCTGGCCACGGCGAGCCAGGACAACACCGTCCGGTTGTGGGATTCCCGGCAGGGCAAAGAGGTCGGCGTGATCACCGGCCACGAGCGGATCGTGCGATCCGTCGCGTTCCACCCCAACGGCCGGATGCTCGTCACCGGAAGTGAGGACAACACCGCGCGACTGTGGGACATCAGCGAGCAGGTGCCACGCCTGGTCACGACGTTCGGTGGGCACAGCAACGCGGTGACGACCGTCGCGTTCAGCCCGGACGGCCGTACGCTGGCCACCGGCGGTGACGACGACATCGTGCTGCTGTGGGATGTGCCCGAACGCCCGCTCGACACTGCGGAATCGGCGGCGGCTTGGGTGTGCGGTCATGTGCCCGCTATCAGCGGGGGCGACTGGGATCGGTTCTTTCCTGGAGTTCCGTTCAACCCGCCCTGTTCGTGACAGTGGACTCGGTGCTCAGCCCTGGTTCTGGCTGAGCACCATGCCCACACTTGAGAGGGTGAAACACCAGTGTTGATGGGGTTGGCAGCGGAAACGTAGGACTCCCGGCCGTTCACCGACTTCACTTCGTGGGACTGGGACAAGCTCTACGTGGTGAGCCTGGACGGCGCGGACGGCGACTACGTCGAGGAGGTCACCGGCGAGGACGTCGAGTCGAGGTGCCGTGGGGCAGCAAGAGCGGAGTGTTCATCTACCTGAAGGACGGCGAGCGAGTGCGTGCCGAGCTGATGAGCGCGGGGCCGTTCTGCTCGGGGATCTACACCCGGACCGCCGTGGTCGACCCGAGTCTCGCCTGCTGGCTGAAGGACGCGAACGTGCAGAAGTTCCCGGTGAAGTAGAACAGCCGACCGCGCTCACCCCTGGTTCTGGCTGAGCACCGTGTCCACCGTGACCCCGGACGCCACGATCATGCTCAGCAATGGATCCGGCACCTGCCGGTGCAACTGCACGACGTAGTTGTCAGCAGTGGAGAACATGGCCTTGGCCATCCCCTGCCAAGTCTTGGTGATCCGCCCGACCTCAGTCTCGGTGTGATCGCGCAAAGAAAAGTTCCAGGCACGGAAGTTCTCCGCGTAGATCCCGCCGACCTTCATCCCACCGGCCACGAACGCGAAGCGGACCTTGCCGAACACGTTCTCCTGGATGATCTCGCCGATCGGCATGCCGTCACCGCGTTCGACCAGCACCTTGGACTTCCACATGGTCGCGGGCCGGGTGATGCGCAGCAACGGGTGGCCGGCGACGTCCCGGATCTCCAGCCGGACGTCCAGCATCGAGTCCATCTTCGTGAAGGCGCGCAACGCTTTGGCCGCGCCGGACTGACCGACCTGCTCCACCGTGCCGATGTGGCGGGCGTGCTGGTCGTAGATGACGTACGAGTTCGACATCTCGACGAGCTTCGCCTTCTGGTTCACCACCAGGACCGGCTCGGTGAACAACGTGCCGCCGCCCTGGCCCGCCTGCTGCGCGCCCGCGCGCTGGACCTGCTGAGCGACGCGATCCTGGCCCGTGCCGCCCATCTGCATTTCCGCGTGGTGCGCGTCGGTCTGTTGCTGGCGCGGCTGCACGTGCTGCGTCCACTGGCCGCCGTCCCACCACCGCACGAACCGCTGGTCGGCGTTGTCGGGATACCAGCCGGGCGCGATGTTCATGCGGATGAGGATAGTGCGCGCAACGATCTTCTGCGCCAGGATGCGAAGCATGTTCGCAGGCAAACGACTCTTAGCGGCGCTCTTCACCGCGACTCTTGTCCTGTTCGGCGTGAATGCCGGAGTCAGTGCTCAAGCCGCCCCCGAGGTGTGCGCGGGCGCCTTCCAAGGCGACAACCGGCTCGGGCCGGAGACGTTGCCCAAACCAACCCAGCAACCCGTCGGCCCGCTCGTGGCGGGGTACAAGCGGTTCGGCGACCTCGGGAAGGACGCGTTCCTCGCGAAGTACTGGAACGGGACCGGCTGGAACTACCCGCCGCAGGACGGGTTCTGGCTCAAGCCGGACGGCGCGCCGATCAAGTACAAGAGGACCCTGCAGAAGAACACGAGGCTCGATCGGTTCGGCAGTGAGTTCGGCGGGTTCCTCGCGCACAAGGGCGCGCACTACTCGACGCGCGCGATTCCGCCGCAGAGTCTCTACACGTTCGACCCCGCGTATCGCTGCAACTACCACGCTTACCAGGTGACGAAGGCGTTCGCGGTGTGGGAGGGGCCGATCGCGCCGTGGTTCGAGCAGTCCGGCGGTGGCCTGCAGCAGAAGCTGGACAGGGCGTTGGTGCCAGGCGACGGGGCACTGAATGTCGCCTGGCTGCTCTCCAACGGCTACCTGGTGCGGATCAACTGATCGTGATCGCGCTCGCCGGGCACAGGCTCGCCGCTTCCTTCGCGAGGGCCTGGTGCTCGGCGTCGGGGTGCTCCTCCAGCAGCACGACCGTGCCGTCCTCTTCGTTCTGGTCGAAGGTGTCCGGGTCCGTCAGCACGCACATCCCGGAACCGCAGCACTTCGACTGGTCGACGGAAATCTTCATGCTCACCACGCTACTGGCAACGAGTGAACTCCGTAGATCCCCATGTTGGTGCGCAACGGCACCTCCTCCGGCTCCACGTCGAGCCGCAGGTCGGGGAACTCCTGGAACAGCTTGGTGAACCCGATGCGCATCTCGATGCGGGCGAGCTGCTGGCCCAGGCACTGGTGGATGCCGTGCCCGAACGCCACGTGCCCGGTCGCCGGCCGCCGCAGGTCGAGCTCGTCGGGGCTGCCGGAGAACTTCTCCGGGTCCCGGTTCGCCGCCGCCAGGTGCATCACCACGGAGTCACCGGCCTTGATCAGGTGCCCGTCGATCTCCACGTCCTCGAGCGCGGACCGCATCGGTCCGAAGTGGATGATCGACAGGTACCGCATGAGCTCCTCGACGGCGTTGTCGATGACCTCCGGCTCGTCCTTGAGGATCTTCAGCTGGTCCGGGTGCTGCAGGAGCGTGAACGTGCCGATGCCCAGCATGTTCGCCGTGGTCTCGTGCCCGGCGAGCAGGAGCAGCAGCGCCATGTTCGACGCTTCCTCGTCGGTCGGCTCCCCGGTGGCCAGCAGGTCGCTGATCATGTCGTCGCCGCCCGGATTCGCCTGCTTGCGGGCGATCAGCTCGCGCATGAACTCCTGGATGCGTTCGAAGGCCGCCATGGCCTCCTTGAACGTGGAGTCCAGGCTCAGCATCGTCGCCGTGTCCTCCTGGAACCGGTGGCGCTCGTCGTAGTCGACCCCCAGCAGCGCGCAGATCACCAGCGACGGAACCGGGAGCGCGAACTCCTTCACCAGGTCTGCCCGGTCGCCCAGCGACCGCATGTGCTTGAGCTGGTCGTCGACGATCGTGCCGATCCACTCGGACAGCTGGTTCATCCGCCTGACGGTGAACTGGCCTTGCAGCATCCGGCGCAGCCGGGTGTGGTCCGGCGGGTCCTGGTTGAGGAACATGCCCGGCTGGGCCTTGCGCTTCTCCTCCTCTTCGGGCAGTTCCCCCTGGAACCGCTTGTCGAGCAGGTGGAACCGCTCCGGCTCGTTGCTGAACTTCGGGCTGCCCAGGATTTCCCGCACCTGGTGGTGACCGGTGACGAGCCAGCCGAGGTGGCCGTCGGCGAACCGCAGCCTGCTGATGCGGGACTTGCCGCGGATCTCGGTGACCTCGGCGGGCGGGTCGAACGGGTTCTGGCGTTCCAGTGGCAGCTCAGCGGAGATCAATTCGGTCATCTCGCACACCTCCCAGTGCTCAGCAGAAGACCTACTTCCGAAGCTACAGAACTTTCACTACTTCGTGAAGGTGAATCCAGGGTTACGGACCGCCACGACCCGAAATCTGTCCGCATCTGCCTGTCGTGGGTCGCGACGGCCACGGCCGCCTTGGTCTGCCGGAGTGCTTCGGTCAGCTCGTCGACCAGGGCGATCGACAGGTGGTTGGTCGGTTCGTCGAGCAGCAGGACGTGCGGCCCGCTGCTCAGCAGGACCGCCAGCGCCAGGCGCCTGCGTTGTCCAGTGGACAGGCGGCCGACCGGGCGCGCGAGATCTTTTCCTCTGAGCAGACCGAGTTCCTCTGCCCGCGAACACAGCTGTCGTGCCGTGGCGTCCTCGTTCTCGAACGTGGACTCCTGGGCGAGCAGGGCGACCTCGCCGACGTGGTGAACGGTGCCCACCACAGGTTTCAGGCGGCCGGCCAGGACGTTCAGCAGCGTCGTCTTGCCCGCTCCGTTCGGGCCGGTGATCAGCAGCTTCTCGCCCGCGCTGAGCGAGATCGGCTCGGTGAGGCTCAGCCTTCCCGGCACTTCGAGCGGCGTGGCGTGCAGCAGGTCGCCGCTGGCCTCCAGGTCCGGCGGGGCGAAGCGCAACGGCGGTGGGGGAGCGACGACGCGCTGGTCGTCCAGCTCGTCGAGCCTCCGTGCGACGTTGCGCATCTTGTTCGCCGCACGGGTGCTGCGCTTGTGCTTGAACGCGCCCTTCGGCGGCCGCCAGGCGTCCCGCAGCCGGCTCTGCGCCCGTTCGACCTTGTCGGTCAGCTCGTCGTGTTCGGCTTCTTCTTGGGCGAACCGCTGTTCCCAGCGTTGACGTTCCGCGCGCTTGGCTTCCTTGAACGCCCGGTAGCCGCCGCCGTGCAGGTGCACCTCGCCGTCCGGCGCCGGGTCGAGGTCGAGCAGCTGCGTGCAGACGTCGTCCAGCAACTGCCGGTCGTGGCTGACCAGGACGACCACGCCGTGATGTTGCTGGAGGCGTTCGGTCAGGAACGTGAGTGCGTTGGCGTCCAGGTGATTCGTCGGTTCGTCGAGCAGCAGGACGTCCGCGCGTTCGGCGAGCAGGCAGGCGAGCCTGACCCGGTAGCGCTGGCCGACGCTGAGCCGCTTCAGCTCCGTGGACCTGTCGTGGTCGGCGTCGAGCGCCTCAAGGGCAATGGTGGCGCGGCGTTCGGCGTCCCACGCCTCGATGTCCTCGGCGTGGGCCAGTGCCTTCTCGTAGCGTTGCGTGTCGAACGGCTCCGCGGCACTGTCCAGTTCGGACAGTGCCTGACGGCTTTCGCGCAGCGCTTCGGACAGCAGGTCCCCCACCGTTTCGCTGTCGTGGAACGGCATTTCCTGTCGTACCAGGCTCAACGACCCGTGCCGGGTGACAGTTCCCTGGTCCGGCGCCAGGTCCTCGGCGAGCAGCCTGAGCAACGTGGTCTTGCCGCGGCCGTTCTCGCCGATGATGCCGAGCCGCTGGCCCGCGGAGATGGTGAGGTCGATGCCGTCGACGACCGGGCCTTCTTCATAGCCCTTGGTGATGTCGTGGGTCGACAGATGAACATGCTTGCGCATGGTGGATCCTCTTTTGGGTACGCGAAATCAGGACGTGGTGTGGTGGCACACGTCCTGGATCAGAGGTAGAAGACCCCGTACCCGAATCCCATGAGACCCACGGTACCTACGGTCGCAACGCCTTTTCGATGGCGTTCTTCAGGTCCCGCAGGCTTTCCTCGGTGCCCGGCGCCGGTCCGGCCGTGCTGCCGCCGCCGACGAGCCGGTAGAAGAGCAGTCCTTCCAGGAACGCCGCGATGTGCCCGCCGGACGCTTCCGGATCCTCGTGACCCAACGCCTGCGCGAGCGAGTTGACCATTTCGCGCGGAGAGTGCACGAGGATCGTCCTGAGCTCGGGATGGTGCGTGGCCTCGAGCATCGCCGCGTACCTCGCGAGCGTCCGGTTCCGCTCGACCAGCCAGCCGTCGATCGTCCTGGCGAGGCTGCCGGCGAGGTCGTCCGGGTCCAGGACGATCTCCTGCTGCTCCTGGACCGCGAGCCGTTCCACGAACCCTTCGATCAACGCCTTGCGCGTGCGGAAGTACGCGCTGGTGGAGCCTTCCGGCAGACCGGCCTGCCGGTCGACCGCCCGGTGGGTGAGGCCGCGCATGCCGGACGTGGCCACGAGCTCGATCGCGGCGTCGGTGATCAGGTCTTTCCGCACTGTGCCCCTCGTCTCTCTGCAGCCGCATTCTACAGGTGTAGATTGGCTCTACAGGTGTAGAGGAGAGTGCGATGAAGGCGATCGTGGTGGGTGGCGGCATCGGCGGGCTGGCGGCGGCGGTGTCGTTGCGCCGGGTGGGCTGGGAGGTCGTCGTCCACGAACGTGCGGCGGTGTTCGGCGAGATCGGCGCCGGTGTGGGCGTGATGCCCAACGCGCTGCGGGCGCTGGAGTGGATGGGCGTCGCCGACGAGGCTCGACGGCTCGGCACTCCGCGCGTGTCAGGCGGGATCAGATCGTCGGACGGGCGCTGGCTGGTGCGGTTACCCGAGGTCGGCCAGGAGAAGGTCATCGCGATGCACCGGGCCGATCTGCACGGGGTGCTGCTGCGCGCGTTGCCGCCCGAGATTCTCTTCAACAACGTCGAGGTGACGAGCGTTGAGGAGCTGGACGCCGACCTCGTGGTGGCGGCGGACGGCATCAACAGCCGCCTCCGGGCGGAGCTGCTGCCCGGCGCGCCGGGACCGGTGTACGCGGGGACCACGGCGTGGCGAGGGGTGGCGCCGGGTCCCCGCGACCTGGAGATCACGCAGACATTCGGTCCCGGTGGCGAGGCCGGCGTCCTGCCGCTGGGAGACGGCAGGGTCTGCTGGTTCGTCGCCGCGGTGGCGCCGCCGTCGGCCTCGCTCGACCCGGCAGAGCTGTTCGCCGACTGGCACGACCCGCTGCCGGACCTGGTGTCCTCGACCCCGGAAGTGATTCGGCACGACATCTACGAGCTGCCGCCGTTGCCCACGTTCGTGTCGGGCCGGGTGGCGCTGCTCGGTGATGCCGCGCACGCGATGACGCCCTACCTGGGGCAGGGGGCGTGCATGGCGCTGGAGGACGCGGTGACGCTGGCCGCGTGCGACGGTGATCTCGCCCGGTACGACGCGGTGCGGCGGCCTCGTGCGCAGGAGGTGTGGCGGGGTTCGCGGATGGCGGGGCGGTTCGGGATCGGGGTGCGGTCACCGGTCGCGCTGGCGTTGCGGAACTTCGCGTTGCGGGCGATGCCGACGTCTGTTGCCGTGCGTGTGATGACGCGCTTCTCGGCGTGGGAGGTGCCCGCGATGCCACGATGACGTTCGGTGGAATCGGCTTGGAACAAACGGTTCTGGTGCCGTGCTGACTTGTCCACAGTGGATGGCGTCGGGCAGGAGATCGGCGGAATCGCCTGGGACGTACGGCAACCGTCGAACTTCGCGAGTCGAGCCAGCGAAGTTCACTCGAACGGGTCGAATCCACCAGTGAACTGGATCACTGGTCAATGTTTGGTTTCGGGCAGATAACGGTCCAAAACCACCCTTTGTCGCCACCTCTGTCACCCGGTTGCGGTATCAAGCACTTGCTGAGCGTGTCGGACGCGCTCCAGTGATCCAGATGGCGTAACGCAACAGGCGGTTCCGGCCACACGAAAGCGCAACTATGTTGCCTCGCCATGACCCCCGTCCCGACTGATGTGATGCCCCGTTCCCTCACGGCGCTTCCCCCGGCGCAGGTCGAGAAACCCGGCGAGATCGACATCGCCGAGGCAGAGGACTTCGTCCGCCAGTACCACGCCGAACACCCGGACCTCGGTCCGGTCGAGGCCCGGCTGGCCGAGGTGCACGCCGAAATCGCCGCCACCGGCACTTATCGCCACACGACCGAGGAACTGACCTTCGGTGCCCGCGTCGCCTGGCGGAACAGCTCCCGCTGCATCGGCCGCCTGTACTGGCGCAGCTTGAAAGTGCGTGACCAGCGAGATGTCTCCGCCCCGGCCGACGTGGCCGCGGAGTGCGTCGAACACCTCAGGGTGGCCACGAACAAGGGCAAGATCCGCCCCGTCATCACGGTCTTCGGCCCGGCCGAGCCCGGCATGGCGGCCCCGCAGATCCTCAACGAGCAGATCATCCGCTACGCCGCCTACCGCGGCTCCGACGGCGGCGTGCTCGGTGATGCGCGGAACCTGGCGTTGACCGAGCTGGCCTTGAAGCGGGGCTGGCAGCCGCCGGCCACGCGCGGCCCGTTCGACGTGCTGCCGCTGCTGGTGTCCTGCGAGGGCCACGACCCCGCACTCGTCGAGATCCCCGCCGACACGGTGCTCGAGGTCCCGCTCTCCCACCCGGACCTCCCGTGGCTCGCGGCCCTGGGCGTGAAGTGGCACGCCGTCCCGGCGATCAGCAACATGCGCCTGCGGATCGGCGGCATCGACTACCCGTCGGCCCCCTTCAACGGCTGGTACATGGGCACCGAGATCGGCGCCCGCAACCTCGCCGACCACGACCGCTACGACCTGCTGCCGTACCTCGCCAAGCGAATGGGCCTGGACATGTCGTCGGAGGCGACGTTGTGGCGTGACCGAGCTCTGGTCGAGCTCAATCGCGCCGTCCTGCACTCGTTCGCCGAAGCCGGGGTCACGATCACCGATCACCACACCGAGTCCCAGCGGTTCCTCACCCACCTCGAGAAGGAGGAGGCAGCGGGCAGGACGTGCCCGGCCGACTGGTCGTGGATCGTGCCGCCGGTGTCGGGCGGGATCACGCCGGTCTACCACCGCTACTACTCCACCGAGAACCTGCTGCCGAACTTCTTCCCGGCGGACTCGCCGTTGAAGGGCTGCCCGGTGGCGCATTGAGCGGAAAGCGTCAGCCCTCGCGGACGCTCGGTGAGCGCGCGGAGTCCGCGATTGGGCTGGTGGGGTGCCTGGTCCACGTCGGTCTGGTTGTCTGGCAACTGTGATGTGGCCCAGGTCACCTTTGATCGCGTAACGTGCGTACGGTGAAAGTGGGAGCACCCGCAGAGTCGCGGCCCGCCGAGCGCCGTGTCGCCTGCGTACCGGAGACGGTGTCGTCGTTGGTCGACGCTGGACTGACCGTGCACGTCCAGGAAGGCGCCGGCCGGCACGCTCACACGCCCGACGCCGCGTACCGCGCGGCCGGGGCGACCGTGACGCCCGACGATCCGACGGCCGAAGCGGACGTCATCGTGTCCGTGCAGCCGCTGACCATCGACCAGGCCACCAACCTCAAACCCGGCGCCATCACCATCAGCTTCCTGCAGCCGGCCAGTGAACCAGAGCTGATCAACGTCTACCGGGACCGCCGCGTCACGTCGTTCAGCTTCGACCTGCTGCCCCGCGTCACGCGCGCCCAGACCGCGGACGCCCTGTCGTCGCAGGCACTCGTGGCCGGCTACCGGGCCGTCCTGGTCGCCGCCGAACGACTACCGCGCTTCCTGCCGATGTTCACCACGGCCGCGGGCACCGTGCCCCCGGCCAAGGTCCTCGTTCTGGGCGCCGGTGTGGCCGGCCTGCAGGCGATCGCGACCGCGCGCCGGCTCGGCGCCGTCGTCGAGGCGTACGACGTGCGCAAGGCCGCCGGCGAGGAGGTCAGGAGCCTCGGCGCGAAGTTCCTCGCGCTGGACCTGGAGACGCAGTCCGGCGTCTACGCGTCGGTGCAGTCCGAGGAGTTCCTGGAACGCCAGCGAGAACTCATCGGCGAACACGTCGCCGCCAGCGACGTCGTGATCACCACGGCCGCGATCCCCGGCAAGAAGGCGCCGGTGCTCGTCACGACCGACATGCTCAAGGCCATGGCGCCCGGCTCCGTTGTCGTCGACCTGGCCGCGGAGTCCGGCGGCAACTGCGCCGCTTCGGTTGCGGGACAGGAGACCTGGGTCGGCGAGGTGCTGGTGCACGGCGCGCTCAACCTGCCGTCGTCGATGCCCGTGCACGCGAGCCGCCTGTACTCGCGCAACGTGCTCAACCTGCTCAAGCTGATGATCGCGGACGGCGAGGTGCGGCCGGACCTCACCGACGAGGTGCTGGACGGCTGCTGCATCACCCACGACGGTCAGATCCGCAAGGAGTTGCCGTGATCGACCTGCTGACGATCTTCGTGTTGGCGGTGTTCGTGGGCTTCGAGGTGGTCTCGAAGGTGTCCACGATCCTGCACACGCCCCTGATGTCCGGTGCGAACGCCATCCACGGCGTGATCCTCGTCGGCGCGATCCTGATCACCGGGTCCGCCGAGAGCACCCTGGAACTGGTTCTGGGTCTGCTCGCGGTGTTCCTGGCCACGGTCAACGTCGTCGGTGGCTTCGTGGTGACCGACCGGATGCTGGAGATGTTCAAAAAGTGATCGTCCAGCTGATGTACCTCGTCGCGGCGGTGTGTTTCATCCTGGCGCTGAAAGGCTTGAGCTCGCCCAAGTACGCGCGCTACGGCAACTTCATCGGCGCGTTCGGCATGGTGGTCGCCGTCGTCACCGCGTACGTGCACGGTGCCGTCCACAACGGACTGCTCATCCTCGTCGCCGTCGCACTCGGTGTCATCGTGGGCATTCCGGCCGCGCGCTCGGTGAAGATGACCGCGATCCCGCAGATGGTGGCTCTGTTCAACGGGGTCGGCGGCGCGGCGGCGGCACTGGTCGCGCTCGCGGAGTTCTTCGCGGTGCCCGACAGCAGCGTGATGTTCCGGCTCGCGACCGTGCTCACGGTGCTGATCGGTTCGGTCAGCTTCTCCGGTTCGGTGGTGACGTTCCTGAAGCTGCAGGAGCTGATGACCACCCGGCCGGTGCTGCTGCCGGCAGGGCAGCAGCTCGCGATCGCGGCCGGCGTCTCGTCGGTCGCGTTGTGTGCCTTGACGATGGCCGTGCCGAACGGCTTCCTGCTGTGGCTGCTGGCGGTCATCGGGCTCGCGCTCGGCGTGCTGTTCGTGCTGCCCGTCGGCGGCGCGGACGTGCCGATCGCGATCTCGTTGCTGAACGCGTTCACCGGTCTCGCGGTCGCCGCGTCCGGTTACGTGCTGGCGAACACGCTGCTGATCGTCGCGGGCACGCTCGTCGGCGCGTCCGGCACCATCCTGACCCGGCTGATGGCGCAGGCGATGGGACGCTCGCTCGCGAACATCCTGTTCGGTGCCTTCAAAGCGACGGTCGTGGCGGCGCACCAGGACGAGCAGCGGTCGGTCAAGTCGGGCACGGTCGAGGACGTCGCGATCCTGCTGGGATACGCGAACAACGTGGTCGTCGTGCCGGGATACGGGCTCGCGGTGGCGCAGGCGCAGCACGCGGCGCGCGAGCTCGTGGCGCAGCTGGAGAAGCGCGGAGTCGCTGTGTCGTACGGGATCCACCCCGTCGCGGGCCGCATGCCGGGGCACATGAACGTGCTGCTGGCCGAGGCCGACGTGCCGTACGAGCAGCTCAAGGAGCTCGACGACATCAACCCCGGCATCTCGTCGGTCGACGTGGCGCTCGTCGTCGGCGCGAACGACGTGGTGAACCCCGGTGCGCGCGACGAGCCGTCCAGCCCGATCTACGGCATGCCGATCTTCGACGTCGACCGCGCGAAGTCCGTGGTGTTCATGAAGCGCTCGATGCGGCCCGGCTTCGCGGGCGTGGACAACGAGTTGCTGTACAACCCGAAGACGACGCTGCTGTTCGGTGATGCGAAGGACTCGCTCACGAAGCTGCTGGCGGCGATGAAGCAGCTCTGACGAGCAGTTCGGTCACCTCGGCCGCGGTCAGTGCGGGCAGCAGCCCGATCACGCCGTCCGCACCGGCGGCCCGCCAGTGGTCGGCGTCCTCGAAGGTGTGCACCTCGTCGACGCCGAACCGCACGCCGAGGCTGTGCACGGTCGCGATGAGGTCGCGCATCGCCTGGCGCAGCGGGGAGTCCGGGCTCGGCGCGGGCGCGCGGGTGATCACCGCGCGGACCTGCACCTCGGTCAGCACGGCCAGTTCGTCGTGCCCGCCGCGGAACCCGTCGAGCGCCGTCACGATGCCGCTGTCGTGCAGCACCACCGCGTTGTCGTCGCCGGCCAGCACCGACGAGATGTCGAGCGCGATCCGCAGCCGTTCCGGCGGCAGGCCCGTCTCGTCGAGCGCACGTTTGACGTCGGCGACCAGGTCTTCGTCGCGGGACTGCAACGCACCCAGCGCCAGGTGCAGCGTCGGCGCTTTGTCACCGAACTCCGCCACCCACGCCGCCGCCTGCGCACAAGCCTCGCGCAGCAGCCATCTGCCGATCGGCAGCGACAAGCCCGTCGAGTCGGCGAGCGCCATCGTGTCGTTGTGGCTGAGGTCGTCCCAGTGCAGGCGTGCGACGGCGCCGAGCACCTCGCTGCTCTCCAGGTCGTGCACCGGCGCGTAGACGATCTCGATCTCGCCGTGCTCCCAGGCACCCGGCATCGACGCGGCCAGCGCGTACTTGCCCCGGCGGCGTGCGTCGTCGTGCGGGTCGTGCAACGCCCATTGCCGTTTGCCGCGGGCTTTCGCCTGGCGCAGCGCGGCGTTCGCGCACCGCATCAGTTCCGCGGCGGTCGCGAACGACGGGGGCCGGTCCACCACACCGATGCTCACCGACAGCGCGATCCCGTGATCGTCCACAAAGGTCGGTTCGGCGAGCACCTCCTGGATCTCCTCGACGGTCGCGGTGACGTTGTCCGAGACCGTCATGAGCGCGAACTCGTCGCCGCCGATCCTGGCGAGCACCGCCGTCTTCTCACCGGCGAGTTTGCTCAGCCGGGCCGCGACGATCCTGAGCAGCTTGTCGCCGGTCTCGTGGCCGAGGCCGTTGTTGACGACCGAGAACGCGTCCAAACCCAGGTGGTACAACGTGATCGGGTCGCTCGCCAGCCGCCGTTCGACCTGCGTCATGAAGTGCTGGCGGTTCGACAGCCCGGTCAGCGAGTCGTGCAGCAGCTGGTGGTCCAGGCTGCGCTGCAACAGATGCAGCTCGCTGATGTCCTCGACCATCGTCACGTGGTGAGTGGGTTCGCCGTCCGCGTCGCGCAGCAGCGACACCGCGAGGTGCACCCACACCGGCTCGCCGTCCTCGCGGATCAGCTTGCGCTGGTCGCGGAACCGGTCGACCGCGCCCTCGCGCACCTTCCGGTAGGAGGCGCTCAGCGAGGCCCGGTCCTCCGGGTGGAAGAAGTCGATCATCAGCCGCCCGTGGAGGCTCGTGCCCTCGCTCGGCTGCACGCCGATGATCTCGGCCAGCGTGTCGTTCGCCTCGACGCACTTGCCGGTGAGGTCGGTGATCGCGATGCCCAGCGCGGAGGAGGCGAACACCTCCGCGAACCGCGCCTGGCTGACCTTCAGCGTGCGCTCGACCCGCTGTTTGGCCCGCACGATCGCGACCTTGATCTGCTCCTGCTGGTCGAACGCGTCCATCCGCATGGCCTGCGCGTACGCGGAGCTCAACCGGGAGAGCAACGGTAGTTCGAACGTGGGCGAAAGAACCTCGATCGTGGCACTCAACGACTCCGGGCCGGTTGCGTGCAGTGACACCAATCGATTGGCTACCGATTCAGGCGACTCCGGTAGCTCGGCCAGCGACTCGAGCAGCGCCTGCTCGATTTCCGCGCGGGACAGCGGGATGTACGCGGTCGACGTGAGCGCGTGCATCCAGCGGCGGGCGAGCTCCGGAAGTCCCATTCTGTGCACAGAGCGTACGGAATCGCCGCCTCGCGGCCAACATCAAGAGGGCGCTAGACCTTGCGGCCGACGGCCGCGTAGATGCCCGCCTTGTCTGGATCGTCGGTGTTCAGGCCCTCCGGCCGCCACAGCGGCAGCGGCACGATGCCCGGCTCGACCAGATCGAACCCGCCGAAGAGCCCCTCGATCTCGCCCTTCGTGCGCGGGTACATGGGGTTCTGGCTCTTCTTCATGACCTCGACGACCCCGGCCATCTCCTCCGGCTGCAGGTCCTGGGTGAACTGGGAGAACGCCAGGTAACTGCCCTCGGGCACGGCGTCGCGGTACGCCGCGACGATCGACACCGGGTCGGCCTCGGCCGGCACGAAGTGGAAGACGCCGACGGTCAGCACGCCGATGGGCTTCGTGAAGTCGATGAGATCGCTTTCCTGCGCGGCCTTCAGCACCGCGGCCGGCTTGGTCAGGTCCTCCTGGATGATCGTCGCGCGCGGGTCGCCCTCCAGGATGAGCTCGCTGTGCGCGACGGCGACCTCCTCGAAGTCCACGTAGACGACGTGGGTCTCGGGGTCGGCCTTCTGCGCGATCTCGTGCACGTTGCCGACCGTCGGGATGCCGGAGCCGAGGTCGAGGAACTGGCGGATCCCGTTGTCCATCATGAACAGCACGGCCCGGCGCAGGAACGCCCTGTTCAACCGCGCGATCGTGCGCGCGTTCGGCTGGGCCTGCAGGAACTTCTCCGCGAGCGCCCGGTCAGCGGCGAAGTTGTGCCCGCCGCCGAGCAGGTAGTCGTAGAGACGAGCAGCGCTCGGCTTCCCCGTGTCGAGGCCTACCGGAACCCAGCTCACCCGTTCAGACATGGCCTCAGGCTACTGAGGCGCCACACGCGTGCGGCAGGGGTGGCGCCCTTTTGGCCTAGTGAAACCTCCTGCTATCACTGGAAAGTGTGAATCAGCAGGCCGGCCAGCGCGACGCCCAGCGCGGTGCCCAGTCCTCGAGCGACGTTCACCAGTCCGCTCCCGACACCCGCCGAAGCCTCTGGTAGTGCGCTCATCACGCGTTTTGTGCAGGAAGGTGCGATGATCCCGAGCCCGATACCCGCTACGAGCAGCTGAAGTACTTGTGGCACAGGGAGGATCAACGCGATCGCGGTGATCAGCGCACCGGTGGTGACGCCGGGCTTGCAGAGCAACGTCGCGGCGACGGCGAACCCGAGCGGCAGAGCGGCCGTCGTGAGCCCGATGTGCGCCAACGGTTGCTTCATGGTGAACGGAAGCAGCGTCATCGGCACGAACAGCGCGGCGTAGGTCAGCAGCACTCCGGCCAGTCCGGGCACGACGCGCCACGTCGGTTTTGTGCGCTCCGGCTTGGTCTTCGTGCGGGGGAGCAGGTAGTGGCCCGCGATCATGGCGATGACACCGATGGGCACGTTGATCGCGAACACGGCCTGCCAGCCGTGGTGCTCCGTGAGGTAACCGCCGAGCAGCGGCCCCGCGGCAAGTCCCACCGCCTGCGCGCCCGCCTGGACGCCGAGCGCCTTGCGCCGTTGCTCGGGCGCGACGGCGGTGGTGACGAGCGCGACGCTGTTGGCCTGCAACATCGCGGCACCGACCGCCTGGGCGATCCGGGCGGCGATGAGCGCGTCGAAGGACGGCGCGTAGACGCACGCGATCGACGCGCCGGTGAAGAGCGCGAAGCCGTAGATGTAGACGATCTTGCGGCCGACCCGGTCCGCGATCCTGCCCATTGGGACGAGCAGCGCCACGAGCGTGATCAGGTAGCCGAGCGAGATCCACTCCGGATCGTGCCCGAAGTGCGCCGCCATCGCCGGGAACGCGAGCGTGACGATCGAGGCGTCCAACTGCCCCATGAACGCCCCGAAGCAGACCGTGGCGATGACGAGCCACGGCGCGTGCGACCAGCGTGCGATCCACGCCGGCCTGGGGGACTCCGTGACGAACCAGTTCATCGTACTCAGATTATATCTGACACCGAGCTATTGCCGTCCGTTCAGTAAGATTTCCGCATGTCAGACGAAGCCCGCACGCTCACCGACGTCGTCACTCGCCTGCGCCGGGCGCTGCGGACGAGCATCCGGGCGGACTGGCCGTGGGAATCCCTGCCGATGGCGCAGGTAGAGCTGCTGCAGACCCTCGCGGAACGCCCGCCGATGAAGGTCGGCGACCTGGCCGGTCTGCTGCGCCTGGCCCCCAACACGGTGTCCGGACTGGTGTCCCAGTTGATCGAGTCGGGCCTGGTCGTGCGCGGCGGAGACCCCAAAGACAGACGGGTAGCGCGGCTATCCGTCTCACCCCGTGGACACGAACAGCTCCTCGTCTGGCAGCGCGAACACGAGAAGCGAATCGGCGCCGCACTGGGCAAGCTGGAGGCCTCGGAGCGCGAGGACGTGGTGCGCGCGTTGAAGGCACTGGACCACCTGGTCGAGCACCTTGCCGAACCGACCTGACCCTCGCTTCGTCGCTTTGGTGTCGTTGGGCGGGGGCCTCGGCGGCGTGGCGCGCTACGGCCTGTCGGTGCTCGTGCCGGGGTCGCTGGGCATCTTCGTGATCAACGTGGTGGGGTCGTTCCTGATCGGCGTGCTGATGGGGCAGGTGCCGCGGCCGTTGGTGCGAGCCTTCTTCGGGGTCGGGATGCTGGGCGGCTTCACGACGTTCTCGTCGTACGCCGTCGGGTGGTCCTGGTTCCTGCTGCTGACGCCTGTTTGTGCTGTGCTGGCGGCGTTTCTCGGGTTGCGGGTGACGCGGTGACCGCGCTGGTGGTGTTTCTCGGGGCTGCTCTGGGGGCTCCGGTGCGGTACCTGATCGACTGGGCCTTGATGTCGCGGTCCAGGTCGGACTTTCCGCGGGGGACCTTGGTCGCGAACGTGCTCGGGTGCCTGCTGATCGGGTTTGTCGTTGGTACGTCTTGGATGCCGCTGCTCGGGGTGGGGTTCTGTGGTGGGCTTACGACTTACTCGACGTTCAGCTTTGAGACGGTTCGGTTGCTGGAGGCCGAGAAGTATCGGATGGCGCTGGTGAACGTGGTGGTCAGCGTGGTGCTGGGAGTGGGCGCGGCCGCCGTCGGTCTTGGCCTGGCCCGCTGAGTTCTACTCGAAGACGTTGAAGTCCCTTGTGGTCCACAGGGTCAACAGGTCGGCGACCTCATCGGACATGCCGTCCGGCGGTGTCCAAGGAACAACACCGACGGTTTCGATCTCGCGGATCGCAGCCAGATCGTGGAGTTGCGGTGCCGGTTCGAACGGCGGGACGAGGCCGAAGTCCGAGTTCGCCTCGAGGTACGGCAGGCACAACAGGAACTCGAGGTCGACGCCAAACTCACCTCGTGGGTCTAGGTGGTTGCCGCCGAGACAGTGTTCGAAGTCGTCGATCCACTGCCGGTAGTGGATCCACGGCAGTTTCGACTGCGCCAGGTGTATCGCCAGCCGGCGGGCTGCAGCGCGGTCGACCGCCTTGGTGTAGCGGGCGAACAGCAGTGCAGTGACCGGCGAGGTGATGTTCGTGCCGAGAAACGAGTGGTTCTCGAACAGAGCTGTCGGGCCACGGCTGCGCACGAGTGCGGCGAGGTCTGTCAGATCGTCCATGTCGCTCAGCCACGGCGATGGCACGAGGTGGGAGTCGTCCGGCTGGCGCCAGTAGACCTCGGTCAGACTCGACCGCAGGCCTGAGCTCAGGAAGGGGACGCCGAGCAGACCGCGAACCAGGTGACCGATATCAGGGTCTCGCTCCCGGTACAGCCGCGCGACGTCTTCGAGCACAGCCTGGCAGGCGATGGCGGTGTTCGCGGGCAGGCCCCGCATCAGACAGGCCCGCAACGCGACGTCCGCGCCCATCGTTCGGAGTTGGTAGAAGTAGTGAGCACGCTCCTCCACCGGAAGTTGAGCAGCCTGGCGGAGTGCGGCGATGGCGATGCCGCGCACGATGTCGGGCCGAGGTGTCAGGTAGCCGAGTGCCAGAGCGGCGAAGTCGAGTTCGCCGTCACGGATCGCCAGTGACAGCACGTCGTCGGCACCGTCGTCGACATTGCGGTCGTGCAGCTGCAAAGCCACCCGACACACAACATCCCAGGCGCCTTCGTTGACGTGCGAACGCAGAGCCGCCCACAACGAAGCAGCCGTGGTGTGCTTGCGCACCAGGTGTTCGGCGGCGAAGTACTCCATAAAGGTCCGGTGCGTGAAGCCGAACAACGGCTCACTCGTGGTCGCACCGACATCGGTGAGAATCCACGCCCGCCCGGTGCAGAACTCAGTGAACCGCTCCGCCGCACCCTCGGCCTCGTCGGGGTCGAAGGCCTTGGACACCAGGTAGTTCGCGAGCAGCCGCACGATCCGACTGCGCGGCAACGCACCGCCGGGCTCCGGGCCCGCGAACAGGTACCACGCGAGGTGCTGCACCGCGGCCCGCAGCCGGCCCTGGAACTGCACCGGCAGCGCGATGCCGCGCATCGAGTCCCAGCGGTCGAACAGCATGACCGCGCACCGCTCGTAGACCTGGGCGAGGTTGCGCGGCAGGTAGTGCTCGCTGGAGTACATGGCGCACAACAGGGCCAGCAGCAACGGGTTGCGGCGCAGCTCCTCGATCTCGGTGCTCTCGCCCAGGAAAGCCTCCGCGAGCCGGGCTCGCTCGTGTGCCGGAGTGGCGGCGTCCAGCGCGAACCAGCGGGTGGCGTAGTCGGCTACCTGGCCGGAGTCGAAGTCGTCGACCGTGCCCGTGGTGAACAGCGACTCGCTCAGCGGGGCTTCCGCGTACCCGACCTTGCGGGCGGTCACGACGATCGGCGTGAGCGGGTACTGGTGTGCGAAACCCTCGACCAGCCGGACGACGCGGCGGCGCAGTTCCGGCTGCACCAGTTCGTCCAGGCCGTCCAGCACCACGACCGCGCGGCCGTTGCGCAGCAGGTATTCCACGGCGTCACGCGGGGGCGTGAGGTTGTAGGGATCGCTGCAGACGTGCTCGAAATACTTGAGCAGCTCTCGGCCTCCGGAACGGAACGACGCCGTGAACTCGCGCAACACCAACAGGAACGGGACACGACCGGACACTGCGATGTCGTGCGTGAGTTTTCCCGCCAGCGTGGACTTTCCGGCGCCGGGATCGCCCAGCAGCACGGTGCGGTGGCCCGGAGTTCCCAGTGCGTCCACCGCGATGCCGGGGCTCAGCGTCGGCCGGACGTACAGCTGGGAGTACGGCACGGACCGGCTGACACCGATGTGCGGTAAGCGCATCTCGCCGTGCATCGCGGCGATCCGCGCGCACACCTGCCGGGCGTACTCGTGGAAGGTCTCCAACGACGACGAGCGGCGCAGGACGAGGGTGTTGTGCTTGGCGGCGGCCGCGAGATGTGCGACGCCCACCGCGGTCGGCGTCGGAAGATCGCCCGCGCGCAGCGGTGAAACGGAGGTCAGCGCCTCCAGCACGGCCAGAGGGTCGGCCGACGCGTCGGCCAGCCGGAGGCCCTGCACGATCTGCTCGCGCACGTCCGCGGACAGCTCCGACTCCAGCGAACCCCGCATCGCCCGCCACAGCACGACCTGGCGCGCCACCTCGGCGAAGTCGGGAGATTCCAGGTAGGTCAGCAACATCGGGTCGACGTCCGGCGGCGGGGGAGGAACGAGCTGGGAGAGCCTGGGGGCGAGTTGGTTGCTGACGGACACGACGATGCGGCCGACCGCCGCGTCCACGCTCGCCACCCAGGCCTCCGTTCGCTACGAAACGTCCTTCAGCCGGGATAGCACATCGGGCAGCGCCGCGGTGTGCACGACGCCGAGTCGTTGCGTGGCACGGGTCAGCGCGACGTACAGGTCGGACGCGCCGCGCGGCGACTCCTCGAGGATGCCGGCCGGGTCGACCACGACCACGGAGTCGAACTCCAGGCCCTTCACGTCACTCACCCCGAGCACCACGACCTGGGCCTCCTCCAGGTCGTTGCCCAACGACGCCCCGGGCACCCCGGCGACGATCGCCGAACCGACCGGCGACAGCAGCGCGTTGGGCACGATCACCGCGACCTTGCCGTCACCGACGGCGGCGACCTCGGTCGCGATCAGCCCGGGCACTTCGGCGGAGAGCGACGCCACCGACGAGACCCAAGGCGGCACACCGGTTTCGCGGACCGAAGTCGGCGGCACCAGGGCCGGGTCGACGGACGCCAGCACGTCCGCGGCCACCTCCATGATCTCGGCCGGCGTGCGGTAGTTGACCGTCAGCTCCGTCAACCGCCACCGCTTCATGACGTACGGCGCCAGCACCCCGTCCCACGACGTGGCGCCGCCGATGTCGCCGGTCTGGGCGATGTCGCCGACGACCGTCATGGACTTGCTGGGGCAGCGGCGCATCAGCGTGCGCCACGCCATCGCGGACAGCTCCTGGGCCTCGTCGACGATGATGTGGCCGAAGGTCCAGGTGCGGTCGGCGGCGGCACGTTCCGCGGCGGTCTCGTAGCGGTCCACGCCGTGGCGTTCGGCCAGGCGGTAGGCGTCCATCAGGTCGGTGGCCATCAGGATGTCCGGGTCCGCGTCGTCCTCCAGGTCGAGGATGTCGAGCACGCCCTGGGCGTACTCGATCGCCTGGCGGCGCTGGCGTTCGGCGCGGGCCTTGGCCTCGGTGTCGTCCTCGCCGAGCAGTTCGGCGGCCTCGTCCAGCAACGGCACGTCCGCCGGCGTCCACTCGTCGGAGGAACGCTGCAGCAGATCGCGTTCCTCGCGGGTGAACTTCGCCATCGCGCGGTTGCGGCGCTTCGGGTTCGCGTAGAGCTCCGACAGCAGCGAGAACGGCGTCAGCACGGGCCACAGCGCCGAGATCGCGGCCTGGACCTCCGCCGACTCGCGGATCTCCCGGCGGATGTCGTCCATGTCGGACTTGTCCAGCAGATGACCGCCCAGCCGGTTGGCCACCATGCCCGCCAGGGTCGAGATGATCTCGCGGGCGAACGTGCGGCGGGCCTCGTTGTGCGGCCGGCGGGTCCGGCGCGCCCTGCCGCGCGCCTCGGCGATCGCGCGCCGGTCCAGGCGCAGCACGTCGTTGTCGAAGCGGATCTCGACGAACGGCGGCGCCTCCTGGCGGTCCCGGATGGCGGCGATGACCACCTCGGCCATCTCGATGCGGCCCTTCAGCGCCGCGACGTCGGCGGCCTCGCGGCCCGTCGCGGTCAGGCCGGGGTAGAGCTCGCCCACGGTCGACAGCAGCACGCCGGTTTCACCGAGCGACGGCAGCACCTGGCTGATGTAGCGCAGGAACGTCGTGTTCGGGCCGACCACGAGCACGCCGCGCTTCGCCAGCTGCCGGCGGTGCGTGTAGAGCAGGTAGGCGGCGCGGTGCAGGGCCACCGCGGTCTTGCCGGTGCCGGGACCGCCCTGCACGACGACGACGCCGTTGAGCTCGGACCGGATGATGGTGTCCTGCTCGGCCTGGATGGTCGCGACGATGTCGCTCATCTGGCCGGTGCGCGACTCGTTCAACGCCGCCAGCAGGGTCGCCTCGCCGGTCAGGCTCTCGCTGCGCGACACGTCGGCGGAGTTGATGTCGAGGACCTCGTCGTCGAGGCCGATCACCTTGCGCGAGCGCGTCCGCAGGTGCCTGCGCCGGCGCACGCCGTCGGGCGAGGCCGCGGTCGCGAGGTAGAACGGCCTGGCCGCGGGGGCCCGCCAGTCCATCAGCAGCGGCTCGTAATCCTTGTCCTCGTCGAAGAGACCGATTCGGCCGATGTAGAACCGGTCGTCGTTGTGGAAATCGAGCCGGCCGAACGCGAGTCCGTTCTCGACCGCGCTGTACTGAGCCAATTGATCTGTGTACATCGCGACGGAGGTGTCTCGCTCGGACCGCATCTGGTGCGTGCCGCCGGTTTGTCGCAACGATTGTGCGAGTCGTTTCGACGTCTGTTCGCGGAGGTCGTCGAGCCGGCCGTACAACATGGCCACGTATTCCTGCTCCGGCTCCATTTCGGCGAGCCGGAGGTCATCGGAGGGGCTTGACAACTTGCCTCTTTTCTCGATATGGTGACCTATCGGGTTTTGTCCCGGGTTACCTATTCTTGCCCGCGCGGGGTCTCGCGAGCGCAGACTGTCTAATCTACACGCATATCAGCGTGATGCAGATACGCCTTCCGTAGCAGTGTGGTCAACGCATCACGTTCGTGCGACGTCAACGGCGCCAACAACTCCTCTTCGTCCGCGCGGGCTGCCTCCAGGCGCTCGCGCAAGGCCTGTCTACCGGCGTCGGTGATCGACACGGTGAACCGCCTGCGGTCCCGCTCATCCCTCTTGCGCTGGGCAAACCCGAAACCTTCAAGATCATCGAGCACTGATACCAGATCGCTCGGGTCCATCCGCACCCGGTCGCTGATCCGCTTCTGCGCCACCGCCTCCTGTTCCGCCAGGTGCGCGAGCACCGTCAGATGCGGTCCGCGCAGGCCGCTGTGCTCGCCTTTGGGGCCGATCCGCCTGGCTTCGCGCACGAGCTGGAGCATCAGGTAGCTGGGCAGACGCAGAAGCTGATCGATGCTCATGTAGTCAGCATAGAAAAGATCTGTCCCCCGATCGTGGATAGCGCTGCGTGGTCGACACGCCTGGTCGAGGTCCGCTCGGGTGAGCATCGGGGTGACGTTTCTCCACAAACCACCTGCAAACGGCATGGTGGGGGTATGACGCGTGCGGAGATCGTCCGGCTCGCCCGCTGCGTGGTCCGCCGGCCCAGGTGGCAGCTCGTCGTCGCGGTGCTGCTGTCCGCGTGGACGCTCGCGTGGGTGCTCGGCCAACTCGCCGAAGACCCCCTCAGCCCGCTCGGCGTACTCGCCTGGACCGGTATTCCCCTCGACGCGGCATCCGTCTGGGCGCAGGAACGGGCGGCGGTGCTCGTCTGGCTCGCGACGCTCGGCGGACTGAGCTGGGCCGCCACCACCGAACAGGGTCAGCTGCCCGCGCTCGCCGGGTGGTTCGCGGTGCTCGTGGCAGGAGAAGCAGCCGGATACGAGCACGCGGTGCAACGGGCGATGCTCAGCATGGTCGTGTTCCTGATCGTCCTCGCGGCCGTGTCCCTCGCCGGGCGCCGCGCGTTCGTCGTGGACCGGGTCGCCGTCATGCCGAGGGACGTCGTGCGAGCCGGCATCACGGCCGCCGTGCTGACCGCCGTGGTCCCGCTGATCGCCCCTGGTCTTGCCCTGACGCGTCTCGTTAGGCCCTATGTGACGAAACCTCCAAGGCCGCTGAGGCGGGTTGACGCACCCCTGTTGCGGGAAACCGGGTGACGTGAGCGACTACCTGCCACCCCCGGCGCCCCCGCGAAGTGCTCTGACACTGCGGTTGTGGCTCGCCGGGTTTGGCCTGGTCTTCAACTCGGTGGCGGGCTGGCTGGCGCTCCGAGCTGACGTGTTGTGGCTCGCGATAGTGCTTTTACTACTCGCCGTTGTCTGCGTTGTGGACTTCGGTTGGGTAGTTCATCGCAAACGTCGCGGAGATCCCGGCTGAAACCTGTCAGGAACCTGTGCTTGGGCGTACCGGGTTGTATGGATAAAGATGTTCGCGTGCATGAAGACCCGGCCAAAGGCAGGTTAGCCAGGGTGATGCGTCGACAGCCGGTGCAACAGCGTGGCGCGGCTACCGTCTCCGCGATCCTGGACGCTTGTGCGAGCCTGCTGAACGAATACGACTACGACGACATCACCACTGCGCGCATCGTCGATGTGGCCGGTGTGCCCATTGGTTCCTTCTATCAGTACTTCCCGGACAAACGTTCCGTTGTCCACGCTCTGGCACTTCGCGGGATGGAGACCTATCTCCGCGAGGTCGAGGAGCTCTTCGCCGCCGATCTGATCGCGGACACGTGGCGCGAGGCCATGGCGCAGATCGTCAGCGTGTACATGCGGATGCTGACCGAGGTACCCGGCTTCGGGCGGGTGCGGTTCAGCGACATGCTGGACAGCCACCGGCTCGACTCCAGCGTCGATCAGTACGAGCTGATGGCCGAGCGGCTGGCGGAGATGTTCGTCAACCGGTTCGGCGCGCACGGCGACGCCCCGGTGATGCTCACGTTCCGGATCGCCGTGCAGACCGCGGACGCGTTGTTCAAGCTCGCCGAGAGAGTCGACGAGGAAGACCGCGCGCACGTGGTCGGCACGGCGAACGAGCTGCTCACGGGCATGCTCGGGGCAGTGCTCGATCCCCAGCCCGCACCTCAGAGCCCGTAGGACTCCAGCAACCGCAGCCACACCTCGCTGATCGTCGGGTACGAGGGGACCGCGTGCCACAAGCGGTCCACGGTCACCTCGCCCACGATCGCGACGGTGGCCGAGTGCAGCAGCTCGGCCACGTCCTGGCCGACGAACGTGACGCCGACCAGCGTCCGCGTGCGCTCGTCCACGACCATCCGCGTCCTGCCGTGGTACCCGTCCGCGTGCAGCGACGAGCCGGCGACCGCGATGTCGAGGTCGACCACCTTGATCTCGCGGCCCTGCGCCCGCGCCTCGGCCGCGGTGTGCCCGACGAACGCCACCTCGGGGTCGGTGAACACCACCTGCGGCACGGCCACGTGGTCCGCGTTCGCCTGCCCGGCCGACCACGGCTTGGGCTCGAACCCGCGTGACCGCTCCAGAATCGCCGTGCCGACCGCACGTCCCTGGTACTTGCCCTGATGCGTCAGCAACGCGCGCCCGTTGACGTCGCCGGCCGCGTACAGCCACCGTCCGTCCACACCGGACACGAGACCGGTGTCGTCGATGGTCAGCGGCTTGCCGTCCTTCGTCGCCGGCACTCGCCCGGTCGCGACGAGGATCTCCGAGCCCCGCACCACCCGGCCGTCCTGCAGCGTGAGCTCGCCCGGCTTGATCGCGGACGCGCGGGCGTTGAGCAGCACCTCGACGCCGTCGGCCTGCAGGCCCTCGACCACCAGCGGCCCGACGAACTCCTCCAGGCGTGGCAACGGCCGGTCACCGGACACCACCAGCGTCACCTTCGAGCCGAGGCGCGCCCACGCCTGCGCCATCTCGACACCGACCACACCGCCGCCGAGCACCACCAGCGACTCCGGCACCTCGCGCGCCGACGTGGCCTCCCGGGACGTCCACACTGGAGTGTCGGCAAGTCCTTCCAGCGGCGGCATCTTCGGCACGCTGCCGGTGCACACCACGACGGCCTGCCGGGCGCGGTAGGTGTCGGTGCCGACGGTGACCTCGCGTTCGCCGGTCACCTCGCCCTCGCCGCGGATCACCGTGATGTTCTCCGACTCGGCCCACTTGATCTGACCGGAGTCGTCCCAGTTGGACGTGAACTCGGTGCGCCGCGCCAGCACCGCTGCCGGGTCGAGCGACCCGCCGACCACGCCCTTCACCCGCTGCGCGGCCGCGAGCGCGTGACCGGAGCGCAGCAGTGCCTTGGACGGCATGCAGGCCCAGTACGAGCACTCGCCGCCGACGAGCTCCTTCTCGATCATGGCGGTGGACAGGCCTCCCGCGGCCGTCCGCCACGCCACGTTCTCACCAACCGGGCCACCACCGATGACGATGACGTCGAAGTCCATGCCAGCCACAGTAGGCCCGTTCTAGCTGAGCCACACGAGGCAGAAGGGGTGCCCGACCGGGTCGGCGTAGACCCGGAACCAGTTGTCGTTGTCCTTCTTCAGCAACCGAGCACCGAGCTCCAGCGCGCGCGGCTCGGCCTCCTCGATGTCGTCGACCACCACGTCGAGGTGGACCTGCTGGGAGGCGTGCGGATCGGGGAACACCGGCGGCCGGTAGCCGGCGGAAAGCTGGAACGCGAGCCGGGTGCCGTTCGCGACGATCACGACCCAAGTCTCGTCACCGTCCGGGAGCCGTTCGGCGCCGAGCAGCTTCTCGTAGAAGGAGGCGAGTTCGGAGGGGTTCGGGCAGTCCAGCACGACCGAGCGAAGTTGTCCGACCATGCCCTCCACCCTCTACTGGGCGGCGGGCAGCCGCAACGCCTGCTTCGCGAGAGGGTAGAGGGTGGTGTCGCCCGCGCCGCCCGACCAGACCACGAACGCCAGCTGCACGTGACCGCCCTTGACGCCGCTCGCGAACGCCGCGTTCTCCAGCGGTTTGCCGTCCAGCCCGTGCACGCCGCCGGAACCCGGTGCCGCGACGAGCTTGTGGAACGCCGTCGCGCTCGAGGAGTCGAGCACGTCCAGGTCCGCCACCAGCACCGTCGCCTGTTTGCCCTGCACGGTCGTCTCGTAGGTGGCGCGCAGGATCTCGCGGCACTCGTTCGCGATCAGCCACGCCTTCATGTCGCCGAACGCCTGCACGGCGCAGTCGTGGTCCTTCTTCGTCTCCTTCGGCACGAACGTCGTGCCGTCCACGACCACCGTCGTCGGCTGCGAGGTCGACGGGACCGGTGTCGCGTCGGCCGGCTTTTCGTCGCCGGGCAGCAGCGCCAGCAGCCACACGACCAGGATCAGCGCGACCACGCCACCGATCGCGAGATACCGCCAGGGCAAACCCCCTGGCAGGCTCGGGGGCAAGCGTTTGCCCGCGTCGGCCGCCGGCTTGGCCGAGATCTTCGGGATCAGCATCGTGCTGGCGGACGCGAGATCGGGGGAGACCGCGTCGCTGAAGCCCTCGGCCAGCAGCATCCGCGCGTCCGGCGGCGTGCCGGTGGTCTGCAGGATCGCGCACAGCTTCACCGCGTGGTCGGCTGTGCACGGCACCGATGACGTCGCCAGTTCGCGTGCCGCGGTGAGCAAAGTGGACGGTTTGGGGTGGACCACTCGCACACCCCGGTTGAGGTCGACCGTCGGCTGCACGACCTGGCTGACGAACGGGCCGACCGCCACGACCGTGCTGACCGGCAACGGTTCGGCGCGCATCTTCTGGATCCGCTGCGCCACCGCGGTCGCCGCGGCCACCGCCTCGGTCGCCGGGTTCGCCGCGCCGTCCTGGCTGACCAGCGGCCAGCCGTCGATCTTCCACTGACCGCCGAGCGGGGCCTCGAGCTTCACCGCGGGGTCGGGGAGGTCGACGCCGACGATCACGAGAACGCCCTTGGGCAGCACCACGACCGCGTCCAGCGCTATCGGGCAGTCAGGTGGGTGCACGCCGATCAGGGCAACGCCACCTAGGACTTCCGCGCCAGCGCCACACGCCGTGAGGGCGGCACGGACATCCGCCCCAATGGCCGAGGGTTCAGCGCCCAGACGGATCAACCGCACGAGTCCACACCTTTCCGCACGGGTGGACACGGTAGCGGTCCGGGGTCGTCTGCTCGCACCCAGTCGAGACATTGCGTGACGCCCGTCACCGGTTAGTGGATCACTCGTTAGATGGATTGCCTGTCTATGTCACGGAGGGTCCATGTTCAAACGCGCTGCCTTGCTCGCCGTAGTGCTCGTGGCCGCCACCACCCCTGTCGCGGCGGCCGCACCGTCTTCGACGGTTTATGTCCACGGCACCGATCTGGTCTCCGCCGAACAGGCGGTGGAGGCGGCCGGTCTGCAGAAGCTCACGAGCTTCCGCAAGATCGGCGTTGTCGCCGCACGCGGCACCTCGGAGCAGATCACGTCCGCGCGAGGCAAGGCGGGCGTCACGGCCGTCGAGGTCCAGAAACCGATCAGGTTCCTCGGCTCCACGTCGCACACCGCCACGCGCGGCCTGGACGCCCGCAACAGCCTCGGCCTGACCGGCGCGGGCGTGTCGGTCGCGGTGATCGACTCCGGCGTCGACCCGACGCACCCGTCGTTCGCCGGCGGCAAGATCGTCCGCAACCTGAAGAGCCTCTGCCTCGACGGGTCCACGCAGACGAACTGCATCGTGCCGGTACCGAACTTCGTCGACACCGACACCACGTCGCTGGGCGGCCACGGCACCCACGTCACCGGCATCGCGATCGGCAACGACGTGCAGACCACCGGCGGACCGGTGATCCACGGCGCGGCGCCGGGCGCGAAGGGCGTCGTGATCTCCACCGGTGCGGCGATCCTCATCCTCGGCGCGGACGCCGCGCTGAACTGGGTGCTGGAGAACCACCGCGCTCCCTGCGGCGCCGGTGTGCCCGCGGCGACCTGCCCGCCGATCAAGGTGATCAACAACTCCTACGGCCCGTCCGGCGGCGGCGCGTTCGACCCGAACTCCGTCACGGTGAAGCTCCAGCGCCAGCTGGTCGCCGAGGGCGTGGTCGTGGTGTGGGCGAACGGCAACGACGGCGGCGACGGTGCGACGAACCTGTCCAACCCGCCCGGCACCGACCCGACGCCCGGCGTGATCTCGGTGGCCTCCTACAACGACCAGGAGACCGGCACCCGCGACGGCGCGCTGTCGACCTTCTCCTCGCGCGGCCTGGCCACGAACTCCGCGACGTGGCCGGACATCTCGGCGCCCGGTGAGAACATCACCTCGTCCTGCCGCCTGTACCTGCCGATCTGCGCGACCGGTCTGGCGCCGCAGAACGGTCCAGGGCTGCTCGATCTGGGCACGTTCAACACGATCAGCGGCACCTCGATGGCGGCACCGCACATCGCCGGCATCGTCGCGCAGCTGTTCCAGGCCAAGCCTTCCGCGACCCCGGCCGACATCGAGCGGGCGCTCAAGTCCTCGGCGCACAAGTACGGCACCGGCTACCAGCCGGTGGGCCCGTACACGTCGTCCTTCGACAAGGGCACTGGTCTAGTCGATGTGGTCGCCGCGGTAAACGCTCTGTAGATCACGATCAGGCATCACTCGACCGGGGTGATCGGGACTTAAGACCTGTATCTGCCCCGGTCGGGTGATGATCGAGCTGGTTCTTATGGCGGACATGGCTCAAGTCAAGGCAGAATGCACCGAACGGGCTTCACGGTGATCACCTCACTCGGCAAAGGCGTAGGGGAAGACGTCCCTCGTCGAGTAGCGGAGGTCAGCAGTGAGCACCCGTGGCAGCACCAGTGGCGTGGTCTACGTCCACTCGTCGCCGTCTGCGGTCTGTCCGCACGTCGAGTGGGCGATCTCGGGCACCCTCGGTGAACGAGTCAACCTCAGGTGGGCGGCGCAACCCGCGGCACCAGGTCAGCTGCGCGCTGAATGCGCGTGGACGGCGGACGCCGGAACCGGCGCCAAACTAGTGGCTGCGCTGCGCGCGTGGCCGATGCTTCGCTTCGAGGTGACCGAGGAACCCTCCTCCGGTCAGGACGGCGAGCGCTTCTGCTTCGCGCCCGTTTTGGGCCTGTGGCATGCCCGCACCTCGGCAAACGGCGACATAGTGGTGAACGAGGACCAGCTGCGCTCGTTGGCGGTTCGGGCTCGTGGCGGTGAATCCTTCGCGCACGGCGTGGACGAGCTCCTCGGCGCGGCGTGGGACGACGCGCTGGAACCGTTCCGCCGCGCGGGAGACGGCGCGCCGGTGACCTGGCTTCATCGCGTCGGTTGAGTTTGTTTGGCGCGAAAAGCACGTTGGGGCCGCTAGACGGCCCCAACGTGCTTTTCGCGCCAAACTAGTTGAGGCGTGCGATCACTGGTGGGCGGGGTCGCTGCTGTGCCAGCTTGTACGCACCACGCAGCTCAGCCACGACCTGGTGGGGTTCGGTACGCAAGCGCGATGGGACCGTGTGCACCACGATGATTCCCGCTGCTGTCATTCGGTTGTGCCGTTTCAAAGTTGTCGCGTAGTCGTCCGGTGAGAAGTGGAACTCGTACGAGTCGATCTCCCAAGCCAGACCGACATCGTCGAGCCAACCGTCCGGTGTGGCCAGACGAGAGCCGTCGGCCAGGTAGAGCTCAGGGTTCCAGATCATTGAGCCGAAGCCGCTTCGCAGGGCCACTTCCCTCGCCCACGACTCAGCCGGTGATCTGATCCCGTCGATGAGCTCAGTCAGCACCATCCGTGGAATCGCGCTACCGCGACACGAACCGGCGTTCAGTTCGTCGAGCAACTCCCTTGGTGTGCCGAGACCACGTTGTACTGCCTCCGCCAGAGCCGAACGAACCTGGTTCACGTCTTTCATGCGACGTACTCCATCGAGCACGCATCGGTCGACCGGTGCCACGGGCAGGCCGTTGATCCAACGTGCTTCAGGCAAGCGGAATGTGCGTTCGACCAGGACGAAGTCGTGGCTTGCCGGCTGACGGCTGTCGTGGACGAGCACATGGATCTTGGTCGGGTCCGGTCCTCTGGTCAGGCCGTGCAACCTCGCTCCGGCCAGTCCGGTTACCCGACCTGGGCTTCGGCAGTACCGCACAGCGGCGTCCAGGCGTTGAGCCCAGCTCGGTGGGCCGTTGCTGAGCATCACCACTCCAGGTAGCAGGCGTTGCCACGGGCCTTCCCTGCTACAGCGGTTGGAGATCGTTCGGGCTGGTACACCGAGGGCGATGAGTTCGCTGAGTCTGACCACACCGAGTGGCGCGACCTCGTCGACGCTGCTCCAGTCCGCTCTGGATCGTCTTGGCATACATCAACGATGGCCGGTGCCAACCGTCTGCTTCCACCCCTTCCGCAAACCTGTGGATAACTACCGATCTTCACCCTGTTGGGTTGGCGCGAAAAGCACGTTCGGGCCGATAGACGGCCCGAACGTGCTTTTCGCGCCAAAAAACCCCGCTACCGTTTGGGCAGCGGGGTTTCCTCGTGGTGCGTGGGGTCCCACGCCAGCATGAGCCGCCCGTAGAGCGGCGAGGACTTGAGCAGGTGCTCGTGCGTGCCGAGCAGGGGCTTGCCGCCGTCCATGACCAGCACGCGGTTCGCCCGCAGCGCGGAGCTGAGCCGGTGCGCGATCACCACGAGAATGCCTTCCCGTTCCGCGAAAACCCGTTCCACCCGTGCTTCCGCGGCCGGGTCCAGGTGTGAGGTCGCCTCGTCGAGGATCACGACGCTCGCGGACGTGACGTAGACCCGCGCGAGTGCCAGAAGCTGCGCCTCACCAGCGGAAAGTCCCTCGCCGGCGTGGCCGAGGGCGGCGTCGAGGCCACCGAGCCGGTCCAGAAGTGGTTTGGCGCCAACCTTTTTCACCGCCGCGGTGAGTTCCGCGTCGTCGGCCCACGGTGCGAGCAGAGCGAGATTTTCTCGCACAGTGCCCGTGAACAGGTAGGTCTCCTGCGGGATCAGCGCGATCGCGTGCTGCCTGATCGTGGGCAGCACCAGGTCGACGGGCGCGCCGCCGAACAGGACGTTGCCGAAGTCGGGCGGCATCAGGCCGGTGAGCAGACCGGCCACAGTGGACTTGCCGATGCCGGACGGCCCGATCACGGCCAGGTGGTCGCCGGGACGCAGGTTCAGCGAGAGGCCGCGCACCACCGGTTCCGCGTCGGGGCTCCAGCCGAACGTGACGTCCTTGAGCACGAAGTCGCCGTTCGACGGGACTTCGTCGCCCGACTCGTCGGTCGTCCGCGGCGCCGCTTCCTGAAGTCGTTTGAGCGCAACCATCAGCCGCATCACGACGGTGCTGGTCGTGCGCGCGAGTCCGTGCAACGCGGGGTTGACGCTGTTGGTCAGGTACACCACCGCTGCCAGGACAGCGCCGGTCGTGAGCCGGCCCGATGCCACGAGCGGGGGAGCGAACGCCACCAGCAGCACGACCGGGGTGAAGCCGCCGATTGCGATCACCGTGGCGCGCAACGAGTTCGCCCACGCGACGGTGATGGTGGCCCTGGCCTGCCCGTTGATCTGCGTGGCGACGTCCCGGTACGCCTCGGCCGAGGCGTTGCAGGCCGCGACGTCGCGCAGGCCGGTGAGCACCGCGCCGGACGCTTCCGCGGTGTGTTCGTCGGCGAGCACGACATCGCGTTGCCGCTTGGCGAGCGAGGGCAGCATGAGTCCGAAGAGCACCAGCGCGGCCACGATCGGCAGCACGACCAGCCAGATCAGCGCGGCGGCCGTGGTGGCGAGCCCGATGAGCGCGGCGACCGTGGTGACCAGCAACGCGCGGGCCTGCACCAGCACGCCGGCGGTGGCGTCGCGGACCACCTCGACGTGCCGGGTGATCATCGCGACCGCGCTGGCGTCCGGGGTCCTGCGGTGCGTCGGGTCGTTCAGCACGCCCTTGACGACCTGCGTGACGAGCGCGTCGCGCATGGGTTCGACGACGTCGCCGAGCCGTGCGAAGACCTGCCGCTGGCCGAGTGCTCCTGCGACAGCGAGCGCGGCGAACGCGAGCAGCCACAGGACTCCTGCCAGCGGATCTCCCGCGGCGAAGCCCTGGTCGACTGCGGTGCCGACGAGCTTGCCGCCGAAGAACGCGGGGATGCCCTCGAGCATGGACCAGCCGAGCAGGACGAGGACACCACGGCGGTGTCCGGCGAGCGTGGAGAGGTAGAAACGCATCACTCGCCCCCGGTGAACACGGCGCGGTAGTCCTCGTCGTCCCAAAGCTCCTGGTGCGTGCCGGTACCGCGCACCCGGCCGTCGTCGAGCCACACCACGAGGTCCGCTCTCGCCGCGGTGGCCGCCCGGTGCGTCACCACGACCCGTGTCCGCCCTGGTAGGGCGCTCGTCAGGGCGGCGTCCACTTTGGCCTCGGTCACCGTGTCCAGACTCGCGGTGGCGTCGTCCAGCACGAGCACCTCGGGATCGCGCACGATCGCGCGTGCCAGGCCGATCCGTTGTGCCTCACCGCCGGAGAGCGGGGCGTCGGCGACCGGCGTTTCGTAGCCCTGCGGCAGGCGGATGAGCACGTCGTGCACCTGAGCGGCGACGGCGGCGTCTCGCACCCGGATCTCGTCGGCGTCTGTGCCGTAACCGATCGAACGGCCGATGGTCGCGCCGAGCAGCGCCGGGCGTTCGAAGGCGTACCCGACCCCGCCGTCGCGCAACACCGTGCCGGCGTCCACTGGGGACAGTCCACCCAGCACCGCGGCCAGCGTCGACTTGCCCGAACCGGAGCTGCCCACGACCGCGGCGAACGCGCCGGCCGGGATGGTCAGGTCGACGTCGTGCAGCGCCCCGTCGACGCTGACGTTCCGCAGTTCGATCGAGCCGTTCGACGACTGGGGAGCGGGACGCGCGCGGGCGGGGGTGTCGAGGACCTCGGCGATGCGGGAAGCGGAGGCGCGGGTGCGTTCCAGCACGGTCAGCTGGGTCATCTGGCCGACGATGCCCATGCCGAGGGCGGCGTAGCCGAGGGCGGCGAGCACGTCTCCGGTGCTCAGCCTGCCCTGCATCACGCCGAAACCGGCGGCGGCCAGCACCGCGACCTCGACGGCGGGCAGCAGCAGTCCGGCTCGCCACATCATCTTCGCCTGGGTGCGCCACATGCCCACCCCGGCCGCGGCGAGCTGGGGAAGTGGTTGCAGCACACGGGCTGTCTCGCGGTCGGCGATGCCAGCGGCGGCGATCGTGCGCAGGCCGGAGACCGAGTCGAGCAGACGGGCCGAGACCTCGCCCGAAACTTCCTGGTACGCCAGCACGTCGTCAGCGGTGAGGCGCATGTGCGTGCGGACCAGCAACCCGGCCAGCGGTGCGCTGATGAGGAACACCACCGCGAGCCGCCAGTCCAGCAGCGCGAGCGCGATCACCGAACCGACCGAGGACACGACGGTGACCGCGAGGCTGATGACGGTGACGGCGACGCCGCCCGCGTTGCCGCAGTCACCGGTCACGCGGCTGACGGCGTCTCCCGCGGCGAACGGTCCGGGGTGACCGAGAGCGAGCAGGTGCCGGGCGACCCGGCGGCGCAGCCACGCGGTGCCGCGGGCCGTGATGCTCGCGGCGAGCACGATGCCGATCGCGTCGCCGAGGATCTCCGTACCGGCGAGCACGAGCAACCACACGATCGTGACCAGCACGAACGTGCCGCTCAGTGCCATGTCGACGGCGTTCGCGAGCGCGGCGGGAAGAAGCAGGCCGCCGGTCGTGGCGACGGCGGCGTTGAGCAACAGCAACCACGGGCGGTGGTCGCGCTTGACTGCGGAGAGCAACAGCTGGTCACCGGGTTTGGCCATCGGCTGTTCCTCCGGAGGTGACGAGGGCCCATCATGAAGCGAGGGGCCCGGCAGCTGGCCGGCTGCCGAGCCCCTCGTCTGGCTGGTGAGCGGCATACTTCGCCTATGCCGCTCATCCGCCGTCCACGTGCGGGTGAAGCGTGATCAGCAGAGGATCAGCGACGCACTGCTGTGGCTGCAGGGGAGCAGCAGGGACGCGCTCGACGCGGTGGTCGAGCCGCCGCCACCGCCGCTGCCGCCCGCCATCATGTTGGGGGAGGTCTCGGGCGTCTCGAGGTCCTGCATGTCAAGGATGAAACCCATGACTACATCTCCTTGTTTCGAGGGATCGTTCACTGCTACCGGTCTGTGCAGACCGGCGTTCTGGTGCCCAGGAAGGGCAGTGGTGAGCGGCCGTCCACTGTGGACGCGATGGCGAGCAGCACGCCCGCACCGCCGGTGTTGAGGTCCATGGAGAGCCGGCGCAGCTGCACGCCGGGGAACGCGAGCCCGCCGCCGTAGCGCGCGGCGTGCCAGCCCAAAGCTTTGAGGTGCCGCTGGATCGCCCGCTCGAACCGTTCGTCCGGGGTCAGTCGCGTGGCCTGGGTGAGGGTGGCGATCAGACCGGCCCTGCCCAGCATGAACGCGGGCTGGATGACGAACTCGCCGGTGCAGCCGCTGAGCAGTTCCGGCAGCTTCTCGACGCACGGCCGTTCTGGCGCGATCTTCGCGAACTCGGTCAGCACCAACGCGATGCCGGCGCCGCCGATGCCGACGTACGGGAGCGTGCGCAGTGAGCCGTCGCGCACCTGCAGCGAGCCGTCCAGCGCGATCATCGTCTCGGCCAGGTCGCGTTCGAGCGCCTGTTCGGACAGCTTGAGCCAGCGGCGTTCCGCGGTGTGCTCGTACATCCGCAGGAAGAACAACGCCGGTCCCGACCAACCGTGCAGCAGACCGGCCTTGGCCTTGGCCCCCGGTGCGGGTACGTCGGCGAGCTGCTTCGCGAGCCGTTCCGCGAGCTGTTCGGCGTCCGCCGCGAAGCGGTCGTCCTGCCGGACCTCGGAGAAGTGCAGCAGGTTGAGCCCGATGCCGGACAGGCCGGCGCTCAGCCCGTGGTCCTGGGTGGTGGGGAGCAGCTCCGCGTAGCTCTCGACGATCTCGGTCGCGGCGTCGTGGTGGCCGAAGTTCTCCAGCACGTACGCGATCCCGTGGGCGCCGACGAAGAAACCGGCCTGCTTCGGCGGTTCCCGGCGGATGGCGTCGAGCAACCAGTCCTCGTGCTCGGGGTACCGGCCCTCGCCCGCAGCGTCGAGTGCGTGGAGCACGCCCGCCGCGCCGTAGCCGAAGCACGCGCCGCCGACCTCCCACTGCTCGATGTCGCCGGGGAACAGCCGGTCCTTCCGCTGCGGCGTCGCGCTGTGCAGGATCGCCGTGGCGATCTCCTTGCGCACCACCGTCCAGTCCGGGTTCTCCTGGTCGAACTCGGTGAACGCCGGGTCGGTCGGCGGGTCGACGCGCGGGGTGAGCACGTCGATGATCGGCCGGCAGTACTCGTCGCTGAGACCGAACCGCTGCTGGATGACGTGGACGTGCTGGCGGAGCTTCGCGGGCGACAGCTCCAGGACCGTGTTGAGCGGCAGGAAGATCCAGAGCCTCAGCGCGGCCATGGGGTGCGCGTCGATGTCGAAGCCCTCGCGGTCGGGCGGTGCCTGGAACCCCGGCGCGCCCAGCGTCGGCCTGCGGACGTCGTCGATCGTGGAGGAGAGCTCGAAGTCGATCAGCGAGATCTCGTCGTCCTCGTCGACCAGGATGTTGAGGGTGTGCAGGTCGCCGAACACGACCCCGCGCTCGTGGACGCTGGCCATCAGGGTCTCGACCCGGTCGACCATGCGGAGCGCGCGCTGGGTGTACTCGGTGATCGTCTCGTCGCTGACGTCCTTGTGCGTCAACGGGTAGTGCCGGCCGAGCCACTGGCCGAGCGACCTGCCCGGCATGTACTCCATGGCGACGAAGAGGTGCTCCCACTCGGTGAAGCGGTCGTACACCTCGGGCACGCCGGGGACGCCCTGAAGCCTGGTGAGGATCGCGTGCTCGCGCTCCAGCCGTGCCACCGCGTCCTCGCCCTCGCGGTCGAGTCCGGCGTGCGGCCGCGCTTCCTTGAGCACGAGCTCCTTGCCGTCGGACTTCCTGGTCGCGAGGTAGACGCCGCCGCCGTTGGAGAAGTGCAGCGAGCTCTTGATCTGGTACGGGAATCGCTCGGGGTCGCCGGCGTTGCGCTCGGCGAGGTGGGGCGCGAGGAACGCGGGCAGCTCGATCCACTCCGGCACGCTGAAGATCGGCTTGCGCTTGTCCTGCACGAGCACGCCGTCCGGCCCCTCGATCGCGAGCACCTGCTGCCCGTCGATCTCCAGCCACTGCTCGGCGAACCCGCCGTAGCGCACGTAGAGCGGTCCCTTGCCGAACCGCAGGTCGCTCAGGATGTAGGCGCCGTGCTGGCCGTCGAGGATCTCCGCGAGCTCGGTGAGGACGGTCTCGAGCTGCTCGGTGCTGGTCGGGTAGATCGTGACCAGCTTGCCGCTGCCCTCACGGGGCGCGTACTTCGAGTTGCGGGCGAGCACGATCGACATCGACTGCAGGTATTTGAACGAGATTCGGCGCTCGACGCAGTAGTCGTAGGTCGCCTTCAGCACCTTGCCGGCGTTGTCGAGGCCGGCCGACACGTGGATCTTCCACCCTTGGTTCGGCAGTTGTACACCCTTCGGGTGCTGATGCCGCCACACGTTGCGCTCGACCATCGTCCAGTCGGGTGGGAGCGCGGGGAGTTCGGTGGAAAAGTCGTCCTTGGGGGTGGTTTCGGTGCTGCTCTGCAGATCGTAGAACTGTCGATCGGCGAAGCAGTACGCCTCGTATCTGAGGTCCACCGAATTCCCCTCCTCCGTTGGTTTGCGTTTTCTTTATGCGGCATATTTCCGCACGATTAAGCGCCTATGGCCAATCCGCCATTCGAGGTATATGGGTAGGCCGTTCGTGGTCAAAAGATGCATGGTTACCGGTGCGTATGTGACGGCCGGTGATGAAGTTTGGGTCCAGATCACCCGGTTGCAAGGTTTCTGAGTGGCGGGTCAATCGGGTTGTGCCTGGAAGGCGCTAAACGGCACCGGATCGTTCTTGATATTGCACGTCCGTGAGCTGCGGTATTCCACCTCGATCCAGACCTATAGTTGTGCGAGGGCAATGGTCCGATACGCGCTGTGTTGCATGCTCTTTTCGGGTGAAGCCTCGAATGGCTGCTTATGCGTGTTTACTGCGGCCGATCGGCGGTAGCGACTCACCCGGAAGAACTCATTCGGAGTATGAGATTGGGCAACTACTTTTATGTAGCAGTCATTGTCTTGCTACATGCAACTCGCTAAATTCACGGGGAATGTAGACTTTCGGGTGAATTTTATGTTTAGGCGTAACACGACCCCGTTTGTGAGCGGCGCTCTGCTGCCCGGCGTGTCGTGCGGCTAGGCTGCGGGGGTGGGGAGCGTGGCGAACCGCTGGCTGGTGCCGGCCGTGGTGGTGATCACCGGTGCCGCGGTGGCGGCGGGGATGGTGGGGCGGACCGTCTACTCGCGGGTGCCCGAGGCGAAGGGCACGCCGGCGGTGCCGTCGTCGTCCGTCGCCGGGCCGTGGCCTGGGATGTCCGAGGTGCTGCTGAGTCCTGACTCGTTCACGCACCCGGACCGGTCTTCGGTGCAGGCGGTGCTGCAGAAGTACTTCGACGCGATCAACGCCCGTGACTTCACCGCGTGGCGTGGGGTGGTGTCGGCGCGGCGGGCCTCTCAGGCTGTCGAGTCGACGTGGATGTCCGCGTACGAGACCACCAAGGACGGCGGGATGGTCGTTCAGCGCGTCGAGTCCGACGTGCTGGGGAAGCGGCTGCGGGTGTTGATCTCATTTGTATCCACGCAGGATGTTTCGAAGGCTCCTGTGGCGTTGCCTGAGCGCTGCATCCGGTGGCGGGTCGTGTACGTGATGGTGTGGGAGGGCGGGGAGCTGAAGGTGGACGAGGCTCCCGAGAACCGGACTCCCCAGATGGAGAAGTGCTGAGCGCGTGAGAACGCACGATGCCCCGGCCCGCCGAAGCGGACCGGGGCATCACGTGCAGGTGGAACCTAGGCCGGAGTGAAGGCCAGTGCCACGTTGTGGCCGCCGAAGCCGAACGAGTCGTTGACCGCGGCGTCCAGCTTGATCTTGCGAGGCTCGCCCGCCACCACGTCCAGGGACACGGCCGGGTCGAGGTTGTCCAGGTTGAGGGTCTGGGGAACGATGCCGTCGCGGATCGAGAGGACGGTGATGATGGCCTCGACCGCGCCCGCCGCGCCCAGCAGGTGCCCGAGGGAACCCTTGGGAGCGGTCAGGACCGGGTGGTCGCCGATCGCCTTGCGGATCGCCACGGTTTCCGCGACGTCGCCCACCGGGGTGGAGGTGGCGTGGCAGTTCACGTGGCCCACGTCGGACGGGTCGATGCCGCCGGACCGCAGCGCTGCGGCGATGGCACGGGACTGACCGACGCCCTCGGGGTCGGGGGCGGTGATGTGGTAGCCGTCGGCCGAGGTGCCGATGCCCGCCAGGCGGCCGTAGATCTTGGCGCCACGGGCCTCGGCGAAGTCGCGGCGTTCCAGGACCATGACTCCCGCGCCCTCGCCCAGGACGAATCCGTCGCGGGCCGTGTCGAACGGGCGCGAGGCCTTTTCGGGCTCGTCGTTGCGGGTGCTCATGGTGCGGGCCTGCGAGAAGCCCGCGACCGGGATCGCCGTGATGCACGCTTCCGCGCCGCCCGCCACGATCACGTCGGCCTCGTTGGCCTTGATCATGCGGTAGGCCCACGCGATGGCCTCGGCGCCTGACGCGCAGGCGGAGACCGGGGCGTGCACACCTGCCTGTGCCTTCAGTTCCAGGCCCACGTGCGCGGCCGGGCCGTTCGGCATCAGCATCGGGACGGTCAGCGGCGACACCTTGCGCAACCCGTGCTGCTCCAGGAGGTCGTCCTGGGTCAGCAGGGTGATCGCGCCGCCGATGCCCGTGCCGATGATGACGGCGAGGCGCTGGCGGTCGACGGTGTCGTCGTTGTGCCCGGCGTCGGCCCACGCCTGGCGGGACGCCACGATGGCGACCTGCTCGGAGCGGTCCAGGCGCCGCGCCTCGACGCGGGGCAGTACCTCGGTGGGGTCGACGACGAGCTGCGACGCGATCTTGACCGGCAGGTCGTACTTCTCGACCCAGTCGTGGGTCATGGGGCGGACCCCGCTTTTGCCGGCCAGGAGCGCGTCCCAGGTCGACGTGACATCACCACCGAGCGGGGTGGTAGCACCCAGCCCGGTGATGACGACGTCGATGTCGGACGTCACTTGTTGCTGGTGATGTAGTTCACCGCGTCACCAACGGTCTTGAGGTTCGCCAGCTCGTCGTCCGGGATCTTCACGCCGAACTTGTCCTCCGCCTGGACGGCGATCTCGACCATCGACAGCGAGTCGATGTCGAGGTCGTCCACGAAGGACTTCTCAGCGGTGACGTCGTCGGCGGCCACACCGGCGACCTCTTCGACGATCTCGGCAAGGCCGGACAGGACGTTGTCGCTCACTGAAGTTCCCTTTCGATTGAAACAGTTGAAAAACCGGGGGTGGTACTCACGGGCACCGGACCACCTGCCCCGCGTAGGACAGGCCTGCGCCGAAACCGACCATCAGCACCACGTCTCCGCTGGAGATCTCGCCCGCCGCCCGCATGTGGTCCAGCGCCATGGGGATGGAGGCCGAGGAGGTGTTTCCGGATTCGACGATGTCTCGAGCGACCTTCAGGTCCGCCCGCGCACCATTGTTGCGCAGGCGCTTGGCGATCGCCTCGATGATCCGCAAGTTTGCCTGGTGCGGGGCGAACACGTCCACATCGGACAGTTCGACACCCGCGAGTTCGGCGGCGCGGATCGCCACGGGCGCGATCTGGGTCGTCGCCCAGCGGAAGACCGTCTGGCCTTCCTGGTGGATGAAGGAGTCGCGGTCGGCGATGGCGATGACCTCGGACATGTCACCGGCCGAGCCCCACGCGACAGGGCCGATCTGGTTCTCGTCGCTGGCGCCGATCACGACGGCACCCGCGCCGTCCGCGAAGATGATCGCGGTCGAGCGGTCGTCCTGGTCGGTCCAGTCGGTGAGCTTCTCCGCGCCGATGACCAGCACGTTGCGCACCGTGCCAGCGCGGACGATGTCCGCGGCCGTCGCGACGGCGTAGCAGAAACCGGCGCACGCGGCGTTCAGGTCGAACGCGGCGGCCGCCTTGATGCCGATCTTGTCGGCGACCTGCGCGGCGGCGTTCGGGATGGTCGACGGCATGGTGCACGTCGCCACGATCACGGCGCCGATGTCCGCGGAGGTGAGGCCCGCGTCCTCGATCGCCTTGTTGCCGGCCGCGACCGACATGTCCACGACGCCCTCGTCCTTGGCGGCCACGCGGCGGTTGACGATGCCGACGCGGTCGCGGATCCACTCGTCGGAGGTGTCCATCCGCTGAGCGAGGTCGTGGTTGCTCACCACCGTCTCGGGCTGGTAGCTGCCGAGGCCGATGATGCGGCTACCCGCAGATGCCTGCGGGGCCTTGAAGGTCGTCACTTATTGGCTCCAACGGTGTCGAAGAGCTCCGCGACCTTGTCGAGCTGGTCCGGGGTCTTCAGGGCGAGGGTGGCGGTGCCCTTCATCGCACGCTTGGCGAGACCCGTGAGCACGCCGGCGGGCGGCAGCTCGACCGAGCCGGTGATGCCCTTCTCGACGAGGGTGACCTGGCAGACGTCCCAGCGGACGGGGCTGGTGACCTGGGAGACCAGGCGGCGCAGCACCTCGGTCCCCTCGGTGACGACCTGACCGTCCTTGTTGGACACCAGCGGCAGCAACGGGTCGTGCGTGGTGACTTCGGCGGCACGCGCGCGCACAGCGTCTTCTGCGGGCGCCATGAACTTGGTGTGGAACGCGCCCGCGACAGCCAGCTTGCGAACCTTCGCCGTGCCCGGCGGGTTCGCCGCGAGCTCGTCGAGCGCGGGGTGCGGACCGGCCGCGACGATCTGGCCGGCGCCGTTGCGGTTGGCGGGCACGAGACCGAGCTCCTCGAGGCGCGCGAGCACCTCCTGCTCGTCGCCGCCGAGCACCGCGGCCATGCCGGTCGGCTCGAGCGCGCACGCCTCGGCCATCGCGGCACCGCGCACGGCGGCCAGCGCGACGGCGTCGTCGGCGCTGATGACGCCCGCGACCGACGCGGCGGCCAGTTCGCCGACCGAGTGGCCGCCGACGATGAGGCCGGTGGGCAGTTCGACGCGGCGGCGCAGCTCACCGAACGCGAGCAGCGCGAGCGCCACGACCAGTGGCTGGGTGATCGCGGTGTCGACGATCTCGTCGGCCTCTGCGGTGGTGCCGAGGCGCACGAGGTCGAGGCCCGTGATCTCAGACCACGTGCGCACCTGCTTCTCGGTCCCCTCCAGTTCGAGCCAGGGGGCGAGCATGCCGGGCGTCTGGGACCCTTGTCCGGGCGCGAGGAGTGCGATCACGTCGATTACTAAAGCTGGTGAACCCACCGGTACCCCATGCCGTAAAGAACGAAGTACGGCGATCGTATTTGTAGAGACCCTACAAAAGTGTCATCCAGGTGAACGTTGCTGGACGTAAGCCCAGCTCAGCGCGGTGAGGTGTCGTTTGGCCCTCACCCTAACGGATGTGTGCGAAGTCGGTCACAGGCCGTTCGCTACCACAGGCCCCGGGAGCGGGCAAGGCGTCCTACAGACAATGCGACGCGAAGCACAAGTGCGTCTCGAGCGTCATGTGCATTTCTTCCCGTCATTTCCTGAACGCGCCGAAGACGATATCTGACCGTGTTCGGGTGCACGAACAGCCTTTTCGCGCACGTCTCCAGCACGCCGCCGACCTCCAGGAACGCGTCCACGGTCTCCAGCAGCGCGCCGCCGGCGTCCTCCAGCGGCCGGGCAACCCTGTCGACGAGCTGCCACTCGGCCTCCGGATCGCCCGCGAGCGCCCGTTCCGGCAGCAGGTCGAGCGAGCGGACGGGCCTGGGCGCGGCGGGCCAGCCCACGACCGCACGCAGCCCGCTCAACGCGTCACTCGCGCTGCGGTGAGCCTCGGAGAGCGAGGCCACTGTGGGCCCCGCCACCACGGGCCCCTCGCCGAAGCCCTCGGAGATGCGGCCCAGCACGTCCTCACCGGTCTCCGTCGGCCCGCCGAGCACGACGACCAGCCGTGAGCCCTGCACGGACAGCAGCACCGGCCGTCCCGCGCGGGCGGCCTTGCTGCGCACCGAGTAGACGATCGCCGGCGGGTCCTCCGCGCCGGGGTTGCCGACCAGCACGGTGGCTTCGAGTCCCGGGTCCCAGCCGAGCGCGGCGGCCCTGCTGAGCAACGACTCCTCGGGATCGCCACGCACGATGCCGTCCACGACCAGCGCTTCCAGCCTGGCGTCCCACGCGCCGCGCGCCTCGGCGGCCGTCGCGTAGGAGGTGGCGGCGGAGAAGGCGATCTCCCGCCCGTACCGCAGCACGCCCTCCATCAGCAGCGCGCGCTCGGCCTCGTTCGCCGCCATCTCCGGCATCTGCTCCTCGAACAGCTCCAGCGCTATCCGGACCAGTTCGACGGTCTGGCGCAGGCTCACCCAGCGGGAGATGTCCTTGGGGGCACTGCGAAACGCGTCCGCGGTGAGCCGGATCGCCTGCTGGCGGTCGTGCAGCCACTCGACGAACCCGGCCACGCCGTTCTGGATCAGCAGCAGCACGCTGGCCCGCTGGTCCGCGGGCATCCGGGCGAACCACGACAGCCGCCGTTCCATCTCCGCCACGCTCGCGGTGGCGAGTGAGCCGGACGCGCGCTCGATCTTGCGCATCGTGCGGGCGGACAGGGTGGGCGGATGCTCCTCCTTCGTCTTGGCTGTGCTGCTCATAGCCGCAGCTTAAGGCCCTGGAGGTGACATCACCGGTACGGGTGACAGAACCCATGCAGCCGTTTGAACGGCCATACCTTCGGCAGCAGAGGTCAGTTCGTTCGGCGCGGAGGTTTCGTCTTGCGTAGGTACCCGGCTCTTGTCCTGGGGGTCGTCGCCCTCCTGGTCACCAGCGCGACCGCCTCGGCGGACCCACCCGACCCGCTCGCCGAGTACCTCGCCCAACCGGTCAAGTGGGCGGCGTGCGGCGGAAAGCTCGGCGAGCTGGAGTGCGCCACGCTCGTCGCGCCGCTCGACTACGCCAAGCCGGGCGGCGACAAGATCAACCTCACGATCAGCCGCAAGAAGGCCGTGGCGCTGGACCGCAGGCGCGGTGTGCTGTTCACCAATCCGGGTGGACCTGGTGGGTCGGGGCTGAGCCTGCCGCAGTTCCTCGCGAAGTCCGAGCTCGTGCAGGTCTACGACGTCATCGGCCTCGATCCCCGCGGCGTCGGGGCGTCCACCGCGCTCAACTGCCGTGCCGCGCCCGCGATCGCCGCACCGGAGTCCCGGCCGGCGGACGGCGAGTTCGGCAAGTGGGCGGCCGAGGCGCGCGAGGCCGAGGAGGCGTGCCAGAAGTCGTCCGGCGGGATCCGGCAGTTCATGAGCACCGCGAACACGGCGCGGGACATGGACGTCGTGCGCGGCGCGCTGGGTGAAGCGAAGATCAACTACCTGGGCTACTCGTACGGCACGTACCTGGGCGCGGTGTACGGCACGCTGTTCCCGAACCGCCTCGACCGCAGCGTGCTCGACTCGGCCGTGCACCCGGAGTGGATCTGGCACGAGCAGTTCCGCCAGCAGGCCGTGGCGTACCGGCACGACGTCGAGGCGTGGGCGTCGTGGGTGGGGGAGCGCAACGAGAAGTTCGCGCTGGGCAAGTCGCAGGGCGAGGTGCTGGCCGAGGTGGAGAAGGTCGCCGCGAAGCTGCACGCGACGCCGATCGGTGAGCACGACCGGTCCGCCTTCGACGGCGCGGTGGGTGTGGGCGGCCGCTACCGTCCACTGTGGTCGGACCTGGCGTCGATCGTGGTGAAGCTGCGGTCGGGGGAGAAGCCGGCGAACACGGAGGGCGCCAAGGCAGGGCAGGAGCTCGCGAAGACGGGTCTGCAGGAGCTGCGGTCCGGGGTGTTCGACACGGTGACCTGCGAGTCGGACTGGCCGACGGACCTGCACGTCTACTACGAGGACATGCGGACGTTCCGGGAGCGCTACCCGTACGGCTTCGGCATCGTCCGCGCCGCGCCCATGACGTGCACGTTCCGCTCGTTCAGCCCGCCGGAGGGGCCGGTCAGGATCGGGCGCAACGGGTACCCGGTCGGCGTGATCGTGCAGTCCGAGGGCGACACGCAGACGCAGTACTCCGGCGGCCCGGCGATGGCGGAACGGCTGGGCCACAACCTGATCACCGTCAAGGACGAGGGCAAGCACGGCATCTACGGCGGCGGCAACAAGTGCGTCGACGAGCGGGTGAACCGCTACCTGATCGACGGGGCGTTGCCGGGCAGCAGCTCGGAGTGCGGCGGCGACGCGCGGCCGGACGTGCCGAAGGACGGTCAGGGGGGAGCCGCGCCGACCCTGTCGCCGGACCGCATCCGGGCGTATCTGGACGGTCGTGGCGTGAGTGCCGGAAGGCCGTAGAAATGTGGAATCGCCCGACACGGAGCGTGTCGGGCGATTCCCTCTCCCCGGTCCCCACCGGTAGCTCCACTCTGGACTGTATTGACACAAAAATCCACGTCAGCCACCCTTTCGTGTCACAGTGTCGAAGTTGCTGAGCGGTGTGATCCGCGAAACGATCAACTGGTCGGATCTTCACTCACCGCAACACTGTTCGAGGAGGGCCCCGTGGGCTCGCAAATCACCGAGGGCCTGGGCCAGGCGTGGGCGATGGTCGCCACGTTCGTGCCGAAGCTTCTCGGATTCCTGCTGGTTCTGGTCATCGGCTGGTTCATCGCCAAGGCGCTCGCCAAGGGCGTGGAGTTCCTGCTCAAGCGGGTCGGCTTCGAGAAGCTCGTGGAGAAGTCCGGCCTCACCGGCGCGATGAAGCAGTCGCCGATGAACGCTTCCGGCCTGATCGCCAAGATCGTCTACTACTTCGTGCTGCTCATCGCGCTGCAGCTGGCGTTCGGCGTCTTCGGCGCCTCCAACCCGGTCAGCACGCTGCTGAACGAGGTCATCGCGTACCTGCCGCGCATCGTCGTCGCGCTGGTGCTGGTGATCGTCGCGTCCGCGATCGGCACGGCGCTCAAGGGCCTCGTGACCGGTGCGCTCGGCGCCCGCTCGTACACGCGGATGCTGGGCAACATCACCTACGGCTTCGTGATGGCGCTGGGCGTCATCGCTGCGCTCAACCAGCTCGGCATCGCGATCTCGGTGACGATGCCGGTGCTGATCACCGTGCTCGCCACGGTGGCCGGTGTGATCGTCATCGGTGTCGGTGGCGGCCTGATCCGCCCGATGCAGCAGCGGTGGGAGGGCTGGCTGACCCGCGTGCAGGACGAGGCGCAGGCCCAGTCGCCGATGCCGCGCGCGTCCCACGAGATGCCCGCCACCGTCGGCGGTCGCGCGGACGACGCGACGCCGCCCGCCGGCACGCCGATGGGTGAGAAGTAGTTCTCGCTTTCTCGTTCTCGCGCCGAAGGGGCTCCTCACACCGGGGGCCCCTTCTTCGTTGTTTGGCGGTTCTCCAGTTCCGGTCCAGTGGGCGCACGGAGTCTCGTATCCACCCGAACTGTTCCGTCGCGGTGGAGGACCCATGAAAGCCCTTGTGCTGTCCGGAGGCGCGGGTACACGTCTGCGCCCGGCCGGATACTCGCTGCCCAAGCAACTCATCCCCATCGCGAACAAGCCCGTGCTCGAGTACGTGGTGGAGAACCTGCGTGATGTCGGGATCACCGACATCGGGATCGTGGTCGGTGACGCCGGGACCGAGATCTCCGAACTGCTCGGCGACGGGTCGTTCCTGGGGGTGTCGATCACCTACATCCAGCAGGACGTGGCGCTGGGCCTCGCGCACTGCGTGCGGATCGCCCGGCCGTTCCTCGGGGACGACGACTTCGTGATGTACCTGGGTGACAACGTGCTGACCGAGGGGATCGGTCAGATCGCCGACGAGTTCGCGCGGCTGCGGCCGTCCGCGCAGGTGCTCGTCGACAAGGTGGAGGACCCGCGGCTGTTCGGCGTGGCCGAGGTGGACGAGAACTCGCGCGTGACGCGGCTGATCGAGCACCCGCAGGAGCCGCGCAGCGACCTCGCGATGATCGGCGTCTACTTCTTCACGCCCGCGATCCACGCCGCCGTCGACGCGATCGAGCCGTCGTGGCGCGGCGAGTTCGAGATCACCGACGCGTTGCAGTGGCTGGTGACGCACTCCGGCGACGTGCGGGCGCGGATCTACTCCGGGTTCTGGAAGGACACCGGGAACGTCGAGGACGTGCTGGAGTGCAACCGCGAGCTGCTGATGGGGCTGCGGACGGACATCCAGGGGATCGTCGACGACGAGTCGCGGCTGATCGGCGAGGTCGTGGTCGAGGAGGGCGCGCGCGTGGTGCGGTCGTGCATCGTCGGGCCCGCGATCATCGGTCCCGGCACGCTGGTCGAGGAGTCGATCATCGGCCCGTACACGGCGATCGGCGCGGACTGCCGGATCACCGAGTCCGGGGTGTCCGACTCGATCGTGCTCAACGAGGCGTCCGTGCACAACGTGTCCGGGATCGAGACGTCGTTGATCGGCCGCCGGGCCCGAGTGGGGTCCGCGCGCCAGCACCGGTTGGTCGTCGGCGACGGCGCGCACGTCGACCTGGCCGCCTAGTTCACCCAGTCCTGAAGGCGGTCGCACTCCTCGGCGACCGCCTTCTGCCTGCTTCTGGGCAGTTGGTCGATGTAGTCGACGGTGATGGTGCGGTCTTTGGTGAAGGCCCAGGTGGCGACGACGTAGCCGTCGACGAGGACCGTGGGCTTGCCGCCGATGACCACGCCGAGCCGGTCGTCCGCGATGACCCTGCGGCGGTCGGCGTGAGCGAGCAGGATGTTGTCGAACTCGGGCAGAAGCCTTACCGGGACCGGGGTTTCCGGGTCGGGGCGCGGGGCGTCGGGGAGGTCGAACAGCTCCTTGCCCGCCTCGTTGCGGAAGGTCACGAGCTGGTCGCGGAGGCTTTCGAAGGTCTCGCCGAGTTTGGTGAGGCCGGCCCACTGCTGGGCGTCCATCACGGTCGACGGGCCGAACGCCTTGAGGTAGCGCAGGACGAGCTCTTCCTTCGCCATGGCCTGCTGCGGTTTTCCCAGCCAGTTCTCGACGGTCGTGCAGACGGCCCTGCCGCTGCTGTGCCACAGGCCGCGCGGCGGGAGCTGGACGAGGGCGAGCTTGTTGCGCAGGGCGTTGCCGAGGACCGTGTGCTCGCGGTCGGGCCAGTGTTCTTTGAGCTGCTTGCCGGCGTCCGCGGTGCCCTGCGGTTCGTCGTCGAGGATCTTGCGGCCGGCTTCGGCCACCGCGTCGAGGTCGAGTCCTTTGAGGCGTGATGCGAACGGGCCGCTCTGCAGCTCGCGGTCGAGCTTGATCTGCGTGAGGGGCCGGAGTCCGAGCGCGTCGCTCGCGCTGACCAGGTGGATCGTGCCGCGCATGAGCAGCAGCCGGACGGCCTGTTTGCTCGTCAGGAGGTCTTCGAGGTCCCGCGGCTGGAAGTGGGTGAGCCGGGTCCAGAGGCCGACGTACGGCGACTTCGGTTCCTGCGCCTGGATGCCGAAGAGGTGCTCGATGGTGGCGAGCGCGCTTTCGTCAGCGCGCTCGCGCAGCATCTGCCGTTCGATCAGCGCCCGGTTGAGGGCGTCCTGGCTCAGTGTCCCCATCGGGACAGATTAGAGCCTGATGAACGCGAATCCGGTGCCGTTGGGGCGTTCGCCGTCGTGGACGACGAGCAGGTTCAGCCTGCCGGTGACGATGTCGGCGCCGTCGGAGTGCTCGACGTCCTTGATCTTGAAGTCCTTCAGCGGCTTCATGTCCGCCTTGCGGTAGGCGACGAACCGTGAGTCGCCCTGGCTGGAGGCGAGCAGCACGTCGTCCGCGATCGTGAGGCCTTCGGCGTCGGCTTCGAGCCACTGGCCGCCGAAACCGGGGTTCGGGCCGTCGGCCTCGCACTCCTCGGTGTCGGGGTTGTACTTCTGCGGCGCGCCGAACGTGCGGACCTTGTCGACCAGCTGCGGCTTGCCGAACCCGTTCGCGCGCAACGGGATGCGCCAGATGCCGACGTCCTCCTGCGCCGCGTAGAGGGTCTGCGTCTTCTCGTCGATCACCATGCCCTCGATCTGCGGGCCCTCGCCGGGCTCGCCGCACACCGTCCACTTCTGGCCGTTCGGCAGGGTGAAGGTGTCCGGAAGGTCCACAGTGGACAGCTTCTTGGTGTCGTACTTCTTGTTGTCCTTGGTCACCTGCAGGAGCGCGATGCTGGTCTCGCTGCGCCGGCTGGTGACGACGACGTCCTTGCCGCTGATGTGACCGGCGGCCAGGCCGTAGACGGTGTGCTGCTCGTCGACCTCTTCCTCGGTCTTGCTGAACACCGGTTTGGTCGCGGGGTTCGTGACGTCCTTCGCGCCGCGTTCGTCCACCTGGAACACCCGGATCCGGTCACGTCCGCGGTCGCTGACGAACGCCAGGTCACCGAGGACGTCGACGTTGTTGTACCGGCCGGGCTTCGCGTCGGGCGTGGGCGGCGCGGGCGCCGGGTAGACGCCGATCGTGCGGCCGTCCAGGTCGAACGCCGCCAGGCCGCCTTCCTTGAGCGTGCCCAGGACCACACTGCGCTCGGCGTTGCGCGGGTTCACCCAGATGGCCGGGTCGTCGGCGTCCGCGGGCTCCTCGAACGTCTGCGTGATCACCGTCGGTGTGATGACCGGCGTGCTGGGCGCGACGAGGAACAAAGGCAGGAGCGTCAGCGCTAACGAAGATGACATGGTGGCAAGGTATGGAACACCGGTATACGGCGACTGAACCCCGGGGGAACAAGCCGTGTGGTACGAGCTGGGCATCACGATCTTGGGTCAGAAGATCGCGTACACGGAGCTGGTCGGGCAGGTGCTGGCGCTCGCGGTGGTCTTCCTCGCGCAGCGCCGTTCACTCTTGACCTGGCCCGTGCAACTGGTCTCGGTCACGCTGCTGTTCACGGTCTACCTGTCCGCGCACCTCGGCGGTCTCGCGACCCGGCAGATCGTCGTCGGCCTGATCGCCGTCTACGGCTGGCACGCGTGGGTGCGGCGCCGTGACCCGGTGTTCGGTGTGGTGGTGCGAGCCGGCACGTGGCGCGAACGCTTGACTGTTGTTGGCGTTTTCGCCGTGGGCACGGCCGCGTTCGCGCTGGTGCTGCAGGCCCTGGAGGCTTCCTGGGCGCCGTGGCCGGACGCCGCGATCTTCGTCGGCACCGTGCTGGCCTTTTCCTTGCAGGGCCTGGGCCTGGTCGAGTTCTGGCTGGTGTGGCTGGCGGTGGACTTCGTGGGCGTGCCGCTGCAGATCAAGTCCGGCCTGTACTTCAGCGCCCTGGTGTACGTGATCTTCGCGGGCCTGGTGATCCACGGCTACGTCGACTGGACACGAACCGCCCGACGGCTGGCCATGATTCAATCGGCGCGAGCCCCAGGCGCCAGGGCTTCAGGACGGGGGTAGTCGCCCCCGGCGCACTGGCCGAACACGTGTTCGATAAGATCGTGTGTGTGTGCTAGCCAGGTATCGCTATCGGATCGAACCTGCTGGGGTTCAGCGGGCGATGCTGGCGCGTACGTTCGGCTGTGCCAGGGTGGTGTTCAACGACGCCGTCCGCTGTCGGGACGAAGCCTTCCTTGTTGGAACGAGGCTGTCGCCAGCCGAGGTGCAGCGGCGGGTGATCACCGAAGCCAAGGCCCGAGTGGATCGGGCATGGTTGGCCGAGGTCGCGAGTGTGGCGCTGGTGCAATCAGTGCGCGACGCGCACCGGGCCTACCAGAACTTCTTCGACTCGGTCAGCGGCAAGCGTCGCGGCCGGAAGGTGGGCAGGCCGCGGTTCAAGTCGCGCAAGGACACCCGGCAGTCGTTCCGGCTGACCCGCAATGGTTTCACGATCCGCTCGGACGGGTGGCTGCACCTGGCCAAGATCGGTGACGTGCGAGTCCGCTGGTCCCGGGACCTGCCGTGCGAACCGTCCTCGGTCACGATCATCCGCGAACCGGATGGTCACTACTACGCTTCGTTCGTAGTCGAGGTCTGCCCAACGCCGCTGCCTGTCGTGGGACAAGAAGCGGGCGTAGATCTCGGTGTCAAGCGGTTGGCCACGGTCGCCACCACAGTTGGCGCCCAGATGGACATTCCGAACCCGAAGCATCTGATGCGCGGTTTGCGTCAGCTCGCCCGGCTGCAACGTGAACTTGCACGTCGCGTCAGGGGCAGCGCGAATCGGACCAAGACCCGGCGCAAAGTCGCAGTGCTGCACGGCAAGATCGCCCGTGCCCGGCGGGATCATCACCACAAGCAGGCCCTCACGCTGGTCCGCGAGAACCAAGCGATCCACCTGGAGGACCTCAACATCGCAGGCATGGTCCGCAACGGCCGGCTGTCACGGGCCATCCACGATGCCGGATGGGCGCAGTTCGTCCGGCTGATCGAGGAGAAAGCCGAGAAGTACGGCCGGACGGTGGTCACGGTGTCCCGGTGGCTGCCCAGTTCAAAACGTGCTCGGACTGCGGACACGTCGTGGACGTCCTGTCGCTGAACATCAGATCGTGGGTCTGTTCCGGCTGCGGCACCACCCATGACCGGGACCACAACGCAGCCCGCAACATCCTCGCCGCCGGGCGGGCGGAGAGACTAAACGCCTGCGGAGTCCAGGTAAGACCACCCCTCGGGGAGGCACCGGGCGATGAACCAGGAAGCACCCCGGAAGCGGCGTAGCTGCGCGGGAATCCCCGACCTACGGGCCTGGGAAGCACGTCAAACAGGCGGCAAAGTCTCCCTTATGAGGAGACTGATCGCATTACTGGCTGCTGCTTCGTTGCTGGTTCCCGTTCCGGCTGTCGCCGCTGCACCGCCGCGCACCGGATTCGAGCAAACCGGCAACTGGACCACCGAGGCCGAGGAACAGGCCTACCTGCGCGCTCTCGGCCTTCCCGTGTCCCAGATCGGTGTGACGGCCCAGGGCCGCCCCGTCCAACTCGTGCGCGTCGGCCCCGCCAACGCCCGCACGGTCGCGTTGTTCATCTGCTCCCAGCACGGCGACGAGCCCGCGGGCCGCGAGGCGTGCCTGATCCGCATGCGCTCGCTGCCGCGTTCGTCGTCCGTCACCTACCTCTTCGTCCCGAACGCGAACCCGGACGGCCGCGTCGCGGACACCCGCGGCAACTCCGACGGCATCGACATCAACCGCGACCACCTGTTGCTGAGGTCCGCCGAGGCCCGCGCGATGGCTTCCGTCATCCGTGACTGGAAGCCCGACGTCATCCACGACCTCCACGAGTTCGGCCCGACCGCGCCGTACTACGTGAAGGACGTCCTCTGGCTGTGGCCCCGCAACCTCAACGTGGCTGACGGCGTGCACTCACTCTCGGAGACGTTGTCGCGCTCCTACGTGCGCCCGTCCGTCGAGGCGGCCGGCCGCACCTCCGGTGTCTACGGCATCTACGTGGACCCGGTGACCGGCGAGCCCATCCGCCAGGTGGCCGGTGATCACCAGGAGCGCATCCTCCGCAACACGGGAGGGTTGAAGCACGGCATGGGCCTGCTGGTCGAGACCAACGTCGACGGGACCCCCGCTTATCGCGTCGAGTCCCACCTGCTCGCTCTGGACGGCACCCAGTCGTTCGTCCGCTCGAAGCGCTCGGCCATCGAAGCCGCCAACGCCGCGTCGCGTGCGGTCCGCTCCGGCCCGCTGTACTTCGGCGGCGCCGACAACCAGGCCCCGGACCCGTCGGACGTGCTCGCTTCACCGCCGTGCGGCTACGTCCTCACCGGTGCCCAGTACCGCGACTTCCAGGACGAGCTCGCTCTCCACGGCATCAAGTCCCAGCACCTCCGAGGCGGCGATCGGATCGTGCCGCTGAAGCAGGAGGCTCGGGCCCTGCTCCCGCTGCTGTTGGACGCCCGCGCCGACGAACCGCTCCTGAAGGCTCAGCCCGTCGCCCAGTGCTAGCCCTCTGACCAGCACTTATCCCACCGGATGCAAAAAACGTTTGCGGACGTCCGCAAACGTTTTTTGCACAACTGATATATCGGCGCACTGATATATCGGTCGTAAGCGATCTTGGTACGTGGTCCGATGGCGCGATGCGAGTCGAGCAGTACAGCTACTTCGCGCTCTTGAGCGAGACGATGCCGGCGGCCGACATCGCGCGCCGGCTCGGCGTCGAACCGGACGAAATGCTCGTGCGCGGCAGCCGGCGGCCGGAGCACGACCTGCCTCGCATCCATGCCTGGAAGATCGTCCGGCGTGGCAACGAGCGCGTGGACGAACAGATCCAGCACGTCGTCGACCGGCTCAAGCCCCTCCGCGACGAACTCGTGCAGCTCACCGCCGAACCCGGGATCACCGCCCGGCTGATCGTGGTGCGCTACTTCCGCGACAGTGCCGACGACGCGGATGTCGGCTGGTGGGTCTCGGTGGAGTCGCTCGAGTTCCTCGCCGCGATCCGCGCGTCGCTGGACGTCGACGAGTACGACATGGTCGAGTCCCGTGACCAAAGCCTGCGTGAGGTCGACACGGGCCTGCTGACGAGCATGGAGCAGAACCTCGCCGAGCACGCCTGCCACCTGCACCGGCATCTCGCACGCGCGACCGTGGTGGAAACGGACGATCTCCTCATCGCCGACAGCGGTCTGGACGACGACACCTTCAACGTCGTGGCGGCAGCCAGGTTCACCGCGGACACCGTCGTGGCCCGCGTCGCGGAGACGGCGAGTGCGCTGGCGGCCACCGGGCGCCCGTTCTGCTGGTGGGTCGGTCCTGCCTCCACCCCGCGGGACCTCGGCCCGGTGCTGATGCAGGCAGGTCCCGCCGCGATGGCGACCGAGGCGGCGATGTGGATGGACCTCGCCGATGCCGCCCTGCCCGAGCCGCACGCCGGCGGACTCGAGATCCGCCGGGTGAGAACCGAGGCAGAACTCGCGGACTACGCGACCGTCCTCGCAGCGAACTGGGACCCGCCCGCCGCCGCGGTCCGCCGGTTCTACGCGGCTGCCGCGGTGCCCGCGTTGCGCAGCCAGGCCCGCCACCTCGTCGGGTACGTCGACGGCCACGCGGTCTGCGCGGCGGAGGTGTTCCTGCACGCTGGCGTCGCCGGGATCTACAACATCGCGACCCTCGCCGCCCACCGCCGGCGTGGCTACGGCGGTGCGATCACGTTGGCCGCGTTGCGCACCGCACGTGCCGAGGGCCACCGCACCGCCGTTCTGCAGGCCTCTGAGGACGGTGAGCCCGTCTACCGGCGTCTCGGGTTCACGATCGCCGGTCAGTTCACCGAGTACGCCTTCCGGACGTGAAAAGGGCCGCCCCGCAGCAGCGGGACGGCCCCTCAACAGCCCTCAGAGCTACGCCAGGCCGGCGTCGCCCGTCGACGGCCCAGCGGCCTGCACGTCGTCGATGCGGTACTTGCGGGCCGCCTCGACGACCTTGTCCTGGCCGACCTCGCCGCGGCGGGCCAGTGCGGCCAGCGTGGCGACGACGACGGACTCCGCGTCCACCAGGAAGTGGCGGCGGGCGGCCGGGCGGGTGTCGGAGAAGCCGAAGCCGTCCGTGCCCAGGGTCGTCATGTCGGTCGGGACGTACGGGCGGATCAGGTCCGGGATCGCCGACATCCAGTCGGAGACCGCGACGACCGGGCCCTGCACGTCCGCCAGCACCTGCGTCACGTACGGCACGCGCGGCTCGGCGTCCGGGTGCAGCAGGTTGTGGCGGTCGGTGTCGACGGCGTCGCGGCGCAGCTCCGAGTACGACGTGGCGGACCACACGTCCGCGGAGACGCCCCACTCGTCGGCCAGCAGCTGCTGGGCCTTCAGCGCCCACGGGAGGCCCACGCCGGAGCCGAGGAGCTGGGCACGCGGCCCACCGGTCTCCGGGCCCTCCTGGTAGCGGTAGAGGCCCCGCAGGAGGCCTTCCACGTCCAGGTTCTCCGGCTCGGCCGGCTGGACGTACGGCTCGTTGTAGACCGTCATGTAGTAGAAGACGTTCTCGGCGTTCTCGCCGTACATCCTGCGCAGACCGTCCTTGACGATGTGCGCCACCTCGAAGGACCACGCCGGGTCGTAGGCGACCACGGCCGGGTTCGTGTGCGCCAGCAGCAGCGAGTGGCCGTCGGCGTGCTGCAGGCCCTCACCGGTCAGCGTGGTGCGGCCCGCGGTGGCACCCAGCACGAAGCCGCGCGCCATCTGGTCCGCCGCCGCCCACAGGCCGTCGCCCGTGCGCTGGAAGCCGAACATCGAGTAGAAGATGTAGATCGGGATCATCGGCTCGCCCTGCGTGGCGTAGGACGTGCCGACCGCCGTGAACGACGCCGTGGAACCCGCCTCGTTGATGCCCTCGTGCAGGATCTGGCCCTGCTCGGACTCCTTGTAGGCGAGCATCAGGTTGGCGTCCACCGAGGTGTACGCCTGGCCGTTGGGGTTGTAGATCTTCTGCGTCGGGAACATGGAGTCCATGCCGAACGTGCGTGCCTCGTCCGGGATGATCGGCACGATGCGCGGGCCGATCTCCGGGTCCTTCGCGAGGTCGCGGACGAGCCGGACGAACGCCTGCGTCGTGGCGACCTCCTGCTTGCCGGAGCCGTTCTTGATGCCGTTGTAGACCTTGTCGCCCGGCAGCACGAGCGCCTTGGCCTTGGTGCGGCGCTCCGGCACGAAACCACCCAGCTGACGGCGGCGCTCCAGCATGTACTGGATCTCCTGGCTGTCCTGCCCGGGGTGGTAGTACGGCGGCAGGTACGGGTCCTTCTCGAGCACCTCGTCGGAGATCGGGATGCGCAGGCTGTCCCGGAAACCCTTGAGGTCGTCCAGGGTCATCTTCTTCATCTGGTGCGTCGCGTTGCGGGCCGCGAAGTGCGGGCCGAGCGAGTAGCCCTTGATGGTCTTGGCGAGGATCACGGTCGGCTGGCCGACGGTCTCGGTCGCCGCCTTGTAGGCCGCGTAGACCTTGCGGTAGTCGTGGCCACCGCGCTTGAGGTTCCACACCTCGTCGTCGGTCATCGGGTCGACGAGCGCCTTCGTCCGCGGGTCGCGGCCGAAGAAGTGCTCCTTGATGTACGCGCCGTCGTTCGCCTTGTAGGTCTGGTAGTCACCGTCCGGCGTGGCGTTCATGAGGTTCACGAGCGCGCCGTCGCGGTCCGCGTGCAGCAGCGCGTCCCACTCGCGGCCCCAGACGACCTTGATGACGTTCCAGCCGGCACCGCGGAAGAACGACTCGAGCTCCTGAATGATCTTGCCGTTGCCGCGCACCGGCCCGTCGAGGCGCTGCAGGTTGCAGTTGACCACGAACGTCAGGTTGTCCAGCTGCTCGTTCGCCGCCAGCTGCAGCAGGCCGCGCGACTCCGGCTCGTCCATCTCGCCGTCGCCGAGGAACGCCCACACGTGCTGGTCGGACGTGTCCTTGAAGCCGCGGTCACGCAGGTAGCGGTTGAACCGCGCCTGGTAGATCGCGTTCATCGGGCCGATGCCCATGGAGACCGTGGGGAACTCCCAGAAGTCCGGCATGAGCCGCGGGTGCGGGTACGACGGCAGGCCACCGCCGGGGCCCGCGTGCGAGAACTCCTGCCGGAAGCCGTCGAGCTGGTGCTCGGACAGCCGGCCCTCGAGGTAGGCGCGAGCGTAGACACCGGGGGAGGCGTGGCCCTGGATGAAGACCTGGTCGCCGCCGCCGGGGTGGTTCTTGCCGCGGAAGAAGTGGTTGAAGCCGACCTCGTAAAGCGATGCGCTGGACGCGTACGTCGAGATGTGACCACCAACACCGACACCGGGCCGCTGCGCGCGGTGCACCGTCATCGCGGCGTTCCAGCGGATCCACGCACGGTAACGACGCTCCACCTCCTCATCACCGGGGAACCACGGCTCCCGCTCGGTGGGGATGGTGTTGACGTAGTCAGTGCTGGTCAGCGAGGGGATGCCGACCTGGTTCTGGCCCGCCCGCTCCAGCAGCCGCAGCATCAAATAGCGCGCCCGCTGCTGACCGCCACCCTTGAGAACCTCGTCGAACGACTCGAGCCACTCGGACGTCTCTTCGGGGTCGATGTCCGGCAGGTGTGCGGCCAGACCGTCACGAATGACACGCACCCGCTCGGGGCCGGTGTTCTGCGGGCTCAAGGTGTCTCCTCGGCTTCGTTGGCGGTACATCGCGCTGGCCCGGAAACCGTGCCACGCGGTCCTATCGTTGTCCTTGCGCGACGACTTCGTCACCGCTACTGATCGGTAGTTCTGGATCGTGTCGCTCACGCGCGCGCGATAAGAGGTATGTAGAGCATGCCTCCTGCCAGTCTAGGGATCTCCACAGGGGTGCCTGTTACGGCGTGTCACGTGGTCAACAGTTGCGCCGGAGGTAGCCGACAGTGTTCGCTAGCCCGAGTATCGGACTTGGCGGCAGTCTTCGAGGCTGTCGCTCTTGCGTAGTTGGAGGAGTGAAAACCGTGGTCGCCGCGGAAGACGCCGGCAAGCTCGGCGTCGCCGACAAGCTCGGGATCGAATCTGGCCAGGTCGTCCAGGAGCTCGGATGGGACGAGGACGTCGATGACAACGTCCGTGCCGCCATCGAGGAGCGGATCGGCGGTGACATCCTCGACGAAGACGCCGACGAGGCGGTGAACGTCGTTCTGCTGTGGTGGCGCGAGGACGACGGCGACCTGGTGGACGCTCTGCTGGAGGCCACCGGTGTGCTCACGGAAGACGGCGTGATCTGGGTTCTCACCCCGAAGACCGGCCGTTCCGGCCACGTGGAACCGAGCGACATCGCGGAGGCCGTGCCCACCGCGGGCCTCGCGCAGACCTCGAACATCAGCGTGGCCGACGACTGGGCGGGCGTGCGGCTGGTGTGGCCAAAATCCACCAAGGCCAAGCGCTGAGCCAAGTTCGGCTGACATAGGCTTGATCCACGGGCGTTCCCGGCGCCCGTGGATTGTCCTGGTCAACCGGAGGGGTCTGTTTCATGGCGGTCGAGGTCGGTTCGGAAGCCCCGGACTTCACGCTCAACGACTACAACAAGCAGCCCGTCGCGCTGTCGTCGTTCCGCGGCTCGAAGAACGTGCTTCTGGTCTTCTACCCGTTCGCGTTCAGCGGCATCTGCAACGGCGAGCTCTGCCAGTTGCGCGACGAGCTCGCGACCTACGAGGACGAGAACGTCCAGGTGCTCGGCGTCTCCGTGGACAGCCCGTTCGCGCTGAAGGCGTGGGCGAACCAGGAGGGCTACCAGTTCCCGCTGCTCTCCGACTTCTGGCCGCACGGCGCCGTCGCGCAGTCCTACGGCGTCTTCAACGAGGCCGTCGGCATGGCGCTGCGGGGCACCTTCCTGGTCGACGTCGACGGCGTTGTGCGCTTCGCCGAGGTCAACGCGCCGGGTGAGGCCCGGGATCAGGACGCCTGGAAGAAGGCCGTAGCCTCACTCAAGGCATGATGTAGCTGTACCCCTGCGTCTGCGGGCGTGGGGTTGGGGCGTGTAGCTCAGCGGAAGAGCACTCGGTTTACACCCGAGCGGTCGCAGGTTCGATCCCTGTCGCGCCCATTCCGCTCTGGGCGAGGTGTGTCGACGGAAAGCGTCGACCACCTCGCTCCATTGTGTTTTCTGGGGGGCGACCCCCAGACCCCGCCCGGCGGGCTCCGCCCCCCGGACCCCCGGTTCGGTCTCGCTTCGCTCGGCCGCTTGGGCGGTGCGAAAGGGCCTCAACCGCCCTGAGGGCGCCGTTGGCATCACCGACGGATATTGTTTGACCACCCCTGAATCATCAGATGAGTTTATTTCGCGTCTCATCCTGAGACGCTTCGCGCCTGGAAAAGGTGTAGTCGAATGAGCATTGGTCGGCTCTCGAGGAATGCCTAGCCTTCATCCAGCGCCCGTACCGGGTGGCAATCAGGTGGGTGAGGAATTGGCGCCAGCCTGCCAGTGGCAAAGGGGATCTCGGTGAAAATGCGAATGGCGAAACTGACGGCGGTGTTCGCCTCTGCGGCCGTCATTATTTCGTTGGCGAGCGCGTCAGCGCAGGCCAACGTCGGCGAAGTGCCCGGAAACATCCCTCAGGTTTCATGTGACTTGTCCACTGCGTGTGTCACCGAACTGGGGAAGCTGAGTGAACAGGCGGGCGCCGACGGGAGAATCCAGACGGTCTCCCTCAAGGTGAGCACGAAGGGGTGGGGAGTCAACAAAGACAACTACCTCAGGTACCGTCACTTCGCCCGGCTTTCGGCGGAGTGCTGGGCCGAGTGCCGGGCGAACGAGGAGAAGAAGTACTCCTCTCATACCGTGCAGATCTCCAGCAAGACGCCGGTGCTGAGCAGGCAGATGAGGCACTTCAAGATCGACCCGAACCTGGTCAACTTCCACAGTGACGACACGCTGGCAATCGTGGTGCAGGACATCGACACCAAGGCGCTGCCGGCATGGGCCGCAGCAGTCATCGCGGGTGCCCTCACCCTGATCGTGCCGGCTATCGTTGCGGTGCCGTGCTTGGCGCTTATCCCAGAATTGCCGGTGGTCTGCGGCGCGGTGGCGGGCGCCATCACAGAGGGATTTGTGACCACCGCCGAATCTCTGATGCTGGGCGAAAACCTCAAGGACAAGGCTGTCTACACCAAGATCATCGCCAAGATGATTTTCGGCGCATTCGCCGGTGTTGCTGCCAGGTATCTCGACGTGTTGCTCCTCAAGAAGGCCATTTCGCAATGGTTCAAGAGGGGCGGGTATTGGCTCCGGGATGGGGCGAAGTCCTGGTGGGTTCCCACCAGTGTCGCCAACGGGGCCGCCAGTGCCGGCCACATGATGGCTGGCATCGCAGAACCGGTCGAGGACGCGTTGAGGCAAGCCCGGAGCTGATCCAGTGCCTCTCGCTGACTGAAGCTCGCGTGACGCGGCCACCTGTTCGATTCGAGAAGATGCGAATGCATCTCGAGCTGAACAGGTGGCCGCTGGCGCTAGATCACTCTTCCTGGGCGCAACGAGTTCGCTATGAGTGCAGCTCGATGAGCCGGAGATGGTTCGCCACGGCCACCCGGTACCACCGGAGAGTGGGAACACCTGGAAAGGGCCGGGGCGGTGCCGTATTTTTGGCGTCTGCCGGGGACGTTTGGCCCCGCCGCCCCCTAAGGACGACGACCTGTGAAGCGCAAGGGCAAGGCCGCGAAGCCCGTCCCGACCACCGTCACGCAGGAGCAGATCAAGCTGCTCGCGCTGGTGGAACAGGGTGGCGTGCATCGTGGTGCCACCAGCTGGTACCTGGAGCACCGGCCGGCCAAGCAGTGGGACGCCGACGACCTGGAGATCCTGCAGCGGCGCGACTGGATCACGTGGGAGAAGCCGGACCGGGCTATCGACCACGGGATGGCGGCGCCCGTCGACATCACGGCGGAGGGGCGGGCGGCGTTGCAGCACCACCTGCCGGAGTGGGTGTTGGGGCGCAAGGCCATTGCCGCACCGCCGCCGCGGTTGCCCGCGGTGGAGACGATCGGTGTGCTGGACAAGCTGCAGTAGCCAATTGGAACGATGCGTGGCAGCGAGCCTCGGTACGGGTAGAAACAAGGGCAGAGCGATCCCGACGGAGGCGAGCCCGGACATGTCGAACCTGTTGACCGGCGGCGATTTGCGTGCCCGCGACCACCACCGGATCGAGGACGACGCGCGTGCGCAGGGGCCGCTGCACGGCGTGACGTTGCCCAACGGTGTTCAAGTGCAGGTGGTCACGGCCGGGCTCGACGTCACCCGCAAGCTGCTCGCGGATCGGCGGCTGTCCAAGGACAGCGACGCGTTGCAGCGCGAGATCAAGCGCCAGCTCGCCGAGCTCGGCAGCACCCAGACCGAGCTCGCCGGGCTGTTCGGGCCGAGCATGCTCAACAGTGACAACCCGAAGCACGCGCGGTTGCGCGCCTTTGCGGTCAAGGCGTTCACCGGTCAGGCCGTGGAGCAACTGGCGCCGCGCATCGAGGAGATCACCGCGGAGCTGATCGACGGGCTGCCGGTCGGTGAGGAGATCGACCTGGTCGACGCGCTGGCCGTGCCGATGCCGTTGCACATCATCGGCGAGCTGCTCGGTGTGCCGGAGGGCGACCGTCCGCGGGTCCGGACGTTGATCGAGACGATGATGTCGATGGACCCCGAGGTGTCGCAGCCGGCCAGCGACGAGCTCGGGCAGTACTTCTTCTCCTTGCTGAGCGGCGACACGCTGGATGAGAGCTCGTTGTTCGGGGCGTTGACGAAGGCCGACGACGACGGCGACCGGCTGAGCCACGACGAGCTCATGGCGATGGCGTTCCTGCTCGTGATCGCGGGCCACGAGACGTCGGCCAGCCTCATCGCGAACGTCGTGCACGACGCGTTGGACAACGAGCTGTGGGAGAAGGTCGCCGCCGACCCCGAGCTGGCGCCGGTGCTCGTCGAGGAGACGCTGCGGCACAACTCACCGGTCCGCAGCGCCACGCACCGGATCACCACGGAGCCCGTCGAGATCGACGGCGTCACCGTTCCCGGGAACACGCTGCTGCTGATCAACCTCGGCTCCGCGGGACGGTGCCCGGTCGCGCACGAGGACGCCGCGCAGTACCGCATCGACCGCGCCACGACGGGGCACGCCACGTTCGGCCACGGCCCGCACTACTGCCTCGGCTCGGCGCTCGCCCGCCTGGAGGTCGAAACCGTGCTGCGCCAGCTGACCGCCCGGTTTCCGCGCGCGACCTACTCCGGTGACGAGCAGCCGGAAGTGACGCACAACGACATCATGGCCAGCCTCAAAACGCTTCCTGTCGTGCTGCGGCGCTGACCTAGGCTGGCCCGTATGGAGATCATCCAAGGGGGAGCGGGGGACGTCGACACGGCCGCCATCATCTGGGCACACGCGGTCACCGCCCGGGACGGCTACGACGAGGTTCCCACTCTTGAAAAGGCGCGTCCCGGTATCGAGAACGCGGTGGCGAACGAACCGTCGGTGCTGTTGCTGGCGCTCGAAGGCGGTGCGGCGGTCGGCTTTCTCGCCGGAGGTCCACAGGGGACAGACACGGCCTACATCAACTACGTGGGCGTGCACCCCGACGCGTGGGGCAAGGGTGTCGGCGAGGCGTTGCTGCGCGCGCTGCCCGAAGCGTTGATCACGCGCGGGTACAAGGCCGCGGAGCTGTTGGTCTACGTCGACAACCCTCGGGGCGTGCGGCTCTACGAACGCCTCGGGTGGATCAAGGTCGGCGACCCTGCGCCGCATCCGCAGCACGGCCGACTGGAGCAGCGCTACTCCTTCGCTGTCTCGTAGCGGACAACTGGGGCAGAGGAACGTTTAGCCGGGGATTAGGGGATCAACCCCAATGCGGCTGACCAGGGCTATCGCCAAGTCCATTTGAGACGTAACTTTTGCTCCATGTCAGTGCGCACGTTCGCCGTCGTCGTGGGTCTCGCGTTCTTGCTCGGAGGGAGCGCGATCCTGTTCGTGATGCTGGCCGTGGAGGCGCCCAGCGGGTCGCTCATCCCGTGCGGCAACGGCCTGGGCATCGGGTTCGACGAGCCCGCCGCCGCGGCCGTGAGTCCGGCCTATGTGGACATCTGTGCCGATTTGAGGCATCGCAGGCTGCTCTGGGCATTGCCCGTCATCGGGGTGGGAGCACTACTGCTGATCGGCTCTTTGGTCGCTTCGCGTAACGCTACCCGCCGGTAGGGTCGCCTTATGACGTGGATGGTCTACGGCGCCAACGGCTACACAGGACGTCTCATCGCCGAGCTCGCGCTCAAGCGCGGGGAGCGGCCGATTCTCGCTGGGCGCTCGCAAGAGAAGATCGAGCCGATCGCCGCGGCGCTGGGGCTGGAGCACCGGGCGTTCGACTTGAGTCAGGCGCGGGCGCATCTGGAGGACGTCGATGCCGTCGTGCACTGCGCCGGCCCGTTCGCGCACACCTCGGACGCGATGGTCGACGCCTGCCTGAAGAGCCGCACGCACTATCTAGACATCACCGGTGAGATCGACGTGTTCGAGTCCGTCGGGCTGAGGGACGTCGACGCGCGCAAGGCCGGCATCGTGCTGTTGCCCGGCGCCGGGTTCGACGTCGTGCCCACGGACTGTGTCGCCGCGATCTTGAAGAACGCGCTCCCCACCGCGACGCACCTCGACCTCGCGTTCGTCGTCGGAGGAGGAGCGAGCGCGGGTACCACCAAGACGTCCGTGGAGGCCGCCGCCGTCGGTGGGCGGATCCGGGAGAACGGCGAGTTGAAGAGCGTCCGAATCGGACACCGCCGCCGCACCGCGTACTTCCGGTCCGGGCCGCGGGAGGTCGGCAGCATCCCGTGGGGCGATGTCAGCACCGCCTACCGCACGACCGGCATCCCGAACATCACCACGTTCACGATCGTGCCGGGCGTGCTCGGCCAGCTGCAGCAGGTGTTCGCGCCGGTGTTGCAGACCCCGCTCGTGCAGAACTTCGCGAAGTCCGTCGCCGGGAAGGTGAAGGGACCGGACGAGCGCAAGCGCGCCAACACCAGGGCCGAGGTGTTCGGCGAGGCGTGGGACGCGAAGACCAAGGTCGAGTGCGCCATCACCACCCCGAACGCCTACAGCCTCACCGCGGACTCCGTGCTGCGGGCCATCGGCAAGATCAACGGCGTGGCACCCGGCGCGCACACGCCGTCCAGTGCGTTCGGTGCCGACTTCGTGCGCGAGCTCGACGGCGTCGTCGCCTGCGAGGTCCGCTTCAACTGAACCCGCAGGTCAGCGTTGGTGGGTGACCACTGATATATCAGTTATGCAAAATACGTTTGCGGACGTCCGCAAACGTATTTTGCATAAGGGCACCCGCGAGGGGTGCCTGGCAGCGATATATCAGCGGGGGGCGAGCAGGCTGGTGATCTCCTGCGACGCGGAGACGGTCAGCAGGTGCTGGAGGTTCTCCGGGAGGTCCTCGCCGCGCTTCTGCTTCGCCTCGGCGTACAGGCGGCCGGCGCGGTAGGAGGAGCGGACCAGCGGTCCGGCCATCACGCCGAGGAAGCCGATCTTCTCGGCCATCTCCTTGTGCTCGACGAACTCCTCGGGCTTCACCCAGCGCTCGACCGGGTGGTGCCGCGGCGACGGGCGCAGGTACTGGGTGATGGTGATGATGTCGCAGCCCGCGTCGTAGAGGTCGTTGAGCGCCTCGGTGACCTCCTCGGGGGTCTCGCCCATGCCGAGGATCAGGTTCGACTTGGTGACCAGGCCGAACTCGCGGGCCTTGGTGATCACCTCGAGGGAGCGCTCGTAGCGGAACGCGGGGCGGATGCGCTTGAAGATCCGCGGCACCGTCTCCAGGTTGTGCGCGAGCACCTCCGGGCGGGACTCGAAGACCTCCTGGAGCTGCTCCGGGACCGCGTTGAAGTCCGGGATCAGCAGCTCGACGCCGGTGCCGGGGTTCATCTCGTGGATCTGGCGGACGGTCTCGGCGTACAGCCACGCGCCGCCGTCTTCCAGGTCGTCACGCGCGACGCCGGTGACCGTGGAGTAGCGCAGGCCCATCGCCTGCACCGACTCGGCGACGCGGCGGGGCTCGTCGCGGTCGAGGTCGGCGGGCTTGCCCGTGTCGATCTGGCAGAAGTCGCAGCGCCTGGTGCACTGCTCGCCGCCGATCAGGAACGTGGCCTCGCGGTCTTCCCAGCACTCGTAGATGTTGGGACAGCCGGCTTCTTCGCAGACCGTGTGCAGGCCTTCGCGCTTGACCAGACCCTTGAGCTCCCGGTACTCGGGGCCCATCTTCGCCCGCGTCTTGATCCACGAAGGCTTCTTCTCGATCGGCGTCTGGCTGTTGCGGACCTCGAGCCGCAGCAGCTTCCGACCCTCAGGTACCACAGTCACGACCTCACCCTACGCTGCGCCACCACGTGTCCGGCGTCACGCACATCTCACCCGAGGGTAAGTGCCAAAACCAGGCTTCTGGTGGAGCGCTCGTTGTTCACGATCTGTTGTTTACGCACATGGCGTCGAACATGAACAACACCGCAGGGCTGAAGATGTTCCCGGCCCGGAGGTGACGACCGGGCCTCGCCGGTGCCTTCCCGACTCCCCCCATGGTGAAGGCGCCGGCACCCCCTAGGGCAGATCCGGCGTGATCCCGGTGAGCTTGACGGTGAGGTCCCAGAGACGGGTCGCGGCGAGATCGTCGCGGGCCGCCGAGGTCATCCGCGCGACGGCGGGGTGGCCGCGCATGCCGTTGAAGCCGTCCGGGCCGTAGTACTGGCCGCCGCGCGCTTCGGGTGACGTCGCCGCGTACAGCTGCGGCAGCGCGCCCATCTCGACTGACTGCGAGGCCAGGTGGCTGATCCGGCCGCCGATCCGCAGCAAGAACGACTTGTGCGCGTCGGCTGTGTTGTTGGTCAGCTCGGTGACCGTGAGGCCGGGATGTGCCGCGATGGACGTGACGTCCGGCGAGCGACGCTCCAGCTCACGCGCGAAGAGGATGTTCGCGAGCTTCGACTGCCCGTAGGAGCCGCGGTAGCTGTACGAGCGACGTTCGTAGTTCGGGTCGTCGAAGTCGATGCGGCCGTACTGGTGTGCGAGAGACGCGACGGTGACCACGCGTGCGCCCGGACGTTGCTTCAGCGCGGGCAGCAGCAGCCACGTCAACGCGGCGTGGCCCAGGTGGTTGGTGCCGAACTGGCGCTCGAAGCCGTCCACTGTGGTGCCCAGCGGGACGGCCATGATGCCCGCGTTGTTGATCAGCACGTCGAGCGGGCCGACCTTCTCGGCCGCCGCGCGCACGGAGCCGAGGTCGGCGAGGTCGAGTTCGAGGACCTCGGCGGAACCGGTGACCGTCCGCCTCGCCGCTTCGCCTCGTTCGGTGGAGCGGCAGCCCATGATCACGTGGGCACCCCTGGCCGCGAGCACCTGGGCGGTGCGCAGGCCGAGACCGGAGTTCGCGCCGGTCACGAGGACGGTGCGGCCGGTCTGGTCAGGGATGTCGGCTTCGGTCCAACGACTCATGGGGTCATTCCTACCGCCCGGTAACTGCCGAGCGATAGGTGTGCGTCGAGGATCGCGCGCAACGTGGGCTCGTCGGCGGCGAGGTCGGCGGTCACGCGGTCCTCGTCGACCGGGCCCTCCAGTGCGGCGGTCTCCATGCGGGCGGTCAGCTTGTTGTGCCAGCGGTGGTCGAGCGCCAGCAGCAGTTCGTTGCGTGAGGAGAACACGTCCGGATCCACGATCAGCGGTGCGGACGGGTCGCGGCGGGCGTCGCGCAGGACGGCGTCGAGCGCGTCGCGGCGGCGGTAGTGATCGGCCCAGCCCATGTCTCGTACCCCCGGTCTCTCGCATACCCTCGGTATGACACGACCATACCACCGGTACGTACCGACGGTATGTGAGATACGTTTCGGGCGTGCGAACACGACGCGCCGAGTACTCGGAGGCGACCAGGCAGGCGCTGGTCGACAGCGCGGTCGACCTGTTCACCAAGCGCGGGTACGCGGGAACCTCGCTCGACGAGGTCGTGAAGCGCGCCCGCGTGACGAAAGGTGCCCTCTACCACCACTTCAGCGGCAAGCAGGCGTTGTTCGAGGCGGTGTTCGCGCAGGTCGAGACCGAGTCGATCGAGTCGCTCACCGCGGTGATCACCGGTGAGGGCGATCCGTGGGAGATCGCGGTCGCGGGCCTGCGCGCGTACGTCCGCAAGTGCCTCGATCCCGAATATCAGCGGATCATCGTGCACGAGGCGCCGGTGGTGATGGGCTGGGAACGCTGGCGCGAGGCGGAGGAGCAGTTCAGCTTCGGTCTGCTGAGGGCCTCCGTGCAGCTGCTCGTGGACGCGGGGGAGATCGAGGACCTGCCCGTGGAGATCATGGCGCGCCTGCTGTTCGGCGCGTTGTCGGCGGGCGCGAGCACCATCGCGAGTTCGTCCGATCCGAAGCGCACCGGGCGTGAGGTCGAACGCGCGATCCTGCGGGTCCTGGAGGGATTGCGCAAGAAGTAGTCGAGTTCGGCCCTAGCGGCCGGGCGCAACGTCGATCACCACGCGGACAACGAGGTGGTCAGCATCATGATCGAACCGGTCAACACGCGCCTAGGACTCGACGACAAGATCGCTCTCGTCACGTCGGGAACGCACGGGCTGGGTCTCGCCATCGCGAGCAAGCTCTGCGACAACGGCGCACACGTCATCCTCACGACATCTGACGACGACGTCGACCTCGAGCGCGCCAAGACCGTGCTCGCGGGCAAGCCCGGCTCGGTGACCGTCACCCAGCTGGACATCCACGACGAGCATTCGGTGCGGCTGCTGCTCGACCGGGTCAAGGAAGAACGCGGGCAACTCGACGTGTTCATCCACCACGCCGTGTCGCCGGACCTCACGCCGTTGCTCAACATCGTGGAACCGCTTGCCAAGGCGCTCGTCGACGGCGGGCGCGTGGTCGTCGCCGGCTACACGGTGACGCCGGTGCACGGCGTGATCCGCACTCTCGCGCTGGAGATGGCTTGGTACAAGGTGGCGGTCAACGCCGTCGTCACCACGGTCGTCGACAACGGCCCCATGAACATCGATCCGGACCTGGTCGACCGGCTCGCGATCAAGAGCCCGTCCGGCCGCGTCACCCTGCCAGAGGACATCGCCAACGCCGTCGCGTTGCTCTGCACCGACGAGGCCGCGTGGATCCAGGGTCAGGTCATCACCGTCGACGGCGGTCTCGAACTGCTGGAGCGGTGGGGAGAGACCCGCTGAGTCACGAGTTCCCGGGCCGAATCGCTTGTAGCCCCTCGCCCTCGGGCACTGCTCGAGCCGGGCTGCTTCCCGATTCGGTCCTTGAGCTATCTGTGAGCGACCGGTGACCCTTTGTCATCCGCCGATTACGGTTATTAATTGGCTTTAGCGCATACGGAGTAACGCTGAGCGCAGTCGGCCTCAATGCTTGTCCTGCATGGTCACCGAGTGTAAAACTCGAAATGGTGACCTGGGGGCAAGCAAGGGGGTCGGATGATCAGAGTGCTACTCGCCGAGGACGTGCAAATGGTCCGCGGTGCTTTGGTCGCTTTGTTGAATCTCGAACCGGATATTGAGGTCGTCGCGTCGGTCGCTACGGGTGACGAAATCATCGCCGCTGTTGAGAAGAACAAACCGGACGTAGCGGTCCTGGACATCGACCTCCCGGGGATGGACGGCCTTTCCGCGGCCACCGTCATCCACGACACCGTCCCGGAGACCCGCACGCTCATTCTCACGAGCCTGGGACGGCCGGGCACTCTGCGCCGGGCTCTCAACGCCCGCGTGAACGGCTTCATCCTCAAGGACGCCCCCGTGGGCGAACTCGCGGATGCCATCCGCGGCGTCTCCGTCGGGCGCCGGGTGATCGACTCCCAGCTCGCTCTTTCTGCGTGGGACACCGACGAGTGCCCCCTGACGCCGCGCGAGCTCGAGGTGCTTCGGCTCGCCTCCGACGGCGCGGACGCCATGGAGATCGCCACGACGCTGTTCCTGTCCGTCGGCACGGTCCGCAACTACCTGACGGCCGCCACGGCCAAGCTCGACGCCCGCAACCGCGTCGACGCCGTCCGCATCGCCCGCAAGTCCGGCTGGTTCTGACGCCCGCCTGAGTGCCCGCCGCCGCGGCCTTTGCAACGAGTCTTTTGACGACGAAGTCCAAAGTCTCATTGCTAGGGGGCTGGTCAGAAGGGGTGGGGGAAGATCAGTTGTGGCGTGAGCGGCCGATATATTGGATATCAGGCGGTGGGGGACGCGGCCGGGATGGCGGCGTGCACGTGGAACGAGTCGGTGCCGACGTGGCGGGCGCTGAAGGTGCCGCCGGCGGCCTTGACGCGCTCGGCCTGGTTGCGGACGCCGTTGCAGTCGAGGGAGACAGGGCGGGCGGCGGCGCCGTCGTTGATCACGTCCAGCAGGACGGTGGTGCCGCGCTGGTGGACGCCGATGGTGCAGGTCTGGGCGTCGCTGTGGCGCAGGACGTTCGTGACGGCCTCGCAGAGGACCGCGGCCAGCACCGATTCGACCGGCTCGGAGAGCGGCTCGTGGTGGAGTTCGACGCGGACGTCGATGTTCGACGCCGCCAGCATCGCCTTGGCCGAGTCGGACGTGTCGACCAGCGATAGCGGGCGGTAGGCGCGGGCCAGGGAACGCACGTCGGCCAGGGCGTGGTGGGTGATATCCAATATATCGCTGATGTGCGCTTTGGCGTGGTCCGGGCATTCGACGACGATCCGGTGGGCCAGTTCGCTCTTGAGCTTGATCGCGCTGAGGCTGTAGCCGAGGAGGTCGTGCAGATCGCGGGCGACGCGGACGCGTTCGGCGGCGACAGCGGCCACGGCGGTGTCGACCCCGGTCTCGGCGACGGGGACCGGGGTGGGGACGGGGGCGGGGTTGAGCGCGATCTCCGGGAATGCGACCAGGGTGCGGTGGGTGGCGAAGCCGGTCGCGAGGCCCGCGAGCAGGAGCGCGGTCGCGGTGGTGGCCATCATCGCCTCGCCGTGGGCGGCCTGGGCGATGCCGGTCGCCACCACGGTCGCGACGAAGACCGTCCAGCCGAACACGGGGCGCAGCACCAGCAGGGCGTTGCCGGCGACGAGGCCCGCGACGCCCGCCCAGGAATGGCCGAACGCGGCGTACGGCAGCACGAGCAGGGCAGCCTGGGCGAAGAGCACGAGGTTGCGGCGCAACGGGCTCAGCGGGCGGAAAAATGTCACTTGCAGTAGTACAAGTACCGCTAAATCAATGACCGACACCGCCAATTCGGTGGTCTTGCCGGCGAGAAGTAGCGCGCGGGTCAGGTCGGTCAGGCAGACCGCGGCGAAGACCGCGACGATGATCGCGCGGTATCTCGGTATCGCAGGCGATGCATTCAACTTGCCCCCCAAGAGCAAACCGCCCCAGAGCAACGGTGGTTCCCCGGTACTGCGGCAGTACTGAGGCACGCGCCCAGGCCCGAATACTAGACAGGTGAGGGCATCTCAAGGCGCCGTTCTGAATCGGTGCAGTACGTTCTGCCGCTTTGATCCGCCGGTCAATATCACGCGAAAGGACCAGTATTTTTTCCGATTGCTACCGCATGTGTTCGGATGATTACCGGGCGGGACGGTTTGGGTTCGTTTGAGTATATGAATTTCTCACGTCCGGCGCAGTAGATGGCCATCTTGGAGTCATGGCCGGATACGTGGCGTTCGATAGCCCGGCTCAGGTGAACTTGATGGCACGACCAAGTCGACCGCCGCTGATCAGGGGAGGCTCCAATGGAGATCAAGGTTCTCGGACCGCTGGAGGCACGGGAGAACGGCGTCTCGATCGCGCCGAGCGCGGTGAAGCCCCGCCAGGTGCTCTCGCTGCTGGGCCTGCAGGCCGGGCACGTCGTCACGGTTCCGACATTGATCGAAGAGCTTTGGGGGATGACACCGCCACGCAGCGCACTTACGACGCTGCAGACCTACGTGCTGCAGGTGCGCCGGCGCATCGAGGCGGCCATGCCGGGTGAGGGTCCGGGGGTCGCGAAGAACGTTCTGGTGACCCGTTATGGCGGCTACATGCTGGACGTGCCGCCGGAGAGCGTCGACGTCCGCAGCTACGAGCGGCTCGCGAGTGCGGGTCAGCGCGCGTTCGAGGTCGGCGACCTGGAATCCGCGAGCAGGCTGCTGCGCAGTGCCGCCGACGTGTGGCGCGGGCCGGTTCTGGTGGACGTGCAGATCGGCGTCCGGCTGGGCATGGAGGTCACCCGGTTGCAGGAGAGCCGTCTCGGCGTGCTGGAGACCCGCATCGAGGCGGACCTCCAGCTGGGCAAGCACCAGTCGCTGCTGAGCGAGCTGTCCGTGCTGACCGCGCAGCACCCGATGCACGAGAACCTGTGTGCGCAGTACATGCTCGCGCTCTACCGGGCGGGCCGGCAGTGGAAGTCGCTGGAGGCCTACCAGTCGCTGCGGGACACGTTGATCGAGGAGCTGGGGCTTGAGCCGTCCGAAAGGCTGCGTCAGTTGCAGCGGGCGATCCTGAGCTCCGAACCGTCGCTCGACAAGCCTCTGTCCCCTCGCCAGCTGGAGCGTCAGCTCGCGGGCTGAACCCGTTCGGGAGCAACCGTGGATACCACCGGTGCAGGTGCGTTGGTCAAGGCACTTGAGGACGTCGGCTGCGAGGTGATCTTCGGGATGCCGGGCGGGGCGATCCTGCCCGCGTACGACCCGCTGTTCGACTCGGTGAAGATCCGGCACATCCTGGTGCGCCACGAGCAGGGTGCCGGGCACGCCGCGCAGGGGTACGCGCAGGCGACCGGCCGGGTGGGCGTGTGCATGGCGACATCGGGGCCTGGGGCCACGAACCTGGTGACGCCGCTCGCGGACGCGTACATGGACTCGGTGCCGATCGTCGCGATCACCGGTCAGGTCGCGCGCAGCGTGATCGGCACCGACGCCTTCCAGGAGGCGGACATCCGCAGCATCACGTTGCCGATCACCAAGCACAGCTTCCAGGTGCACGACCCGGCCGACATCCCGCGGGTGATCGCCGAGGCGTTCACGCTCGCCGCGACCGGGCGGCCGGGACCGGTGCTGGTGGACCTGCCCAAAGACGTGCTGTCCTCCGCCACGACCTACACGGCGCCGACCCTGAGCGCCCCGTCCCGCCCGGTGCTCTCGCCGGTGCAGATCCGCAACGCCGCGCAGCTGATCGCGACCTCACGCCGACCCGTGTTCTACGTCGGCGGGGGCGTGATCCGCAGCGGCGCGGCGGGAGAGCTCCTCAAACTCGCGACGCGGACCGGGATTCCGGTCGTCACCACGCTGATGGCCCGCGGCGCGTTCCCCGACTCGCACCGGCTGCACCTGGGGATGCCGGGCATGCACGGCGCGGTCCCCGCCGTCGCCGCGCTGCAGCGGGCCGACCTGCTGATCGCGCTGGGGACCAGGTTCGACGACCGCGTCACCGGACTGCTGCCGCAGTTCGCGCCGCACGCCGCGGTGGTGCACGCCGACATCGACCCGGCCGAGATCTCCAAGAACCGCAAGGCGGACGTCGGCATCGTCGGCGACTGCCGCGACGTGCTCGCCGCACTCAGCGCCGTCGTCCACCAGACCCCTGACCTGACCGAGTGGTGGGCGTACCTGGACGGCCTGCGCACGACCTATCCGCTCGGCTACGACTGGCCGGCCGACGGCATGCTCGCCCCGCAGTACGTGATCGAACGGCTCAGCAAGCTCACCGGCCCGGAGGCCATCTACACCGCCGGTGTCGGCCAGCACCAGATGTGGGCGGCCCAGTACGTGAAGTACGAACGCCCCGGCTCGTTCATCAACTCCGGCGGCGCGGGCACGATGGGCTTCGCCGTGCCCGCCGCGATGGGCGCGCAGACAGGCGCACCGGACCGCACGGTGTGGGCGATCGACGGCGACGGCTGTTTCCAGATGACCAACCAGGAACTCGCGACCTGCGCCGCCGAGGGCATCCCGATCAAGGTCGCGATCATCAACAACGGCAACCTCGGCATGGTCCGGCAGTGGCAGACCCTGTTCTACGACGGCCGCTACTCCAACACCAGGCTCGGCACCCACCAGCGGCACCCCGACTTCGTGAAGCTGGCCGAGGCACTGGGCTGCGTCGGGCTGCGCTGCGAGGAGCAGTCCGAAGTGGACGGCACGATCCTGGAGGCCATGGCGGTCAGGGACCGGCCCGTGGTCGTCGACTTCGTGGTGGGACAGGACGCCCAGGTGTGGCCGATGGTCGCCGCGGGCACGGGCAACGACGAGATCATGGCCGCGCGGGGCATCCGGCCCCTGTTCGACGAGGAAGAGTGATGACCAGACATTCGCTTTCCCTGCTGCTGCGCAACGAACCCGGCGCGTTGGCCCGGATCGTCGTGCTGTTCTCCAGCCGTGGCGTCGACGTCGAGTCGCTCAGCCTCGCGCCCGCCGAACGAGGCGACCTCTCCCGGCTCGACGTGGTCGTCGAACTGCAGTCCGGCCGCACGTCCGCCCAGCTGATCAAGCAGCTCGGCCGGATCGTCGACGTCAAGAGCGTGGTCGACCGCACGCACGACGAGGCGCTCGAACTCGGCGCGTAGACAGGCAGAAACGGCCGCCCCGGAGGCTTGGGGCGGCCGTTTCTTCGTGCGCCTGAGAATTCCGGGGGTCTCTCAGGCTGCCTTCGGGACGTGCTTGTCGACGACGCCGGCGTAGGTCTCCAGCGTCTCGCCCGGTGACGGACCGTCGAGCGCCTTGTGGATGCTCTCGGCGATGTCACCGTGGCGGTGCAGGTCGGCGTGGGTGAGCGTCACCTTCGTGGTGTTCGGGCCGACGGCGACGAAGTCCACCTTGATGAACGAGGCCTTCTCGTCGTCGAAGATCGGCTGCCAGTACGGGCCGACCCGCCACGTCATCACGAGCCGGTTCGGCGGGTCCCATTCGGTGATGGTGCCCCAGGCGATCTCCTCGCCGTCGGCACCGCGCTCGAAGTAGCGCCCGCCGACGAACGGTTCGATCGTGATGGCCTGCCGGTCCTTGACGAACACGTGCGACGACGGCCACCACTCGATCGGCCGTTCCGCGAAGATCGCGAACGCCTGCTCGATCGTTGCCTCGACCGTCACCGACTTGGCGACATCGGGAGTTGAGGCCATGTGGCCCTCCTCGCGAGTTGGTAGGGGATGTCGCGCCAACCGTGCCGAGGGCCTCTCGACCTCAGGTGGAACCGAGGTCGAACCAGGACGGCTCGACCGGATGTCCAGCGGTGCCACCCATATTCGCGGTAGCGAAACCGGCAGACCGAGGAGTTGTCGTGTCCCCTGTCAATGTTGCGGTCCACATCGAGGTTCAGACGTTCTACGCCCGGCAGATGCGGCTGCTCGACGCGCTGGACGTCGAGGGCTACGCCCAGACCTTCACCGAGGACGGGGTCACCGACCACGCCCACCGCAGTGAGAAGGTCGAGGGCCGTGCCGCCCTGATCGCCGGCGCCAGCGCCGCGTTGCCCCGCTACAAGGGCGTCGCCGTGCGGCACTGGAACGACCACTACCTGATCGAAGAAGTCGACGAGAACACGCTGAACGTCTCCTACGCCTCTCTCGTGACGCGTACGACGGCGGAGGGTCAGGTCAGCTTCGAGCCGACCTTCTCCATCGAGGACGTGCTCGTGCGCATCGACGGCGAGCTCTACACCAAGTCCCGCACCATTCACCGCGACCTGCCCGTTCAGGCTGCGTGAAACGCTCCAGGAGGTGACGAGGTGACTGCTCAGAACACCGGGCTCGTTGCGCTCGCGGAAAAGGTCAAGCTGCTCGCGGCAGAACACGCGCAGCAGGCCGACGCCACCCGCAAGCTGGCCCCCGAGGTCGTGGAGGCACTGCGCGAAGCCGGGTTCGCGCGGCACTTCGTCGCAGCCGAACGCGGTGGCGCGCAGGGTACATTCGCCGAACTGACCCAGGCGGTCTTCACCGTCGGGCAGGGCTGCTCGGCCGCCGCGTGGTGCGCGTCGCTGTCCGCGTACTCCTCCCGGTTCGCCGGGCATCTGCCTGAAAAGGGACACGAGGAACTCTGGGCGTCCAGTCCGGACACGTTCGTCGTGACGGCGCTGCCGCCGATGGGCAAAGGCGCGAAGACCGACGGCGGGCACCGGCTCAGCGGCCGGTGGACCTACGTCAGCGGCGTGGACTTCGCCGACTGGGCGCTGCTGTGCGGCATGGTCGGCGACGAAGGCAGGTTCTTCGCGCTGCCGCGCAAGGACTTCACCGTCCAGGAGACCTGGGACAGCATCGGCATGCGGGCCACCAGCAGCCACTCCGTGGTGGTCGACGACGTGTTCGTGCCCGAGCACCTGTCGTTCGCGCGTTCGGACATGCTGACCGGCACCAGCTGGTCGCCGGTGCCGAGCCACAACGTTCCGTTCCAGGCGGTCGGCGGCCTCACGTTCGCCGCTCCGACCGTTGGTGCGGCGATGGGGGCGTTCGACGCGTGCGTCGCGGTGCTGAGCGGCAAGAAGCAGTCCGTGACGTCCGCGGTGGACCTGGTCCGCGCCGGCGCCCAGATCGATTCGGCGCGGATGCTGGTGGAGCAGAACGCCAAGGTCATCGACGACCGCGAGTTCACCCCGGCGGCGATGGCGCGCAACGAGCGCAACGGCGCCTACACGGCGGAGGTCCTCGTCGACGCGGTGGGCGGACTGGTCCGCGCCGCCGGCACCAGTGGCCTCGCGGAAGGCGGTGCGGTGCAACGCTTCTGGCGCGACGTCGTGAGCAGCTCCAGCCACATCGCCCTGCGGTACGAGACCGCGTCCGTGCGCACGTATCCGGCGTCGCTCTTCGGCTGAGCTGCGCCTTTCCCGGTGCCCTGGCCACGTCGTGGCCAGGGCCTCAGCCGTGTCCGGAAAACGCTCTGCCGCGACCTGACCGGGACTCAAGTGGAGGGGATCACCCTGATGGCTCGACCGGCAGTCGTCGTTTTGGAGACAGGAGGTGGGACCTCGTTCAACTCGACCGGCTCTCTGGCCACAACGAGTAGTCCTGACCCATCGCCTGTCGTGCGCAGCGAAAAATCAGTCACCTGAGGAGAAATCGTGACCTCCACCAACACCAATCCCGGCCTGGAGTCGCCTCCGGCGACTGCCGCTGCGCAGGCGACCCCGGTCGTCGACGCGCCGGCGGCTGACCCGCGACGCTGGGCCGCGTTCATCATCATGACCGTCGCGACGTTCATGGACATGCTGGACGGCAGCATCGTCAACGTCGCACTGCCCGCCATCCAGGCCAACCTGGGTGCGAGCTTCGTGCAGCTGCAGTGGATCACCGCGGGCTACGTGTTCGCGTTCGCGCTCACCCTGATCACGGGTGGCCGGCTCGGCGACATCTACGGACGTCGCCGCATGTTCCAGCTCGGCGTGCTCGGCTTCGTCGTCACGTCGTTCCTGTGCGGTATCGCGTCCAACCCCGAGATGCTCGTCGCCTCCCGGCTGGCGCAGGGTCTCGCGGCCGGTCTGATGGTGCCGCAGGTCATGTCGATCATCCACGTCACCTTCCCCGACAAGGAGAAGGGTGTCGTCTTCGCCATCCAGGGCACCATCGGCGGTATCGCCGCCACGATCGCACCGCTCGTCGGTGGCCTGATCATGGCCGCGAACATCTTCGACTGGAGCTGGCGGCCGATCTTCCTGATCAACGTGCCGATCGGCATCATCGGCTACCTCCTGGGCTGGAAGTACATCAACGAGTCGAAGGCGCAGGAGCGCATCAAGCTCGACCTCGTCGGTGTCGTCCTGGCCACGCTCAGCCTGACCGCACTGCTGTTCCCGCTCACCTTCGGCCGCGAGCTGCACTGGCCGGCGTGGGGCTTCGTGCTGATGGCCGCGTCCGTCGTGGGCTTCCTCGGCTTCGTCGCCTACGAGCGGGCCAAGCAGCGCAAGGACGGCATGCCGCTCGTGCCGCTGGCCCTGTTCAAGAACCGCAGCTTCTCCGCGGCCCTCGCGCTGATGCTGGGCATGTTCACCTTCACCGGTATGTTCATGCTGGCCCTGTACCTGTTCCTGCAGGAGGGTCTGGGCTTCTCCCCGCTGCGCACCGGTGTCACGCTGCTGGCGTTCTGCATCGGCGCGTTCATCACCGCCTCGGCCTCGGTCGTCGCGCTGGTGCCGAAGTTCGGCCGCGCGGTGCTGCAGGTCGGTGCTGTCGTGATCGCCGTTGGTATCGCGGTGTTCCTGCTGATGCTCAGCCCCGACATCACCAGCTGGGGCCTCGTGCCCGGACTGCTGCTGATCGGTCTCGGCTTCGGTATGACCGCCACGCCCATCGCGCTGTTCGCCCTGCAGGAGGTGCCTCACCAGGACGCGGGTGCGGCGTCGGGCCTGATCAACACCAAGCAGCAGCTCGGTTTCGCGGTCGGTATCGCGATCGTGACGCTGGCGTTCTTCTCGCCGCTGGCGGCCAACGGTCTGTCGAACGCGGAGTCGGTGGCGCCGCAGGTCCGTCAGGAACTGGTCGCCGCCGGTGTGGCGGAGGCCAAGGCCGACGAGCTGGCGAACGCCTTCAAGTCGTGCTCCTCGAACAGCCTCGCCGGCACTCCGGACGTCGCGGCGGGTGCCTGCGCCACGCTGCAACAGGACCCGCAGGCCAAGGCGATCGCCGACAAGTACGCGCACGAGGTGGCGAACAAGTCGTTCACCTCGGCGTTCAACACCACCCTGTACGTCGGCTTCGGCTTCGCCGCACTGGCGCTGCTGCTCGCCTCCTTCCTGCCTCGCTGGCTGAAGCAGGAGGAGTGGGGCGCACCGGCCGAGGAAGGTGCTGAGGAAGGCGCCGAGGACACCGCCAAGGCGTAGTTCTCCCGATCGGAAACCCAGAGGCCCCAGGCAACTCAGCCCGGGGCCTCTGGCCTTGTCCGCGGACCCCGTTGCGGCACGCCAGAAAGCCCCTCACAGGTCTGCGAGGGGCTTTCTGGTGACAGGGGCTTCAGATGCGGAACGCGGCGCCCTCGATGTCGACGGGGCCCTGCCACGGGCTGCCGTCGTTCATGTTGATGTAGGTGTGCGCCTTGGTGCTGAACTTCTTCTTGTTCGTGCTGATCTTGCCGAGGTGGCTCGCGTTGATCGAGCCGACCGGGTTGCCGTTGGGGTCGCGGTGGGCGTGGTGGGTGATCCAGAAGCTGAACTGGCCGTCCTTGGCCATCGTCCAGATCCCCCTGCCCTCCAACTGGTCCGGGTAGCCGGGCTTGGTCTCGCAGCGCAACTGGTAGTCGGCGGTGAAGTCGCAGAACAGGGGTGTCAACAGCGGCGGCTCCTCGATGTGGATGGTCACCGTGAGGTCCCATCGGCCGACGAGAGCGTCGCTGTAGTCGGGTTTCGCGGTGGCACCAGCGGCGGCGACGACGGGGACTGCGAGCACGCAGGTGGCCAGTGCGGCCAGTGCCTTCTTGCGGACGTTCATGGGGGATGCGCCTCCGGTCGGGTGGGGCAGCGGACGCGCTGAGTGTTGTTCGCGCAGCTCAAACACCCCTGTAGCGCCAGTTGTGACCCGAGGGACCCTCGAGGCGGGTTGCCGAGGATGGGGGAGAGCGAGAGGAGCTGGCATGTCCACATCGGTGACCGATGCGTTTCGGTGCCGCGCAGCCAGAACGCCCGATGCCGTCGCGCTGTCGGCAGAGCCCGGCTCGGTGAATGTCACGGTGACCTATGCCGAGCTGGACAGGTGGTCTGACGCGCTGGCGGGCGAGCTCGTCGAGGCCGGCGTGCGGACCGGCGACCGGGTGGCGGTGTGCCTCGAACGCTCACCACAGCTCGTGGTGGCACTGCTGGGTGTTCTCAAGGCCGGGGCGGCCTACGTGCCGATCGACCCGGAGGATCCCGAGTCCCGCGTGTCGATGATGCTGGCGGACGCCCAGGTCACTGTGGTGGTCGGCCAGTTCTTCGCGGGATTCACCACGCTCAAGGTGCCGCCGTGCCCAGCCAGGTCCACTGTGGATGGACTGCCGGAGGTGGCGCCGGAGGACCTCGCGTACCTGATGTTCACGTCGGGTTCCACCGGCAAGCCGAAGTCGGTGATGATCGAGCACCGCAACATCACGAACCTCGTCACCGAGCCGAACTACCTGGACATCAGCCAGGACGACAGGTTCTTGCTGCTCGCCCCTGTCGCCTTCGACGCCGCGACGTTCGAGATCTGGGGCGCGCTGCTGAACGGCGCCTGCCTGGTGCTCGCCCCGCCCGGCGTGATGCAGGCAGAAGAACTCGGTGACCTGTTGCGCCGCAACGAGATCAGCATCCTCTTCCTGACCGCGGCGCTCTTCCACCGCCAGATCGACGTCGACGTCGACGCGTTCAAGGGTCTGCACACGGTCATTTCCGGCGGTGACGTGCTGTCGTTGCCGCACGTGCGGGCACTGCGGGAAGCCGTGCCGGAGTTGCAGATCGTCAATGCCTACGGGCCGACCGAGGCCACGACGTACGCCACCTGTCATCGCATCGGCGCGGGCGAGGTGCTCGCTGGTGCCCTCCCGATCGGCGCGGCGCTGCAGAACGTCGAGATCGTCATCGTCGACGAGGAGGGGAACCCGGTCCCGGCCGGCACGCGCGGTGAGCTGTGGGTAGGCGGCGCCCAGGTGGCACGCGGTTACTGGAACCGCGCCGACCTCACCGCGGAGAAGTTCGTGCGGGGCAGCTGGAACGGCGAGCGCTACTACCGCACCGGCGACGAGGCGCGCAAACGCGCGGACGGCGTCGTCGAGTTCCTCGGCCGGATGGACGACCAGTTCAAGCTGCGCGGTTTCCGGATCGAGCCCGGTGAGGTCGAGAACGCGCTGACCGAGCATCCGCAGGTGCGCAACGCGGCCGTCGGCCTCCGCACGCACCCCAGCGGTGACCGCAGGCTGGTCGCGTGGGTCGTGAAGTCCGGTGAGGAGCTGGACAAGCGGGCCCTCAAGGCGCACATGCGCGCGAACATGCCCGAGCACATGGTGCCGGCCGGGTTCGTCGTGGTGGACGCGTTGCCGATCACCGGCAACGGCAAGACCGACCGCAAGGCGCTGCCGGAACCGGACTGGAACTCGAAGTCGCTCTACATCTGAACGAACGAGAGAGGGGCTCCCCGGCCGGGGAGCCCCTCTCTCGTTGTGTGTCAGACCCAGGAAGGACGTTCGAGGATCTCGATGACGGCGGCGGTCCACACGTAGCCGGCGCCGGAGGACTGCAGGACGACGAGGTCGCCCGGCTTCGGGTCGCGTTCGGCCAGCAAGTGGTCGAGGCCCAGCGCGATGTCCGCGGTGCCGACCATGCTGTACTGCTTGGCCCAGTCGTACGTGGTGGAGTCGCGATCGACCCCGAGCAGACCGCAGATGCCGTGCTGCACAATGGTCTCCGCGAGCTGCTGGTGCAGGAAGAAGCGTGCGTCGGCGAGCTCGATCTCCGCCTCGTACAGCGCCATCTTGAGCGAGTGCCGCACCCCGCCGCCGATGCGCGCGATCATGTCGTCGAGGTCGACGTCGGCGTTCTTGAGGAAGTCCTCCACGCCGCTGTTGAGCTGGAGGGTCTGGCCGTCCGCGAACGGTCCGGTGGTCCATTCCGCGTAGCCGCGCGACATCTGTTCCAGCGTCGAGTCGGCGTGCGAGTGGATCGAGCGGATCCTGGCGAAGCCGGAACGGTTCGACAGGACGAGCGCCCCCGCGCCGTCACCGCTGACGTTCTGCTCCTCCGAGGCCCACCGGTCGAAGTACGGCAGGTGGAACGCGTCGCCCGCCGTCACCAGCGCGGCCGGTAGGTCCTGGTGCGACGAGATGTAGGAGGCCGCGAGGTCCACCGCGGCCATGAAGCCGTTGCACCCCTGCTTGACCTCGAAGGCGGGCCCGGTGCCACCGACGGTGTTCGCCTGCACGTAGCTGGCCGGGGTCCACAGATCCAGTCCCTGGTGCGACAGGGAAGCGTGCACGGTCAAGCCGAAGTCCAGCGGGCTCAGCCCCGAGCGCTCCACCGCCTGAAGGCCTGCCTTCGCGGCCATCACCGGACCGGTCTCACCGGGCGCGGCGACGCGCAGCTCCCGGTAGCCGTTCATGGCCTTCTTCTCTTCTGTGTACCGGCCGGCCGCGATGGCGTCGTCCACCGTCTCGACCTGCTCGGGCAGATATGTGCCCACACCGGCGATGTACAGGTCATTCCAGCGCATCTCTGAACTCCTAGGCTGCCTGGTCCAGCTGCTTGGCGACGGCCCTTGCCGTCGGATCCTCGTAAAAGCTGCGCAACGGGACGCGGACGCCGAACCGCTCGTGGACCTGCTTGACCAGCTTGGAGGCCAGCAGCGAGTGACCGCCCAGGTCGAAGAAGTGGTCTTCCGGCTCGATCCCCGGCACGCCGAGCACCTCCCCGAACAGCTCGCAGAGTTCTGTCTCCAGCTCTGTCACAGCGCCCTCCCCGGTGAAACCCGTTTGTTCGCCCCAGCTTTCCGCGAACGGGTCGAAACGGACTTGTGCCCCAGCGGAAGGGAGGGCGTTCGAGCCGAGCTGCAGCCGTTCTGCAGGGCCCTGCTCCAAGGTTCCCGCGTCCGTCGCACGCAACCGGGAAACTGGAGCCACACAGATGCAGACGTTCACTCCGAAACGTTCGGCCGTCCTCGCGCGCACAGGAGCCATCACGGCCGCGGTAGTGCTCGCCCTGTCCGGCTTGAGCGCCACAGCCAACGCGACCAGCTGCACACCGGTCGGCAACTGGACGGGCTTCGTCACCAGGACCGACGGGGACCACCCGACCAGGCTGCAGTTCAAGGCCAACGGCGACGCCTTCGTCACCAACGAGCAAAACACCACCACGAAAGGCAAGTGGTGGTCTACCGGCGTGAACAAGTTCCACTACAAGTTCCGCGGCGAGAAGGTCTACGACGAGAACGGCCAGTACTTCGCCTACGTCGACTTCGACCAGGACGCCGTCCAAAGTGGACCGAACAACTTCACCAGCTCCGGCCCGTCCACGTTCTTCCTCGCGGACGGCACGAACCTGGGCACCTCGAACATCACGTTCACGATGACCCGCAGCTGAGGTGACGCGCGAGCCGGGACGGGCCGCCGCTCCGTCCCGACTCGGTGCCTCACGCGAGATACGCGCCGTGCTCCTCGACCCACTGCCGGAACGTGCGGCCCGGCTTGCCGGTGATGCGCTCGGCGGTGGCGCTCGTGTCCGCGACGACGCCGACGGCGGCCTCCCACTGCGCGAGCAGCGAGGCGAGGATGGGCGGCGGCACGAAGTTGCTCATCTGCGCCTCGCCCTGCTCGCGGGTGAGCTCGTTGATGATCAGCTTGCGGCCGAGCACCTCGCCGACGATCTCCAGCTCCTGGCGGAAGGTCAGCGACTCAGGGCCGGTCAGCAGCACGAACTGGTCCTCGAGCGACTTCTCGGTCAGTGCGACGACCGCGACGTCAGCGATGTCATCTTCGTGCACCGGCGCGACCTGCGCCTCGGTGAAGACCTGGTCGATGGTGTCGCCCGCCTGCAGCGAGTAGCTCCAGCCGAACGCGTTGCTCATGAAAGCACCGGGCCGCAGGATGGTGTAGGTCAGGCCGGAGGCGACGACCGCGTCCTCCACGATCTTGTGGTGGTGGGCCAGCGGGTCGTTCTCGGAGCCGGGCCCCTCGACCGTGCTGGACGAGAGCAGGACGACCTTCTCGACGCCCGCCTTCTCGGCTTCGTCGAGGAACTTCACGATGCCGTCCGGCTCCGCGTACAGCAGCACCTTGGAGACCCCGGCGAGGGCCGCGATGAAGGTCTCCGGGTCGTTGAGGTCCAGCGCGACGGTTTCCACGCCGTCGGGAACGTCGAGTTCTGCGGGGTTGCGGCCGGACGCGCGGAGGCTGTGACCCGCCGCGTAGAGCCGCTGGAGCACACGGCGGCCGACGTTGCCGCGGGCTCCGGTGACGAGGATGGTCATGGTGGATCTCCCGGAATGGGGGTTTCGCCTGGATGGCCGATCACGCTCAGCGTCCCTTCGGTCACTCGAACGGCACTAGATCGGGCTTCAGGTCGACCCTCCTAACGTGCGGAAAGTCCCCTACTCACGTCAGGAGCGCACGGTGGTTTCCTTTCCCGTTCCCGGATCCAGCTACCGCGGTCCGGCGCCGGAGTTCGCCGGGTTCCGCGCGTCGCGGCCGGTCGTGCGCCTGCCAGCGGCGGGTGGCGGCCACTGCTGGGTCGCCACCACCCGTGACTCGGTCCGCGCGGTGCTGGACGACGTGCGGTTCTCCCGCGCCGCGTCGTACGAGCCGGCCGCGCCGCAGTTCCCCGGCCTGTTCCAGGCGCCGCCCGGCATGATCATCTCGCTGGACCCGCCCGCGCACACCCGGCTGCGCGACCTCGTCTCGCAGGCGTTCTCGGTCGACCGCATCGAGTCCATGCGACCACGAATCCAGCAGCTCGTGAGCGATCTGCTGGACCGTGCGGGTGAGGAAGCCGTCGATGGACCGGTGGATCTGCTGGGCAGGTTCACGTTCCCGCTGGCCATCATCGCGATCAGCGACCTGCTCGGGGTCCCCGCCGAGGACCGCGACACGTTCGCGCGGCTGATCCGGGAGTTCGCCGCGGTGGACGCGCCCGAGGTGGCGGCCGCGGCGGGGGAGCAGCTCGGCGAGTACATGGCCGCGCTGGTGTTCGGCAAGATGCACGCGCCCGGCGACGACGTGCTGTCGGCGTTGACCGAGGTGCGGATCGGTGACGACAGACTGGCGGTCGAAGAGCTCATCGGCCTCGGCTACACGCTGCTCGGGGCCGGCGGCGACTCCACTGCGTGCCACCTGGCCAGCTCGGTCCTGACGCTGCTCGGGCACCATCACGACGAGTGGGTGCGGCTGGGGGAGCACCCCGAGGAGGTGCCGGCGGCCGTGGAGGAACTGCTGCGCTGGATCACGTTGTCCACCAACGACACGACCGGCCTGCCGCGGATCGCGCTGGAGGACGTGACGCTGTTCGGGGTGACGATCCCGCGGGGTGACGCGGTGTTCGTGTCGACCAACTCGGCGAACCGCGACGAGACGGTGTTCGCCGACCCCGACGCGCTCGACTTCGCGCGGGCGGGCAACGAGCACGTCGCGTTCGGCTACGGGATCCACCGCTGCCTTGGAGCTCCGCTCGCCCGCATCGAGCTGACCGCCGCGTTCGAGGAACTGACCCGGCGCTTCCCGGCGGCACGGCTCGCGGTCGCCGAGGAGGAACTGGAGTGGCAGAAGGCCGACATGAACCACCGGCTGGTCGCGCTGCCCGTCGACCTGCACGGCAAGGGTTTCTGAACGCAGAACGGCCCCCGCTAGCACGGGGGCCGTTCTGCGTCTACTTCTTGCGGGGTACCGCGAGCGCGGCCAGCGCGCCGCAGAAGGTGAAGACGCCGGCACCGAACAACGCGAGCCCGTAGCCGGAGCCGAGCGCGTGTTTCAGCGGTTCACCTTGAGCCAGCAGGGAATCCGCCGTGGCCGACGACATCGTCGCGAGCACGACCAGGCCGATCGCGCTGCCCATCTGCCGGATCGTGTTGAGCAGCCCGGAGGCGAGGCCTGCCTGCTCACGCGGCACACCGGACGTGGCGGCGTTCGTGGTGGCGTTGAGGACGGCGCCCATTCCCAGTCCCAGCAACAGGGTCGGAACGAGGATGGTGCCCGTGAACGTCGACGTCTCGTCCGCTGTGGACACCCACAGCAGGCCGACTGTTGCGCTCAGCAGACCGGCGATCAGCACCGGTCGCGGGCCGATCTTCGGCACGATCCGCGCCACGCCGTAACCACCGAACGCGATGCCCAAGGACAACGGCAGGTAGCCGAGACCGGTGGCGAGCGGGCTGAAGCCCATCACCTGCTGCAGCACCAGGGTCAGGAAGTAGAAGGTGCTGAACAGGGCCGCGATCGCGAAGAACGCGACGATGTTCGTGGCGGTCACCGCGCGGTTGCGGAAGATGCCCAGCGGCATCAGCGGGTGGTCGGAGATGGTCTGCTGGCGCAGGAATAGCGCGAACAGCACCACGGCGAGCGCCAGTGAACCGGCGACCTGCAACGAACCCCAGCCGAGCTCGTGCGACTGCGAGATGCCGTAGACCAGCGCCATCAGACCGATCGTCACGGTGATCGCGCCCGGCACGTCGAGGCGCTTGCGGCCGCCGTTGCTCGGCGTCTCCGGCACGGCCCCGCGGATCATGGCCACCAGCGCGATGCCGAGCGGCACGTTGATCAGCAGCACCCAGCGCCAGCCGAGCGACTCGGTGACGATGCCGCCGAGCAGCACGCCGACCGCACCGGCGGAACCGGACACCGCGCTCCACCAGCCGAACGCCTTGGCACGGGCGGTCGGATCGGTGAACGTGGTGCCGAGGACGGTCAGCGACGCCGGCGCCATCACAGCCGCGCCGAGGCCCTGGAAGCCGCGGGCCGCGATCAGCGTGCCGGGCGAGGTCGCCATGCCACCGACCGCGCTCGCGACGGTGAACAGGGCGGCGCCGAAGAAGAACACCCGGCGCTGCCCGAAGAGGTCGGCGAGCCGGCCGCCCAGCAGCAGGAAGCCGCACACCGCGATCGTGTACGCGCTGTTGACCCACTGCAGGTGGTGCCGTTCGAACTTCAGCTCCTCGAAGATCGAGGGGAGTGCGACGTTCATGACCGACGCGTCCAGCACGTTCATGAACTGCGCCAGGCAGCACACGGCCAGCACGAGGCCGAGTTTCGTGCCCGGCTTGCTGAGCGTGGCCGTCATGAGCGCACCAGGCGGAAGAACGTCCGCAGTTCCTCGACGAGCACGGCCGGGTTCTCGAGCGCGGGGAAGTGGCCGCCGGACGGCATTTCCTTCCAGTAGCGCAGGTCGGTGAACCGGTGCTCGGCCCACGCCTTGGGCATCCGCGCGTCCGCGGGGAACACCGAGAACCCGGTCGGCACGTCGACCTGCGTGAGCGGCGACTTGTTGTAGCTCTCCCAGTACAACCGGCCCGACGACGCGGCCGTCGCGGTGAACCAGCACACCGAGACCATGTCCAGGATCCGGTCGCGCGAGATGATCTTCTCGGCGTCTCCGTCGTGATCGCTCCACGACCAGTACTTCTCGCCGGCCCAGCCGAGCTGGCCGATGGGGGAGTCGGTCAGGCCGTACGCCAGCGACTGCGGCTTCGTGTTCATCACCGCCGCGTACGCGGACTCCTTGGCGGCGAACTCCTTCAGCGCGGCGAGCCCCTTGTAGTCGTCCTGCGTCAGCTGGACCTCCGCTTCGGGGGCGGAGGCGAACGGCATGACGAGGTGGATCGCCTCGACGTTCTCCGGCGCGATGTGGCCGAGGATGCCCGTGATGAACGAGCCCCAGTCGTTGCCGTGCGCGAAGAACTTGTCGTAGCCGATGCGGCCCATCAGCGTGACGAACGACTGGGCGATGCGCTCCAGCGTCCAGCCGGTTCCGGTCGGCTTGTCGCTGAAACCGTAGCCGGGCAACGAAGGTGCGACGACGTGGAAGGCGTCGGCCGGGTCCGGTGGGTTGGTCAGCGGTTCGATGACGTCGAGGAACTCCGCGACCGAACCGGGCCAGCCGTGCGTGAGCAGCAACGGCTTCGCGCCGGCGTGCGGGGAGCGCGCGTGCAGGAAGTGGATGCCGACGCCGTCGATCTCCGTCTTGAACTGGGGGACGGCGTTGAGGCGAGCCTCTGTGGCGCGCCAGTCGTAGATGTTGGCCCAGTACTCGGCCAGTTCCTTGGCGTAGGCCAGGGGCATGCCCTGCGACCAGTCGTCCACGGTCTCCGCGTCCGGCCACCTGGTCGCTGCCAGCCGCCGGGTGAGGTCCGCCAGTTCGGAGTCGGGAACCTCGACCCGGAACGGCACGAGTGCAGTGTCCATGGCGCGAAGGTAGGTGCGGGGGCTCAAATCCCGGTCGACATTCGACCTTCGAGCGGCCTTCGAGGCACGCGGAGCAGTCTTCGCCGCGAGGCCGAGCCGAAACCCCGGAGGTGTCCGTTGCTGTCCCCCGAACTGGACGAGGAGTTCCCGTTCACCGGCTCCTCCTACCGCGGCCCGGATCCCAAGTACGCCCAGCTGCGCGCCGAGTGCCCGGTGGCGAAGGTGCCGACCAACTCCGGCACGCCGACCTGGGTGATCACCAAGTACGAGGACGTCCGCGCCGGGCTCGCCGATTCGAGGCTGAGCCGCGCGTTGACGTGCGTCGAGGGTGCTCCCCAGGTCGGCGGCGCCATGGCCACGACCCCAGAGATGATCATCTCGCTGGACGGTTCCGAGCACTCCCGGCTGCGCAAGCTGGTGATGGGCGCGTTCACCGTCCGCAAGGTCGAGGCGATGCGCGCGGGCGTGCAGAAGGTGGCCGATGAGCTGCTGGACGCCATCGAGCTCAAGGGCGGGCCGGTCAACCTCGTTGAGGCGCTTTGCGTTCCGCTGCCGTTGACGATCATCGGTGACCTGCTCGGCGTGCCGACCGACGACCTGAAGATCTTCGAGACGGACGCGCGGGCGTTCGCGACGTTCGACGAGAACGACCCCGAGGCGCCGATGCGGGCGTTCGGCCGGCTCGCCGGGTACGTCATGGGCCTGATCGCGCAGAAGCGCGCGAACCCCGGTCAGGACATGCTGTCCGACCTGATCTCCGCGCGGGACAACGACGACAAGCTCAGCGAGCAGGAGCTGGTCACGTTCGCGTTCACGCTGATCGGGGCCGGCTTCGACACCGCCGCGAACCAGATCTCCAACTCGGTGCTGGCGTTGCTCGCCGATTACCCCGACACCTGGAAGCGGCTCGTCGCGGATCCTTCGCTGATCCCGGCCGCGGTCGAGGAACTGCTGCGGCACGTCAACCTCTTCGCCACCGACACCACCGGGTTCCACCGCATCGCGGCGGAGGACCTGGAGCTCGGTGGGCAGAAGATCGCCAAGGGCGACGCGGTGTTCTTCGTGCTGTCGTCGGCGAACCGCGACGCGGACGTCTTCGAGGACCCGGACCTGCTCGACATCGACCGGGCGCAGAACCCGCACATCGCGTTCGGGCACGGTGTGCACTACTGCCTCGGCAAGCAGCTGGGGCGCATGGAGATGGCGATCGCCATCGAAGGCCTGACCCGCCGCTTCCCGGACCTCCGGCTCGCCGTGCCGTACGAGGACCTGAAGTGGCACCAGGGCGAGATCAACCATTCACTGGTCACCTTCCCCGTCACTTGGGGCCAATAGAGGAGAGTCATGAGCATCCCCGAGAAGCAGTGGGAGGTCAGGCTCGCCAAGCACGTCGAGGACGACCTGACCCTCGAGCACTTCGACGTCGTCGAGGTGGCCGTCCCCGAGCCCGGTGACGGTGAGGTGCTGGTGCGCGTCGACTACGTGTCGGTGGCTGCCGCCTTCAAGGAGTTCATGAGGTCCGACTGCCAGATTCCGGGGGTGCCGCCGTGGAAGGTCGGCGACCCCGCGGGTGGCGGTGGTGTCGGTACCGTCGTGAAGTCGAACAGCCCCGACTTCGAGGTCGGCGACCTCGTGCAGTCGTTCGGCGGCTGGCAGGAGTACTGGGTCGGCCCGGCGCAGCAGTTCATCAAGCAGAACCCGCACTACGTGCCCAGCCCGGTCTACTTCCTGTCGCAGGGCCCGACGGCGTACTACGGCATGGCGACAGTCGCGCAGGCCGGCGAGGGCGACGTCGTGTTCGTCACCGGCGCCGCCGGTGGTGTCGGCTCGCTGGCCGGGCAGATCGCGAAGGCCCGTGGTGCCAAGGTGATCGGCTCGGCGGGCAGCCAGGAGAAGGTCGACTGGCTGGTCAACGAGCTCGGGTTCGACGCCGCGTTCAACTACAAGGACGGCCCGGTGGGCGACCGGCTGCGCGAGCTGGCGCCGGACGGCATCACCGTGTTCTTCGACAACGTGGGCGGCGAGCAGTTCGAGGCCGCGATCCAGGCGGCACGCCCCCACGCACGCTTCGCGTTGTGCGGTGCGCTGGCCAACCAGGTGAACGGCAAGGCCGAGCACCCGCGGCTCGACCTGATGACGGCCATCACGAAGCACCTGGAGATCCGCCCGTTCGCCTGCTACCACCTGCCGGAGCAGATCCAGGACTGGGTCGTCCACTTCGGACAGTGGTTGCAGGAGGGCAAGTTCGTCTTCCCCCACACCATCGTCGAGGGTGGGGTCAAGGCCGCACCGCAGGCGTTGCTGTCGCTGCTGGCGGGTAAGTACACCGGCAACGTGACGGTCAAGTTCTCCTGACGCGCTTTGCCATGATCCTGATGTGCGCCTCGCGGACGGTCTCCCCGTTCGCGAGGCGCACTTTTGTGATGCCACTGCTGATGAACTCGTCGCCGTTGAGCACCGCGTCCTGCGCGATCTCCACCGTGCCTTGAGCCTCGGTCAGCTCTTCGAGGATCCGGTAGCTGAACGTGCCGGGGCCAGTCGCCGTCCAGGTGCCGTTTCCCTTGCCGCCCAGCACAAGCGTGGCGGTGCCGTCCTCGGTGAACTCGAACTCGCTCTCGGTCTCGCCGCCCGGCCGGCCGACCCGTGCCCGCCACCTGCCCACGTTCTCCATGCGAACCAGGGTTTCCGACGTGCCTAGACCTGGACTCAAGGGTCACCGAGCAGGGTTGGCGGTAACTGCTCTTACAGGAGAGAAAGAAGCTGGAGGCGTCATGTCGGACGCACCATTTGCCGGACAGCAGGTCGTCGTGACGGGTGGGGGAACCGGCATCGGCCGCGCGGCGGCGCTGGCGTTCGCCGACCTCGGCGCCGCGAACGTGATCATCACCGGCCGCCGCGAAAGCCGTCTCACCGAAGTGGTCTCGCTGCACCCCGCGATCACCGCGGTGGTCGCGGACGTGACAACCGAGGAAGGCGCGCAGAAGGTCGTCGACGCCGTGAAGCTGGGCGGCGGCAAGGTCGACGTGATCGTGCACAACGCCGGGATCTTCCGCTTCACCCCGGTGGCGGGCTTCGACATCGCCACCGCCCGCGACGTGCTGGAGACCAACCTGGTCGGCCCGCTGGTGCTGACCGCCGCGTTGCTGCCGCAGCTCACTTCGCCCGGCGGCAGCATTGTGTTCGTGTCCAGCAACGCCGGGCACATCGCCGTGCCGGGCGGTGGCGTGTACGGCGCCAGCAAGGCCGCCGTGGACAGCCTGGTCCGCAGCTGGGCCCTCGAACTGGCCCCGCAGGGCATCCGCGTCAACGCGGTCGCGCCCGCCGCGGTGCGCACCGAGGTCTACGCGGCCAACGGCCTGAGCCCCGAGGAGGTCGAGGGCTACTTCGGGTTCCAGGCCTCGCAGACCCCGCTGGGGCGCACCGGCGAGGTCGACGACGTCGTCCCGTGGATCACCCGCTTCGCCGAGCCGGCGAGCTCCTGGGTGACCGGTCAAGTCATCACGCTCGATGGCGGCGCTGATCTGGCGTGAGCCACATCTCTGACTAGGAGGAAGACACCGATGACCAGCAGCGCCACCGAGCCAGGTGTGGACACGTTCCCGTACAAGCGCACATGCCCGTTCACCCCGCCCGCGCAGTACACCGAGATGGCCGAGGAAGACGTCGTCGAGGTCACGCTGACCGGTTCCGGACTGCGGATCTGGACGATCAGCGGCTACCACACGATCAAGCAGCTCCTGACGGACCCGCGGATCAGCGCGTCGCGCAAGCACGACAACTTCCCGTTCTACTTCATCGCGCCGCCGGAGTTCCGCACCGAGACGTCGTTCATCGGCTACGACAACCCGGAGCACACCAAGACCCGGCGCAAGGCGGCCGTGACGTTCACCAACCGCCAGGTGAAGCGGCTGCGCCCCCGCATCCAGGAGATCGTCGACGAGTACATCGACAAGATCCTCACGATGACGCCGCCGATCGACTTCCACCGCGAGTTCTCTTTGGCGGTCCCGATGACCGTCATCTGCGAGCTGCTCGGCATCCCGCAGGACGAGCACGACTTCTTCATCGAGCACGGCACCTGTCTGCTCGGCGGGCACTCGACACCCGAGCAGCGCCAGGCGGCGATCGTCGAGGTGAACGCCTACGTCGACAAGCTGATCACGTTGAAGGAGAAGGAACCCGGCGAGGACCTGCTCAGCCGCGCGATGGCCGAGTACGCCGCGTCCGGCGAGGAGTACACCCGCCGCGACCTGTTCAACATGATCCGTCTGCTGATGAACGGCGGCCACGAGACCACCGCCTCGATGCTCTCGCTGGGCACCGCCGCCCTGCTGGAGAACCCGGACCAGCTCAAGCTGCTGCTCGACGACCCGGAGGGCATGATCGAGCCCGCCGTCGAGGAACTGGTCCGCCTCGCCACCATCGGTGACACCGCCATCCCGCGCGTCGCTCTGGAGGACATCGAGATCGCCGGCAAGACCATCAAGGCCGGCGACGGCATTCTGTGCCTGGGCCTGAACGGCAACCGCGACCCGGAGATCTTCCCGGAGCCGGAGAAGCTGATCCTGGAGCGCGGTACCCGCAAGCACCTCGGGTTCGGCCACGGCCTGCACCACTGCATCGGCGCCGACCTCGCGCGCCTGGAGATGCAGCTGGTGTGGACGACGCTGTTCCAGCGCATCCCGTCGCTGCGCCTGGCCAAGCCGTTCCTGGAGATCCCGCGCAAGGAGGGCGCCGTGATCTACGGCCTCTGGGAGCTGCCGGTCACCTGGGACCTCCCCGCCGAGGACTGATTTCCACGAAAAGGGCCCCGCGGATGATCCGCGGGGCCCTTGGTGCGTGTGCAAGTACTACCAACTCGAAGTTGGTAGTACTTGCAGACGACTTCAGTCCTTCGGGATGTCCGGGCGCTTGACGTGACCCGGAATGGTGACTCGAGCCTCGGCCGGCAGCACGCCGTCGACGAGGTAGTCGTCGACCAGTGCGTCGAGAACCTCGTTGCCCGCCAAGGCGTACACCTCGTGGTCACCGGAGTCCTCGATGACGACCAGCGGGTGGTCCAGCAGCTCGGCCAGCACGACGCCGCCCTCGTAGCGGTCCATCGGGTCGCCGTCCGCCTGCACCACGAGCCCCTTGGGATAACCGGGCTGCGCGAGCTTCGTCGGCGGCTCAAGGCTTTCGAACGTGCGGAACGCGCCGACCCACGGCTGCGCGCGCAGAACGCCGTAGCCGTACGGGTGGTGTGCGCGGTGCTTGCGGACGTCGTTGTAGTAGACCTCGAGGTCCTGCGGCCAGTACGTCTCCAGCGTGATGGCCTCCAGCACGCCGACCCGCAGGTCGCCCTCGGAGTCCTGCGGCCGCCAGGTGGCCTGCCCGACGATCAGCGTCCGCGCCTTGTCGAAGTTGCCGTCCTGCAACGTGGTGCGGAGGTCGCCGATGAGGTAGCCGAGCGAGTCCCACTGCGCCCGGTCCGTGGACCGAGTGCCGACCGCTCCGTCCAGCAGGGTGCGGAGCTGGATCTGGTCGCCTTCCTCGAGCTTCTCGACGACGGCCTCGATCTCGGCGATGACGGCCTCGGAGGTCTTGCCGAGGTGGAAGTGCCCGTCGCGCTCCGCGGTCCAGTCCGCCCACAGCGCGACGTTGCGGTAGACCGCCTCCGCCTGTGTCACGAACTGCTCACGCCAGGTCCACTGTGGATTGATGCACGAGTCGAGCACCGTGCGGTCCAGGCTCTCGGGGAACATCGTGCCGTAGACAGCACCGACGTAGGTGCCGTACGCGTACCCGACGAACGAGATCTTCTCCTCACCGAGCACGACCCGGATCAGGTCCATGTCGCGCGCGGTGTTGCGGGTCGTGATGTGCGGACGCAGCTCGCCGCCGGCCTTCTCGCAGCCGAGCTCGCGCAGCCGCATGTCCTCGGCCAGCTGCTCGAACAACGAGTCCGGCGGCCGCGAGTCGAACGGCGCCTTGGGGATCGTGACCTCGCTGTACAGCTTGGTCGACTCGCCGTACCCGCGCGGGTCGAACCCGATGAGGTCGTAGGCGGTCCTGACGCGCGCGCCGAAGTGCTTGATCAGCGCGAGCCCGTCGCCACCGTCACCGCCGGGGCCGCCGTTGACGGCCAGCAGGACACCGCGGCGCTGGGCCGGATCCGTGGCCTTGAGGCGGGCCAGCGCGATGGTGAGCTTCGGACCGTCCGGATCGGAATAGTCGCGTGGCACGACGACGGTCGCGCGTTCAAGGCCGTCCTCGAACGGCGGTGACCAGTTCACCTGCTGGTCGTAGAACTCCTTGAGGGGCACGATGGAACCTCCGCGTGTGGATGTGCGCCGACACCGCAGCGTCCCAAGACCACCTCGAATGCCACCGGAACGCCGTGCGCGGAGCGTTCAAGGTGGTCTCCACCACGTGCAAAGCGCCGCTGGGCAAGGTGAACCTCGTCCGGCGAGCCGCAGATCCGTGGGAGAACTGCCATGCCAAAGATCACTTACGTAACGCACGACGGCATCGAGACCGTTGTCGACGTTGCCCAGGACGACACCGTGATGCGCGGCGCGGTTCTCAACGGCATCAAGGGAATTGTCGCCCAGTGCGGCGGTGGGGCCTCCTGCGGCACGTGCCACGTGTATGTCGACCCGGAGAACACCAAGCCGCTGTCGCAGATGCACCAGGTCGAGGACGAGCTGCTGTACTTCACCGCCTGCGAGCGCAAGGAGAACAGCCGGCTGAGCTGCCAGATCCCCGTGACCGAGGAGCAGGACGGGCTCGTCGTGCACATGCCTGAGAAGCAACTCTGAGGGAGAGAAGACGCATGAGCAAGCGACGGGTCGCCCTGGTCACGGGCGCTACCAGCGGAATCGGCCTCGAGGTCGCGCGCAGCCTCGGCCGGGAGGGCCACGCGGTCTTCGTCGTGGCGCGCAACGCCGAGAACGTCACCACCACGGTGAAGCAGCTCCGCGAAGAGGGCTACGAGGCGGACGGCGCGGCCACCGACGTGACGTCCACTGAGGACATTCGCAACGCGGTCCAGAAGGCCGTCGATGCCTTCGGCCCCATCGAGATCCTCGTGAACAACGCCGGGCGCGGTGGCGGCGGCATCACCGCCGAGCTGGACGAGGACCTCTGGCTCGACGTCATCGACACCAACCTCAACGGTGTCTTCCGCTTCACCAAAGAGGTTCTCTCGACGGGCCAGATGGTGAAGCAGAGCTGGGGCCGGATCATCAACATCGCCTCCACCGGTGGCAAGCAGGGTGTCGTGTTCGCCGCGCCCTACTCGGCGTCCAAGCACGGAGTCGTCGGCTTCACCAAGGCCGTCGGCATCGAGCTGGCGAAGTCCGGCATCACCGTCAACGCGGTGTGCCCCGGCTACGTCGAGACGCCCATGGCCGGCCGCGTCCGCCAGGGTTACGCGAACCACTGGGGTGTCACCGAGGAAGAGGTCCTCGAGAAGTTCAACGCCAAGATCCCGCTGGGTCGGTACAGCACGCCGGAAGAGGTCGCCGGTCTCGTGACGTACCTGACGACGGACACCGCGTCCTCGATCACCGCGCAGGCGCTCAACGTCTGTGGCGGACTGGGCAACTACTGACATGCGTGGCGAGTCGGTAGTCGTCGTCGGGGCCGGGCAGGCGGGCTGCCAGGTCGCGGTGTCCCTGCGCGAGCAGGGACACCGCGGCCCCATCACCCTCATCGGTGACGAGCAAGCCGCGCCGTACCAGCGGCCGCCGCTCACGAAGGCCTATCTGGCGGGGGAGACCGACCTCGCCGGACTGGTGCTGCGGCAGGATTCTTACTACGAGGACCACGGCATCAAGCTCGTGCGGGGCGAGCGGGTGATCGGGGTCGACCGGTCGGCACGCGTCGCGGTGCTGGGCTGTGCCCGCACGGTGAGCTACGACCACCTGGTGTTCGCCACGGGAGCGCGGCCACGGCCGTTGCCGATCCCCGGCGCCGAGCACGTGCTGAACCTGCGCACGGTCGCCGACGCGGACGCCATCAGGCAGAAGCTCGACGGCCAGATCGGACTCGACGTCGTCGTCATCGGCGGCGGGTTCATCGGCCTCGAATTCGCCGCTGTGGTGCGGAAGCTGCGCCACGAGGTGACCGTCGTCGAGACCCAGCCTCGGGTCATGCAACGGGCCGTCTCGGCCGACACGGCCCTGCACCTCACCAACCGGCACCGCAGCGAGGGCGTCCAGGTGCTGACCGGCACCGGCGTGGCCGCGGTGAAAGAGGGCTTCGTCGAGCTCACCGACGGCACGGTGCTGGTGGCGGACCTCGTGGTCGCGGGCATCGGCGTCATCCCGAACGCCGAGGTCGCCCAGCGGTCCGGGCTCGCGGTCGACAACGGCATCGTCGTCGACGCCCACCTGCGCACGATCGACCAGCGGGTGCACGCGGTCGGTGACTGCGCGCGGTTCGCCAGCACGCTCACCGGCGGGCTCACCCGGCTGGAATCGGTGCAGAACGCCACGGACCAGGGCAGCTGCGTCGCGTCGGCGATCCTCGGATCAGCCGAGCCCTACACGGCGCTGCCGTGGTTCTGGAGCGACCAGTACGACGTGAAGCTGCAGATCGCCGGCCTCACCGACGGCCACGACCGCGCGGTCACCGTCGGCGACCCGGCGGAGGGCAAGTTCTCGGTGTTCTGCTTCCGGGGCGACAAGCTCGTCGGCATCGAGGCCTGCAACCGCCCGATCGACTTCCTGATGGGCCGCCGGATCCTCGAGGCGGGCAACGCGCTCACCCCGGAGATCGTCGCCAGGCCGGGCTTCGACCTGCGGGCGAGTCAGCAGCAGAAAGCCGCGTGACGCGATGCCATCCGCACTAGAGCCAGCCGGCTTCCTCGGCGATGCGGATGGCGTCCACCCGGTTGCGGCCGTTGAGCTTGGTCAGGATCGTCGTCATGTAGTTGCGGACCGTGCCGACCGAAAGGGACAGCGCGGTCGCGATGTCGGGCGCGTCGGCACCGTTCGCCGCCAGCCGCAGCACCTCGAGCTCGCGGTCGGTCAGCGGGCACTCGCCGCGGTCCCACGCGGCCAGCGCGAGCTGGCTGTCCACGACGCGTTCGCCGGCGTTGACCCGGCGGATCGCGTCGGCCAGCTCGGACGGCGGCGCGTCCTTCAGCAGGAAGCCGTCCACCCTGGCCGCCAGCGCCCTGCGCAACGTTCCCGGCCGGCCGAGCGACGTCAGCATCAACGTCCTGACCTGCGGCATCGTCTCGCGAATCGTCGAGGCGGCGCTCAGCCCGTCGAGAATCGGCAGGTCGATGTCGATCACGCAGACATCGGGTTTGTGCTGACGCGCGGTCGGCACGATCTTGTCGCCCGAGCTCACCTCGGCCACGACCTCGATGTCCGGTTCGAGGTTGAGCAGCGCGATGAGAGCACCGCGCACCATGTGCATGTCCTCCGCGAGCAGAACCCTGATCATCGCGCCCCTCCGCGCGACACCATATCTCCCAACGTTCATGTCGCGCTCCACGCCACATCAAGGCCACCCGACAAGGGTGATGAGAGCTGCCTTGCGAAGGGATGCGCCATGGAACGCAGCGTCAACGTGACAGTCGTCTACTACTCCTCGACGGGAACGATTCACCGGCTCGCCACGGAGATCTCCGAGACGGCCGAGAAGCACGGCGCTGAGGTGCGGCTGGTGCGGGCGGCGGAGCTGGCGCCCGAGGCCGTCGTGGCATCCCGCCCGGCCTGGTCAGGGCACCTCAAGGACACCGAGGACATCCCGATCGCGGCGGTCGACGACGTGCTCTGGGCCGACGCTGTCGTGTTCGGCACGCCGACCCGGTTCGGGAACGTGTCCGCGCAGCTCAAGCAGTTCATCGACACGCTGGGGCCGGCGTGGTTCAGCGGCCTGCTGGCGAACAAGGTGTACAGCGCTTTCACCTCCGGCGGCAGCACGCACGGCGGCATGGAGACCACGCTCGTGTCGATCTACAACATGGTCTGCCACTTCGGCGGGATCATCGTGCCGACGGGAGGCGATCTCAATCCCTACGGCACCTCACACGTTCTGGGCGCGGACAACAGGCCGGTCAGCGACGTCGCGTTGCAGGCGGCTCAAGTGCAGGCGGAACGCGTTGTGCGGATCGCACGCGCGCTGAAGGAGGTCTGACCGCGGTGCGAGTGAAGGATGTTTTCGTCAGTGGCCATGGGGTGCGCCTGCCCTCGACGCTGATGGTCGAGGACGCGATCGCATCAGGGGAGTGCGACCCGAAACTCGTCGCACGAACGGACGTGCTGTCCGTCTCCGTCTCGCCGACCGAGTCGGCGGCCGAGATGGCCGTCGCCGCGGCCCAGATCGCGTTGAACCGCGCGGGATCCGCGCCGGACGACGTCGACCTGATCCTGCACGCCACGACCTACCACCAGGGTCAGGACCTGTGGCCGGTCGGGTCGTACATCCAGCGCGAGACCGTGCGGAACTCCTGTCTGGCACTGGAGATCCGGCAGATGTCCAACGGCGGCATGGCAGCGCTGGACCTCGCCGTGTCCTACCTGGCCGCGAGGCCGGGCAGGGACGCGTTGCTGACCACCTCGGACCGCTTCTGCCTGCCCGGAATCGACAGGTGGCGCACCGACCCCGGCACGCCCTACGGCGACGGCGCGTCGGCGATCGTGCTGTCCACCCGCGGCGGGTACGCGAAGCTGCTTTCGCTGGCCATCAACGCTGATTCGGACCTCGAACCGCTGCACCGCGGCGACGTGCCGTTCGGCCTCGCGCCGTTCTCGCACCGCATCCCGGTGGACTTCGAGGAGGCCAAGCACACGTTCAGCCGCGAGTTCGGGCTCTCCTACGGCATCAACAAGGCCAATGCCGGCCAGGCCCGCACCGTCGAGGAGGCGTTGTCCGACGCCGACATGAAGCTCGGCGACGCCGACTGGGTGATCCTGCCGCACTTCGGCCGCCGCCGCCTGGACGTGAACTACCTGCGCCCGTACGACCTCGAGGCCGAACGCACCACGTGGGAGTGGAGCCGCACGGTCGGCCACCTCGGCGCCGGCGACCAGTTCGCGAGCCTGGACCACCTCGTCCAGACCGGCAAGGCCCAGTCCGGCCAGCGGATCGTGATGGTCGGCGTGGGCGCCGGCTACAGCTGGGGTTGCGCCGTCATGGAGATGCTCTGACCGGCAAAGGGATTTCGGCACGCAACCGGTAGGTCTGCTCTGGGGTGAGTCCGGCGTGGAGGTCTCCGCCGAGCGCGCGGACGCGGGTGGTGAGGTTGCCGATTCCGCTGCCGTCCCGGGATTTCCGCTCGACCGCGGGGATGCCGTCGTTGACGATGTCCATCGTGACGAGGTGCCGTGAGCCGGCGAGCACGATCTCGCAGCGTTCGGCTTTGCTGTGCCGCAACAGGTTCGTGACGCCTTCGCGCAGCACGGTCGCCAGCGTCACCTCCACTTCCTTGGGTAGCTGGTCGGAGGCGTCGATCCGGACGGTGACCGTGATGTCGGCTGCGGACAGCAGTGCCTGCGCCGACTGGGTCTCTTCGTTGAACGACAGCTCTCGGTAGCTCAGCGCTACCGATCGCACGTCTGCGAGCGCTTGCCGGGAGATCTCCAGGACCTCGGTGAGCTCCTGCCGGGCGCGTTCGGGGTCGATCGTGGCCAGCCGGTGTGTGAGTTCACTCTTCAGGGTGATGGCGGAGAGGCTGTAGCCGAGCAGGTCGTGCAGGTCGCGGGCGAACCGCAGCCGTTCCTGCGTCACCGCCGCCGTCGCCAGTTCCTCCCGCGCTTCGTGCAGTTCGATCACCATCGACCGCAGCCGGGTCAACGCGTACAGCACGAGCCCGTGGTTCGTCACGGCCACGATGGCGTAGACGATGTCATCGGGTGGTGCGCTGAACGCGACCTGGATGGCCACCTGTCCGGCGACGACCAGCACGAACCCCGCCCAGCCGATCCAGCGTGGCAGGAACAGCGCCGCCGTTCCGGCGAGGAAACCCGCCACCCCGCCGAGGTACGGGTTGTCGAACAGGACAACGGGTGTGTACACGCAGACGGCCAGCGCCGCCAGCGTGGCGCACCTGGCCGCCAGGCTCAGCCTGAGGTGCGGCCGGCTCACCAGTGCCAGCACGAGGCCGACGGTGACGGCGTTGCTCAGCACGGAGGTCGCGATGCCCGCCGCACCTACCGACGAGTAGAAGTACGACGCCAACGTCGCGGCCATCACGCCATAACCGACGACCACGGCCGTCAGCAGCACCTGTGCGAACCGTGTCGCGATCGGCGGGCCGGCCGTGCGCGGCTTGCCCGCCGGTTTCTCCGGTGCCGGATCGACCGGTACCTCGGCGTGCAGCCGATAGGTGCCATCCGCGGACGTCTCGGCGAGCAGCGAGCCACCGATGGCCGTGGTGCGGGTGGCCAGATTGGTGAGGCCGCTGCCCCGGTCTGTGCCGACCTCGGCGGGAGCGCCGTTGTTGACGATGTCGATCGACACCATCTGGTCCGTGCCGCTGATCGTGATCGAGCAGCGGGTGGCATCGCTGTGCCGCAGCAGGTTGGTCACACCTTCGCGCAGCACGGTCGCGAGCACCGTCCTGGACCGGGGCGAGAGGTCGTCGTGGTTCTCCTCGATCGCCGCCACGACCCCTGCCGCGGTCAGCACGGACCGGACCGACTCGATCTCGTCGGTCAGCGACAGCTCGCGATAGCTCGAAGCCACCGCACGAACGTCCGTCAACGCTTCACGGGCGATGCCGAGGATCTCCGCCAGCTCCCGCAACGCCCGGTCGGTGTGCTCACCGATCAGCTTGCGGGCCAGCTCCACCTTCAGCGTGATCGCGGACAGGCTGAAACCGAGCAGATCGTGCAGGTCACGGGCGAACCGCAGTCGCTCCTGCGCCACCGCGAGACCGGCGAGCTCGGACCTGGCGGTCTCCAGCTGCTTCACCAGCGACGGCAGCCGGGACAGCCCGTAGACGACCAGGCCCGCGACCATCGATGACACCACGTAGTAGGCCAGAGTGGATAGTGGCTGGTACGCGACTTTGGTCGCGGCGTTGGCGAGCGCCACCGCGACGAACACGAACCACCGAACCCGGCCGGGCAGCACCAGCAGGGCGCTGCCAGCGAGGAAGCCGGGCATGCCGCCCCACGCGTTGGGGAAGAAGGGCACCGGCACGAACACCAGCAGTGCCAGCGCGCCCAGTGCCAGATACGCCTTGGTCGAACGCAGGTCCGCGTCCGGTCGCGAGAACACCCCCAGCTGCAGGTACCCGATCGTGAGCAGGCAGGCGAGCGAGCTCACGATCCGGACCGGGGTGGCGCCGGCTTGCAGGACGTAGAGGATGGCGTTGCCGAGGTAGTTGGCGAACACCACGCTGATGACGACGTACGCCAGACGGCGGGACACCGAGGAGTGTTCCTGTCGTTGCGTCACAGCGGCAGCTTCCACGCGAGGTTCGGGTCGCGCCATGATAGGGGCGCATCCAGGCGTTTTGGCGTTGGCGATCCGCAGTTGCGCAGCGGCCTGTCCCGGTGCCGTTCTCAGGGCAACGGCAACGGGATCTCGGCGCGCAACCGGTAGGTCTGCTCGGGGGTCAGTCCGGCGTGGAGGTCTCCGCCGAGTGCCCGGACGCGGGTGGTGAGGTTGCCGATTCCACTGCCGTCACGGGATTTCCGCTCCGTGCTGGGGATCCCGTCGTTGACGATGTCCATCGTGACGAGGTGCCGCGAGCTGGACAGCACGATCTCGCAGTGCTCGGCCTTGCTGTGTCGCAACAGGTTCGTGACGCCTTCGCGCAGCACGGTGGCGAGCGTGACCGTCACGTCCTTCGGCAGTTGGTCGCACGCGTCGATGCGGACGGTGACCGCGATGTCGGCGGCGGACAGCAGCGCTTGCGCCGACTGGGTCTCTTCGTCGAACGACAGCTCGCGGTAGCTCAGCGCTACCGATCGCACGTCCGCGAGGGCTTGCCGGGAGATCTCCAGCACCTCACCGAGCTCCTGGCGGGCCCGATCGGGGTCGATCGTGGCCAGCCGGTGCGTGAGTTCACTCTTCAGGGTGATCGCCGAGAGGCTGTAGCCGAGCAGGTCGTGCAGGTCGCGGGCGAACCGCAGCCGTTCCTGCGCGACGGCGGCCGTGGCCAGTTCCTCCCGGGCCTCGTGCAGTTCGGTCACCATCGACCGCAGCCGGGCCAACGCGTACAGAACGAGCCCGTGGTTCGTGACAGCGAACAGGCCGTAGGCGACCCAGAAGGCGTCAGGGGCGGTGGAGAGCCAGATCGCGAGCTGCACGCCGACGACCGCGAGGAACGCCATCCAGCCGATCGGGCGGGGCAGGAGCAGCGCCGCGGATCCGGCGATGAAGCCCGCGACGCCGATGAGCGGGTTGCCGTAGATCCACACCGGTAGGTACACGCAGACGGCCATTCCGGCGAGCACCGCAAGACTGCTCGCCAGGTTCAGCCGGATGTGCGGACGGCCGACCAGGCCCAATACCAGCCCGAGTTCGATCGCGGTGGCGAGCACGGCGACCGCCATGCCCGGCAGTCCGATGCGGGGGATGTCGAAGGCCACCTGGGAGAGCGACATGAGGCCGTAGCCGACCACCACCACGGTGAACAGGACCTGGGCGAACCGCGTCGCGATCGGCGGCCCCGCAGGTCGTGGCTCCTTCGCCGGCTCGTCCAGCACCGGCTCGACCGGTACCTCGGCGTGCAGCCGGTAGGCGCTGCCTGCTGGCTGGGCGAGCAGTGAGCCGCCTATGGCCATCGTGCGCGTAGCGAGGTTGGTGAGTCCGCTGCCTTGCTCGGTGTGGGCCTCGGCCGGAACGCCGTCGTTGACGATGTCGATCGACACCACCCGGCCCGAGCCGGAAATGGTGATCGTGCAGCGAGTGGCATCGCTGTGCCGCAGCAGGTTCGTCACGCCCTCGCGCAGCACCGTCGCCAGCACGGTCCTGGACCGGGGAGAGAGCTCGGGGTGGTCCGCCTCGATCGTCGTCGCGACGCCGGCGGCGGTCAGTACAGAGCGCGCCGACTCGATCTCGTCGGCCAGCGACAGTTCGCGGTAGCTCGAGGCCACCGCACGAACGTCCGTCAGGGCTTCGCGGGCGATGCCGAGGATCTCGGCCAGCTCCCGCAGCGCCCGGTCGGTGTGCTCACCGATCAGCTTGCGGGCCAGCTCCACCTTCAGCGTGATCGCGGACAGGCTGAAACCGAGCAGATCGTGCAGGTCACGGGCGAACCGCAGGCGTTCCTGCGCCACCGCCAGCCCGGCGAGCTCGGACCGGACTGTCTCCGACTGCTTCACGAGCGACGGCAGCCTGGACAGGCCGTACACGACCAGTCCCGCGACCAACGACGAGATGATGTAGTAGGCCTGAGTGGACGGGTCCTGGGCGCTCCACGCCTGCTCCACGCCGTTGCTCAGCGCCACTGCACCGTAGACCAGCCAACGCACCCGGCCCGGCAGCACGAGCAGCGCGCTGCCCGCGAGGAAGCCGTGCATGTTGGTCCACTCGGTGGGGAAGAACAGCAGCGGTCCGTAGACGAGCGCCGCCATCGCGCCCAGCGCCAGGTAGGCCCTGCCGGAGCGCAGATCCGCACCGGGCCTGCTGAACACCCGCAGCTGCAGGTACCCGATTGTGAGCAGGCAGGCGAGCGAGCCCGCGATCCTGGCGGGCGTCGCACCGACTTTCAGCACATCGAGGAAGGTGTCGGCCAGGTAGTTGGCGAACACCACGCTGATCACGACGTACGCCAAACGACGGGACACCGATGAGCGTTCCTGTCGTGGCGTCACAGCAGCTCCCACACGAGGTTCGGGACGCGGCCATGATACGGGCGCATCCTGGGAAATCTCGCGTTTTGCGATCCGCGATCGGAGCAACATGACGTCGGCTCAACACCTCTGGACAGCGACTAGCTCGGCCCCGGCCAGATAGGCCACCACGTCGGCGACCAGGGTCTTCTCGATCTGCAGCGCCTCGGCGACCTGAGCGATCGTGGTCTCGGTGTCCAGCAACGACTTCGCGATCTCCGTCGCGGGCGCGCTGTGCAGGATCACCTGATAGGAGCGGCCGGGGCAGGCCAGTGCCTGGTCGCCGTTCAGCCGCTCGATCCCGGTGCCCCGATGCATCGTCACGACCTCGTCGTCCCCGATGTGCGGCAACGTGAACACCGCGTCACGAGCCACCGCCACCAGCGAGAGGATCGGCCCGGCGCCGTCGTTCAGGCCGAGCGACGGCACCACGCAACCACCCAGCTGGTCGAGCGTGTTCTTCAGCTTCCGCCAAATGAGACACGGCCCGGAACCCGTCTTCCACCGCACGAAGTTCTCGTGCAGCGCCGAGATGTTCTCCAGCGCCACGGGGCCGAGGCTCATCCGGTGCAACGCCTCGCGCACGAGCGGGCTCGTGTCGGCGATTTCGATCGCACCCCATCTGCCGTGCACGGTCAGGTGCTCGGCGCCCTCGTCCACGAAGGCGTCCTCCAGCAACGACCACAGCGGCCGGCCGGCTGGGACGTGCGACTGCGTGGGCACCACGGCGCCTCCGCTCTGGGCGATGGTCATCACGTTCATCACATGAACAACGGGATCGGGTTGAGGTCTTCGTAACGGCGGGGTTGTGTCAGTCGACCCAGTTGTACAGGTACGTCGTAGAGCCGCCCTTGAGCGAATCTTGACCAGAAGTGCCGTAATCCCGGCACCACCACCCGCACGACCGGAAGACCGACGTCAGGCCTGGTCTGATCGAGCACGAGCAGCTCCATTCCTTTCGCCTCCAGGGTGTTCTGGATGGCGCGGATGTCGTCCACGAGATCGCGCCGGTGCGTGTAGCCGTGGTGGAACGGGCCACGCGCCGGCTGGTCGGGGTCGGGTGCCAGCCACGAGTGGTCGGCGAGTCTCGTGGTCTCGAACCAGCGCCGCATGTCGATGTCGAACGTGGACATGTCCATCGGGTCGCAGACGCTCGGCATGCACTGGTTCAGCTCGGTGAGCGCCCGGCGAGCGGCGACCCTGGGGTCCAGGTGCGCGCCACAGCCGAACATGATGTCCTCACGCGGCCCGTCTGTGCGGCGGGATACCGCCACCATCGCAGGCACGCCGAGGTCCGAGGTGACGTCGAGCAGCCAGACCTCGCGGCCCAGACTCGCGTGCACCGCTCGGAGCTGGTCGATCCACGGGTCGTGGAAGGCGTTCAGGTCCATGCCCGGCACCGATGTGCGGTTGTACCACCAGATGGCGACCGCGTCGCGTTCGACGAGCTCCAGAAGCCCTTGCAACACAGCGTCTTCCAGGCTGCTGCCCGCGGCGCAGCCGTTGGAGTCGGCGGTGACACTCGGCGGACAGGGGGCGCCGAAGTAGAGCATGCCGGTGGGCAGGAGCTTGTGCTGTCGTTGGCTCAGCGACCAGAGCGGAGTCCAGTCCATCACCTCGTCCTCGTCGAACGGGGTGGTGACGTGCTGGAACGCCGAGTGTTCCGCGTTCCAGGCGTCGCGGTTCTCGTACTGACGCGGGTGGTACAGCTGCACGGAGCAGGGGTGGATCGCCTGGTCGCCCAGCGAGGAGTAACTGCCGCTGACGCGTGCTTCCTCGCCGACGAACGCGCCGCTGCGCCGTTCGACGGCCTCGCACAACGCGCCGACCTCGGCGTCGAGCGGGGTGACTCCCTTGCCTCCGCTGTCCGCGCGCAACGCCGAACGCAGCCCCTCGATCCCCTCGCCCGCGGCCGCGATGTTCGTGCCGGACTGGAAGGAGTTGAAGAACTCAGGCCCGTGCTCGTTGCGGCGGATCTCCCGCACGATCCCGGTGACCGGGCCGATGAGATGCCGGTAGGTGTCGAGCACCTCCTGCGGCGACGACGACCGGTGGCCACCTCCGTCGCAGGAGGTCTTCACGCGACTCGTGAGTTCGACCGGCTCGAACGCCCTGCGCGCGAGAACTTCGGGGTCACCGCAACCGGAACACTGCGGACGGTGCCGCACCTCGTGCTGCGTGACCTTCATCGTCAGGCTGTCGTAGCTCCAGATGGAGCGCTGCGCGTCGTGCCGCAGGCCCGCGAGCCACTTGGTGGCCTCGACGGACGCGATCTCCAGGGCCATCGTGTGCAACGACGGCAGCCCGATGGCGGGCCGCGGCGCGGGACCACGTTGCCCGCACCGTGCCCGCACGTGGGCTTCCGCCTTGCGGTTGGCCGACAAGCGGATAGCCAGGCAACGCCAGCACGGACCGTCGCCGGGGGTGAAGAAAGGACCGACGCACACCTGCGCACCGCCTGGCTTCACCAGCAACCACGGGGTGCCGGCCGCGCGATGTGCGGCGTCGAGTTCGCGAAGCTCGGGAGCCAGATAGTCCGCACACGCCACGACTGTGAGGTCGCCACTCCCCGAAGCGACCGTCAGTCCGTTGTGGTGCAAGGCTTCCACGAGTGCATCGCGATCGATGCCGCCGATCGCGACGACGGAGACGAGCGACGTCGTTGTCGCCGCCACCGCGTCCGCGGGGTCGAGACCCGCCGCATCCCAATACGCGAGCGAGGCCTCGGTGGTGGCCGAACCGCCTGCCGTGCCCCGCCTGCCGATCAGGCCGGCCGCGGCCAGCCGGGTCAGCATGCGAGCCACCTTGTCCTCGGTCAGACCGGCGGGCAGGTCGCGCAGCAGGCCCGCGAGATCGCGGGTGCCGTCGAGCAGTGGAGCGAGCGTTTCGACGTGGCTGCCCTGAATGGCGGTGACGCCGGATTCGCCGATCAGGTAAACGGCTTCACCCTCCACGATCTGCGGCTGGAGGTGTCGTTTGAAGCCGATTCTTTGCTCGCCCGGTTCGGCCAGTTCGGGTCTCATGCCGCGAGAACCTCGTCGTAGGCCGTGTGACGGCTGCCGATCACGCAACCGCCGCCGCTGCAGAAGTAGCTGAAGAAGATGACGTCCATCGAGGCCTCACGGTCGAACTGGTAGATCTTCATGTCGTCGGAGTCGTCGATGGCGGTGGTGACGGACGCCAAGTGCTCCACGGTGACGGTGGGGTACATGTGCATCTCCGATGTTTGCGTGCCAATTGTTGTGGGTAAGTCTGCGGACCAGGCGTAATGGTTCGGTAGTTACCCGCTAATGCGCACCGGTATGAAGTTTTCATACCCGGCGTGGTGAGAACTCACCTGACATCGATGGCCTGTGCACTAACGCCTCCCCGTTGGGCCGAGCAGACTAACCAGGTGCTTGGAACCGAAGGAGGGGTCGCGATGCAGATCAAGGTCCTGGGGCCCGTCGAGGCCAAGGTGAACGGTCGCTCGGTGACGCCCACAGCGGCCAAGCCACGGCAGATTCTGGCGCTGCTCGCGCTGCACTCCGGACAGGTCGTGTCCGTACCCACGCTGATCGAGGAGCTGTGGGGCGACCGTCCGCCGCGCAGCGCACGCACCACCCTGCAGACCTACATCCTGCAGCTGCGCAAGCTGATCGGCGACGCGTTGTCGCAGGCCGGCGACACCGGCGCGAAGGAAGTGCTGGTCACCCGCTACGGCGGCTACCTGCTCGACGTGCCGCCGGAGTCGGTGGACGTGCACGAGTTCGAGCGCCTCGCCCGCGCGGGCCAGCAGGCCTACGAGGTCGAGGACTACACCTCCGCGTCCCGGCTGCTGCGGCAGGCGCTGGAGATGTGGCGCGGTCCGGCCGTGGTCGACGTGCGGCCCGGCATGCCGCTGGGCATCGAGGTCGTGCGCCTGGAGGAGGCACGGCTCGGCGTGCTCGAAGCCCGCATCGACGCGGAGCTGCGGATGGGCAGGCACAAGTCGTTGCTGAGCGAGCTCTCGGTGCTGACCGTGCAGAACCCGATGAACGAGAACCTGTGCGCGCAGTACATGATCTCGTTGTTCCGCGCGGGCAGGCAGTGGCAGGCGCTGGACGCCTTCAAGGGCCTGCGCAACACCCTGATCGAGGAGCTCGGAGTCGAGCCGTCGTCGCGCCTGCAGGGCCTGCAGCACGCGATCCTCACGTCCGACCCGCGCCTCGACAGCGCGGAAACCCGGCACTTGCAAAGACTTCTCGCCTGAGTTCGACTCCAGCGGCCCCTGCCAATCTTTGGCAGGGGCCGTTTTGCTTTGTGCCGCAACGGTTTCTTCGAGGACATCTCCAGTCGCTTCCCAGCGTGCGCTGGCAACCTCAGTCGTGGGCGCGCGGAAACCGCCCGCTGGAGGAAAGGAAGCTAGCCGTGAGCGCACTGACCATCGAGGGCCTCAAGGAGATCCTCAACGAGGCCGCGGGCGATGACGACTCGTTCAAGCCGGGCCAGGACATTCTCGACCTCCCGTTCCTCGAGCTGGGCTTCGACTCGCTCGCCCTGCTGGAGACGGTGGCGCTGATCAAGCGCAAGTACGGGGTCGCCGTCGCCGACGACGAGCTGGCGCATCTCGAGACGCCGCGTCAGTTGCTGGACAAGGTCAACGGACAGATCGCGGCCTGACGCCGGCGAAATCGGGAACGGAGACGGACATGACGCACACCACCACGCACACGGTCATGATCGGTGCTCCCGCCAAGGTGGTGTACGACCTGGTCGCGGACGTGACGACCTGGCCGTACATCTTCGGGCCCACGGTGCACGCCGAGGTGTTCGAAAGGGACGGAAACACCGAACGATTGCGGTTGCACGCGTTCGCCAACGGTGACGTGCGCACGTGGACGTCTCGTCGCGAGCTCGACCCGGCGAACCTGCACATCAAGTTCGAGCAGGAGCGTTCGGCGGCACCGGTGAAGACGATGGGTGGGGAGTGGCGGATCGTCCCGATCGCCGACTCGGCGACTCGGGTCGATCTGCTCCACCACTTCACCGCGGCCCAGCCGGAGGCGGTCGACCTCATCCTGAACGCGGTCAACAACAACAGCGACGCCGAACTCGCGGCTCTGAAGCGTGCCGCCGAGTACGGCGACGAGTACGACAAGCTCGTGCTGTCGTTCTCCGACAGCATCACGATCCACGCGAGCCGCAAGGACGTCTTCGAGTTCCTGTACCGGTCGGACCTGTGGCCGGAGCGTCTGCCGCACGTCGCGCGGCTTGACCTCAAGGAAGCCGTCACCGGCGTGCAGTCCATGGAGATGGACACGCGCAGCCCGGACGGGTCGATCCACACCACGCACTCGGTGCGGGTCTGCACACCGTACGACGGCATCGTCTACAAGCAGACGCACACACCGCCGATCATGGCGGCGCACGTCGGCCGGTGGACGTTCAAGGACATCGGCGACGGCATCGAGGCAGGCATCGAGGCGACCTCGCACCACACGGTCGTCATCCGGCCCGAGGTCATTCCCGAGGTGCTGGGTGCCGAGGGCACGATCGAGCGCGCTCGCGAGCTCATCCGTCACGCGTTGGGCACCAACAGCCTCACGACCCTGCGGCACGCGAAGGAATTCGCCGAGAACGGGTGAGGTGGCGCGATGGGGTTGGGTGGCGCGGAGTTACTCACCGCCGCAGCACGCGCTGCAAGCCGCAACGGGCTGTACGTGGTGTCCATGTACCTGGAGAAGGCAGCGGTCGAGCACCAGCGCAAGGGGTGCCCTTCCGAAGTGGCCCCTTGTGCCTACGAGATCGAGGCCTCCCGCGTACTGCTGTCGGGGTTCTAGATGAAGCTCTACGACATCTCGCTGCGTCGCACCGGACCGTCCATCACGGACAGACTGGTCGCGGCGCGGCGCCTCGACGCGCTCGGCGTCACGTTCGTCGACGGAGGCCGGCCAGGGCGGTGGTTCTACCACCGCGCTGCGATCGAACTCCGCTTGCGGACCTCCACCCTCATCGCTTCCGGTGGTGCGGAAGACCTCTCCGCACTGCTCGCCGCGGAAACCGCCGCGGTGGCAATAGTTGTGCAAGGGCACGGCTTTTCGGTCCTCCGAGAAGCCGTGCGTCAACTCGTGCGCGCCGAACGGCGAGTGATCGTCGAGGCGCGGGACTTCTTCGACGGCTGGCTGATCGACCCCGAGCACGCGCTCGAGGTCGTGCTGACCGCCGCCGAAGCTGGAGCGGAAACCGTGCTGTTGCATGACACCGCGGGCGCGTTGTGGCCCGACCAGGTGGGCGAGATCATCGCCTCGGTCGCGGAAACCGGTGTTCCCCTTGGTTTTGGTTGTCCCGAAGACGGCGGTTCGGCGGCGAAGCAACTGTTCGCCGCGGACGCGGGGGCTGGACTCGTACAGGGGTCCTACGCCGTCGTTCGAGGTGGCCTCGATCGGGCCGATTCACCATCGGTTCATTCGGCAGAAACAGGTATCGCTCCCGTGCCCTGTCCGAGATTGGAGCAGTCCATGTCCGCACAGACCGCGATTGGAGGTGTCCGATGAGTCGTCGCGCCGTCATCACCGGTGTGGGCGTGGTAGCACCTGGTGGCATCGGAACGAAGGCGTATTGGAAACTGCTGTCCGAAGGGCGTACGGCGACTCGCATCATCACGCACTTCGACGCGTCTCCGTACCGCTCTCGAATGGCGGGTGAGGCCGACTTCGATCCAGTGCGCGAAGGCCTGACGCCGCAGGAGATCCGCCGGCTCGACCGCGCGGCGCAGTTCGCCGTCGTGGCCGGCCGTGAGGCGATGTCCGACTCGGGCATCGAGTTCGACCAGCTCGACCCCGGCCGCATCGGTGTCTCGCTCGGCACCGCGGTCGGCTGCACGACCTCGTTGGAGCGCGAGTTCATCGTCGGCTCCGACCGGGGCAAGTACTGGGAGGTCGACCAGTCCTACGCCGTTCCGCACCTCTACGACTACTTCACGCCGTCCTCGATGGCGACGGAGCTGGCGTGGACGGTCGGCGCGGAAGGCCCGGTCTCCGTGGTCTCCACCGGCTGCACATCCGGCCTCGACTCGGTGGGTTACGCCGCCGAGCTGATCATGGAGGGCAGCGCGGACGTCGTCGTCACCGGCGGCACCGAGGCCCCGCTCTCCCCGATCACCGTGGTGTGCTTCGACGTCATCCGCGCGTCCAGCACCCGCAACGACGACCCCACCACCGCGTGCCGCCCGTTCGACAAGACCCGCGACGGTCTGGTCCTCGGCGAGGGTTGCGCGATCATCGTGCTCGAAGAGCTGGAGCACGCGCGTGCCCGTGGCGCGCACATCTACGGTGAGGTCGCCGGCTTCGCCTCGCGGTGCAACGCCTACCACATGACGGGCCTGCACCCCGAGGGCATCGAGATGTCCGACGCCATCAACATCGCGCTGAAGCAGTCGCGTTCGGACGCCACGGACGTCGGCTACATCAACGCGCACGGGTCGGGCACCAAGCAGAACGACCTGCACGAGACGGCGGCGTTCAAGCGTTCTTTGGGTGCGCACGCGTACAAGACACCGGTCTCCGGCTTCAAGTCGATGATCGGGCACTCGCTGGGAGCGATCGGTTCGCTGGAGATCGTCGGCTCGCTGCTGGCGTTCGAGGAGAACCTCATCCCGCCGACAGCGAACCTGCACGAGCAGGACCCCGAGTGCGACCTGGACTACGTGCCGTTGGTGGCGCGGGAGAAGAAGGTCGACACGGTCCTGACGGTGGGCAGCGGTTTCGGTGGATTCCAGAGCGCCATGGTGCTCAAAAAGGTGGAAGGGGCAGGCCGGTGACTCGTGCGGTTGTGACGGGGATCGGCATCGCGTCGCCCAACGGGCTGGGGCCGACCGCGTACTGGCGGGCGACCCTGCACGGTGAGGCGGCGATCAAGCCGATCACCCGGTTCGACAGTGCCAACTACTGGGCGAAGATCGCCGGTGAGGTGCCGGGCTTCGAGGCAGGCCGGCACCTGCAGGGCCGGTTGCTGCCGCAGACGGACCACATGACGCGGTTGACACTCGTGGGCACGGACTGGGCGTTGCGCGGCGCGGGTGTGCAGCCCAACGACATCCCGGACACCGACATCGCGGTGATCACCGCGGCGACGGCGGGCGGGTACGAGTTCGGTCAGCGGGAGCTGCAGAAGCTGTGGCACCAGGGCCCGGAGTACGTCTCGGCGTACCAGTCGTTCGCGTGGTTCTACGCGGTCAACACGGGGCAGATCTCCATCCGTCACGGCACGCGCGGTCCCGGTGCGGTGGTGGTGTCCGAGCAGGCCGGTGGCATCGACTCCATCGGGCACGCCCGGCGCCAGCTGCGCAAGGGTGTCCAGCTCGCCCTCACAGGCGGCATGGACTCGTCCCTGTGCCCGTGGGCGTGGGTGGCGCACCAGGCGTCGGGTTGCCTGTCTCGCAACAACAACCCGAAGCGGGCGTACCTGCCGTTCGACCGCGACGCCTCCGGGTACGTCGCCGGCGAGGGCGGCGCGATCATGGTGGTCGAGACGCCGGAGTCGGCGGCCGGGCGTCCCGGCACCAGGATCTACGGCGAGATCGTCGGGTACGCCGCGACGTTCGACTCGAAGATGCCTTCGCGGGAGCCGGGCCTGAAGCGGGCGGCCGAGCTGGCGTTGCGCGACGCCGGCATGGACGCCTCGGAGATCGACGTGGTGTTCGCCGACGCGGCGGGCATCCCGGAGCTCGACAAGGCAGAGGCCGAGGCGATCAAGGGCATCTTCGGGCCGTTCGGCGTGCCGGTGACGGCGCCGAAGACCATGACCGGGCGCCTGTTCGCCGGTGGTGGCTCCCTGGACGTGGCGTCGGCGATCCTCTCCATCTACTGGAGCGCGATCCCGCCGACCGTCAACGTCGAGAACCTCGTGCCGGAGTACGAGCTCGACCTCGTGATGAACGAGGCGCGGCACGGCAAGATCAAGGCCGCTCTGGTGCTCGGGCGCGGCAAGGGCGGGTACAACTCCGCCATGGTGGTTCGCGAGTACAGGTGATGTCATGCCTCAAGGGCCGTGAAGGTGTCTCCTTCACGGCCCTTGAGCCGTCTCTGGAGGCGTGTTGTGGATGTAGCACTGATGTTTCCCGGGCAGGGGTCGCAGTACCCGCGGATGGCGGCCTCTCTGTACGGCACGGATTCGGTGTTCACCTCGGTGATCGACGAGGTGTTCGAGCTGTTCGGCGAGGTCGGCGCTCTTGCCTGCGAGGACTGGCTTTCCGGCGCTGACATCGACCACGTGTCGCGTGCGCAGCCCTTGCTGTTCGCGGTCGACTACGCGTTGGGGCGCACCGTTCTGTCGTGGGGCGTCGAGCCGGTCGCGTTGATCGGGCACTCCGCGGGCGAGGTCGTCGCGGCCACCCTGGCTGGCGTCTTCTCGTTGGAGGAAGCGGTTTCTTTGGTGCGGGACCGGGTGGTGTCCGCCGTGTCGATTCCTTCCGGCGGCATGCTGGCGGCCGCGGCTTCCGAGGCTGATCTGTTGCCCTACCTGGAAGGCGATGTCGCGATCGCGGCGGTGAACTCGGCCCGGCAGACGATGCTCGCGGGGTCGGACGAGCCGCTGGCGCGCGTGCGGGCGCGGTTGGAGGCGGACGAGTACATCGTGGTGACCGTGCCGGCTTCCACGCCGTTCCACTCGCCCGCGATGCAGCCCGCCGTGGACGAGGCGCTGGCCGCGTGGAATGTCTCGCCTGTTGAGCCTTCGATGCCGGTGTACTCGGGCTACACGGGCAAGCTGATGACGGCCGAGGACGCGTTGTCCGCGCGGTTCTGGACTCGGCAGTTGACCGACGCCGTCTACTTCGGACCGGCGTTGAACGAGCTGGTGGCGATGTACGACGTGCTGCTCGTGGAGGCTGGGCCGGGTCAGACGCTGACGTCCTTCGCGCGGCGCACGAAGGCGGTGCGGTCCGGCGCCTCGCAGGTGCTGCCGCTGCTGGACGCCACAGATTCAATCGAGGCCGCCCGCGAGCGGTTGGTGTGAAGTATAAAAGGGCCGCCCTCTCCTGGAGGGCGGCCCTTTGGCGGCGACTCTAGTCAATCCCGCGGACGATGTGGTCTTCGTTCTCCGGTGGCCATTGTTCGTTGTTTTCCATACGTTTCAAGGTAAGCCGAGTGATTCAGCTCTCACTTGAGAGTTAGTCGTCGAGGAGGGCGACGGCCCTGGTCCAGCCCGCCCCGGCACCCTTGATCTTGACCGGGAACGCCACGACGGTGAACCCGAAGTCCGGCAACGCCTCCAGGTTCGCGAGACGTTCGATCTGGCAGTACTCGCGGTCCCGGCCCGCGAAGTGCGCCGGCCACAGCACACTCTGGTCCTTGGTGGCGAGGTAGCGCTTGACGATGTCGGGGAACGGTGCGTCGAGGCTGAACGCGTCGGTGGCGATCACCTTGACCCCGAGGTCCAGCAACATGTTCGTGGCAGGCCCGTCGAGTCCGGTGTAGTCGGTGAAGTAGGTCTGGGTGCCCGCGTGCTCGGCGGCGCCGGTGTCGAGGATGACGATGTCCATCGGTTTCGGCGTGTAACCGATGCGGGCGAACTCCTTCTCGAGCACCTCGGGGCCGATGGCTCCGGTGCCGTGGCCTCTGACGTCGAGCTTCACGCCGGGGTTGTGGAACCACTCCAGCGGCATCTCGTCGATGTGGCGCGGAATCCCGTTGCCGTACGTGGTCTTCGAGCCGTAGTGGCTCGGCGCGTCAACGTGGGTGCCGGTGTGGGAGGTGAGGCTGATCCGGTCCAGCGTGAGGAACTCGGAGTCCCGCAGCACGGACACGTCGAACTCGATGCCCAGCCGCGCCTTGAGCTGCTCGGCCATGTGTTCGGCACCCTGGGCGGCCGTGAGCACCTCGTGCGTCACCGGGTCCGCTTCGTACGCGGATGCGTCAATGTGGGAAGACAGATCGATGATGCGCATGTTGAGAGCTTGGTGGGCATTCCTTGAGCCCGTCTCAAGACGCGGTGGGCATGGTTTCGGCAGCTGACACCGTTTCCGTAGGGGAGTGCCACGCATGATCACCTTCCTGAACCGCTTCACGCTCACCGGTGACCCCGAGGAGTTCGAGAAGGCCTTCGACGAGACGGCGGCGTTCCTGCGCGATCAGCCCGGCCTGATCAGGTACACGCTGTCGCGCCAGCTGGACGATCCCGCCTCGTACATCAACATCGCGTTGTGGGAGAGCGCCGACGCGCTGCGTGCGGCACTGGCGCACCCGGACTTCGGCAACCACGCCAAGGCGATGCGCGGCCTGGCCGAGTCGCAGGGCGCGATCTTCAACCCGCGCCTGTCCTTCGAGTCACAGCCGTTCGAGGCCTGATGAACCCCTTGCAGGGCTTGAAGGTCGTCGAGTTCGGCGGCATCGGCCCCGGTCCGCACGGTGCGATGCTGCTCGCGGATCTCGGCGCGGAGGTCGTGCGCGTCGAGCGTCCGTCCGGCGGCCTGTCCGTGGTGCCGGACGCCTCCCGTGACTTCCTGTTGCGCGGCAGGCGTTCGGTGTCCGCGGACCTGAAGTCTCCCGAAGGACGTGCGTCGGTCCTGTCGCTGATCTCCACCGCCGACGTGGTGATCGAGGGCTTCCGCCCGGGAGTGCTGGAGCGGGTCGGTCTCGGCCCGTCCGACTGCCTGGCGGTCAATCCCGGCCTGATCTACGCGCGGATGACCGGCTGGGGCCAGACCGGCCCGCTGGCCGACCGGGCCGGCCACGACATCAACTACCTGTCGCTGACCGGTGTCCTGCACGCGATCGGCAAGCCGCCGTTGAACCTCGTCGGCGACTTCGGCGGCGGGTCGTTGTACCTGGTGCTGGGCGTGCTGGCCGCGTTGTGGGAACGCCAGCGCACCGGCCGCGGCCAGGTGGTCGACGCGGCGATCGTCGACGGCGTGGCCTCGCTGGCCCAGATGATCTGGTCGATGAAGGCGCAGTCGGTGTGGGAGGACTCGCCCGACTCGAACCTGCTCGACGGTGGCTGCCCGTTCTACGGGATCTACGAGTGCGCGGACGGCCGTTCCGTCGCGGTGGGTTCGCTGGAGCCGCAGTTCTACGCGCTTCTGCTGGCTGGTCTGGAGCTCGCCGCCGAAGATCTGCCTCCGCAGATGGACCGCTCTACCTGGCCGCTGCTGCGCAAGACGTTCACCGAGGTGTTCCTGACCCGGACCCGCGACGAGTGGTCGGAGGTGTTCGCGTCCTCCGACGCCTGTGTGACCCCGGTGCTGACATTGGACGAGGCCGCCTCACATCCTCACCTGGTCGCGCGCGGAGTGTTCACCCCGGACGGTGCCGCCGTGCCTGCGCCACGCTTTTCCGCCGACTAGATTCGCTTTCGTGGAACTGCGCATCTTCACCGAGCCCCAGCAGGGGGCGAGCTACGACGACCTGCTCCGCGTCGCCCGCACCGCGGAGGACGCCGGCTACGGCGCCTTCTTCCGCTCCGACCACTACCTCAAGATGGGGTCGGTGGACGGCCTGCCCGGCCCGACCGACCCGTGGATCACGTTCGCCGGCCTGGCCCGCGACACGACGACGATCCGCCTGGGCACGCTGATGACCGCCGCGACGTTCCGCCACCCCGGCCCGCTCGCCATCAGCGTCGCCCAGGTCGACCAGATGTCCGGCGGCCGCGTGGAGTTCGGCCTCGGTGCCGGGTGGTACGAGGCCGAGCACACCGCCTACGGCATCCCGTTCCCGACTTTGGGCGAGCGCTTCGAGCGCTACGAGGAACAGATCGCCATCATCACCGGCCTCTGGGAGACGCCGCTGGGCGGCACCTTCTCCTTCGAGGGCAAGCACTACTCGCTGACGGACTCGCCGGCCCTGCCCAAGCCGGCCCAGGAAAACATCCCGGTCCTGATCGGCGGCATGGGTGCTCGTCGCACCCCGGCTCTCGCGGCCTCCTACGCCACCGAGTTCAACCTGCCGTTCGTCGGCATCGACGCCGCGGTGGAGCAGTACGCCCGCGTCGACGCCGCGTGCGCCGAGATCGACCGCGACCCGAAGGAGATCATCCGCTCGGTTGCCCTGGTCGCCTGCGTGGGTCGCACCGACGCGGACGTCGCCCGCCGCGCCGCCGTTCTCGGCCGTGAGGTCGACGAGCTAAAGAAGAACGGCCTGTGCGGCACCACCGCCGACGTCGTCGACCGCATCGGCGCCTGGCGCGAGCGGACCGGAGTCCAGCGCGTCTACCTGCAGACCCTGGACCTCGCCGACCTCGACCACATCACCGAGATCGCCTCGGACGTGGCCCCGCAGCTCGTCTGATATCCGATATATCGCGGATCGCGTGTGCTGATATCCCGTATCCGATATATGGGACATCAGCACGGCGCAGCGCAGCGCGCCGCCCACACTGGTATCCCGTATATCGGATATCGGCACAGGCAGCCCGCCCACAACTGATATCCCGTATATGGGATATCGGATATCAGGCCAGGGCTCGCCGCACCGCCGCCGGCATCGGCATGGCGTACTTCCCGACCCGCCGCCGATATCCGATATATCGCAGCTGCAACCCGGGATCGTCGAGGTACCGGTGCTCGAGCCCGTCCTGGCCGAGCACGACCTTCAGCCCGCGGCCGAGCATCGACGGCGAGTCCAGGCCGAACCGCTCGCGCAACACGTCGGCGGCCGCGTGGTCGCCGAACTCCAGCGCCGCCCGCCGCACCGACTCGACCGGCACCATCAGGTTCTGCTCGTCGGCGCGGACGCCGTCGCGATGGGCGAGACCCAAGGCGTCGAGGGCCTTCTGGTGCGCGCCACCGTCGAGCCCCAGGTAGTACTGCTCCCAGTCGGCGACCCGGATCTCGCCGCTCCAGGTGCGCGCGGGCTCGGCCACCGCCGCCGGCCCGTTCGCAGTCGTACTGCCCGCGGCAATCGCCGTGATACCGGCAGCCGTGAACAACTGGCGTCGGGAAAGCCTCACGACGCACCCTCCTCAGGAATCCCGCAGTCCCCGCGCGGGGCTACGGAATGCTAGCGAAGGTGATGCCGGGCGCAACGGGGCCAGTGCGGGTCAAAGTGCGATCCGTCAGGGGGAGGGTGCCGTCCAGGGCCGCGAGCACAGAGTCACGGGCCATCGGCAGCACCTCGGCGACCGTGACATCGCGGCCCAGCTCGAGCGAAAGCGAAGCGACGCCCGCGTCCTTGATGCCGCACGGGATGATGTCGCCGAACGCGTCGAGGCTGGCGTTGCAGTTGATCTCGAAGCCGTGCATGGTCACGCCGCGCTGCACCCGGATGCCGATCGCGGCGACCTTGCGTTCGGGCCCGCGGTCGTCGGCCGGGAACCACACGCCGCTGCGGCCCTCGATCCGGCCGCTGTGCAGGCCGAGCCGGTCGCACACGTCGATCAAGCCCTGCTCGATGCGGCGCACGTACTCCACGACGTCCATCGGCTCGGTCAGCCCGACGATCGGGTAGCCGACCAGCTGGCCGGGGCCGTGCCAGGTGATCTTGCCGCCGCGGTCGACGTCGATGACCGGCGTGGCACCGCCGTGCGGGCGCTCCTCGTCCAGGGTGCGCCTGCCGCACGTGTAGACCGGCGGGTGCTCCAGCAGCAGGAGCGTGTCCTGGCCGGTGCCCCCGGCGCGCGCCTCCGCGATCTCCTTCTGGAGGTCCCACGCCGCCATGTAGTCGATCAGGCCGAGTTCACGGACCACGACGGGGTCTGACGAGGTGCGGCACGAGTTCACGACCCGACGTTACCAACCCGAGAGCCATGGCCGCCAAGAGACCGACACCCGTCACACCCAGCACCGCGCCGACGACATCGCTGACCCAGTGCATCTCCAGCACGACCCTGGCGAAGCCGACCACGAGCACCGCGAGCGCGCCCCACAAAACCCCGCGCCCCAACAACACGACCAGTGTGAACGCTGTGGAGGCGACCGCCACCGTGTGCCCGCTCGGATAGCTGGGCAGGTGGTACTCGATCGGCCTCATCCGGTCGAAGATCCACCGCAGCAGCACAGTCGCGCAGCACACCCCGTGCAACGCCAACGCCTTCCACAAACGCGGATCCCGCCGCCAGCACGCCAGCCCGAACAACACAGCCGCGAACGACCACCCGAGCGCCGGTCCCAGCACGAGGCTCACCACGAACGCCGTCGTGCGCAGCCACTCGGGACGAGGCAGGCCGTCCTGCACCCACACGTCGATCCAGGTGGCCTCGGGCAGTCCCAAAAGGACCCACGAGATCACCAGAACCACGGCGAGCACACGGGTCATGCGACCGCCGCGTTCAGCGCGGCCGGCAGCGCCGGATGCAGGAAGTGGAACCCGTGGCTCTCCAGCACCTGCGGCGTCAGCCCCGGCCCGCTCAGCAACAGCTCCTGCGCCATCTCGCCGCCGAGCAACGTCTTCAACGCGAACGCCGGCACCGCCCACGGCGTCGGCCGGTGCAGCGCGGCCCCCACCGCCTTGGTGAACTCGGCGTTCGTCACCGGCGTCGGCCCGGCGACGTTCACCGGCCCGCGGATCTCCTCGTGCTCCACCACGAACCGGTAGGCCGACACGACGTCGTCCAGCGACACCCACGGGAAGTACTGCTCGCCGGTCCCGAGCCTCCCGCCCAGGAAGAACTGGAACACCGGCTTCAACCGCCCGAACACCCCGCCGGACGGGGAGATCACGACGGCGGTGCGCATCAGCACCACCCGCACGCCGCCCTCCTGAGCCGCGGACGTCGCCGCCTCCCAGTCCTGGGTCAGCCGCGACATGAACGTGTGCCCGCCCGGCGCGTCCTCAGCCGCGAGCCGAGCGCCGGTGTCGCCGTAGAAATGGGCACCCGAGGCGCTCACGAACGCCGGCACCCCGTGCTCGGCGACCGCCGCCGACAACACCTCGGCCGGCACGACCCGGCTGTCGTGCAACACCTGCTTGCGCGCGTCGTCCCACCGCTTGTCGCCGATGCCCGCACCGCACAGGTTCACGACGGCGTCGACGCCGTCGAACGTCCCCTCGTCGATGCGACCGGCGTACGGGTCCCAGCCGCGTTCGTCCGGCGCGGCCGCCTTGCGGCGCACCAGCCGCAGCACCTCGTGCCCGGCGGCGCGCATCGACGCCACCAGGCTCGTGCCGATCAACCCCGACGATCCCGCGATGACAACCCGCATGCCTGAGATCGTTCCGCACTCAACCACCACATGCACCACGGCGAGCATGTGGCCCACGTCGCACACGTCCGGATACGCCGAAGGCCACCACCGGCGAACCGGGGTGGCCCTCGACGCGATATCCGATATATCAGCTATCGATACCCAATATATTGGATATCAGTGCTGGTCAGCGTCCTCAGAGGCCGAGGTCGGCCTCGAACGCGCCCTCCTCGAGACGGTTCTTGACCGTCGTGAGGAAGCGGCCCGCGTCGGCACCGTCGACCAGGCGGTGGTCGTAGGTGAGCGCGAGGTACATCATCGAGCGGATCGCGATGGTGTCGCCGCCGTCCTCGTCGGTGATGACGACCGCGCGCTTCTTCACCACGCCGACGCCCAGGATGCCGACCTGCGGCTGCTGGATGATCGGGGTGTCGAAGAGCGCGCCGTTGCTGCCGAGGTTCGTCAGCGAGAACGTGCCACCGGCGAGCTCGTCCGGCGTGAGCTTGTTCGAACGGGCGCGCGCCGCCAGGTCGCCGATCTTGTGGGCGATGCCCGACAGGTTCAGGTCACCGGCGTTGTGGATCACGGCGTTGAGCAGGCCGCGCTCCGTGTCGATCGCCAGACCGAGGTGCTCGGCACCGTGGTAGGTGACCTCCTTGCGCTCCTCGTCGATCGACGCGTTGAGCACCGGGTGGGCCTTGAGGGCCTCGATGGCGGCCTTGGCGAAGAACGGCAGGAACGTGAGCTTGGCGCCCTCACGAGCCTCGAACGCCTTCTTGGCCTGGTTGCGCAGCCGGGCGATCTTGGTCACGTCGACCTCGAACACCTGGGTGAGCTGGGCCGACTGCTGCAGCGACTCACGCGTGCGCTGCGCGACGATCTGACGCAGCCGCGGGAGCTTCTGCACGGTGCCGCGCTTGCCCGAGTTGTCCACCGGGGCGGTGGCGGTGCGAGCGGCCGGGGCGGTGGCGGCCGGAGCAGCGGCGGGCGCGGGCGCCGGGGCCTTCTTGGCCTCGACCGCGGCGAGCACGTCCTGCTTGCGGATGCGGCCACCGACGCCGGTGCCCTTCAGCGAGCCCAGGTCGATGCCGTTCTCCGACGCGAGCTTGCGCACGAGCGGAGTGACGTACGGCGTGCCGTTCGCGTCGTCGCCGGCAGCGGACGGCGCGGCGGCGGGAGCGGCCTGCGGAGCCGGAGCGGCCGGAGCCGGGGCGGGCGCCGGAGCAGCCTGCGGGGCCGGAGCCGCGGGAGCCGGTGCCGGAGCAGCCGGAGCGGGAGCAGGCGCCGGGGCGGGAGCGGCGGCCGGAGCCGGGCTGCCCGAACCGATGACGGCGAGCTTGCCGCCGACCTCGACGGTCTCGTCCTCACCCGCGGCGATCTCGAGCAGCGTGCCCGCGACCGGCGACGGGATCTCGGTGTCGACCTTGTCGGTCGAGACCTCGAGCAGCGGCTCGTCGACCTCGACGCTGTCGCCGACCTGCTTCAGCCAGCGGGTGACGGTGCCCTCGGTGACGGACTCGCCGAGCGCGGGCATCGTGACGTCGGTACCGGAAGCGCCACCGGACGGCGCCGCGGGGGCCGGAGCCTCGGCGGCGGGCGCGGGCGCGGCCGGAGCCTCCTGTGCGGACTCCTGGGCGGGGGCCGGCGCGGACTCCTGGGCGGGGGCGGGCGTGGACGCCGGGGCGGCGTCACCGTCACCGATGACGGCGAGCTCGCCACCGACCTCGACGGTGTCGTCCTCCTGGGCGACGATCTTCTGCAGGACACCGGCCGCCGGAGACGGGATCTCGGTGTCGACCTTGTCGGTGGACACCTCGAGCAACGGCTCGTCCACCTCCACCCGGTCGCCTTCCTGCTTCAACCACCGGGTGACCGTGCCCTCGGTGACGCTCTCACCGAGTGCGGGCATCTGGACGGAGAAGGCCATTGTTCGCTGACTCCTCGTGCTCTCGTGTGGCTGACTTGGATGGGGAACGGTCAGCCGTGCACGTGCAGCGGCTTGCCGGCCAGGGCGAGGAACGCCTCGCCAAGGGCTTCAGTCTGGGTCGGGTGGGCGTGGATCAGCGGAGCCACGTCCTCCGGGTAAGCCTCCCAGCTGTAGATCAGCTGGGCCTCACCGATGAGCTCGCCGACGCGTTCGCCGACCATGGTGACACCGACGACCGGGCCGTCGGGAGCCTTGATCAGCTTCACGCCACCGGCGGTCTTGAGGATCTGGCTCTTGCCGTTGCCGGCGAGGTCGTAGATGAAGACCTCGGCCGAGCCGTACTTCTCCTTGGCCGCGGCTTCGGAAAGACCGACGGAGGCGACCTCGGGCTTGCAGTAGGTGACGCGCGGGATGCCCGCCTCGTCGATCACCTTCGGGTTCTGGCCGGCGATCTCCTCGGCCACGAAGATGCCCTGCTGGAAACCGCGGTGCGCGAGCTGCAGGCCCGGCACGATGTCGCCGACGGCGAAGACGTTCGGGAGGTTCGTGCGCAGGCGCTCGTCGGTGATGACGAACCCGCGGTCGATCGTGATGCCGGCTTCCTCGTAGCCGTGGCCCGCGCTGTTCGGGCCGCGGCCGACCGCGACGAGCAGCAGGTCGGCGTCGAGGACGTCGCCGTTCTCCAGCGTGATCGACACGCCCGAGTCGGACTGGGTGGCGCCGGTGAACTTCACGCCGGTCTTGAACTTGATGCCGCGCTTGCGGAACGCGCGCTCGAGCTGCTTGGACGCGTACTCGTCCTCGGCGGGCACCAGGCGGGGCAGGGCCTCGACGATGGTGACGTCCGCGCCGAACGACCGCCACACGCTGGCGAACTCCACGCCGATGACGCCGCCGCCGAGGACGACGACCTTCTCCGGGATGAAGTCCAGGTTGAGCGCCTGGTCGCTGGTGATGACCCGGCCGCCGATCTCCAGACCGGGCAGGCTGCGGGCGTACGAACCGGTCGCGAGCACCACGTTCTTGCCGGTGTAGCGCTGACCGTTCACGACGACGGTGTTCGGGCCGACGAACGTGCCCGCACCCTCGACCATGGTGACCTTGTTGGCCTTCGCGAGACCCTGCAGACCCTTGTAGAGCCGCGAGATCACGCCGTCCTTGTACGAGTTGACGCCGGCGATGTCGATGCCCTCGAGCGAGCTCTTCACACCGAACTGGTCGCCTTCGCGGGCGTTGTCCGCGACCTCGGCCGCGTGCAGCAGCGCCTTGGTCGGGATGCAACCGCGGTGCAGGCAGGTGCCACCCAGCTTGTCCTTCTCGACCAGGACGACGGACAGGCCGAGCTCGGCCGCGCGAAACGCGCAGGCGTAGCCGCCCGAACCGCCGCCGAGGATGACAAGATCGGCGTTGGTGGCCGACTCCAGTTCCGGCGAAGTCACTTCGGATCTCCTCGGGATTACTTACTACGCGCGGGTGCGCGCGAGGTACGCGGCCATCTTGTCACTAGTTGCCAGAGCATGGTGATCCGGCATAGGACACCACGCGCCTCTCTGATCATTCACCTACTCATAACACCGGTACCTGGCACCATGGTGGAGGGAAGCGCAGGAGGTGCTCGATGGGGCTGTTCGATCGTTTTCGCAGGAAGCCGCGTCCTGGTGTGCTGCGGACCGCCTCCAACCAGGACACAAGCCACCTCGAGGAGTGGGCGGCGAGCCGCCAGGGCGTCGAGGCCTATGTGGAGCCGAAGACCACGGTGACCGAAACCACTGTGGTCCTGGTCGCGCACGACGGCGAGTGGACCCGCCGCCGAGTCGCGTCACCGGACGCCGCACGCAGCTTCGCGCGCAAACTCCGCATGCCGATCTACGACGCCGGCATCGTCGGCTACCCGAAGCGCATGCGCGACTACACCGCGCGCCAGAAGCGGGCCAACGGCGGCAGCTAGGCGGCGGATTCGACCTTCACCGTCGGCTCGTGCCGCACGGGAAAGTTCACGCTCGCCGCGATGAAGCACATCGAGTGCGCCTTCTCGTGCAACGCCTGCGCGGTGTCGCGCATCTCCGGATCGGCGACGGTGACGACCGGGTTCAGGCTCACCTCGGTGAACCGCCCGGAGCCGTCCGGGTGCTCGGCCATGGTGCCGCCGGCATGATCGCGGTAGTCGGTGACGACGACGCCGTTGACCGACGCCAGATGCAGGAACCACAGCATGTGGCACTGCGACAGCGACGCGACGAGCAGCTCCTCGGGGTTGTACCGCGTCCGGTCGCCCCGGAACGACGGGTCGGACGACCCGAGAATCGTCTCCTTGCCCGCGGCGAGCACTTCGTGCGCGCGCTCGTAGGCCTTGTACCCGGAGGTACCGCTCCCGGTGTTCCCGGTCCAGACGACCTCGACCTCGTACTGATGCGTCCCCATGTGGAAATACTCCTCTCACCGGGCTCAGCCATCTAGCCCGGTGAGACACGCGTCTCCGTTCAGCCGCCACCCGTTAGCGCCGCACGAGCTCGATCTCACGCCGAAACTGCGGACCAAAGGGCCGCCGCCCGTGATTACCGAGCCTTTCTCGCACCTTTCCACAAAAGGCGAACCGCGCTCGTGAAACGAGCCCGTGCGCATTCCTGTCCACCCGCCAGCGCCCCTGCTCGCTCCGCCTTTGCAACCGGTCGTTTGCGGACGAAGTCCAAAGTCTCGTTGCAAAGATGCAGCTCAGCGACCACCGCAGAACCGATATATCAGTTGAACCGACGCAGGCGGAGCTCCCGGAGGAGCTCCGCCTGCCGTAGAAAAATGAATCAGCCGTTGGCGGCGATATCCGCCAGAACAGCCGCGATGGTCCGCACCGGAACGCCGGTGCCACCCTTCGAGGTGTATCCGTAAGGGCCACCCGTGTGGAATGCCGGGCCGGCGATGTCGATGTGCGCCCACTGCACGCCCTCGGCCACGAACTCGCGCAGGAACAGGCCGGCCGCGAGCATGCCGCCCCACCGGTGCCCGGTGATGTTCGCGAGGTCCGCGAGCCGCGAGTCGAGGTCCGCGCGCAGCTCCTCGGGCAGCGGCATGGCCCACGCCGACTCGCCGACGGCGGTGCCGATGGCGGCGACGCGGTCGCGGAACTCGTCGGAGCCCATGACGCCCGAGGTGCGCTTGCCCAGGGCGACGACCTGCGCGCCGGTCAGGGTCGCGGTCTCGATCAGGTAGTCCGGGCCGTCCTCGCACGCGCGCACGATGGCGTCGGACAGGATCAGCCGGCCCTCGGCGTCGGTGTTGAGCACCTCGACGGTCTTGCCGCCGTACATGGTCAGCACGTCGCCGGGGCGGTAGGCGTCACCGGACGGCATGTTCTCCGCCATCGGGATCGACGCGGTGATCTCCAGCGGGTACTTGAGCTTCGCGGCGAGCACCATGGTGGCGACGATCGCGGCGGCGCCTGCCATGTCGGAGGTCATCTCGTCCATGCCCGCGGCCGGCTTGATCGAGATGCCGCCGGTGTCGAACGTGATGCCCTTGCCGACGAGCGCGACCTTCTTCGTGGCCTTCGCACCCTTGTAGGCGATGCGCACGAGGCGCGGCTGGCGCGTCGAGCCGCCGCCGACGCCCAGGATGCCGCCGAAGCCCTGCTTCTTCAGCGCCTTCTCGTCGAGCACCTCGACGTCGAGGCCGGCGGCCGTGGCCAGCTTGGCGGCGCGGTCGGCGAAGGAGCCGGGATAGAGGTCGTTCGGCGGCGTGTTCACGAAGTCACGCGCGATGGCGACGGCCTCGGAGATCGCGACGGCGGCCTTCAGCGCGGCCTTGTTCTCCTTGGAACCGGCGGCGATCAGGTCGACCTTCACGACCGGGGCCTCGCCCTTGTCCGACTTGTACTCGGTGAACGAGTAGGCGCCGAGCAGCGTGCCCTCCGCGGCGGCGGCGACGTGCAGCCCCGCGAGCGTGTTCAGCGCGCGCTTCTTGCCGGCGAGCGCGCGGGCGGCGACGGCGGACGCGCGGCGCACCTGCTCCTCGCCCGCGGTCTTGCCGAGGCCGACGGCCAGCACGAGCGGGGCGGCGATCTTGCCGAACGTCGGCACCTTCACGAGCTCGTCGGCCTTGCCGGAAGCGCGCAGGGTGGCGAGCACGTCGAGCAGCGCGCCGTCGAACGCGGCGGCGACAGCTTCGGCACCAGGCGCGAGCTCCAGACCGTCCGCACCCTGCAGGGTGCCCACGACGACTGCGTCCGCGGCGGTGGTGCTCAGGTCACCTTCGGTGAGGGCCAGCTTCGGGGCTGTCACGTGCTGCTCCAGGGTTGTGCGTGCTAGGGGTGCTCGGAATCGTGACCCATGCTAAAGGTCCAACTGTCCACCAATGCCGAGGCCCGCCACGTTCGGCGGCAATCCGTGACGTTGACAGTTGCTCTCGGTGGCGGTTCGGCCGTTTCGCGCATCAGTCGACCGGGTGGTTACGGCCGGGTGGCGCATCTGCGACTGTGTACCGGTGACCCACACGCCTCGCGAGATCGTCGCCACGGTCGCGCTCGGTCTTCCCGCGGTGCTCGGTGCGGGGGTCTTCGCCGGATTCGCGCCTGCCGCAGGACTTGCCGGCTGGTGGGTGCTCCCCGCGCTGGCCATCTCCGCGTTAGCCGCGTTGTGCTCGGCCTTCTCCACCGCGGACCAGTCCCGTGCGTACCCAGACGTCGGTGGTGGTTACGGCTACGTGCGCGCGCAGCTCGGCGTGTGGCCCGCACGGCTGACGGCCAGCGCACACCTGTTGGGCCGATGTGCGATGGCGGCGGCGGTGGCGTTGATGTTCGGCGCGTACGTGGTGCCGGACCGGCCGGTGATCGGCGCACTCGCTCTGGTCGCGGGCACGGCGTTGCTCGGCGCGGTGGGTTTCCGCTTCAGCACGGGCGTCAGCGTGCTGGTCTCGCTGATCGTCCTCGGTGTGCTGGCTCTCGTCGTCGCGTCGAGCTTTTCGATCGCGCCGGTGCCTTCGGCGGGGGAGACCGGCACAGCCAACGAACTCGTCGGCGTCGCCGGCCTGATGTTCATGGCGTTCACGGGGTTCGAACGCATCACCGCGCCCCATCGCGGTGAGCAGCCACACTCGTTGTCCGTGCTGAAGGTCGCGATTCCGGTCCTCATCGGACTGTCGTTCGTGGTCTATCTCGCCGTGGGAGCCGGTGTGCTGCGTCAGCTCGGCAGCGCGCGCCTCGCGTTGTCGCCCGCGCCGCTGCGAGACGCGCTCGCCGCGGCGGACGCCTCAGCGTTGGTGCCGCTCGTGCAGATCGGTGCCGCGGTGGCAGGTGTGGCCGCGCTGCACTTCGTTCTCGCGTCCGCGCACCGCACGCTGACCGGTCTGGCCGAGGACGGCGACCTGCCGACGCGCCTCAAGCCCGGCGCGTTGACGCTCGTCGTGGTCGCCGCCGCTGCTCTGGCCATCGTGCTCATGCCGATGGCAACGGCACTGGGCGTGGCCGCGTGCGCGACGTTGTTCTACTACGCCTTCACGAACGCCTCGGCGCGAGTGCTGCTGCAGAACGACCGCACGTGGCCCATGCGCACGGCCTGCCTCGGACTCGGGCTCTCGGTGCTGCTCGCGATGAGCATGCCGGTGCCCGCGCTGCTCATCTCCCTCGCGGGGCTGGGCGCGGGCACGGGGCTCATCGGGCTGACAGCGTCATTGAGAGGAAGACGAGCAGCGTCACGCCAACACACACCGCAAGCCAGATGATGCGGCCGTTGGTGGTCGGCTTGCCCTTGTTGAGCGAGTAGTAGATCGCCAGGAACATGCCGGCGATGAACATCGCCCCCACGACACCCTGCGCGCCGCTGTTCACGTAGCCGATCAGCAACGTCATCCCGGTGCCCAGAACGAGCAGCGCGGCCTGCAGCACGGTGCGGGTGTCCGCACCCTTCGAAGATCTTTCCGCTTCGGTCATGAGCGGGGACTCTAGCGAGCCGGACTTAGTAGGACGTCCGAGTTTTGGGAAGACGATTTTCCCGATGCCGACCTGCGGGTTACCGTGCTCTCATGACGAGCGAGTTGCCTTTCACCCGGACTCCCCACCCGCACCCGGCGACCCCGGAGCGCGTAGCGGAAGTACTCACCAAGCCGGGCTTTGGGCAGCACTTCACCGACCACATGGTGACGATCCGCTGGAACCGCGAGAAGGGCTGGCACGACGCTGAAGTCGGCCCCTACAGCTCTCTCTCACTCGACCCCGCGGCAATGGTGCTGCACTACGGCCAAGCGATCTTCGAAGGGCTCAAGGCCTACCGGCAGCCCGACGGTTCGATCGCGTCCTTCCGCCCTGAGGCCAACGCCGAGCGCTTCCGCTCCTCGGCCCGCCGCATGGCGATGCCCGAACTTCCCGACGAGCTCTTCCTCGAGTCGGTCCGCCAGATCCTCGCGGTCGACGGCCGCTGGGTTCCCGCGGCCGAGGAGGAGTCGCTTTACCTGCGGCCCTTCATGATCTCCACAGAGAAGGGGCTCGGCGTGCGACCCGCGTCCGAGTACCTGTACGTGCTGATCGCCTCCCCCGCCGGTTCCTACTTCGCCGGCGGCGTCCGCCCGGTGAGCGTGTGGCTCTCGACCGAGTACGTCCGCGCGGCCCCCGGTGGCACCGGCGCTGCCAAGTTCGCCGGCAACTACGCCGCGTCCCTCGTGGCGCAGGCGCAGGCCGCGGAGAAGGGCTGCGACCAGGTCGTCTGGCTCGACGCGGTGGAACGCCGCTGGGTCGAGGAGATGGGCGGCATGAACCTGTTCTTCGTCTTCGGCGACAAGGTCGTCACTCCCGAGCTCACCGGCACGCTGCTGCCCGGGATCACCCGCAACTCGTTGCTGCAGCTGGCCGCCGACCTCGGACTGTCCGTGGAGGAGCGTCGCATCTCGACGGACGAGTGGGAGAAGGCCAACGCCTCCGGTGAGCTCACCGAGGTCTTCGCCTGTGGCACGGCCGCGGTCATCACGCCGGTCGGCCACGTCAAGCACGCCGGTGGCGAGTTCGACATCGCCGACGGCGGCACCGGCTCGGTGACGAAGAAGCTGCGGGAGAGCCTGACCGGCCTCCAGCACGGCCACGTCGCCGACAGCCACGGCTGGATGACGACCCTGGCTTAGGCGATCACCAGCACGGCCAGAAGCGCGAGTTCGGCGGCGGCACCGAGAACATCACCGGTGACGCCGCCGAACCTTTTGGTCGTGTGCTTGACGAGCAGCCACACGAGCGCGGCGGCGACGGCGATCGCGATGACGGCCCTCAGTCCCAAAGGGACCGCCGCGGCCGCGAGCACCACCCACGTGCCGACGACGACCGCTGGGTGCTGAGTCCCGGCGACGAGCGCACCGAGCCCCTCGGGCCGTGCGGCGGGCACGCCACGCATGCAACAGATCCCGAATGCGGCCCGGCTCGCCGCGAACGCGAGCACGATGACGCCCCAGCCGGCGTGGGGGAGCACCGCCGCCTGCGCCCCCAGCACGACGATCAGCGTGACGACGCCGAACGGTCCGGCGCCGCCGTCCTTCATGACCTGCAGCGCCCGCTCCGGCGGCCCGTAGCAACCGAGTCCGTCGGCGACGTCAGCGAGCCCGTCCAGGTGCATGCCTCGCGTTGCCAGCGCGACGACGCCGACGACCAGGAACCCGGCCCCGAGCGCCGATATATTGGATATCGCGAAGGCCTTGAGCACGACGACAACGAACGCGCCGAGCAACACGCCGACAAGCGGAGCGCACGCAATGGCCCGTCGTGCCGCCTTGACGTCGACGTCGTCGACGCGCAACGGCAAGACTGTCAGCCAGGAGAGGGCGAGCCTCATTCCTTGTTCGTGACGCCGGCGCTGTCGAAGGTCGCCATCTCCGCGAGCACCTTCACCGCGGCGACCAGCAACGGCAGCGCCGCCACCGCACCGGACCCCTCGCCGAGCCGCATCTCGAACTCCAGCAGCGGCTTCAGGTTCAGGTGCCCGAGCGCGATCGCGTGTGCGGGCTCGACCGACTGGTGCCCGGCCACCCACCACTCGCGCGCACCCGGCGCCAGTTCCTCCGCGACGACAGCGGCCGCGCCGACGACGACGCCGTCGAGCACCACCGGAGTGCGGCGCACCGCGGCCTGTGCCAGGAACCCGGCCATCGCGGCCAGATCGGCACCACCGGCCGTGGCGAGCAACGCGATCGGGTCGCTGATCACCAGGCGGGCCCGGCGCAGCGCGTCCCGGATCGCCGCCGTCTTGCGCATCCACGCCTGGTCGTCGATGCCCGTGCCGCGGCCGACGACCGCGACCGGCTCGGACCCGGTCAGCGACGCGATCAGCACGGCCGCCGGCGTCGTGTTGCCGATCCCCATGTCCCCGGCGACGAGCACGTCGGCGCCCGCGTCGACCTCCTCGTCGGCGATGGCGCGGCCGGCAGCGATCGCGAGCTCGCACTGCTCACGCGTCAGCGCGTCCTCGCGGTCGATCGACCCGGAAGACCGCCGCACCTTGTGCTGGCTGACCGCCGCCGGGGTGTCCGCGTCGACCGCCATGTCGACCACGCGCACGGTGGCACCCGCGACCTGCGCGAGCACGTTCACCGCGGCGCCGCCCGTCAGGAAGTTGGCGACCATCTGCCCGGTCACCTCGCTCGGGTACGCCGACACGCCCTGAGCGGTGATGCCGTGATCGCCCGCGAAGACGACGACCCGCGGCCGCACGAACGGCTTCGGCGGCACCACGCCCTGGCACGCCGAGATCCAGTTGCCCAGCTCCTCGAGCCGCCCGAGGGAGCCGACCGGCTTGGTCAGCACCGCGTGCCGGGCCTCGGCCTCGCGCAGAACGGTCTCGTCCGGCGGTTCAACCGGCGGGAACTCGGTGCTCACCTGGTAGCTCCTCATCGCAGTCGTAGCGGGATGCCGGCGACGAGCAGCAGCACCTCGTCGCTGACCTCGGCGACGCGCGCGTTGAGCGCACCGAGGTGATCGCGGAAGAGCCTGCCAGAGGGCGTCGACGGAACGACGCCGAGGCCGACCTCCGCGGACACCAGCACCAGCCGCGTCCGGCACGTGGCGACCGCGCGGACCAGTTCGTCGACGTCCCGTTCTACCGCGTCCGAGGCGGGACTTTCCCACGCGCCGGCGTCGTCCAGCACGCCGACCAGCCACGTCGACAGGTCGTCGACCAGGATCGGGGGGTCGTCGTACGACGTCGCGGTGAGCAACGCGGCCAGGTCGCCAGGCGCGGCCGCCTCGACCGTGTGCCAGGTGTCAGGACGGCGGGCGACGTGCAGCGCGATCCGCGCGTCCCAGTCCGGGTCGTCGGGGTAGCGCCGCGCGGTTGCGACGTACGTCACGGTCGCGTCGGTGAGCAGGCCTTCCGCGTGCGCTGACTTGCCTGAACGCGCTCCGCCGAGCACAAGTGTCCTGGATGACAAGAGTTAGCCTTCGTCCATGGAGTTCCGCTGGCGCTACCAGGATGCACACGGCCGTGACGTCGCGGGCCCCGATGTGACGTTCGCCGACCAGAGTCAGGCAGAAGAGTGGTTCAGCGCCGAGTGGCACGACCTGCTCGACGCCGGGGTCGAGCAGGTCACGCTGCTGCGCTCGGAATCCGAGGTGTACGGCCCGATGAGCCTGCACCCCGCCCAGTAGGAACCGGGTCGATCAGCCTGCGGCGGTCAGCCTCGGGTCGTCCGTGATGACGCCTTCGAGCACGTTGTCGATCTGCTTGAGCACGTCGTCGTCGAGCACGACGTCGATGGCCTTGACGTTCTCGAAGACCTGCTCCGGACGCGACGCGCCGATGATCGCGGACGCGACGTTCGGGTTGCGCAGCACCCACGCGACGGCGAGCTGCGCCATCGTGATGCCCGCTTCCTCGGCGATCGGCTTGAGCTGCTGCACGGCGGTCAGCACGTCGTCACGCATCCAGCGCGCGATCATCTTCGAGCCGCGCTCGTCGGCGAGGCGTGACCCCTCCGGCACCTCGGCGCCCGGCAGGTACTTGCCGGTCAGGATGCCCTGCGCGACGGGGGAGAAGACGATCTGGCTGAGGCCCTCGCGCTCGCACGCCGGGACGACCTGCGGCTCGATGACGCGCCACAGCATCGAGTACTGCGGCTGGTGCGACACGAACGGGACCTGCAGTTCACGGGCCAGTGCGGCACCGCGGGTGATCTGCTCGGCGGTCCACTCGGAGACACCGACGTAGAGCACCTTGCCCTGGCGGACGAGGTCGGCGAACGCCAGCATCGTCTCTTCCAGCGGCACGCTGTAGTCGTACCGGTGGGCCTGGTACAGGTCGATGTAGTCGGTCTGCAGGCGCTTGAGCGACGCGTTGGCCGACTCCAGGACGTGCTTGCGGCCGAGCCCGCGGTCATTGGGGCCTCCGGGACCGGTCGGCCAGTAGACCTTGGTCAGGATCTCCAGCGACTCGCGCCGCTCACCCTTGAGCGCCCGGCCGAGCACCGACTCCGCGGCGGTGTTGGCGTAGACGTCGGCGGTGTCGAACGTCGTGATGCCCGACTCGAGTGCCGCCTTCACGCAGGCGTGGGCCTGCTCTTCCTCGACCTGGGAACCGTGGGTGAGCCAGTTCCCGTACGAGATCTCACTGATGCTCAGGCCGCTGCGGCCGAGTCGACGGAACTTCATACATCGGAGCTTAAACCGAAATCGTTCGTCCTGCTAATGAAATTCTGGTGCCCGCCAGACCAGTGAGTACCGCCAGAACACGTGCCTGCGGATGCGTGCGCCCGGCGTGATCTCCGCGGCCGCCGCACGGATCTCGGGCAACGTCGGCGCCGTGTTCACGACCGGCATCTCGGTGTCGTGGGGCTTGCCGCCGGTGCCGTTGATGGCTTTGGCGAGGCCGACGACGGCGTTCGCGGGCAACGTGACCAGCTCCATCGCCATGTCGGCACGCGTCGCCATCATGTACAGGCCGACGACGATCAGCGTTCCGCCGGGCTTGGTCAGCTCGGCAAGCCTGGTGAGCCCCTCGCGCAACGGAAGGTGGTGCAGGCTCGCCTCGGCGGTGACGACGTCGTAGCGCCCGAGGTCGTGGGTCAGCACGTCGCCGTGGATCCACTTGATCCGGTCGCTCGTCGCGCTCGTCGCGCTCGCGCGTTCGATCATGCGAGCGCTGGCGTCGATCGCGGTGACCTCGTCGGCCTTCAGCGCTCGCGCCAGATCACCGAGGCCGCAGCCGACGTCCAGCGCCGAGGAGACCTGAGACGGCAACTGCCGGAGCAGCCAGCGGCGGTACCACTCGTTGTGGTTCCACCGCAGCTTCTCCGGCAGCTGAAGCTTGCGCTGCTTCTCGCGCAACTACTTGATGGCGTCGCCCGGCTTCACGCGCGGCTTCGGGACGCGCAGTCGACGCAGCTGGCTCGCGCGGATGAACGAGTACCAGCCGATCGAGATGCCCTTGATCGGCTCGGTCGGGAACTTCTCCCGCACCTTCCGCGTGACGATCCGGCCGAGGATGAGGCCCTCGATGATCATCGCGATCAGCATGAACGTCGTCGCGAGCGTCGCGTACCGCTGGACCGCCAGCGACGGCGTCAGCAGCGCCACGAACACCAGGATCGCGAGCGGCATGAACAGGCCCATGAGGTTGCGGCGCGAGTCGACCAGGTCGCGGATGTACGCCTTCAGCGGACCCCGGTCACGCGGCAGCAGGTACTTGTCGTCGCCCGCCATCATGCGCTGGCGGCGCTCGGTGGCCGCGGCACGGCGTTCTTCCTTGCTGACCTTGTTGCCGCGCATGCGCTTGAACGCCTCGCGCTGTGTGCGGGGCGGCGGCGGAACCGGACCGGACCGCCGGCCCTGCGCCTCACGCCGCTTCGGCGTGGGCCTGCCCTTGCCCGCCGTGCGGGTGGAGTCGGTGCCCTCGGCGGCCGGCTCGGTGGCCGGGGCTTCGGTGTCGGCGGAGTTGCGGCGCAGGAACCTCACGACCACAGGGTAGGACAGTGGTTCTTCTGTACCTTTCGCGAGGTGCGCGTACTCATCGCTCCGGACTGCTTCGGCGGCACCCTGACCGCCCGCGAGGCCGCCGACGCCATCGCCACCGGCTGGCGGGAGGCGAAACCCGACGACGTCGTCGTCGAACGCCCGCTGGCCGACGGCGGCCCCGGCTTCGTCGACGTCCTGCACGCCGCGCTCGGCGGTGATATCCGATATATCACCGTGACGGGCCCGCTGGGCAAGCCCGTCGAAGCCCGCTGGCTGCAGCACGACGGGTCGGCCTACATCGAGTCCGCGGAAGCCTGCGGCCTGCACCTCATCCCCGCGGAACTCCGCCCGGAATCCTGCGAAACGGCGACGACGCGTGGCGTGGGGGAGCTCATCGCGGCAGCCGCGGTTGACAACGATGTCATCACGATCGGCCTGGGTGGCTCGGCCACCACCGACGGCGGCGCCGGCATGCTCGCCGCGCTCGCCGACCCGGAAACGGGCGCGGCCGTGGACCTGACTGATATATCGCTGGTGGCGGCGTCGGACGTCGAGAACCCGCTGCTCGGCCCGCACGGCGCCGCGCGGACGTTCGGCCCGCAGAAGGGCGCGTCCCCGGAAGCGGTCGAACGCCTCGAAGCGAAGCTCGCGGCGATGGACGTCCTCAAACCCGTATCCGATATATCAGGTGCGGGCGCGGCCGGCGGCCTGGGCGCGGCGCTCCTGTCGCTGGGCGCGACGGTGCGGTCCGGCGCAGGACTCGTCCGCGAACTCACCGGTCTCGACGCCGCAATCGCCGACGCCGACGTCGTCGTCACCGGCGAAGGCAGCTTCGACTGGCAGTCGCTGCGGGGCAAGCTCATCACCGCCGTCGCGGGCGGCGCCGCGGAGCGCGGACTGCCGTGCATCGCCATCGCCGGTCAGGTGTCCGTCGGGCGCCGCGAGATGGCCGCCGCGGGCGTCCAGCAGGCCTACTCGGTGTCCGAACACGTCGGTTCTGTGCAAAAGTCGATTGCGGACGCCCGCAAAAGTCTCATTGCAACGGCACAGCACGTCGCGCGGCAGTGGTCTACGTGACGTTCGACATGAGGTCCCGCTGTGGGACCATGGAAGTGGAACAAAGCGGGGAACGCCCGTGTTGCTGAAGGGCGAACCGCCCGCAAAGGACCTCTTAGGAGAGCCATGACGACCGCTCAGGATGCCACTTCGACCTCCGAGGCGCCGAGCCACGGCGTGACGCTGACCGATGCGGCCGCCGTGAAGGCCAAGGCGCTGCTCGACCAGGAGGGCCGCGACGACATGCACCTGCGCATCGCCGTCCAGCCCGGTGGTTGCGCGGGTCTGCGCTACCAGCTGTTCTTCGACGAGCGTGCGCTCGACGGTGACGCGCTGGTCGACTTCAACGGCATGAAGGTCGCCGTTGACCGGATGAGCGCCCCGTACGTCGAAGGTGCAGTCATCGACTTCGTGGACACGATCGAGAAGCAGGGCTTCACGATCGACAACCCGAACGCCGGCGGGTCCTGCGCCTGCGGCGACTCGTTCCACTAAGGCGAACACGCGCGAGGCCGCGTTCCCGCACTGACGGGAACGCGGCCTCGCGCTGTGTTGACCAGGTGGTGAGAACGAGGGAAGCCGCCAGGTGCGAGCCGGGCAGACTCGGGGTGTGAGTCCCGCCGATCAGACGCCGTACTCGCCGAGGCCTTCGACCTGGCGGGTGCTCCGGTCGTCGATCTGCCAGGCCGCGGCCGCCCGCGGGGCGGGAAGGGGGTGCTCGGGGTGTGTCAGAGCGAAGGGGAGCTGCGCGCAGTCCTCGATCAGCTCACTCATCGTGGTCGCCTCAGGGATCGTCACTTCCCGACCGTATGACGGTGGTCTGACCTGCGGTAGACCTACCAAACGGTAGTCTTCACTGCTGCACTCATCCGGGTGAGTTGTCACGTACAGCAACAAGAGGAAAGAGGGCCGACGTGCCGGTAGCCGTGTGCGGGAGCATCGCGACCGACCATCTGATGCACTTTCCGGGTCGTTTCGCGGACCAGCTGGTCGCGGAGCGTCTCGACCGCGTGTCGCTGAGCTTCCTCGTCGACGACCTCGTCGTCCGCAGAGGAGGCATCGGCGCGAACATCGCGTTCGGGCTCGGTGTGCTCGGGGTGCGGCCCGTGCTCGTGGGCGCCGTCGGCAAGGACTTCGACGACTACCGCTCGTGGCTCGAGCGGCACGGTGTCGACACATCCGGCGTGTACGTGTCCGAGGTCGCGCACACCGCGCGGTTCGTCTGCACGACGGACGACGACATGTGCCAGATCGCCTCCTTCTACGCCGGTGCGATGGCCGAGGCGCGCAACATCGAGCTGGCGCCGATCGCGGGCCGCGTCGAGAACATCGAGCTGGTCGTGATCAGCCCGGACGACCCGGCCGCCATGCTCCGCCACGCCGACGAGTGCCGTCAGCGCGGCTACCGGTTCGCCGTCGACCCGTCGCAGCAGCTCGCCCGCATGGACGGTGAGCAGGCGCGCGCGTTCATCGAGGGCGCCGAGTACCTGTTCAGCAACGACTACGAGTGGGAACTGCTGCTGCAGAAGACCGGCTGGACCGAGGCGGACGTCCTCGCCCGCGTCGGCAAGCGCGTCACCACGCTCGGCGCCAAGGGTGTCGAGATCGTCGACCGCGACGGCTTCTCGCTGCACGTCCCCGCCGTGCCCGAGGTCTCGAAGACCGACCCGACCGGTGTCGGCGACGGTTTCCGCGCCGGTTTCCTGGCCGGGATCACCGCCGGGCTGAGCCTGGAGCGCGCCGCTCAGCTCGGTTCGTTCATCGCGGTCGAGGTGCTCGAAACCGTTGGCACGCAGGAGTGGGTGCTGGACCGGGAGTCGGCGCTGGCTCGCATTCGTGGCGCATTTGGCGACGAAGCTGCTGAGGAGATCGCCCCAGTCCTGCCATGATCGGACAATGGGGACGTACCTGTTCGGCAACGCCGGCGAGTTGCTCGATCCGCAGTTCGACGCGCTGAGCTCCCTGCTCGACGCGGGCACGTTCGCCCGCGTCGAGCGGCTCGGCATCACCGACGGCTGGCGCTGCCTCGAGGTCGGCGGCGGTGGCGGATCGGTGGCGACCTGGCTCGCCGACGTCGTCGCACCGTCCGGGCACGTGACGGTCACCGACATCGACGTCTCACGGCTCGAGGAACGCGACAACGTCACCGTCCTCGAACACGACGTGGTATCCAATATATTGCCGGGAAACGCGTTCGACCTGGTCCACGCCCGGCTGGTGCTGTTCCACCTCCCCGCCCGCGACGCGGTCCTGCGCAAGCTGCGCGACTCGTTGCGTCCCGGCGGCTGGCTCGTGCTCGACGAGTTCGACTGCCTGCCGCTCGAGGTCCTCGCGGCCGCTCCCGACGACGCGAAGCTGATCATGCGGGTGAAGAACGCCCTGCTGACGTTGCTCGAACACGCCGGCGCCGAACTGGCGTGGGGCGCGCGCATCGAGAAGGCGTTGGTCGACACCGGACTGAACGACGTCAGCGGGTCCCGCGAGGTGCAGGAGTGGGAGGGCGGCTCGCCGGGGTGCCGGCTGCTCGCCACGACCGCGCGCCAGGTCCGCGCGAAGCTGCCGCTCTCCGACGCCGAGTTCGACCGCTACCTGGAGCTGATGGCGTCGCCCGAGACCGTCGTGAGCTCGTACGCCATCTGCAGCGCCCAGGGACGCCGGTAAACGAAAGGGCCCCTCCGGAGAGGGGCCCCTGCGCGAGAACCTAGAGCTTGACCGGGTAGTGCGGCTCCGGCACCACCGGCTTGATGCGGCCCTCGACGAAGATGCCGTGCCAGATCATGAACACCAGCAGCGCCCAGATGCGGCGGCTGTGGTCGAGCACGCCGGAGCGGTGCTCCTCGATCAGGCGCAGCACCGCCGTCTTGTCGATGTACTGGTCGGTCTGCGACGAGCGGACGATGTCGACCGCCCAGTCGTGCATCTCGTCCTTGAGCCAGTGCCGGATCGGCACCGGGAAGCCGAGCTTGCGGCGGTTCAGCACGTGCGCGGGCACGATGTCGCGGATCGCCTTGCGCAGCGCGAACTTCGTGGTGTCCTTCGTGATCTTCAGCTCGCTCGGGATCTGCGAGGCGATCTTGAAGACCTCGGGGTCCAGGAACGGGACCCGCAGCTCCAGCGAGTTCGCCATGGTCATCTTGTCGGCCTTGACCAGGATGTCGCCGCGCAGCCACGTGAACAGGTCGACGTGCTGCATGCGCGTGACCGGGTCCCAGGCGCGCGACTCGCGGTAGGGCTGGGCCGTGGCGTCCGCGTGCGAGATCGCCGGGTCGTACGTGCGCAGCACCTGACGCAGGTGGTCGTCGAGGAAGATGCGCGCGTTGCCGTAGTAGCGCTCCTCCAGCGTGAGCGCGCCGCGGCGCAGCAGGTCCTTGCCGCGCACGCCGTGCGGGATCTTCGTCGAGACCTTGCCCATGGCCTTGCGCAACGCGCCTGGCACCTTCTCGAACCCCGCCAGCGACAACGGCTCGCGGTAGATCGTGTAGCCGCCGAAGAGCTCGTCCGCGCCCTCACCGGACAGCACGACCTTCACGTGCTGGCGCGCCTCGCGCGCGATGAACCACAGCGGCACCAGCGCCGGGTCCGCCACCGGGTCGTCCAGGTACCAGGTGATCAGCGGCAGGGAGTCCATCATCTCCTGCGCGCTGACCGTGCGGACGACGTGCTTCACGCCGATCAACGCCGCCGACTCCGCCGCCACGTCGACCTCGGAGAAGCCCTGGCGCTCGAAACCCGTCGTGAACGTGATCAGGTCCGGGTTGTGCTCCTTGGCCAGCGCGGCCACGACCGTGGAGTCGATGCCGCCGGACAGGAACGAGCCGACCGTGACGTCCGCGCGCATGTGCTTGGCGACCGAGTCGCGCAGCGCCGCCGTGATCTCGTCGTAGAGCGCGTCCGCCTCGGCCTCGCTGCGGACCGTGCGGATCTTGAAGTTCGCGGGGAAGTAGCGCTCGGTGGTGAGCTGACCGCCCGGCTGCAACGTGAACGACGTGCCCGACTCGATGCGGTGGATCTGGTCGTGCAGCGACGCCGGCTCCGGCACGTACTGCAGGATCAGGTAGTGCTGCAGGGCCCTGCGGTCCATCTTCGGATCGATGCCGAGCGTGCCGGCGATCTCCAGAAGGATCTTCTTCTCGCTGGAGAACGCGATGCCCTGGGAACCGCTCGCGTAGTAGAGGGGCTTGATGCCGAACGGGTCGCGGCCGCCGAAGACGACCTTGCGCTCGGAGTCCCAGATCAGGAACGCGAACATGCCGCGCAGCTTCGTGATCGCCGCGGGGCCGAAGTAGTGGTAGGCGGCGACGATGGTCTCGGTGTCGCCATCGGTGTGGAAGACCGCGCCGTACTTCTCGGTGAGCTCGGCGCGCAACTCCAGGTAGTTGTAGATCTCGCCGTTGAAGTTGATCGTGTAGCGGCTCGGCGACTCCGCCGGGCCCCACGTCAGCGGCTGGTGGGAGTGCTCGATGTCGATGATGGCGAGCCGGTTGAAGCCGAAGACGACCTCGTCCACCCGCCTGGTGCCGCTCTCGTCCGGGCCGCGGTGCCGCATGCAGCGCAGCGCACTCTCGACGGCCGGACGCGCGTTCTCGGCCTCGTTCTCGCTAGGGCTGACCAGTCCTACCAGGCCGCACAAGGCTCTCGCACCTCTCAGAGATCCGACGGGGAAGTGCCCAGTATGCCGAAGCTGCTCTATGTGACCGAAACTGCACCGCAGGGGCGGTGCCCCCAAGGGGTGAGTGCCGTTGCGCTGGGCTACGCTCCCGCTTGATCCGTTGGCATGGAACGAGGAGGCGGGCGAGCAGTGGGCCTGAAGGAGGGCACCAGGGCATCCCGGCTGGTGAAGACCGCTGGGCTGGTAGGCCTGGTCGGCATCGGGGCCACCGGTTGCTCCACGGACGAGGTGCTGCGCTTCGGATGGCCGCAGGCCGTCACGCCGCAGGCCGAGAGGATGCGCGAGCTCTGGACCTGGTCCGTGATCGCCGCGCTCGTCGTCGGCGTCATCGTGTGGGGTCTGATCCTGTGGTCGGTGGTGTTCCACCGCAAGAAGTCGGAGGAGCTGCCGCGTCAGACGGCGTACAACCTCCCGCTGGAGATCGTGCTCATCGTCGTGCCGACGGTGATCGTGGCGGTGTTGTTCTACTTCACCGCTGTCACGCAGAACTACATCACCGACAAGTCCGGCAAGCCGGACGTGAACGTCGACGTGATCGCGTTCCAGTGGAACTGGGAGTTCCAGTACCCGGACCACAAGACCGAAGAGGGCAAGGTCGTCAGCACGGTCGGCACCTCGGGCGAGGTCCCGATCATGGTGCTGCCGGCGCACAAGCGCATCCAGTTCACGCTGCGCTCGACCGACGTCATCCACTCGTTCTTCGTGCCGGAGTTCCACTTCAAGCGGGACGTCTTCCCGGAGCCGAAGAAGAACAACCAGGACAACGTCTTCCAGATCGACCAGATCGATCGTCCGGGTGCGTTCGTCGGCCGTTGCGCCGAGCTCTGCGGTTCGTACCACGCGGTGATGAACTTCGAGGTCAGGGCCCTGAACGAGGCCGACTTCGACAGGTACATCGAGCTCCGCAAGGAGATCAACTCCAAGACGGGCAAGCCGTACACCACGGCCGAGGCGCTCGCTCAGGTGAACTGCGGTGAGCTGTGCGCGCCGCTGGCCACCACGACCACCCCGTTCAACACCGACCGGACGGCCCGCGAGGCCTCCGGCGCGGGTCAGAAGTAGGGACACGCCCCGCGATGAAGATCGAAGCTCGCGTATTCGACCTGGTGATGGCCTTCTCGTTCCTGATGGCCGTCGTCTACGGCTACTGGACGCACCGCGACACCGGCGCGGTCGAGCCCACCGGCACGGTGGCGCTCGCCCTGACCGGCGGCCTGGCGCTCATCGTCGGCACGTACTTCCGGTTCGTCGCCCGCCGCATCGAGGTGCGGCCGGAGGACAACCCCGAGGCCGAGGTCTCCGACGGTGCCGGTGAGCTGGGCTTCTTCAGCCCCGGCTCGTACTGGCCGATCGGCCTCGCGGCCGCCGCGGCGACCGCGGGTGTGGCCGTCGCCTTCTGGCACGTGTGGCTGCTGGTGATCGCCGTCGTCCTGGTGCTGGTGGCGGTCGGTGGCCTGGTGTTCGAGTACCACACCGGTCCCAATCACGACTGACGCTGTCAGGACTGACGCTGCACGACTGATATCCCGTATATCGGATATCGCTCTCGCCTGAGGCCCCCTCCATCGCGGAGGGGGCCTCAGGCGTTTTGGTCCGGTTCCGCGCGCACTGGACCACTGATATCCACCATGTGATATATCGCATATTGGATATCAGAGACAACGTTGTCATCGGCCGACGAACCGCCCGATATCCCGTATGCGATATATCGGCAGGCGGCACCTGATATATCGCATACGGGACGCGAAAGGGCCCTCCCTGCCTGGACGGCGGGGAGGGCCCTTTCGCGGGGTCTGAGAGCGCGCAGGAAGCGCTACGCGGCGACCGGGGTCTTCTGGTACGCGTCGACGTACTCCTGGCCGCTCAAGTCCAGGATGCGGTAGATGATCTCGTCGGTGACGCTGCGCAGCACCGGCAGCGAGTCCTGCATGCCGTCGTAGCGGCTGAAGTCGAGCGGCTCGCCGAAGCGGATCGTCACGGGCACGATCTTCGGGAACCTGCTGCCGACCGGCTGCACCTTGTCCGTGCCGACGATGCCGACCGGGATGACCGGGGCGCCGGACTCGAGCGCCATGCGGGCGACGCCTGTGCGGCCGCGGTGGAGCATGCCGTCGAGCGAGCGGGTGCCCTCCGGGTAGATGGCGAACGCGTCGCCGCGCGCCAGGATCTCGGCGGCCGTGTCGAGCGCGGCGCGGGCGTCGCGGCCCTTGCCGCGGTGCACCGGGACGTGGCCCAGCGACGAGAAGAACCAGCGCGACAGCGATCCCTTCACGCCGGTGCCGGTGAAGTACTCCGCCTTGGCGAGGAACGACACGCGCCGCGGCACCACCATCGGGATCACGACGCTGTCGATGAAGCTGAGGTGGTTGGACGCCAGGATGACGGGGCCGTCGGTGGGGATGTTCTCCAGACCCTCTACCACCGGGCGGTAGACAAGACGGGCTGCGCGCGCGACGACGTGCTTCATCACCGGGTAGAGGACCATGCCTCCAGCATTCCAGGTGGCGATTGCCACCGCGTTACCACGTGGTGCGCATCTCCACCCCGTCACTCGCTCGGACTACGCCGATGCGGCGGCCGTGCGAGCGCGGTCACGCACCAGACGCGATGCGTGACCGTTAGACCCTCGAACTAGCCCTTCAGCGACTGGGAGAGCTCCACCCAGCGGCTCAGCAACGTGGCCGCCTTGCCCGAGTCGATGGCCTCGGCGGCGCGGCTCAGCGCGGCCGCCAGGTCGGCGTGCAGGTCGGCGGAGAACCCGCCGTGCGCCGCGATGGCGCCTGCCGCGTTCACGAGCACCGCGTCCCGCACCGATCCCGTCTTGCCGGCCACCAGGTCGCGGACCACCTGGGCGTTGACGGACGCGTCGCCGCCCTTGAGGTCCTCCTCGCGGGCCGGCTTCACCCCCAGCACCGCCGGGTCGATGGTCTCCGTGCGCACGACGCCGTCCTGCGCGAGCCACGCGGACGTCGTCGTGGTCGTGGTGATCTCGTCGAGGCCGTCGTCGCCGCGCACCACCAGCGCCGTGTGGTTGCGCCGTGCGAACACGCCGGCGATCAGCGGCGCGGCGGAGGCCCGCGCGCAGCCGATGAGGCCGACCGTGGGCTGGGCCGGGTTCGTCAGCGGGCCGAGCAGGTTGAACGACGTCGGGATGCCGATCTCGCGCCGCACCGGGCCCGCGTGCCGGAACCCGGGGTGGAAGACCGGCGCGAAGCAGAAACCGATGCCCAGCTCCCGCACGGTCGCCTGCACGCCCTCCGGCGGCAGGTCGATCGCGACGCCCAGCGCCTCCAGCACGTCCGCCGTCCCGCACTGCGACGACGCGGCCCGGTTGCCGTGCTTCACCACGGGCACGCCCGCGGCCGCCGTGACGATCGCGGCCATCGTCGAGATGTTCACCGAACCGGAGTGGTCGCCACCGGTGCCCACGATGTCCGCCGCGCGCACGTCCACCGTGAAGCGGCGCGCGTGGTTCAGCATCATGGTCGCCAGGCCGTCGATCTCCTCCGGCGTCTCACCCTTCGCGCGCAACGCGACGATGAACGCCGCCACCTGCGCCGGGGTCGCCTCGCCGGACATCACCCGGTCCATGCCCCAGGCGGTGTCGTCCGCGGTCAGGTCGACGCCGTCGAGCAGGCGGTTGAGCAGTGATGGCCAGGTGCGCGCAGAACTCGTGTCCGCCATCGCGCGATCAGCCCTTGACGACGGGCAACGCCAGGCCCCGCAGCACCTCGGCCACGGTCTCGGCGGCGGCCAGCGGGTCCAGCGGGTGCACGAGCACCGCGTCGGCCTGCGACCAGGTCGCGAGCCAGCGGTCGTCCTTGCGGCGCACCGCGACGACGACGGGCGGGCAGTTCGTGATCTCGTCCTTGAGCTGGCGGGACAGGCCCATGCCGCCGGTCGGCTGCGCCTCGCCGTCGAGGATCAGCAGGTCGACCGTGCCGTTGTCGACCTCGTAGAGGACGTCGGCGATCGTGCCCACCTCGACGTAGTCGACGCGCGGCAGGTCCGGCGCCGGACGGCGGCCGACCGCAGTGATGATCGTCTCACGCACCTCGGGTCGGTGGCTGAACACCAGGATCTTCGTGGTCTGCGTGCTCATCTCGCGATCCTCCGCTGCGACTTCTTGACTGCGGTCATGAGAAAAGTGACCAAGGTCGCCGCGATGCTATCTGGCCGGTTGCAGCGCGTCCCACCCCAGGGCGTCACCGCCGAGGCGCTGCGCCAGTGATGCCATTCGAGACCGCTCCTGGGCGCAGTGCAGAGCGTCGAGCCTCTGCACCCGACTGATATGCGATATATCACCTGCGACGATCACCCAGCCGTCCGGTGCGAGCAGTTCGCGTGCACGTTCGACCTGGTCAGACGGGATGCGCAGGTGGTGGCGCAGGACCGCGAGCTCGTCGGCGCGCCACTGCGGGGAGCGGGCCAGTGCAGCCGAATCCGCCTCCGCGAAGTCGAACGCCTCGACGACCACGACGAGGCCGGGATCGTCGATCGACAGCGACGGTTCGTCCCGTCGCCGCAGCCAGTCCCGCAATCGGCCCAGTACGTCCATCCGTTGATCTCCTCGCGATCACGCGCTGTGTGACTCAGCCGACCCATGATCTGCCCAGGACCCGATGGGCGGACCAAATAAGCGCAAGCAATAATGCTGCCCGTGACCACGGCAGCGCCTTCAATCGGCCAGCGCGTGCACTCGCTGAACCGCCCGAACATGGTCAGCGTCGGCACGATCGTCTGGCTGTCCAGCGAGCTCATGTTCTTCGCTGGCCTCTTCGCCATGTTCTTCACGGTGAAGGCCCAGAACGACACCGGGCATTGGCCGCCAGCGCCAACCCACCTCAACGTCCCCTACGCGACGGTCTTCACGATCATCCTGGTCGCGTCGTCGTTCACGTGCCAGTGGGGCGTGTTCGCGGCGGAGCGGGGTGACGTCTTCGGTCTTCGCCGCTGGTACATCGTGACGCTGATCATGGGCGCGATCTTCGTGGGCGGCCAGGCTGGCGAGTACTTCAACCTCGTCCACGAGGGCACGACGATCCCGGGGTCGGCCTACGGAACGGTCTTCTACCTGACGACCGGCTTCCACGGCCTGCACGTCATCGGCGGTCTGATCGCGTTCGTCTTCCTGTTGATCCGGACGAAGCTGAGCAAGTTCACGCCGGCGCAGGCCACCGCATCGATCGTCGTGTCGTACTACTGGCACTTCGTCGACGTCGTGTGGATCGGGCTTTTCGCCATCATCTACATCGTGCCCTGACCTGCTCCCCAGCCACGAGCTCCCGAACTGACAGCAAGGGTTGCCGCACACCATGACCACCACTCCGAAACGCCCCCGCGGCGCCCGCACGAAGCTGCGCCGCCGCGTGGCCGGCCTGCTCGCGCTGGGCTTCGGCCTGCTGAGCGCCGGCATGCTGTTCGCCGCGTTCGCGCCCCAGGCCCAGACCGCGCAGGCGCAGCAGCAGGACGCGCTGGTCCGCCAGGGCGAGCAGATCTACCTCAACACCTGCATGAACTGCCACGGCGAGTCCCTGCAGGGTGTCCAGGACCGCGGCCCCAGCCTCGTCGGCGTCGGCGACGCCGCGGTGTACTTCCAGACTTCCTCCGGCCGCATGCCCATGGCGCGCCAGGAGGCTCAGGCCATCCGCAAGCCCGCGAAGCTCTCCCCCGAGCAGATCAACGCGCTGATGGCCTACATCACGGCGAACGGCGGCGAGGGCCCGAAGAAGCCCTCCGAGAACGGCGAGGCCCTGCGCGGCGACAACCCGGCGCGCGGTGGCGAGCTCTTCCGCCTGAACTGCGCCAGCTGCCACAACTTCACCGGCCGCGGTGGTGCCCTGTCGTCCGGCAAGTTCGCGCCGGCCCTCGACGGTGTCACCGAGGAGCAGATCTACACGGCGATGCTCACTGGACCACAGAACATGCCCAAGTTCGGTGAGCGCCAGCTGACGCCGGAAGAGAAGAAAGACATCATCGCGTACGTCAAGTCGGTCACCGACGGAAACAACAACTCCGGCGGTAACCCCCTGGGCGGGTTCGGACCCGTGTCCGAGGGATTGATCGCGTTCATCGTGGGTATCGCCGCGCTCATCGGCGTGACCCTCTGGATCGGAGCCAAGGCATGAGCGGCGACAAGCCGACCGAGCTGCCCAGCGAGGCAGAGCTCGCGGAGATGAGCCGGGACGAACTCGTCAAGCTCGGCACCAAGCTGGACGGCGTCGAGCTCGTTCACTACGAGGAGCGGTTCCCGGTCCCCGGCACCCGCGCAGAGCGTCGCGCTCAGCGTTCGGTGGCCGCGTGGTTCCTGATCTCCGCGCTGGCCGGTGTGGCCTTCCTCGGTGTGTTCCTGTTCTGGCCGTGGCAGTACGAGGCCCCGCACACCGACGGCCACCTGCTGCACATGCTCTACAACCCGCTGATCGGCCTGCTGCTGGGCCTGTCGGTGCTGGGTCTGGGCATCGGCGCGCTGCTCTACACCAAGAAGTTCATCCCCGACGAGATCGCGGTGCAGCAGCGTCACGACGGCCCGTCGGCCGCGGTGGACCGCGCCACGCTGGTCGCCGAGATGGCCGACGCGGGTGACCGCAGCGGCATCGGCCGCCGCAGCCTGATCAAGCGCACCGCCGGTCTCGGCGCGGGCGTGCTGGGTCTGGGCATCACGGTCGTGCCGCTGGGTGCGCTGGTCAAGAACCCGCACTCGGACAGCGAGACCAAGGCCTCGCTGTGGCACACCGGCTGGAAGCCGGAGAAGCCGGGCGAGAAGGTCTACCTGCGCCGGCACACCGGCAACTTCCACGAGGTCTCCCTGGTGCGTCCCGAGGACGTCGAGCCGGGCGGCTTCGAGACGGTGTTCCCGTTCCGCGAGTCCGAGCGCAACGACGAGCACGCGCTGGTCGCGGCCCTCAAGCGGGCCGACGCGCCGGTCATGCTCATCCGCATGCGCCCGAACCAGGCGGTCACCAAGCGCGCCGGTCAGGAAGACTTCAACTACGGCGACCTCTACGCGTACTCCAAGATCTGCACGCACCTGGGTTGCCCGACGTCACTGTTCGAGCAGCAGACCGGTCTGCTGCTCTGCCCGTGCCACCAGTCGCAGTTCGACGTCTTCGAATACGCCAAGCCGCGATTCGGCCCGGCGACCCGTCCTCTGCCGCAGCTTCCGATCACTGTGGACGAAGAGGGATACTTGGTTGCCCGCAGCGACTTCATCGAGGCTGTGGGTCCGGCGTTCTGGGAGCGGAAGTCATGAGTGCCATCACCACTCCGACGAAACCGGCCAACGCGGCCGCACGGGTCGCTGGCGCGGCAGCCAACGCTGCTGACGAGCGCTTCCATGCCGCCAAGGGCATTCGTCACCAGATGAACAAGGTCTTCCCGACGCACTGGTCCTTCCTGCTCGGTGAGATCGCGCTGTACAGCTTCATCGTGCTGCTGCTGTCGGGCACGTACCTCGCGCTGTTCTTCGACCCGTCGATGACCGAGGTCACCTACAACGGCTCGTTCGAGAACCTGCGCGGCATCGAGATGTCGCGGGCGTTCGCCTCGACGCTCGACATCTCGTTCGAGACCCGCGGTGGCCTGTTCGTCCGCCAGGTGCACCACTGGGCCGCGCTGCTGTTCATGGCCGCGATCGTCGTGCACATGTTCCGGATCTTCTTCACCGGCGCGTTCCGCAAGCCGCGTGAGATCAACTGGGTCATCGGCATCGTGCTGTTCATGCTCGGCGCGATCGAGGGCTTCCTCGGCTACTCGCTGCCGGACGACCTGCTCTCCGGCACGGGCCTGCGCGTCATGGCGGCGTTGCTGATCTCGTTCCCGGTGGTCGGCACCTGGATCAACTGGCTGATGTTCGGCGGGGAGTTCCCCGGCACGGACATCATCCCGATGCTCTACACCGCGCACATCCTGATCATCCCGGCGATCATCCTGGGTCTGATCGCGGCGCACCTGGCGCTGGTCTGGTACCAGAAGCACACGCAGTTCCCCGGCGTGGGCCGCAAGGAGACGAACGTCGTCGGTGTCCGCATCATGCCGGTGTTCGCCGCGAAGGGCGGTGGCTTCTTCGCCATCGTCGTCGGCGTCATCGCGATCATGGGTGGCGTCTTCCAGATCAACCCGATCTGGAACTTCGGCCCGTACAACCCCGCGCAGATCTCCGCCGGTTCGCAGCCCGACTGGTACATGGGCTGGACCGACGGACTGGTCCGCATCTGGCCCGCGTGGGAGTTCTACCTGGGCAACTACACGATCCCGGCGGCGTTCCTGCCGTTCATCCTCGGCCTGCCGCTGCTGACCGGCATCGCGGCGGTCTACCCGTGGATCGAAAAGAAGATGACCAAGGACTACGCGCACCACAACCTGCTGCAGCGCCCGCGTGACGTGCCCGTCCGCACCGCGCTCGGCTGGATGGCGATCACGTACTTCATGGTCCTGCTGCTCATGGGCGGCAACGACATCTTCGCGTACAAGTTCGACATCTCGTTGAACCTGACGACGTGGATGGGCCGCATCGGCATGCTGATCCTGCCGCCGATCGCGTACTTCGTCGCCTACCGCATCTGCATCGGTCTGCAGCGCGGCGACCGCGAGGTGCTCGAGCACGGTGTCGAGACCGGCATCATCAAGCGCCTGCCGCACGGCGAGTTCATCGAGATCCACCAGCCGCTCGGCCCGGTGGACGACCACGGCCACCCGATCCCGCTCGCCTACCAGGGCGCGTCGGTGCCGAAGAAGATGAACAAGCTCGGCTCGGCCGGTCACCCGGTCGCCGGCAGCACGTGGTCCCCGGACCCGGTCGAGGAGACCGTGGCGCTGGAGAACGCGAAGCACAAGAACGTGCTGGAGTCGGGCACCGAGGAGAATGCAGGCGAGCTCGCGGGCAAGCCGGCCGACCCGAAGGCCTGACCTCCAGGGTCACCAGTAGTGCGAAGAGCCCCCGTGCAGCTGCACGGGGGCTCTTCGTTTGCGTCTGGGGCTGTTACTGCGAGTCGTCCAGGCCGATCGCGAACGCCGCTTCGTCGTCCCGCTTCGAGTAGCTGCGGAACGCGATGTGCGTGTCGGTGTTCAGCACGCCGGGGACCTTGCTGATCTTGCCGGGCACCAGGGCGGCGAGGTCCTCGTGCTTGCTGACCCGCACGAGCGCGATCAGGTCGACGTCACCCGCGCAGGAGTACACCTCGGTGACTCCGTCGATGTCGGCGATCTCCTGCGCCGCCTCGGGAATGCGTTCGGCGGCGGCCTGGATCAGCACGATGGCGGTGACCACGGCGTCCTCCTCTGGTCTCAGCACTGGTGTCTCAAGCACCCGTAGTCTGCCCTACCAGCTGATCGCGGGCGTGGGGACGTCACCGCACCGCGGGGCTCATGAACTCCAGCCGGTTGCCCACGGCGTCGAACGCGTGGAACCGCCGGTAGGCCGGGAAGTTCTCGTCCCACGTGACCTCGGTGCCCGCGGCCGTGAGTCGCTCGGCGAGCGCGTCCAGGTCGCCGACGAGGATGCCCGGATGCGCCTTGCGCGCGGGCTGGAACCCCGCCTCGACGCCGAGGTGGATCTCCAGCGAACCCGACCGCACCCACAGCCCGCCGCGGGCCGCCAGCGCGGGAGGCTTCGCCACCTCCTCCAGGCCGAGCACGCCGACGTAGAAGGCGCGGCATTCCTCCTCAGCGCCCGCCGGGATCGCCAGCTGAACGTGGTGCAGGGCGTAACCGAGATCGCTCACGATCGCGATTTTGCGCCTGGAACGCCTTGTTCGGTTGTGGATCGGCCAGGCTCGGCTCCTTTCGGCGGATCGGGTCAGTTCTTCCAGTCGGACAGGGGACGGGCGCTGGAGGCCTGCTCGGCCCAGGGCACCCACGCCGCCGCAGCACCGGCGGGGGAGGCCCACGGCTCGTCCGCGTACACCAGGCGGGTGCCCGGCTGGTCGAGCCACCGCAGCACCACACCGGCCTCCTCAGGCGGTGCGCCACGCAGCGGCCCGGCCGTCGGCACCACGGTCTCCGCCGCGGCGACCAGCGCGTCGACGACCGGCATCGGCCGGGTGCCGCGGCGGGCCACCCCGGCCGAGGCCAGCCGGCCGTAGCGCACCACCGAGAACTCCCAGCCGCCCGCACGGTCCGGCCGGGCCGCCACGAGTTGCGGCAGCGCGGCGAGGGCCGTCAGGCGTTGGGCTCGGTCGAGCGACCGGACCAGGCCCGCGGCCCGGTCACGGCGCCGTGCCGCCTCCTCGAAGCGCTCGGCCGAGGCCAGCGCGCCCAGTTGCGCGACGAGCGTGCGTAACGGGTCCGCGCTTCGTCCGACCACCAGATCGCGCACCGCCACCACCGCGGGGGAGTACTCCTCCACGCTCTGGTGGCCCGCGCACGGTGCCCGGCACTTGCCCAGCTCGGCCAGTGCGCACGGGGACGCACGCTGGTTCGCCGCCGGGATCTTGATCGTGCACGAGCGCAGCGGCACGGCGTCGAGCAGCGCGTCCGCCACCGACTCCGCCGCCTGACGCGTGCGGAACGGGCCCAGCGCTCCGTCACGCGGGGTTCTGACCAGCGACAACCGCGGGAACGGCTCGTCGGTCAGCACCAGCCACCACGCGTGGTGCGGGTTCTTCGATCTTCGGTTGTAGGCCGGCCGATGCGCGCGCAACAGCCGCAGCTCACGCACCTCCGCTTCCAGCGGGTGTGCGCACTCCACGGCGTCGACGCGCACCGCGAGCGCCACCATCTCGCGGAGCCTGCGCCTGCCTTCGCTGGCCGTGAAGTACTGCCGCACCCGCCGACGCAGGTCCGACGCCGTGCCGACGTAGAGCACCTCTTCTTTCGGGCCGCGGAAGAGGTACACACCCGGCGAGGACGGCAGATGCGCGGCCAGCGAGCGCTTGCGGCGTTGTTCCGGCGTCACCTCCGGCAGGTACGCCAGCAACTCCTCCAGCGAGTGCACGCCGACGTTGCCGACGCGCTCCAGCAGCCGGTGCAGCACCTCGACGGTCGCCTTGGCGTCGGCCAGCGCCCGGTGCGTCGGCCGGGTCGAGGTGCGGAAGAGATCGGCCAGCGCCGACAGCCGGCACGACGGCGCCTCGTCGCGGCTCAGCACGCGCCGCGCCAGCTTCACCGTGCAGACCACCGACGGTTTCGGCCACCGGTACTCGTGCCGTTCGCAGGCCGCCTTGAGGAACCCGATGTCGAAGCCGGAGTTGTGCGCCACCAGCACCGCTCCGGCCGCGAACTCGAGGAACGCGGGCAGCACCGTGCGCAGCCTCGGCGCGCCCGTGACCATCAGCTGCGTGATCCCGGTCAGCTGGGCCACCTGCGGCGGGATGCCGCGCTCGGGATCGACGAGCGTGGCGAACTCGCCGAGCACCTCGCCGCCGCGCACCTTCACCGCGCCGATCTCGGTGATCGCGTCCTCGCCGGCACTTCCGCCCGTCGTCTCCAGGTCGAAGACGACGAACGTCGTGTCGCGCAGCGGCGTCCCGAGCTCGTCGAAGGACAGTTGACCGGTCACCGGGCTGACGTTAGCGATGGGGTCTGACAATTTTTCCGGCTAACCTCGCGTGAGTGCGGATCACGCTTCTGGGACCTTCCGGTTTGGCCCTCAGCGTCCGGCAGCGCTCGCTGCTTGCCGCATTGGCGTTGCAACCTGGCCACGTGGTGGGCTCGGAGCGACTGATCGAGTCCATGTGGGGTGTGGACGAGAAGCCCATGCACGTCAACGCGCTGCACCAGCAGGTGTTCCGGTTGCGGCAGGCGTTGGACGGCATCGTCGTGTCCACTCAAGGTGATGGCTACGTGCTCGAAGCCGGGCCTGATGATGTCGATCTGCACCATTTCCGCCATCTCGTCACGAATGCGCGCGCTCTGGAGGATGACGCGGCGGCCGCGCGATTGTTCGAGGCGGCCTTGGCGTTGTGGCAGGAGGAACCGCTTGCCGATCTCCCCGCCGCACCGCCGTGGAGCGACGTCCGTGCGGCGTTGGAGGAGGAACGGCTCGAAGTCGTCGAGGACGACCTCGAACGCCGGCTGCGCCTCGGGGACGACGTCTCCGTCGCGCTGCGAGAGCTGAGCGACCGGTATCCGGACCGGCAACGGCTGCGCGAGTTGCAAGCCGGTGTCGCGGTCGAGCCGGTGCATCGAGTTGTGCCGCATCAGCTCCCCAGGGGCCTGCCGGACTTCACCGGTCGCGAGTCCGCGCTGGCGGAGCTGGAGGCCATCGGTCGCACGGTCGTCATCACCGCGATCGACGGCACCGCGGGTGTCGGCAAAACCGCGCTGGCGCTGCATCACGCGCATCGCGTCGCCGAGCAGTTTCCCGATGGCCAGCTGTACGCGAACCTGCGCGGCTTCGATCCGGACACGCCGCCGTTGCCACCGGGCGATGTGCTGGTGCGGTTCCTGCGCGCACTCGGGATCGCCGGTCCGCGCATCCCGCAGCGACTGGAACAACAGGCCGAGCTGTATCGAATGTTGTTGCGGGACAGGCGAACACTGGTCGTGCTGGACAACGCGGCGAGTGTCGACCAGGTGGCGCCGCTGCTCCCGGACAGCGACGGCTGCCGAGTGGTGATCACCAGCCGCAACCGGCTCGCCGGCGTGGACGCGTGGCCGGTGTTGCTGGACGTGATGTCGCCGGAAGAAGCGATCGCGTTGCTGCGCGGACTGCTCGGCGACGCGCCGGAACTGCCTGAGCTGGCCCGGCTGTGCGGGTATCTGCCGCTCGCCTTGAGGATCGCGGCGGCGAACGCCACCGGTGCGGTCGCGGAACTGGTCGAGGACCTGCGCGAAGAAGGCAGCAGGCTCGCCGCGTTGAGTGTCGACGAGGACGAACGTCTCGCCGTGCGCGCCACATTGGACCTCTCGTTCCGCACCCTCTCCTCTGGTGCGCGGGAATTGTTCCGCAAGCTCGGTGCCGTTGCCGGGCACGACTTCACCGCCGAAGTGGCGGCGTTGCTCGTTGCCGAGCCGGAGTTGGACGAGCTGGTCACGGCGAATCTCGTGGAACGCCAAGGTGATCGCTACCACCTGCACGACCTGGTGCGGTTGTACGCGCGCGGTTTGCTGACAGAGGAGGAGACCGACGCACTGCGCACGAAGCTTGCGTTGTGGCACAGCGACTCTGCGGCCAACGCCTCGCGCATGTGTTACGCCGCCGACGACGTGCTGCTGGAGACGGCGGGCGGACGGACGTTCGACACGGCCGCGGAAGCATTGGCGTGGCTGGACGCGGAGAAGGCGAACCTGGTGGCGGTCGCGGCCACCGGCCCGTCGGCGTGGCGGATGGCGGACGCGGTGCACAGCTTCTTCTCCGCGCGCCGTGACCACGTGAGCTGGACCGTCGTGCGAGAAGCCGGTCTCGCCGCGGCGAGGCGGGAAGGGGAGGTGCGCGGCGAGGCAGCGGTGCTCGGGAGTGAGGCGATCGCGCGGATGTACTCCGGCCGATCGAGCGAGGCACTGGTGTTCGCGCACCAGGCGCTCGAGCTGGCCGAACGCGAGAACTGGCTGCCCGGCACACTCCGGTTCCTGACGGTGATCGGGCACGTCTGCCGCGAGATCGGTGACATCGACCGTTCCGCCGAGTGCTACCTGAGGGTGGCGCGGCTCAGCGAGGAGGCCGGCCTGCCCCGGCGGCAGGCCTACGCGTTGTCCCAGATCGGCTCGACGTGCTGGCTGCAGGGCAGGCTCGCGGACGCCGAGGCGCACCACCGGCGGTCGTTCGCGATCGATCAGCAGGTCGGCATCAGGTCCGGGCGGTCGCTGGCCGAGCTCGCCTGTGCGCTGCGTGACCAGGGGCGACTGGACGAGGCGCTGGTGGCGGTGGAGCAGTCCTTGGTGGAGCTCAGGGCGCTCGGGCAGCGTGGCCTGGAGTCCTACGTGCTCGACGACCTGTCGGCGGTGCACCGGGAGGCCGGGCGGTTCGAGCTCGCGCTGGCGGCCGGACACGAGGCGTTGCAGATCGCTCTCGAGGTGAACGACCCTGGTGGTGAGGTGGACGCACGGCACAGCATCGGCGCCGTGCTGCTGAGGATGGGCGATCCGGGGGCAGAGGAGGAGTACCGCCGCGCGGTGTCCGTTGCGCAACGCATCGGCTATCGGCACGGGGAGGCGCAGTCACTCGCGGGTCTCGGACGGGTGACGGGACGTGCCGAGCACCTCCACCAGGCGCTGGCCATCGCGCGCCAGCACGGATACGGCCTGATCGAGGGCACGGCCCTGACCGGGCTGGCCTCCGCGCACCTCGCGGTCGATCTCGAACGGGCGTTGAAATTCGCTCAAGAGGCCGTTGACCTGCATCGACGCAACGGTTGCCGCCTCGGTGAGGCGCGCTCGCTGGTGGTGCTCGGGCACGGTCGTGAAGGTGCCTGGGAGGAGGCGTTGGCGATCTTCGCCGAGATCGGTGTTCCGGAGGCCGGAGATGTCCGTGCGCTGCTCAAGCGCGGGGGCTCTAGCCTGTAGCGGTGCCCGACCCGATGCCCGAGCCAGAGTACGACCCGCCTGCCGAGGAGGTAGGCGAGTCCACTGTGGACTGGTCCGCCCTGCCGGAGCCGCTGCGGGTGAGACTGGCGGAACTGGGCGCCGACGCGCTGGGCGAGATGGCGAAGGTCGACGTGCCTCAGCACCTGCGACCAGTGGCGAAGTTCGCCCCGACCAAACGGGCCCGGCTCGGCGGTGCGCAGGTGGTCGCCGGCCTGCGGGACTCCGCGAACTTCCGCACGGCCGTCGTGGAGTGGTTGCGCAAGAACCGGCCGTCCACGCTGGAGGTGACGTCGCCGGACCCGGTGACGGCTGCCTCGGCGGCGATGCTGACCGGTGACGATGTCGCGCCTCATTACGTGGAGCTGGTGTCGCGGCGGGTCGGTGACGCGACGCTGCGGGCGGAGCGGGACGCCGCGGTGACGCGGGCGGAGCGGCTGGAAGGTGACCTGGAGCGGTTGCGGGCCGAACGCAGCCAGCTCGACGGCGCCACCGAACGCGTCCGCGCGGACGCCGAGATCGAGCTGGAACGCCTGCGCAAGCGATTGCGCGAGCAGGGCGTGAAGCTGCGCGAGGCCAAGGACGCCGCCGAGGCCGCGGGGGCCGAGGTGGGCAAGATCCAGCAGCGCACGGCCGAGGAGGTCAAGCGCCTCACCGCCGAGCGCGACCGGGAGCGGGAGCGCGCCGAGACCGAGCGGGGCAAGGCGCAGCGGGCGATCGCGGACGCGGAGGTGGCGCGGCAGTCCGCGCGGGAGGCCCGCCAGGCGGACGAGGTGCGGCTCGCGCTGCTCGTCGACACGCTCGACGGTGCAGTGACGGGCCTGCGTCGCGAACTGGCTCTCGGCGGGACCGGGCCGCGTCCTGCCGACCTCGTGCGCGGCGCCAGCGCGTCGCAGGGGACCGTCGGACGGGTGGAGGACCCGGCCGCGCTGGACCGGTTGCTGGCGTTGCCCGCGGTGCACCTGGTGGTGGACGGCTACAACGTCACCAAGACCGGGTATCCGGAGCTGTCGCTGTCGGATCAGCGTGACCGGCTCGTGCATCAGCTGGCCGTGCTGGCCGCGCGCACGGGTGCCGAGGTGACGCTGGTGTTCGACGGCGCCGGGGTGGTGGCTGTGCCGGCGGCGGCGCCTCGGGGCGTGCGTGTGCTCTTCAGCGACCCCGGTGTGCTGGCCGATGACGTGATCCGGGCGTTGGTGACCGCGGAGCCGGAAGGGCGGCCCGTGGTGGTGGTGACGTCGGATCGCGCGGTTGCCGATTCGGTGCGCCGGCGGGGTGCGCACCCCGTGCCGTCCGCCGTGTTGCTGGCCCGGCTCGGGCGCGTTTGATCACCCGGTAGCCTGACGCCGTCGATCTTGACGGTCTTGTTCTCGCGAAGGGGATCGGCGACGTGCTGTCGCGCAAACTCACCCGCGGTGTACTCGCATCTGTGCTGTTGTTCACCGCTCTGCCGGCCCTGCCCTCAGCGGCACAACCGGCTGATCCGGCGCGCGCCTACGCCGAGCTGACCGCGCAGGCCACGAAACTCAACGAGGAAGTGCTGCGCGCACAGGAGGATCTCGTCCTGCGGCGCGCCGAGCTCGAACGCGCGACCACGGACGTGGCGGCCGCGCAGCAGATCGAGCGGCAGGCCAAGGCCGACGAGGAGAGTTTCCGCAGCCAGGTCGACCTCATCACCCAGGCGTCGTTCGAGGGTGCGCGGTTCAACCAGCTGTCGGCGTTGCTCGTGGCGGACTCGCAGCAGGACTTCCTGAACCGGCTGGAGATGATGCGGGTGCTGGCGGCGGACAACGCCGACTCGCTGGCCCGGCTGTCCGGCGCGGCGGAGAAGGCTCGCCAGGCGCACCAGGTGGCGGAGAACGCCCGCGCCCGCGCCGCCTCGGCCGCCTCGGCCGCCGAGCAGTTGAAGGGCGACCTGGACGCGCGGAACCGGGCGTTGCAGGCGCAGATCGGCGAGGTGCGCGCGGCGTTGCCGCGGTTGCCGGCGCCGGTCGCGACGCAGTTGCGCGATCCGGGGGACCGATCGCCGATCAGCGTGCCGCCGGGGACGGCCGGTCTCGCGCTGGCGTTCGCGCTGGCGCAGCGCGGGGACGAGTACCAGTACGGCGCCACCGGGCCGGACCGGTGGGACTGCGCGGGGCTGACGATGAAGGCCTACTCGGCGGCGGGGTTCGCGATTCCGCGCACCTCCGGCGGACAGGCCGGGGTGGGACGCGCGGTGCCGCGGTCCGAGGTCCGTGCGGGCGATCTGATCGTCTACTACGCGAGCCGCTCGCACGTGGCGATGGCGGTCGACAACGCCCGCGCCCTGCACGCCTCGACCGAGGGACAGCCGGTGAAGATCGCGCCGATCGACGCCATCGGATCCATCGCGGTCATCCGTCGCATCGAGGGCTAGCGTTGCGCCGGTGAAGTACCTCAGGCCGTTGCTGGCGATCACGGTCGCCATGACGTTCCTGCTGGGCCTCAACGTTGCACTGCGGCCCGTTGAGTTGCAGCCGACCGCAACACCTCATTGCAAAGAGGTCGTGGCCACGACGGCTTCGGGCACCGTGACCAGCAGTTCTTGTGACTCAGAGCTGGCGTCGCGCGTGTCGGGGCTGGTGGACGAGTCGGTGGCCGGCGTCGCCGATATATTGGATATCAGTTGGTCGCGGCGGGTCGAGGTCGTCATTCCGGCGACCGACGAGGAGCTGGTCGCGCTCGTCGGACCGGCGTTCGCGGACATGGCGGGGATCGCGATCCGCGACGGCGACGTCCAGCGCGTGGTGATCAATCGGGTGCGCGCGGCGCCGTTGACGCCGTTGGAGCTGCGGGTGCTGCTGCGGCACGAGATCACGCACGTGGCGACGCGGGACCTGACCTCGGACTCGGCCCCGCTGTGGCTGGTGGAGGGGTTCGCGGACTGGGTGGCGTTCCACGGGCTGGGGCTGTCGTTGCGCCAGGCTGCGCCGTTGCTCACGTCCGACGTCTCCGCCCTGCCCGTCGAGTTCAGCGGTCCGCGGCGCGATCTGGCCTACCAGCAGGCGTACTCGATCATGGTCTACCTCGAGTCGCGGCTGGGAGAGCGGGGTGTCGTGGACTTCTTCCTGCGCAACGCGGCGTTGTCCGCTGTGGACCCCGCGGCCGTCGACGTGGCGGGCTGGCGCGAGTTCCTGCGATCGAGCATCGGATAGCGTTGGGTTCGTGCGCCGAACCTTGCTGGTGACCAACGACTTCCCGCCGCGTCCCGGTGGCATCCAGTCCTACCTGCACGCGTTGGCGACACGGCTGCCCGCGGACTCGCTGGTCGTGTACGCGCCGAAGTGGAAGGGCGCGGCCGAGTTCGACGCCGAGCAGCCGTTCCCGGTGGTGCGGCATCCGACGTCGCTGATGCTGCCGACGCCGGACGTCCTCGCCCGCGCCCGCGACATCGCCCGCGCCGAGTCCTGCGAAGCCGCGTGGTTCGGCGCCGCGGCACCGCTGGCGTTGCTGGCGCCTTCGCTCGGACTGAGTCGCGCGGTGGCGTGCACGCACGGCCACGAGGTCGGCTGGTCGATGCTACCGGTGGCGCGGCAGGCTTTGCGGGCCATCGGGTCCGGTGTGGACGTTGTGACGTACGTCAGCCGCTACACCCGTTCCCGGTTCGCCGCGGCGTTCGGTCCGATGGCGGCGCTGGAACACCTCCCGTCCGGTGTGGACACCGAGCAGTACCGCCCGGACCCGGCCGCGCGCGCCGAGATCCGCCGGCGGTACGGGCTCGGCGACCGGCCGGTGATCGTGTGCGTGTCCCGGCTCGTGCCGCGCAAGGGGCAGGACGTGCTGATCCGCGCATTGCCGCTCATCCAGCGTTCGGTGCCCGGCGCGGCACTGCTGATCGTCGGCGGCGGGCCGTACCGGGGGACGCTCGAGAAGCTGGCCGGCTCAGTCCGCAGCGGTGATGTCGTGCTGACCGGCTCGGTGCCGTGGGAGGAGTTGCCCGCGCACTACAACGCCGGCGACGTCTTCGCGATGCCGTGCCGCACCCGCGGCCGCGGTCTCGACGTCGAAGGCCTCGGCATCGTCTACCTGGAGGCTTCGGCGACCGGCCTGCCCGTGGTGGCCGGTCGGTCCGGCGGCGCCCCGGAGACCGTGCGGGACGGCATCACCGGCAACGTGGTCGACGGCCGCGACGTCGAGGACGTCGCCGCGAAGGTCGCCGCTCTGCTGGCCGATCCGGAGATGGCGGCCAAGATGGGACGTGCCGGCCGGGAGTGGGTGAGCGACCACTGGCGGTGGGACCAGCTCGCGCATCGCCTCGAGGGCCTGATCGGCTGATCCATATCCAATACCCGATATATCGCGTGGCGGCCGCCATCGGTGTCCCGTATCCGATATATCGCAGGGCGGCTGCGGCCGACATCCCGCATCCGATATATCGCGGCCCAGCTCCAATATCCAATATATCGCGCAGCGCCACTGATATCCCGTATCCGATATATCAGTGGCGGCGGCAGCCCGCTGCGGCGACATGACAACGTTGTCGCGGACGACCCGATATCCGATATATGGCATATCGCCAGCTGATATATCGGATATCGCGGCAGGTCAGGCGAGTTCGCGGGCGAGATTCTCCAAAGCGTGCAGCCCCAGCTCGGCGCTGCGCCGCACGGCCTGGTCAGCGGCGGACCGGGCGTCGTCAGGGCGTTCGAGATCCCGCCACACCACCGTCAGCCCGATCAACGCCCGGACCTCGCCCGAGGCGTACCCGATCCGCCGGGCCGTCGCCAAGGCCTGCTCGTACAGCTCGGCCGCGATGTCGAAGTCGAACAGCGCGCGGCGAGCGTCGCCGAGCGTGATCCGCACCGATGTCGCCACCTGCTGGTCCCCGCCGTCGGCGACCAGCGAGAGAGCGCGCGAGGCCAGCGACAGAGCGTCCTCGGCCTTGCCCTCGGCCAGCTCCAGCGCAGCGAGGTTCTCCAGGGTCTCGGCCTCGCCGGCGGGGACGTTGCCGATCTCCACGGCGCGTTCGAGGTGCGTGCGCGCCTCCGCGAGCCGTCCCTGCAGGCGCAGCGCCATCCCGAGGTAGGTGTGGCTGTCGGCGTTCGGCGCCAAGGCCAGAGCCTGCGAGAAGTGCTCGACCGCGCCGTCGAGTTCGCCGAGTTCCACGGCGAGCTGGCCGAGGTTGTACAGGCAGGTGCTGACGCTGTCCGCTGAGCGCAGCATCCCCAGGCAGCGCACGAGGGCGTCCCTGGCCTCGCCGAGCCGGCCGGAGCGGCGGTGGACGAGGCTGAGGTTGTTCAGCACGCCCGCCTCGGCGTCCTTGTCGCCCAGCGCCCGGTACAGCTCGATGGCGAGGTTGTGGTGCTCCACCGACAGCGCGTACTCGCCGAGCCGCAGGTAGAGGGTGCCGAGGTTCGCGTGCATCGCGGCCTCGGCCGGGCGGTGCGCGGACGCCTGGGCGGCCTGCAGGCCGTGGTGCGCCGTCGCGAGCCATTCGCCGACGTGCTGGCCGATCCACAGGTAGCCGCGCAGCGCGTCCGCCAGCTGCCACGCCATCGAGGCCGGGCCGTGCTGGGCGGCGTGCCGGATCGCGGCGGTCAGGTTCGGGCGTTCCGCGTCCAGCCACGCCAGCGCCTCGTCCGAGTTCGAGATCCGCGGCGCCGGGCCGGAGGCCGACGACGGCAGTCGCACCATGCCGGGGTAGAGCAGCTCGGCGCAGCGTTCGACGCCGCGCGCGTAGTGGTTCAGCAACGCCGTCCACGCCACCTGCTGCTCGGACGGGCTGTCCGACTCCTCGCGCAACGCCGCCGCGTAGCGCACCAGCTCGTCGTGGAACCGGTAGCGCCCAGGCGTTGCGGAGACCACCAGCTTGGCGATCGCCAGCACCGTCAGCAGGCCCTCGGCGTCCACGTCGGCCAGCGCCGAGGCGGCCTCCGGGGTGAAGTCGGGTCCCGGCACCAGCGACAGCAACCGGAACAACCGCTGCGGCGCCGGCGGCAGTGCCGCGTAGGCGAGCTCGATCGGCGACCCCGAGATCGTCACGTCGTCACGGCCGGCCAGGTACGCCGCCGCCACCCGCAACGCCAGCGGCAGGTGCCCGCACCGCTCGGCCAGCTCCGCGTGCTCACCCGGCCCCAGCAACTTCTCCAGCAACGCGGCCGACTCCGGAGCACCGAACACGTCCACCGGCACGGTCCTGGCGCCGTTCATCGCGATCAGCCCCCGCAGGTCGTCCCGCGACGTCACGATCACCCGGCACGACGCCGTCCCCGGCAGCAACGGCCGCACCTGGTCCGGCGCGGAGGCGTTGTCCAGCATCAGCAGCATCCGCCGTCCCGACAGCAACGACCGCAGCATCGTGCTCTGCTCGTCCGCGTCCGGCGGGATCTCGTCCGGAGGCACCCCCAACGCCCGCAGGAAGCGCGACAGCACGTCCAGCCCGTCCGCCGGCGGCCCCAGCGCGTACCCGCGCAGATCGACGTACAGCTGCCCGTCCGGGAACCTCTCCCGCAACAGATGCGCCACGTGCACCGCGAGCGTCGTCTTACCCACACCTGGCTGCCCCGCCAGCGTCACGATCGGCACGGCCGCACCCGTGACCAGCCCGGCGATCCGGTCCACGTGCCACTCGCGCCCGGTGAAGTCCGCGATGTCGTCCGGCAGCCGCATCGGCGACGCCGGCGCCCGTTCCGGTTCCCGTGACACCACCGGTGCCGCCAGCCCCGGCGCCCCCACCAGGATCGCCTGGTGCAGCGAGCGCAGCTCCTCCGAAGGATCGATGCCGAGCTGCTCGTCCAGCGTCCGGTCGAGCTGCCGGAACGCCTCCAGCGCCTCCGCCTGCCGGCTGCTGCGGTACAGCGCGAGCATCAGCTGTCCCCAGAACCGCTCGCGCAACGGGTGATCCCGCGTCAGCGTGAACAGTTCCGGCACCAGATCCGCGTGGTTGCCCAGCGCGAGTTCCACGTCGATCTGCTGCTCGTGCACGGTCATCAGCAACTCGATCAGCCTCGGCGCGTGCTCGGAGTGCAGCGTCTCCGAGGGCACGTCCGACAGCACCGGACCGCGCCAGAGGTCCAACGCCTCGGCAAACGCTTTCCGGGCCGTGACCAGGTCGTTCGACGTCGCCGCCGCCCGCCCGCGCGCGGCCGCGTCAGCGAACCTGTGCACGTCCACGGCCAGCGGATCGACCCGCATCCGGTAGCCGTCCGCGGCGGTCTGGATCAGCGACGGGTCACCCAGCGCCGCCCGCAGCCGCATCACGTACGTCTGCAACGTCCCACGAGTGCGCGCAGGCGGTGTGACGCCCCACACATGTTCGACGAGTTCCGTCACGGGAACGACGCGGTTCGGGCGCAGCAGCAACGCCGCCAGCAGTGCCCTGTGCTTGCCTGCGCGGAGGACCACGGGCGAGCCGTCCAGGCGCACTTCCAACGGGCCGAGCAGCCGGAACTGCGGACCCGAAGCCATCGCCTACCCCTCGTGCGCGCCGGTTGATCCCCGTCTCCCGGACAGCCTATTAGCGCGCTGTCGCGGAGTGACATCGGCGCGTCAGCGATACGTCAGCGTCGTAAGGCAATCTTCTACTCGTCCCGGTCGGGGGGCCGGGGCAACAAACTTCTCGGGTTCCGCGGAACTCTGCGGATCACGATCGCTGGGGGTCGAAAGGCCCAGGAGCTCTCTCTCAGCTCCTGGGCCTTTCGCGTATTTTCAGCCCTACTTGGCGTAGATCGCGTCGATGTCCGCAGAGAACGTCGTCGCCACCACGTTGCGCTTGAGCTTCAGGCTCGGCGTCATCTCGCCACCGGCCTCGGTGAAGTCCACCGGCAGCACGCGGAACTTGCGGATCGCCTCGGCCTTCGACACCGACTTGTTCGCGTCGTCCACCACGGCCTGGATCTCGGCCAGCAGGTCCGCGTCCTCGATCAGGTCGGGGACCTCTGCCGATGCCGGCTTGCCGTGCGAGTCCTTCCACGTCGGGAAGAACTCCGGGTCGATCGTGATCAGCGCGCCGATGAACGGCTGCTTGTCGCCGACGACCATGCACTGCGAGATCAGCGGGTGCGCCCGGATCCGGTCCTCGAGCTGCGCGGGGGAGACGTTCTTGCCACCGGCGGTGACGATGATCTCCTTCTTGCGGCCCGTGATCTTCAGGAACCCGTCGTTGTCGAGCTCGCCGATGTCACCGCTGTGGAACCAGCCGTCCTCGAGGGCCTCCTTGGTGGCGGCCTCGTTGTTCCAGTAGCCGGTGAACACGATGTCGCCCTTGATGAGGATCTCGCCGTCCTCGGCGATCTTCACCGACGTGCCGGGGACCGGAAGGCCGACCGTGCCGACCTTCTCCTGGCCGCGGAACGTCACGCACGCCGCCGCCGAGGTCTCGGTCAGGCCGTAGCCCTCGTACACCGGGATGCCCGCACCGCGGAAGAAGTGCGACAGCCGGTCACCCAGCGGCGCGCCGCCGGACACGGCCGCGATCGCACGACCGCCCAGAGCCCCACGCAGCTTCGAGAACACCAGCTTGTCGAACACGGCGTGCTTGATCCGCAGCCCCAGGCCGGGGCCACCGTTGTCCAGCGCGCTGGAGTACGCGACCGACGTCGCCTCGGCGGCGTCGAAGATCTTGCCCTTGCCGCCGGCGTGCGCCTTCTGCTTGGCGCCGTTGTAGACCTTCTCGAACACGCGCGGCACCGCGACGACGAACGTCGGGCGGAACTGGCCGAGGTCCTCGACGAGGTTCTTCACGTCCGCCGTGTGGCCGACCGTCGCGCGCGAGTACACACACGCCAGGCCCAGAGCGCGGGCCAGGATGTGCGCGAGCGGCAGGAACAGCAGCAGCGAGTTGCCCGCCGCCAGGATCTCCGGGAACCGCGACAGCGCCGACCGCACCTCGGACAGCAGGTTGCGGTGCGTGAGCGTGCAGCCCTTGGGCCGGCCGGTGGTGCCGGACGTGTAGACCAACGTCGCCGTGTGGTCGGCCTGGACCTGACCGCGCCGCTCGTGCACCTGCTCGTCAGTGATCTCGGCGCCCAGGGCGGTCAGCTCGTCGACAGCGGGGGCCGAGCCGTCGATCTGCCACACGTGGCGCAGCTCGGGCAGCTTGCCGACGACCTCGTCGACCATCGCTCGATGTGAGGACGCCTCGACGAAGACCGCCGTCGCGCCGGAGTCGGACAGGATCCACTCGATCTGATCGGCCGACGACGTCTCGTAGATCGGCACCACGACGCCGCCCGCCGCCCAGACGGCGAAGTCGAGCAGCGACCACTCGTAGCGCGTTTTGGAGACGAGACCGACCCGGTCGCCGAGCCCGAGACCGGCCGCGACCAGGCCCTTGGCAACAGCCATGACCTGCGCGGCGAAATCACGCGCCGTGATGTCGACCCAGGTGCCGTCGATCTGCCTGCGGAAACTGACGGCGTTGCCGAAGCGCTCCGCGTTGGCCCACACCATGTCGGTGAGGTTCTCCTCCGGAGCCACAGCGGCGGTGGCGGGGACGCTGAACTCGCGCACGTCAACCTCCGTACGGTGAAATGTTACTGGTCGGGAAACTTAGCGTGTGATTCCGGCGATACAAAGGTTGGTACGCCCTTCCGTTACCTTTTGCACCCATGGCCAGTGTGGACGTCGTCGACGAGACTTTTCTGGCGGTACCACCCAGCGTGGTCGCCGCCGCCTTCTCGATGCCATCGTCGTGGCGGTCGTTCTGGCCCGATCTCGAGCTCGACGTCTACGCCGACCGGGGTGACGAGGGGCTGCGCTGGACCGTCGGCGGCGCGCTCGTGGGCACGATGGAGATCTGGCTCGAGCCGATGCTCGACGGCACTGTGCTGCATTACTTCCTCCGCGCTGATCCAGCGGCAGGCTCGCTCACCCCGCGCAACGCCCTTCGTGAGGTGCAACGCCGTCAGCTCGCCGCGAAGTCCGTCGCGCTGGGACTCAAGCTGACTCTGGAGGACGGCCGCCCGCCTGGCTGCCCGCCAGCAGGGTGATCTTGGTTGACGTGCGTCTCAGAAACCCCCCAGCTCCCGTGAACTAGGTTGGGAACCGTGCGGGTTCACGTGGTTTCGGATGTGCACGGCAACGCCGAGGCGCTCGCGCGCGCCGGCGACGGGGCGGACGCGCTCGTCGTGCTCGGCGACCTGATCGACTTCGTCGACTACTACGACCATTCCAAGGGGATCCTCGGCCGCGTCTTCGGTGCCGAGAAGGTGGGGATCTTCGCCGAATTGAGACGCGGTACGAAACGCGCCGACACGGCGAGCTACATCCGGTCCCTCTGGGACGGTCTCGCGGACGCCCGGTCCGTGGTGGAAGAGGCGGTGCTGGAGCAGTACCACGCGCTGTTCTCCGCGATGTCCGCGCCGACGTACGCGACACCGGGCAATGTGGACAGTCCGCACCTGTGGCCGCAGTTCGTCCGCGACGGCGTGCACGTGCTCGACGGCGAGGCCGTGGAGATCGGCGGGCTCAGGTTCGGGTTCGCGGGCGGCGGGCTGATGCTGCCCGGCCACGTGCGCAATCCCAACGCGCCATGGTTCCCGTACCTCCGGACGGAGGAGGACATGGCGGCCGCGCTCGACCGCATGGGCACGGTCGACGTGCTGTGCACGCACATCCCGCCCCTTGTTCCGGACCTCACCTACGACGTCGTGGCGCGCCGTCCCGAGTGGGGCTCGCGACCGGCGCTGGACAAGATCGTGCGGGAGAGTCCGCGCTGGTCGGTGTTCGGGCACGTGCATCAGCCACTGGCCCGGCGGGTGCGCCTCGGCTACACCGAGTGCATCAACGTCGGGCACTTCCAGCGCAGCGGCAAGCCTCACGTCCTCAATTGGTAAAGACGCGAGTAACCTCCTCACACATGGCCGACGAGTCCACTCAGTCCATCGTCATCGACGCGCCGCCTGAGAAGATCATGGCGATCATCGCTGACTTCCCTTCGTACCCGGACTGGGCGAACGGGATGAAAGAGGTCGAGGTCCTCGACACCCGCGAGGACGGCCGGGCCGACCAGGTCCGGTTCGCGATCGACCAGGGGCCCGTCAAGGACGAGTACACCTTGAAGTACGACTGGTCCGCCGACGGTCTTTCGGTGCGGTGGGAGCTCGTCAAGGGCACCATGCAGAAGGCGCAGCGAGGCAGCTACGTGCTGGAGCCGTCCGGCGCCGGGACCAAGGTCACCTACACGTTGTCCGTGCAGCTGGTGATCCCGATGATCGGGCTGTTCCGCCGCAAGGCCGAGAAGCTGATCCTCGACACCGCGCTCAAGGAGCTCAAGAAGCGCGCGGAGAAGGCGGCTTGAGCCGCGTCCTGCTCTTCACCGGCAAGGGCGGGGTCGGCAAGACGACGCTGTCCGCCGCGACGGCCGCCACACTGGCGGCACACGGCCGCAAGGCGCTCGTGGTCTCCACCGATCCCGCTCACTCGCTGGGCGACGCGCTCGACGTGCGGCTCGGTGCCGAACCGTCCGAAGTGGATGGTTCGGCCGGCCTGTACGCGTGCCAGATCGACCCGCGCGGGTTGGTCGACGAAGCCTGGGGCGACCTGCGCGGGCACCTTCGCACGGTGCTGGCCGGTGCGGGCGTCGACGAGATCGACGCCGAGGAGCTGACCGTGCTGCCCGGTGTCGAGGAGCTTCTCGCACTGTCGGAGGTGCGGCGGCTCGCGTCGTCCGGGCCGTGGGAGGTCGTGGTCGTCGACTGCGGGCCGACCGCGGAGACGTTGCGGCTGCTGTCGCTGCCCGAGGCGTTCGCGGGGTACCTGGAAAGGCTCTTCCCGACGCACCGGCGTGTGGTGCGAGGGCTTTTGGCGGGCGTCGCGGGTACCGGCACCGTCGAGAAGTGGGACGCGACGGCCGACGCGCTGAGCAGGCTCGCCGAGCGGCTCGACGCGTTGCGCTCGATGCTCACCGATTCGTCGTCGTGCTCGGTGCGGCTGGTGCTGACGCCGGAACGCGTGGTCGCCGCCGAGACGCGGCGGACGCTGACCGCGTTGGCGTTGCAGGGAATCCGCGTCGACAGCGTGATCGCGAACCGGCTGGTGCCCTCGCCGGGTTCGGCGCGGGGTGCCGCGGCTACGTGGTTGCGTACCCGCCGCCACGAACAGGACGCGGTGCTGGCCGAGCTGACCGGCATCGGCGAGATCCGCATGGTCGACCACCGCGCGTCCGAGCCCGTGGGCGTGCCGGCACTGCTGGAGGTGGCCGAGCAGCTCTACGGCGACGAGGATCCGCTGCCCGGTGCGGCCGTGGCGGAGTCGTTGCTGGAGGTGTCGGGCAGCGGGCGTGGCCTCGACGCCCGATACTCGCTGCGGATCGCGTTGCCGCTCGCCGACGACACAGAGCTGGACCTCGCACGCGTGGGCGACGACCTCGCGCTGACCGTGGACGGCCGGCGCCGGCTGGTGGCGCTGCCCTCGTTGCTGAGGCGCTGCATCGTGACCGGCGCGGAGATGGACTCGGGTGGCGTGACGGTGGGATTCCGCCCGGACCCGGCGCTGTGGCGCTGATCAGGAGCGTTGGATGACTCAGGACAACACCGGCAAGCTCGCCGAGGAGCTGCGGCTGCTCATCGACGCGGCCGCGGAGCGCATGCAGCCGTGGCTGCAGCAGATCGCGGAGGCGGGCGACGGCTCGCACACGCCGGAGACGTGCGGCTGGTGCCCGCTGTGCAACGGCGTGGCGCTGCTGCGCGGTGACCGCTCCGAACTGGCCGCGAAGGCCGCCGAGCACGCGGCCGGCCTGGTCGCCGTGCTGCGGGCGGCCCTGCGCGAGCCCGGCACGCCGCCCTCGCCGCCGCCTCCGGGTGGCGTGCCCGAGGAGGAGCCCGCCGAGGCAGGCCAGCGCGTGCAGCACATCAAGGTCGTCAGGAAGACCGACTAGTGCTGACCGTCGGAGTGGACATCGGTGGCACCAGCGTCCGCGCGGGCGTCGTGGACGCGCGTGGCTCGGTGCTGGACACCTCGCGCGCACCGACACCCGCTGGCGAACGCGCCCTCGAGGACGCGATCGTGGCGGCGGTGGAGGAGGTGGCGGACCGGCACGCGGTGAACGCCGTCGGTCTCGCCGTCGCCGGTTTCATCGCTCCCGATCTCCGCACGGTGCGCTTCGCGCCGCACCTGGCGTGGCGCGAGGCCGACGTGGCCGACCGCATGAGCGACCGCCTGGGCATGCCCGTCGTGCTCGAACACGACGCGAACGCCGCCGCCCTCGCCGAACACCGCTTCGGCGCTGCCCGCGGCGCCAAGACAGCCGTGCTGGTGGCGATCGGCACCGGCATCGGCGCCGCGCTGCTGCTGAACGGCGAGGTTTTCCGCGGCGCACACGGCGTCGCACCCGAGCTGGGCCACCTGCGCGTGGTGCCCGACGGGCGGCCTTGCCCGTGCGGCAAGAACGGCTGCTGGGAGCGCTACTGCAGTGGCACCGCGCTGAGCGCGACGGCCGTGGAGCTCTTGGCCAAACACCCCGGCGTCTCCACCGTGCTGGCCCGTGAGGCCGCCGGTGACTCGCGCGCGGTGACCGGCCGCCGGGTGGCAGGAGCGGCCCGCGACGGCGACCCGCTGGCGAAGCGCGCGATGGCGGACCTGGCGCGCTGGCTGGCCGAGGGCCTGGCGCTGGTGGCCGACGTCTACGACCCCGAGGTGATCGTCATCGGGGGAGGGGTGTCGACCTCGGCGCCGCTGTTCCTCGACGACGCCCGCGAGCGCTACGCCGCCGTCGTGACGGGTGCGGGCCATCGCCCGCTGGCCCGGATCCGCACTGCACAGCTCGGCGATGACGCCGGGATCGTGGGCGCGGCGACGCTCGCCCGCGAGATGGCCGCGTCGATGACCCGGAACAACTCCCGCCGCTCCTGATCATTTGCGGGGGTGGCCGGCGACCTCGCACAGGAGCTCGGCGAGTCGCTTCCGGGCGAATTCGATGAACGGAACCGCGTCGACCAGCTCGCACCGGGCGGCCCCGATGACCTGACGGCTGACCTGCCCCTGGTCAGCCCAGTCGGTGCCCACCCGTGGGAAGTGCGTGTCGTTGTCGTCGCCGACATCCGGCGCTTCGAGCCAGACCCGCTGCCCTTCTACGAGGTAGGGGAAGCGGCGGAGCTTGGTGCGATGGCCGGGCACCATCGACTCGGCGTGGTGCAGGAACGAGTTGCGGTTGTGTCCGACGCCGAGCAGCAAGATCTGCGCCTTCAGCTCGTAAAGCCTGCTGAACGGTGAGTCCGGCCCCAGCGCGTACGCGAACGGCTGGTGCTCGGTGATGTACTCCGCCGCGGCGCCGAGCGCCGCCACCGAAGCCTGCGGATGCCGGCTGCGCAGTCGTTCGGGCTCGGCCAGCACAGCGGTGGGAACCGCGCCCATGGCGGTGGGAAACGCGTCGTGGAACAGCGGCACGCGAGCCCTCGCGGCCTCGACCTCGGGGTCACCGGCGGTGCGGCAGCCAGGATGCGGATCTGCGATCACGTCCCCGGTGAATGCCGGGACCACGACCGTGCCCGACTGACCCACAGCTGCCCGCAACGCACGAAGGACGGTCACGGCTCCGCCGTCGACCTGTCCGAACGCCGAGACGGACGAGTGCACGACGAGCGTGGCGCCCTCGGTCACGCCGAGCGCGCGGAAGCCCCGGTGCAGAAGATCGAAACTCACCCGTGCCATCGACGGCCATCTTGCCGGGAGGCCCCATGCGCCGCCTTGGCAATGGGTCTTTTGCCGACGTCGTCAAAAGACTTGTTGCAAGGGTGCAGGTCAGGGCGACTGATATATCGGTTTGAGGAGTGTCGCGACGGGCGTGTCGGGGTCTGTTCGCCCGCCGCGAACACCCAGCTCGAACGCCCGGCCGGGGAAGACGCGGGCCGGGGGACTAGCGGCCGAGCAGGCGCAGGATGCGCGGGCGGCGCTTGGCGCGCTCCGCGTCCTTCTTGCTCAAGGTCGCCATGGCGCGGGCCATCATCAGGTGCTGCATCTGGTCCATGTCCGACACCGTAGGCATGACCGAATCGTTATCTGAAGGTTTGAGTGGCCGTTATCACGTCGTTACCAAGTAAGACGTGACGTGTCACACCTGGGCGCCGTCGTCCCATCCCGAGTCCGGCGGCGGGGTGTTGCGCATGCGCAGGATCAGCCAGCCGACGCCCGCGCAGAGGGCCACGAGCGACAGGGGCGTGCCGATGCGCGACTGCAGTCCGAAGAGGCCGGGGGCGACCAGCAGCACGATGCCCAGACCGAGCAGGCCGAGCGCCGCGATCGTGGACGCGCGCAGCACCGGGAACGGCGGCGGCTCCGGTGGCACGTAATGGTCTTCGTCGTCCTGGCCGCGTCGTTCTGGCTCTTCTTCCACGTCAAGGGGGATGTCGCCGGTCGGGTCGTCGTGCGCCTTGAGGTCGACCGATTTGATGTCCTCGGTGCCCGCCTCGTCGAGGTCGAGCCAGTCCTTGCCGACCCCGTCCCGTTCGAGACCCGCGACGATCTCGGCAAAGAGCTCGTCGACGTTCTCGGGGCCGTCGGTCGAGTCGCGCCGGGCGTTCATTCAGAGCCTCTCCAAGTGCCGCAACCCTCTGACCCCTCATCGTTGCACGGGCCGGATGTGTTGCGGGTTACGGCAGTCGGCTCAGTCGTGGCCGTGACGCACTACCTTTGGACTCGTTGTGTGAGGAGCGGTCGGCTCCGTAGGCTGATTGTCGGGATCAAGGTTCGCGGGGTCTAAGGGAGGCGCTTCCCGGGTGCTGTACTGGTTGATGAAGCACGTCCTCCTGGGGCCGATTCTGCGGCTGTTCTTCCAGCCGAAGATCATCGAGGGTGCCGAGAACATCCCGAAGGATGGCGGCGCCATCCTGGCGAGCAACCACCTCGCCGTCTCCGACTCCTTCTTCCTGCCGCTGATGCTGTCGCGGCGGGTGACCTTCCCCGCGAAGATCGAGTACTTCACCGGCACCGGGATCAAGGGCCGGCTGCAGAAGTGGTTCTTCTCCGGCGTCGGCCAGGTGCCGATCGACCGGTCCAGCGCGTCCGCCGCGCAGGGAGCGCTCGACACCGGCGTGCGGATCGTGCGTGAGGGCAAGCTGCTCGGCATCTACCCCGAGGGCACGCGTTCGCCCGACGCCCGGCTCTACAAGGGCAAGGTCGGCGTCGCGTGGATCGCCCTGGAGTCCGGTGCGCCGGTCATTCCGGTGGCGATGTTCGGCACGGACAAGGCGAACCCCATCGGCTCGCGGATGTGGAAGCCGTACCCGATCCGGATCAAGATCGGCAAGCCGCTCGACTTCTCCCGCTACGAGGGGCTGTCCGGCGACCGGTTCGTGCTGCGCTCGATCACCGACGAGATCATGTACTCGTTGATGGAGCTATCCGGCCAGGAGTACGTCGACGTCTACGCGGCGAAGGCCAAGGAACAGGCCACGCCTGTTCCGGAACAGGCCAAGCCGGACGACCGGGTGCCCGAGAAGAAGGCCGGCTGACCGCAAGCCCTAGGGTGTCGCGGTGCGGTTTTTCTACGACTGTGAGTTCATCGAGGACGGGCTGACCATCGACCTGGTGTCGATCGGTGTGGTCGACGAGGAAGGCCGCGAGTTCTACGCCGTGTCCACCGAGTTCGATCCCGAGCGTGCGGGGCCGTGGGTGCGGCAGAACGTTCTCAACCAGCTGCCCTCGCCCGCGGACAAGGCGTGGCGCAGCCGCAGCCGCATCCGTGAGGACCTGCTCGACTTCCTCGGCGCGCGCAACGCCGCCCGTGACGACGTGGAGCTGTGGGCCTGGTTCGCCGCCTACGACCACGTCGCGCTGGCCCAGCTGTGGGGTGCGATGCCGGCGCTGCCGCGAGCCCTGCCCCGGTTCACCCGCGACCTGCGGCAACGCTGGGACGACGTCGGCCGCCCCAAGCTGCCGGCCCCGCCCGCCGACGCGCACGACGCCCTAGCCGACGCGCGGCACAACCTCGCGCGCTGGAAAGTGATCGAGGAACAGCGCCAGAAACTGGGGTTTCCCGTCCGGTAAGTGAGACCCGCATTGCTGCACCGATCCAGCTCGTGAAAGTGTGAGTGACACAGAACACGAGAGATTGGGAAGCAGATGCGCATCGGTGTGCTCACTGGCGGTGGTGACTGCCCCGGTCTGAACGCCGTGATCCGGGCCGTGGTCCGCAAGGGCATCAAGGCACACGGCTGGGAGATCGTCGGGTTCCGCAACGGGTGGCAAGGCCCGATCGAGAACCTCACCAAGCCGATCGGCCTCGCGGACGTCGAGGAGATCCTGACCAGGGGCGGCACGATCCTCGGGTCGTCGCGCACGAACCCCTACAAGGTCGAGGGCGGCGTCGACCGCATCCGCGAGACCATCGCGGCGAACCAGATCGACGCGATCATCGCGATCGGCGGCGAGGACACCCTCGGAGTCGCCAAGAAGCTGACCGATGACGGCATCGGCGTCGTCGGTGTGCCGAAGACGATCGACAACGACCTCGGTGCCACGGACTACACGTTCGGCTTCGACACCGCCGTCCACATCGCGACCGAGGCGATCGACCGCCTGCGCACCACGGCCGAGTCGCACCACCGTGCGCTCGTCGTCGAGGTCATGGGCCGTCACGCCGGCTGGATCGCGCTGCACTCGGGTCTCGCGGGTGGCGCGAACGTCATCCTCGTCCCTGAGCGCCCGTTCAGCGTCGACAAGGTCGTCAACTGGGTCGAGCGCCGCTTCGAGAGCGAGTTCGCGCCGATCATCGTCGTCGCCGAGGGTGCGATCCCCGAGGGCGGCGCCGAGGTGCTGCACTCCGGTGAGCGCGACGCCTTCGGTCACGTCCGCCTCGGCGGCGTCGGCCAGTGGCTCGCGGAGGAGATCGCGGACCGCACCGGCAAGGAGTCCCGCGCCGCGGTGCTCGGCCACATCCAGCGCGGTGGCACGCCGACCGCGTACGACCGCGTCCTCGCGACCCGCTTCGGCCTCAACGCCGTCGACGCCGTCGCCGATGGCGACTTCGGCGTCATGGTCGCGCTGCGCGGCACCGACATCGTGCGCGTGAAGCTGTCCGAGGCGACGGCCGAGCTCAAGACCGTTCCGACGGAGCGCTACGAAGAGGCCGAGGTCTTCTTCGGCGCCTGATATATCGGATATCAGAATGCCCAGGCACCGGTCGGTGTCTGGGCATTCTGCGTCTGCGACCGGTGTGCCGGGTTGGCCCTCCTCACCCTGATCCGATCTATCGCGCCGACCCCACCCGGATGCAAAAAACGTTTGCGGACGAAGTCAAAAGACTCATTGCAAAGCTCGTCTGATATATGGGATATGGGATATCGGTGCTAATCGCCTGGCGAGTCCGCCCGTCAGAGCGTGGTGTGCGATATCCGATGTATTGGATATCGCCGCAGCTCAGAAGGCCTTCACGTCCAGGTACGCGGCGAAGGTCCCGAGCCAGTGGTCGGCCATGTAGCCGTGCCCGCCGAACACGTACGTCCACCCGGCCTCGCGATGCGCAGCAGACGCCGTGCGGGCCAGTTCGGCATACCGGTGCCCCTCCGGCAACGAGTCCGCGATCGCCTCCCAGTTCCAGGCGCGGGACAACGCGAGCCCGGCCAGATGCGAGCCGTACGGATCGCTGGGGTCGTCGACCGGGAAGGGTTCGCGCAGCACGCGCCACCGTTCCGCGTCGAGTTCCGGCAGGTACGCGTCGAGCCACGAGGCGAACGCCGGGGCGTCCAGCGCGCGCCGCATCAGGTCGGCCGTCGTCAGCGCGGGGGAGAGGAAGTCGGCGGCGTCCGGTTCGAACCCGCCGTAAGCGACCTCGTCGCGGTGCCACCGCAGCGCCGCGTCGACGCACGCCGAAGCCAGCTCGGCGTCTCCGTTGGCCTGCGCGGCGTCGAACACCAGTCCGGTGGCGAACGCGGTGTTGCTGTGCGTGCCCGTCCGGATCGGCAGCCGCGCCGCCGAGATCCACTCGAGCCACCGGTCGCGCAGCACCTCCGCGATCGGCGCCACGGACCACTGCAGTCCGGAGGTTCGCAGCTCGGCGTCGAGCAGCAGCAGCCACGCCCACCCGTACGGCCGCTCCCAGTGCCGCCCCGCCGGCGACGAGAAGAACGCGGCCTCGGCGGCGCAGTTCTCGTGCGTGACCAGCTTGTCCAGCACGTCACGGGCCAGGTCGGAGCCGGGCAGCGAGGGCCGCAGTCGCAACAGCCGCACGGCCAGCCAGGTCTGGTGGACGCACGAGTGCCAGTCGAACGAACCGGCGAACACGGGATGCAGCACCCGCTGCGGGATGAGCCGGTCATCACCGTCGATCACGTGCGTCCAGTGCACCGGGTAGTCGCGCTGGATGTTGTCGATCGCGATGGCCAGCAGCCGGGTCGCGGTGCCGTCATCCAATCGGGTGGCGTTCATGGGCCTCATCATGCAGGGCGGCATCTCAATAGGGCAGAGGGCGATAGTTGACAAGTAACAGACATCCGCGGATGACGCCCAGGTCAAATCACACCGAACAGCTGACAGGCCCGGCCGGGTCTCTCAGAGTGGAACAACTAAGCTGAGCAGCGTGAACTGGACCGTGGACGTGCCCATCGACACGCTTCCCGAGCTTCCGCCGCTGCCTCCCGAGATGCGCAAGCGCCTGGACGACGCCCTGTCGCGCCCGGCTGCCCAGCAGCCCGAGTGGCCCGACGCCGAACAGGTGCGTCGGGTGCGGACCGTGCTGGAGAGCGTGCCGCCGATCACCGTGCCCGCCGAGATCGACCGGCTGCACACGCAACTGGCGCAGGTCGCTCGCGGTGAGGCGTTTCTCCTGCAGGGCGGTGACTGCGCCGAGACGTTCGCGGACAACACCGAGCCGCACATCCGCGCGAACATCCGGACCCTGCTGCAGATGGCCGTGGTGCTGACCTACGGCGCGAGCCTGCCGGTGGTGAAGGTCGGCCGCATCGCCGGCCAGTACGCCAAGCCGCGTTCGTCGGGCATCGACGCGCTCGGCCTGCCGTCCTACCGCGGCGACATCATCAACTCCCTGGTCGCGACGCCCGAGGCCCGTGTGGCGGACCCCGGCCGCATGATCCGCGCCTACGCGAACGCCGGCGCGGCGATGAACCTGCTGCGCGCGCTGACCGGCGCGGGTCTCGCCGACCTGCACCGCGTGCACGACTGGAACAGGGACTTCGTGCGCACCTCGCCCGCCGGCGAGCGGTACGAGGCCCTGGCCGGCGAGATCGACCGCGGCCTGCGGTTCATGTCGGCGTGCGGCGTGAACGACCAGTCGCTGCACGGCACGGAGATCTTCGCCTCGCACGAGGCGCTGCTCCTCGACTACGAGCGCGCGCTGCTCCGCCTCGACACGACGGGCGACCAGCCGCGGCTGTACGACCTGTCGTCGCACTTCGTGTGGATCGGTGAGCGCACCCGTCAGCTCGACGGCGCGCACATCGCGTTCGCGGAGCTGCTGTCGAACCCGATCGGCCTGAAGATCGGCCCGACGACGTCGCCCGAGATGGCCGTCGAGTACGTCGAGCGCCTCGACCCGCGCAACGAGCCGGGCCGTCTGACGCTCATCTCGCGCATGGGCAACCAGAAGGTGCGCGACGTGCTCCCCGCCATCGTGGAGAAGGTCGAAGCCTCCGGTCACAAGGTCATCTGGCAGTGCGACCCGATGCACGGCAACACCCACGAGTCCTCGACCGGCTACAAGACCCGGCACTTCGACCGGATCGTCGACGAGGTCCAGGGCTTCTTCGAGGTGCACCGGCGCCTGGGCACGCACCCCGGCGGCATCCACATCGAGCTCACGGGTGAGGACGTCACCGAGTGCCTGGGCGGCGCGCAGGAGATCTCCGACGACGACCTGGCCGGCCGCTACGAGACGGCGTGCGACCCGCGCCTGAACACGCAGCAGTCGCTGGAGCTCGCGTTCCTCGTCGCCGAGATGCTGCGCTCGTAGCGTTTCTGGGAGTTTCCTGAAGACGAGCTGAAGACAGCAGGGCCCCGCGTCGAGAACGCGGGGCCCTGCTGTTCTTCCTGGTCAGAGACCGAAAATCGTGATCTCCGTGCCACGCCGGACCTTGCTGCCCGGTTGCGGGTCCTGGTTGATGACCGTCGCGTTGTTGCTCTTGTTGAACTCGACCTTCACCCGGAAGCCCCGGTCCTCGAGCTCCTTCTTCGCGTCCCGGACCTTCTGCCGGGTCACGTTCGGCACCTCGACCTCCGAGTTGTCCTGGAAGAACACGGTGACGCGCTTGTTCGCCGTCCCCTCCAGCACGGTGCCCGCGGGCGGATCCGTCCGCACCACGCGGGAGTTCTCGTTCTCGGCGGCGTCCTGACCGGTCGCCTCGACCGGCTCCAGCCCGGCCCGCTGCAGCTCCGCGAACGCCTCGTCCTTCGTCTTGCCCGTGACGTTCGGCACCGGCCTGCGCGGCGCGGGACCCTTGCTCAGCACCAGGGTCACCGGACTGTTGAGCTTGAGCGCCGTACCGGGGCGCGGGTCCACCCCCACGACCTTGCCGATCGGCACGGTGTCGTGGAACGCGTCCTTGGCGGGGTCCTTGACCGCCTTCAGGCCCGCTGCCTCGATCTCCTTGGTCGCGGCGTCCACCTCGGCACCGACGTTGATGAACGGCACCACGGGCTTACCGCGCGACACGACGAGTTTCACGGTGGCGTTCTTGCGCAGCTCGGCCTCGGGACCGGGATCGGAGCTGATGACCTGACCGTTCGGCACCTCGTCCGACGGCACCTTCTCGATCAACGCCGTGAGGTCCGCGTTCTGGACCAGGCGCACCGCGTTCGTCTCGGACTGCCCGACCACCGGCGGCACCGCCGTCCAGCGGCCAGCGCCGAGGTACCAGGAGAACAGGCCGACGAGCAACGCCAGCACGGCGACCACGGAGCCCCAGATCAGGAAGAGCTTCTTCCTGCGCTTGCGCTCCACCTCGACCGGGTCGACCTTCGGTTTCTTCTGGGCGGGACGACGCCGTGGCTGCTCCGGCCGCTGCATCGCGCGCGTGCCGGAAATGCCCGGTGGCGGCGTCGGCGGGCCGGTGTTCACCGTCGTCATCGCGGGCATGGCCACCCGCCGGGTCGCCTCAGCGTCCAGAGCAGCCGCGGGAGGCGGCGTGGCGCCGACCGAGACCGGAACCGGCCTCATGATGACGGTCTTGTCGTTCTCGGGGGCCGAACCCGGCACAGGCACCGCCTGCGGCGTCAGGCCCAGCTCAGCACCCACGCGCTCGAGCTCGGCGAGGAACGCATCGGCGTTCGCCGGCCGCAGCATCGGGTCCCGCCGCGTCGCCTTGCGCACGAGCGTGTCGAGCGCCAGCGGGATCTCCGGGATCGACGGGACGTCCGAGTTGACGTGCTGGTAGGCGACAGAGATGGGGGTCTCGCCGCGATACGGGGCCTGCCCGGCGAGCATCTCGTAGAGCACGATGCCGGCCGCATAGACGTCACTGCGCGCATCCGCGGCGCCCGACTCCACCTGTTCAGGTGACAGGTAGGCGACTGTGCCGAGGATCTCACTGTCGCTGGTCACACCGTTCTCGGCGATGGCTCTGGCGAGCCCGAAGTCGGCGACCTTCACCTGGCCACCCGCTCCGATCAGCACGTTCTCCGGCTTCACGTCGCGGTGGACCAGCCCCGCGCGGTGCGCCGCGCCCAGTGCAGAGAGCACCGGGCCGAGCACGCTCAACGCGATGGCCGGAGGGAGCTTGCCGCGCTGATTCAGCAGGTCACGGAGGTTTCCTCCGTCGATCAGCTCCATCACCAGGTACACCTGGTCACCGTCGACGCCCTGGTCGTGCACGGACACCACGGCCGGGTGATGCAGCTGAGCCGCCGCGCGTGCCTCTCGCTCGAAGCGCGCGACGAAGGCAGGGTCCGTCGTCAGGCGCGGATCCATCACCTTGACGGCGACATCACGGTCCAAGCGGGTGTCGCGACCTCGATAGACGGTGGACATGCCACCGCGCGCGAGCACGGAGTCCACCCGGTAGCGCTGCTCCAGCAGTCCACCCATCACGTTCGAAACCGACCTCTCCACAGTGCGAGATGGTAAAGCTCAGGATGACCCGGTTGGCGGAAGGGCGTTCACAGTTCGGTTATGGCATCGTGACCCCTGTGAGTGCGATTCCTGCCGCTGCGGATGTACTGGCTGCCGACCTGGAGGTTCTTCCTCTCCCCGAGGTGGCCGACCGAATGGGACTTCCGGTCACCCGGATCCAGCAACTGCTGCGCGACGGGCAACTGCTCGCCGTGCGGCGGGACGGCGTCCTCGTCGTTCCCGAAGCCTTCCTCGCCGCCGGAACGGTGGTGAAGGGTCTGCCCGGCACCATCACGGTGCTGCGCGACCAGAACTTCTCCACGGACGAGATTCTGCGCTGGCTCTTCACGGAGGACGAAAGCCTCCCTGGCACTCCGATCGAAGCATTGCGCGGAGACCGTGGGCGTGAGGTAAAGCGACGCGCGCAAGCCATGGGTTTCTAGTTCACCCGATGCAGCGGTTCCAGGCGTCTCCGCAGGCGGGAGACGCCTGGAACCGCTGAACTGGTGCGCATGATCATCAAGACTCTGCTCGCCGGTCTCACGGCTGTCGGGCTGCTTCTCTCGCCGGTCGCCGCGACTGCGTCGCCGGCCGTGCACGCCAAGCCGACCACGCTCGCACTCGACGCGGGTGGTGCCCAGGTCAAGCTCAAGAAGGGCAACCAGCTCCAGATCAAAGGCAAGCTCGGCGCTCAGGGAGGCGAGCGGCAGCTGACCCTGGGGCTCGACGTGTTCGCCCAGGTCAAGGTCGGCGCGTCGGTGTGGACCAACATCTACACCAAGAACTGCCAGCCGAACGCGACGTTCAACGCGAAGCTGACCATCGACGCGTCCGCCGACCTGCGCCTCTACTTCCCCGGCACGAGCGCTTACGCCTCCGCGACGTCCAACATCGTGGGCGTCGTCATCATCTAACGCCGGGTTCATCTGACCATCGCGCGTGCGAGCAGTGCCCGGCCCGCGCCGGGCACTGCGACCGCGAGACGACGCGTGTTCGGCACAGCAACCCGCCTCCAGAGCGCCTCGCAGCTCACCAGTCCCAGAATGTCGCGATACAGCGTATACGCGGTCTGCATGCAGGGCCGCGACGACGGCGACAGCATCGCGATCCCCGGCTCAGCCGACTGATATATCGCATATGAGTGCGCGACGAGGTCGTCAAGAGCCCGTTGCACCCGGTCGTTTGCGCGACGATGACGACGACACCATTGCAAAAGGTCGCGGTCGACGCCGTGCGCGCCGAGGACGTCCTGCGGCAGGTAGACCCGGCCGCGGTCGAGATCCTCGCCCACGTCGCGCAGGAAGTTCGTCAGCTGGAACGCCACCCCGAGCCGTGCCGCGTACGGTTCGGCCTCCGCGCGGGGCACGACGGTGCCGAGCACCGGCAGCATCTGCAGCCCGATGACCTCCGCCGACCCGTGCACGTAGACGCCGAGCGCGTCGAGGTCGGCGTACTCCGTCACGTCGAGGTCCATCCGCATCGACGCGAGGAAGTCGGTGAACAGCGCCCGGTCGATGTCGTAGCGGCGCATCGTGTCCGCCAGCGCGTGCAGCACCGGGTTCGACGGCTCTTCGTCCAGCAGCCGCTCCAGCCGGTCGAGCTCGCCGGCCCGGTCATCGACGCCCGCGGCGTCGACGATCTCGTCGGCCCAGCGCGCGAACGCGTACAGCGCGTGCACCGCGGGCCGCTGTTCGGGCCGCAGCAGGGTCGTGGCCAGGAAGAACGTCTTGCCGTACCGCGCGTTCACCCGGCGGCAGGCGGCGTACGAGGCTGCCAACTTCATGCTGGGAGGCTCACTCGTAGCGCGTGGACAGGCCGAACGGGTCCGGCTTCACCAGCGACCGGGCCGCGAGCCCCGAGACCACCAATGCGAAGAACAGGTAGCCCCACGAGTACAGCGCCGTGTCGCCGTTCGGGAACGTCACCAGCAACAGGAACAACGACGCGAGCGTCACCGTGACTAGCGGGCCCGTGGTCCACGCGAACCCGGCGGCGAGCGCCAGCGGCCAGCTGAAGTACCACGGCAGCGTCGCGGGGGAGAGCAGCGCGACGGCCAGCATCGTGACCGCGCCGCGCCGGATGGCGTCGCGCACCTCGCCGTCGCGGGCCGCCCACCACTGCGTGTACGCGATCCAGATCAGCACGGCCGAGCCGAGCGCCCGCGCGACGCCGATGAAGATGCCGCCGTCGACGTAGACGAACCAGTTCACGACCATGCGCACGAAGTCGCCGACCGCGCTCGGGAGCGACAGCCAGTTGATGATCATCGACGAGCTGCGCAGCGCGAGGATCCAGCCGAGGCTGACCCCGGCGACCAGCGTGCACGCGAGGAACGTCCCGACGAACGCCGCGACCGCGGGCAGCAGCGCCTTGCGGAACTGGGTGCGCTTGTCGCCCTCGAGCCGCGCCGCCCAGATCCACACGAGGAACGGCACGATCACGATCGCCGTCGCCTTCACCGAGAACGCGAGGCCGAGCAGCACGAAGCCGAGCACGTGCCTGCGGTCGAGCACCAGCAGCACACCGGCCGCCATCAGCCCGATCATCAGCAGGTCGTTGTGCGCGCCGCCGATCAGGTGGATCAGCAGCAGCGGGTTCGCCGCCACGAGCCACAGCGCGATGGCCGACTTGCCGCCCAGGTGCCGGCTCAGGCCCGGCAGCGCCCAGCAAAGCAGGACGAGCCCGCCCGCGATCGAGAGGCGCATGGCGACGACGCCGAGGATGACGCTCGCGTCCGTCACCCACACGATCGCCTTGGCGATGAGGATGAACAGCGGCCCGTACGGCGCCGGCGTGTGCTGCCACACCCAGCTGACGTTCTCGCTGAGCGTGCTCTGCAGAACGGCGGGCCCGACCGTGTACGGGTCGTAGCCGCTCAGCGCGAGCTGGCCCTGCGCCAGGTAGCTGTAGATGTCCTTGCTGAACAGCGGCGGGGCGAAGAGCAGCGGCAACGTCCACACCGTGACCGCGACCAGCACCGCGAAGTCGCCGATCTCACCCCACCGGACGAGCCTGCCGAGCCGGATCCACGCCCAGATGACGAGGCCGAGCCCCAGGTACAGCACCATGCTCGCGAGGTCGCGGCCGTGGCCGTAGCGCAGCCAGCTCAGCCCGACCTGGGTGAGCAGCGGGTCGCGTTCCAGGATCGCGCCCGCGCCCATGCCGCCGAGCGCGATCAGCGCCACACCCAGCAGACCGAGCATGGTCGTGCGGATGGGGATGGCGTAGGTGTTCGTGGGCACGACTGAAAGCTCCTGCGGAGACACCTCGGAGCTCGTGCGGGGAAGGGACGGAGTTGCTGCCATCGCCCGAACATCGTTGCACAAGGCGCGGAAGCGTCAGCAAGCAACAGCCCACACCGGTCACGAGGTCTTAATCAAGTTCTCAGGTTGACGTGAAGATCGACTTCAGAAGGCCCGCTTCGTGGAGCTGATCGCGAGGTCGGCGAGCTTGGTCGCGGCCGGTTCGGCCACCGGTGCGGCGTCGAGCGCGGACAGGGCGCTCTTCGTCAGCTCCTCGATGCGCTCCTCGACGGCGTCGACGGCGCCCACCTTCACGAGCGTGCGCCGCACCTCCTCGACCATGTCGAGGTCGAGGTCCGGCTTGCCCAGCGCGATATCCAATATATCGGCGCCGAACTGCATGCCCAGGGCCACGAGCAGCGTGCGCTTGCCCTCGGCGAGGTCGTCGCCCGCGGGCTTGCCGGTGACCTCCGGGTCGCCGAACACCCCGAGCAGGTCGTCGCGCAGCTGGAACGCGACGCCGATGTCGGCGCCGAACGACCGCAGCCCGTCGATCAGCTCCGGCGAGCCACCCGCCATCGCGGCACCCATGTGCAACGGCCGTTCGACGGTGTACGCGGCGGTCTTGAGCCGGTCGATCCGCACCGCGGCGTCCGGGGACGAGTCGCCCTGCGCCTGCGTCAGCACGTCGAGGTACTGGCCCGCGAGCATCTCGGTGCGCATGTCCCGCCACGGCTCGCTCATCCTGCGCAGCACCTCGGCCGGCAGCCCGGCGGCGAACAGCATGTCGTCCGCCCAGGCCAGCGCGATGTCGCCGATCAGCACGGCCGCGGACATGCCGAACCGCTCCGACGAGCCGAGCCAGCCCTGTTCGCGGTGCCGCGCGCCGAACGCGATGTGCACGGTCGGCTTGCCCCGGCGCACCGACGAGGCGTCCATCAGGTCGTCGTGGATCAGCGCGCACGCCTGGATCAGCTCCAGCGAGCTGACCGCCGTGAGCACCTCCTCGGCGAGCTCACCGTCCGGGTCGCCACCCGCCGCCCGCCACCCCCACCACGCGTAGGTCGGCCGGATGCGCTTGCCGCCGCCCAGCACGAAACCGGAGAGCGCGTCCACCGCACTCGCGAAGCTCGGGTCCATCGCCTCTCCGGACGCGCGCCGGGAGGCCAGGTACGTGGTCAGTGCTGCTTCGACGTGCTGGGGCAGGGCGACGTCGATGGGGTGGTGGGACACGCCCCCCATGGTCCGCTGTGTCCGGGGCCACCCGCATATCGGGGCCCGCGTACCACATGGTGAGCGGATATCTCACCTAGCGGAAGAACCACTACGCTTGTTCTCATGACGTCGGTGGTGGAAAGGCTTCTGGGTCAGTCTCCCAAGTTCTCGGTCGAGTTCCTGCCACCGCGGGACGCCGAGGACGAGAAGATCCTCTGGAAGGCCGTCCGCGAACTGGAAGGCCTCGACCCGGCGTTCGTGTCGATCACCTACGGCGCCGGCGGGTCACGACGGGACCGGACGATCCGCGCCACCGGCCGCATCGCGCAGGAGACGACGCTGCTGCCGGTCGCCCACCTCACCGCCGTCGACCACTCGGTGGCCGAGCTGCGCAACGTGATCGGCTGGTACGCGGCGATCGGCGTGCGCAACGTGCTGGCGCTGCGGGGCGATCCTCCCGGCGACCCGATGGGCGAGTGGGTCGCGCACCCGGAAGGCCTCAACTACGCCGACGAGCTGGTGCGACTGGTCCGCGAGCTCGGCGACTTCTGCGTGGGCGTGGCGGCGTTCCCGTACGGGCACCCGCGTTCCGGCGACCTCGACACCGACCTGAAGTACCTGCTGCGCAAGCTCAACGCGGGCGCGGACTACGCGGTGGCACAGCTGTTCCACGCGCCGGAGCCGTTCCTGCGGATGCGTGACCGGGTGGCGGACGCCGGCTGTTCGGCGGCGATCCTGCCGGGGATCATGCCGATGCTGTCGCCGCGCGGCCTGTCCAAGATCGTCGAGCTGTCCGGCGCGGACCTGCCTCTCGACGTGGCGCGCAGGCTGGAGCCGTACGCGGACGACGTCGCGGGTTTCCGTGCGACCGGCATCGACATCGCGACCGAGATGTGCCAGCGGTTGCTCGAAGAAGGCGTGCCGGCGCTGCACTTCTACACGATGAACCGGTCCAAGGCGACGCGGGAAGTACTGGGGCGCCTGGGTTTGGTGACGCGCGCCTAGACCATCGAGCTTCGTTTGTGGGCGATGAGCGCGAGCACGACGACGATCAGCGCGGCACCGCCGGTCAGACCGGCGACGAGCAGCGCCCAGCCGAAGAACGAGCTGGAGTTCTCGCCCGCGTACTGCACGGTGGCCGTGAGCATCGAGGCCTGGCCGGGTTTCGGAGACCACGCGATGGTGTTGTTCTCCTCCTCGCGGCCGTTGGTGTTGACGACCTTGCCGGGGAAGCTGACCTTCACCTGGATGTCCGCGCGTTCCACGGGCACCTGGGTGAGGTCGACGGACCCGGAGAGCGTGACAAGATCACCCGACCGGCGGAAGTTCATGCTGTACCGGCTGTTCGACGAGCTGGTGGCCATGGAGAGCGTGCGCATCTCGTCGAACGACAGGCCGTTGAAGAACAGCTGCGTACCGGCGTACGACTCGACCCGGTACGGCTTGGTCGTGACGCGGCTCGCCAGCTCCGGTGGCACCTTGAGCTGGGGACCGGGGTCGTTGTCCTGCGTGGGCGGCGTGGCCGCGACGATCTCACCCGAGATGCGGTCGTCGTCGGACACGGCCATGGCCGCGTAGACGCGAACGCACCCGCTCAAGGAGAACAGGGTGAGCAGCAGGAAGACCGGCACCAAAAGTGCCGAGGACGTACGCACGGCGGACATCCTGCCAGCACGGTCCAAACGACGCAGTCCCTCCTTTGGTCGTGAGCTTGACTAACTACCTTTTGGCGTCGCGAGGCGCGAGGTAGCGTCTCCGCACATGGCATCCGTGCACGACATCAGCAACAAATTCGTCAGCGACTACGTGGCGCTGGACCCCATTACCGCCACCAGTCTCGGATTCGCGGGTTCCGAAGACCAGCTGACGGACCTCTCGCCGGAAGGGCACGCGGCGCGTCACGAACTCGCCACCCGCGCCCTCGCCGACATCGCGGCCACCGAGCCCGCGGATGCCTCGGAAGCGGCGGCCAAGGCCGTGTTCCTGGAGCGCACAGGGCTTGAGCACGAGCTTTACGAGGCGGGTCAGGTCGAGTCCTCGCTGAACGTGATCGCGAGCCCGATCCAGTCCGTGCGCGACATCTTCGACCAGATGCCCACCGACACGCCGGAGGAATGGGCCACGATCGGGCGTCGTCTTTCCGCTGTGCCGGCCGCTTTGGAGGGTCTGCGCGCCTCGCTCGCGCACGCCGCCGCCCAGGGTCACGTCTCCGCGCTGCGCCAGGTGACCAGGGTCGCCGAGCAGTGCGATGTCTGGGCTTCGACGTTCTTCGGCTCGTTCGTCGTCTCGTCCGGTGCCGAGGGCACGCTGCGTTCGTCGCTCGACTCCAGCGCCGCCGCGGCTTCGTCCGCATACGCCGACTTCGCCTCGTTCCTGCGGACCTCGCTGGCCCCGCAGGCACCGACGAAGGACGCGGTCGGCGAGGAGCGCTACCGGCTCGGCTCGCGTTACTTCACGGGGTCGCGGCTCGACCTGGCCGAGGCCTACGAGTGGGGCTGGGAGGAGTTCCTCGGCATCGAGGCCGAGATGAAGAAGGTCGCGGCCCGGCTGAAGCCCGGCGCGTCGCTGACCGAGACCGCGGCGTACCTCGACGAGCACCCGCGCTACCAGGTGCACGGCCGGGACGGGCTGCAGGCGTGGATGCAGGAACTGTCCGACAAGGCTCTGCTCGACCTGCGCGACGTGCACTTCGATCTGCCGGACACGCTGATGAACCTCGAGTGCAAGATCGCGCCGCCCGGCGGTGGCGTCGGCGCTTACTACACGCCGCCGACCGCAGACTTCTCGCGCCCCGGCCGCATGTGGTGGTCGATCGCCGAGGGCAAGACGGTGTTCCCGACCTGGCGTGAGACGTCGACGGTCTACCACGAGGGCGCGCCGGGGCATCACCTCCAGTGCGCGACGGCGGTATTCCAGTCGGCGACGTTGAACGACTTCCAGCGGCTGGTGTGCTGGGTGTCGGGTCACGGCGAGGGCTGGGCGCTGTACGCGGAACGCCTCATGCGCGAGCTCGGCTACCTCGACGACGACGGCGACCTGCTCGGCATGCTGGACGCGCACCTGTTCCGCGCCGCCCGCGTGATCATCGACATCGGCATGCACCTGGAGCTCGAGATCCCGCAGGGCACCGGCTTCCACCCCGGCGAGCGGTGGACCCCGGAGCTCGGCCTGGAGTTCATGATGACCAGGACCCTGAGCGAGCACGCGCACGTCCGCGACGAGATCGACCGCTACCTCGGCTGGCCGGGCCAGGCGCCGGCGTACAAGATCGGCGAGCGGCTGTGGCTCGCCGCGCGCGAGGAAGCGCGGGCCCGCAAGGGCGCGGACTTCGACCTGAAGCGCTTCCACAAGGAGGCCCTGGAGATGGGCTCGATGGGCCTCGACACGTTGCGGGAGCGCCTCGCCGCCCTCTGAGCTTAAGCCTCTGACCTGCGCTGATCCCACCGGATGCAAAAGACGTTTGCGGACGTCCGCAAACGTCTTTTGCATAACTGATATATCGCGGCGCTGCACAGAGCGGCGCTGGGCAGGTGATATATCGGATATCAGCGTGGGTCGGGACGGCGCAGGTTACGAGGAGGCGGGCTCCCACCGCACCCGCACCCGGTTGGTGATCGGGTCCGGGTCGTCGGTCCGCACGAACTCCAGCCACGGCCCCGGCTCAGGCCGCACCGAAGCGAACCCGTCACCACTGCGCACCACCGGATGCCCGGTCGCCCGAGCCGAAGCCAGCGGATCACGAGAGTCGACGACGACGGCCGCGATCACCCCGGTGTACTCGGGCCGGGGCTCCAGGACGCAGAACTCGTTGCCCTGCGGATCTCGCAACACGACCCACGGCACATCGCGCTGCCCGACGTCGGCGTGCTCCGCGCCCAGCTTCAGCGCGCGGGCCACGATGTCCGCCTGGTGTTCGAGCGACGTCGAGGCCAGGTCGATGTGCACCCGGTTCTTCTCGATCTTCGGGGCGTCGCTCCACACGAACGTCAGCTCGATCTCGTCACCGGCGAACTCGGACCAGAACGCGGCCAGCGCGGAGGGGTCGGCGGCGTCGAACGTGATTTCCACGCGTGCGAGGGTACTGTCTCGCGGGTGGCGAAGCTGGTGCTCGGACCGCTCCTCAGGCATGTGAACGCGACGTCGGCGACCGTGTGGGTAGAGACAGACTCCTCGTGCGACGTCACCATCGCGGGGCACACCGCGCGGACGTTCCAGGTCGGCGAGCAGCACTTCGCGCTGGTGCGGCTGGAGAACCTGGGCCCGCGCACGGAATACGACGTCCGGTTGGACGGCGACGCCGTCTGGCCGGAGGCCGGCAGCGGCTTTCCCAAGCCCGTGATCCGCACCGGCGAGGTCCGCAGGATCGCCTTCGGGTCGTGCCGCGCCGCGCCGAGTCAGCCGGTCGGCCCGGACGCTCTCGACGCGTTCGCGCAACGGCTCATGAACGCACCGGAACACGAGTGGCCGCAAGCGCTGATCCTGCTGGGAGACCAGGTTTACGCCGACGAACCCACCGAGGCCACGAAGCAGTGGCTGCGCGACCGCCGGCACGGCACGCAGGAGCCCGACGGCGAGGTCGTGCACTTCGCCGAGTACGCGCATCTCTACCACGAGACCTGGGGCGACCCGGAGATCCGCTGGTTGCTGTCGGTCGTCCCGACCTCGATGATCTTCGACGACCACGACGTGCGCGACGACTGGAACACGTCCGCGGTCTGGAAGCAGGAGATGCAGGACAAACCGTGGTGGCGCAACAGGATTCGCGGCGCCCTCGCGTCCTACTGGGTCTACCAGCACCTCGGCAACCTCGGCCCGGACGAGCTCGCCAAGGATCCCTTGTACGCCAAGGTGAAAGCTCAGGGCGCGGATGCGCTGCCGTTGCTGGAGGAGTTCGCTGAAGAGGCGGACAGGGAAGCGGCGGGGCGCAAGTCGACGTGGTGGAGCTTCCGCCGCGACTTCGGGCGCGCGCGGTTGCTGATGATCGACACCCGCTGCGGCCGCATCCTCGAGAACGGCAAGCGGCAGATGGTCAGCGACGAAGAGTTCGCGTGGCTCGAGCGCAACGCTGACGGCGACTACGACCACCTGCTGATCGGCTCGTCGCTGCCGTGGCTGATGCCGCACGCGCTCAGCCATTTCCAGTCCCTCAACGAGATCGGCGCGCGCAAGCCCGGCTGGCAGGGCAATGCGGCGGAGAAGATCCGGCAGGCGCTCGACCTCGAGCACTGGCCGGCGTTCCGCGAGTCGTTCGACAGGCTCACCCGCATGATCGAGAAAGCCGCGAACAACGGCGCGGCGACGGTCAGCGTGCTCTCCGGCGACGTCCACCACAGCTATGTCGCCGAAGCCGAGTTTCCCAGGCCCACCAAGGCAATCGTCACGCAGCTCGTGTGCTCGCCGGTGCACAACGAGCCGCCGAAGATCTTCCGGCCCGCGTTCCGGCTGTCGTGGTCGCGCCTCGCCGCGCGGGTGTTCCGCGGCCTCGCGAGCCTCGCCGGCGTGCCGGAGGACCTGATGCGCTGGCGCAAGACCACCGGCCCGCACTTCGGGAACTCCGTGGCACTGCTGGACCTCGACGGCCGCCGCGCCCGCTACCGCCTGCTGGCGGCGACGGGCGAGGAGACCGCCTCCGTCCTACTTGGTCGCGAGCCGCAGTAGCGCCCACAGCTGCGCGATCGCGTCGTGGTCGCCGACCACGTCGACCAACCGGTCGGGCAGCCGTCCCCACAGCCAGCGGTACATCGTCATCGGGCTCGCCGTCACCTGCGCGTCGGCGACGTGGGCGTCCTCCGGATCGACGACCCGCCACGCCGACGCGCCACGCGGACCGCAGCGCGTGAGCCACAGGTGGTCCTCGACCTGGACGGCGACCAGGCTGTCCCGCGAGCCGCGCACCCCGAGCACGTCCAGCTTGTGCCCCAGCCACAACGTCAGCACCTCGTCGACACCGTCGATCGCGACCTCGTCGCTGACCGCTTCGGCCTCGGCGCCCGCCGCACCCTGGACGTCCATGCGGTGCACCGTGGTCTCGTGCGCGAGCCGGCGCCGCCAGAACCCGTAGTTCTGCTGCACCGGCCACCACGTCGCGCACGGCTCGTCCTCGTCGTGCGCGGTGAGCTCCGCGATCACGGCCTCCGCGCCCGACTGCATGAAACCCAGCGCGTCCTGCCCCTGCTCCGGATACTCCTGCCACTCACCCGGTTTGGGCTCCCGGCCGAGCCTGATCCACGCCAGCGCGATGCGGTAGCCGCTGCCGACGTGCCGCACGGTCTCCCCGAGGTTGAGCCCGGGACAGGCGGGCACGCCCTTGTGCGGTGGCTGGCCGATAGCGGACACCGCGAGCAGATCGGCCTCACGGCGCAGGACTTCGAGAGCGTTCACCGCCTCGCCTCGTTCATCACGCGATCGACGAGCGTCACGAACTGATCGGTCTGGCGCACCAGGTCGTCGGCCGTGCGCGCGGTGACGTGCCGGGTGATGCCCGCGAGCACGGCGGCCCGCGTGGCCGACCACGACGCGAAGAACGCGGCCCACTCCCGCATCTCCGGCGCGATCGAGGCGAGCAACACCCAGGCGCTGGCCGGTTTCGAACGACCGCGGTGGGGCCGTCCGCGCAACGCGAGCACCGCCGCGGCGGCGCGCAACGCGGCGAGGTAGGCGGTGGCGAACCGCTCCGAAGGCTCCGGTGTGCGTTCGGACTCGGCGAGCGAGTCGCGAGCCTGCTGCAGCAGCGCGAGCGCGGACGCGGGTGGCAACGGGATGGGGAAGGCTGCCGGATTCGATACTTCGGCTGTCATCTCGGCCTCCTCGTGGCGTCGGTGAACGACGTCTCCGCCGAGGGGAAGCCGGCGGCTCTCGGAGGTGGGGTGCTTCCCCCACCCCACCTCCGAGGCATGGTGCGACTCGAACACATGTTCGAGTCCTGCTCAGCGTAGCTCCCGGCGGATGGATTCCTCAACCCGCCCCACCACGTGGGCGCCAGTCGTGGTCTGATGGTGATGTGAGTGCGCTCGAACACCCTGGAATCCGCAAGGTCGCCGAAGCCCTGCCACCCGCGAACGCAGAACGCATCGTCGTGCTGCCGGACGCGGTGCGGACAGCGGCAGCCGCTGCGGAGGCGGTGGGGGTGCAGGTCGGCGCGATCGCGAACAGTTTGTTGTTCGCCGCGGTGCGCGACGGCGTGGCGGCCCCGCTGCTGGTGCTGACCTCGGGTGCGCACCGCGCGGACACGTCGATGATGGCCGAGCTGGTGGGCGCGGACGCGGTGAAGCGCGCCGACCCGGAGTTCGTGCGCGTGCACACGGGCCAGGTGATCGGCGGTGTGTCGCCGGTCGGGCACCCCGCGCCGATCGAGACCGTGGTGGACAGGGCGCTGTCGGGCTACGACGAGATCTGGGCGGCCGCGGGACATCCGCACGCCGTGTACCCCACGACCTTCGCGGAGCTGGTGGCACTGACGGGCGGGCGTGTGGCGGTGGTGTCGGTATGACGGCGTCGCCGCGCCTGGAGCGCATCGTCGAGATGTCCGCCGGCGAGCTGAACGTCCGGCTGGGCGAGGCGCTCTCGCTGTACGTGACCGCGATGAACTACCCGCCCGGCACCGTCGAACTGCGCGCCCCGATGTGGCTCGCGCACATGATGCGCGAAGACTGGCGTTGCGTCGTGGCGCTGGGGGAGCAGGACGAGCTCGTCGGCATCGGCTACGGCTACCGCGGCGCCACCGGCCAGTGGTGGCACGAGCAGGTCCGGCGCGGGCTGATGGCCGTCTCGCCGCCCACCGTGGTCGAGGAATGGCTCAACGACTACTTCGAGCTGACCGAACTGCACGTGCTGCCGCGCGCGCAGGGCCGCGGCCTCGGCGAGGACCTGCTGCGCCGCCTGATGGAGGGCGTGCCCTCGTCCCGCGTGCTGCTGTCCACGCCCGAGGGCCCGAGCAAGGCGTGGAAGCTGTACCGGCGCGTCGGATTCCAGGACGTGTTGCGGCACTACCAGTTCACCGGCGACCCGCGCCCGTTCGCGGTGCTCGGCCGCGTTCTCCCGATGGCCTGAAGCGATCAGCCGGCCCAGAACCACTCCGACTCCCGCGCCGCGCGCAACGCCTTGCGCCGCAGCTCGGGCGTGAGCCTGGACAGGTACAGCTTCCCGTCGAGGTGATCGGTCTCGTGCTGCAGGCAGCGCGCCATCAACCCGGCCCCGCGCACGGTCACCGGCTCGTTGCGCAGATCAACACCCCGCACGACGGCCTCCTGCGCGCGCACCGTCGGGTACCACAACCCCGGCACTGACAGGCATCCCTCGCCGCCGTCCTGCGTTTCCCCGGACAGCTCAACGACTTCCGGGTTGATCACGTATCCGCGCTGTCCCTCGACGTCGTAGCTGAACGCGCGCAGTCCCACGCCGATCTGCGGCGCCGCGAGCCCGGCCCGCCCGTCCAGCTCGACGGTGTCGAGCAGGTCGGCGACCAACGCCTCGAGGTTGCGGTCGAACCGCGTCACCGGGTCGGCGGGGCTCATCAGCAGCGGGTCACCGAAATATCGGATATCGCGTACCGCCATGTCAGCCAGCCTAGGTTGCGCTCTCCGGTGTCCGGTCCTACTCTCACTAATATGCAATATATTGGATATGGGTCACTGAAGGAGCGAGCCGCCGCCGAGATCCGGTCGGCGATCGTGCGCGGCGACCTGGAACCGGGCACGGCCATCAAGGACATCGAGCTGGCGGAGAGGCTCGGGCTCTCCCGCACCCCGGTGCGCGAGGCGCTCGCCACGCTCGCCGACGAGGGCCTGGTCGAAACCAAGCCGCACGCCTACACGCGCGTTACCGCACTGGAAGCCGACCCCGTGCTCGACGCCCTCGTTGTCGTGCAGTCGATGCACTCCCTCGCCACCGGCACGGTCGTCCAGAGGAAGTCGCTCACGGCCGGGGACATCGCCGCGATGCGCGCCGCGAACAAGGCCTTCAAGAAGGCGCTCGACGCCAACGACGCCGTGGCCGCGCTGGCCGCCGACGACGACTTCCACGCGGTGGCCGTCCACCGCTGCGGCAACTTCGCGATCGCCGCGACGATCGACCGCTTCACCCCGCTCGTCCGCCGGGCCGAGCACAGCCGCTTCTCCTCGCCCAACGCCCGCCACTCCGTCACCCAGCACCAGCAGATCATCGAGGCGTGCGAGCAAGGCGACTACAAGCTGGCCGCCGAGCTCGTCGACAAGAACTGGGCCACGCTCCAGGAGGAACTATGAACAGATTCCCGCTCCTCTTCGGGCCGTCCCCGGTCCACCGCCTGGACCGCCTGACCGCGCACCTCGGCGGCGCCGCGGTCTGGGCGAAACGCGAGGACTGCAACTCCGGCCTCGCCTACGGCGGCAACAAGACCCGCAAGCTCGAGTACCTCGTCGCCGACGCGCTGGCCACCGGCTGTGACACCCTGGTCTCGATCGGCGGCATCCAGTCCAACCACACCCGCCAGGTAGCGGCCGCCGCCGCACGCGCAGGCCTGAAAGCCGTGCTGGTGCAGGAAAGCTGGGTCGACTGGACCGCCGTGGGCCACGACCGAGTGGGCAACATCCTGCTCAGCCGCATGATGGGAGCCGACGTCCGCCTGGTGAACGCCGAGTTCGGCATCGGCGTCAAACCCGCCTGGGAACAGGCGATCGAGGAGGTCCGCGCCTCCGGCGGCACGCCCTACCCGATCCCGGCCGGCGCCTCCGACCACCCGCTGGGCGGCATGGGCTTCGCGACGTGGGCGGACGAGGTCCGCCAGCAGGAAGCCCAGCTGGGCATCTTCTTCGACACCATCGTCGTCTGCTCGGTCACCGGCAGCACCCAGGCAGGCATGGTCGCGGGCTTCGCGGGCGAGCGCGGCCGTCGCGTCCTGGGCATCGACGCTTCCGCCAAACCGGCCGAGACCCTCGCCCAGATCACCCGCATCGCCCACAACACCGCCAAGCTCCGCGAGGTGACGGTGTCCGAAGAGGACATCCTCCTCGACGACCGCTTCCACGCCGGCGTCTACGGCCGCCCCGACGAGTCCACAATGGACGCCATGCGCCTGGGCGCCGGCCTCGAAGGCATGATCACCGACCCGGTCTACGAGGGCAAATCCCTCGCAGGCCTGATCCACCTCGTGTCGTCCGGCGAGATCGGCCGCGATTCCACGGTCCTCTACGCCCACCTGGGCGGGCAGCCTGCCCTGAACGCCTACAGCTCTCTCTTCCCGGAGTAGCTCCGGAGCAGCTCAAGCTCTCAACCGGAGTCCCTTCGGAGTGGCGCGGAAGCCCGCTTCCTGGAGCACGGTGGCCAGATGCGAGGTGAGTGCGACCTCGCCGTCTGCCCGCTGGACCGCGAGCTGGCCCAGCCACCCGTCCCGCACCGCCCGGCTCAACGCGTTCGCGGCCGTGCGGAGGGCCGGGTCGTCGTCGGTGAACGAGAGCAGGGACTTGCCGCCCCGCTCCACGTACAACGCCGGGGTGCCGTCGACCAGGACGGCCAGCGCACCGGCTTTGCGGCCAGGGCGGTGTTTGCCCTCGCCCACCGGGTCCGGCCACGGCAGGGCGGCACCGTACGGCTGCGCCGGGTCGGCCGCGGCGAGGACCACGGCGGCCTGGTCGGTCTGCACCGGCTGACCAGGAGGACGGGACAACGCCCGCAGGCGATCCACCGCGCCCCGCGCCGCGAACTGGGCGGCACCCAGCCCTTCGACGACGTAGCCGCGGATCACCTGGCCCGATTCCTCCATCGCCCGCAGCACCTTGTACACACCGCTGAACCCACCCGTCACGCGCTCGGTGTCGAGGGCGCCTCGGGTCAGCACTCCGTGGCGTTCCAGGAAAGCCTCGGCTCTGGCGTGCGCACGACGGGTCGGGTCCTCCGCCGGACGCACGGCCAGCGACCACCGGCCCGCGGCGGTCGGCGGACCGGTACGAGACGGCAGGTCCGGACGTGCGGCCCGCAGCCGGGCGTACCGGCCGCGCGGCGTGCTGCGGCGTGGTTTGTGCGCCGCACCGCCACCTGACACCAGCGCCCGCAACGGTCCCAACGTGTCGTTGGTGATCAGGCCCGCCCACACCAGATCCCAGAGCGCGCCGACGACCTCGGCATCGGTGCACTCCACGGACGCCGAGACCCGGTCGACCACCTGCCGGAAGAACAGCGCGCCGCCGGACAGGACCTCCAGCACCGCGGTGTGCAGCGGCGACTCCGGGATCGACTCCGGCACCAGGTCGGGCAGCAGCAGGTCGGCCACGTCGGCCGGAGCCAGCGCGATCCAGCCGTCGCCCCCGGCGAGCGAGCCGCACCCGGTCCAGGTGACCTCGCCGGACGCGGTGAGCTCGTCCAGCAGGGCGGGGTAGTAGCCGGGCAGGCGGGAGGGCAGGAGCAGGGATTCGAGGGCACTGGCGGGAAGCGGTGCGCCCGCCAACTGCTCCACCACTGCGAAGACGTCGTCGACTGTCGGTGCCGAGCGCAGCCGGCGACCGAGGCCGTGCCACGACGGGAGGAAGCGGCCCAGTGCGGCCGGTTCGACCGGCTCCACCTCGGAACGCAGGCGGGCCAGCGAACCGCGGCGCAGACGGCGGAGCACCTCCGCGTCGCAGTACTCGGTGTGGGTGCCGCCGGGGCGCAGTTCGCCGCGGACCAGGCGGCCCGTGCCGGCCATCCGTTCCAGGACACCGGTCACCACGGCCACGCCCAGGCCGAACCGGGTGGCCGGGTCGGAGGCGGGGAACGGTCCGTGCGTCCTGGCATAGCGGCTCAACAAGTCGCCCAAGGGATCAGCCACCGGTTCGGTGAAGGCCTCCGGAACCCCGACCGGCAGGGCGACGCCGAGCGCGTCGCGCACACGACCCGCGTCCTCGATGGAGATGGTGCGTTCCTCGCCTGCGATGCGGACGCGGATCGCCCGGCGCTGCGCCACCAGTTCGTCCAGCCACGCGCGAGGCACGCCCCGGTCGAGCGCCTCCGCGTCGGAGAGATCTCCCAGGAACCGCAACAGGTCCGCGGTGTCCTCGGCGTGACGGGGGCGCCGGTCCTCGGAGAGCCGCTGGAGGCTGCGCTCCACCTCGGCCATGACCTCCGGGTCGAGCAGTTCGCGGATCGCCTCGGAGCCGAGGAGTTCGGCCAGCAGCGTCGAGTCCAGCGACAGGGCCGCGGCCCGGCGTTCGGCCAGCGGCGCGTCGGCCTCGTAGAGGAACATGCCGACGTAACCGAACAGCAGGCTGCGGGCGAAGGGCGACGGCGACGGCGTCTCCACCTCGACCACGCGGACCCGGCGCGCGCGGACGTCCGACATCAGCTCGCGCAGGCCCGGCACGTCGTAGACGTCCTGCAGGCACTCGCGCATCGCCTCCAGGACGACCGGGAAGCGTTCGTACTTCGCGGCCACCGACAGCAGCTGGGCCGAGCGCTGGCGTTGCTGCCACAGCGGGGTGCGCCGGCGCGGATCGCGGCGGGGGAGCAGCAGGGAGCGGGCCGCGCACTCGCGGAAACGGGCGGCGAACAACGCCGAACCGCCCACCTCGGCCACCACGATCTGCTCGACCTCGTCCGGATCGAGCAGCACGTCCTCCGCTCCGGCCGTCACCTCCAGGCCGTCGAGGTCCAGCGCGTCGGGAAGGCGCAGCACGATGCCGTCGTCGGAGTGTGCCGCCTGCACCTCGACGCCCCGCCGTTCGCGCAGCCGCGCGGCGATCGCCAAGGCCCACGGCGCGTTCACCTGGGCGCCGAACGGGGAGTGCACCACGAGCCGCCAGTCGCCCAGCTCGTCGCGGAACCGTTCCACCAGAACGATCCTGTCGTTCGGGACGTGCCTGGTCGCCTCCCGCTGCTCGCCCAGGTACGCCAGCAGGTTGTCCGTCGCCCACTCGTCCAGGCCCGCCGCCGCGGCCCGGTCCCGAGCGGCCGAAGACTCCATTGTGGACACTTCGCGGAGGAACCTGCCCATCGCACGGCCGAGTTCCAGCGGACGGCCCGGAGCGTCGCCCTTCCAGAACGGCATCCGCGCGGGCTGGCCCGGTGCGGGCACCACGATCACCCGGTCGTGCGTGATGTCCTCGACCCGCCACGACGACGTGCCCAGCAGGAACGTGTCACCGACGCGCGACTCGTAGACCATCTCCTCGTCGAGCTCGCCGACGCGCGAACCCGGACCGTTCTCCGACGGTGGCGTCATCACCGCGAACAACCCGCGGTCCGGAATCGTGCCGCCGGACGTGACCGCCAGCCGTTGCGAGCCAGGCCGGCCGCGCAGTTCGGAGTTCACCCGGTCCCAGGTGATCCGCGGCCGCAGCTCGCCGAACTCCTCGGACGGATACCGCCCGGACAGCATGTCCAGCACCGCGTGCAGCGCCGAGTCCGGCAGCCCGGCGAACGGCGCGGCCCGGCGCACCAGTGCCGTCAGCTCCTCGACCGTCCACGTCTCCATCGCCACCATCGCGACGATGTGCTGCGCCAGCACGTCCAGCGGGTTGCGCGGGAACCGCACGGCCTCGATCGCGCCGTCCCGCATGCGCTCCGCCACCACCGCGCACGACACCAGGTCGCCGCGGAACTTCGGGAACATCACGCCCCGCGACACCGCGCCCACCTGGTGCCCGGCCCTGCCGACGCGCTGCAGCCCGGACGCGACCGACGGCGGCGCCTCCACCTGCACCACCAGGTCGACCGAGCCCATGTCGATCCCGAGCTCCAGGGACGACGTCGCCACCACGCACGGCAGCCGCCCGGACTTCAGATCTTCCTCAACGGCGGTGCGTTGCTCCCGCGACATCGACCCGTGGTGCGCGCGGGCAACCGAAGCCGTCTTCTGGACCGTGAGCCCCGACTGGCCGATGGCCTCGGCCGGGAAGGACTCCAGCTCCGCACCTTCTTCCGCGAGCTCGTTCAGCCGTGCGGTCAGCCGTTCCGCGAGCCGCCGCGAGTTCGCGAACACGATCGTCGACCGGTGCGCCCGCACCAGTTCCAGCACCCGTGCCTCGACCGACGGCCAGATGGAGGTGCGCTGCTCGGCTCCAGCGGCCGAACCCGACACCTCACCCGTCGGCTGGCCGAGCACCGACATGTCCTCGACCGGCACCTCGACCTCGACCTGGATGGTCTTGGGGGTCTTCGGCTGCACCACCGACACCGGCCGCCCGCCGGACAGGAACGTGCTGATCTCCTCGACCGGCCGCACCGTCGCCGACAGCCCGATCCGCTGCGCCGGCCGGTCGAGCAGCGCGTCCAGCCGCTCCAGCGACAACGCCAGGTGCGCGCCGCGCTTGCCGCCGGCCACCGCGTGCACCTCGTCGACGATCACCGTCTCCACGCCGCGCAACGACTCGCGCGCCGACGACGTCAGCAGCAGGAACAACGACTCCGGCGTCGTCACCAGCACGTCCGGCGGGGTGCGCCCGAACGCCCTGCGCTCCTCCGGCGACGTGTCACCGGTGCGCATGCCGACGGTGATCGACGGCTCGGTCAGGCCCAGCCGCTGTGCCGCCTGCCGAATACCGGCCAGCGGCGCGCGCAGATTTCGTTCGACGTCCACCGCCAGTGCTTTCAAAGGCGAGACGTAAAGCACCCGGCAGCGCTGCCGCGGCTCGGACGGGACAGCGGCGGACGCCAGCCGGTCCAGCGCCCACAGGAACGCGGCCAGCGTCTTGCCGGAGCCCGTCGGGGCGATGACCAGCGCGTGTTCGCCCGCCGCGGCGGCCGCCCACGCTCCGGTCTGAGCCTGGGTGGGCGCGGCGAAAGCCCCGGCGAACCACTGCCTGGTCGCCGGTGAGAAAGCCTCCATCGCATCCATGGGAACCATCATGACGGCGGGGTCTGACAATTTCTGATTGCGCAGGTCCGAGCATCCGGCGACGCCCGCTGTGGCACGATCACCCCGAACGTCCTTCGAGGGGAGCACGGTGCGCGTCCTGTCCGTCGACCTGGGCACCGCCAACACGGTTGCGGTGCTGTCCGGCCACGGTGTGGTGGATCTGGACGGAGGGCCCACCATGCCCTCGTCCGTCTACCTCGACGAGGACGGCACCCTGCGCGTCGGCAGAGAAGCCGAGCGGCGGTCCCGCCAGGACCCGTCGCGCTACGAGGCGAACCCGAAGCGCCACATCGACAAGGCGACGCTGAAGCTCGGCGAGACGAACCTCCCGGTCAACGACGCGCTCGCGGCCATCTACGCGCGAGTGATGGAGGCCGTGGCGCCGCTGCTCATGGGCGCGGAACTCGACGAGATCCGCCTGACGCACCCGGCCGAATGGGGCCCGAGCAGGCGCAACAGGCTGCTGTCGTCGGCCCGTCTCGCGGGCATGACCGGCGAGCTCGTGCCCGTTCCCGAGGCCGTCGCGGTGGCCGCGCTCGGTGGCGGCCGTCCGCTCGCCATCTACGACTTCGGCGCGGACACGTTCGACGTCTCCGTGCTCGACGCCGAGCACCGCATCCTCGCCGACGGCAGCCTCAGCGACGTCGGCGGTCTCGACATCGACCAGGCGCTGCTCGAGCACATCGGCCGCACGGTCTCGCACAAGGACCCGGCCGGCTGGCAGCGGCTGCTCCGCCCGACCACTGTGGACGACCACCGCGCGCGCCTCGGCCTGCGTGAGGAGCTGCGGCTGGCCAAGGAAGACCTCTCCGAGCTGCCTCAGGTCGAGGTGCTGATGCCGGAGCCGTTCGAGAAGGTCGTCGTCACGCGCGGCGAGCTCGAGGCGTTGATCCGGTCGAGCCTGATCCGCACCACGGAGCTCCTCATCTCCACCGTCCACCGGGCCGGTGTCACGCCGGAGCACGTCTACCTCGTCGGCGGCTCCTGCCGGATGCCGCTGGTCGCGCAGATCATCGCGGAGAAGGTCGGCATCGTCCCGACCAACCCGGACAACCCGGAGACCATCGTCGCGTCCGGCGCGCAGGTCGTCGACAAGACGACGATCACGCTGAAGCCCGAGGACGACAAGCCCAAGTACGTCGAACCGCCCACCGTCGTGACCGCGCCGGTCAGCCCCGCCGTGAGCGGCCCGCACCAGGTCGGCCCCACGGCGAGCGGGTCGTACCCGGTCAACCCGAACGTGAGCGGCGCGTACTCGGCGAGCGGTACCTACCCGGTGACCGGCCCGTTCCAGGTGAACCCGGCGGTCAGCGGCAGCTACCCGATGAACTTCCCGCAGCAGCCGCCGAAGAAGGACAACAAGAAGGTCTTCCTCGGCATCGGTGCCGCCGTGGTGGTGCTGGCGGCCGTCATCGGTGCTGCTTTCGCGCTGTCCGGCCCGAACCTGCCCAGCGCGGACGAGTGCAAGGACGACACCGCCCAGGACGGTCAGGGCTTCACGAGCTGCCTGCGTCAGCTCGCGGGTCACGTGCCGGACGGCGGCGGCTGCGAGAAGGCCGACTCCGCGCAGATCACCGGCATGGAGGAGATCAAGGGCACGGTCGTGAGCTGCACGATCCGCGACGGCTACGCGGTCCAGTACATCCTCACCGACAGCGTCACCGGCGCCGAGAACAACGCCGCCGCCATCGTGAAGTCCTTCCAGACCGACCACGTCGAGGCCGACTGGACCGGCAACGGCCTGGAGGGCAACTACCGCGCGGCCACCTCGAGCGGCACCGGCGTGCTGGTGTTCACCGCCAAGGGCCGCCCCATGTTCGGCATCCTCACCAAGAACGCCGAGGAGAACGCCGACGAGCTCAAGTCGGACGAAATCGCCGATTTCTTCGAGAAGTCCGTGCAACCGGGTGACTAACCGCCCCTGATGGCCCTGTCGGCACGCGGCGAACCGTGTCACGATCGTGATCATGGTGACCGTCGCGCCGCAGGTCGAACGCGTGCAGCGCAAGGTCGTCCGCGTGCTGACCGGCACCCAGGTCCTGGGGTCGGCCGCCGTGACGATCGGCCTCGCGTTCAGCACGTTGATCGCCGCGTCGCTGTCCGGATCCGAAGCCGTCGGCGGGCTCGCGCAGACCGCGGCCGTCGCCGGTGCGGCGCTGCTCGCCCTGCCCGGCGCCCGTCTCGCCCAGCGCAGCGGGCGGCGTCCCGCGCTCATCCTCGGCTACGGCATGGGCGCGCTCGGTGCGCTGGTCGCCGCGGTCGCCGTGGGGCTCGGTGCGTGGCAGGTGCTGCTGGTGGGGCTCCTGCTGTTCGGAGGGGCGTCCAGCGCGAACTACGCGGCTCGTTATGCCGCAACGGACCTGGCGGATCCGCAACGTCGTGCGCGGGAGCTCTCCCGCGTGGTCTGGGCGGCCATGATCGGCGCGATCATCGGCCCCAACCTCGCCGATCCCGCCGGACGGCTGGCCGCCTGGCTGGGCCTGCCGGTCGGGGTGGGGCCGTTCCTGCTCGCCGCCGCGGTGCTCGTCGCGGCCGCGCTGGTCATCCAGTTCGGGCTGCGGCCGGATCCGCTGGTCGTGGTGAGAAGCACCCGGCCGGTTGAATCTCCGCACTGCGCCGGAGGGTCCGCAGGTGCCACGCCCGGCGTCTTCCGCATCTGGGGATCACTCGGATCGATGGCACGACTTGCACTCGTTGGAGTGATGTTGTGCCACACCGCGATGGTCGGGCTGATGTCGATGACGCCGGTGCACATGAACCACGCCGGGTCGTCGTTGCGCGTGGTCGGCATCGTGATCAGCCTGCACGTCGCCGCGATGTACGCCGCGAGCCCGCTGTTCGGGTGGATGGCCGACCGGCTGGGCCGCGTGCCGGTGCTCGCGATCGGCGCGTCGCTGGTGGTGGCGGCGTCCGCGGTCGCCGGGATGGCGCCGTCGCACGACGCGCCGCAACTCGCCGCGGGACTGGCGCTGCTCGGATTCGGCTGGTCCGCGGGACTGGTGTCGGGGTCCGCGCTGCTGACCGAGTCCGTGCGGGTCGAGGACCGGCCGGCCGCGCAGGGACTGTCCGACCTGGTGATGAACGTCGGCGGTGCCGTGGGCGGCGCGGTGTCCGGGATCGTCGTGACCGCTTGGTCGTACGCGACGCTCGGGCTGATCGTCGGGTTCACCGCGCTGCCGCTGCTGATCGTGTGCCTCTTCGCATCCCTGCGCAGGACCGCCAGCTAGGGTCTCCGGGTGCGCATCACCGTGTTCCGCAAACTCATGGCGGGGGAGTTCGGCCAGGTCAGGGCCGAGATGATCGCCCGAGACCACGTGTTGTCGTCGCTCGGCGGCCGTACCGCCGACGAGGCGCTGGAGGTGGGGACCGGGGCCAAGGAAGTCTGGGCCGCGGTCTGCGACGCGTTCGAAATTCCCGAAAATCGCCGTTGACCTCGCGGTTCGGTGTGTCGCGTGTGCTCGAACACGTGTTCGGTTAGAGTGGCTCCGACCCCGGCTTCGCAGAATTGTCAGACCCCGCCAGTAGCGTCAGGTCCTACATGACGAAGCAACGGCAGAAGACGACAAAAGGTGGACCTCAGATGGCACCGGCAGCACCCGACAGGGACAAGGCGCTCGAGCTGGCCCTGGCTCAGATCGACAAGCAGTTCGGCAAGGGTTCCGTGATGCGGCTCGGCGAAGAGGGCCGTGCCCCGATCGCCGTGATCCCGACCGGCGCGATCGCCCTGGACGTGGCGCTCGGCATCGGCGGCCTGCCGCGTGGCCGGGTCGTCGAGATCTATGGCCCGGAGTCGTCGGGTAAGACGACCGTGGCGCTGCACGCCGTGGCGAACGCGCAGAAGGCCGGCGGCATCGCGGCGTTCATCGACGCGGAGCACGCGCTCGACCCGGAGTACGCGAAGAAGCTCGGCGTCGACACCGACGCGCTGCTGGTCTCCCAGCCCGACACCGGTGAGCAGGCGCTCGAGATCGCGGACATGCTGATCCGCTCCGGCGCGCTCGACATCCTGGTCATCGACTCGGTCGCCGCTCTCGTGCCGCGCGCCGAGATCGAGGGCGAGATGGGCGACAACCACGTCGGTCTGCAGGCCCGGTTGATGAGCCAGGCGCTGCGCAAGATCACCGGTGCGCTGAGCTCGTCCGGCACGACCGCGATCTTCATCAACCAGCTGCGCGAGAAGATCGGCGTGATGTTCGGCTCCCCGGAGACCACGACCGGTGGTAAGGCGCTGAAGTTCTACGCCTCCGTGCGCCTGGACGTGCGCCGCATCGAGACCCTGAAGGACGGCGGCGAGCCCGTCGGCAACCGCACCAGGGTCAAGGTCGTGAAGAACAAGGTCGCGCCGCCGTTCAAGCAGGCCGAGTTCGACATCCTCTACGGCAAGGGCGTCAGCCGCGAGGGCTCGCTCATCGACATGGGCGTCGACCAGGCCATCCTGCGCAAGTCCGGCGCCTGGTACACCTACGAGGGCGACCAGCTGGGCCAGGGCAAGGAGAACGCCCGCAAGTTCCTGCTGGAGAACCCGGACATCGCCAACGAGATCGAGAAGCGCATCAAGGACAAGCTCGGCATCGGTGCCACGCTCGACGCCGACGAGACGGTCCCGGCGCCTGTCGAGTTCTGAGTTGGACTCCGCACATGAGCAGCACGAAGCTGACCCGGTCGAAGAGCAGCGCAAGGCGCGCGACATCTGCTACGCGCTGCTCACCGCCCGCCCCCGAAGTCGGCACGAGTTGCACGAAGCGTTGCTGCGCAAGGGAATCAGTGCCGCCGCGGCCGATATCGTGCTCGGCAAGTTCGACCGCGCCGGCCTGATCGACGACGCCCAGTTCGCCGAGATGTGGGTGCGCTCCCGGCACACCTACAACGGGCTGGGCCGTCGTGCCCTCGCGATGGAACTGCGCCGCAAGGGCGTCGCGGACGAGGTGGTGGCCGAGGCTGTCGCCGCGGTCGACGGTGACGCCGAGGAGGAACGGGCCCGCGAGCTGGTGCGCAAACGGCTGCGGGCACTGTCCGGTGTGGACGAGACGACGAAGATCCGCCGGCTCGTGGGGGCGTTGGCCCGCAAGGGCTACGCGGAAGGGCTCGCCTATCGGGTGGTGCGCGACGAGTTGCGTGCTGCCGGGAACGAGGCTTCGGCGTTGGACGAGCCCTGGTCGTAGGCGGTGGGTGCGTGCGGCGCTCCGTAACCAACCTCGCCGCTTCGCCGGTTCGCTCCGAGTAGCCTGAACATCGTGAGCACTACTCCCGACGCGTCGTCGGCCGTGACCCCCACGGTCTCCGATCTGCTCTGCTTCGACCTGTACACGACGTCGCGAGCGGTCACGGGCTTCTACCGCCCGATCCTGGACAAGGCCGGCATCACCTACCCGCAGTTCCTGGTGATGCTCCTGCTGTGGGAGCGCGACTCACGCCCCATCCGGGAGCTCGTCCAGGAGCTCGACCTGGAGTACAGCACGCTCTCGCCGTTGATCAAGCGGCTGGAGAAGAGCGGGCTGCTGGTGCGCGTCACGCACCCCGACGACGAGCGTTCCGTGCTCGTCCAGCTCACCGACAAGGGCCGTGACCTGCGGTGGATCGGTGCCGAGATGACGAACCAGCTCGGTGCGGCACTCGGCATGGACGAGCAGGAGATCGCCGTGCTCAGGAAGGCGTTGCGCCGGGTCAAGCACGGCGCAGACCGCTAGTGAGCTGAAACACATCGCGTGCGAGGTATCTCGTCCGGTAATGTACATCGTACACGATCTAATCGAACACGATGCATCGCCACCGGTGCCTTGACGAGAGTGAGAGACCAATGCGAGTTCGTAAGGTGATCGCCGTTCTGGGAACCATGCTGGCCCTGGCTGCTGCCGTTCCGTCGGGTGCCGGTGCCGCCGACGAGGCCGCGAAGCCGGGCGCGAAGAAGCCGACCATCGTGCTCGTGCACGGCGCGTTCGCCGATGCGTCCAGCTGGAACGGTGTCGTGGAACGCCTACAGCGCAAGGGGTTCAAGGTCGTCGCGGTGGCGAATCCGCTGCGGTCGCTCAGCGGTGACGCGGACTACCTGCGCAAGGTGCTCGCCACGATCGACGGGCCGATCGTGCTGGCCGGCCACTCCTACGGCGGCATGGTCGGGTCGAACGCCGCGCTCGGCAACCCGAACGTGAAGGCGCTGGTCTACGTCGCGGCGTTCGCGCCGGAGGCGGGGGAGACGACGCTGGGGCTGTCCACCAAGTTCCCCGGCAGCACGCTGGGCGACACGCTGGAGGCGATCGACCTCGGTGACGGCACGAAGGACCTCGTGATCAAGCAGGACCTGTACCGCAAGCAGTTCGCGGCGGACGTGTCCAAGGGTGACGCGGCGCTGGCGGCGGCGACGCAGCGGCCGGTGCGTGACTACGCGCTGAACGAGGCTTCCGGGGAGCCGGCGTGGCACACGATCCCGTCGTACTTCGTGGTCGCGGGGAAGGACAAGAACATCCCGCCGGCCGCGCAGAAGTGGATGGCCGAGCGCGCGAACGCCCGCGCGGTCGTCGAGCTGCCGGACGCCTCGCACTCGGTCGCCGTCTCGGAACCTGGCGCCGTGAGCGAACTGATTGCCCGCGCCGCACGTTAGTAAGAACAGGAAGCCGGGACGCGGCAGGGGCGTCCCGGCTTCCTGCTTGTCGTCGTACTAGGGCTTCGCGACCTTGCAACCCGGCAGCGCCAGGTTCAGCGTCGTGCCGGCACCGAAGCAGGAGACGAAGTCGAACGTCTGCTGGCCGTAGTTGATGCCCTTGCGGACGGTGATCCTGCCGGCGGCGTCCACCTCGCACGGGTTGTTCATCGTGCAGCGGGCGCCGCTCTCGTTGCCGGTGTTGTTGACGCCGACGACCTTGCCGCTCGCGTTGTCGATGATCGGCGAGCCCGAGGTGCCGCCGATGGTGTTGCACGACGACGTGTAGCGCAGCGAGTCGCGCCAGGTCCAGTCGGCTTCCTTGAGCTGGTGCACGAAGCCGTCGATCTGGCAGGAGTAGATCCGCTTCCAGTAGCCGGAGACGACGCGGATGTCGCGCTTGGCCACGGGGTGCGCGGCGGACAGTTCCAGCGCGCGGCTGCCGTACTGCTCGATCTGCGCGTAGGTGGCGCTGAGCTGGTAGAACGCGGCGTCGGTGCCGGTCATCGTCGCGTAGGCGAGCTTGGTCGCGTAGACCTTCCGAAGCTCCTTCTGGCCGGTGCTGTCGCGCAGGCTGAAGCTCCGCGTCGACGGCTGGTCGACCCGTACCTCGCCCGCCTTCAGCAGGCTGACGCAGTGCCCGTTCGTGAGCACGAGCGCCTTGTCCGAGGGGGCCGAGGTCGGTGTGCGGACCACGGAGCCGGAGCAGTTGTCGAGTGCCACGATGCCGGTGAAGTCGACGGCGGCCTGTGCGGGTGCCGTCGTCATGCCGAGTGCGGCGATCGCCGCGAGCAGGGATCCGACGAGTCGTCGTGCCATGTGCAGGGTTCCTTTCAGGCAGGCAGTGCGCGCCTAGCCTGTACGGATCGTATCCAGACCGCTACCGACGGAAGTCGGCTGACGTGCCGCCGTTAACTCGATCGGGTGACGTTGTGGTGCTGGGGCATTAGGGCGTTTGCGCTGTTCAGGGCTACCGGAGTGCGTTCAGGGATGCATCGCGGTGAGTAACAGGCAAAGAGGACCAATCGACGTCGTGATCACACTTCGCAACCGCCAGGAGCCGTGATGACCTACCCGCCGCAGCCCGTCTACGCCCCGCCTCCGGTCGCCCCGCAGAGGCCTGCGAGATTCGGCGCGCTGGCCTGGACCGCGTTGATCCTCGGGATCGTCGGCGTCGTCGGTTCGCCGATCATCATCTTCAACAACCTCACCGTGATCACGGCGGTCGTGGGGCTCGTGCTCGGCATCATCGCGTTGTTCGGCACGCGCAAGATCCTGGCGGCTGTCGGCGTCGTGCTGTGCGTCGCCGCCATCACCTTCACGATGATCGCGCAGCAGGCCGCGGTCAAGGAACTCGACAAGATCCTCGACGGCACCACCAACCAGGGACAGGTCGGCGTCGCGGGCGAGACGCCGAAGCAGAACGCCCTCGCCGAAACGCCGACCTGGGGCCAGCGGTACACGTGGGCGAACGGGCTCGCGGTCGACGTCGCCCCGCCGGTCGCGTGCGCGCCGGGCCAGTACGCCGCGCCGTCGAACATCGTCCGCGCGGTGAAGTTCAAGATCACCATCACCAACGGGATGAGCGCCGCGTTCGAGACCGCGCTGATGTCGCTCGGCAACGACGCGCAGTTCAACGGGCAGAAAGCGGAGAGGGTGTTCGACACCGGCGGCGGGTGCGGTGGCACGTTCGACACCGCGACCGTGTTGCCCGGCAAGACCTACACCTTCGACGTCGCGTACTCCGTCGGCGCGCAGCCCGGTGAGATGCAGCTCGTGTTCGAGCCGAGCTTCAACTCCGACAAGGCGGCGTTCGTCGGCCAGGCGTAATCCGTTCGCTTGCGGGCGCACGGACGGGTTACAAATCGGGGCATGTTGCGCAAGTATCCGCGAACGCCCCACCTGGAGGGCTCGCGCCTGCAACCGGGCGACGAGGACCTCGACCAGGTGCCGTTCCGCGCGATCGCGGGACGGCACCTGGTCGTCGAGGAGAAGCTCGACGGTGCCAACGCGGGCATCAGCTTCGACTCCGCCGGTGCGCTGAAGTTGCAGTCACGCGGCCATTTCCTGACCGGTGGGCCGCGGGAACGGCAGTTCGCGCCGCTCAAGGCGTGGGCCGCGACGCACCAGGGCGTGCTCTGGGAGCGGCTCGGCTCGCGGTACGTGCTGTACGGGGAATGGTTGTACGCCAAGCACACCGTGTTCTACGACGCGCTGCCGGACCACTTCTGCGAGTTCGACCTGCTGGACCGGGAGACCGGCGAGTTCCTGTCCACACCGGAACGTCGCCAGCTGCTCGCGGGTACACCGGTGGTGTCCGTGCCGGTTCTGCACGAAGGGCCGTTGAGGACGGTGAAGGAGCTGACCGCGTTGATCGGACCGTCCACCTGCCGCACGCCGCGCTGGCGTGAAGTGCTCGCGGAGGCGGCGCGTGCGGCGGGGCAGGACCCGGACGTCGTTGCCGCAGAGACGGATTCGGACGACCACATGGAGGGCCTCTACATCAAGGTGGAGGAGGACGGGCGCACGGTCGAGCGGTACAAGTGGGTGCGGCCGACGTTCGTCACGGCCGTGCTGGACTCGGGCAGCCACTGGCAGGACCGCCCGATCCTGCCGAACCGGGTGGTGTCCCGTGTTTGAGGAACTCTGCCCATCTGGTCCACAGTGGACTCTCGACTGGGACGCCGTGCGATCGGCGTTCGCGTGGGTGCGCGCGTTGGACGGCGTGCCGCAGGATCCGGTGCACCACGCGGAAGGCGACGTCGCCACGCACACGCGCATGGCGTGCGAGGCGTTGGTGTCGCTGCCGGAGTGGCGGGCGCGACCGGAGGCCGACCGAGTGCGGTTGTTCGCGACGGTGTTGCTGCACGACGTCGCGAAGCCGTTCCGCACGCAGATCGAGGACGGCCGGATCACTGCGCACGGCCATTCGCGTGCCGGAGATCTGCTCGCGCGCAAGGTGTTGTGGGAGATGGGACGGCCGATCGACTGGCGCGAGCACGTCGCCGCGCTGGTGCGGCACCACCAGGTGCCGTTCTGGGCGCTGGAACGGCCCGACCTCGACCGCATCGCGTTCCGGGTGAGCCTGGTCGCGCGCAACGACGACCTGGCCACGCTCGCACGGGCCGACATCCTCGGCCGCATCTGCGGCGACGTCGAGTCGGTACTGGAGAACATCGCGCTGTTCGAGGAGTACTGCCGCGAGCACGACTGCTGGGACCGGCCGCGCTCGTTCCCGTCCGATCACGCGCGGTTCCAGTACTTCCGCACGCCCGGCCGTGATCCGAACTACGCCGCGTACGACGACACGCGCGTCGAGGTGACGGTGCTGTCCGGGTTGCCGGGGGTCGGCAAGGACCACTGGATCGCCGCACATCGGCCGGGCTGGCCGGTGGTGAGCCTCGACTCGGTCCGCGAGCGGCTCGGCATCGCTCCCGACGGTGACCAGCGCACGGTGGCGGCCGCGGCGTTCGAGGAGGCGCGGGTGCTGCTGAGGGCGGGGGAGCGGTTCGTGTGGAACGCGACCAACATCTCCCGGCAGCTGCGCGACCGGTGCATCGGGCTGGCCGCCGACTACCGGGCTCGCGTGACGCTGATCGGGCTCGAAGCGCCGAAGGACGTGATCCACTCCCGCAACCGCGCCCGCCGGGAACCGGTACCCGCCGCGGTGATCGACCGGCTCATCGACAAGTGGGAGGCGGTCGACGTCACCGAGGCGCATGCCGTCGAACGGGTGGACACGGCACAAACCTCGACACGTACTTAGCCCCGCGGCCGATGCCTCATACAAGGGACCCTGCTCAGCCCTTGGGGAGTGCGATGACCGGATCCGTCCGCATGATCTTCGAGTTCGGTGCGAACGGCGTCCGGCTGGTGGAGCAGCATCCGGTCAACGCCCCAAGGAACGTCACCGGTCTTGCCCATGAGCAACAGGCCGGCGACTACGTCGAGGTCCGCGACCGGGACGGTCAGACCTTGAGCCGCGTGCCGGTGCGCGCGGGCGTCGGCAGCAGCGTCGAGACCTTCCCCGAAGATCCATATATCAGTGCGGACACCCCACACGTCCTCACCGTCGTTGTCCCGGCACCGCCCGACGCCGACCACGTCGCCGTCGTCCGCTACACCGGCACCGCCGTCGGCATCGACACCGAGGTGCTCGGCACGTTCCGACTTTCACTGTAGTTATGTCAACCCGCCATCGCCCTGACCTGGCCCTTAGCAACGAGTCTTTGGACTTCGTCGTCAAAAGACTCATTGCTAAGGCCGTTGGGGGGCGCCCGGCGGGCAGATGGAGTGCCCGCCGGGCGGCTGATATATCGGATGGCGAGGGCGACAGCCGATATATCGGTGGGTGAGCTAACGGCGATGTTCTCCGTGGTGGCCGATCGCGCGGACCAGCCAGAGCGTGCCCGCGCCGGCGACGACCAGGACCGCGATGCCGGTGAGGAAGCCGATGCTCGTGGACGAGTCGTCCGGCTGGGGTGGTGGGCTGGTGTTCGACTTGGGCTGAGCGACGCCCGCCCCGTCGGTCATCTGCAGGGAGTTCGCCTTCACCAGGCCCGTGCCCTCCAGCAGCAGCATGTGCTTGAGGAGGAGGGTGAGACCGGTTTGGGCGGCGATGCGCGCCGGAACGCTCTTGGTCGTCGCCCGCGACTGGGCGACCTGCACGATGAGCGAGCCGTTGGCCGCACGCGACAGGTTCGCGTACATGCGGTCGAGCTCCTCGCCGGAGCTGGACGAGACGGCGTTCGCCCACGACTTCTGTTCCGTCGTCGGTTCGACGGGGAGGTCGACCCCGATCTGGCCCGCGGCCTCGGTGACCGCCTGTGCCAACTGGGTGTGCTCGGCGGCGAGCTGGCCGGCCACCTTGCGGACCTTCGCGTCCCGGGCCCGGTCGGAACTCTCCCGGCTGATCGGTTTCTGCCACAGCGAATGCTGGGTGAGCAGAACGAGCAATTCGCGATCCGACGGTTCGACGCTTTGACCGATGACGCGCACCGCGTTCACCTGTGCCTTGGCCGTCACCAATTCGAGAGCGGACGGGTCGACCAGGCCGGTGTTCTCCAGCACCGTCATGGTGCGGACCAGCATTTGCACTGTTTGATGGGCGAGTGTGCGAATTGTGGTGTTCTGCGTGGTGGCCCGCATTTGGGTGGACATTACGAGAAGTCCGCCCTGTGCCTGCCGGACGATCGTGGCGTAGGCGCGGTCGTGGTTGTCGCCGGTACGTTCGGCCATCTCGTTGATGAGAGCCTGCTGTTCGCTGCTCACATCGTTCGGCAGTACCACACCCAGTTCCTCGGCGGATTTGAGGAGGTCGACGTCCAGGCGCGAATGTGCTTCGAAGATGTCCCTTCCGGCGTTGCTGATTCCCGCATTCGTCGTGCGCGCCGGAGCATCTTTGCTGATTGGAATCAACCAGGAGTTCGCTTGGCGCAGGGATCCAATGAAAGAACGTTCCGACGGCTGCACGTCGGTTGACTGCGCATGTGCCGGGATCGCCCCTATGAATGCCCCAAGAAATACGACGGACAGAGCAGTAAGCAGCGCTGCGCGCTGCCCCAGCGTGCCCAACCGGTGACGCATAGTGCCCGTTCCCTCCCACGATCGAGCTGCCTTCAAAGGTGATACGTGCAGGTGGAGCCGTAGTTCACGTCGTATGCGCACATGTCGATGTGACGTGGATCACAGTGGAACTTGCGAACCATTCGGTCTGAATTTACGTACCCGAGGGGATTTCGTGTTCACGATGTAGGATGCGGTGGATTCCACACTCGGCCACCGAGTCGCTAGGCCGCCGCCCGAAGCGAAGTCGTCGCCGAAATCTGGGGAGGTCGTCAGCTTCATGGGTGAACAGGGCCAGGTCACACAAGCCCGACAGGACGAGGAATTGCTGACTCTGCTCTACGGGCAGTTCCAGCGGATGTTGTTCTCGCAGGTCCTGTGCCTGACCAACTACGACCGCCAGTGGACAGAAGATGTCGTCCAGGAGACGTTGATCAGGGCGTGGCAGAACTCCGCACATCTCGTTCGTGAACCGGGCATGTTGCGCGGATGGCTTTGTACTGTGGCTCGTCGCATTGTGATCGACGGATGGCGGAGCCGGCAGGCGCGCCCCCAGGAAGTGGAATTGCTTCGCCCGGACATCGCCGAATCTCCGGACGACACCGAACAGACACTTTCGGTGATGGTCATTACCGACGTAGTACGCCAATTGAGTGACGAACACCGTTCAGCTATCTACGAAACGTATGTCATGGGCCGAACGGTGAAGGAGGCCGCGATCGTTCTCGGAGTGCCCGAAGGAACCGTCAAGTCCCGGCTGTACAAGGCGATGCACACGATCCGCCGGGCGCTGCAGGACAGGAGCTAGCGTGATGGTGACACGACAACCACATCACGAGCACAGGTACGAAGAGGAAGACGCCGAAAACCGCACGAGCCCGGAAGGGCCGTGCGGTGATGTCGCGGCGTACGTGCTGGGAGTACTCGACCCCGCGCAGCATGTGATCTTCAGCCGGCACCTAGCCGGGTGCGAGAGCTGCCAGGGCGACGCGGCCGACTTCGGCATGTTCACGCCGGTGCTGCGCCAGTCCGTCGGCCCACCCGTCGCGACCCACCACCCTTGGCGCGTCACGCGCAGCATCCTGGTGGTGGCGGCGGGCGTCATGGTGGCCCTCGCCGCGGTGCTGTCCGTCGTGGAGTCGATGTCCCCGCACGTCCAGGACCCGGTCGAGGCCGGTTTCCTGACGTACGCGCATCCCGTGCACGACGGACCGTTTCCGCTGTTCCAGTACGGGCAAACCCTGGTGTGAGCCGATGAGCAGGCGGGCGAGGCGGAACCACCCGCGCATCAGCCTGTCCAAGATCATCGCTCGCTCCCACGTGACTACCGGACGGCGTCACAGTTCCGTTAACCGTTACCTGTGGGTAAGTTTGCCCGACGACGAAGCGCAGGTCTTTACGGTCCGCACCGAAGGAACACCGAAACCTTCGAGCCCGCGGGCCTCTCGGTACCGAAGGCAGGGGTAGGCAGAGGTGACATCTCCACTACTCGGTCGGGACGCGGAACTCGCAGCTCTCGGACGTTTGCTGGACGACGCACTGCAGGGCAAGTCCTCCTGCGTGGTCGTGACCGGCGGTTTCGGCATCGGCAAGTCCGCTCTGCTCGACGCGTTCACCGCCGACGCCCGCGAACGAGGTTTCACCGTCCGCCTCGCCAAGAGCGCCCGCCTGGAGAGCCACCTGCCCGGCGCCGTGGTGCGCCAGCTCGCCCCGTGCCTCGCGAACGAGCACGACCTCGAGGAGCTCTACTCGCGAGCTGCGCACTCGGCCCGCAAGGGACCGATCCTGATGGTCATCGACGACGTGCACGTCGCCGACACGTTCTCCAAGCGTGCTCTCGCCTACCTGCGGCCACGCCTGGAGGGCCTGCCGGTCGTGATCGCACTCGGCGCGTCCCAGGGCTATCTGTCGACGGACGAGGTGACGCTGCCCGAGATCGCCGGTGCCCACCCGCACCGCATCGACCTCGACGGCCTCGACATAGCGTCCATCGCGCGCCTCACCGAGGATCTTCCCGACAGGGATCCGCGGCGCTGCTACGAACTCACCGGTGGCAACCCGTACTTGCTACAAGCCTTGCTACGCGAGGAAGACGAGGGCTCGGCCGCGGTCGGTGAGATGGTCGGCATGCGGCTGCGCGAGTACGCCGGCGCCGCCGAGGTCGCCAGGTCCGCCGCCGTCCTGGACGGTGCCGCCGGCCTGGAACTGCTGTCCGCGCTCACCGGCTTCGACGCGCTGCCCGCCGTCGACACGCTCGTCCGGCTCGGCGTGCTCGCCGACACCGATCCGCTGACGTTCCGGCATCCGTTCGTGCGCAACAGCATCCTGGCCGACATGCCGGTCGCGGTGCGGTCCGCCGCGCACGCCAGGGCAGCCTGGCTGTTGTTCGAGTCGGACGCTCCCGACGACCGGGTCGCCGATCACGTGCTGAAGGCCAGATCAGTCCGCTTGCCGTGGGCTGTCGACCTGCTCCGTGAAGTCGGTGGGGTCGAACACCTGGAACGCGCGCTCGAGGAACACCTGCCCGACGAGGACCGGCTGTCGATCGAGGTCGAACTCGGTCACGCCGAGCACGTCGCGGACCTCGGGAAGGGCCGTGACCGCGTCCACGAGGCGCTGGCCCGCTGCGAGGACCCGCACGTCGCGGCGAACATCGCGTTGTCGCTGATCCAGCGGATGTGCACCGAGACGGACGCGTACTTCGGCGCCTCGATCGCGATCCAGGTGATCGCGCGGCTGCTGCCGGAGGATCGCGACCTGGTGTGGAACATCGTCTGCACCGCCTACCTCGTCGCCGCCAACCGCGACATGCAGATGGCGAACTGCGCGAACAAGTACTACGACGACCTCATCGGCGACATCCCCCAGGACCCGAACCTGAAGCGGGTGCGGTCGGCGTTGCTCGCGGTCGGCAACGCCCGCACCGGCGACTCGGCGGCCGAGGCCGTGGAACACGCGTTGGAAGCACTCGAAGGCGAGTACGTCGATCTCTTCAGCGAGCCCTTCCTGTTCACGTTCCTGGTTCCGGTGCTGGGCGACGACCCGGAGCACATCAACAAGCTCTGGCTCTCGCTGAGCAGCGCGACCGTCTCGTACGACCCGCACCTGCGCCGCGGAATCCTGAGCACGATCGCTCGTGGGGCCGCGTTCCACAACAGCGGAGACCTGGCGCGGGCGTACACGTTCCTGCAGACACCGGTCTCCACCGGCGACGCCGAATGCCCCGCCGTGGTGCTGGCCAAAGCGAAGTTCGCGGAGGTGTGCGTCGAACTCGGGCAGTTCGACGCGGCCGCCCCTCACGTGGCCGAGGACGGGCCGCTGCTGCAGCACATCAACATCGTCTACGCCCGCGGCCGGCTCAAGCTGGCGTCGTGTCACGCGGAGGGCGCGCTGGAGGACCTGCTGGAGTGCGGCAGGCGGCTCGCCCTGCGCCACATGCCGAACCCGGCGCTCATCGCGTGGCGTCACCACGCTGTGCGCGCCTACCTGGCGTTGGGCAACCGCGACGACGCCGCCCGGCTCGCGCACGAGGAACTCGACCTGGCCAAGCGGTGGGGTACGCCGAGGGTGATCGGGACCGCGTTGATGAGCGTCGGCATGAGCACCGACGACATCGATGTCCTCACTGAGGCGGAACAACTTCTCGCCTCGTCACCGCACCGGCTGCTGCACGCCCAGTCGTTGTACTGGCTCGGCCACCACCTGCGGCGCAAGGGCCGCACCGAAGCGGCGGCCCCGCTCCTGCGCCGCGCGTTCGACCTGGCCCGCGAGCTCAGCGCGCACCCGCTGGCCAAACTCGCGGGCGACGAGGTCCGCGACGAGGACAACGAGGTGCAGGGCCTGACCAAGCAGGAGAACCGGGTCGCGCGGATGGCGGTGCAGGGCCTGACGAACCGGCAGATCGCCGAGACCCTGCACCTGACCCGCCGCACGGTGGAACTGCACCTGTCGAGCGCCTACCGCAAGCTCGGCATCACGGGACGAGCTGAGCTCGTCGCCGCCTTGTGGTCCTGACGACGATCAGCAGGCCCGCCAGCAACGCCATCAGGATCACGGTGACGACGGACGACAGCACGAGGAACTGGTTGAGCTGCCCGCCGGCGAGGTAGGCGCCGAGCGCGACCGCCACGACCGCGCAGACGGCACGGTCCATGATGGACTCCATCGAGAGAAGCGTTGCGCGGTAACGGGAATCTGGGATCGCGTCGTTGAGCAGCTTCTTCTGGATGGGGAAGCTCATGCCCGCCGTCACGGAGAACAGGCACAGCAACACAATCGTCACGATGCCGCCGGACGGCACGATGAAGCCGATCGCCAACGCCATCACGATCGTCAGCAGGAACACCGACTTCGCCGGTCCGATCTTCTTCGACAGCCAGTGCGGGCGGGCGGCCGCGATGGCCTCGAAGATCGTCATCGCGGCGAGCACCGAGCCGTACCAGTTGACCGAGACGTTCTTCGAGTCGAGGACCGGCTGGAAGAGGTTCACCTGCAGGATCCGCACGAGCGTGAACATCGCGATGCCCTGGACCATCAGCAAGAGCAGCCAGCGCGAGGTCTTGAGCGAACCGAACGCTCCGCCGACGCCCGCGAGCAGCTTCGCCGTCTTGCCCTCCGGGCGCTGCCAGCCGGGGATCGGCGGCAGTTTCAGCGCGAGCACGACGGCGATCGCGGCGTTGATCGCGGTGAGCCAGTACGGCGACGGCATGTTCCACTGCATCAGCAGACCGATGACCGGCCAGTACACGATCTTGCCGACCAGGCTGTACGACCGGCCGACGCCCTCGACCTTGAGGTAGAGGTGCCCGGCGTCGTGCGCGTTGAGGTACTCGTACAGATAGGCGCTCTGGGCGCCCGAGATCAACGACCTGGCCAGCGCGATCAGCAGGAAGTGGATCAGGAAGCCGGTGTAGTTGCCGGCGAACACCGGCACCATGTTCGCCACCACGAGCACACCCGCGCCGAGCCACAGCGACGTGCGGTAGTCGAAGCGGTCCGCGACCATGCCGGTCGGGATCTCCAGGAGGCAGAACGCGATGTAGTAGATCGACTGGATGCCGAAGATCTCGGCGTCGCTCAGCCCGAGCTGCTTCTGGTACTCGTAGAAGATCGGGATCCACAGCAGCAGCCCGAAGAAGAACTGGAAGCCGTACGTCAGGCGGACGGCACGCGCCACTTCCGGAGTCGCCGGTACGCGAAGACCCAGCATCAGATCGAGTACGGCCGCAGCTGCAGGACGTACAGGATCTCGTCGGTGGCGAGCCACTCGACGTCCACCGGCGAGTCGAACGTGTAGTCGGGCGAGAAGTGCGACTGCAGCAACCGGCCCACGATCGCGAGCCGCTGCAGCTGCGCGTGCCCCTTCGCGTCGAGGTCTTCCTTGGCGTCACCGAGAGAGACCGTGCGGCCGCCACCCTCCACAGTGGAGTAGAGGTACTGCATCGGCTGCTTCGAGCCCTCGACGACGTCGGTGACGTTCGGCGAGACGTTGACGTAGACGTTGCGGAAGTCGTTGCGGTTCATGGGGTTCGTGGTGACCATGACCCCGCCGAAGTCCGCCTGCACCTGCTCCTGGATGACGACGCCCATGAAGCAGTCGTCCAGCGAGATGCCCGCCTGCTGGCGCAGCCGCACGCTGCGCGCCGACACGAGCGAGGCCCACACCTCCTTGACCGACTCGACGATCTTCTCGGCGTTGGTGACGTGGTTGTACGACTCGTAGATGCCCGCGGCGGAGAATCCGGCGAGGTCCTCGGCGTTCGACGAGCTGCGGACCACGAACGTCCGCACCCCCGCGAGGTTCTCGACGAGGGCGGTGTCCAGTTCGGACAACAGGTAGTCCGGCACGCGGGTCTTGCGGATGAGCTGCTGCAGTTCCACGCACAGCGGCTCGATCTCGCGGGCGTTGAGCTCCAGCGCCATCTTCAGCTTGCCGATGGCCTGCTGGATCTTCGGCGACGACTCCAGGAAGCCCTGGTGCATCGAGAACGGCAACGCGATGCCGCGCGGCACCCGGACCCGTTCCGCGAGCAGCTGCTGCGCGGCGGCGAGCAGGTCCTCGTCCTCGTTCTTGCCAAGGAGCTTCGCCAGGTACGGCATCAGGTTGTCGCGCGGCGGGCGCGGCACGGAGAAGAACCCGAGCAGGCGGCGCGGCGCGTCGGCGGCGAGCACGTGGTGCAGCTCGCCGAGGTTCGCCGCCTTGGTGCCGTAGCGGTGGCTGTCGTTGTAGCGGATCTTGCTGAGGTTGAGGATCGGGTTGTAGGTCTCCTCGGGCTCCTCCAGCGTGACGCGCTGCGCGTACCAGGCGGGACGCTGCCCGAGGTCGGCCGGCTCGTCGACGAGCGTGAGCGCGACCGAGGCGTTGGCCGGTGTCACCTCGTACTCGACCCACTGGCCGTTGAGGTTCTCCCGATCGATGAGGTCGAACGCGCCGATCTGGATGGCGTTCGGAATCGACCAGCCCGTCGCGAGCACGTTCGTGTGCGAGAGAGGAGTGGTGTGCTCGGCGTTGATGATGCCGGCGAGCCGCGGAATGTCGTCCGGCACGCGGTGCATCACCACGATGTCGTACCACTCCAGCGTGTTCGCCCGATACTCCTGCTCGGTGCGGAATGCGCGCAACCGGCCTCGGGTCTTACCGGGATTCAACGCCACGAACTGCGCCGTCGAGAACAATTCATGAGCGAGGATCCGTGGGAGCCTTTCCACGGGGATGCCCGCGACAGCCTGTTCCTGAAGGTGGTTCGCAGGCTTGAACAGCAACGGCAGCGACGGATCGACGTTATCGCGCACGAAGCCGTGGAAGAACTCGATCATGTCCGGCGACATGGTGTCGACCTCGACCGTCTCCAGCGAGAACATGCGCTTGTCCTCGCGCTGGTGCAGCGACAGGATGCCGAGGAAGAAGCGCCGGTCAAGGGCGTGGTAGAAGCTCTGGTTGAACTCGTCGATGCGGGCGCGCATCTCCTCGGAGGAGACGCCCAGCAGTTCCTCGCCGATGTAGATGGCGTGGAACTCGTGGCGGGCGTTGTTCAGGAAGTGGATCGTCTCGTTCTGCCGGTCGACGACCACCTTGACGAAGGAATAACCTCCGAGACTGCCCGAAAGCTGGTTGAATGCCGACAACGTCAGCTGCTCACCGACCAACGCGGCTACATCGGCTTCCTGGACAGGCACACCCGCTCCTCTCGTGCGTCCCGATTTGGGTTACCGCAACGAGCAAGTGTGACATGTTGATCTTTGTTTGTATTCCCGGGAAAATCTCAATTGGTCCGGCCGAGTTCGCCGTTCCTTAAACTTCCGTTAATCAGAGACCGGCGTCACGTCCGGTTGGCTCACTCGTCCAGCCGGATGGAACGCCGGTCCCGGTATGCGGGCATCAGGCCCGGTTCGTGATCTTCGTTACCCGAGCAGGCTCGCCTCGCGGGCGAGGGTCTCGATGCGGTCCCAGTCGCCTGCTTCGAGCGCGTCCTTCGGGGCGAGCCACGAGCCGCCGACGCAGCCGACGTTCGGCAGCTTCAGGTAGTTCGGCGCGGTCTGCGGCGTGATGCCGCCGGTCGGGCAGAACCTGATGTGCGGGATCGGGCCGCCGATCGACTTCAGGTAGTCGACCCCGCCCGCGGCTTCGGCGGGGAAGAACTTCAGCGCGGACAGCCCGCGCTCGGCCAGACGCATCACCTCGGACACGGTCGCCGCACCCGGCAGGTACGGCAGCCCGGTCGCGTCGGCGGCGTCGAGCACCCGGTCGGTCGTGCCGGGGGTGACGAGGAACGCCGCCCCCGCCTTGGCGGCCTGCTCGGCGTGCTCCGGCGCCGTGACGGTGCCCGCGCCGATCACGATCTCCGGCACCTCGCGGGCGACGTTCTCGATCGCGGCGAGTGCGGCCGGGGTGCGCAGCGTGAGCTCGATGACGCGGACGCCACCGCGCAGCAGTGCCTGGGCGAGCGGCACCGCGTGGTCGGCGTCGTCGACCACGACGACGGGGATGACGGGCGACAGCTCGAGCAGGTCCGCTCCGGTGGTCACTGGTGCTCTCCTTGATCGAAAACCGATATATCGCAGGTCGTTCCCCCGCCAGCCCTCATGCAAAAAACGTTTGCGGACGAAGTCAAAAGACTCATTGCAAAGGCTGGCGGGGTGGCCGGCGGTCTGGCCCGCCGCCCCCTCGCCGCCCCTTTGCAACGGGTCTTTTGACTTCGTCGTCCAAAGTCTCATTGCTAAGGGGCAGGTCAGGGGCGGGGTGGAGCCAATATATTGGGTTGTGGGCGGGGCTAGTGGTGCGTGACCGGGGCGAAGTGGTCGGCGGTGATGGGGCCGAACACCGTCGCACCGCGGTCGGCAGGTCCGACGGTACGGCGCAGGGCGGCGAACAGCTCGCGTCCGGTGCCGACCCACTCGTGTGCGGTCGGCGGGAAGTCGACCAGGGGCCGCGAAGCCAGCTCTTCCGCGGACACGTGGACCTCCAGCGTTCCGGCGGTGGCGTCGAGGCGGACGATGTCGCCGTCGCGGACCCGGCCGAGCGGTCCGCCGACGGCGGCCTCGGGGGTCAGCTGGATCGCGGCGGGGATCTTGCCCGAGGCGCCGGACATGCGGCCGTCGGTCACCAGCGCCACCTTGTAGCCGCGGTCCATCAGCACGCCGAGCGGCGGCGTCAGCTTGTGCAGCTCGGGCATGCCGTTGGCCTGGGGTCCCTGCTGGCGGACGACGACGACCACGTCGCGGTCGAGCTCGCCGGCCTTGAACGCCGCCTGGAAGGCCTCCTGCGTGGTGAACACGCGGGCAGGCGCCTCGACGACGTGGTTCTCCGACGCCACGGCCGACACCTTGATGACCGACCGGCCGAGGTTGCCGGAGAGCATCCGCAGTCCGCCGTCGGCGGCGAACGGGTCCGAGGCCGGGCGCAGCACGTCGAGGTCCAGCGAACGGCCGGGGCCGTCGACCCACACGACCTCGCCGTCGGCGAGCACCGGTTCCTGGCGGTAGCGGTCCAGGCCGTGGCCGGCGACGGTGTTGACGTCGCCGTGCAGCAGGCCCGCGTCCAGCAGCGTGCCGACGATGAACTGCACGCCGCCCGCGGCCTGGAAGTGGTTGATGTCGGCGCTGCCGTTCGGGTAGACCCGCGCCAGCAGCGGCACGATGGCCGACAGGTCGGAGAAGTCGTCCCAGCTCAGCTCGATGCCCGCGGCGGCGGCGATGGCCACCAGGTGCATCGTGTGGTTGGTCGAGCCGCCGGTCGCCAGCAGCGCGACCACGCCGTTCACGACGGCCTTCTCGTCGACGATGTGCGCGATCGGCGTGTAGCCCTCGCCCTTGGCCATCTCGACGGCGCGGCGGCCGGCGTACTCGGTCAGCGCGCGCCGCAGGCCGGTGCCCGGCGGCACGAACGAGGCGCCAGGCAGGTGCAGGCCCATGACCTCGACGACCATCTGGTTCGAGTTCGCGGTGCCGTAGAACGTGCAGGTGCCGGGGGAGTGGTACGAAGCCGCCTCCGCCTCCAGCAGCTCGTCACGCGTCGCCTTGCCCTCCGCGTAGAGCTGCCGGACGCGGGCCTTCTCCTTGTTCGACAGGCCGGACGCCATCGGGCCCGCGGGCACCAGGATCGACGGCAGGTGGCCGAACGACAGCGCGCCGATCAGCAGGCCCGGCACGATCTTGTCGCAGACGCCGAGCAGCACGGCGGCGTCGAACATCTCGTGGGACAGGGCCACACCGGTGGACATCGCGATCACGTCGCGGCTGAACAGCGAGAGCTCCATGCCCTCACGGCCCTGGGTGATGCCGTCGCACATGGCGGGCACGCCGCCCGCGAACTGGGACACGCCGCCGGCCGCACGGACCGTGTCCTTGATCCACGCCGGGTATTCCTGGAACGGCTGGTGGGCAGACAGCATGTCGTTGTACGAGGACACGATCGCGATGTTCGACTTGCGCAGCGCCCGCAGCGCCGCCTTGTCGCCGCCGGTGATACCAGCGAAGCCGTGCGCCAGGTTGCTGCACGCGAAGCCGGACCGGGACGTGTCGTCCTGCGTGGCAGCTGCCACACGTTCGAGGTAAATCCGCCTGGAGTCTGCGCTGCGGGCGGCGATACGGCGTGTCACCTCTGTCAGCACGGGATGCACAACACTCATGGGGGTCTCCGGGTCATCACGGGCCGTGGTGGGGCCCTTACGAGACGACAACGGTGGCGTCCCACGGACGGGCGTGACGCCACACACAGTAAGTCATGGCTGGTCGTAGACACAAAAACGATTCAGTAACTGGGAGGGAACCAGTTTTGAATCTTGGCGTGTGGTGCTTGTCACATGGCTTGAGATTGGGCAGAGTGCGGGGCACGACCTTGGAACGGAGGTGTCCCATGACGTCCACGGAGATCGTCGAACTGCGCCGAGTCATCGGGCAGATGCGGCACTGCGTGAGTGCGCTGCGCGCCAAGTACGGCGACGTGGCGGCGGTTCAACGCCTTGCCAACGACGTAGAACGCATGGACATCGACGCCACCGAACTCGTCGACCCCAGCACCCCGAGGCAGCGCGAAGCGCCTCGAGTGGAACGCGAGGTCGTGGTCGTGCCAGACACGCCCTACGACGAGTCGCTCTGGAAGGACGCAGACGACGAAGGACTCGGTGGCTACCGCAACCGGACCTGAGCCGAGCTGATCACACGGCCCCCGCCTGACGCGGGGGCCGTATGCGTTCCTCCACAACGACGTGGACCCCCCAGAAAGGTGAGTAATGGCGAGGGCAGAGATCGCCGCCAGGACTCTGCGCACGGACCGATGGTGGTTGCCGCCGCTGACGACATTCGTCGGCCTGCTGCTCATCTCGATCTACGCGGCGTTCCGCACGTTCCAGGGGGACTTCTACTGGGTCGACCAGTACCACTACCTCACACCGATGTACTCGCCGTGCCTCACCGAGGAGTGCATCCCCGCGGCATCGCACTTCGGTCAGTGGTTCCCAGCACTGCCCGGCTTCCTTACCCCGCCGGTGATCATCATCCCGTTCCTGCTGGGATTCCGGATCACCTGCTACTACTACCGCAAGGCCTACTACCGGGCCGCCTGGGCGTCACCGCCCGCGTGCGCCGTGGCCGAGCCGCACAGCAAGTACACCGGCGAGACGAAGTTCCCGCTGATCGCGCAGAACCTGCACCGCTACTTCTTCTACGCGGCCTCGCTTCTGCTGCTGATCAACGTCTTCGACGCGATCCTCGCGTTCGGCACCGGCCTCGGCCTCGGCAACATCATCCTGCTGGCCAACGTCGCATTGCTCGGCGCGTACACGCTGTCGTGCCACTCGTGCCGCCACATCGCGGGCGGCCGCCTCAAGCACTTCTCCAAGCACCCGGTCCGGTACTGGATGTGGACGCAGATCTCCAAGCTGAACAACAAGCACATGCAGCTCGCGTGGGCCTCGCTGATCTTCGTCTGCGTCACCGACCTCTACGTCGCGCTGGTCGCCTCGGGAACGATCTCCGACCTCCGCTTCATCAACTAAGGAGTGGTTTTGCCCGAGCTGGAAAGGCACTCGTTCGACGTTCTCGTGATCGGCGCCGGTGGTGCCGGATTGCGCGCCGCGATCGAGGCCCGTGAGCACGGCCTGCGCACGGCTGTGCTCTGCAAGTCGTTGTTCGGCAAGGCCCACACGGTGATGGCCGAGGGCGGCATCGCCGCCGCGATGGGCAACGTGAACTCGAGCGACAGCTGGCAGGTGCACTTCCGCGACACCATGCGCGGCGGCAAGTTCCTCAACAACTGGCGGATGGCCGAACTCCACGCCCAGGAGGCGCCGCAACGGGTCTGGGAGCTCGAGACCTACGGCGCGCTGTTCGACCGCACCAAGGACGGCCGCATCTCGCAGCGGAACTTCGGTGGCCACGAGTACCCGCGTCTCGCGCACGTCGGCGACCGCACCGGCCTCGAACTGATCCGCACGCTGCAGCAGAAGATCGTGTCGTTGCAGCAGGAGGACTTCAAGGAGTTCGGGAACTACGAGGAACGCCTGCGGGTGTTCCAGGAGTTCACCGTCACCGACCTGGTCAAGGACGGCGACCGGATCGCCGGCGCGTTCGGCTACTGGCGCGAGTCCGGCCGGTTCGTGCTGTTCGAGGCACCCGCGGTGATCCTCGCGACCGGCGGCATCGGCAAGTCGTTCAAGGTCACCTCGAACTCGTGGGAGTACACCGGCGACGGCCACGCGCTGGCACTGCGCGCGGGCGCCTCGCTGATCAACATGGAGTTCATCCAGTTCCACCCCACCGGGATGGTCTGGCCGCCTTCCGTGAAGGGCATCCTCGTCACCGAGTCCGTCCGCGGTGACGGTGGCGTGCTGCGCAACTCCGACGGCAAGCGGTTCATGTTCGACTACATCCCCGAGGTGTTCAAGGACAAGTACGCCGACAACGAGGCCGAGGCCGACCGCTGGTACACCGACCAGGCGAACAACCGGCGCCCACCGGAACTGTTGCCGCGCGACGAGGTGGCGCGCGCGATCAACTCCGAGGTCAAGGCCGGGCGCGGGTCACCGCACGGCGGCGTTTTCCTCGACGTGTCAACGCGTCTGCCCGCGGAGGAGATCCGCCGCCGGCTGCCCTCGATGCACCACCAGTTCAAGGAACTGGCCGATGTGGACATCACCGCGCAGCCGATGGAGGTCGGCCCGACGTGCCACTACGTGATGGGTGGCGTCGAGGTCGAGCCGGACACCGGATCCTCTTCGGTGCCAGGGCTTTACGCCGCCGGTGAGGTGTCCGGTGGCATGCACGGCTCGAACCGGCTGGGCGGCAACTCGTTGTCGGACCTGCTGGTCTTCGGGCGGCGGGCGGGCGCGGGTGCCGCGGAGTACGTGCGGGCGATGACCGACCGGCCGGTGGTGTCCGAGGAGACCGTCACCGAGGCACGGGCGACGGCGCTCAACCCGTTCCAGCAGGAGGGCGGGGAGAACCCGTACACCCTGCACATGGAGCTGCAGCAGTCGATGAACGACCTCGTCGGCATCATCCGGCGCGCCGGTGAGATGGAAGAGGCGTTGCAGCGCCTGGAGAAGCTCAAGGAGCGGGCCCAGTCGCTGACGGTCGAGGGTCACCAGCAGTTCAACCCCGGCTGGCACCTCGCGCTGGACCTGCGCAACATGCTGCTGGTCTCGGAATGCGTGGCGAAGGCCGCGCTGCTGCGCACCGAGTCGCGTGGCGGGCACACCCGCGACGACCACCCCGGGATGGACGCGGAGTGGCGGCGCAAGCTGCTGGTCTGCCGAGCGTCCGGTGACGGGGCGAGCGTCGAGGAGAAACCGCAGATCCCGATCCGCCACGACCTGCTCGACCTGTTCGACCGCAGCGAGCTGGAGAAGTACCTCACCGCCGAGGAGCTGTCATGAGCTACCAGGGAAAGTTCCGGGTGTGGCGCGGCGACGACGCGGGCGGCGCGCTGGAGGACTTCACCGTCGAGGTCAACGAGGGTGAAGTCGTGCTCGACATCATCCACCGGCTGCAGGCCACGCAGACGCCGGACCTCGCGGTGCGGTGGAACTGCAAGGCGGGCAAGTGCGGCTCGTGCTCGGCGGAGATCAACGGACGGCCGCGGCTGCTGTGCATGACCCGCATGTCGATCTTCGACGAGTCGGAGACGATCACGGTCACGCCGATGCGGACGTTCCCGATCATCCGCGACCTCGTGACCGACGTGTCCTTCAACTACACCAAGGCGCGCGAGGTCCCGTCGTTCGCGCCGCCGAAGGACCTGGCACCCGGCGAGTACCGGATGCAGCAGGTCGACGTCGAGCGCTCGCAGGAGTTCCGCAAGTGCATCGAGTGCTTCCTGTGCCAGAACACCTGTCACGTGGTGCGTGACCACGAGGAGAACAAGGAAGCCTTCGCGGGGCCGCGGTTCCTCATGCGGGTGGCCGAACTGGAGATGCACCCCCTCGACACCGAGGACCGCGTCGACCAGGCACAGGAGCAGCACGGCCTCGGCCTGTGCAACATCACCAAGTGCTGCAGCGAGGTGTGCCCCGAGCACATCCACATCACCGACAACGCGCTCATCCCCATGAAGGAGCGCGTGGCGGACCGCAAGTACGACCCGATCGTCTGGCTCGGCAACAAGCTGTTCAAGCGTTAGTAGCCAGCTCCGTCTCGTGGGCCGGGCATCGTAGCTCCGGCCCACGGGATGTGGGGCCGATTTCTCTCATTTGCCACGTTCGTGGGTTCCCCCAGTTTTCGCTGCACCGGCGACGATGCCCGGTGCTGTACTGATGCCGGATCGTATGGAGCGGTCCGTGGCACTTCGGGGGAATTGAAAATGCGAGCAGTAAAACTGTTTGCCGTCGCTGTGACGGCATTGATGTCATGCCTGGTTGTTCCGTCGGCCGCGTCGGCGGGGGTGTCGAGGTGTTCTCTCCCCGACATCCAGGGCAACGGCGTGGTGGCGGTGTACATCGTTCCGCAGAGCGGGGACGGTTGTTCCGTGCTCCGGATGATGGCGCAGCTCACGCCGGTGGGGCCGCCCAGCACCACCGGGTTCTTCCGGATGTTCGGCCCGCGAGGGCACCTCGGGGACAGCGTGACCAAGCTGTGGACTTTCGAGGAGTCCTATCGCGTCGAGGTGAACCAGAAAGCTTTTGAGGGTTCGCTGTGGTGCGCGGAGTTCTGGATGAAGACGGGAACCTCGTTCACGCGTACCAGTGATCCGGTCTGCGGTCAGTTCTGACATTCTTGGGGGACGACATGAAGATTCGTGGTTTGATGATTTCGGTCGTGATCGCGGCCGTCGTTCTGCCGGGAACCGCTAACGCGGCTTCGGACGGCACGAACGGAACGTGCGGGGCGGTTCCGACGCAGAGCGAGTGCGTCATCGCGACCGACCAGTTCCCCGGCGGCAGGCTCTTCGTCGACGCCGACCTCGTCCGGGGCTGGCCGTTCGGCAACTACCGGGCCACCTGGGAGGTGTGGGACAGCCAGGGGCCCACCGGCTGCAAGCGCGAGATCTGGTCCGACGACCCGGCTGGTTCGTGGACCTGCGAGGGGATCCGTGGCGGATACGTCTCGCTGAGCATCAACAAGATGAGCCCGGACTTCGCTCATCTCGGCCTGCGCTGGTAGTCACCCGGCGAGCTGCGGCGTGACCAGCCCGGACTCGTAGGCCATCACCACGGCCTGGGCCCGGCTGGTCAGCCGCAGCTTGGTCATCACGCGGTTGAGGTGCGTCTTCACCGTGCCCTCGGTGACGGTCAGCTTGCTCGCGATGGCGGCGTTGGTGAGGCCGGTGCCGACCAGCCTCAGCACCTCGCGTTCGCGGTCGGTGAGATCGTCGAGACCGACCGGGATCCACGGCGCGGCAGGCACATCACCCCGCAGGTACGCCGCGACGAGGCGGCGCATCACGGTGGGACCGAACTGCATCTCGCCGGACGCGACCGCGGTGATCGCGGCCAGCAGCCTGGCCGGTTGCGACTCCTTCAGCACGAACCCGGCGGCACCCAGGCGCAGCGCCTCGTAGACGTACTCGTCGAGGTCGAACGTGGTGAGGACCAGCACCCGTGCCGGTGATCCCGACGTCACGATTCGTTCCAGCGCAGCGATTCCGGGAAGCCGGATGTCCATCAGGACCACGTCCGGGCGCAACGACTCGGCCAGCAGCACGGCGGTGTCGCCGTCAGCGGCCTCGCCGACGACGGTCATGTCCGGTGTGGCGTTCAGCAACGCGACCAGGCCTGCTCTGAACAGCGGCTGGTCGTCGACTACGAGCACGCGCGTCACAATGCCCCTCAATCATGTGACGTCACCGCGGAAGATTCCCCCAACCAGGAGCGTACCGCGAAAGTTGACGGGAGATCCACTCTTCGTGAGACGCCCCGTTCGGCTCGCGTCGCTACGTTCCGCTCATGCGCACCGCATCGGCCGATCTGCAAACCGTCCGCACGATCACCGCCGACGGCTCGGACGTCTACCTGCGTGTCACCTCCAGTCCTGTCGACCTGGAGATCCGGTGGTACCGCGACGGCGATCGCCGGGTGGCCGGCAGTCCCGTCCTGTTCCCGGCGGGCGATCTCGCGCGCCGGTGCCTCGGGTCGAACTTCCGCGCCGGCACCACGTTCTGCCTGGACGTCGTGGGCGAGGCGCGGGCCGGGCACGCCTGGTGCGGTGTCGTCGACTGGAACGTCTACTCCTGAAAGGGACTCCTGCCCAGGCGGCGTCGACCACGATCACGGTGCCGTTCGAGCACAACAAGATCACCTGGTTCACCACCGCCCGCACGATCACCGTCGCCGGGTCGAACATCGACGCCCAGGTCGCGCTCGCCGGCGTCATGCAGCTCGCCTGGTACAAGTGCGGCGACCGGAACACGCGCGGCGCGTTCATCAGGATGGAGGAGTACCGCAAGCACGTGGGCACGAACTTCAAGGCGGGCACCAAGTTCTGCCTCGCCTCGAACAGCCCCTACACCTCGGGCACCGTCGGAGGAACGCTGTGGTGGAGCGGCCACTGATCGGGGCACTCGGGGCGCTCGTCGCCTGCGCGGCGCTGGCGGGCTGTGCGGCGCCGCAACCCGCTCCGGTGCAGCTGGTGGATCAGCAGCAGTACGTGAAAGCCATGCAGGACAGCTATTCCACGTTCACCTGGCCGCAGAGCCGCATGCCGGATCTCACCGTGCTCGCGGAGAAGTCCGGGCCGGGACCGGACAGGATGCCGTCCGGCAGCGAGCGGGTCGTCCTGGAGATCACCAACTCGTGCGCCTGGTACCTCGACTGGGAGGACGCGCGCCGGCGAGGCGACCAGACGGCGGTCGCCGCGGCGTTGAAGGTGATGGACGAGGTGCTGCCGAAGTTCTCACCGGAGGATCCGGACGGGCAGCGCTACGCCCGTGAGACGGCGGCGAAGGCCAAGACGGGGGACGGCGCGCAGGCCGCGGACTACGTCGCGAACAACTGCGATTCGGTGTCCTGGAAGTAGAAACGGGGCGCGTCCGAAGTGGACGCGCCCCGTTCCTGTCGTTCACATCAGGCCGGTGCCATCTCGGGGATGTCGTCGGCGTCCACGTGGATGACCTTCTTGTTGCGGCGGTTGCGCTTCTCGAGGTAGTTCGCGAGCCACGTCAGCAACAGGCACAGCCCGATGTAGATCGCGGCGACCACGATCATCACCGAGATCATCGGCCGGCCGAAGTTCACCGCGTCACCACCGATGCGGGTACCCCACCTCAGCAGCTCCTCGAAGGTGATGAGGAAGCCCAGCGCGGTGTCCTTCAGCAGCACCACCAGCTGGCTGATGATGGTCGGCAGCATCGCGCGCAACGCCTGCGGCAGCAGGACGAACGTCATCACCTGCGTCTTGCGCATGCCCAGCGCGTACGCCGCCTCGCTCTGCCCCTTCGGCAGCGAGTTGATGCCCGCGCGGAAGATCTCCGCGAGCACCGAGCCGTTGTAGAGCATCAGGCTCAGCACGACAGCCGTGAACGCGGTCAGCTTCACCCCGGCCACCGGCAGGCCGTAGTAGAAGAAGAACATCATGATCACGAGCGGGATCGCGCGGAAGATCTCGACGATCACCGCCGCGGGAGTGCGCACCCACGCGTGGTCGGACAGGCGGGCCGCCGCGAAGATCGCACCGAACGCGAGTGCCAGCACCGCGCCCGCGGCGAACGCGGTGAGCGTGTTGCCGATCGCCTCGACCAGCGAGAGCTGGATCTGCTTGTAGTTGAGCCAGTCGAGCCTGCGGGCGGTGAACTGGTCGGTGACGACGAGCCGCATCGCCACGTACACCACCGCCGCGGCCACCGCCGCGATGCCGACGACAGCCATGATCCGGTGACGCGTGCGGGCCTTCGGGCCCGGGACGTCGAACAGCACCATGCTCATCGGGCCACGCTCCACCGCTTCTCGAAGACCTGCTGGAAGTACGTCAGCGGCATGACCAGGATCACGAACCCGATCGCCACCCACAGGAGTCCGAACAGGACGTTGTCACCCTGGTCCGCCAGCTGCTCGCGGATGTTGCCGGCCTGGAAGACGGCGAAGCCGGACGCGACCGTCGTGTTCTTCAGCAACGCGATCATGGTGCTCGTCATCGGCGGCATGACCGAGCGCAGTGCCTGCGGCAGCACCACGTTGCTCAGCATCTGCACGAACGTGAGACCGAGCGCGCGGGACGCCTCGGCCTGGCCGACCGGCACGGTGTTGATGCCCGACCGCACGACCTCGCAGACGAATGCCGCCGTGTAGAGCGACAACGCCACGACAGCCGCGGTGTACTCGTCGATCTTCAGGATCTCCAGCAGCGGGTACGCGAACAGGAAGAACACGAAGACCAGCGTCAGCGGCGTGTTGCGCAGAACCGTCACGTACAGGGTGCCGACGCCCCGGAAGACCGGCACCGGGCTGACCCTCAGCGCCGCGAGGAGCGTGCCCAGCACCAACGACAGCACCGCGGAGATCGCGAAGAGTTGGAGTGTCTGGCCAAAAGCGCGCAGGAACAGATCTAGGTTGTTGGTGAGGACGCTCATCGGTTTCCTTGCCGTCCGTCCGCCTTCAAAGGAACGGCCGGTGGACCCACGTGGGATCCACCGGCCACGTGAAGAACCGTCAGTACCGGTCGATCTTCGGCTTCTCGGCGGACGAGCCGGACTTGCCCAGCGTGCCGTCGTAGATCTTCTGCCAGGTGCCGTCGTCCAGCGAGGTCTGCAGGATGTCGTTCACCTTGTCGCGCAGCGCCTTGTCCTCCTTGGGCAGGCCGATGCCGTACGGCTCGCTGGAGAACGTCTTGCCGACGACCTTCAGCTTGCCCTGCTCGGCGGCGGCGTAGCCCTTGAGGATCGCGTCGTCGGTGGTGACCGCGTCGACCTCACCGTTGAGGAGCTTGGTGACGCACTGCGAGTAGCCCTGGAACTCGAGGACGTTGGTCGCCTCGGTCAGGCCCTCGTCCTTGATGCGCTTGGCCGGCGTGGAGCCGGTCACCGAGCACACCTTCTTGCCCTTGAGGGTGTCCTTGCCGGTGATCGTGGTGTTGTCGGCCTTGATCAGCAGGTCCTGGCCAGCCACGAAGTACGGTCCGGCGAAGCCGACCTTCTCCTTGCGGCCAGCGTTGATCGTGTAGGTGCCGACGTAGTAGTCGACGTCCCCGTTGATCAGCGCCTGCTCACGCGCGGCGGACTGGATGGTCTTGAACTCGATCTTCGACTCGGGGTCGAGACCCAGCTTCGCGGCGACCAGGCGTGCGATGTCGATGTCGAACCCGCTGTACTTGTTCGTGGTCGGGTCCTTGTAGCCGAGGCCGGGCTGGTCCTCCTTGACACCGACGATGAGCTTCCCGCGCGCCTTGATCTTCTCGAACGTGGGCGAGCCGTCGACCTTGACGTCCTTGGCGACCTCGAAGAGGCCGGCGGGCGCCGCCTGGTCGGTCGGGGTGCCCTCCTTGCCACACGCGGTCAGGGCCAGTGCGCCCGTCAGCAGCACCGCCGCAAGGGTGCGAACCCTCATCGTCCTTCTCCTGCCATTCGTTCGAAAGTGGGCTGACTACTAGTGAGTCAGGATCTTGCCAAGGAAGTCCTTCGCGCGGTTGGACTTCGGGGCCGAGAAGAACTCTTCCGGGGAGGAATCCTCGACGACCTCGCCGTCGGACATGAAGATCACCCGGTTCGCGGCCTTGCGGGCGAAGCCCATCTCGTGCGTGACGACCAGCATCGTCATGCCGTCCTTCGCGAGGCCCGTCATGACGTCCAGGACCTCCTGCACCATCTCCGGGTCGAGCGCGGAGGTGGGCTCGTCGAACAGCATCACCTTGGGCTTCATGGCGAGCGCGCGGGCGATCGCCGCACGCTGCTGCTGCCCACCCGAGAGCTGGGCCGGGAACTTGTCGGCCTGGTTGGCGATCCCGACGCGCTCCAGCAGCTCCATCGCGGTCTTGCGCGCCTCTGCCGCCGGGGTCTTGCGCACCTTCGTCGGAGCGAGCATCACGTTCTCGACGATGGTTTTGTGCGCGAAAAGGTTGAAGGACTGGAACACCATGCCGACATCGGCCCTCAGGCGCGCCAGTTCCTTTCCTTCGGCGGGAAGCGGCTGACCGTCGACCTCGATGGTGCCGGAATCGATCGGCTCGAGGCGGTTGATGGTCCTGCACAGGGTCGACTTGCCGGAACCCGACGGCCCGAGCACGACCACGACCTGCCCCTTCGGCACCTCCAGCTGCACGTTCTTGAGCACGTGCAGCGGGCCGAAGAACTTGTCCACACCCGCCACACGAATCATCGGCGGGGCAGAGGCGGCAGTCATCCAGTCCTCCATTTAGGGGTCGTCGGCGTTGGCGGAAACCTAGGTGTCCGCCACCACACCAGTCCAGGACATTGAGCAAGACTTAGGGTCTCAACTCTGTCACAGGCAGACATCGGTTGCCCGGGAGGTAGCGAAAGTGCGCGTGCTGCTCGTCGAGGACGACGACAGGGTCGCCGAGGCCTTGGTCCCAGCCCTGACCAGACGAGGTTTCCACGTGGACCGTCAAGCGACGGGCCGCGGCACGCTCGACCGCCTGACCGGCGTCGACGTGGTGCTGCTGGACCTCGGCCTGCCCGACATGGACGGCGTGACGCTGTGCCGTGCCATCCGCGCGGCCTCGGACGTCGCGATCATCGTCGTGTCGGCGCGAGGGGAGATCGACGACAGGATCCTCGGCCTGCACGCCGGGGCCGACGATTACCTGGTCAAGCCCTATGACGTGGGCGAACTCGTGGCGCGCGTGCACGCCGTGCGGCGCCGTCGTGGTGCCGACCCGGTCGGTGTGGGCGCGGTGTCGACGGAAGTGTTCGAGACCGGCGACGTGCGGGTCGACCTGGGGCGTCACGAGGTCACCGTGGCGGGTGACGCCGTCGCGCTCTCCCGCAAGGAGTTCCAGGTGCTCGCGCTGGTGATGGCGGCGGGCGGCGCGGTGTGCACGCGGGAGCGGATCCTCGCCGAGGTGTGGGGACGCACCTGGTCGGGCGCGAACCGCACGCTCGACGTGCACGTCGCCACGCTGCGCACCAAGCTCGGCCGCCCGGCGCTGCTGGAGACCGTGCGCGGCGTCGGATACCGGCTTGGTCACGTTTCGTGAGTGAGTCCTGTGATCTCATTCGGGTCAACTTTCGCCGGCGTGTCGCCGGCGGGTGGGGTGACTGCCTGTGAGGTCTCGACTGCTGGGCGTGGTGCTCGCCCTGATCGTGCTGGTGCTCGTCGGCCTGGGCCTTCCGCTGGGGCGTGGGGTGGCGGCTGCGGAACAGCAGGAGATGTTCCTCGACCGCCTCACCGACACCAGCCGCTTCGCGTCGCTGGCGCAGCGCCCGTTGATCGACGACAAGCCGCACCTGCTGCGTGAGGAGCTGGAGCGCTACGACGAGCTCTACGACATCGGCGTGGCCGTCGTGGCCCGTGACGCGCCGACGGTCCCGGTCGTGGCCTCTCGCAACGACCTCGCGCTCGGCGACAGCGCCGTCCAGGACCTGATCAGCAAGGCGCTCGCCGGCCGGTTGCCGGTCGCGCCACCGCTTTTCACACCTTGGAGTGATATCGACGTCGTGCTCGCCGAACCCGTCCTGGTCGACGGCGAGGTGCGCGGGGCGGTCGTCACGTTCTCGCCGACCGTCAAGACCCGCTTCGAGGTGCTCGCCTGGTGGGGTTTGCTGCTCGCGGCGAGCCTGCTGGTGCTGGCGCTGGCGGTGCTGCTGGCCCTGCCGGTCGTGCGGTGGACCCTGCGCCCGGTGCAGAGGCTCGACGACGCGACCGGGAAGCTGCTCGCCGCCGTCGTGTCCGGCCGGCCCGTGCCGCCGGTGGGGGCGGAGAGCGGTCCGCCGGAACTGCGGCAGCTGAGCAGATCGTTCGACCAGATGGCCGCGAGCATGAGCGATGTGCTTGCCGCCCAACGCGCCTTTGTCGCCGACGCCTCACATCAGCTGCGCAACCCGTTGACCGCGTTGAAACTCCGGCTGTCCAACCTGGAGGGTCACGTCGACGCGGAGGCCGAGGTGCACCAGGTGGAGGCGTTGAGCGAGACCGATCGCCTGAACCGGATCCTCGACGAGCTGCTCGCCATGGCCCGCGCCGAGTCGAGCTCCGTCGACCCGCTGCCGGTCGACGTCGACAAGTCGGTGGCCGCGCGCCTGTCGGCGTGGCAGGCGGCCGCGGCGGCGAAGGAGGTGCACCTGGTGCTCGACGGCGAGCGGGTCGGCATGGTCCTCGCACCTCCGCGCGGCGTGGAGACGATCCTCGACGCCCTGCTCGACAACGCCCTCAAGTTCACCGCGGAGGGGACGCTGATCGTGGTCGACGCCCGCAAGGACGGCGACATCGTCCGGCTCTCCGTCGCCGACCACGGCCCCGGCCTGCAGCCCGACGAGCTGGAGCGCGCGACCGACCGGTTCTGGCGCAGCCCCGCCCACCAGAACGTCGCGGGGTCCGGTCTCGGCCTCTCGATCGTGCGGCTCGTCGTCGAACGCGTCGACGGCACCGTGCGCCTCGAGTCTCCTGAGGACGGCGGTCTCAAGGTCGTGATCGAGCTGCCGGCCATCTGATCTCCGGCCATCTGATCTTGAGCGGGCGTCAGACCTTGGCGTCGCGGTAGTAGCGCATGGCGCCGTTGTGCAGCGGCACCGGCGACGTCTCGATCGCCGACCGCTGCTCGATCGTCCGCGCCGCCGAGTGGGCCTTCACCAGGTCGGGCTGCCCCTCGAACAGCTGCCGCGCGAGCGCCTCGGCCACGTCGTCCGGCATCGACTCCGTGACGAGCAGGAAGTTCCGCGTGACGAGGGTGATCACCGGGCCGGAGAGGTTGTAGGTCGAGGCGGGCAGCGTCGCCGACCCGTACACGGGGTACTGCTCGCGGAAGGCCGGCAGCTCGTCGCGCAGGTCCAGCATCCGCACGCCGAGCTCCCTGGTCAGCCGCGTGATGCGTTGCGTGGGCAGTCCGCCGGACCAGAAGAACGCGTCGAGCTTGCCCTCCTGCATCGCGTCGGCCGACTCCTCGAGGTTCATGTTCACGGTGCGCGGCGTGACGTCCTGCGCGTCCAGCAGGCGGCTCGCGATGATCTCCACCCCGGAGTCCTTCGCGCCGATCGACACCCGCAGGCCGGCGAGCTGGCTGAGCTTCGTCACCGGGAGGTCGTTGCGGACGATCACCTGCAGGTAGTCGTCGTGCATCCGGGCCAGCGCCCGCAGCCGGTCCCCGCCAGGCACGACCTCGACCGTGTCGGCCTGCGAGAAGCCGACCTGGGCCTGCGCGTTGACCAGCCGGGTGACGTTGTCCCTGGACCCGGCCGTCATCACGACCTGGGGCCGCACGATGCCGAGCCGGCCGCTCCAGACGTCGGCCAGGGCGTTCCCGAGCGTGTAGTAGACGCCGCCCTCGCCGCCGGTCGCCATCGTGATCTTGACGTCTTCGAGCGTGCTGCCACACCCCGTCAGGACCGTTGCGGCGGTCAACAGGCTCACGGCGGCATGCACTCGTCCCAGCACCTGCGCATCGTGCCACGCGGGCGTTCTACGCTTGCACCCGACGAAAGGTTGGTTGCAGTGACCCGCAGTTACCAGATTCGCACGTTCGGTTGTCAGATGAACGTGCACGACTCCGAGCGGCTCGCCGGTCTACTGGAGGACGCTGGCTACGCGCGGGCCACCGGCGACGAGCCGGCCGACGTCGTCGTCTTCAACACCTGCGCGGTCCGCGAGAACGCCGACAACAAGCTGTACGGCACGCTCGGCCACCTCGCCCCGCAGAAGACCGCGAAGCCCGGCATGCAGATCGCGGTCGGCGGCTGCCTCGCGCAGAAGGACCGCAGCGAGATCGTCCGCCGCGCCCCGTGGGTCGACGTCGTCTTCGGCACGCACAACATCGGTTCGCTGCCGGTGCTGCTCGAACGCGCCCGCCACAACGAAGAGGCGCAGGTCGAGATCCTCGAGGCGCTCGAGACGTTTCCGTCGTCGCTGCCGGCCACCCGCGACTCCGCCTACTCGGGCTGGGTGTCGATCTCGGTGGGCTGCAACAACACCTGCACGTTCTGCATCGTGCCGTCCCTGCGCGGCAAGGAGAAGGACCGCCGCCCCGGTGACGTTCTCGCCGAGGTCCAGGCGCTCGTCGAGGAAGGCGTGCTGGAGGTGACGCTGCTCGGCCAGAACGTCAACTCCTACGGCGTCGAGTTCGGCGACAAGCTGGCGTTCGGCAAGCTGCTGCGCGCCTGCGGTGAGATCGACGGCCTCGAGCGCGTGCGCTTCACCTCGCCGCACCCCAAGGACTTCACCGACGACGTCATCGCCGCGATGGCCGAGACGCCGAGCGTGTGCCACCAGCTGCACATGCCGCTGCAGTCCGGTTCGGACCGCATGCTGAAGGCGATGCGCCGCTCGTACCGCACCGAGAAGTACCTGGGCATCATCGACAAGGTCCGTGCCGCCATGCCGGACGCCGCGATCACCACGGACATCATCGTCGGCTTCCCCGGCGAGACCGAAGAGGACTTCCAGGGCACGCTCGACGTGGTGCGCCAGGCCAGGTTCTCCTCGGCCTTCACGTTCCAGTACTCCAAGCGTCCCGGCACCCCGGCCGCGGAGCTGCCCGACCAGCTGCCCAAGGCCGTCGTCCAGGAGCGCTTCGAGCGTCTTGTCGCGCTGCAGAACGAGATGACCCGCTCGCTCAACGTCGAGCAGGTGGGCCGCACCGTCGAGGTCCTCGTCGCGACCGGTGAGGGCAAGCGCGACGCGGAGACGCACCGCATGAGCGGCCGTTCCCGCGACGGACGCCTCGTGCACTTCACGCCCGGCGCCACCGCCCCGCGTCCCGGCGACGTCGTCGAGACCGTCGTGACATACGGCGCGCCGCACTACCTCGTCGCCGACGGGGAACCGCTGTCCTGGCGCCGCACCAAGGCGGGCGACCGCTCCGAAGCCGGCATCAAGCCCAAGACAGCGGGCGTCGGCCTCGGCCTGCCGTCGTTCGGCGCGCCCGCGCCGCTGCCCGCCGTCTCGGGGTGCGCGGCCCAGTGAGTGACGAGGACTTCTTGCGCAAGGAGATCGACGAGGTCGAACGGTCTGCCGCCCGCCGCATCGATCCCGGCACCGGCGCGCTGACGATCTCCATCGCCGTGCTGGCGCTGCTGGTGTCGCTGGTGCTGCCGTGGATCGGTGACGACACGGGCCTGAACGTCGTGCTGGGTGAGTCGACGACGTTCCTGCCGAGGCTGTTCGCGTTCTTCGCATTCGGCGTCGGCGTGATCGGCTCCGGCATCACGCTCGCGGTGCGCCGCTGGGGCCTCGCGTGGGTGTGCTCGCTGGGTCTGTTCGCGGGGTCGGTGACCGGCGTGTTGTCGATCTGGACGCAGCAGACGACCACCAGCAACAAGACGATCGGCCCCGGTCCGGGCATCGGCCTGATCATCGCTGTCATCGCGGTGATCTTCCTGCTGGTGAAGTGGGTCCGGATCGCCGCTTCCCGTCCGCCTCATCTCTGATCTGCAGTACGGTCTCGACTCCATTTCTTCTCAAACGGTGAGTCGAGGTGCCGTGGAATGGCGGACTTCGCCTCGGCCCAGGCGACGCCTCGCCTCCGTTCGGCACCTCGCTCGTCGTGACCATCTGCCAGGACAGCCCGGCCCAACGCTGGCGCATCACCCCCTGAACACGCTGAAGGCCTCCTCTCGACGTGCGAGAGGAGGCCTTCAGCGTGAAACGGACTAGCGGGTCGCCAGCGCCTGCTCAGCGGCCGCGAGCCACTCGCGCCACTGCGCCGCCTGCGCCTCGGCCTGCTCCGTGCGGCGCTTGTCGCCAGCGGCACGGGCCTTGGCGGCCTGCGCCTCGAACTGCTCCACGCGCTCGCGGAACTGCGCCACGCGGGCCTCGGCCTCGGGGTCGGAGCGACGCCACTGCGCGTCGACCGCACCGCGGACCTTCTCCTCGATCGTGCGCAGCTTGCCCTCGAGCTCGCGGATGCGCTCGCGCGGCACCTTGCCGATCGCGTCCCAGCGCTCCTGGATCTTGTAGAGGTGGTTGCGCGCCGACTCGAGGTCGGTCGACGGGTCGATCGCCTCGGCCTCGGCGAGCAGCTCCTCCTTCAGCTTCGCGTTCGCCGAGAACTCGGCGTCCCGCTCGCTGAAGGCCTCGGAACGCTTCTGGAAGAACGCGTCCTGCGCGGCCCGGAACCGCTGCCACAGCGCGTCGTCGGCCTCCTTGGGCGCACGCCCGGCGGCCTTCCACTCGACCATGAGCTCCTTGTAGCGGCCGGCCGTGGGGCCCCAGTCGTCGGAGTCGACGAGCTTCTCGGCCTCTTCGACGAGCGACTGCTTGGAGGTCTTCGCCACCGAACGCTGGCGGTCGAGGTCCGCGAAGTGCGAGCCGCGACGGCGGTTGAACGCGTCACGGGCCTTCGAGAACCGGCGCCACAGCTGCTCGTCGGTCTTGCGGTCGACGCCGCGGATGGTCTTCCACTCGTCGAGGATCGCGCGCAGCCGGTCGCCGGCGACCTTCCACTGGGTCGACTCGTTCGCGAGCGACTCGGCCTCGTCGACCAGCGCCTGCTTGCGGGCGACGGACTGGGCGCGGGCGGCCTCCTTGGCCTCCTTGGCCTTCTCCATGCCCGCCTCGGCCTGCTCCAGCACGTGCTCGACGCGGGCGGCCAGCGCCTTGAGGTCGCCGACCACGGCGGCCTCGGCGAGCTGCTCCTTGACGTGCTTCGCGCTGGTCAGAGCGTGCTTCGGGTCGCCGGCGCCGGACTTGAGGCGCGACACCAGCAGCTCGACCTCGGTGCGCAGGTCGTCGAACCGGCGCGCGAAGTGCGCGAGGCCCTCGACCGGCTCGCCGGCCTGCCACGACCCGACGGCGCGCTCGCCGTCCTCGGTCTTCACGAACACGGTGCCGTCGGCGTCCACGCGCCCCCAGCGGTCAGGGTGGTCCGACGCCACGGGGACGGCCGGAGGCGTCGCGTGCGGCGGTGCGGTCTCCTTCGGCGTTTCCTCGACTCCACCCTCGACCACGGCGTCACCCACCACGGTCTCCGGTGTGCTGTCCTGCTCCGACATCGCCGGTTCCTCCCATCTGACGCCCGTGCCAGCCACGAGCGCCCCGCCAGCGGCGGGGCCTATGCAATACGGGCGCTGGAGGGTCTCCCGTCCCCAGTTCCCCGCGCGCATTCAAACAGGTCAGAGCTCGACTCGGTACTGGGAGTCCACGATAGGTAGCCTCGTTCGTTGTGATCACCCGTGCCGCAGTGGTGCCGCACCCGCCACTTCTGGTGCCAGAACTGGTCGTGGGCGCTGCTGCCGAGACCGCACCTGTACGCGCCGCAACCCTTGCCGCAGCAGGAAATCTACCCGGTCCGTGGGTCGTCGTCGCGGTGGACGACAGCGGCCCGGCGACGGTCGTGCCGCCGTTGTCGGGAACTTTTCTCGGATATGGGGTCGACGTCGAGGTATCACTCGGCGGCGCGATGCCCGCGGATCCCCGAATTCCGTTGCCAGTGCTAATCACCGCGTGGCTGCGAGAACGCTGCGCGGTCGAGGTGTCACGCGTCGAACTCATCCCTCGTGACCTGGCCGCGGCCGACTGTGTCTCGTTTGGACAACAACTCGCCGGCGAGGACTGCGGACTGCTGATCCTCGGTGACGGGTCCACCCGCCACGGCCTGCGCTCACCCGGCTCGAACGACGACCGTTCGGGCCCGTTCGACGACCACGTCCACAAGCTGCTGGCCGGCGCCGACACCGATGGCCTGCTCGCACTCGACCTCGAACTCGCCCGTGAGCTGGGCGCGCAGGGCCGCGCGGCGTGGCAGGTGCTCGCCGGCGTGCCCGGCCCGTGGCGCTGCGCGAGCGCCGAGTTCTTCGCACCGTTCGGCGTGGGCTACCACGTCGCCGTTTGGGAGCGCCCGTGATCACGCCCATCGCCGTTGTCGGCCCCACCGCCACCGGGAAGTCCGACCTGGCCGTCGCGCTCGCGGAGCGGTTCGGGGGAGAGGTCGTCAACGCCGACGCCATGCAGCTCTACCGCGGCATGGACATCGGCACCGCGAAGATGACCGCCGAGGAACGCCGCGGCGTCCCGCACCACCTGCTCGACGTTCTCAGCGTCACCGAGACCGCGTCCGTCGCCGCGTACCAGCGCGAGACACGCCTGGTCATCGAAGGCTTGCTGGCCGAGGGGAAGCCGCCGATCCTCGTCGGCGGTTCCGGTCTGTACGTGCAGGCTGTGCTCGACGACCTGAAGTTTCCCGGTACCGACGACGCCGTTCGTGAGCGCTTCGAGGCAGAGCTCGCTTCGGTCGGCCCGGAGGCGCTGCACCGGCGCCTGCAGGAGCTCGACCCGGCGGCCGCGATCGCGATCCTGCCGTCGAACGGGCGCCGCATCGTGCGCGCGCTGGAGGTCATCGAGCTGACCGGGGAACCGTTCTCCGCGAACCTCCCCAAGCCCGGCCCCGCGCGCTACGACACCGTCCAGATCGGCGTCGACCGCGAGGTGTCCGAACTGGACACCCGCGTCGACCTGCGGGTGGACCTGATGTTCGCCGCCGGTCTCGAAGCCGAGGTGCGTGCATTGGTCCGGCTCGGTCTGCGCGACGGCAAGACCGCCTCGCGTGCGCTGGGCTACCAGCAGGTGCTGTCCGCAATGGACGGAGCGTGCACGATCGACTTCGCCGCGGAGGAGACCAAACGCGCCACCCGCAGGTTCGTGCGCAAGCAACGATCCTGGTTCCGGCGTGACCAGCGCATCACCTGGTTGGACGGTGCTCGGCCGGATCTTTTGGACGCCGCCGGTAACCTTGTCCCGTGGAGTTCGTGAAGGGGCACGGCACGGAGAACGACTTCGTCGTCCTGCCCGACCTCGATGACCAGCTGGACCTGACGGTGGCGCGCGTCCAGGCGCTGTGCGACCGGCAGCGCGGCCTCGGCGCCGACGGCGTGCTGCGCGTCGTGCGGTCCGAGGGCAAGTGGTTCATGGACTACCGCAACGCGGACGGCTCCATCGCCGAGATGTGCGGCAACGGCCTGCGCGTCTTCGCCCGCTACCTCGTCGACGCGGGCCACCAGCCGCAGGGCGAGTTCGTCGTCGGCACGCGGGCGGGGGACCGGACCGTGGTGACGCACCCGGACGGCTCCGTCACGAACGACATGGGCCCCGCCAGGGTGACCGGTACGTCTATCGCCGCGGTCGACGGCCAGGGCATCGGCGGCTTCGCGGTCGACGTCGGCAACCCGCACCTCGCGTGCGTCGTCGACGCCCCGGTCGACGGCTTCGACCTCACCGTGCCGCCGGGCTACGACCCGGTGATGTTCCCGCACGGTGTGAACGTCGAGCTGATCAACGTCCTCGAGGCGGCCGAGAATGGTGACGGCCCCCGCGGCGGTGCGCTGAAGATGCGCGTCTACGAACGCGGCGTCGGCGAGACCCGCTCGTGCGGCACCGGCACCGTCGCGTCCGTCGCGTCGTGGCTCGCTGGCCAGGGCCGCACGACCGGCTCGGCCACCGTCGACGTGCTCGGCGGCCAGGTCTTCGTCACGATCGGGCCGTCGACGTCGACGCTGACCGGCCCGGCGGTGCTCGTCGCGCGCGGCGAGCTCGACAAGTCCTGGTGGGACGCCCTCTCCTAACTGATATATCAGTCCGCCGATATATCAGTTCAGCTCGAACACCTCGACCTTCCCGAGGCGAGCCTGCTTCACGACGTCCGGATGCGAATCCGGCGCCGTCAGGCACACGAGCTTGTCGCCGACGACTGCGACGGAGTAGCACATCTGCGTCGTCTCCACCCGCTGCGTGATCTTGCCGCCCTCGGTCACCCGGAACACCGCGGGCTGCAACGCCGGCGCCACCCAGACGCCGTCGCCGTCACCCGCGATCCCGTCCGGCGCGATGCCGAACTCCTTCACATCGGCCCACACCCTGCGGTTTTGCAACGATCCGTCCCGGTCGACCGAAAACGAAGTCAGCTGGAACGCAATGGTCTCGGCGACAACCAATATATTGCCGCTCTCCGACTCGCCGGTCGGATCGGCCAGCAGGGCCATGCCGTTCGGGAACTTGAGGTCCTCGGCGGCGACGCTGACGGAGCCGTCGGGCTGCACGAGTGCGAGCGCGGCACCCGGCGGCTCGAAGTCCGGCTCGAGCAGCCGCGGGATGCCGACCTCGGTGATGAGGCCGTGCAGATCGAAGCCGAAGTTGCCGACGTACGCGCGGCCCTCGCCGTCGACGAGCATGTCGTTGGCGTGGAACGTCGCGATATCCGATATATCAGCGTGCAGGACGAGGTCGTCGCCCTCCAGCCGCCGCACGGTGTGGTCGAGCATCGACACGACGAGCAGGCGCCCGTCGGGCAGCCAGCCGATGCCGGACAACTGGCCGTCGATGGAGCAGATGACCTCGTCGTCACCTGTCTCGAGGTCGAGCGCGTGTACCTCGCCCGAGTAGAAGTCGGAGTAGTAGAGGCGCCCGTCAGGCCCGCGCCGCGGTCCTTCGCCGAAGTGGAGACCGTCGCGCAGCACCGTCGTCTCAGCCATGGGCCTCGACGCTAGTTGTGGCCGGGAGGTCCCGCATCGTCCGCAACGGTGAGAACAAAACCCACAACAATCCGAGCACAGAGCCGGCGAGGGAGATCCACAGCGTCGGCACGATCCCGAGCCACGACCCGAGCGCGCCGCCGGCGAGCGCGCCCAGCGGCGTCGTGCCCCACACCACCCAGCGCACCGACGCGTTCATCCGGCCCAGCATCTGGTCGGGGCAGATCGCCTGCCGGTAGCTCACCTGGCCGACGTTGTAGACGACGATGCCGAACACGTTCACCGCGAGGCCGACCATCGGGAGCACGAGACCCCAGCCGTCGCTGATGAAGGGCAGGAACAAGGTGAAAGGCCAGGTCAGCAGTGGGATGAGCCAGATCATCCTGGCCTGCCCGATCAGCTGGCCGAGCCGGAACGAGAGCGCCGCGCCGACCACACCGCCGATCCCGCCCGCGCTGAGCACCAGGCCCGCCGTTCCCTCGCTCAGCCCCGCGACCTGCAGCAGGAACAGGATCATCACGGCGTTCTGGATGCCGTGGAAGAAGTTCGACGTGCCGGTGCACGCCACGATCTTGCGCAACGTGACGTTGCCGAAGACGAACCTCAGCCCTTCGGCCACCTCGCGCCGCAGGTCGGGGGAGGCGTGGCGTTCCGGTGGCGGCTCAACGGTCTTGATCCGGAACAGGAAGAACGCCGAGCTCAGGTAGCCCAGCCCGGTGGCGAGCACGCCGTTCGCGGCACCCAGGAACTGCGCCGCGTAGCCACCGATCGCGGGCCCCGACACCTCCGCGACAGACATGCTGGCCTGCAGTTTCGAGTTGCCTTCGACGAGCTGGTCGCGACCCACCAGTGACGGCAGATATGACTGGTACGCGACGTCGAAGAAGACAGTGCACACACCGACCGCGAGGCTCACCACGATGAGTTGCGGCAGGTCGAGCACGCCGAACCACCACGCGACGGGCACGGTCAGCATCAGCACGGCGCGGACGACGTCCATCGCGATCATCAACGGCTTGCGGCGCATCCGGTCGACCCACACGCCCGCGGGCAGTCCGATGATCAGGAACGCCATCGTGCCCGCCGCGGCCAGCAGGCCCATCTCGAACGGCGTCGCGTCAAGCACGCCCGCCGCGAGCAGCGGGATCACCGTCATGCCGACGATGGAGCCGAACTGGCTGATCGTGTCGCCGGCCCAGAGCCGGCGGAAGTCGTGATGCCCCCAAAGCGCCATGCCGGAAAGTCTGCGCTGAGTGATTGGAAACTGTCAATCACTTAGACTGCGCCCGTGACGCTCTCCAGCAAGCGACGGCCGGCGACCAAGGAAGAAGCCGCCGCGCTCAGCTCCGACCTGCGGCTGCGGATGATCCGCCTGACGTTCGACCGCCCGCTCACCAACAAGGAGCTGGCACAGCGGCTCGGCAAGGATCCGGCCACGACGCTGCACCACGTGCGCAAGCTCGTCGCCACGGGATTTCTCGAGGCGATGCCGCCGCGCGCGGGCAACCGGGGAGCGAAAGAAATCCCCTATCGGTCGACAGGACTGTCGTGGCAGCTCGACAACAGCGAAAATGTGGTCGCCGTCGGCGAGGCGATGCTGCACGCTTTCCTCGGCGAGGTCGCCGACATCGGGCTCAGTGACGTGGATCAGAGCCGTCTGGTCGTGACCGTCGACCCGGAGGAACTAAAGCAGCGGCTCGCATCGTTGATGGATGAGCTGGCCGCGCAACCGGTCAGGCCGGAAGTTCCCCGTGTGGCGATCTACCTCGCGGTGTATCCGGGGGACTGAAGGTCCATGGGACGATGAAGGGCAAATGACGGAAAACATCCAGAGCACAGAGTTCGACGCCACGTGGGAAGAGGAAGACTTCTCGACGGGTGACTACGAACTCGCCGAACGCGCCGCGCTACGCCGCGTTGCCGGGTTGTCCACCGAACTCGAGGACATCACCGAGGTCGAGTACCGGCAGCTGCGCCTGGAACGGGTCGTGCTCGTCGGGGTGTGGACCGAGGGCACTGCCGCGGACTCCGACGCGTCGATGGCCGAACTCGCCCGCCTCGCCGAAACCGCTGGTTCCGAGGTGCTCGAGGGCGTCGTGCAGCGGCGCGACAAGCCGGACGCCGCGACCTACATCGGCTCCGGCAAGGTGTCGGAGCTGCGGGACGTGGTGCAGGCGACCGGCGCGGACACCGTGATCTGCGACGGTGAGCTCTCGCCCGGCCAGCTGCGGCAGCTGGAGGAGAAGCTCAAGGTCAAGGTCATCGACCGCACCGCGCTCATCCTGGACATCTTCGCGCAGCACGCGCGGTCCAAGGAGGGCAAGGCGCAGGTCGAGCTGGCCCAGCTGCAGTACCTGATGCCGCGCCTGCGCGGCTGGGGTGAGACGTTGTCGAGGCAGGCCGGTGGTCGTGCCGGCGGCGGCAACGGCGGTGTGGGTCTGCGTGGTCCCGGTGAGACCAAGATCGAGACCGACCGGCGCCGGATCCGCGCGCGCATCGCCAAGCTGCGCCGCGAGATCTCCGCGATCGGCGTCATCCGCGAGACCAAGCGGGGCCGTCGCACGGCGAACGAAATCCCGAGCGTCGCGATCGCGGGCTACACGAACGCGGGCAAGTCCTCGCTGCTCAACGCGCTGACGGGCGCCGGTGTCCTGGTGGAGGACGCGCTGTTCGCCACCCTCGACCCGACGACGCGCCGCGCGCTCTCGCCGGAGGGCCTGCCCTACACGCTGACGGACACGGTCGGCTTCGTGCGGCACCTGCCGCACCAGCTGGTCGAGGCGTTCCGCTCGACGCTGGAGGAGGTCGGCCAGTCCGACCTGCTCGTGCACGTGGTCGACGGCTCCGACGGCATGCCGGAGAAGCAGGTCAGCGCCGTGCGCGAGGTTCTCGCGGAGATCAACGCGAAGAACGACACGCCGATGCCGCGCGAGCTGCTCGTCGTGAACAAGATCGACGCGGTGGGCGACCTGGGCATGGCCCGGCTGCGGCACCTGTTCCCGGACGCGTCGTTCGTGTCGGCGCACTCGGGCCTCGGCATCGAGGAGCTGCAGGTCCGCATCGCCGAGCTGATCCCACGTCCCGAGGTCGTGGTCGAGGCTCTCGTGCCGTACGCGCGCGGCGAGGTCGTCGCCCGTGTGCACCGCGACGGCGAGGTGCTGTCCGAGAAGCACACGGAGTCGGGCACGCTGCTCAGCGCCCGCGTGCGCCCGGACCTCGCGGGCCTGCTCGAGGAGTTCGCGACGAACGGGACACCTGCTTGATCCCGCCTCCACCGGTGGACGTGTGCCCGGTAGTCATGCAGGAGCTCTCCGGGCTCACGTCCGACGGCAAGCAGTTCTACGCCGTCAGCGACAGCGACAACGGGACGCTGCGCATCCAGGTCCTCGGGCGCGACTGCGTCGTGCAGCGCACGATCACCGCGCCCATGGACCCGTTCGACGTCGAAGACCTGGCGATGGCGCCGGACGGCACCCTGTGGGCCTCCGACACCGGCGACAACAACAAGTCCCGCACCACCGTCGCCCTGCACAAGGTGTCAGCGTCGGGCGCCGTCGAGCGCTTCCGCCTGACGTACCCGGACGGCAAACACGACGCCGAGGCACTGTTCCTCGACAAGTCCGGCACGCCGTACATCGTCACCAAGGAACCCCTCGGCTCCGCACTGATATATCGCCCGACAGCCCCGCTGCGAGCCGATATATCAGTTCCGCTGGAGCAGGTGGCCCGCGTGTCGCTGCCGTCGACGGACACGCCGGGCGGCCCGCTGGAGGGCAACCTCGACTCGCGCCTGGTGACCGGCGCCGCGTCGATGGCCGACGGCTCCGTCATCGCGTTGCGCACCTACACCGAGGCCTACCTCTACCCGGTCCCCGACGGCGACGTCGTCAAGGCGTTGTCCGGAGACCCGGTCCGCGTTCCGCTGCCGAACGAGCCCCAGGGCGAGGCCATCGCCTTCGACCCGGACGGCACCCTGCTCTCGGCCTCGGAAGGCGCCGGCACACCGATCCGTGCCGTCGCCGGGGCCGCCGCGCTGGCTCAACCACCAGCGCCGACGACCTCGTCGCCACCACCCGCCGCCGACGAGCCCCAGGCTGCGCCGGCGACGAGTTCGTCGTGGCAGAACTGGCCCCTAGCCCTGGGACTCGGCGGCATCGTCCTCGTCGCCGCCCTCGTCATCGGCCTGAAGATGCGCCGCCGGGCCTGACTGATATCCGGTATATCGGATATCAGTCCCAGGCGACCGGCATCCGCTCCAGACCGCGGATCACCAGGCTCGGCCGGTGCGGCAGTTCGTCCTCCGGCACGGCGAGCCGCAGCTTCGGGAACCGGCTGAAGAGGCCGGGGAAGGCGATCTTCAACTCGATCCGGGCCAGGTGCTGGCCGATGCACTGGTGGATGCCGTGCCCGAAGGCCACGTGCCCGGAAGCACCCTTCGCGAGGTCGAGCACGTCGGGATCGGCGTAGCGCGCCGGGTCGCGGTTCGCGGAGCCCAGTTCGATCAGCACCGTGTCGCCCTTGTGCACGAGAACGCCCTCGACCTCGACGTCCTCCAACGCGGTGCGCGCCGTCGCTGGCGTCAGACTGATATATCGCAGGAGCTCCTCGACGGCGGCGTCGGGATTCGCGAGCATCGCCTCCACCCGCGCCGGTTCGCGCAGGAGCTCCAGGGTGCCGAGCGAGAGCATGTTCGTCGTCGTGTCGAGGCCGCCGCCGAGCAACGCCATGCCCATCGTCGCGAGCTCGTCGTCGGTCAGGTCCGAATCAACGTTGACGAGATCGCTCAACAGGTCGTCGGTCGGCTCGGCGCGTTTGGCCGCGACCATTTCCAGCATGAACACCTGCAGCCGCCCGAACGCGGCGTACATGGCCTCCGCTTCCTCAGCCAGGCCGCTGGCGCTGACCATCGTCATCGCGTCCTGGTGGAAGTCCGCGCGCCGCTCGTACGGCACGCCCAGCAGCTCGCAGATCATCAACGCGGGCACCGGCGACGCGAAATGCTGCACGAGATCCGCCGGCGAACCGGCCGCCTCCAGCTCGTCGAGCTGTGCGGCGGTGATCTCCTCAAGTCGCTCGGCCAGCAGCCGCATCCGCCGCACGGTGAACTGACCGGTCAGCCGGCTGCGGTAGCGGGTGTGGTCCGGCGCGTCCATGTCCGTGAACGCTCCGGGCGGTGCCGGCGGCGCGTCGCCAGGACTGCCCGGACCGAACGGGTTGTGCATCAGGTCCGGCCGGATGCTGAATCTCCTGTCGGCGAGCACCGCACGCACAGCCGCGTGGTCGTGCGCTCGCCAGCCGACGTGCCCGTCCGGGTACGTCATCGGGCTGAGTGGCATTGCTTCCCCCTTGCAACGAGGTCTTTCCCCTACCTGCAAGCTAAAAACGTTTGCGGACGAAGTCAAAAGACTCATTGCAATGGCCTGACGCGCAAGGCACCATGAAGTAGTGCCTGGTAAACGGCTAGACGAGGAAGAACGGCAGCTCATCGCCCAGTGGCTGTGGGACGGGCTGGGGTACTCCGAAATCGGGAGGCGGTTGCAAAGGCCCGCGTCCACGATCCAGCGCGAAGTCGTCCGCAACGGCGGCCACAACAACTACCGGCCGGGGGCGGCGCACCGGGCCGCGAGCGAGCGCGCGATGCGCCGGATGCCCGCGGTCGACGATCTGGACGTCGACGAGGAGGCGTACTCGTTCGGGCGCAGTCCCGGCGAGGTGCAGGAGTTCCACCTGAGGCTGGTCGCGTCGTTCGCGCAGACCGGCATCCCGAAGACGGCCGCGCGGATCCTGGCCGAGATCTTCATGGTCGACAAGGGCAGTCTGTCCGCGACCGAACTGGTGCTCAGGCTCTCGGTCAGCCCCGGCACGGTGTCGCGCTCGACGGCCTACCTGCAGGACCTGGGACTGTTGCGCAGCGAGCGCGACGGCAAACGCATGCGCTACTTCCTCGACGACGACCTCTGGTACCGCGCGTGGCTGTCCAGCGCCGAGCGCAACTCCGTGTGGGCGCACACCGCACTGGACGGTGCCGAGATCTTCGGTCTCGGCACGCCAGTGGGCGCGCGCCTCAAGGACATGGGCCAGTTCTTCGCGTTCGTCGTGACGGACATGGAGTCCACCAGGAAGAAGTGGCTCGACTTCTTCGAGAAGAAGAAAAAGGCTAGGGGAGACGCCTGAGCACGGTGACGACCTTGCCGAGGATCGTGGCCTCGTCGCCGTTGATCGGTTCGTAGGCCGTGTTGTGCGGCAGCAGCCACACGTGCCCGTCCTTGCGCTTGAACGTCTTCACGGTCGCCTCGCCGTCGATCATGGCGGCGACGATCTCGCCCTGGTCGGCGGTCGGCTGCTTGCGGATCACGACCCAGTCGCCGTCGGTGATCGCGGCGTCGACCATCGAGTCACCCACGACGCGCAGCAGGAACAGCTCACCCTCGCCGACGATCTCGCGTGGCAGCGGGAACACGTCCTCGATCGACTCCTCCGCCAGGATCGGGCCACCGGCCGCGATGCGACCGAGCATCGGCACGTACGCCGGCGTCGGCTTGGACATCGGGTCGAGGCCCGGGTCGATCTCGGACGGCAGCATGCCCACCGCACGCGGGCGGTTCGCGTCGCGGCGCAGGAAACCCTTCCGCTCCAACGCGCGCAGCTGGTACGCCACCGACGACGTCGAGGTCAGGCCGACGGCCTCACCGATCTCTCGCACGCTCGGCGGGTAGCCGAAGCGGTCGACCCAATCGCGAATCACGTCGAGCACCTTGCGCTGGCGCAGGGTCAGGCCGGCGTTGCCCGCGATCTCACTTACCTCAGCCGTTACAAGAGCGGGGTCCGGGTCGATCGTCTTGCCTGCCACGGTCGCTGTCCTCCTCGCCGCCCCCAGTTCGAATGGGATTCCGGCCTCCGTCGATCTTCGTGGTCGACGGTAGTCGTGTTTGCTGCACAGATCAAACACCTGTTCGAGGTATTTGGGCGCGTGTTGTGGCGTTCGGCGGGTCGTTCTGGTAGAAATTCGCACGGACGTTCGATCGAACCCCTGTTCGATCATGGTGGTTGACCTGCGATGGAGGTCGTCATGGCGGTGCTCGTCGAGAAGCGGTTGCGCGTTGTCGAGGACGCGGACGTCGCAGCGGGGCGTCCACTCCGTTCGGGGCCTCGCGTCATGCCGCGGCGCCCGGCCACGAGGCCGCGCCCGGTCGTGGTGCCCGTGTCGCGCGAGTCCAGTTCGTGCAACGTCCGGCCCAAGCGCGAGTCGACGCTCGAGCTCATCGCCGTCGGCGTGCTGAGCGCCCTGACGGTCATCGCTCTCGGCGTGCTCTACCTCCAGCAGGTGGGGGTCACGCCGTAGGGCCGCCCCTACATCTTGTGTCTGAGCGCCCGCCGTGACGTTTTCTCTCCGTCATGGGCGGGCGTCGTTGTGTAATCGCCCCTGATCGGCTGCGGTTCCTCCAAGCGAGTGACACGCGACGCGCCGTGTCGAGTTGCGTCGGCGTCCGCTGCGATCTAGGTTCTACCCCTACATCTAGTGGTTACACCGTTGTAAGTAGTCCACAGGTTGTGGGTGACCCGACCGGTGCGGCTGCTGCGACGGGTGCTGCGCCGGGAAGGGGTGAGGTGGCGTGCGGTGTCCGTTTTGCCGCCATTCGGACTCACGGGTCGTTGACTCCCGTGAGGTCGACGAGGGACAGGTGATCCGTCGTCGCCGCTCCTGCAACGGCTGCAGTCGCAGGTTCACCACGGTCGAGGAAGCGGTCCTCGCCGTGGTCAAGCGCTCCGGGGTGACGGAGCCCTTCAGCCGCGACAAGGTGGTCGTCGGTGTGCGCAGGGCGTGCCAGGGCCGCCCGGTCGACGAGGACGCGTTCCAGCAACTCGCCCAGCGAGTGGAAGAGTCGATCCGGTCGACGGGATGCGCGGAAATCCCCAGTCACGAGGTGGGCCTCGCCATTCTCGGCCCCCTGCGTGAGCTCGACGAAGTCGCTTACCTCCGGTTCGCGAGCGTCTACAGATCCTTCTCGTCCGTCGAGGACTTCGAGAAGGAGATTCTTGATCTTCGCACCGCTCGGGCCCAGGACGCACAGGCCGAGCAGTGATCCGCGTGCACTAGAGCGCGCGCCTACATCATCTTTTCTAAGCACCAGTACGAGGGAGATCCACCGTGACCGAGACCGTCGGCGGCTCAGCCAAGAAGACAGCCGCACGGGCGGCTGCGAAGCCTGCCGCGCTGAAGGTCCAGCGCGTCTACACCACCGAAGGCCGCCACCCCTATGACGAGGTCACCTGGGAGCGCCGCGACGTCGTCATGACGAACTGGCGCGACGGCTCGGTGAACTTCGAGCAGCGCGGTGTCGAGTTCCCCGAGTTCTGGTCGGTGAACGCCACCAACATCGTCACCAGCAAGTACTTCCGCGGTGCCGTCGGCAGCGAGAAGCGCGAGCAGTCGCTGCGCCAGCTGATCGACCGCGTCGTGAAGACCTACGTGGGCGCGGGCAAGGAGCACGGCTACTTCGCGGTCGAAGCGGACGCCGAGATCTTCGAGCACGAGCTCACCTACATGCTTCTGCACCAGGTGTTCAGCTTCAACTCGCCGGTGTGGTTCAACGTCGGCACCAGCTCGCCGCAGCAGGTCAGCGCGTGCTTCATCCTCGCGGTCGACGACACCATGGAGTCGATCCTGAACTGGTACCGCGAGGAGGGCCTGATCTTCAAGGGCGGCTCCGGTGCCGGCCTCAACCTCTCGCGCATCCGTTCCTCCAAGGAGCTGCTGTCCTCCGGCGGCACCGCGTCCGGCCCGGTGTCGTTCATGCGCGGCGCCGACGCGTCCGCGGGCACCATCAAGTCCGGTGGCGCCACCCGCCGCGCGGCCAAGATGGTCGTGCTCGACGTCGACCACCCGGACGTCGAGGAGTTCATCGAGACCAAGGCGAAGGAAGAGAACAAGATCCGCGCGCTGCGCGACGCCGGGTTCGACATGGACCTCGGCGGCGCGGACATCGTGTCGGTGCAGTACCAGAACGCGAACAACTCGATCCGCGTGTCGGACGAGTTCATGCACGCCTACGAGGGCGGCGCCGACTTCGGCCTGCGCGCCCGTCAGACCGGTGAGGTCATCGAGCGCGTCGACGCCAAGTCGCTGTTCGGCAAGCTCGCGCAGGCGGCGTGGGCCTGTGCCGACCCCGGCATCCAGTACGACGACACGATCAACGACTGGCACACCTGCCCCGAGTCGGGCCGCATCACCGCGTCCAACCCGTGCTCGGAGTACATGCACCTCGACAACTCGAGCTGCAACCTCGCGTCGCTGAACCTGATGAAGTTCCTCGGTGACGACGGCAGGTTCGACGCCGTCACGTTCGCCAAGGCCGTCGAGCTGATCATCACCGCGATGGACATCTCGATCTGCTTCGCGGACTTCCCGACCGAGCCGATCGCGGAGACGACCCGCAAGTTCCGCCAGCTCGGCATCGGCTACGCCAACCTCGGCGCGCTGCTCATGGCGACGGGTCACGCGTACGACTCCGAGGGCGGCCGCGCGCTCGCCGCGACCATCACCTCGTTGATGACCGGTGTGTCCTACCGCCGTTCCGCGGAGCTCGCGGGCATCGTCGGCGCGTACGACGGCTACAAGCGCAACGAGACGGCGCACCAGCGCGTCATGCGCAAGCACGCCGCCGCGAACGACCTGATCCGCACGTACGGCGGAAACGACGCCGCGACGCACAAGGTCTCGACCGAGGCGTGGCAGCAGGCCCTGGAGATCGGCGCGAAGAACGGCTGGCGCAACGCCCAGGCGTCCGTGCTGGCCCCGACCGGCACCATCGGCCTGATGATGGACTGCGACACCACCGGAATCGAGCCGGACCTGGCCCTGGTCAAGTTCAAGAAGCTCGTCGGCGGCGGCTCGATGCAGATCGTCAACCAGACGGTGCCGCGCGCGCTGAAGTCCCTGGGCTACCAGGACGAGCAGATCGAGGCGATCGTCGAGTTCATCGGCGAGCACGGCCACGTCGTCGACGCGCCGGGCCTGCGCCGCGAGCACTACGAGGTCTTCGACTGCGCGATGGGCGAGCGTTCCATCGCGCCGATGGGCCACGTGCGGATGATGGCGGCCACGCAGCCGTTCCTGTCCGGCGCGATCTCCAAGACGGTCAACATGCCGGAGTCGGCGACCGTCGAAGAGGTCGAGGAGATCTACTACCAGGGCTGGAAGCTCGGCCTGAAGGCGCTCGCGATCTACCGCGACAACTGCAAGGTCGGCCAGCCGTTGTCCGCGGGCAAGGGCGCGAACAAGGGCGCCGAGGCCAAGACCGAGACGGTCGTCGAGTACCGCCCGGTCCGCAAGCGCCTGCCGAAGAAGCGCCCGTCGCAGACCGTGTCGTTCACGGTCGGTGGCGCCGAGGGCTACCTGCACGCCGGCTCCTACCCGGACAACGGCCTCGGCGAGATCTTCGTCAAGCTGGGCAAGCAGGGTTCCACGCTGGCCGGCGTGATGGACGCGTTCTCGATGTCCATCTCGGTGGGTCTGCAGTACGGCATCCCGCTGGAGTTCTACGTCTCGAAGTTCCAGAACCTGCGCTTCGAGCCGGCGGGCATGACCGACGACCCGGACGTGCGCATCGCGACGTCCGTGCTGGACTACCTGTTCCGCCGCCTGGCGCTGGACTACCTGCCGTACGACAAGCGCGCGCAGCTCGGCATCTTCACCGCCGACGAGCGTTCCGCGCAGGTGGCCAACGAGTACGGCGCGCCTTCGTCCGATGTGGACCTCGAGGGTCTGCGCGGCTCGGTGGAGGCGGCTCCGGCTCAGGTCGAGGCGCCCAAGCACGTCGGCAGCTCCACCGAGCTGCTCGAGCTGCACCTGGGCAAGGCCGCTGACGCGCCGCTGTGCATGACCTGTGGCACGAAGATGCGTCCGGCCGGGTCCTGCTACCTGTGCGAGGGCTGCGGCAGCACGTCCGGCTGCAGCTGATCCTGGTCAGAGCCGGGGCTGTGGCGCCCCGGCTCTGCCTTGTCTGTCTGGCTTCCGGACTGGGCGATCCGAAGGTCTTCCTGTGGGTTCCAGCCCTCCTGGTCGACGTCAGCGACCACTGAGCGGACCGTCACGGCAGTCTGATGCCGTGCCGGTTCGCCAGCTTCTTCTCGATCTCCGCGATCACACACGCGATGGTCGACGGGTTGAGCCGGCCCTCCCCGAACTGGAAGACGGTCTTCGCGAACTCGTCCGCTGCCAGCGCACGACATTCGGCGTTCAGCGCGCGGTGGTCGACCGGCGCTTCCTCGAAGCATTCCAGCGGCTTGCGGCCGAAGATGACCTCGAACTCCTTCCAGCCGCGCATCGTCCAGTAGACGTCGGGGGACGAGACGGACGTCGCCCGCAGCCATCGCCACAGGTACTGGGGATCCTGGTGGCTCGGCGCCTCGCGACGGCATCGGCCGCACAGCAGGACCATGTTGTCGACCGTGTCGGTGCCGCCCAGTGCAGCGGACACGATGCGACACCTCTCCAGCCCTGACTTGGTGCCGCAGCGCCAGCACCGTTCGTGGGCTTCGCTCCAGTCGATGGTCAGGTCCAACTCGTGCTCGACCCAGTACGCGACGACCTGTTCGTTGCCTACGCCCATGCGCTCTCCCCAGTGTGAGTTGACCTTCCTGTCGGTCGCGGAGGCGATTGCGTTTCACCTTCGCGCAACTGATAGAACAACCGGAATGCGCTCGTTCGACGACTTACGCGGTTACCTGCTCGGCCAGCTCAACGCCGCAGTCCGCCGCCCCGGCATGTACGGCGGCGAGCCGGTGATCCTCACCCTGCTCGACGCGCTGGCGTTCGCCGACGACCGCACGGACAGGTGGCAGGCCGAGCTCGACGCGTTGGTGAAGCGGGGCGCGGCGAACGCGGCGATGGTGAGTGGCGCGGTGCAGGAGGCGCTGGGCCACCGCAGCGAGGACGTCATGGCGTCGGTGTACGCGGATCTCGCGCACCGGCACGGCTGGCTGAGTCTCGACGCGGACAGCTGGATCCCCGGTGTGCTGGGGCAGCGGGACCGGGTGCTCGACGACGTGGTGGCGGAGTACGGCGAGCCGCCGTTGTGGCTGGGCGGCACGAATCCGAAGTACTCGAAGACGCTCGGCTATCCGGACCGGTCCGGGTCGTTGGTCTTCTTCCACTTCCTGCCGGAGCTGCGACTGATGGCGACGCGCCGCGGTGACGGCGGCTTCCGCGACAGCTTCGTCTTCACACCTGCCGGGCAATCTCGATGAACTCGGCGATCAACGGCGTGTGCCGGTGTTCCGCCCACGCCAGCGCCACCTCGTTCGGCGTGATGTCCTCGATCGGCACGTGCACCAGGTCCTCGCGCGAGTAGAACACCGCGGTCGACAACGGCAGGATCGCGACGCCGCCGTGCATCGCGACGTGTTCCAGCTTCTCCTCGACGGATCTGAACCCCGGCGGGTCGGTGTGCTGCACGCGCCGTTCGCCGGACAGGTCCGCCTCCAGCACGCTTTCCTTGCCCGCCAAGCGATGCGTCGCGGGCACCACGGCCACCCGCGGCTCGGTGAGCACCGGCACGTGCCGCAAACCCTCCAGCGGCACCGGTAGCCGCACGTAACCGACGTCGACCCGGCCGTCGTGGATCACCTCGACCTGGTCCTCCCACGTCGTGCGCAACACGTCCACGCGCAGGCCGGGGTGTCGCTTCGCCATGAGCCGCGCCGCGGGCGTCACGATCAGGCCGGGCATGAACCCGATGGTGAACGAGTCCGCCACGCCGACCCGTCGCAGCAGCGCCGACGCCTGCGTCAGCAACGGCCGGGCGTCCTCCAGCAGGCTCTCGCCCGCGGCCGTCAGCGCGGTGCCCTTCGACGAACGGTCGAACAGCTGCACCTTCAGCTCGGCCTCCAGCGCGCGGATCTGCCGTGACAGCACGGGTTGCGCGATGTGCAGAGCCTCGGCGGCACGGCCGAAGTTCAGGTGCTCGGCGACCGCGACGAAGTACCGGAGCTTGCGCAGGTCCAGGTCCATACCTCCAGGGTATGACAGGCGACCGAGCAGGTCTTGGACGCCGTGCCCGCCCGCCGAGCACGCTGGAGCCATGAAATCCACACTGGACGGACAAAGGGTCGCGATCCTCGGCGGCTCATCGGGAATCGGCCTGGCGACGGCACTCGCGGCCCGCGACGGCGGCGCCGAGGTGACGGTCGTGTCGCGCAAACCCCAGGCCCAGCCCGGAATCGCCACGCACGCGGCCGACCTGAGTGACCCCGGGGCCGTCGAGGCCTTCTTCCGCGAGATCGGCGAGATCGACCACCTCGTGTACACGGCGGGGGAGCCCCTGGCGTTGATGACCATCGCGGACCTCGACCGGGACCGCGCCAGGAACTTCTTCGGGCTGCGGTACTTCGGCGTGCTCGACGCGGTGGGCGCCGCGCGCGTCACCACCTCGATCACGCTCACCACGGGCATCGCGAAGGACCGCCCAGGACCGGGCTGGGCGGTCGCGGCGAGCATCTGCGGGGCCGTTGAGGCGTTGACCAAGGCGCTGGCGGTGGAACTCGCGCCGATCAGGGTCAACGCGGTCAGCCCCGGCGTGGTGCGCAGCCCGCTGTGGGGACCGGACGCCGAGCAGCTCTACTCAGACGTCGGCAGGACGGTGCCGCTGCAGCGGGTCGGCGAGGTCGAGGAGATCGCCCACGCGTACCTGTACCTGATGACGCAGCCGTGGGCGACCGGCACGATCCTCACGGTCGACGGCGGCACCGTACTCGCGTGAAATGTGTTGCCCGCCAAGGTAAAATGGTGGGTGATGCGCATAGTTCTGCATGCACGTGCGCGCCTGGACCTCGCATACGCCTCGCTCGACGGGCTCTCCGTCGGCGACGCTCTGGGCGCACAGTTCTTCATGGTCGGCCGCTCGTTGCCCGACCTCGTGGCCGGTAAGCCGCCGCGAGGGCCGTGGGAGTGGACCGACGACACCGAAATGGCTTGCAACCTCGTCACCGAGCTTCGCGACCACGGCGAAGTCGAGCAGCAACGGCTTGCGGCGCTCTTCGCCGATCGCTGTGAGCCTTACCGCGGGTACGGCGCGGGAGCGTTCATCATCCTGCGCAAGATTCGCCAGGGCACGCCGTGGAAAGAGGCGGCCGGCAGTGCGTTCGGCGGGCAGGGGTCCTGCGGCAACGGCGCCGCGATGCGGATCGCGCCCCTCGGCGCGTACTTCGCGGACGACCCGGAAACCGTGACAGAGCAGGCGATCCGGGCCAGCGAGGTGACGCACCAGCACCCGGAGGGCATCGCGGGCGGAGTGGCCGTGGCACACGCGGCGGCCATCGCGGCCAAGGCCCGGCTGACCGGGACGCCACCGCGCGACCTGCTCGGCAGCGTTCTCGACCACCTCGAGGATTCGTTCGTGCGCAAGGGAATCGAGAAAGCACGCGGGATCGGTGACGCCGAGGAGGCCGCGTACGTCCTCGGCAACGGCTCCCGCGTCACGGCACAGGACACCGTGCCGTTCACGCTCTGGGTCGCCGCCCACCACCTCGACGACTACCGCGCCGCCATCACGGCGTGCGTCAGGGCGGGCGGTGACGTCGACACGACCGCGGCGATCGTCGGCGGCATCATCGCGACAGCGCCGCAGGAGTGGCGGCAGGAACGCGAGCCGCTGCCGGACTGGACGAGCCGCTAGTCGTTGTGCCGCTAGTCCTTGTGCCGCTGGTAGTACCGCGCCACCCGCACCCGGTTCCCGCACGTCGCGGGATCACACCACCGGCGTCGCGGGTGTGCGGGCACGAACAGCAGCCGGCACGTCGGCGCCTCGCACTTCTTCACCTTCAGCACCGCCGGTGACGCCAGCAGGTCCGCCGCCGCTCCCGCCAGCACGGCGAGCGCCCGCGCGATCTCGTCGCCCTCCCGTTCCCGCGTCACCACGACGGCGCCGGACCACGTCAGCACGTCGTGCGCCGGTGCACCGCGCAGAGCCGCGTTCAACGGTGCCAGGTCGGGCTCGGCGCCCTCCCGTGCCGCGAGCACCGCCGCCTCGACGTGGCCGCGCAGCCTCAGAATCGCGTCTGACCAGGGAAAACCCTGCTCGGACAGCCACTGGGGCAGGCGGTCCTCCTCGGTCGTCAGCGTGTTGACGAAGTCCAGTGCGAGCACGTTCTAACTGTACAACACCCCGATCTACCATTAGCCTAATGCGTCATGACGACAAAGATCCATGTGACACGGCACCGGTTCGTCGACGTCGACGGCATCGAGGTCTTCTACCGGGAGGCGGGCGACCCGGCCGCGCCCAAGCTGTTGCTCCTGCACGGCTTCCCGTCCGCGTCGCACCAGTACGCGAGGCTCATCGAAGAGCTGAAGGACGACTTCCACGTGATCGCGCCGGATCATCCGGGTTCCGGCCACAGCGCCGCGCCTCAACGGCCGTACAGCTTCGACTTCCTCGCCGACACCATCGAGAAGTTCCTGGAGACCATCGGTTTCACGGGGTTCCGGATGTACGTCTTCGACTTCGGCGCCCCGGTCGGCTTCCGCATCGCGACCCGCCACCCCGAGTGGATCCAGGGCCTGATCGTGCAGAACGGCAACGCCTACGAGGACGGTCTCTCCGAGCTGGCCTGGGGCTTCATCCGCAACCGCGACCCGCAGGCCGCCCGTGAGCTGCTCGCGCTGGAGTACACGAAGTTCGGCTACCTCGAAGGCGCGCGCGACCCCGAGACGATCTCGCCCGACACCTGGACGCTCGACCAGCACTACCTCGACCTGCGCCCGGAACCGCAGATCGACCTCTTCCTCGACTACCACTCCAACGTCGCCAAGTATCCGGAGTGGCAGGCCTACCTGCGCGAACACCAGCCGCCGACGCTGATCGCGTGGGGCAGGGGCGACCCGTTCTTCATCGAGCCGGGCGCCAAGGCGTACCTGCGGGACGTCCCAGGCGCCCAGCTGCACCTGCTGAACACCGGGCACTTCGCGCTGGAGGAGGACCTGGCCGAGATCGTCGCGCTGATCAGGGGCTTTACCTCTACGGTGTGATTTATTCATCACGTGTTGAGTTTTTGGCCGAACGCTCGTAGCCTCCTCTTCAGGCGGAACCTGGAGGGGTAACCATGGCGCTCGTGATCGATTTCAGCGGTATAGACGGCTCGATGCTCGCCACCGTGGGCGGCAAGGCCGCCAACCTCGGTGAGCTCACCAGGGCGGGCTTGCCGGTGCCGCAGGGCTTCTGCGTCACCACCGACGCTTACCGCATGGTCGCGGAAGCCGACGAGCTGGCGAGCACGACCCCGGAGAACGCCCGCCGGACGTTGGTGGAAACCGCTGTGCCGCAGGACATCCGGGACGCGATCGTCGCCGAGTACCGCAAGCTCGGTGACGACATCGCGGTCGCCGTGCGCTCCAGCGCGACGGCCGAGGACCTGCCGTTCGCGAGCTTCGCCGGCCAGCAGGACACGTTCCTCAACGTCGTCGGCGAGGATGCCGTGGTCGACGCGGTGCGCCGTTGCTGGGCCTCGCTGTGGACCGATCGCGCGGTCAGCTACCGCGAGACGAACGGCATCGATCACACCACCACGTACCTCGCCGTTGTGGTGCAACGGATGGTGCAGTCCGAGGTGTCCGGGGTGATGTTCACCGCGAACCCGGTCACCGGCACGCGCGACCAGATCGTCATCGACGCGAGCGCCGGCCTCGGCGAGGCTGTCGTCTCCGGTGCGGTCAACCCCGACCACTTCGTCGTCGACGGGCCTGACATCGTCGAGAAGCGGCTGGGGGACAAGAAGTTCCTCATCCGCTCACTCCCCGGTGGCGGGACCGAGCACGTCGAGGTCGGCGAGAGCGATGAGCCGTGCCTGACCGACGGCCAGATCCACGCGCTCGCCGTCCTCGGCCGCAAGGTGCAGCAGCACTACGGCTCGCCGCAGGACACGGAGTGGGCGATCGACGCGGATGGCGAGCTGCACCTCACCCAGGCGCGGCCGATCACGACGTTGTTCCCGTTGCCGGACGACAACCCCGCCGACCACGTCTACTTCTGCTTCAGCCTCGCGCAGGGGCTGGAGCGGCCGATCACGCCGATGGGACGTGCGGCGTTCCGGGAGATCTCCAAGTCCGCGTTCGAGATCGTCATCGGCGACCCGGCGAGCAAGTCCTATGTGGAGGCCGGTGAGCGGATCTTCTTCGACGTCACCAAGGTGTTGCAGAGCAAGGTGGGCCGCGAGTTCGTCACGAAGCTGCTCGGCGTGATGGAGGCGCGCTCGTCGCAGGTGCTGCGCGGGCTGTTCGACGACCCGAGGTACGCGATCCGCAACTCCTCGCCGGGGCCGGCGCTCAAGCGCGTGCTGCGGCTCGCCCGCCGGTTCCGCGTGCCCGTGACCGTGTGGAAGGCGCTGGCCAACCCGGAGAAGGCCGCGCGCGAGGCGTTGCGGCTGGAACAGGAGATCCTGGACAAGGCCGCGAACCTCTCCATCGAGCAGGCGTTGCGGCAGTGCGTCGTCCCGGTCCTGCCCCGGCTCGCGCCGACCGCGTTGATCGGCTTCGCGATGCTCGGCCTGGCCGGCAAGGTCGTGAAGGTGCGGCCGGGGGAGCTGCAGACCGTGCTGCGCGGCCTGCCGAACAACATCACCACCGAGATGGACATGGCGATGTGGGATCTCGCGCAGGAGATCCGGCGCGATCCCGTTGCGCTGCGCCAGTTCCAGGACGGTGAACGTCCCGCCGCGCTGGATCGGTTCCTCGCGAAGTGGGGGCACCGGGCCGTCGCGGAGATCGACCTCGGCCTGCCCCGGTGGTCCGACGATCCGGCGTACGTCATCGGTGTCGTGCGGAACTTCCTGCGCCTGGAGGACGAGAACGCCGCCGCGGACGCGGTCTTCGCGCGTGGTGCCGCGGAGGCCGAGGCGATGATCGAGACGCTCGCGCGGAGGGCCCCCGGACGTGGCTGGTTCGTGCGTTTCGCGTTGCGCCGCACCAGGGTGCTGGCCGGGCTGCGGGAGTACCCGAAGTACCTGATCATCACGCTGTTCGGGCAGCTGCGCCGGCGGATCGCGGAGATCGGCGAGCAGCTCGCGTCGCAGGGCAGGATCTCGCAGGCGGACGACGTCTTCTTCCTCAACTTCGAGGAAATGCGTTCTGCGGAAGGTGATCTGCGCTCGGTCGTGGCAGCGCGGCGTGAGGTCTACGACCGCGAGATGCGGCGCAGGCACATCCCGCGCGTGCTGATGTCGGACGGCACGGACGCCGAGGCGGTGCACCACGGTGCCCCGGTCGAGGGCGATCTCGTCGGCACGCCGGCGTCGGCGGGCACGATCACCGGCATCGCGCGGGTCGTGATGGACCCGGTCGGCGCGCACCTCGAACCGGGCGAGATCCTCGTGGCGCCTTCGACGGATCCGGGCTGGACACCGTTGTTCCTGACGGCGGGCGGGCTCGTGATGGAGATGGGCGGCGCGAACTCGCACGGCGCGGTCGTCGCGCGGGAGTACGGGATTCCGGCCGTGGTCGGCGTGCGTGAGGCTGTGACGAGGATCAAGACCGGCGAGCGGATCACCGTGGACGGCAGCACGGGCGCGGTGACTACACTCGACGACGGGTCGTGACTGGCGCGAAGAGGTGGATCACCACCGGGGAGCGGCCTACCTGACCTGCCGCGCGCCTGGGCGAATCCTCGACTGCGGAGGCAGCCCATGGCACTCATGTCCGGAACCGAGCTCGCGCGCGACATCGTCGGGCGGGCGGCCGAGAAGGCCGCGGACCACACCAAGCGCACCGGCCGCAAGCCTTGCCTGGCCACGGTGATCGTCGGCGAAGACCCGGCTTCGGTCACGTACGTGCGGATGAAGCAGAACCGGTGCCACAAGGCGGGACTCGAGTCCCGCCACGTGGCGCTGCCGGAGGAGACGACGACCGAGGAGCTCGTCGCGCGGATCCGGGAGCTGTCGGACGACCCTGCGGTGCACGGCATCCTGTTGCAGCACCCCGTTCCTCGTCACATCGACGAGCGGGCCGCGTTCGAGGCGATCGCGCCGCACAAGGACGTCGACGGCGTGACGATGCACTCGTTCGCCGGAATGTCCTTCGGGCACAACGAGTTCCTGTCCTGCACCCCCGGCGGGATCATGCGCCTGCTGGACGCCTACGACGTGGAGATCGCGGGCAAGCACGCGGTGGTGATCGGCCGCAGCCCGATCCTCGGCAAGCCCGCCGCGATGCTGTTGCTGGCACGCGACGCCACGGTCACGATCTGCCACTCGAAGACCGCCGGCCTGGCCGAAATCGTCCGCACGGCGGACATCGTGGTCGCCGCGGTGGGCAAGCCGCGCTTCGTGCGGGGTGACTGGATCAAGCCCGGCGCGGTGGTGATCGACGCCGGCTACAACGAGGGCAACGTCGGTGACGTCGAGTTCGAGGCCGCCGCGGTGCACGCGGGCCTGATCACACCCGTGCCCTGTGGCGTCGGGCCGACGACGATCGCTGTGCTGCTGGAGCAGACCGTTGACGCCTCGCTGCGGCAGCTGGACGCGTAATCTCGGTGGTGTGGCTGAGTCCAAGGGTGAGCTGAACAGGGTCCAGCAGGGCATCGCCGACTACCTGCTGCGTGCCGGTGTGGACGGGTTCGGCCCGTTCAAGAGTGCGCGCGAGGCCGCGTCCGACGCCTTGGTCAAGAAGGGCGACGAGACCGACGCGATCAAGCACCTCATCCGCACGCACGTGGCGCTGGCGGGCGCGCAGGGCTTCATCACGAACCTCGGCGGCCTGATCACGCTGCCGATCTCGCTGCCGTCCAACATCGCGGCCGCCTATGTGATCCAGACGCACCTCATCGCGTCCATCGCGTCGTTGCGCGGCCACGACGTGGACAGCGAGGAGGTGCAGACGGCCATCCTGCTGTGCCTGCTCGGCAATGCGGGCACCGAGCTGTTCAAAAAGGTCGGCATCAAGCAGTTCACCAAGAAGGCCGCAGCGGCGCTTATCACAAAATACGGTACGAAGAAGATCGGTTCGCTCGCGGCGAAGGGTGTTCCGGTACTGGGCGGCGTCATCGGCGGTGGCGTCGACGCCGCCTCTACCAGAGCGGTTGGGGCATTTGCAAATCGCTACTTCGCCCGCACGGACGTATTGCCGAAGGTTATCGACGGCGAGGTGCTGTCCGTGGAGATCGAGGAAGCGGACGGAATGACCGATTCGCGCTAGCTCAGCCGGTCCAGTGCGGAGCTGAACGCGTCCGGCGGGATGTGCACGCCACCGCTGAACGGGTTCTGCAGCTGGTAGATCGCGAAGAGCAGCAGGACCAGCGTCGAGGTCAGCGTGACCGTGATCAGCAGCTGCGAGATCAGGTTCGGCCCGCCGAACAGGTACGGGAACAGCAGCGAGAGCCCGGTGCCGATCAGCAGCGCGAGCCACACGACCGGGTTGACGCCGTTGCCCGCCGCGTCGATCCGTTCCTGCCTGGCCTGGTAGACCTCCCACAGCTGGTTCGCGGCCTCGGTCTTGCGATCCTCCTGCCAGACACCGTCCGGCGCGGCCGTCGCGATCGTCTCCCTCAGCTGGTTCAACGTGTTCCAGCCCCTGTTGTCGACGCTCTCGCCCTCACGCATGAGGGGCCACTCCTCGTCGACGACGATCGAGACGTAGTCACGGATCTGCTGGTCTACTTTGGACTTCACGGGTTCGGGCAGCGAGTCGGACGCCCAGTCGATGGCGACGAGGGCGTTGGCCTCCTTCTGCACCTGCTCCTCGGCGCCGTTGGCCGCGTCGAACAGGGAGATGAGGATGAACGCGATCAGCACGGCGTGCAGACCGGCGACGATGCTGAACACCGAGCCGCCGGCGCCGAGGTTCTTCTCGCCCACCTCGTCCGAGCCGAACCGCCGCGCGATGACGACGATGACAGACGAGATGGCGGCTGCCCCGAGAACCCAGAGCAGGCCGGAGACGTAAATGCTCAATTCGGCTCCTTTCTGGTGTGGGATTAGACCACGGTCTACTGTGGCCGGTACAGCACGGTCTGGTTAACGAGTAATGGTCAGGTGGGAATGCGCGGCGGCAGCAGTATTACCCGGTTGTCGTATCGGACTAGTCCATTCCGGTGGCGGCGGAATGTGATTGCGTTGAGCAGTATCTCGTCTCTTTTGGTACTTTCCGCGCCGTTCACCAGCGCCGTTGCTCATGGTGCAGCCGCAAACTGTGACGCATTTCAAGTTCGTGCGACCCATCGGGGTGGTCTCTCGACGTTGACGAAGCTCGACGTGTCATCCGGTGGGGTGACGGAGGTAGCCCGCCTGGACTACGCGGTGAACGCGCTGGGGTACTCGGCGGCGTTGGGCCGCCTGGTCGGCCTGACCTCCAAGGGGCACCACTGGTGGAAGAACCCGTCGCACGTCGTGCTGATCGACACGAAGGGCGTGGTCAACGACCTCGGACCCGTTGACGCTCACTGGTTCCGCACCGACGACGTGTCGGCAGGCGCGGTCGTCGGCACCACGTTCTACGTGCGCGACAACGCACGGTTGCACGCCATCGACATCGATCCGCAGAGCCCGACGTACCTCAAGATCGTGCGGACCGTGGTGCTCGACTGGCCCGCGCTGACGCTCGACGACTTCACGGTCAACCCGGCGAGCGGGAAGCTGACCGGGGTGTCGGCGGCGGGCTGGGGTCCGGGCGAGGTCGTGTCGTTCGATCCGGTGTCGGGGCGGGTGCTGAGCAAGACCGAGATCGCCCAGTTGCCCGGCAAGTCCACCTACGGCGCCGTGGTGATCGACTCGGCGGGCACCGTCTACGCGATCAACAACGGCTACCAGCACCGCAGCCGCGTCTACCGGATCTCCGGTGCCACCGCGGTGGAACTGTCCCAGGGCCCGGAGATGGGCATGATCGACGCGGCGGGCTGCCTGCCGACGCCGATGCCACCGCGCGCCGAACCGCCCGCGCCGCGCCCCGAGGTGCCGCCGCCACCGCCGCCCCCTGCTCCGAAGCCGACGTCCACCCCGCCGCCGGCACCCGCTCCTGTCGTTGTGCCGCCTCCGGTTCCGACGACGTCCGCGCCGCCGTCCGTGGCACCGCAACCGGTGCCGGTGCGAGCCGCGCGCCAGAAACCGGAGCCGCGCAAGAACCTTCCGCTGGCGGCCGAGACGACGCCGCTGACGAAGTCGCGCAAGTGGGCGATGGTGACGATCATCCTGGTGATGCTGGGCGCCGGCGCGGCCGCCGCTCGGGCCCGCGGATAAATCGTTTGGCGTGGCGCGGCGGCACCGCTACCGTTGAGGGCATGTTCTTCATCTGATGAAGCCCCGCGGCGCTCTAGACGCTGCCACGCCTTCTGGGCGAGCGACCTCGTGTCGCGATCTTCTGGTGACCCTCGCGCGGGTCCTACTCTCACGGCTGCCTACTGCCGTGTCCTTGCACGCCACCTTCTCGAGGAGGCATTCGCATGCCTGACAACACCCCGCCAGAGCCGACCAACCGCGCTGCACGCCGTGCGCAGAAGCGCGCCAAGACCGACCAGAACCCGCAGTTCCAGCCGCCGCAGCAGCGGGCTCCGCTGGTCCAGCCGCGCCAGTTCGCCGCCCGTCGCCGGGGAGGATCCTCGTAGTCGACGCCGAACCAGGCGCGGACACGGCAGGGGACGCATTCGATCGAATGCGTCCCCTGCTCCCTTCGGGGGTTGACCTCCCGTTCTGTCCGAATCCGATCTAGCCTGAGGTGCTACCGGACCGACACGGATCGGAGGCGCCAGATGAGAATCGCTGACGTGTTGCGCACCAAGGGATCGGCGGTCGCGACGATCGACCCGGACGTACCGGTGTCCGAGCTGCTCAGATCGCTCGCGGAGTACAACATCGGTGCGATCGTCGTTGCTTCGCCTGATGGCGTGGTGGGGATCGTGTCCGAGCGCGACGTCGTGCGCCATCTGCACGAAATCGGCGCTGACCTGCTGTCATCGCCGGTGTCGGCGATCATGACCACCGAGGTGTTCACCTGCTCGCCGACAGACACGGTGGACAGCCTCACGGTCGTGATGACCGAACGACGCTTCCGGCACGTGCCCGTTTTGTCCGACGGGCGGCTGGTCGGGATCGTCAGCATCGGTGACGTCGTGAAAAGCCGGATCGGGCAGCTGGAGCAGAGCCAGGACCAGCTGCAGGCCTACATCACCCAGGGGTGAACCTGAGGCTTCGCCCACGCTTGATCGGGTGAAGCCCGGAGTTCACGCCGACATCCAACTCCGCCGAGACGCGCAACCGACCGTTGCGCGTCTCGGCGGAGTCTTTTCGTCTGCGATCTGCCTGTCCGAGCCGGCCCCGCGCCGGGTCATGCCGCCGGCAAACCCTCGACCGAGGTCGCCCGCGAGTCGCGCTTCTCGCCCACCTGCGGACCTTCTTGGCCGGACCCGCACGACCATCCCGTCCACCGCCACACGCGCGGCCAGAACCGATATATCAGTTCTCGCACCCTCGCTGACCTGCTGCTTAGCAATGAGACTTTGGACGACGAAGTCCAAAGTCTCATTGCAAAAGCAGGATTCATGTTCTAGACGGCCTGGTCGATGCCAGGAGGTTCGGGGACGTTCTCGCTCTTCGTGCCCGCCGGCATCGCCCACATGAAGGCGCGCATCATCGCGTACTGGAACTTCAGCCCGGTGCCGACATCGCCGGACTCGACGACCTGCTTGAGCGCGGCGAGTATGCCCTTCCAGGTGGTGTCGACCTTGTCGAGACGCTTGACGCCCTCGGGCCAACCGGTGTTACGCAGCGTGACGCGCGTACCGCCGTCGACCTCTTCGAGCTCCCACGAGACGACGGTCCACGGGTCGTCGCGCATGGTGAGCCGCTGGGTGTGGGAGAGCAGTCGCGGCGGGTCCACCTCGACGACGCGACCGACGACGAAGACCCGCTTGCCGTCGGTCGACCGGTAGTACAGCGGTGCGCCCGGCGCCAGCTCGGAGTCGAGCACGGCGTCCATCATGGCGCGCTGCTTGCCGTCGAGTTTGGTGATCTCCGCCCACACCTTCTCGATGGGCGCGGCGATCACGATGCTGTGCAAAAGCTCGGTTCCGGTGTCAGCCAACGTCCTCATCCTCCTGTTCGACGCTCTCGACCACGTGCTTCAGGCCGACGAGTGCCGCTGCCCAGTTCTCCTCGTAGTGCGCGACCCACCGCTGGTGGATCTGCTGGATGGGCACGGGATTCAGGTGGTTGACCCGTTTCCGGCCCCGCGGCTCCACGAGCACCAGATCCGCTTCGCGGAGCACACCGAGGTGCTGCATGACGACGTGCCGGCTGGTCTCGAGCGCCTCGACCAGCTCGCCCGTGGTGCGCGGGCCGGTGCGCAGGATGTCGAGGATCGCGCGCCGCAGCGGGTTCGCGAGGGCGCGCCAGACGGCGTCATCGTCATGTGGCATCTTCATTACGTAAGGTTTCTAACACCTATCCGTGTCACAAGTCGAGACCGGGTTTCGTCCGTAGAGGCATGAGCACTCTTCGCGCAGGTCTCGCGTTCCTCGCCCTGGTCGAGGTGATCCTCGGCGGCTGGCCGTTGCTCGCGCCCCAGCACTTCTACGACAACTTCCCGCTGCCGGCGCACCAGTGGGTGGCCTACTACCCGCCGTTCAACGAGCACCTGCTCCGGGACTTCGGCGGGCTCAACCTCGCGCTGGGCGTGGTGCTGGTGTTCGCGGCGGTGACGCTGGAGCGGAGGCTGACCCAGGCGGTGCTGATCGGCTACCTGGCGTTCGCGGTGCCGCACCTGATCTTCCACCTCGGGCATCTGTCGCACATGCCGTTCGCCGACCAGGCCGGCAACGTGGTCTCGTTGGTCGCGGTGGTGTTGATCCCGTTGGCGCTCTTGCCGTTGACCCTGAAGATTGACACCAAGGTCACCCGATGATGTGATCACGCCCGCCAGCTGAACTGGTGCAGACCTTTTCCCTAAATCCGCCGCCATGGAATTGGGGAGGAACGGGCGTGGAGATCACTCGGCGTTCGGCGTTGATCGGCGGGGCGGCGATGCCGTTGCTGCTGGCGGGTTCCGGGCTCGCGGAAGCGGCGACCTGGAAGCTCAAGTGGAGTCCGCAGGCGAACAAGGACGGGCTCGGCGCGTTCGAGGGCATCGAGGACGACCGGGCCGGCTCGCATCCGGGCACGAAGCACATCTACGTGGCGGGCAACGACTACCGGTTCGACATGCACACACGTGACCGGGACACGTCGACCGACCGTCAGCGCAACGAGGTCCGCGGCATGAAGGCGGGCGGCCAGAACCTCGACGTCGGCGACGGCGAGACGTGGAAGTGGACCTACTCCATGTTCATCCCGAGCGCGTTGAAGTCGACGACCTCGTTCACCCACATCATGCAGACGAAGATGCCCGGCCTCGGCTCCGCGCCCGTGACGGTCATGTCGCTGCGCCGCACCGGCGGCGTGCAGAAGATCGAGTTCAAGATCACCGAGGGCAACGTGCTCGTCGGCAACGTCGACCTCGAGCCGTTGCACAACAAGTGGATCGACACCGAGGTGGAGATCAAGGTCGGCAACGGCACCGGGCGAGTCCGCTGGATCGTCCGCGAGGGCGGCCGCACCGTGCTGGACGCGACGAAGAACAACGTCGACACGTGGCTCGACGACCGGCTGCGCCCGAAGTGGGGCATCTACCGCTCGCTCGGCGACACCTCGGGTTCACTGCAGAACTGCTACCTGCTGCTCCGCAACCTCAAGGCCTATAAGTTCGAATGATGCTTCACGACGTCGCTGACGCCACTCGCCAATATATTGGTTTGCTCGTCGGTGACCAGCGCGAACATGCGATTCGCGCGGTCACCGACGACGACCTTCGGCATCGCTGGGCGTACACGCCCGGTCCACGCCCCGGTCTCGCGCTCGGTGAGCTCGGGCGCGACCAGCGCAAGGCGGTGCACGGCATGCTCGCGACCGTGCTCAGTCCTCACGCCTATGCGCAGGCCGCAGCGGTGATGGCGCTGGAAGACGTGCTCGACCACCGCGAAGGCGGGCACCGCGACCGGCACAGCGGCGACTTCTCGACGGTGCTCTTCGGCACGCCCGGTAGCGACGAGCCGTGGGGATGGCGTGTCGAGGGGCATCACCTGTCGGTGAGCGTCATCGTCGCCGACGGCCGCGTTTCGGCGACGCCGTTCTTCCTCGGCGCGAACCCCGCCCGCATCACTTATCGCGGTCAGGTCGTCGGCCAGCCGCTCCGGCTCGAAGAGGAACTCGCCCGCGAACTGCTAGACCGCATGGGCCCGACCGCGCGCCACCTGGCTGTCGTGTCCGACACCGCGCCGCACGACATCCGCACCTCCAACGCCCCACGCATCAGCCCGTCCGAACCAGTCGGCGTGACGCCGGCGCACCTCGGCAGGGCTGCGGGGGACCTGCTCGTCGACATCGTCCGCTTCTACCTCGACCGGCTGGCGTTCGAGCTCGCCGACGACGAGTTCGCGCGGATCGACCCGGAACGCCTGCACTTCTCGTGGGAGGGCTCGCTGCGCCGCGGCGAGGGCCACTACTACCGCATCCAGGGCCCGGAACTGCTCATCGAGTACGACAACACGGCCAACGAGGCCAACCACATCCACACCGTGTGGCGTCGCCATTCGGGTGACTTCGGTGCAGACCTCCTTGCCGCCCACTACGACGCGTCACGGCACACTGTCGCCCGTGGAGTGGCCCAGAACGGTTGACGACGCCGTCGCACTGCAAGAGCGCCTGCGCACCCAGGTGATCACGACCAGCGCCTCTGACCTGCGCATAGACACCGCCGCAGGCCTCGACGTCGGCTACCGTAGCAATGACACAGTTGCGGGCGTCTGCGTGGTGTTCGATGCAAAGACGCTGGTCGTCCTCGACGAGGTCGTCGTCGAGGACACGACCGACTTCCCATATATTGCCGGGCTCTTCGCGTTCCGCGAGATGCCCGTGCTGCTGCGGGCTCTCGATCGGGTGACCGTCGCGCCGGACCTGTTGGTCGCGGACGGTCAGGGCCTCGCACACCCGCGCAGGTTCGGCTTGGCGTGCCACCTCGGCGTGCATACCGGCATCCCGAGCGTCGGAGTCGCCAAGAACGCGATGGGTGAGTTCGACCAGCCCGGCCACGCCCGCGGGTCGATGAGCGACCTCGTGATGGACGGCGATGTCGTCGGCCGGGCGTTGCGGACGCAGGACGGCGTGAAGCCGGTGTTCGTGTCGGTCGGCCACAAGATCGACCTCGACCGGGCGTGCGCCGAAGTGCTGCGCCTCGCCCCGCGCTACCGCCTGCCCGAGACGACCCGCCGCGCCGACACGCTCACGCGGCAGGCTGCTTCGTCGGCTGGAAGCTGAGCAGCACGAGCAGGATCGCGCCGCAGACCAGCGCGATGTCCGCGACGTTGCCGACGAACCAGCCGTTGTAGTCGATGAAGTCGACGACGTGCCCGCGCGCGAAGCCCGGCGGCCGGAAGAGTCGGTCGAGCAGGTGCGTCGTCGCACCGCCCAGCATCAACGCGAGCGCGGTCGCCCGCAGCCTCGTCTGCGGCTGCATGCCGTACCGCGCGAGCAGCACGACGGCGACGGCCGCGACGATGGTGAAGATCCACGTCGACCCCGAGCCGATCGAGAACGCGGCGCCGGGGTTGTAGAGGAGCCTGAGCTGCAGGAACTCCCCGAGCACGGGAATGGGCGCGCGGCCGGTCAGCGCGCTCTCGGCCCAGAACTTCGTGGCCTGGTCCAGCAGCAGCACGAGCACGGCAACGCTCATCACGAGCGGCACGCGGCGAGAGGTGGTGGTGTCCATTTGCGGACGAGCGTAGTTAAGGCGCCAGCAGCTTGCGGTGAGGGCCGCCGATATATCAGTTGGCGGCGTCCAACGCCTTGAGCGCGTCGATGTCGTCGACGTCGATCGCCGTGAGGAACTCCTCGATCTGGTGCGAGTAGTCCGCGTGGCCGAACACCTGCTTCGCCGGCCCACCCGCGGATCAGGTCGGGCGCGTGCAGGTTCAGGAACGCCGGTGCGTCCAGCTTCACGTAGGCGAGCCGAACGGGTGCCAGACGCGTCGTGTCGAGCTGCCGCACCGCCGGTCATCGCGCGCGGAAGGTTCCAGACAGGTGGGGATGAGCGTCGACGATCTTGCGGGCGACGGCGACGGAGTCGACGAGCGGATGCAGCGCCAGCGCCTTCACGGCGTGCGCGCGTTCGCCGCTGATCGCGGCCTGGATGGTGGCGCGCTCGACGACCTTGAGCGCGGTGACGAGCCCGACTCCCTCGTCGGGGACCTGGCTGACCGCGACGGGCCGCGCGCCGTTGGCGTCGACGAGGCTCGGCACTTCGACGACCGCGTCGGAGTCCAGGCACGACAGCGTCGTCCTGTTCGGCACGTTGAGGATGAGAGTGGTTCGTTTGTCCGACGCGATGGCGTGCATCAAGTCGAGTGCGACCTGCTCGTAGCCGCCGCCGTCGAGGTCGTCGGTGTCACGTTCGTCGTCGCGCGTCTCGGCCATGTAGGTCTGCTCGCGTTCGAGGCGCGTCCGTTCCCAGCTGTCCAACGACGGCGCTGCATAGAACTGCTTCTGCTGCTCGAGCAGGAACGCCCCGCGCGACGCGCCCGACGCCACCGCCTCACGCGTGAAGTAGTAGTAGTGCAGGTACTCGTTCGGGATGGCGCCCAACGTCCGCAGCCACTCGGCGCCGAAGAGCTTGCCCTCTTCGAACGACTCCAGCCGTTCGCTGTCGGCGAGCAGGTCCGGCAGCACGTCGCGCCCGTGGACGTGGACGCCCCGCAGCCAACCGAGGTGGTTGAGGCCGGCGTAGTCGAGCCACGCGTCCTCGATGTCGGCGCCGACGGCACGCGCGACCCGCCGGCCGAGTCCGACGGGGGAGTCGCAGATGCCGATGACGCGGTTGCCGAGGTGTGCCGACATCGCCTCGGTGACCATGCCGGCGGGGTTGGTGAAGTTGATGACCCACGCGTCCGGCGCGTGCACTGATATACGACGTGCGATGTCGAGTGCGACGGGCACGGTCCGCAGCCCATATGCGACGCCTCCGGCGCCGACGGTCTCCTGACCGAGTACTCCGCAGCCCGCGGCGACGCTCTCGTCGGCCGCCCGCCCGTCGAGCCCGCCGACCCGGATCGCCGAGAACACGAAGTCGGCCCCGCGCAGCGCTTCGTCGAGGTCCGTCGACGTCGTCACGCTCGGCGCATCCGATATATCAGTCGCGAGCTCCGCCAGGACGCCGCCGACAGCCGCGAGCCGGGCGGCGTCGAGGTCGTGCAGCACGACCTCGGTGACACGGCCGGGCGATCGGTCGGCGAGCAGCGCGCGATAGACCAGCGGCACGCGGAAGCCACCGCCGCCCAGGATGACCAGCTTCATGCCCCGACCTCATCCACCACGGTCACGTCCACTCCGGCCTCCTGCAATGCGAGCCGCGTCGCCGGATCGGCGGACGCGGTGGTGACGACGACGTCGAGGTCGTCGGGCCCGCAGACCCGCGCGACGCCGACGCCGGGGAACTTCCCGCCGTCCGCGACGAGCACGACCTGGTCCGCGGCCTTGATCATGGCCCGCTTCAGCGGCACCTCGACGAGCGTCGTGTCCATGACGGCGCCGTCCGCCCGCACGCCGCTGGTGCCGAGGAAGAGCTGGCCCGCGTGCACCTGCCGCAGGTTGTCCTCGGTGAGGAACCCGACCAGGGAGTGGTAGCGCCGCCGCACCATGCCGCCGAGCAGGACGAGCTCGACGTCGGCGTCGTCGCGCAGCTCGTCGAACACTGCCAGGTTGCTCGTGATGACGGTGATCCGCTTGCCGTGCAGGTGGTGGGCGAGCCGGTGCATCGTGGTTCCGATGTCGAGCAGCACGGTCTCGCCGTCCTGAACCACGGCGGCCGCCGCGCGGGCGACGACGTCCCTGGCCTCGGCGCGTTCAGCGGCGACCTGGGCGAACGGGTCGTCGACGTCGTCGGTGTCGATGTCACCGACGACGAGGTTCATCGCCCCGCCGTACACGCGGGTCAGCTTGCCGTCGGCGTCGAGCTGTTCGAGGTCGCGCCGGATCGTGGCCTGGCTGACGCCGAGCTTGGCGGCGAGCGAGCGCACTTCGCTCGGCCCGTCCTGGCGCAGTGTGCGCAGGATCAGCTCGCGCCTGCTCTGGGGAAGCATGCCGCCACCGTACCAACCAAAGTCGCGCAGACTTGAGCAAACTATTGCCAACTCGCGCACCTCAGGCGCACGCTCTTGCGCAACCTTGGAAGGGGGCAGCGTGCGCCACGTCGAGGATGACAACGATGTCTACCTGTCCGGACTGCTCTTCTACGACCTCGTCTTCACCGGATTGCCGAAGCCTCCGACGCCAGGTGAGGAACTCTGGACCGGCGGCATGGCGAGCGGGCCGGGCGGCATCGCGAACTTCGCCGTCGCACTTGCCCGCCTCGGCACCCGGCCGGTGCTGGCCGCGGCGTTCGGCGACGACGACCACGGCACCCTCTGCTGGGACTTCCTTGCGAACGAAGGCGTCGACCTCACGTGCTCTCGCCGCTTCGCGGACTGGGCGACACCAGTGACCGTCGCGCTGTCGTACGACGACGACCGCGCCCTCGTCACGCACGGGACGCCGCCGCCGGTGTTGCAAACGACGACGCCGTCGACGTCGGCGTCCATTGTGCACCTCGATCCCAACGCCGATATATCAGTTTCCGACCTTCCTGGTCTGGTCTTCGCCGACGTCGGCTGGGACCCGTCCCAGCAATGGCGTCCCGAACTGCTGAGCCAGCTGACGCGCTGTCACGCGTTCCTGCCGAACGAGGTGGAGGCAATGGCCTACACGCGCACTGACACCCCGTGGAATGCCTTGGAGAAGCTCGCCGATCTCGTCCCGATCGCCGTCGTCACGCGAGGTGCACGGGGTGCACTGGCAGTGGACAACATGACTGGCGAGCATGCCGAGGTTGACGGAATCAACGTTGATTGCGTGGACAGCACCGGCGCCGGCGACGTGTTCGGCGCGGCGTTCGTCCATGCGACGTTGACGGGAATGCCGCTGAGCAAGCGTCTCGAGTTCGCCAACAGGGCAGCGGCGATCTCGGTTCAACGCCCAGGTGGCGCGACGGCCGCCCCGACCTCGGCCGAGCTGGCATGAACGGCGTCGTCGGGCGGAGGACGTTCCTCGCGCTCATGGGCTTAGCCGCGGCAGGCTGTGTCACCGAGACCCGCGACGGCATGACGCTCTGGATGTGGTCAGGTGGCCTGAGCGAGAAGTCGTTGGAAGAGGCCACCGCCAGATTCCCCGGCCTGCGATCGCTCAAGGCGGGCGCGCAGTTCAAGGCCAAGCTGATGACCAATCTCGCCGGCCGCTCCCACGTCCCCGACATCACCGGCCTCAAGGGCGAGGACATCTCCGCGTTCTTCCCCAACGCCGACCAGTTCGCCGACCTGAAGACACTCGGCGCGGACACGTTCAAGCCGCAGTACCTCGACTGGAAGTGGCAGCAGGGCATCACCGCGGAAGGCCGCATGATCGGCTTCCCGATCGACACCGGCCCCACCGGCCTCTACTACCGCCAGGACGTCTTCGACCGCCACGGCATCAAGGCGGAGCACCTGCGCACGTGGGAGGACTACTTCGACGCCGGCGTCGCGATGAAGCAGGACGCGTCGATGATCCTCAACCTCCGCATCGTCTACAACATGGCGATGGCGCAGTCGAAGCGCCAGCTCGTCGACGAGAACAAGCGGTACATCGGTGGCGACGACCACGTCCGCCACGCCTGGGACCTGGCGATCAAGGCGCATCGCCTCGGCATCAACGCCGCGATGCAGGACGGCAGTCCCGACGTCAACGCCGCGCTCACCACCGGCAAGGTCGCGAGCATGATCGGTGCGTCGTGGGCGGCCGCCGACCTCAAGTCGGGCGCGCCGGACTCCAAGGGACTCTGGCGGGTCGCCCCGACTCCCGGCGGCGCCGCGAACTGGGGCGGCTCGTTCCTCAGCATCACCCGGTACTGCCGCGAGCCCGAGAAGGCGTTCAAGGTCATCACTTGGCTGCTCACCCCGGAGCAACAGGTGCGGGGCTTCCTCGATCTTGGCCTGTTCCCGTCCACACCGGACGCGTTCGCGAGCCCCGACCTGCGGCAGCCGGACGAGTTCTTCGGCGGCCAGATCATCGTCGACACGTTCGCCGAGTCCGCGAAACAGGTGCCGGTCGCGTACCTGAGCCCGTGGGAGCCACGCCTGGCACAGCTGTTCTACGACGAGCTCGCCAACGTCGAAACCGTCGGCAAACCACCCGAGGAGGCGTGGCGCGACGTGCAGCACAAGGCCCGCAGGATCGCCGACCACGTGGGGCTCGCATGAGGAAGTACCTGCCGCAGTACCTCGCGATCTCGCCGTTCTTCCTGCTGTTCGGCGTGTTCGGCCTGTTCCCGATGGTCTTCCTCGGCTATCTGGCGTTCCACAGCTGGGACGGCATCGGTGAGATGAGGTTCGTCGGCCTCGACCAGTTCAAGTTCCTGGTCACCGACGACATCTTCTGGCTCTCGCTCGTGAACACCCTCGAGATCTGGGTGATGTCGACGGTGCCGACGCTGTTCCTCGGCCTGGTCATCGCCTACGTCCTGCACTCGTCGGTGCGGTTCACGACCTTCTACCGGATCGCCTACTTCGTGCCGAGCGTGACATCGCTCGTCGCCGTCGCGATCGTGTTCGGTTCGATCTTCAGCAGCCACTTCGGCCTGCTCAACGCCGTGCTGGAGTGGCTCGGCGCGGGCGAGATCCCATGGCTGACCAGCGAGTGGGGCATCAAGGTCGCCATCTCGGCGCTGATCGTGTGGCAGTGGACCGGCTACAACGCGATCATCTACCTCGCTGGTCTGCAGGCCATCTCCGCTGAGGTGCTCGACGCGGCCACTGTGGACGGTGCGAGCCGCTGGCAGACGTTGTGGCGCATCGTGATCCCGATGATGAAGCCGGTGATCCTCTTCACCGTGATCGCGTCGACGATCGGCGGGCTGCAGACGTTCACCGAGGCGCAGATCCTCGTCGGCGAGGAGGGCGGGCCCGGACAGTCCGGCCTGACGATGGTGCTCTACCTCTACCAGCAGGCGTTCAAGCACAACGACTTCGGCTACGGCGCGACGATCGGCATCGGCCTGTTCGTGGTCATCCTGCTGTTCTCGATCATCAACTGGCGGCTCGTGCAGCGGGGGGAGAGGTCGTGAAGCGCCATGTCGTGCTGATCCTGGGCGTGCTGGTGTCGCTGTTCCCGTTCTACTGGATGGTCGTCATGGCGACCAACGCGACGGAGAACATCCTCAAGTTCCCACCCGCGCTGACGCCCGGCGACGAGCTTCTCGTCAACGTCGGCAAGGTGTTCGAGGAGATCGACTTCTTCGGGGCGATGCTGAACACGGTGGTCGCGGCCGTTGGCGCGACCGCTCTCGTGCTGCTGTTCGACTCGCTGGCGGCTTTCACGTTCGCCAAGTTCCGCTTTCCCGGCCGGAACGCGCTGTTCGTGCTGCTGCTCGGCACGATGATGATCCCGCCGCAGCTCTCGGCCATCCCGCAGTTCGTGGTGATGGCGCAGTTCGGCTGGGTCGGGTCGCTGAAGGCGCTGGTCCTGCCCGCGGTGATCAACGCATTCGGCATCTTCTGGATGCGGCAGTACATTTCGGGCGCGGTGCACGACGAATTGCTGGAGGCCTCACGGCTGGACGGCTGCGGCTTCTTCCGGCAGTACTGGCACGTCGGCCTGCCGGTGGTGCGGCCGGCGCTCGCGTTCCTGGGGATCTTCACCTTCATCAGCGTGTGGAACGACTACCTGTGGCCGCTCGTGGTCCTGGTCGACCCGGACCAGGTGACACTGCAGGTCGCGTTGGGTCAGCTCAACCGCACGCACGACACCGACTACGGCATGTTGATGGCGGGGACGCTGCTCGCGGTGATCCCGCTGCTGATCGTCTTCCTTATCGGCGCACGCAATTTCATCGCGGATCTCGCAAAGGGTGCCGTGCGCGGCTGAGCTGTGATACAAAGAATGGCTTTGTATTTTCGGAATGAATTTTCCGGGAAGACAGAATTATTGTATCACAGGGGGCAAGGTGTTGGCGAGCGAACAGGCACGGATCACCTCTCTGTATGAAAAGCTCGATCAGGAACGGAACAAAGCGGCGGCCGACCTTGCGGCCGTGCTGCGGGGCACCGCTCCCCAGTGGCTGGAACGCGACGCTGCCGTCGCGTTGCTGACCAGGGAAGTCGGGAAGTATCGCGCGGCGGAGGAAGGGTTGTGCTTCGGCCGCATCGACTCGGAGAAAGGCGAATGCACCTACATCGGGCGCGTCGGGTTGTTCGACGACGACTTCGAACCGCTACTGCTGGACTGGCGGGCGCCCGCGGCACGACCGTTCTACACCGCGACCGCGGCGAACCCGGAAGGCGTGGTGTTGCGGCGCCACTTCCGAGTTCGTGACCGGGAGCTGCGCGACTTCCACGACGACGAACTGCTGACCGACGCGAAAGTGCTGCTCGACGCCCTCGACGCGCCGCGGACCGAGACGATGCGCGACATCGTCTCGACCATCCAGGCCGAGCAGGACGAGATCATCCGGTTCTCGGGCCGCGGCGTGCTGGTGATCGAGGGCGGTCCTGGCACCGGCAAGACCGCCGTGGCTCTGCACCGCGTGGCATACCTGCTGTACACGCGCCGTGAACGCCTGTCGCGGCATGGTGTGCTGATCATCGGCCCGAACACGGGCTTCCTCCGCTACGTCAGCGACGTGCTGCCGTCGTTGGGGGAGACCGACGTCGTGTTCGCGACGCCCGGCGAGCTGTATCCCGGCTTGGTCGCCGACGTCGAGGACACCCCGCCGTTGCAACGACTGAAAGGTGATATATCAGTTCTGGACCTGCTCGCCGTCGCCGTCGCCGACCGGCAGGAACTTCCCGACGAACCCATCGACATCGAACTCGAAGACGTCGTCGTCCCCCTCGACGCGCACATCGCCGCCGTCGCGCGAGAGAAGACGCGGTACTACGGGCTGCCGCACAACGCCGCCCGCAAGTACTTCTTCCTCGCGCTCGCCGAGGAACTCGTCGCTCCGGCGTTGCGGCTGATCGGCGTCGACTGGCCGGAGATCGAGGAGGACGTGCGCCACGAGCTGCGCCGCAGCTCCGAGTTGCGCGAGGCCGTCGACCGGTTGTGGCCGCAACTCACTCCGCAGCAGCTGCTCGCGGATCTGTACGGCGGCCGATGCTTCCGGATCGGGGTGCCGGAGCTGTATCGGGAGGACGCCGAGGCGTGGACGGTGTCCGACGTGCCGTTGCTCGACGAGCTCGCCGAACTGCTCGGGTCCGACGGTGCCGCAGATCGTGCGGCGCAACGAGAGGAGGAGGAACAGCTCGTATACGCCCGCGGCGTGATGGACGTCCTGTCGATCGACGAGCGCGCCGACGACGACCAGTACATCGTCACCGACTTCGTCGACGCCGAGATGCTGGCGTTCCGGAACGAGGTGCGCGACCACCGTTCTCTCGCGGAACGCGCCGCCGCCGACCGCACGTGGACGTACGGCCACGTCGTCGTCGACGAGGCACAGGAACTGTCTGCGATGGACTGGCGTGTGCTGCTGCGCCGGTGCCCCAACAGGTCGATGACCATCGTCGGCGACCTCGCCCAGCGCCAGGCCGCGGGCGGCGTCTGCAGCTGGGGATCGGTGTTCGACCGTTTCACCTACCGCACGCTGGAGGTCAACTACCGAACTCCAGGCGAGATCATGGCCGTCGCCACCCCGGTCCTGAAGCTCGTCGACCCTGACGCGTCGGCGCCGGTGTCGGTGCGCAGCACCGGCGTGCGACCGTGGGCTCGCCACGTAACTGATATATCGGCTGCGGTTCACGACGAACTCGACGCACACGCCGCGGCACGCAACGGCCGCACGATCGCCGTCATCGGCGAAGGCTGGATGCCGCCGCGCGCGTCGAAGGGTCTGGAGTTCGACGTCGTCCTCGTCGTCGAACCGCAACGCATGTCACCCAGCGAGCTGTACGTGGCGTTGACGAGGGCGACGCAACGGCTCGGCGTCCTGCACTCCGAGCCGCTGCCGCGTCATCTAAGAAGTCTCCTCTGAGACCCAGGTGAGGTATTCGTCGTTGCCCCCGACAACGGGGGTGACGACGACCTCCGGCACGTCATAGGTGTGATTCGCCTTGATGTGCGCGACGAGGTCGTCGACGCGGTTGGCGGACGTCTTCACGACGCACTGCCACTCCGCGTCGACGCGCACCTCGTCGGCCCAGCGATAGACGCTGCGGACCGGCACGATCTGCACGCACGCGCCGACCCGCGCCTCGACGATGCCCTTCGCCAACGACTCCGCGGCCTCGGCGGAGTCGACGGTCGTCGTCACCACACTCGCACCACTCATAAGGCGTCGATCTCCTTCAACAACTGGTCCTTCAGCTCGGCCGGCGCGAACGACGCCCGCACCCCGGCCCGTGCGAGGCCGGCGAGCTCGTCACGGCCGAACCCGAACCGCTCGTGGCACACCAGGTACTCGCGGTCGAGATCGGTGTGGAACATGCCGGGGTCGTCGGTGCTGACCGTCACCGGCACGCCGGCGTCCACGAGCCGCGGCAGCGGGTGCTCGTCCAGCGACGCCACCGCGCCGGTGCGGATGTTCGACGTCGGGCACACCTCCAGCACTACACCCTCGCCGGCGAGGTGCCGCAACAACTCCGGATCCCGCACCGCACTCACACCGTGCCCGATCCGTTCGGCACGCAGATCGCGCACCGCGGCCCAGATCTCGCTGGGCGGCGTCGTCTCGCCGGCGTGCGGCACCATGTGCAGCCCGGCGTCGCGCGCCATCGCGAACGCTTCCCGGAACTTCGCCCGCGGCGAGTCCGACTCGAACCCGCCCAGCCCGAACCCGACCAGGCCCTCCGGCCGGTACTCCGCCGCGAACCGCGCGCTCGTCACGCCCCAGTCGCGGTCCCAGATGCCGGGCACGTCGAAGATCCACTGCAGTGTCACGCCGTGGACGGCCAGCGCTTCGGCGCGTCCGGCCGCCAGTGCCTCGACGAGTTCGTCGGGCGCGATCCCCGCCCGCAGATGACTCGTCGCGCTGACCGTCACCTCCGCATATCGGATATTGGTTCGCGCCGCGTCGCGGGCGTACCCGACGACCAGGGTGCGGATGTCGTCGCCGGTGGTGACGAGGTCGTTGACGATGCCGTACACGTTGATGAAGTGCCGGAAGTCCGTGAACTCGTAAAACCTCCGCAGCGCGGCCTCGTCGGTCGGCACCGGCCCGCCGGGGTGGTTGCGGGCGAGCGCGAGGACGGTGTCGACGGAAGCCGCGCCCACGAGGTGGACGTGCAGCTCGGCTTTCGGCAGCGCGTGGACGAAGTCGGAAATGGGCACGGCCCATGCTCTCAGGTCAAGAGCCGTTCGACGGGTGACATGTCTTGCAGTCAGAGGGAAGGGTGCAGGGCGAATCCCTGTCTCTGGCTTTCGCATTGGGGGTGCCTCGTGAGGGGCGCACGAAGAGTCGCACTGCTGACCGCGGTGCTTGTCCTGCCTTTCCTTCCCGTCACGGCTCAGGCCGCCGAAGGGCCGGTGTTCAAGGACGGCGAGGCGCAACCCGTCTTCGACCCGAAGGATGTGGTGAAAGAGAGCCTCTGGGTCCGTGCGCCGGTCGACAGCGACCGCGACGGCAAGGACGACGAGGTCTACACCGAGGTCGTCCGGCCGCGTGCCACCGAACGGGGCCTCAAAGTCCCCGTCGTCTACATGGTCAGCCCTTACTTCTCTGGCGGTAACGACGTTGCCAACCACAACGTCGACGTCGAGCTGTACGTGCCCGACAAGCGCAACGGCCGTTTGCTGAAGGCCTCTGCCGACGAGCGCGTCACCGCCGCCGTTGGCCCGAACCCGATCACCTCGGGTCGTTACGAGGCCTACTTCATCTCGCGCGGATACGCCGTTGTCTACGCCGAATCGCTCGGCACCGGTAAGTCGACGGGCTGCCCGACGACGGGCGACGTCAACGAGACGATCGGCGCGCGTGTCGTCGTCGACTGGCTCAACGGGCGTGCACCGGCGCGTACGGCCACGGGCGACCCCATCAAGGCGACGTGGTCCACCGGCAAGACCGGCATGATGGGCGTCTCCTACAACGGAACGCTGCCCAACGCCGTCGCTTCCACGGGCGTGCGCGGCCTTGAGGCCATCGTGCCGATCGCCGCGATCTCCAGCTGGTACGACTACTACCGTGCCGACGGCGCCGTCGTCGCCCCCGGCACGTTCCAGGGCGAGGACGCAGACGTGCTCGCGGAGTACGTCTACACCCGCGCGGACCGGGAGATCTGCAAGCCGATCATCGCGGAGATCGCGAAGGACCAGGACCGCATCACCGGCGACTACAGCAAGTTCTGGGATGACCGGAACTACCTGAACGACGCCCGCAAGGTGCGCGCTGCCGTGCTCGCCGTCCACGGGCTCAACGACTGGAACGTCAAGATGACGCACGTTGAGCAGTGGTACGACGCGCTGAAGAAGGTCGGTGTGCCACGCAAGATCTGGCTGCACCAGTCCGGGCACACCGACGCCGACACGCTGCGCTCGGTCGAGTGGCGGCGCACGCTCAACCGCTGGTTCACGCAGTACCTGTGGGGCCACCGCAACGGCGTCGACAAGGAGCCGAAGGCGACCCTGCAGCGCGAGGACAAGACGTGGGTCGATGAGAAGGACTGGCCGGCTCCCGGCACGTCCGACGTGCGGCTTCGGTTGTCCGCGGGCGGGACTGCCAAGGGCGGCCTCGGGCTGCTGCCCGGCCACGGCGTGGAGAAGCTGACCGACGACGCGACGAAGACGGCCGAGTCGTTGATCGACCAGGCGACCTCGCCGAACCGGCTCTCCTACACCTCGGAGCCCACGCAGAAACCGTTGCGGCTCTCCGGCAAGTCGACGGCGCACCTGCGGGTCGCGTTCGACCGGCCTGCGGCCAACGTGACCACGCTGCTCGTCGACCGTGCGCCGGATGGCAAGTCGCACGTCATCACGCGTGGCTCGACCGACCCGCAGAACCGGGAGCGGCCGGACAAGACGTCGCCGATCAAGCCCGGCAAGTTCTACGACGTCGACGTGCCGATCGTGCCGGACGACTACATCCTGCAGGCCGGTCACCGGCTCGAGTTCGTGCTGATCTCCAGCGACTACGACTACACGCTGCGCCCGAAGCCGGGTGCCGGTCTGTCGCTGGACCTCACCAGGACCTCGGTCGAGCTGCCGGTCGTCGGCGGCTGGCGCGCGTTGTTCCAGACGTTCTGATGTGACGCCGCGCTTCGGTCCCTGATCGCCGGGGACCGAAGCGCGGCAACATAGCACCCACCCCCGACAAAACCCCGCTCCCGGGCGCTCCAAGATCTCAACCTGTCCACAACTCCCGAGTAATCCACAACTTCCCCGCCGCCCCCACCCGCTCCCGCCCGAACCCGCCACAGTGGGCCCCATGCCCACAACCCTCCCCAAACCCATCCGCGTCCGCGCCGCCGGCGACCTCTACGCCGCGATCCCGCACCTGATGGGGTTCCACCCGGCCGACTCGCTCGTCGTGCTGGTGCTGAAGGACCGCGTGATCAGCATGACCATGCGCGTCGACCTCCCGCGCCCACGACATAGAGGCCAACTGGCAGCACAACTACAAGCGCCACTGCTGGAACACGGCGCTACAGACGTTGTCCTCGCGGTCGTCTGCGCGCCGTCGCCGGACATGCCGGAGGAACTGCCGCACGAACAGCTGATCACCGCGCTCAGACACAAACTGGGCGGCGTGGGCATCGAGGTCGTCGAGGCTGTGTGGCTGCCGTCGTGCGAGAAGGACGCCCGGTGGCTCTGCTACCTCGACATCGACTGCCACGGCACGCTGCCTGACCCACAACTGTCCGCGCTGGCGGCCGCGTCGGCGCACGAGGGCAACGTGACTTTCGAATCGCGCGCTGCCATGGCCGCGATCGCCGCTCTGGACTCCGCTGAAGCGCTGGAACGCAGATCCGCGCTGCTCGACGCGCTCGTGGAGAAGTCCCCCGAGCTCGATCCGTGCACCGAACTGCGCCGGGTGCACGACGCGATCGACGCGGTGGAAGCCCGCAAGGGACCGTTACCGGACACCGAGATCGTCGCATTGGCGAGGGCGCTGACCGTGCCGGACGTGCGCGACGCGTGCATGGGTTTCGCGGCGCACAGCAAGGCCAGACTGGCCGAGCGGTTGTGGCTGGAACTCACGAGGTCGTGCCCATCACCGGAACGCGCGGAACCCGCGGTTCTGCTCGCGTTCTTCGCCTATCACCGCGGCGACGGCGGGGTCGCGTCCATCGCGCTCGACGCGGCCGAGGACGCCGTGCCCGGCCACGTGCTGGCCGGGCTCATGCGCCGTGCCCTCAGCTCCGCGTTCCCGCCGGAACAGATGCGGGCGCTGTCGAGGAAGTACCTGGACGGCGCCCGCCGGCTGCTCGCCTCCGGGGTTCAGAGCAGCTCTGGCCGTTCCCAGTCCTGATCCAGGACGTGCTCGGCCAGGAACGAAAACACCGTCTCGTACCAGACCCGAGAGTTGCCGGGGGTGAGGATCCAGTGGTTTTCGGTCGGGAAGTAGAGGTACTTCGCATTGACCCCGTGGCGGACGAGGTCGAAGTACAGGCGGTGCCCCTCACCGATGGGCACCCGGTAGTCCTTGTCCCCGTGGATGACGAGCATCGGGGTCTTGATGTCGGCGACCCGCAGGTGCGGGGAGTTGGCCACGATCCGTTCCGGCCGGGTGAGGGGGTCGCCCATCTCCCGCATCCAGAAGTAGGAGCTGTCGGTGCCGCCGGAGAACGCGTCGAGGTGCCACAGCGAAGCGTGGGTGACGATCGCGCGGAACCGGTCGGTCTGGGTTGCGATCCAGTTGGCCATGTAGCCGCCGAAGGACCCGCCCATGGCCGCCGTCCGGGAGGCGTCGATGTCGGCTCGCCCCTCCGCGACGTCCGTGATGGCCATCAGGTCGGTGTAGGGCTCGGCGCCCCAGCGGCCCCAGCCGGCCGCGATGAAGTCGGGACCGTAGCCGGTGGACAGCGCGGGGTCGGGCAGCAGGACGGCGTAGCCGCGGGCGGCCATCAGCCACGGGTTCCAGCGCCAGCTCCAGCCGTTCCAGCTCATGACCGGGCCACCGTGGATCCACAGCAGCAGCGGGGCGGGGGAGTCGGCCGAGGCGCCTTCCGGCAGCACGAGCCACGAGCGGACGGTCCTGCCGTCGGCGACGACGGTGGAGATCTCCGTGACGGTGCCGGGCACCGCCGCGACCGCGCCGGGAGCGGGCAGCCGCGCCGGTTCCTGGTCGGCTCCGGTCGTGGCGAACCGCACGGGCTGCGGCGGGTGGTCGATCGAGTTGCGCAGTGCGTACAACGTCTTGCCGTCCGGGCTCACGACCACGTCGCTGTAATAGCCCGAGACCGTCAGCTTGGTGACCTCGCCCGTCGCCAGGTCCAGCTTCCACACCGGCTGGTGACCGAGGTGGCTCGCGGCGAAGAAGACGGCCGACCCGTCCGGGCTCACTACCGGATGGTCCGGCTCCTGCTGGAAGCCGGGCGCCAGTGGTGTGATCGAGTCATCAGCCAGATCGATGCGCACCAGCTCACGCCGGTAGGGCGAGTCCGCGGTGGACTCACGGAACCGGATGGCGATCACGGCGGTGGAGTCGGGCGCGAAGACCGCGTGGAAGAAGGAGAATCCGTCCTCGGACGCGATCACCCGCGACGGGCCACCATCCGCCGCCACCAGCCGCAGTTCGGTCCTGCGACCGTAGGAGGCGCTGACGTCCACGCCGTGCCCGTAGACGGCCCACTTGCCGTCCGGGCTGAGCGCGACATCCTCGTCGCTGAGCCTGCTCTCGGAGTCTTCGCTGAGCGAGGCGACGTTCTCGGCGGTGATGTCCTTGAGCGGCACCGAGAACAGCCGCGGGTAGCTGGGACCGAGGTCGGCGTCCCAGTACCTGATCGGGTACGACTCGTGCAGGATCGCTGTCACGCCGGCGTCCTCGCGGGCCTTGCGCTTGGCGTCGTTCTCGTCGCCGAACTCCGTGAAGCGGTACGCCGACGACGTGAGCAGCACCGTCTCGCCCGCGGCACGCAGCTGACCGACTCCGCCTCCCGGCCTCAGGACCTCGGCGGCCTCGCCGTGGACCGGAAGCCGCCACAGCGCCTTCTGCTCCTTGGCCTCGCCCGGCTTCGCGAGCGGGTCCGGGCGGGCCGACAGGAACAGCAGCGACCCGTCCGCCGCGAACACGGGGGAGGAGTCGCCCTTGGCGGAGCGGGTGAGGCGGACCGCCTCTCGCTCGCCGGCGGGGTCGACCTCCCAGAGAGCGCCCTGCCACGACTTGCCGTCCGGGGCGAGGGAGGAGACGACGGTGACGAGCCGCGTGCCGTCCGGGGACAGCGCGAGCGACGCGAGCCGTTGTGTGGAGTTGTAGCTCTCGAAGGAGGCGAAGTCGGTCATCCCGGCTCAGGCCCCGTGTCGAGCGCGGGTGAACTCCCACGCATCGCGGACGATGCCGGTGATGTCGGCGCGCTCGGGCTTCCAGCCGAGGTCCGTGCGGGCCCGCTCGGCGGAGGCGACGAGGACGGCCGGGTCGCCGGCGCGCCTGTCGGCGACGACGGCGGGGATCGGGTGGCCGGTGACCTCACGGCAGGTGTCGATGACCTGCTTGACGGAGAAGCCGGTGCCGTTGCCGAGGTTGTAGATCCGGTGCTCGCCGGGGGTGGCGTGCTCGAGCGCCAGGAGGTGGGCGTCCGCGAGGTCCGTGACGTGGATGTAGTCGCGGATGCAGGTGCCGTCCTCGGTGGGCCAGTCCTCGCCGTAGATCGAGATGTGTTCCCGCTGCCCGAGCGCGACCTGGAGCACGAGCGGGATCAGGTGGGTCTCGGTCGCGTGGCGCTCGCCGATGCTGCCGTAGGCGCCGGCGACGTTGAAGTACCGCAGGCTCGTCGCCGCCAGGCCGTGCGCGGCCGCGTACGACGTGATCGCGTGGTCGATGGCCAGCTTGGTGGCGCCGTAGGTGTTGGTCGGCGCGGTGGGCGCGGTCTCGGGGATCGGCACCTCCCGCGGCTCGCCGTACGTCGCGGCAGTCGAGGAGAAGACGAGCTTCGGCGTGCCGTGATCCTTCATCGCATCGAGCAGGCGAACCGCAGTGAGGACGTTACCCGTCCAATACTTGCCGGGGTCCTGCATGGACTCGCCCACGAGGGACTTCGCCGCGAAGTGCAGAACTCCGTCGAACCTTTCCGCGAGGACATCGCCGATCACCTCGGCGATGTCGCCCCGGATGAAGCGCGCTCCTGTCGGGACGGCGTCCTCGTGCCCGGTCGAGAGGTCGTCGAGCACGACCACCTCGTGCCCGGCTTCGAGCAAGCGGGCAGCGCACACGCTGCCGACGTATCCGGCCCCGCCCGTGACGAGCAGCTTCACCACAGTCCTCGCATTCCTAGTCAAGATCGTTCTTTGCTACCGGTCCCGGCCCGCACCCGCGGACGGAACCGCCGTGAAGAGTCGCGGCCGGGTGAGCGACCGCGCTGCGAAGCCGGCGAGCACGGACCGCTCGACCTCGTCGTGCCGCTCGACGGGCACCAGGGCGATGGCCGAGCCGCCGAAGCCGCCGCCGACCATCCTGGAGCCGAGCGCTCCAGCCGCCATCGCGGACTCGACGGCGACGTCGAGCTCCAGGCAGGAGACGCGGTAGTCGTCCCGCAGGCTCGTGTGCGAGGCGGAGAGGAGCGGCCCGACGTCGGCGAGCCTGCCCGCGCGGAGCAGCTCGACGGTGCGCAGGACCCGGTCGTTCTCAGTCACGACGTGCCGCACCAGCGGACGCAGCTCTTCGGGCAGCCGGACGAGCGTCTCGTCGAGCTCGGCGATGTCGACGTCGCGCAGCGCGGGAACGCCGAGGATCCCGGCCGCCCGCTCACAGCCGGCCCGCCGGGCGCCGTAGCCGCCGTCGACGAGGGCGTGGCTCGCGCGGGTGTCGATGACGAGCACCTCGAGGCCGCTGGCAGCCGCGTCGAAAGCGACCTGCTCCGGCTTGCCGGACCGCACGTCGTAAAACAACGCGTGCGCTTCGACGCAGCACAGCGATGCCGTCTGATCAAGGATGCCGGTTGGCGCGCCCACGAAGTCGTTCTCGGAGCGCTGCACCCAGCGCGCGATGTCCGGCCGCTCCGCGTTGACGCCGGCAAGGCCGAGCAACGCGAGCGCGACCGCGCACTCGAGCGCGTGCGACGAGGAGAGACCGGCCCCCGCGGGCACGTCGCCCGCGATGATCAGATCCGCCCCTCCGGTGACGTCGATCCCCTGCTCGCGCAGGGCCCAGGCGACGCCACAGGGGTACGCGGCCCACCCGTTGACGGTGCCCGGGACTAGGTCGGCCACCACGACCGGGTCCGCGTCCTGCACCCCGCCGTCGTTGCCGAGCGAGCTGACGGTCAGCACGCCGTCGGCTCGGGGTGACGCCGCCACGGCGATGCGGTGGGGCAACGCGAACGGCAGCACGAAGCCGTCGTTGTAGTCGGTGTGCTCACCGATGAGGTTGACGCGGCCCGGTGCCGACCAGACCCCTTCCGGAGCGCGTCCGTGCAGGCGCTGGAACGCCTCCGCCGCCTTCTCAGCCGGTGTCGTCGCCTGGGTCACCGGGCGAGCACCATGACGGCGTGGGCGACCGCGGGGTCGAGTTCGGCCGTGTTGCCGTTGCCGCCGCGCACGTGGATGACCTTGCCGCTGCCCAGCGACTCGACCTCCACGGTGCCGCCGGGCACCACGCCGGCGTCCTTCAGCTCGGCCATCAGGTCCGGGTCGAGCTGGACGTGCTCGGCGATGCGGCGCACCTCGACGCGGCCACCGCCGCGGCGGGCCACCTCGTCCACGCGTACCAGGTCCGCCTCGGCGGGCGGGGCGGGCTCGCCGTCGCCCAGCTTGTCGAGGCCGGGGATCGGATTGCCGTAGGGCGAGGTGGTGGGGTTGCCGAGCAGCTTGATGAGCTTGCGCTCGACCGCCTCGCTCATCACGTGCTCCCAGCGGCATGCCTCGCTGTGCACGTGCTCCCATTCGAGCCCGATGATGTCCACGAGGAGGCGCTCGGCGAGCCGGTGCTTGCGCATGACGGCGATCGCGAGGTTGCGACCTTGCTCGGTGAGCTCGAGGTGGCGGTCCTCCGCCACTATCACCAAGCCGTCGCGCTCCATGCGGCCGACGGTCTGGCTCACCGTCGGTCCACTTTGGCCGAGACGCTCGGCGATGCGGGCGCGCAGTGGCACCACGCCCTCTTCTTCGAGCTCGTAGATCGTGCGGAGATACATCTCCGTGGTGTCGATGAGGTCGTTCACACCCGCTCCCCTTCGTATGGTGTCGATGGTAGTCGTGCCGGGGGACACAGGTGTCCGCGCGGTGCAGGATGTGTGTTGTGCATCCCTTGATCACTCCTGAAGCTCTCGCCGACGCGCTGAGTGCGCGGCCGGCCACCGTCGTGCTGGACGTCCGGTGGCGGCTCGGCGGACCACCCGGACGCCAAGACTACGAGGTCAGCCACGTGTCCGGCGCGGTGTACGTCGATCTGGACACCGAGTTGTCCTCTCCGCCGGGTGTTGGTGGCAGGCATCCGCTGCCGGATCCGGAGCGGCTGCAGGAGGTGCTGCGCCGCGCCGGTGTGCGCGAGGGCGGCCAGGTCGTGGCGTATGACGGCGGGGACGGGTCGGTGGCCGCGCGGGTGTGGTGGCTGCTGCGGTGGGCCGGGTACGGCGACGTGGCCGTGCTGGACGGCGGGTTCGCCGCGTGGGAGGCGGCAGGGCTGCCGGTGACCGCCGAGGAGCCGTCGCCCGCCGAAGGCGACGTGGTGGTGCGACCTGGGCAGATGCCCGTGCTGGACGCGGACGAGGCGGCGGTGCTGGCTCGCGAGGGCGTGTTGCTCGACGCTCGGGCTCCGCAGCGGTACCGCGGGGAGACGGAGCCGGTCGACCCCAAGGCCGGGCACGTTCCGGGTGCGCTCAACGCGCCGTCGGCCGGGCACGTCGGTGGCGATGGGCGGTGGCTCGGTGCGGCGGAGCTGGCCGAGCGGTTCGCGGGCATCGGGGTGCCGGCGGGCGAGGCCGGTGAGGTGGCTGTCGGCGCGTACTGCGGGTCCGGGGTGACGGCCTCGTCCGTGGTGCTGGCGCTGGAGGTTGCCGGGATCACCTCGGCGGAGAAGCCGGCGGCGTTGTACGCCGGGTCGTGGTCGAACTGGTGCGCGCTGGACCGGGAGGTCGCCACCGGCTGACGAGGGCCGGGCGCACCGGGGCGGGTGGGCCGGTCAGGCGTTGGGGATGCGTTCGAAGCCCTGCTTCGCCAGTTTGAGGGCGGCGGCGCAGGTGTCGAGTTCATCGATCGCCAGCACGCTCACCGAGAAGGCCGGGGTGATGGCGGCCGGGTCGTCGGTCAGCATGACGGTGACCTGGCAGTCCTCCTTGCCGTTGCTCACCTGCCACGCGGTGTTGCCGCCGATCTCGATCTGCTTCTTCTCGCCTTCGCCGTCCGCCACGTCCGGGACCGTGACCATCTGGGTGATGACGGTGGACGGACCGGTGGTGGTGTGGATGCAGCCGCCGTCCGCGGAGGACTTGCCGCCGGTGGCGGCTTCGATGTCCGCGCTCTTGAGAACGCCGCAGGTCTCGAGGCCCGTGGCCTTCTTCTTGGTGGTGATCTTCACGTCGGCCCGCTTCTGGCCTGACGGGTCGGCGGGCTTCGTGGCCGAGGTGCTGGCCGGCGCCTTCTTCGAGGTCGAGGTGGGGTCCGCGGGCTCGGGGGCGGCGTTGGTGTCGGCGACCGCCGAGCCCTTGACCTGCTGGGCGCAGCCTGTGACGGCGGTGAGGGTCAGGCTCAGAGCGATGAGGATGGCTGCTGGTCGCAGGTGCATGTCGCCTCTGACCCCTGTTCGGTGGATTCGGTTCCGGACGTTCGTGGCCGGCCGGGTGGGACTGTAGGCGTCCGGGGGTCGGCGGGCATGGGCGGCGACCAAGACGTGATCACCGGTTGGGCCGATCGGTGGGTAGGTTGCTGGTCATGGGTAAGTCGGCCGCTGTTGTCTGGGACAGGTCCTTCCTCGGGTACGACCTCGGTGGCGACCATCCGCTCAATCCCGTTCGGCTCGACCTCACGGTTCGGCTCGCCACCGCGCTCGGTGTGCTCGAGGGCGTCGACCTGCGGGTGCCTGAGGCGGCCAGTGACGAGGAGATCGAGCTCGTGCATCGGCCGGGGTACCTGAGCGCGGTGCAGGCGGCGCCCACGGCCGGGTGGGACGTCGGGCACGGGCTGGGGACGCCGGACAACCCCGTGTTCGAGCGGATGCACGAGGCGTCGGCGTTGGTGGTCGGTGGGTCGCTGGTGGCGGCGCGCGCCATCGCGTCCGGTGAGGCGGATCGGGCGGTCAACATCGCCGGCGGGCTGCACCACGCGATGCCGGACAGCGCGGCCGGGTTCTGCGTCTACAACGACTGTGCGGTGGCCATTGAGTGGTTGTTGCGCAGTGGCGTGGAGCGCATCGCTTACGTCGATGTCGACGTCCATCACGGGGACGGCGTGCAGACGGCGTTCTGGGACGACCCGCGGGTGCTGACGATCTCGTTGCACCAGCATCCGATGAGCTTGTGGCCGGGTACCGGGTGGGCGGGCGAGGTCGGTGGCGCGGGGGCCGAGGGGAGTGCGGTCAACGTGGCGTTGCCGGCGGGGACGCGGGACGGCGGCTGGTTGCGGGCGTTTCACGCGACGGTGCCGGCGTTGCTGACGGCGTTCCGGCCGCAGGTGCTGGTCACGCAGTGCGGTGTCGACACGCACAAGGAGGATCCGCTCGCGGACCTGGCGCTCAGCGTGGACGGGCATCGGGCCATCTACCAGGCGTTTCGCGAACTGGTCGTCGAGCACGGCTACAAGTGGCTCGCGCTCGGGGGCGGTGGGTACGAGCTGCTCAGGGTCGTGCCGCGGTCGTGGACGCACCTGCTCGCCACGGTGCTGGACCGCGATGTCGACCCGAACCGGCCGTTGCCGGCGGACTGGGTGGCGCATGCGACGCGCATCGCACCCGACTGGCCTTTGCCTGCGTCGATGACGGATGAGTGCGACCCTGTGCACCAGCCGTGGGGCGGGGATGCGGAGGAGCCGGTGGACAAGGCGATTCGCGAGACGCGCCGGGCGGTATTCCCGTTGCACGGGCTCGATCCCGACGACCCCAGGGACTGAAACCACAGTGGGCTCCAGAGATCCGTTCGACTTCCCGAGGCACTGGGAGGCGGACGTCGTCCTCAGCGACGGCGGCACCGTCCACCTGCGGCCGATCACGCCGGACGACAGCGAGCAGCTCAAGGAGTTCCACGGCCGGCTGTCCGAGCGGACGCGGTACTTCCGCTACTTCGGCCCCTACCCGCGGATCCCGCAGCGCGACCTCGAGCGGTTCAGCACGGTCGATCACCACGACCGGGTCGCGATCGTCGCGTTGCTCGGCGACGACATCGTCGCCGTCGGCCGGTTCGACCGTCTGAACGAAGGTGAGTCCGCCGAGGTCGCGTTCGTCGTCGAGGACCCGCACCAGGGGCGCGGGCTCGGCAGCATCCTGCTCGAACACCTCGCGGCGGCCGCCAGGGAGGTCGGGCTCACCCGGTTCGAGGCCGAGGTGCTGGCCGAGAACGGGCAGATGGTCCGGGTGTTCCGCGACGCCGGCTACCAGGTCAGCAGGGCGTTCGAGGAGGGCGTGCTGCACCTGGAGTTCGCGATCGACCCCACCGACGAGTCCGTCGCCGTCGCCAGGGCCCGTGAGCAGGCCGCTGAGGCGCGCAGCGTGCACAACCTCCTGCACCCGAAGAGCGTCGCCGTCATCGGTGCCTCCACCGACCCGACCAAGATCGGTCACGCGGTCCTCAAGAACCTCCTCGAAGCCGACTTCAACGGCCCCGTCTACCCGGTCAACGCCGAGCACCGCGCGGTCCGGGGCGTGCGGGCCTACCCGACCGTGCTCGACATCCCCGACGACGTCGATCTCGCCGTCGTCGCCGTCCCCGCCGCCAGCGTCGACGAGGTGATGGACGGCTGCCTCGCCAAGGGCGTGAAGGCGCTGGTCGTCGTTTCGAGCGGCTACGGCGAGACGGGCCCGGACGGCCTGTCCGCCGAACGCAGGCTCGCCGCCGAGGCACGGGCGCACGGCATGCGCGTCGTCGGACCGAACGCGCTCGGCGTCCTCAACCTCGACCCCAAGGTCCGCCTCAACGCGAGCCTCGCGCCGAAGCTCCCGGCACGCGGCCGCGCGGGCTTCTTCTGCCAGTCCGGCGCCCTCGGCACGGCCATCCTGGCCAACGCTGCGGGCTGGGGCCTCGGTCTGTCCACGTTCGTCTCCGCCGGCAACCGCGCCGACGTCTCCGGCAACGACCTGCTGCAGTACTGGGAGACCGACCCCGCGACCGACGTCGTGCTGCTCTACCTGGAGTCGTTCGGCAACCCGCGCAAGTTCGCCAGGCTCGCGCGACGCCTCGGCCGCACCAAGCCGATCGTCGCGGTGAAGTCCGGCCGGCACGCCGTCGTGCCCGGCCTCGCCGCCACCGGCGCGAAGGTCGACGAGGCGAGCGTCCAGGCGCTGTTCGAGCAGGCCGGCGTGATCAGGGTCGAATCGCTGGCCCAGCTGTTCGACACCGCGCTGCTGCTCGCCCACCAGCCGCTGCCCAAGGGCAAGCGCGTCGCCGTCGTCGGCAACTCGACCGCCATCGGACTGCTCGCCGCCGACACGCTGCTCGCCCAGGATCTCGACCTCGCGGGCGACCCCGTCGACGTCGGCGCCCAGGCGACCCCGGAGGAGTTCGCCAAGGCGGTGACCGCGGCCCTCGACCGCGCGGACACCGACGCTCTCGTCGTCGTGTTCGTGCCACCGATCGCGGTCCCCGGCGCCGCCTACGCCCGCGCGCTCAAGGAAGCCGCGCACCGCACGAAGCCGATCGTTTCCACGTTCCTCGCGGTCGAGGGCATCCCGGAGGAGCTGAGGGTGCCGGGCAAGGGCTCGATCCCCAGCTACGCGAGTCCCGAACGCGCCGTGCTCGCCCTCGCCCGCGCCATCCGCTACGCCCGCTGGCGTGCCGCGCCTCAGGGCCGTTTCACGAGACCGGACGGCATCGACAGCGACGCGGCGCGGTCCATTGTGGAGCAGATGCTGGGGCAGACCGACCGCATGGTCGACGACGACACCGCGCTCGAACTCCTGAAGTGCTACGGCATCGACGTCGTCCCGTTCCGCATCGCGCACAGCGCCGAGGAAGCCGTGCGGGCAGCGGACGAACTCGGCTATCCGGTCGCGATGAAGGCCACGAGTGAACGCCTCCGCCACCGCACGGATCTCGTCGGCGTCCGGCTCGACATCGCCCACGCCGAATCGGTCACCGGGGCCTACCAGGACCTGGCCGAGCTCTCCGGCAAAACGGACGTGTACGTGCAACGCATGGCCCCCAAGGGAGTCAGCTGCGTCCTCGGCCTCCAGGACGACCCGTCGTTCGGCACTCTGGTCTGGTTCGGACTGTCGGGTCTGGTCAGCGACCTCCTCGGCGACCGCGCCTACCGGGCGGTACCCCTCACCGACACCGACGCGGCCGAACTCGTTGCCGCACCGAAGGCCGCGCCGCTGCTCACCGGTTACCGCGGCGACGAACCCGCGGACCTGAAAGCACTTCAGGAACTGGTACTCCGTTTGGCCGCATTGGCGGAGGACCTTCCGGAGGTGCGCGCGCTCAAGCTCGAGCCCGTTCTTGCCTCTGCCGCAGGGGCTTTCGTCAGCAGTGCGCGCATCGTCGTCGGTCCGCCGCCCTCCCTGCACGACGCCGGTCCACGCCGCCTGCGCTGAGGGCGTTACCGCAACGATTCCGTATGTTTCATTCGCTCCGGGGTATGGACATGCGTCGGATAGCCGCTTAGGTTTCCCGCATCGCCGCTCAGCACCACCCGAGGTGCGTCGGCGCATGCCTGTGGAACGACGCTGTAAGAGGGATGAATGACGCCGAGAGCGCTCCTCCGCCTGGTGGCGACAACATGTGCGGCCGTGCTTCTCCTCGCTTCGTGCGCGGGCGGCGACGAGTCCACGATGGCTGGCAAGGTCAGCGCGAACGACCGCATGACGATCGCCGTTTCGTACGACCAGCCGGGCCTCGCGGTGCGCAGGCTCGACGGCGCCTACCGCGGGTTCGACGTCGACGTCGCCAAGTTCATCGCCGGCGAGCTGGGCGTCAAGGAGCAGAACATCGTCTGGCGGGAGGCGCAGCCCGGCAACCGGGAGACGCTGCTGACCAGCGGTGAGGCCGACATGGTCGTCTCCACCTACTCGATCACGGACAAGCGCAAGCAGATCGTCGACTTCGTCGGCCCGTACTTCGTCGCCGGCCAGGACCTGCTGGTTCGCATGAACGAGAGCCGCATCGACGGTCCCAAGTCGCTCAACGCCGAACTGGACCTGTGCTCGACGGCGGGTTCCACGTCCGCCGCGTACGTGAAGGAACAGTTCGCGAAGGACGTGAACCTGGTCGAGTACGCGAAGTTCAGCGACTGCGTCACGGCGCTGCTCGCGGACAACGTCGACGCCGTGACCACGGACGACGTCCTCCTCGCCGGGTACGCCGCCCAGAACCCCGAGCTCCTGCGGGTCGTCGGCGACCCGTTCAGCAAGGAGGAGTACGGCGTCGGCCTGCGTCGCGACGACCCCACCAGCAAGGCCAAGGTGCAGGCGGCGCTGCAGAAGATGATCGACTCGGGCGCCTGGCGCAAGTCGCTGGAGGCCAACATCGGATCTTCCGGCTACAAGATCCCCGACCCGCCGAAGCTGGCGCCCTGATCACACGGGGCGTGACGTAGGCTCACGCCACGTGAACCGCGTCCCGCCGCACCGCGCTGATCGACCTGTTCGCGCGGGCATCCCAGAACACGGCCGAGTCCCGCGTTACTACGCGGTCAAGGCCGAGCTGTTCGATCTCGTCGAAACCCTCGGCGAAGGTACCGTCCTGCCGTCCGAACGCGAGCTCGCCGAGCGGTTCTCCGTCTCGCGCGTCACGCTCCGCCAGGCCGTCAGCGAACTGGTGCTCGAAGGCTTGCTCATCCGCCGCCAAGGCAGTGGCACGTTCGTCGCCCCGCCGAAGCTCATCCAACCGTTGTCGCTGGTCAGCTACACCGAGGGCATGCGCCGTCAGGGAGTCGAGCCCAACCGGACCGTGATCACGGTCGAGGAGCTCGGTGCCGACGACGGCCTGGCCCGCGACCTGATGCTCGAACCAGGTGACCCGGTCGTGCACCTGGAGCGCGTGCTGCTCGCTGACGACGAGCGCATCGGCCTGGAGTCGACGTACCTGTCCCTGGGTCGCTTCCCGGACCTCCTGGACAAGCTCGACCCCGCCGGATCGCTGTACGCGTGCCTCACCGAGCGTCTCGGCGTGCGCTTCGCCGAAGCCGAGGAACGCGTCGAAACGGTGCTCGCCACGCCGCGTGAGGCGTTGCTCATCGGCACGAACCCCGCGCTGCCGATGCTGCTGCTGCACCGCGTCTCCTACGACGTCGACGGTCACCCGATCGAACGCGCCCGATCGCTGTACCGGGGTGACCGGTTCAGCTTCGTGGCGAGGCTGCACGCCGACCGCTAGAACCGGAGATCGTCGTGGCAACCACCCCCTGCCGGTGGTCGTCACGTTCGGCTGCATGCGTTGTGCGGCGCGGCTTTCTGCTCGACTGTCCACAACGGATGGTGTGCGTTGCGCTCGCGCGGGTCACTGCCGAGTGGAATCTGGAAGACATCAAACGATTCGCCGGGACGAGCTGCTCGACGAGGGCATTCCTTTCGGGCCCCAACGGATGCGCTCTCCCCGCCCATGACCCCTCGGCGTTGCCGCGCGCACTTTGCGTGACTTCCCCGGCGCGTCCGGGAGGCTGACGTTCGCCCGCCCCGGCGCCGGCGGCCCTTTCGGCAGGCAAGCTGGTCGGGGGGCCAGATCGTCAAGCTGGGCAACGGGTTTCCCGGGTCTCGATACGTCACACCCGAGGCTGCGCGGCGGCGCGATGAAGTGACTGCGGGTCACCGGATCCCCTGCGAGCGCAGGAAGATACCGCCCGTTCGCACTCGTTTCCCGTGCAGGCCGCGGAGGTACTGTTGGTAGTACGAACTCAGTATTTCCGCAACGGTGCGGAGGAGCGGGGGTGTGCCGTGTCTTTCAAGGCGGAGTTCCTCGCTGAACTCGAGGATTGCCTGCGCGGCTACGGCGCGGTCCCGGTGAGCAATCACGACGCACTGGCGTTGTTCATCGAGTTCGTGCGGGCCCTTCCCGAGCGCGACCAGCGACTGCGTTGCCTCGAAGGCGTCGATCAGGGTTCCGGGTCGTTCTGGAACAACCCGGCTGTGTGGTGGGAGCAGGTGCCGCGTTTCGGGGCGGGCCTTCCGCGGTGCGGATCGGCGGAGTGCCGCAAGCTGCTGGACGACATGCTCGACGAGGCCATCAGCGACGAGATCGACGTGCTGGAGATGGAGATCCGCGAGCTGCCGAGCTGAGGCGGACATGCCTGCCGGCGCCGCAACCTGTTACGGCCACGGCGCCGGGGCTTCAGATCACTTCACGGCAACGAGCGACTTGAACAATTCCCGATAGCGGTGGAGAGCCAGTCGCAAGTCCTCTGTCTCGTGGTCGCCATCGCCCTTCCACTGCTGGGAGAGCGAGCGGTGGCGGGAGGTCAGCTCCTCGATCGCCCGCGTCACGAGCTCGTCGGCCTTGCGGACCGCGGCCTTCGGGTCGTCGACGAACTCGAATTGCACGGCCTGCCACTCGTCGGAGAGCCTGTTCGACGGCCGCTGCTGTTCAGGAACGGCGTCGCGCTGCGGCATCTCGCGCTGTGCGGATTCCCGCTGCGGCATCTCGCGTTGCGGGGTCTCCCGCTGTGACGTCTCGCGTTGCGGGGTCTCCCGCTGTGACGTCTCGTGCTGCGGAGTCTCACGCTGAGATGCCTCGCGCTGAGATGTCTCGCGCTGAGATGTCTCGCGCTGGGCGGCCTCTCGCTGTTGCGCCTGTTGAACCTGAGCGGTTCGTTCGTCGCGCCGCTCGTCACGCCGTTCGTCAGGCCTCGCTTCGCGCTGTGCGTGGGCGGCAGTGGCCCTGGCCTGCTCGGACGGGGCGGGGACGGTGTCAGGCATCGCTCTTCTCCTTCCGCGCGGCTTCCGCTTCCCTGTCCTTGCGCGGACCAGCGCCGCGTTCGAGCAGGTCGTCGAACAGCTCGCGGTAGTGCACCATCGCGGTGCGCAGGTCCTCGGTGTTCGCCTCGCCGAGCTCCTGGCGCTCGGAGATGTCGTGCGCCTTGCGGTAGTGCTCCAACGTTCGCGCGTGTTCCACGGACAGCACGCTCAGCTGCGCCTCGTAACCCTCGGTGGGGTAGCCGCGCTCGGCCATCAGGTCGGTCACCAGCTTGTCGGCATCGGTGATCGCCGTGCTCGGCGAGTCCACGAACTTGGCCTGCACGCCGGCCCAGTGCCGGCGGTAACTCTCTTGTGCCGCAGGGCTGAGCGGCTTCAGGTCGAACTCGCTGTGGCGGTGCTCCCGCTCGGCGAGCTCCTTCTCCGCGGCCGTTCTGCTGTCGCTCTGCTCGACCGCGTGGTCGTATTCAGGGCCGAAACGGTCGCGCAACTTCTTGCGCTGCCAGGCGGGCCTCAGCACGAACGCGAGGACCACCAGCACCACGAGAATCGCGACCACCAGGCCGATGATGGCGCCCGTTGACATGGAAAACCTCCAAGACAGGCAAAAAGCCTTTGTGTCCTGGAGGCTTTCCCTCACCGGGGCAGGAGAAACATCAGCCCTTGATGCACACCACCTGCTTGAGCTTGGCGACCACCTCGACGAGGTCGGACTGGTTCGCCATCACGGTGTCGATGTCCTTGTAGGCGCCCGGAATCTCGTCCACCACGCCGGAGTCCTTGCGGCACTCGACACCACTTGTCTGGGCGGCGAGATCCTGCGTGGTGAACGTCTTGCGGGCCTTGTTGCGCGACATCTTCCGGCCGGCGCCGTGCGACGCCGACTCGAACGAGTCCGGGTTGCCGAGCCCGCGCACGATGTACGAACCGGTGCCCATCGAGCCGGGGATGATGCCCAGGTCGCCACGCCCGGCGCGGATCGCACCCTTGCGCGTCACCAGCACGTCCTCGCCGAAATGGGTCTCCTCAGCGACGTAGTTGTGGTGACACGAGATCGGCTCCTCGAACGCGATGTGCGGGAAGTCGGCGCGCAGCACGTCGCAGACCAGGCGCAGCATGACCGCGCGGTTGCGCCGCGCGTAGTCCTGCGCCCAGTACAGGTCGTGCCGGTACGCCGCCATCTCCGGGGTACCCGCGAGGAACACGGCGAGGTCCGGGTCCGGCAGCTCGGCGTTGTGCGCGAGCTTGCGCGCCACCGCGATGTGGTGCTGCGCCAGCTCGTTGCCGATGCCACGCGACCCCGAGTGCAGCATGACCCACACCTGCTGGTCGCTGTCCAGGCAGACCTCGAGGAAGTGGTTGCCGCCGCCGAGCGTGCCCATCTGGTGCAGCGCCTTGTCGGCGCGCGCCTTCACAGCAGGCGTCAGGTCGTCGAACTTCCTCCAGAACGGCGCCCAGTCGGACGCGTCCCTCTCGGTGAACGCGGTCGCCTTGTGCTGACCGAAACCGACGGGGACCACGGCCTCCATGCGGGACCGCAGCCCGCGCAGCGTCTCCGGCAGGTCACTGGCCGTGAGCGAGGTGCGCACGGCGGTCATGCCGCAGCCGATGTCCACGCCGACCGCCGCAGGGGAGACGGCGTCGCGCAGCGCGATCACCGACCCCACCGTGGCGCCCTTGCCGTAATGCACGTCCGGCATCACAGCGATGTGCTTGACGGCCCACGGCAGCGCGGAGATGTTCTGAAGCTGTTGCATGGCGAACTCTTCGACCTCGTCCGGCCGAGTCCACATGCGGATGTCCACGTTCTTACCGCGGACCAGGTTTGCTGCCATGGCTACGAGGTTAGGCCGCGTTCTGGCTGCTCCACAAAGGAGTTTCGGCACCGACGAACTCCCAGGCACCCCTGTGCACCTTGGCCTTGCTCATGTCACCGCCGAGGTTGGTGACGAACGCGCGCACGGTCGGCAGGTCGTTCACGTCCGCGATGAGAATGGCCTTGCTCTGCAACGTGACGCTGCCGCCGCCGAGCTTCTCGCGGGCGACCGCGTCCTTGAGGAGGCCTTCGCGCACCTGCGTCGCCGTGACGCCGGGGACCTCGACCTGGACGGCGTCGACCTTCGGCGAGTTCGACGGCAGGAAGCGGAACGTCAGCACCGACTCCTGCCTGAACTGCTTGCTGATCGTAGAGGCGGTGTGCCGCAGGCTCGCCTCGTTGAGGGTGACGTCGAACTTGCGCGAGCGCTCGAACGTCGTCTGCTGCAGGACGCTCGACCAGAACACGCCGTCGAGCAGCGTGGAGCGGGTGGTGACGCCGCCGTTGGCGAACACGATGCCGCGGACCTCGCGGTCGAACTTGACCAGCCGGTCCTTCAGGCGCGGATCGGCGGGGTCGGTGATGATCGCGGTGTTGTTGGTCGCGAAGATCTCCGGGCACGGCAGCGGTGCGCCCGCCGCCGTGCCGGTGGAGACCGTGAACGCCAGCACCGTCATGACTGCCACGAGAAGCTTTCGCATGTGCCACAAGGTATTGGCTCCGGGTGAGCTGGGCATACCCAGTTCCGCTCAGCGGGCCACCGCTCGTTTGTACTGGTGGTTGGCCAGCGGGATGAAGACGGCCAGGAAGATCACCACCCAGCCCAGCGAGGCGAGGACGGGGTGCTGCAGCGGCCAGACGTCCGGTGGCGGCGACAGGGGAGAGGTGTTGCCGAACAGCTCACGGGTCGCCTGCGTCACCGCGGAGACCGGATTCCACTCCGCGAAGTGGCGCAGCGCCGTGGGGAGCTTCTCCGACTGCACGAAGGTGTTCGCGATGTAGCTCAGCGGGAAGATGAAGATGAAGCTCGCGTTGTTGAACACCTCGGGGCTGCGCACGAGCAACCCGACCCAGGCCATCGCCCAGGAGAACGCGTAGGCGAAGAGCAACAGCAGGCCGACCCCGGCGAGCGCCTCCAGCGGTGAGGAGTGGATGCGCCAGCCGACCACCAGGCCGCTGAGCATCATGATCGCGACGATCAGGGCGTTGTTGAGCAGATCGGACGTCGTGCGCCCCACCAGGACCGCGGATCGGGCCATCGGCAGCGAGCGGAACCTGTCGATGATGCCCTTGGTGATGTCCTCGGCGAGGCCGCTGCCGGTGATCGTGGCGCCGAACAGCACTGTCTGGGCGAAGATGCCCGCCATCAGGAACTCGCGGTAGTTCATGCCGGGGATCTCGATCGAGCCGCCGAACACGTACGCGAAGAGCAGCACGAACATGATCGGCATCGCGGTCGAGAACACCAGCAGGTCCGGCACGCGCTTGATCTTGATGAGGTTGCGTTTGGCGACCACCGCGCCGTCGCCGAGCGTCTGCAGCAGGTTCACGTCTCGTCCTTTCCGTCGGCGTGGTGGCCGGTCAGCGCCAGGAACACGTCGTCCAGCGTCGGCCGGCGCAGACCGGCGTCGAGCACCTTCACCGACTCGGCGTCGAGCCGCCGGATCGCCTCCACCAGCACGCTCGACCCGCCGACGACCGGCACGGTGAGGTGGTGCTGGCGTTCGTCGGACTCCATCTGGCCGACGGCGAGGCCGGCGAGCGTGGTCTTCGCCGTCGCGAGCTCGGCGGCACTGGCGAAGGACAGTTCGAGGCGCTCGCCGCCGACCTGGTCCTTGAGCTGGTCGGCGGTGCCCTCGGCGATCACCCTGCCCTGGTCGATCACGGCGATCTGGTCGGCCAGGCGGTCGGCCTCCTCCAGGTACTGGGTGGTCAGGAGGAGGGTGGTGCCGCCGGCGACCAGTTCCTCGATCACGTCCCACATGCCCAGCCGGGACCTCGGGTCGAGGCCGGTCGTGGGTTCGTCGAGGAACAGCACCCGTGGCTCCGCGACGAGCGCGCCCGCGAGGTCGAGACGGCGGCGCATGCCCCCGGAGTAGCCCTTCACCGGACGATCGGCGGCGTCCTCGAGGTCGAACCTGGCGAGCAGCTCGCGGGCCCGTGCGCGGCTGCGTGCGCGGCCGAGGTGGTAGAGGCGGGCGACCATGTCGAGGTTCTCGAAGCCGGTCAGGTTGTCGTCGACGGCGGCGTACTGGCCGGACAGGCCGATGCGCTTGCGCAGCTCGTTGGCCTGCTTCCGGACGTCGAGCCCGGTGACGTGCGCTGATCCCTCGTCGGTGTCGAGCAGGGTGGTGAACACCCGCACCGCCGTGGTCTTGCCGGCGCCGTTGGGCCCGAGCAGGCCCGTGATGGTGCCCTCGGGCACTCTGAGGTCGAAGCCGTTGAGCGCGACGACCGACCCGTAGCGTTTGACCAGGCCTTCGGCCACGATCGCGTCTGTCATGCGGGCATCATGAGCCTCGGGTCTGACAATTTCGTCCGATTTTCGCCCGCGTACCGGTGATTGACAGCCGCTTTGAACGTGAGAATCCTTCAGACATGGATCGCGTGTGCGTCATCGGGGCGGGTTCTTCCGGCATCGCCGCATGTCAGGTGCTCAGCGCTCGGGGCATCGACTACGACTGCCTCGAGACCGGGTCGGAGATAGGCGGCAACTGGCGCTACCTCAACGACAACGGCATGTCATCGGCGTACCGCTCGCTCCACATCAACACCTCACGGCAGATGATGGAGTTCAAGTCGTTCCCGATGCCCCAGCATCTGCCGACGTACCCGTCGCACTTCCAGATCGCCGAGTACTTCGACGACTTCGTGAAGCATCACGGTTTCCGCGACCGGATCCGGTTTCGCACCGAGGTGACGCGGGTTTCCCCTGCTCCGGATGGTTATGCGGTCACCACGCGCGACCGTGACACGGGCGAGGAGGTTTCCGCTTCTTACGGTTCGGTCATCGTCGCGAACGGGCATCACTGGTCGCCGCGGCTGCCCGAGCCGGCCTTTCCTGGTTCGTTCGACGGCGAAGAACTGCATGTGCACTTCTACAAGACGCCTGAGCGATTCGCGGACAAGAAAGTGCTGGTGCTCGGCATCGGGAATTCGGCGTGCGACATCGCGGTCGAGTCTTCGCGCGTGGCCTCGCGGACGTATTTGGCGATGCGTCGTGGCGCGCACATCATGCCCAAGTTCCTGTTCGGCATGCCGACCGATCACCTGACGACTTCGCCGCTTGCCCGCTTTGCGCCGTCCTGGCTGCAGGCGCTGTCCGTTCGGGCGATGCTGCGGCTCTCCCGCGGCAAGCTCTCCGACTACGGGCTGCCTGAGCCCTCGCACGGCATCCTGGCGGCGCATCCGACGGTGTCGGACGACCTGCTGACCCGGCTCGGGCACGGCGACATCACCGTGAAGCCGAACGTGCAGCGATTGGACGGCTCCGGCGTCGTGTTCGCCGACGGCACGCGCGAGGACATCGACGTGATCGTCTACTGCACCGGGTACAAGGTCGACTTCCCGTTCCTCGACGCCGCCGAGTTCTCCGCTGTGTCGTCGCCGGACAACGAGGTGTCGCTGTACCGGCGGGTCGTGGATCCGGCGCATCCGGGGCTGTACTTCCTCGGGCTGATCCAGCCGCTCGGGGCGATCATGCCGCTCGCGGAGGCGCAGTCGGAGTGGATCGCCGACCTCGTGTCCGGGCAGGCGGCGCTGCCGCCGGTGCCGGAGATGAAGGCGGAGATCGCCGGGTACCGGGCTTCGCTGCGGAGCCGGTATGTGAAGTCGAAGCGGCACACGTTGGAGGTCGACTTCCTCGGGTACCAGCGTGAGCTGCAGGCGGAGCGCCGGGCCGGTGCCGCGCGCCGCTGAGCTGATATATCGGTTGCCCCGTTCACGCCTGGCCGCGCCGTTCAGGCCTTTGCAATGAGTCTTTTGACTTCGTCCGCAAACGTTTTTTGCATCCGGTGGTGGGGTGGGCGAGGGGCGGGAACCCGGTCGTCGGGTGGAGGGTGCCTGGGTACGGTCGGGGCGTGTCGAGTGCTCAGGTGATCGTTCTCAACGGCGGGTCCAGCTCCGGCAAGTCGGGGATCGCACGGTGCCTGCAGGCGCTGCTGCCCGAAGCGTGGCTGGCGATCGGGGTCGACACGTTGATCGACGTGATGCCCGCGCGGCTGCAGCTCGGATCCGAGGGGATCGGGTTCGCCGACGACGGTGAGGTGACCGTCGGGGAGGAGTTCCGGCAGCTCGAGGACGCGTGGATGGCAGGGGTCGCCGCGATGGTGCGCGCCGGGGCGCGGGTCGTCGTCGACGACGTCTTTCTCGGCGGGCCCGAGTCGCGGCAGCGGTGGGAGAAGGCGCTGGACGGCCTCGACGTGCTGTGGGTCGGGGTGCGGTGTGACGCCGCCGTCGCCGCGGGCCGGGAGCTCGCCCGCGGCGATCGGGTTTCCGGGATGGCCGAAGTGCAGGCCGATCTGGTGCACCGGGGCATGACCTACGACGTCGAGGTCGACACCTCTCGTGCCGAGGCCGTCGAGTGCGCCAGGGTCATCGCCGACCGGATCAAGGGCGGGGTTCGTCGTTAGGGGCGCAGGTGCCGCCGCCCTGGGGCCAGCACGACGGGCCCGCGGTGACCGGGGGCGCTGCCCGTTCGGCCGACAGGATCGTGTGAAGATCCGTATCCAATATATTGCCCAGTGAGATCCAGCGCGCGAACACGCAGGGCCACACCTCGCCCGACGGGGAGATGGCGACGGCGCCGTGGCCGCAGCGGCCGCACAGCTGGTCAGGGCCCGGTGAAGCGTTTGCGCCGCGGCCGACGGCACGCACTCTGTCGATGCCGATGTCCGGGACGCCCAGCTTCGACAGGTCGGACCGCGCGGCGTGGGTTCTCTGCTGGCCGATGTGATCGGACGTGCTCACGTCGATGACGCCGGCGCGCAGCGGGATGGCGCGGTCGACGGCCTCCGCGATGTTGGCTCTGGTGCTGGCGTGGCTGCCGCGCCGGCGGGTGATCGCCTCGTGCTGGTCGGCGTCGTCGGAGTAGTAGCTCGTGGCGAGCCGGACACCGGGGCGGGAGAAGGTGTCCCACAGGCGTGGCCCGATGTGCACGAGATTGCTGAACACCTCGACTTCGAGGCCCAAGCCGAGTGCGCGATCCACGAACTCCGGTAAATCGCGGTGCAATGTCGGTTCGCCGCCGATGAACTGAACCGACTGCGCGCCGAGTTCGGCCACGTCGTCGATGAGGCGTAACCAATCGGATGTGCGAAGCACGCCCTCGGTGCCGCGCGGGCCGGACTCCGCGTAGCAGTGCGTGCAGCTCAGTTGGCATTTTCCGGTGATCTCAAGCCATGCGAAACGCAGGTCGGTCATGTCCCGCTCCCCTGGACGTCGCCGTGCGTCAACCATCTTGCCCCGGCGCATCGCGAATGGAGCTGTCGAATTCGTTCAAACATCCGGTAGCTGTTGACGCAATGACATGTCCCCAACACCAATCCGGCAGCCGTCTGACAGATCGCATTAATTTACTAATCAAATCCTCAGTCGGCAGCACTCACAACAGGTCAGGCGCGCGTCATCACGAAGCATGCGTAACCACTGCCCACGGCAGGCTCAGGCAGGCGCTCGATGTCGAACTCGTTGCCGAACAACCGCTGTTCCTCGCCCACCGCGAGACCGGGGATGCGCCCGCCACGCCGCTTCCACCACGGGATCTCGTCGAAGAAGCACCACAGCACGAACACCGAACCGGGGTGCGACAGCCGCAGCACCGTCGCCGCCATCGCGTCCAGCGCGGGCCCGCTCATGTCGTCCAGCACGCTGTAGTCGACGAGCAGGTCGAACGTCCCGGACACGCCGGGGATCGAGGTGGCGGTCAGGTCGCCGACGACCCACGAGACCGACAACGACTCGGGCGTCGCGCGCCGGGCCTTCTCGATGCCGACGGGGGAGTAGTCCACGCCCGTCACGTCGAACCCGTGCGCCGCCAGGAAGATCGAGTTCGCCCCGCTGCCGCACCCGAGGTCGATCGCACGGCCGGGCTGCACCCGCCCCGAAGTCACCAGCCTGGCCAGCTCCGCCCGCGGCCCCACCTCCCACGGCGCCCACGTCCGGTACATGAAGTCGTAGGCACGACGACCTATCGCCACGGCGGGCCTCCCAACGACAGAGGGGCTGCCGACATTACGTCAGCAGCCCCACCATCAGGAACAACAGAGTCTCAGTGCACGCCCAGCACGCCGTCGATCCGGCGCGGGATGCCCAGCGGGTTCGCGTCCTGCAGCTCCACCGGCAGCAGCGCGTCCGGCCACGACTGGTACGTCACCGGCGCGATCCACCGACGGATCGACGTGGCACCCACGGACGTGTGCAGCGCGTTCGTCGTCGACGGCCACGGGCCACCGTGGTGCTGACCCCACGCCACCGCGACACCGGTCGGCCACGCGTTGAAGATCAACCGGCCCGCGATCCTCCGCAGGATCTCCGCGATCTCACCGGCTTCCGCGTGATCGGAGTCCGCCGCCCACACCGTGCCGGTCAACGTGCCCGGCAGCTTCGCGAGCACCGAGTGCAGCTCGGCCGGCGACGAGTACGTCACGACGATCGCGGCCGGCCCGAAGTGCTCCTCGGTCAGCTTCTCGAGGTTCTCCTCGAACACCGTCACCGGCACGCTGAACAGCCGCGGCGACACCGCCCACGCCTCGTCCGGTCGCGTACCCGCCGACACCACCGACACCAGGTCCGAGGCACCCAGCGCGTCCGTCGAAGCCTTGTAGGAGTCGCACATCCGCTCGTTCAGCATCGCGCCACCGGCGGTCGCCGCGACGGCCTCACCCAGTGCGGGCACCAGCGAGGCAGGCGCGAACACGAGACCGGGGTTCGTGCAGAACTGCCCGACACCCATCGTCAGCGATCCCGCGAAACCCGCGGCGGTATCGGGATTGGCCGCGCCCGGCAGGATCACCGTGGGGTTCACACTGCCCAGCTCGCCGTAGAACGGGATCGGGTCCGGCCTGCCCTGCGCCAGGTCGAACAGCGCCCGGCCGCCACCGGTCGACCCGGTGAAGCCAACAGCCTTGACCACCGGGTGCTGCACCAGCGCGACGCCGGACTCGGTGCCGTAGACGATGCCGAACACACCCTCGGGCGCCCCGGCGTCACGAAGCGCGTCGATGACGACCCGCGCGGTCTCACGCGAAGTCGAGGGGTGCGCGGAATGTGCCTTCACGACAACGGAACAGCCGGACGCCAGCGCGGAAGCCGTGTCACCACCGGCCACCGAGAACGCGAACGGGAAGTTCGACGCGGAGAACACCGCGACCGTCCCAACAGGACGGAGAACGCGGCGCAGCACCGGCCGCGGCGGGATGATGTCCGGGTTCGCCGTGTCCAGGGTGGCCTCGACGTAGCTGCCCTCGCGCAGCACCTCGGCGAACAGCCGCAGCTGGTTCGTCGTGCGCTTGAGCTCGGTGGTCAGCCGCGGCACGCCCAGCGCCGTCTCGCCGTCCGCCGTCTCCACCAGCAACGGCGACTCGGCGTCCAGCGCGTCCGCGACCTTCTCCAGCACCACAGCGCGGTCCGCGGCCGGCACGACCGACCACGCCGAGAACGCGACGGCCGCGGCCGAGGCGATCCGGTCGACCTCGCTGTCCGGAGTCTTCGTCACCGGCTCGCCGAACGGCTCACCCGTGCGCGGGTTGTATCCCTGGACGACGCTGCTCAACGCCCTGCCTCCTTGACTGCCGTGTCGAAATCGGGACCGCACCAGGCCCCGCCCACGTACTTCGCCGCGTACGACGAGGGATCGAGCTCACCACCGTGCTGCTCCAGCACCTCGGCGGCGTACGCCTCGGAGTCGTCCTGGGGCTCGTACCCCAGCGCGCGGGCCTCGTCCAAGGAGAACCAGCCGCGCTTGTTGTCCGAGACGCCCCACACGATCCGGAACCCCGGTGACGCAACGGAAAGGCACGCCTCGAACAGGCGCGCGCCGTCGTCCGGCGACATCCACGTCGACAGCATCCGCACGTCGCGCGGCTTCTCGAAGCACGACCCGATGCGGATCGTGATCACGTCGAGGCCGTACCGATCGGCGTACAGCGACCCCAGCGCCTCCAGCGCCACCTTCGAAACACCGTAGTAGGTGTCCGGGCGCGGGAAGACGTAGTCGCCCGCGTCGCCATCGGCGCGCTCCACGTAGCCGACGGCGTGGTTCGAGCTCGCGAGGATGACGCGCCGGACGCCCTGGCGCCGCGCGGCTTCGAGCACGGTGTGCGTGCCGTCGATGTTGACGCTGAGGATCTTGTCCCACGTCTCCTCGAGGCTGTGGCCGCCGAGGTGGATCACCGCGTCGACCTCCTTCATCGCGGCTTCCATCGCGGCCATGTCGGTCACCGACGCCTGGACGAGTTCGACGTTCTCGCCCTCAGCGGCCGCGGGTAGTTCCGCGATGTCCAGCAGCCGCAGGACGCGGCCCTCCGCCGCGAGGCGGGTACGCATGAGCGTGCCCACCCCGCCACCGGCGCCGGTGATCAGGATGCGTGCGGTCACGGGTTGGACCCCTCCGTCTTGTGCAGGTACTCGGCAAACTCAATCATCGACCGAACTGGCGGAGAAGCTCGGTGATCGTCCGTGCAGCGTCCAGCAGAGCGGCGATGACCTGTCGCTCGTGCTCGGGGTCCAGTCTGCCCAGTGGTACCGAACAACTCATAGCGTCCAGAACGGGATTTCGATAGGGCAGCGCCACCGCGAAGCAGCCCAGCCCGGGCGTGTTCTCCTCACGTTCGTGGGCATAACCGACATTCCGGAACCCGGCGAGCTGCTCGTGCAGCGCCGCCCGATCGATCACGGTGTTCGGCGTGAGCGGAGCCAGCTCGGCGGGGAGGATCTGGTCGACCTCCTCCGGCGTGCGCGTCGACAGCACGGCTTTGCCGAGTGACGTCGAGTGCGCCGGCAGCCGGCGGCCGACGCGCGACACCACGCGCAGGTGGTGCTCGGACTCGCGGCTCGCCAGGTAGACGACGTCCGCGCCGTCCAGCCGGGCGAGGTGCACGGTCTCGTTGATGTCCTGCCGCACCTGCTCCATCACGCGGATGGCCGCACGCACCACCGGGTCGTGGTCCAAATAGGACGTACCGACAAGCAGCGCGCGAACGCCGATGCCGTACGTGCCCCTGTCGGGGTCGACCTCCACCCAGCCGCGCGCAACGAGCGTCTGCAGCAGCATGTACAGGCTCGACTTGGGGTAGCTCAGCTCACGGTGCAGCTCGGTGAGCGTCAGCCTGCGGTCCGACGCGGAGAGCACTTCAAGCAGCTCCACCGTTCGGTCAGCGGACTTTACTGCGCCCGGACGAGCTGTGCCCCTGTCGATCGGCGACGCCACCTGGCCTCCTCGAAACCTCTGCGCAACATGCCCTTGACACGTTGCTGTGCTGATTCTTACAGTCCTGCAGCAGGTTCACAAGTACGACCCCGGTTCACATACGTGAAAACGAAGGGCTCCGACGATGCGCCGCAGAACTGCCACGACCATCGCCACACTCAGCGTGGTGGCGCTGCTTGCAGGCTGTGGAAGTTCGAACACGCCGTCGTCGACGAAGGACCCGAACAAGCCTCTCGAGGTGTGGACCCGCTCGACCGAGGCGACCGCGAAGGTCTACGAGAAGATCTTCAAGTCCTTCACCGAGAAGACCGGTGTGCAGGTCGACTACAAGCCGATCTTCAACGACTTCGACAAGCAGGTGCAGCAGCGCGCCGCGTCGAAGGACCTCCCCGACGTCGTCATCAACGACACCGGCTCACTCGGCAACTTCGTCAAGCAGGGCTGGGTCACCGAGATCAAGCGCGAGGACCTGGCGGGCAACGGCGACATCGTCGACCGCGCCTGGAACAACGCGAAGGGCGCGGACGGCAAGTACTACGCCGTTCCCTACTCCACTCAGGCGATGGTCACGCTGATCCGCAAGGACTGGCGCGAGAAGCTCGGCAAGCCGATCCCGACGACGTGGGACGAACTCGACGACCTCGCGAAGGCCTTCACCCGCAACGACCCCGACGGCAACGGGCAGAACGACACCTACGGCATGCTCGTGCCGGGCACGACCGACCGCGGCTACCTCGGCTGGTGGGCGGCCAGCTACATCTGGCAGGGCGGCGGCGACATCCTCGACGAGGAGGGCGACGGCAAGTTCTCCGTCGGCATCGACTCGCCGGAGTCGACCAAGGCGGTCGAGCGGCTGCGCAAGCTCTTCTGTGAAGACAAGGTCATGCAGCCCGGTTCGCTGACGCTGAGCACGAACGACGCGCACCCGCTGTTCGAGTCCGGCAAGAGCGGCATCTACCTCACCGGCCCGTACATGATCGGCCGCTTCGACAAGTCGGTCGGCAAGGACAAGTACGAGGTCATCGCGTCCCCGCGCGGCCCGGCCGGCGCCACGGTGCTCGGCGAGGGCGAGGACATCTACCTGATGGCCGGGTCGGCGAAGACCGCGGACCAGAAGAAGCTCGCCGAGTACCTGATCACGCCCGAGGCGCAGCAGGCCGGCATGAAGGGCGACCCGCAGCCGGTGGTCCGGCTGCCCGTCAACAAGAACGTCGACGTGAACGCGACGTACAACGACCCGCGCTGGGCGACCGTGGCGGGCGTGTACAAGAGCGAAGCGCGTCCGTTCCCGAGCGTTCCGAACTTCACGCCCTTCCGGCAGAAGACCTCGGAGACCCTGAACTCCATCTTCGCGAAGTGCCCCGCGGACTCCTCGGCCGAGCTGAAGACCCTCGCGGAAGCGTTGAAGAAGGAGCTTGAGAACCAGAAGGCGTCGCAGTGACGGCAGTTCAGCCGATCAGCGACACCCGAGACGTGGGCTCGACGGCTAGTGGCGGCGGTGCCGTCGAAACCCACCCCGTGAGGCGGCGCCGCCGGCGCCGCCTCACGGGAGCCACCTTCATCCCGTGGTTGTTCCTGCTCCCCGCCGCGCTGATCTTCCTGGTCTTCAAGTTCATCCCGATGGCCGAGGGCATCCGGCTCTCGTTGTTCGAGGTCCGGCCGTTTCTCGGCGACATCTTCGTCGGCTTCAAGAACTACGCCACGATCCTTCAGGACGAGAAGTTCCTGACCGCGAGCTGGCACACCCTGGTACTGGCCGGTGGGCAGACGCTCGGCGCGATGCTCATCGGCTTCTTCCTGGCGCTGCTGCTGGAAGGCCACGCCAAGTCGCTGTGGTTCGTGCGATCCGCGGTGTTCCTGCCCGTGGTCGCCGCGACCGCGGTCATCGGTGAGATCTGGCGCCTGTTCTTCTACCCGGCGCCGGAAGGCTTCCTCAACACCGTCATCTCCTACTTAGGCCTCGGGCCGTGGGAGTACATCCACGACACCGACACCTCGCTGGTGTCGGTGATGTTCGTCGGAATCTGGAAGCACGCGCCGTACGACATGGTGCTGATCCTCGCCGGGCTCGCCGGCATCGACCGCCAGCAGTACGAGGCGGCGGCCATTGACGGAGCTTCGACGCTGCAACGCATCCGCAGCGTGACGCTGCCCGCGCTGCGCCCTGTCATCACGATCCTCCTGACGCTGGCGGCGATTCGCGGCCTGCGTGTCTTCACCGAGGTGTACGTGCTCACCGGTGGTGGCCCCGCGGGGTCGACCGACGTCTGGATGACGCGCGTCTACACAACGGCGTTCGAACAGTCCGAAGCCGGTCTCGCTTCGGCGGGCTCGGTGCTGTTGTTCCTCGTTACTCTCGTGCTCACGGTCAGCGTGCAGGTGTACCGCCGGAGGAAGGAGGCGCGATGAGCGTCAACTCAAGCCGCTTCGACAGCGCCATCGGCTGGTCCACCCGTCCGGACGCGTGGGTCAGCAAGGGCATCCGCGTCGTTCTGAGTGCGGTGGCTGTAATCCTTTTCTGCGGCCCGCTGCTGGTCATCTTCTCCGGTGCGTTCGACCACAACCCGGACCCGACCCAGCTGTCGGTGATCCCGGACAACCCGTCGCTGATCAACTTCCAGGTGGCGGCGGAGAACCAGATCTGGCACTACCTGTGGAACTCGCTGATCATCGCGGGTGGTGCGTTGTTGTTGCAGCTGGCGGTGAGCGTGTTCGCCGCCTACGCGCTGGCGCGCAAGAAGTTCCGCGGTCAGGCCATCGCGTTGTTGGTCATCCTTGCCACGATGATGTTGCCGGAGGAGGTCATCGCGATCCCGCTGTCGCTGGTGATCGGAGACCTACCGCTGGTGCACGTGAGTCTCAAGGGCACCCTGCTCGGCGTCATCCTCCCGTTGGGGGCGTGGGGTTTCTCCATCTTCGTCATGACGGAGTTCACGAAGGAGATCCCCGCCGAACTGGAGGAAGCGGCCAAAGTGGACGGTGCCGGGGAGCTGCGTCTCTTCGCGCAGATCATTCTCCCCCTGTGCAAGCCCGCGCTCGGCGTCATCGCCGTGTTCGGCTTCAACATGATTTGGGAGCAGTACCTGCTCCCCCTGATCGTCGCCGCTGACCCCTCCGATTACACGCTCACGGTCGCACTTCTCGCGCTCAGATCCGACGACATGGTCGGAACGGGCATCGTGCTGGCCGGGGCGTTGCTGGCGCTGGTACCGAGCCTCATCGTGTACCTGTCGCTGCAGAAGTCCTTCCTGCGTGGGATCACCACCGGAGCGATCAAGGGATGAGTGTCTGGTATGCAACTCGATGGTGTGCTGTTCTTTCCGGTGACCCCGTTCGACACCGAGGGGAACATCGCGTTCGACGTGCTGGCTGAGCACGTCAAGCACGGTGTCTCCGCCGGGCCAGGCGCGGTGTTCGTCGCCTGCGGCACCGGCGAGTTCCACGCGTTGGAGCTGGGCGAGTTCGAGCGTGCGGTGTCGGTCGCGGTCGAGGCGACCGCGGGCAAGGTGCCGGTGTTCGCGGGCGCGGGCGGTTCGGTCGCGTCCGCCAAGCAGTTCGTGCAGGCCGCGGAGCGCGCGGGTGCCAACGGCATCCTGCTGCTGCCTCCGTACCTGGTGACGAACCCGGCGGCCGGCCTCGTGCGGTTCGTGGCGGAGGTCGCGGGCGCCACCGAGCTGCCGGTGATCGTGTACCAGCGCAACAACGCGCGGTTCACGCCGGAGACCGCCGTCGAGGTCGCGCTGATCCCGAACGTCGTGGGCTTCAAGGACGGCATCGGTGACCTCGACCTGATGCAACGGATCGTGCTGTCGGTTCGTGCCAACGTTGACAAGCCGTTCCAGTTCTTCAACGGCCTGCCCACCGCGGAGATGACGCAGCTCGCGTACCGGGCCATCGGCGTCGACCTGTACTCGTCGGCGGTGTTCTGCTTCGCGCCGGACATCTCGATCGGTTTCTACAACGCCGTGCAGTCAGGCGACACCGAGCTGGTGAACCGATTTCTTTTCGAGTTCTACAAGCCACTGGTCGAGCTGCGGGACAAAGTTCCCGGCTACGCGGTTGCCCTGGTGAAGGCGGCGGTGCGGGCGAACGGGCTCGACGTCGGTGGCGTGCGGCCGCCGCTGCTCGACCCGAGCGACGAGCACGTCGCCGAGTTGGACAAGATCATCGCCGCCGGCAAGGCGCTGCTGGCATGAAGATCACCGAGATCGTCCTGACGCCGATCGCGTTCCGGGACCCGCCGCTGCTGAACTCGGCCGGCGTGCACGAGCCGTGGGCGTTGCGCACGATCGTCGAGGTGCACACCGACGAAGGCATCTCCGGGCTGGGCGAGACCTATGGCGACCTCGGGCACCTGGAGCGCTCGCGGTCCGTGGTGGCCTCCCTGATCGGGCTCGACGTCTTCGCGTTGAACGAGATGCACGCGCGCGTGGCCGCTGTCCTGGGCGGCAAGGCGGGGCCGGACAAGCACGGGCTGACTGGCAAGATCACGGCGGAGAGCACCGTCGACCGCGTGTACTCGCCGTTCGAGGTCGCGTGCCTGGACATCCAGGGCAAGGCGCTGGGACGTCCCGTGCACGACCTGCTGGGCGGTGCGGTCCGGGACTCGGTGCCGTACTCCGCGTACCTGTTCTACAAGTGGGACGGGCATCCCGGCGCGGACGCGGACGAGTGGGGCGAGGCGATCGACCCCGCCGGCATCGTGGCGCAGGCGCAAAAGATGATCTCCGAGTACGGCTTCGGGTCGATCAAGCTCAAGGGCGGCGTGTTCCCGCCGGAGCAGGAGATCGAGGCGATCCGGGCGCTGCGCGAGGCGTTCCCGGAGCACCCGTTGCGGCTGGACCCGAACGCGGCCTGGTCGCCCGCCACGTCGCTGAAGGTCGCGGCGGAGCTGGACGGCGTGCTGGAGTACCTGGAGGACCCGACGGCGGAGATCTCCGGGATGGCCGAGGTCGCCGCGAAGGCGCCGATGCCGTTGGCCACCAACATGTGCGTGGTCGCCTTTGAGCATTTGCGGCCGTCTGTGGAGCAGGATGCCGTGCAAGTTCTGCTGTCCGACCACCACTACTGGGGCGGTCTGCAGCGCTCGCGTCAGCTGGGCATGATCTGCCAGACGTTCGGCATCGGCCTGTCGATGCACTCGAACTCGCACCTGGGTATTTCCCTGGCCGCGATGACGCACCTGGCCGCGGCCACGCCGAACCTGAACTACGCGTGCGACACGCACTACCCGTGGAACGCCGCGGACGAGGTCGTGGAGCCGGGGGTGCTGTCCTTTGTGGATGGTGCGGTGCCGGTGCCCACGACGCCCGGTCTCGGTGTGTCGCTGGACCGTGACGCGATGGCGCGCATGGCGGAGAACTACGTGCGTTGCGGCATCACTTCGCGCGACGACACCGGTTACATGCAGAAGTTCGACCCGAGCTACGAGAGGATGCGTCCCCGGTGGTGAAGTCGGTTGTCCACGCCTATCCGTGGGACCTGATCGGTGATCCGGACGCCGTTGCGCGGTACCAGGCGCTCGGGGTCGACGCGATCGCCCTTGCCGCGTCGTACCACACAGTGCGGGCCGCGACGCCGTTGCACCTGCAGCATCGTCTCGTCGACGCACGGCACGCGGCTCTCTATCTTCCGGTGCGGGAATCGAACTTCGGCCGGCTGGTGCCCGCCGAACCGTCCTGGGTGGACGGTTCTGATTCCTTTGGCACGGCGGCGGCTTTGGTTCGTGCCGCTGGTTTGCCGGTCTACGCGTGGACTGTGCTGACGCACAACTCGCGCCTTGGTGACCTGCACCCGGACGTGACCGTGGTGAACGCGTTCGGGGATCGGTACCCGTACGCGTTGTGCACCGCGCAGCCGGACGTTGTCGAGTACACGTCGGTGCTGGTGTCCGAGGTGCTGGAACTCGGTGCGCCGGACGGGATCATCCTGGAGGCCTGCGGCCCGCTGGGGTTCTCCCACGGCGGCCACCACGAGAAGACCGATGGCACGGACTGGAACGCGGTGCAGCAGAAGCTGTTGTCGCTGTGCTTCTGCTCGGCCTGCATCGCCCTGTACGCCGACCCGGATGCCCTGCGTGAAGCGGTCCGGGCCGGGGTGGACCGCGGTGCACCCAGCGTCGAGGAAGCGCTGGGTGCGCTGGCGGAGGACGTTCAGGCCGTGCGCACCGGCGTGGTGCGGTCGTTGCGGCAGAAGCTGGTCGGCGAGATTCGTGCTGCCGCGCCTTCTGTTCGGGTCGGAATGCACGTGACGGCGGACCCCTGGGGTACCGGGCCGTTCGCCACCGTCGCCGGTGGTCTGGACGCGGACGTCGACGTGCTGACGACGATGTGCTGGCCTGGCCCGGAGGTCGCCGTGCCGGGGATCGAGGCGCTGCGCGCGGCCGCGCCGGACACGCGGATCGCCGCGTACGTGCTGGGCCTGCCGCCGAAGCCCGCGGACGGGGCGGCGTTGACCAAGGAGTGGCTGGCCTACCTGGATGCCGGGGTGGAGGAGTTCCACCTCTACCACGGCGGACTGGCGTCGGCCGCCCGTCTGGAAGCACTGCGCGAGGCCGTGGCCGCCGTTTCCCGGTAACTGTGAAGGGAAGTCACTGCAACCCGTTGTGAGCGCGGTTCCGTCCTTGGTGCATGAGGCACATTGGAACCGTAGTTAGCACTGGCGTTCTGCTGCTGGTGGTTTCCGCTTGTGGCAGTGCGCAGAACGCAGGCACCGGGGCTGGTGGCGGTCCGACGTTGCCGACCGCCACCTCGCCCTCCGAGCTGCCGCCGGGTATCGCACCCGGTGAAGTTCCGCCGGACGGCAAACCGGTGACAAAACTGGACACAAATGCCTTGTCATCGGACCATCCGCGCACCGCGTGGACACAGGGAGACGGGAAGACCGTCGGTGTCATCGCCCAGGAGGGCGGGTGCGGGAAGGCCAGCGCGTCCGTGCTGGAGCAGTCGGCTTCCGTCGTGAAGATCGAGCTCCTCGAGACACTGCCGCTGGACAAGCAGATGTGCACCATGGACATCCGCTTCCCGGCGTTGACGGTGCAGCTGAACGAGCCCTTGGGTGAGCGGACGGTCGCATTGACGTCGCGCCAGGAACAGAAGTAGACCTTCCCCCCCACGGTGCCCGGTCGGCATCTGCCCCGCCGGCCGGGCATCTCTACTTCACCGGGACCTCTTGGCCCGGTTTGCAAGGATGGTGCGCATGAGACACGCCGTCGCTGCCGTTGCTCTTGCCGTCGTGCTCGCCGGCTGCTCGTCCGGCACGCAGACCGGCGCGCCCGGATCCGGCTCGTCCAGTGGTTCGCCCACGTCGGGCACGGCCACCGCGCCGTCGGTGCCGGGCTCCGGCACGAACCCCACGGCCCCGGCGCAGCCTCCGGTCTCGATCTCGGAGGAGAAGCCGGTCGTCCCGCCCAACGTCACGCCGGTGCCCAAGGAAAAGGTTGACGCGACATCGTTGTCAGACACCTTCCGCACCGAGGCCTACGTCTTCGGCGACGGCCGTGACGTCGAGGTGTTCGGCGTCGGCGGGGGCTGCAAGGAGGCCCGCGCCGAGGTGACCGCCCAGTCCGCGGAGGTCGTCCAGATCACCCTGGTCACCATCACGAAGCAGCCCACGGGCGTGGCGTGCACCCAGGAGATCCGCCAGGTGCCGCTGACCGTCCGGCTGGCCGCGCCGTTGGGCGACCGCCGCCTGACCTTGGAGTCCCGCGAGGAGACCGGCTGATATATGGATCTTCAGCTGGGGGACCGGGTTCTGCACGTCTACGACGTCGGCTCGGGAGTGCCGGTGTTCTGGCACCACGGCACGCCGAACCTCGGCCTGCCGCCGGAGCCGCTGTTCCGTCCGGGCGTCCGCTGGGTGTCCTACGACCGCCCCGGCTATGGGTCGTCGACGGCGGTACCAGGCAGAACGGTGGCTTCGGCCGCCGCTGATATATCGCATATCGCCGATGCTCTGGGGATCGCCCGGTTCGCGGTCTTCGGCCACTCCGGCGGCGCACCACACGCCCTCGCGTGCGCCGCCCTGTTGCCGGACCGCGTGACCGCGGTGGTCGCCGGTGCTTCGCTGGCCCCGTTCGACGCCGCGGGCCTCTCCTGGTTCTCCGGCATGATCGCCTCGGGGGAGGCCTCGCTGCGGGCGGCGGCGGCCGGCCGCTCGGAGAAGGTGCGGCACGAGGCATCGGGCGCCGACTACGACCCGGAGTTCACCGAAGCCGACCTCGCCTCGCTGCGGGGGCCGTGGTCGTGGTTCGGCAAGGTCGTCGAACCGGCGTTGGCCAACGGTCCGGGTCCGCTGATCGACGACGACCTCGCCTACGTCACCCCGTGGGGCTTCGACCCTGCTGCGATCCGGGTACCGACCCTCCTGCTGCACGGCGAGCGCGACGGCGTCGTTCCCGCTTCGCACAGCCGGTGGCTGGCCTCCCGGATTCCCGGCGCCGAGCTCCGCGTGACCCCCGGCGACGGCCATATATCAGTGCTCGACCACGCGCCTGCCGCCCTCGACTGGCTCCTGGCCCGCTGACCGTTCACGCCCAACTCGATCTTCCCGCACCCCCGCTGACCAGCCCCTTAGCAATGACTCTTTGGACTTCGTCGTCAAAAGACCTGTTGCAAAGGTCATCGAACACGTGAGCCGGGCCAACCGATATATCGGTTGGCCCGGCTCACGCGGGCTGGCGGGCTACCGCCCGAAGATCAACGCCGGAAGCTGATCTGGAGGGTCGGGGCGGACGTCTCGGCGAAGAAGTCGTTGCCCTTGTCGTCAACGACGACGAAGGCGGGGAAGTCCTCGACCTCGATCTTCCAGACGGCCTCCATGCCGAGTTCCGGGTATTCGAGGACCTCGACCTTGCGGATGCAGTCCTGGGCGAGGCGGGCCGCCGGACCGCCGATGGAACCCAGGTAGAAGCCACCGTGCGTGTTGCACGCCGAGGTGACCTGCTTGGAGCGGTTGCCCTTGGCGAGCATCACCAGCGAGCCGCCGGCGGCCTGGAACTGTTCGACGTAGGAGTCCATGCGGCCGGCCGTGGTCGGGCCGAACGAACCGGAGGCGTAGCCCTCGGGGGTCTTGGCCGGGCCGGCGTAGTAGACCGGGTGGTCCTTGAGGTACTGCGGCATCTCCTCGCCGGCGTCGAGCCGTTCCTTGATCTTGGCGTGCGCGATGTCGCGCGCCACGACCAGCGGGCCGGTCAGCGAGACGCGGGTCTTCACCGGGAGCTTGGTGAGGATCTCGCGGATCTCCGACATCGGGCGGGTGAGGTCGATGTGGACGACCTCGTCGGACAGGTCCTCGCCCTCCACCTCGGGCAGGAACTGCGCCGGGTCACGCTCCATCTGCTCGAGGAACACGCCCTCGGCCGTGATGCGGGCCTTGGCCTGACGGTCCGCCGAACACGACACCGCGACGCCGACCGGCAAGGACGCGCCGTGCCGGGGGAGACGGATGACGCGCACGTCGTGGCAGAAGTACTTGCCGCCGAACTGGGCGCCGATGCCGAAGTTGCGGGTCAGTTCGAGGACCTGCTGCTCGAGGTCGACGTCGCGGAACGCGTGGCCCAGCGGCGAGCCCTCGGTGGGCAGGTTGTCGAGGTAGCGAGCGGAGGCGAGCTTGGCGACCTTGAGGTTCTGCTCGGCGGAGAGACCGCCCACCACCACTGCCAGGTGGTACGGCGGGCACGCGGCGGTGCCGAGCGAGCGGAGCTTCTCGTCCAGGAACGAGGCGAGCCGCTTCGGGTTCAGCACCGCCTTCGTCTCCTGGTAGAGGAACGTCTTGTTCGCGCTACCGCCACCCTTGGCCATGAAGAGGAACTCGTACACGGGTTCCTGGCCGGGCTTGTGGAACACCTCGATCTGCGCGGGCAGGTTCGTGCCGGTGTTCTTCTCGTCCCAGAACGTCACCGGGGCCATCTGCGAGTAACGCAGGTTGAGCTCCTGGTAGGCCTCGAAGACGCCGCGGGCGAGGGCCTGCTCGTCGCCGCCGCCGGTCAGGACGGTCTCCGAGCGCTTGCCCATGATGATCGCGGTGCCGGTGTCCTGGCACATCGGCAGCACGCCGCCGGAGGAGATGGCCGCGTTGCGCAGCAGGTCCATGGCGACGAACCGGTCGTTGCCCGAGGCCTCCGGGTCGTCGATGATCTTGCGCAGCTGGGCGAGGTGCGACGGGCGCAGCAGGTGCTGGATGTCCCGGATCGCTTCCTTCGCGAGCAGCGTCAGCGTCTCGGGGGCGATCTCCAGGAACTTGCGGTCACCGGCCTCGATCAGCTTCACCCCGTCTGAGGTGACGAGGCGGTACTCGGTCTCGGTGTCCTTCGCGAGAGGCAGGACGTCCGTGTACTCGAAAGTGGTGGGCACGATGTACACAACTCCAACGGTGTGCAGTTCGGATCAGAAAACCGTACCGCCACCAAAGGGCCACTTTGATGTGATCCCCGCCCGCCGCGCTGTTCCGTGCCCCACAAATACGGAAGGCCGGGGCGGCCCCCGGCCGTCCCGACCTTCCTTCGATGGCGACGTCCAGTCACGACATGAGGTGAGAGGCGTCGCGAAGCTTGGTAACGCCCGACCGTGCCGTGAGTTGAGTCACAAGTCAATACTGCCGGACGGGTGACTTACGAGGCGTACGCCCGCAACTTCGCCGCCCGCTCACCCTGGCGGAGCTTCGACATGACCTCGCGCTCGATCTGACGCACCCGCTCGCGCGACAGCCCGAAGCGCTTGCCGATCTGGTCCAGCGTGCGCGGCTGGCCGTCCTCGAGGCCGTAGCGCAGCCGGATCACGGCCTGCTCCCGCGGCTCCAGCGTCGCGAGCACGCGGCGCAGGTCGTCCTGCAGCAGCCCGGAGATGACGGCGCTCTCGGCGTCGGTCGCGTCCGAGTCCTCGATGAAGTCACCGAGGGGAGCGTCCTCCTCCGTGCCGACCGGCATGTCCAGCGATACCGGGTCACGCGCGTGGTCGAGCAGGTCGGCGATCTTGTCGACCTTGAGACCGGACTCCCTCGCGAGCTCCTCGTGCGTGGCCTCGCGGCCGAGCGTCTGGTGCAGGTCGCGCTTGATCCGCGCGAGCTTGTTCACCTGCTCGACGAGGTGGACGGGGAGGCGGATGGTGCGGCCCTGATCGGCCATGCCGCGGGTGATGGCCTGGCGGATCCACCACGTCGCGTAGGTCGAGAACTTGAAGCCCTTGGTGTAGTCGAACTTCTCGACCGCGCGGATCAGGCCCAGGTTGCCTTCCTGGATCAGGTCCAGCAGCGGCATGCCGCGGCCCGTGTAGCGCTTGGCGAGCGACACGACGAGGCGCAGGTTCGCCTTGAGCAGGTGATCCTTGGCGCGGCGGCCGTCGCGGACGAGTGCCCCCATCTCGTCGCGGCGGGTGGGCGTGAGGCGCTTGGCCGTCTCCATGACGTGCTGCGCGAACACACCGGCCTCGATGCGCTTGGCGAGCTCAACCTCCTCTTCGGCGGTGAGCAGCGCAGTCTTGCCGATTCCGTTCAGGTAGACTCGAACCAGATCGGCCGCAGGCCCCTGAGCGTCGAGGTCGTGTTCGACAACGGGAACGGTGCTTTCTCCGACTTCACGGTCGGAGATCCTCGTGACAGTCATGGATCTCCCTCCCCCTGTTGCGGGCGTGGCGGTCAAGGCGGCGGCGCGGCGTTGCGCCCTAACTGCCGGTTGCGGCGGGCCCGCTCGGGATCCCATCGCTAGCTGGCTGATACCTGGGTAACGAAGGCGATTCCGAATTCGTTCCCGACTTCCTGACCTGAAGACGTCACCACTGTCACAGCGGTTGCGCGAGTAATCTGAGGATTGGCTGAGAAGCCTTTAGTCAGACCTCCACGAGCACCGTGAACGGGCCGTCGTTCACGCTCCGCACAGACATCATCGCTCTGAATCGTCCTGTTTCGACGCGCGCGCCCTTTTGGCGTAGTTCCTGTACGACGGCGTTCACCAACGGTTCCGCGTGCTCGGGCCGCGCGGCCGCCGTCCAGGACGGCCGGCGGCCCTTGCGCGTGTCTCCGTAGAGCGTGAACTGGCTGACGACCAGCAGCGGAGCGCCGGTCGACTCGCATGACTGCTCGTCGTTGAGGATGCGCAGGCCGTGCAGCTTCTGCGCCATTTTGCGAGCGTGCTCGGCCGTGTCGTCGTGGTGGACGCCGAGCAGCACCAGCAATCCGGGCTCGTCGATCGCGCCGACGATCGCCCCTTCGACTTCGACGCTCGCCTCTGTGACGCGCGCCACAACTGCTTTCACGCGGGAATCAACATTCCGTGCCGGATGAGATCACGAACGATCGGCAAGGCGGCTTCTGCATCGATTTCTCCGTAAGCGAACTCGAGCAGTGAGAGCAGGTCCTCCAAGGGCAGCGCACCGTTGCAACCGGCGACAAGCTTCGCGGTCGCCTCGTCGACCTCGTGCTGCCAACCCGGCCCGTCGGTGCGGTGCAGACGGGCGACGACCTTGCGCCATCCCTCGTCGCTCGGTTCGGACACCTCTTCGAGCAGCACGGTGTCGGCGACCCGGAACCGCCGGCCCAGCAGATCGGGGTTCGCGCGCAACCACGCGACGTTGTCGAGCCACCGCGCCGCCTCAGGACCCAGCGGGTCGTCGAACGCGTGGCGCAGGTCCTCGCACACGACCTGGGAGTGCATCTCGTCGGAGCGCCGCAGCGTCACGTAGCCGAAGCCGACGCCCTGAACCTGGTTCTCCTCGAACCAGTCGAGCCATGCGCTCGCCTTGGCCCTGCCCTCGGGGCTGCGCGGGTCGACGCCCGCGTCCTTGAGCCACGTGCCGACGTACAGGGCGGGCTCGGCGATGTCGCGCTGCACGAACCACGCGTCCACACCGCCGCGAGGCAGCCAGCTGGAGACCCGCTCCTCCCAGTCCTCGCCCTTGCGGTGCAGCCACGACGCGAGCAGCTGGCCGACGCCGCCCTCGTTGAGGAACGCGGGCAGTTGCCGGATGACGAGCGCCGACGCGTCGTCGCCGCCGAGTCCGGAGTCGCGGTAGACGTAGTCGACGCGGGGCGGGCCGACGACGAACGGCGGGTTGCACACGACCTGGTCGAAGCGCCGGTTGCGCACCGGCCCGAACCACTCGCCCTGCAGCGTCTCGACGTCCAGCCCGTTGATCCGGAACGTGCCCTGTGCGAGCCGGAGCGCGCGCTCGGACAAGTCAGTCGCCGTGATGCGCTCGGCATGCTTGCTGGCGTGCAGCGCTTGGACGCCACATCCCGTGCCGAGGTCGAGCAGGGTCCCGACGGGCGTCCGCTTGGTGGCGCGGGCGAGGCTGATGGAGGCGTGACCGACGCCGAGCACGTGGTCCTCGGGAACCGCTCCGCCCCGCACGTCGGAGTCGAGGTCCGCGATGACCCACCAGTTGTCCTCGTACGGCCGGACGTCGAGGCCGGCCGTCAGGTTGCTGGTCAGCACCTCGTTGTTGACGAGGTCGTCGATGTCGACCCCGTCGAGTGCCTTGCGGACGTCCTGCTCCGGCTCTTGATCGCCCAGCAGGAAGAGGCGGATCAACGTGCCGAGCGTCCCGGCGTCTTTGGAGGCGCGGCGGGCGGGTTCGGGTTCGCCGCGGCCGAGCGCGGAGTGGGCCTGGGGGCCGAGTGCGTCGACGACGCCGTCCGCGGTGTAGCCGGCGTTCTCGAAGGCCTCGCGCAGGCGGGCGCACAGGTCAACGGAAAGATCAGGGTGCACGGGTGCACATGCTTTCACGGGACAGTTGTCACCGCGTGATCGAGAGGGCGATCGCCATGGCGAGGCGCTGGTCCGGATCGTCGAGCGGAAGCGGCGTCACCTCGGCCATCTTCTGCATGCGGTACCTCAGCGTGTTCGGGTGCACGTTGAGTTCGCGCGCCGCGGCCCGCACGTCCCCTTGTGCCGCGAGCCACGCCTTCAACGTCGTCGCATATTGCGTGCCGTACTCCGCGTCGTAGCGCAATATATTGGATATCGGTCCGCGGGTGGGCACTCGTCCGGCCTCGGCGACGGCGGCGAGTCGCTGCAGCAGGACCTTGGCCCACGCGTCGTCGTACACAACGGGTGCACCGGTGGAGAGCGCGAGGCACTCGTCGGCTTCCTGACGGGACGTCGGCAGCTGCGTCGCCTCGGCCGGCCCGCCGATGCCGGCCAGCACGGTGGCCTCCGCCGGCAGTTCGCGGACCAGGGAGCGCACCCAGCCGACGGCGTCGTCGGCGGCCGGGATCACGGTGTAGAGGACGTTGCCGAACAGTGCGCTGCGGCCAGGCCGTGACCAGCCGAAGCCAGCGGTCGCCCGCTGGAACGCGAGTACCGCCGCGCCGTGCTCACCCTCGCCCGCGTGAGCCTGGACGGCGATCACCCGCAGATCGGCCGACGGCAGGCCGAGGCGGGCGACGTCGGCGGACTCCGGGTGTTCCAGCAGCCTGATCACCAGGTCGGCTTCGGCCTGGCGTTCCAGGTCCGTCGACGCACGCGAGCGCAGCAGGTGCAACGCCGCCGTGCGGGCGCCGTCGACCAACGCCGCTGACCGTGCCGCGTCGACAGGCCCGGTCACCTCGACCCAGACGGAACCGAGGAGTTCGCGCCCCGCACGCACGGCGGCGACCAGGCGGTTGCCCAGCTGCGGGGTCAGCTTGGGAACGAAGATCGGTTCGTCGGACGAGGCGAGATGGGTGAACACACCGAACTCGTCGAGCGCGCGACGGGCCTCCTCCGGGACGCGGCGGCCGAGGATCGTCTGGACGCGCACCGGGTCGACGTCCTCCTGGCGGTAGGAGTACGCGAGCACGCGGGACTGCTGGTCCTCGATCGTCACCGGCCCGCCGACCACGCCCGCGATCACGTCGGCCAGGCCGAAGAGGTCACCTGTGCGGGTGCCGCCGTTGACGAGCGTCTGCGTGACGTTCGCGAGTTGGCCCCACGGCACGGACGGATCGACGAGCAGCACGGCGGCACCGGACTTGCGGGCGGCGGCGACCACGCGTTCGTCCAACGGGGGTCTGCCGTGCAGGACGACCGCCGAGGCGACCGTCGACGACACCAACCTGGCCGCGGCGGCCACCGACGGGGTGCCCAGACCGAGGAGCACGTCACCCGCGGTGGCCGGTGTGTTCTCCGCCGGATCGTGCAGGGCGACTCCGCGCAGTTCGACGTCTCGGCCCCTCGGCGCGCACGCCAGATGCGTGCCCAGACTGCCGAGCACGTCCACGAGGCGATCAAGGGCGACCACGGGCGGATGTTAACCGCCGACCGGGTGTCCCGAGGGTCACTCGGACGTGGGACCATATGACTCGGAGGTGGTGTCGTGAGCAGTCCCGACCGGAACGACACCCCGGTGTTGATCACCGAGGCGGCCCCGTCCTACGAGGAACAGCACGCCGCCCGGCGCCGCAAGTACGCGATCATGATGAGCCTGCGCTTCCCGTGCCTCATCCTCGCGGCGTTGTTCGCACAGACCTGGTGGCTCGCCCTGTTCTTCATCGTGCTGTCGGTGCCGCTGCCGTGGATGGCGGTGCTGATCGCGAACGACCGGCCGCCGCGCAAGGTCGAGAAGGCGAACCGCTACCAGGTCGAGCGCCGCGCCATCGAACGCAAGAGCACCACCGTCATCGACGGCTGAGCCCGCCGATACCCAAACCACCAAAGCAGCGACGGCCGGAATCCGGCCGTCGCTGCTTTGTGCCCACCCCTTAGCAATGAGTCTTTGGACTTCGCCGGCAAAAGACTCATTGCTAAGGGCCAGGTCAGCGCGACTGATATATCGGTGGAGCGGCGAGAGCCTCGGTGATGTCGATATAGATGCGGCAGGTTCGACGTCGGGGCATGACCGAGACACCACGGAGGACGCCATGACGACAACGCCCAGCGATCCGACCACCGCCCTGCCCGGCAGTCCGCCCGTCGTCGACCTCGCCACGTGGGAGGCCGCCCGTGCCGAGCTCCTGGTCCGGGAGAAGGCCCACACCCGCGAGGGCGACGCCATCGCCGCGGCCCGCCGCCGGTTGCCGATGGTGGAGTTCGACGGGACGGTCGAGGTCGTCGGGCCCGACGGTCCGGTGCCGTTCCTCGAGCTGTTCCAGGGGCGCGACGAGCTCGTCGTCTACAAGCACATGTGGTACGACGGCGCGCCGCACCAGGGGCAGTGCGAAGGCTGCACCACGACCGCCTGGCACGTGAAGGACGCTGTCTACCTCAACGCCCGCGGCGTCTCGTACGCCGTGCTGACCACGGGTCGCTGGGATGAGGTAGCTGCCTACGTCGAGTTCATGGGCTACACCGAGCCCTGGTACTCGGTGCGCGGCGTGGACGGGCCTGCCGGTGGGCACATGGGCTTCCTCACCAGCTACCTGCGCGACGGTGACCGCGTGTTCCTCACCTACTCCACGACCGGTCGTGGAAACGAACGGGTCAACGCCTCCCTCGGCCTGCTCGACATGACGTCGCGCGGCCGCGGTGAGGAGTGGGAGGACAACCCGGAAGGCTGGCCCGAGGGACGTCACGCGTGCTGGTCGTGGCGGTCGGACGCGGACGGGAACTTCACCTGGGGACCGACCAGCCGGCCCGTGCCGCAGTGGAGCCGTCCCGGCGTGACGCCCGTGGAGACTCTCGGCCGGCAGGGCGACTGCCACTGATCCACGGTCCTTGGCAATGAGTCTTTTGCCGACGAAGTCAAAAGACTCATTGCTAAGAGGCAGGTCAGCGGGACTGATATATCAGTGGGGGCGGGGGAGGAGGGCTCTAGCGGGGCGGTTGGGCGCCTACGACGCTGACGGCGCGGGAGCCCGCGCGGACGCCGCCGAGCAGGGCGTGGCGCTTGGACGCGCCGCCGAGCCAGGCCGCCAGGAAGCCCGCGTCGAAGGCGTCGCCGGCGCCGGTCGAGTCCACGCACTCGGCGGGTTCGGCGGGCACCGAGACGATCTCGTCGGCGTCGACCCACGACGCCCCGTCCGCGCCGGACGTCACCACGACCGTGCCGACGTGGGAGAGCAGGTCCTTCGCCGCGGCCGGGTCGGCGGAGCCGGTCAGGGCGAGGAGCTCGTCGGCGTTGGGGAGCAGGAAGTCGACGCCGCGCACGTCGTCGAGGAACGCGGCGGCCGAGTGGATCAGAACGGCCGCCTGCGGGTCGACCGACGTCGTCCAGCCCGCGGTGCGCGCAGCCTCCAGCACGGCGAGACCGGCGGGGCGGGAGGTGGCGTCGAGCAGCACGTAGCCCGAGAGGTGCAGGTGGCCGTCGGTGCCCGCGAGCAGGCCGGGGTCGAGGTCGGCGGGGGAGAAGCGAGCGTTCGCACCGCGGTCGGGCAGCATCGAGCGCTGGCCGTTCTCGTCGACCAGCACGACCACGCAGCACGTCGCGAGGTCCGGGTCGACGGCGAACGCGCACTGCACGCCCGCGGAGGTCAGTTCGGCGTGCACCTGGCGGCCGGCCGAGTCCGCGCCGACGCGCGCGACGAGCATCGGGGACGCACCACACGCGGCGAGCCACACGGCCGTGTTCGCGCCTGCGCCGCCGGGTTCGATGGTCACTTTTGCGCGCACGTCACCGCCGTGTGCGATGGGGCCGCTGTGCCGGGCGACCACGTCGAGGCCGGCATCGCCAACGACAACCACTGGCCTCATCGGAACAGCTCGACTGCGACCTGGGCCGCGACAGCCGCGTTGCTCACGACGAGTTCCTCGTTGGCGTCGAGGCTCACGCCCGCGCTCGCGGTGTGGAAGTGCTCGAGCAGCACCGGCGTGACGTCCTTGCCGCGCACGTCCTGGTCGGCGAGCTTCTGCAGACCCTCGGCCAGCAGCCGGTCGTGCAGGGCGGAGTCCATCTCGAACGCGGCGGGGATGGGGTTCGCCAGCAGCATGCCGCGCTCTCCCGCCGCGAACACCGCGGCCGCCTCCCGCGCGTCCTCGACGCGCCAGGACAGCTCGAACTCGGACTCGCGCCGGTAGAAGGCGGGGAAGAGCGAGGTGCGGTAGCCGACGACCGGCACCGAGCGGGTCTCCAGCACCTCCAGCGTCGCGCCCATGTCCAGGATCGACTTCACGCCCGAGCAGACGATCAGCACCGGCGTCGTCGCCACCACGTCGAGGTCGGCCGACACGTCCCACGTCTCGCGCGCGCCGCGGTGCACCCCACCGAGCCCACCGGTCGCGAAGACCCGGATACCGGCCTGAGCAGCGAGCGCCGCCGTCGACGCCACCGTCGTCGCACCGCTGCGGCCCAGCGCGTACGCGGCACCGAGGTCGCGCAACGACAGCTTGATCAGGTCGCCCGCGTTGCACACGCGGTCCAGCTCGGCGGAGGTCAGACCGACGTGCGGCACGCCGTCGAGCACGGCGATCGTGGCGGGCACGGCGCCGGCCTCCCGCACGACCTTCTCCAGGCGCGCGGCGACCGCCAGGTTGCGCGGCGCGGGCAGCCCGTGGGACAGGATCGTGCTCTCAAGGGCGACGACCGGCCGGTTCTCGGCCAGTGCGGCGGCAACTTCCTCAGCGATGTGCAGCGTGGTCACGAGTGGACATCATCCCAGGTACCCTGGGCGCGTGAGCACCCAGACTCTCCCCGAGGTCGACGTACGGCCGGAAGGCACCGACCAGACCGGGGACGACACCCCGAAGATGTTCCACTACGTGCGCAAGGCGAAGATCGCCGAGAGCGCCGTGATGGGAACGCACGTGGTCGCGTTGTGCGGCGAGGTCTTCCCGGTGACACGGTCACCGAAGCCCGGTTCGCCCGTGTGCCCGGACTGCAAGAAGATCTACGAAGGCCTGCCTCCCGGCGGCGACGAGTAAGTCGCGCCTCACCGAACTTCACACGGCCGCGCCCGGTGCCTCGACTCTGACTCGAGGCACCGGGCGCGGCTGTTCGCGTTTCGGCGGCTATCCCCGCTGTTTTTCTTCCTCGGCGTGAGCTCGCTGCTCCTGAATCTGGAGCGGTGCCGTCAGCTGCGTGTCGGCGGGTGAAGGCGCCGAGTAGGTGGCGTTGTTGGCCTCCTGCTTGGGCTGCGCGTTCTCCTCGCGGATGCGGGAGGCGGCGCGCTCCATCTCCAGCCGGCGCCACCGGCGGCGCTGACGGCGGGTCATGCGCGCGGGCCACATGTCCTGGATCGCGCTGTTGAAGTACGCGCCGATCGTGATCGCGAGGCCGATGAAGAACACGAACAGCAGGAACGCGATCGGCGTCGCGAGGGCGCCGTAGGTGTAGCCGGTGGTGGTGATCCACTGGATGTACAGGCGCAGGCCGATGGACGACAGGATGAACACGGCCATCGCGAGGATCGCGCCCGGCAGCACGCGGTGCCACGGGAGTTTCCGCGGCAGGGCGAGCTTGTAGAGCATCGACAGCGACAGCACGAGCAGCAGTGCGACGCCGGGGTAGTAGAAGCGGCCGACCCACGTCTCGATGTAGGGCTGCCACGACGTCGGGAAGAACTGCGGCAGGATGTCCGGGCCCAGCGCCAGGACCGGCAGGCCGATCACGAGCGCCACCAGGGAAACCAGGTAGAGCAGCAGCGAGAAGATGCGCTGCCACAGCTCGTTCCGCACGCCGTATTGGCCGTGCGCGACCGTGATCGCGTCGACGAACGACGACATCGCGGACGAGCCGGCCCACAACGAGATCAGGAAGCCGACGGAGACGATCTCGCCCTTGCCGGTGGTGAGGATCTCCGCGACCGTCGGTTCGATCACACCGTTGACCACGTCGGCGCTGAAGATCGTGCGGGTGAACCCGATGATCTTCTCCTGGACGGCCTGGACGACCACGGGGTCGAACCAGTCGCCGAGATAACCCATGGCGCCCAGCACACCGAGCAGCAGTGGCGGGAAAGACAGCGTCTGCCAGAACGCGGCCTCGGCGGCTTCTGAGAAGATGTTGCCCTGCCACGCCTTCGACAGCGTGCGCGCGAGTAGACGCAGCGGCCCCTTGCGGCCGGACCTGCGTGCGTCGTTGTCGGTAGGCGAACCCATCGCAGTGACAAGCATGGTGCATACCGCCACGTTTCGCGGCATCGGTGCCAGGAACAGGTAGAGTCGCAGTGCCCTCGGCACCGGCCTGCCTGAGGGCACTGCCATGTCTGACCTGCAAAAACGAGGAGAAACACGTCTGTGACAGCGACAGCAGCAATGCGACCGCTGCGGGCATGGCAGCGCCGGGCGCTGACCAAGTACCTGGCCGCCAAGCCGCAGGACTTCCTCGCCGTCGCGACGCCGGGAGCGGGCAAGACGACCTTCGGGCTCCGCGTGGCCGCCGAGCTGCTGGCCGACCGGACCATCGAGACCATCACGATCGTCACGCCCACCGAGCACCTCAAGCACCAGTGGGCGAAGGCCGCCGCCGAGCAGGGCATCCACATCGACTCGAACTTCCGCAACACCAACGCGATGACCTCCCGCGACTACCACGGTGTGGCCGTGACGTACGCGCAGGTCGCCGCCCACCCGACGTTGCACCGGGTGCGCACGGAGAACCGCAAGACGCTCGTGCTGCTCGACGAGGTGCATCACGGTGGTGATGCCAAGTCGTGGGGTGAAGCGATCCGCGAGGCGTTCACGCCCGCGGTCCGCCGTCTCTGCCTCACCGGCACCCCGTTCCGCTCGGACGACTCGCCGATCCCCTTTGTGCAGTACGAAGAGAGCAACGGCGGTTTCAAGACCTCCAAGGCCGACCACACGTACGGCTACTCCGACGCGTTGAACGACGGCGTCGTCCGGCCTGTGCTGTTCCTGGCGTACTCGGGCGAGGCGTCGTGGCGGACCAGTGCGGGGGAGGAGTTCACCGCGCGCCTGGGCGAACCGTTGACTCAGGAGCAGACCGCGCGGGCGTGGCGCACGGCCCTCGACCCGGCCGGCGACTGGATGGCGTCCGTGCTGCGCGCCGCCGACCAACGGCTCACGCAGAAGCGCGAGAACGGCATCCCGGACGCGGGCGGTCTGGTGATCGCGACCGACCAGGAGACCGCGAAGGCCTACGCGCAGGTGCTGTTGCGGGTGACGGGCCAGATCGCGACGGTCGTGTTGTCCGACGACCCGAAGGCGTCCGGCAAGATCGCCGAGTTCGCCGCCACGAACGAACGCTGGATGATCGCCGTCCGGATGGTGTCCGAAGGCGTCGACGTGCCGCGGCTCGCGGTCGGCGTGTACGCCACGTCGTCGTCGACGCCGCTGTTCTTCGCCCAGGCCGTCGGCCGCTTCGTGCGCAACCGCAAGCCCGGCGAGACGGCGTCCGTCTTCCTGCCCTCGGTGCCGGTGCTGCTGCAGCTCGCCTCCGAGCTGGAGGCCGAGCGCGATCACGTCCTGGGCAAGCCGCACCGCGAGAAGGACGGCTGGGACGACGAGCTGCTGGCCGCCGCGAACCAGGCCAACGACGAGCCGGGCGAGGACGAACGCGCCTTCACCGCCTTGGGCACCACCGCCGAGCTCGACCAGGTGATCTTCGACGGCGCGTCGTTCGGCACGCCGACGTTCGCGGGCTCCGACGAGGAGCAGGAGTACCTCGGCCTGCCCGGCCTGCTCGAACCGGACCAGGTGCGCACCCTGCTGATGCAACGCCAGGAGGAGCAACTCGCCTCCGCCGCCCGGCGGCCCAAGCCGGAGGCGGCGGTGCGGGAGGCACGACCGGTCGGCGTGCAGGAACGCCTCGCCTCACTGCGCAAAGAGCTGAACACGCTCGTGGCTATGCACCACCACCGCACGAAGAAACCGCACGGCAAGATTCACAACCAGCTGCGCGAATACTGCGGCGGGCCGCCAACGGCGATGGCCACCATCGACCAGCTCGAGGAACGCATCGCCACCCTCCGCTCCTGGTAGCGGGCAATATCCGATATCCGATATATCAGCTGCGGACCGCCGCGAGGGCGATCGTGCTGAACGGCATGACGAACTCGCCGCCCTGTGCGTCGATCGCGACGCGCACGGCGTCGAGCACGGCGGTCCGCTGGTCCGCGGTGAGCGCGGCGACCGGACTCATGGTGGGCAGCAGCGCGACGTAGTCGGCGGTCGAGTAGCCGTGCTCCCAGTCGGCTCTCCACCGCGCTGGTTCGGCGAAGGCGCCGGAGCGCTGGAAGCCGTCGGTGGATCGGGCCAGGAGCGCCGCGTAGCTCTCCCGGGCCTCTTCAGGCGTGATGCCGAACCGCAACGGTATGTCGGGCGCCGCGTGCCGGTAGGCGTCGATGAAGGCACGCGCGATGGGCTCCGGCGCCGCGAACACGTGCCACAGCGCCACGAACAGCCCGCCGGACCGCAGCGCCCGTGCCGCCTGGCGCGGCCCGGCGTCGGGGTCGACCCAGTGCCACGACTGCCCGGCGACGACGGCGTCGAACTCACGTCCGGCCGGGTCCCAGGTCTCGAAGGCCGAGACCTCGACGTCGAGTCCGGTCTGCCGGGCGAACGCGGCCATGCGCTCGTCGGGTTCGACGCCGAGCGTCGCGCAGCCGGCGGTCCGGAGCTGGCGGGACAGGATGCCGGTGCCGCAGCCGACGTCGACCGCGCGCAGGCCAGGGCGGGCGATGCGGTTGATCAGCGCGTCGGGGTAGGGCGGCCGGGTCCGGTCGTAGCGGGCCGCTTCGGCGCCGAAAGATCGGGCGAGCTTCTGGACGACCTCGGGTGTCCACTGGGGCGTTCCGTCGGGTTCCTCGCCTAGAGTGGGCATGTGCCCACCATAGTGGGCGGGCGCCCACCTGGCGAGGAGACGACACAGTGCCGACCGGGGTGCACCTGCGTGACGTGCGGGAGCAGTTGTTCGGCGCCGCCGAGCGCCTGCTGATGACGGGTGGGCCGAGTGCGCTCACCAGCCGGGCGGTCACGACCGAGGCCGGCGTGGCCAAGGGGGTGCTGCACCGGCACTTCGACGACTTCGACGCGTTCCTCGCGGACTTCGTGGTCGACCGCGCGACCAGGATGGACGCTCAGGCGCGGGCGCTGACCGGCAAGGCGGGGACCGGCGACGTCGCGGAGAACCTCGCGGAGGCGATCACCGCCGTCTTCGGCTCGGTCGCGGTCGCCGTCGTCGCCCTCGTGACCTTCCGCGACGACCTCCGCAGGCGGCTCCGGGAGACCTGGCCCGCCGGCGTTCCCGTGCTGACCGAGGCCGTCGTCATGATCGAGGGCTACCTCGCGGCGGAACAGCGGCTCGGTCGCATCCAGAACGTCGACGTCGAGTTCGTCGCACCCATGCTCATCGGCGCCGGGCATCTGCTGTTCGCGGACCGCGACACGCCACCGCCCGCGGGCGCCGTGCGCAGGATGACCGGGACCGTCCTGGGGCAGAAGCACTGATATCCAATATATCGGGCTGAAATGCAGTAGCGCCGTGGTTACGCTCTCACGACACTGGGTAACCAGATTTCGTCAGGGTTACCGCATCGTTGCGACTTAATCGATTCAGTGTGGTTCCGGTCACGCATATCTGGGGCATACGTTGTGCGCCACAACATTCTCTGTGACACAGCGCAGTGAAAGGGATGGCGGATGCGCAGCAAGAGCCTCGCTTCCATCGCCGTTGCCGCGGGCCTGGCCCTGGCAGTTTCGGCGTGTGGCGCCAACACGTCCTCCGGTGGAGGAAGCACGAACACGAACTCTGGCAGCAGCGGGGGCGCAAAGGTCGGCGTGATCCTTCCTGAGACCGCCACCTCCGCTCGCTGGGAGGGCTTTGACAAGCCGCTCCTCGAGGCCGCCTTGAAGAAGGAAGGGCTCGACCCCGACATTCAGAACGCGCAGGGCGACGTCCAGAAGTTCAGCACCCTGGCCGACGGCATGATCAACGCCGGCGTCAAGGTCCTGATCATCGCGACCCCCAACAGCGAGGTCGGCGCGTCCGTCGCCAAGAAGGCGCAGGCGCAGGGCATTCAGGTCATCGACTACGACCGCCTGAACCTCGGTGGCTCCTCGTCCTACTACGTGTCGTTCGACAACACGAAGGTCGGCGAGCTGCAGGGTCAGGGCATGGCCGACGCTCTGAAGGCTGCTCCGCAGGGCGCCAACGTCATCGAGATCGAGGGCGCGCCGACGGACAACAACGCCACTCTCTTCACGGCGGGCCAGAAGAAGGTCCTGCAGCCGCTCTACGACTCCGGCAAGCTCAAGCTGGTCCAGTCCCAGGCGATCGAGGGCTGGGACAACCAGAAGGGTGGCCAGGTCTTCGAGCAGATCCTGACCAGCAACGGCAACAAGGTCGACGGCGTCGTCGCCGCGAACGACGGCCTCGCCGGCGCCGTGATCACGGTGCTGAAGAAGGTCGGCCTGAACGGCAAGGTCCCGGTCACCGGTCAGGACGCCACCCCGGACGGCCTGCAGGCCGTGCTGCGCGGCGACCAGTACATGACCGTCTTCAAGCCGATCAAGGACGAGGCCGAGGCCGCTGCCAAGCTGGCCGCCGCTCTCGCCAAGGGCGACACCGCCGGCGCCGACGCCCTGGCGTCCGGCTCGACGGATGACGGCAAGGCCAACCGCAAGGTGAAGTCCGTGCTGCTGTCCGCTCAGCTGATCACCAAGGACAAGGTCAAGAGCGTCGTCGACGCGGGCTTCGTGAAGGCTGCGGAGATCTGCGTGGCCGACACCCAGGCCGCCTGCACCGAGCTCGGCATCAAGTAGGACCGCTTGCGTCGAGGCGGGGTGCGGAACCTGCGCACCCCGCTTCGGCGCGTGGTAACACGGAGGAACCCCAGTGAGCGAGCCGATTCTCGAGCTGCGCGGCATCAACAAGAGCTTCGGTCCCGTGCACGTCCTGCACGACATCGACCTCACCGTCCAACCGGGCGAGGTCACCGCCCTCGTCGGCGACAACGGCGCGGGCAAGTCGACGCTGGTCAAGTGCATCGCGGGCATCCACCCGACGGACTCGGGTGACGTCCTGTTCGAGGGCCAGCCGGTGCACATCAAGGGCCCGCGCGAGGCCGCGGAGCTCGGGATCGAGGTCGTCTACCAGGACCTCGCGCTGGCCGACAACCTCGACATCGTCCAGAACATGTTCCTCGGCCGTGAGCGCACCAAGGGTGGCCTGCTCGACGAGACGGACATGGAGCAGGCGGCGCGCAAGACACTTGCGTCGCTGTCCGTGCGCACGGTCAAGTCGGTGCGCACGCAGGTCGCGTCGCTGTCCGGTGGTCAGCGCCAGACCGTGGCGATCGCCAAGGCCGTGCTGTGGAACAGCAAGGTCGTGCTGCTCGACGAGCCCACCGCCGCACTCGGCGTCGCCCAGACCCGGCAGGTGCTCGACCTGGTCCGCCGGCTCGCGGAGCAGGGTCTGGGAGTCGTGCTGATCAGCCACAACATGAACGACGTCTTCGAGGTCGCCGACAAGATCGCGTGCCTCTACCTCGGCCGGATGGCCGCCGTCGTGTCGTCCAAGGACGTCACGCACGGCCAGGTCGTCGAGCTGATCACCGCCGGACGTTCCGGTGACCTGGGCATCGCCCGCCCCGAGGCGGCGACGATCTGATGAGTTCCGAAGAGGACAGCATGACCAACACCACCGAGACGCCCTCGCAGGACACCCCGGCGGCGGGCGCGATCTCCGACTTCGGCATCGACACGACGTCCCAGTCCACGGGCGAGGCGGTGCGCGACTACTGGGCCAGGGTCCGCGGTGGTGAGCTCGGCTCACTGCCCGCGTTGCTCGGCCTGATCGTGCTGCTCATCGTGTTCAGCTCGTTGTCCGACACGTTCTTCACCCTCGGCAACCTCGCCAACCTGCTCCAGCAGGGCGCCAGCATCACCATCATCGCGATGGGCCTGGTGTTCGTGCTGCTGCTCGGCGAGATCGACCTGTCCGCCGGTACCGCGTCCGGTGTGACCGCGTCGGTCATGGCACTGGACCTGATCAACGGCGGCAACCTGCTCGGCGGCATGGGAGACGGGGTCTTCTACGTCTTCTGCGGCTGGCTGATCCTCGCCATCGTGCTCTCGGTGCTGATGCGGGTGTGGGTCGGTGCCGCGATGTCGCTCATCGCGTTGCTCATCGCCGTGCTCGGCGTGCCCGCGAACGCCTGGATCGGGATGCTGCTGGCGGTCTGCGTCGGCACGTCCATCGGCTGCATCACGGGTTACCTGGTCGCGAAGGTCGGCATCCCGTCGTTCGTCGTGACCCTGGCGCTGTTCCTCGTGTGGAGCGGTGTGGTGCTGCAGTTCATCGGTCAGGGCGGCACGCTCGGCCTGCGTGACGACACGATCTTCAACGTCGCCAACGGCAACCTCAACTCCGCCGGATCGTGGGCCCTGTGCGTGCTGGCTGTCGGCGGTTACGCGGCGGTCCTGCTCAACCGGCACTTCACCCGGCTGCGCAAGGGACTCGTGGCCCAGCCGACGGCACTCGTGCTGGCCAAGATCGGGTGCCTGGCCCTGCTCGCCGCGGTCGTCACGTTCGCGCTGACGCAGAACCGGTCGCCCAGCGACCTCGTGGTGATCGCCGGTGTGCCGTACGTCGTGCCGCTGGTGCTCGTGCTGCTGGTGATCGGCACGTTCGTGCTCGACCGCACCAGCTACGGGCGCCACATCTACGCGGTCGGCGGCAACAAGGAAGCCGCGCGCCGGGCCGGTGTCAACGTCGAGAAGATCAGGATGAGCGTCTTCTTGATCGCGTCCTCCGCGGCCGCGATCGGCGCCATCGTCTACTCGTCCAAGGTCGGCTCGGTCGACCCGAACGCCGGTGGTGGCAACACCCTGCTGATGTCGGTCGGTGCGGCCGTCATCGGTGGCACGTCGCTGTTCGGCGGCAAGGGCCGGCTGCGTGACGCCGTCATCGGTGGTGCGGTGCTCGCGGTCATCGCGAACGGCATGGGCCTGCTCAAGCAGCCGGCCGCAGTTGTGTTCATGGTGACCGGTCTGGTCCTGCTGCTCGCCGCGAGCGTCGACGCGTTGTCCCGCCGCCGGGCGGCCACCGCGGTTCGATGACGAGGTGACTGGACCCACGTCCGGCACTCGTCCCGACGAGATCCGCAGGCACAACAGGACGGCGCTGCTGCGCCGCCTGCACATCGACGGACCGTCCACCAGGGCGTCGCTCGCGGCTGAGCTCGGGCTCAACCGCAGCACGATCAAGGCTCTGGTGGACGGCCTCGCCGAAGCCGGTGTGGTCGCCGAACGGGTGCCCGCTCTGCGCAGCGGAGCGGGCCGCCCGTCGCTTCTCGTCCTGCCCCAGCCGCACGCCGCGGTCGTCGTCGCGATCGACGTGCGGGTGGAGCAGGTGGCGATGGGGTTCGTCGGCCTCGGTGGAGAGGTCCTCGGGCGGGACAGCTGGAACCTGCATCACCGGACGCGTGATCCGGCGGAGGTCATCACGCACATCGTCGAGTCGGCGCGCCTCATGGCCGACGAACTCGACGTCACCGCGGTCGGGGTCGGCGTGTCGGTGCCCGGAGTGGTCCGGCGTTCGGACGGCCAGGTGCACGAGGCACCGAACCTGCACTGGACGGGCGTGGCGCTGGGCAAGCGGCTGGAGGCCGTGCTCAAACTGCCGGTCCAGGTCGGCAACGACGCGGAACTCGGCGCGCTCGCCGAACACGTGCGCGGCGCGGCCCGTGCGTCCTCGGACATGGTCTACATCTCCGCGGACGTCGGTGTCGGCGGCGGCGTGATCCTGTCCGGGCAGCCGTTGCGCGGCTCCGGCGGCTATGTCGGGGAACTCGGGCACATGGTGGTCAACCCGCGTGGTGGCCGCCGGTGCTACTGCGGCTGTGACGGCTGCTGGGAGACCGAGGTCGGCGAGCCGGCGCTGTGCCGGGCGCTCGGGTTGCCCGAGGACGCCCCGCGCGGCGCCGTCGTGGCGGCACTGCGGGCGCTGGAAGACCCGTCGGTGCTGGACGAGTTCGCGGACTGGCTCGCGCTGGGCCTGGCGAACATCGTCAACGTGCTCGGCCCGGAACTGGTCGTGCTGGGCGACCTCTACACCGCGCTGCCGATGTCGGTCGTGGACAACGTGAGCACCGTCGTGCAGCGGCGGAGCCTGGTCTCGCGCGCGGTCGGCGGCACCCAGATCGTGACCTCGCCGCTGGGCAGGGACGCGAAGCTGATCGGCGCGGCCGAGCTCGCCTTCGAGCCGGTTCTCGACGCCCTCTAGAAGCCCCCGAAAGCGAAGGGGGCGGAGATCCCAGAAGGATCTCCGCCCCGTGCGGCTAGGTGGGGTGGAAGTCAGCCCTGCTGAATTTCAGCAGCGAGCTCGCGCAGCTTCTCGCTGTGTGCGCGGGAGTGGTGCCCGCAGAACAGCAGCTCGCCCCCGGACGGGAGAACGGCGCGAACCTGGGCAGCAGCCCCGCAGCGGTCGCAGCGGTCGGCAGCGGTCAACTCGGGGCGGGTGAGTGCTGCAGTCATGATGGATCTCCCTCCGTCCCAGCACCGATACGAAGTGTTTCGGTGCCCTCTTACCAAGCTGCGACCACAGCGCCCCTGGCCGGTGCGCGGTGCTCGCTGCCTCCACTCTGACAGACGTTTTGGCGATAGTCAGTGTTCCCGTGTGCGTGGCGACTCGCGTCACTACTCGATTTACCCAGATGCAGGAGGTTCACACCTGCATTTGCCACCGGTTCACCGTCTTGACACGTACCCAGAGCAACTGGAAACACGCTGGTGGAGCAGCGAATTCGGTCCGTTCGGTCGGTTGCGTGCGACCGGGAGTGTGATATCGGTTGCGCTTGTCCGCCCGCAGCGAACAGGTCACGAACGTCCCACAATTCGGACGCGGAACCGTGATCAAAATCCCGGTCGCACTGATCAACTGAGGCGATCAGCTCGCAAGGGCCGCGCTGATCGCACGGGCGGCGTGCCCCACCGCTTCACGCAGTGCGGTGGCGCTGCGGCCGCTGTCCAGCACCGCGGACACCGTGCCGATGACGCTGCTGGACGGCGTGCGGACCGGAGCGCTGACGAACTCCATGCCCGCCGGCACCGTGGCACCCGGCCGCAGCCGGGCCACGTCCTCGGCGCGCACGATGCTCGCCGCGGCGACGAGCACCCGGTCACGCCGGGGCACCGCGAGGATCGTCGACGTCCGGATCGTCGCGGACAGCGCGCGCAGCGGCTGCCGGGCGACCCGCAGGATGCCGGGGGCAGGTTCCCAGGCCTGCCCGAATCGGAACATCTGCGCGCCGATGCGGTAGCGGCCGCGCACGTTCTCGACCGCGCCGAGCACCTCCATCTGGTCCAGAAGGCGGTGCACCGTCGTCTTCGGCATCTCGCAGCGGTCGGCGAGTTGCGTGAGCCCGAGCTCACCCTCGTCCATCAGCTTGTCCAGCAGCGAGAAAGCCCCTTCGAGTACTGACCTGCCCATGATTCCTGCCCCCTCGTTCCGGTGTCCGGAACTGCCCCTGTGCACCCCTCTGGCACAGCCACACACTGATGCTGTCGCGGATGCATAGGCGGCACATGAGTACATGGGTACTCATCTTTCGCATGCGTTCGATCACTGCAGGTCACGGCGTGAGCATGGGTAAACCTGGTCATACCGCCGGGGCTCGGGGGAACGCACCCAAAAAGAAAGATCCCCGCACCGAACCGGTGCGGGGATCTCTGCGTATACCCAGGAAAGGACTAGTCGAGGTAGTCGCGCAGGACCTGCGAGCGCGACGGGTGGCGCAGCTTCGACATCGTCTTGGACTCGATCTGGCGGATGCGCTCACGCGTGACGCCGTAGACCTGGCCGATCTCGTCCAACGTGCGCGGCTGGCCGTCGGTGAGGCCGAAGCGCAACCGGACGACGCCTGCCTCGCGCTCGGACAGCGTCGCGAGCACGGACTGCAGCTGGTCCTGCAGCAACGTGAACGAGACGGCGTCGACCGCGACGACGGCCTCGGAGTCCTCGATGAAGTCGCCGAGCTGGCTGTCGCCCTCGTCGCCGATCGTCTGGTCCAGCGAGATGGGCTCACGCGCGTACTGCTGGATCTCCAGCACCTTCTCGGGCGTGATGTCCATTTCCTTGGCGAGCTCCTCCGGGGTGGGCTCGCGGCCCAGGTCCTGGAGCAGTTCGCGCTGGATGCGACCGAGCTTGTTGATGACCTCGACCATGTGCACCGGGATGCGGATGGTGCGGGCCTGGTCGGCCATCGCGCGGGTGATCGCCTGCCGGATCCACCAGGTGGCGTACGTGGAGAACTTGTAGCCCTTGGTGTAGTCGAACTTCTCGACGGCGCGGATCAGACCCAGGTTGCCCTCCTGGATCAGGTCCAGGAACGCCATGCCGCGGCCGGTGTAGCGCTTGGCCAGCGACACGACGAGGCGCAGGTTCGCCTCGAGCAGGTGGTTCTTGGCGCGCTCGCCGTCACGGACGATCCAGCGCAGGTCGCGGCGCAGCTGAGGAGTGAGCTTCTCGGTCTCCTCCTCGGAGCGGCGCACGCGCTCGGCGGCGTAGAGACCCGCCTCGATGCGCTTGGCGAGCTCGACCTCTTCCTCGGCGTTGAGGAGGGCGACCTTGCCGATCTGCTTCAGGTAGGCCCGGACGGAGTCGGCCGAAGCGGTGAGCTCCGCGTCCTTGCGCGCCTGGCGCAGGGCCTCGGACTCCTCCTCGTCCCAGACGAAGTCGCCCTCGTTCTTGGGGTCCTCCGCCGCCGTCTCCGGCTCGTCCACCACCGGCTCGTCGACGATCTCGACGTCTTCGACCAAGTCCTCGGCGCCGGGAGCGCCTTCCATGTCCTCCGGCTCGTCGCCGTCGGCCTTCTTGGTCGCGCCCTTCGCGGCAGGATCGGCCTTGCCGGCCGGCTTGCGCGGGGTCTTGGCGCCGGCGGCCTTGGCGGCGGCGGGCTTCTTCGCTGCCGCAGCGGTCGTCTTGCGCTTCGGCTTCTCCTCGGCCTCGCCGGCCGCGGTCGCCTTGGTCGTGTTGGCGGCGCTCGCGGCGGAGCTGGAGCGTCGGGTTGCGGTTTCTGCGGCTGCCACGTACGCCCTTTCGCGACGGTCGTTCAAGGCAAACCAGAGGGCGCGAAACCTCGGTCGCCAGAGTTCAGGGGATCTCCCCGCCGATCTTGCTTGGCGGGTGTGTGTTCCATTGTAACGACGTCGGTGACGCGGTGTTGCGCCCCGAGGTCCTTCGGGGCGCTCCCACCTGCGTTCTCGCAGCTAGATCGAGCAAGGAGCGTCGGACACGTTTCGGTGTCGAATGGTCGCTACGGCCTGATTCCGTGTGCCGCGGCCCACGCCGCGCCGACGATCCCCGCGTCGTTCTTCAGTGCCGCCGCAACTACTTCGGTCCGGACCTCGAGCAAAGGCAACCACTTCTGCGCCTTCTTGCTCACGCCGCCGCCGGCGATCACCAGATCGGGCCAGATGAGGTCTTCGAGGACGTTGATGTAGCGCGTCACCCTGGGCGTCCACTCCTCCCAGGACAGGCCCTTCTCCTCCTTCACCGACGCGGCCGCGCGGGTCTCCGCGTCGTGCCCGTCGACCTGGAGGTGGCCGAACTCGGTGTTCGGGACGAGCTTGCCGTCGAGGAACACCGCGCTGCCGATACCCGTGCCGAACGTCAGGAGCACCACGGTCCCGTCCCTGCCGACGCCCGCGCCGAACGACATCTCGGCGATGCCGGCCGCGTCCGCGTCGTTCATCACGACGATGTCCTCTGGCCTGCGCTTGAGGCGGTCCGCGAAGAGCTGGGCGGCGTCGCAGTTGATCCAGCCCTTGTCCACGTTCGCGGCGCTGAGAGCGACACCGTGCTTGACCACGCACGGCAGAGTGATGCCGACCGGACCCTCCCACTGGAACTTCTCGACGATCTCGGCGACGACCTCCGCCACCGCCTCCGGCGTCGAGGGCTGGGGCGTGGGGATCCGCATGCGCTCGCCGTCCAGTGCTCCTGCTTCGAGGTCGACCAGGCCGCCCTTGACGCCGGAGCCGCCGATGTCCACACCGAACCCGCGGGTGATGCCCATCCCCGTGGTCCTTCCTACTCGATCCTGCTGGCTTCGATTCAGTAACCGTGGTGCGCAGACATTAGCCTGACGTTGCCCGATAGTCCCGTGCTAGTGACGCAGGAGGGAACCGGTCGTGTTCGATCCCCGGCCACTCGTTGACATCGCTACGGCCATCGGACGGGAAGCGGGTGCTCTTGTTCAGCGAATGCGTGCCGAAGCGGTGGTCTCCTTCGACACGAAGAGCACCTCGACGGACGTGGTGACGGCCGCCGACCGCGCCTCAGAACAACTCGTCCGGACGCGTCTGTCCGAGTTGCGTCCTGGTGAGCCGGTGCTCGGCGAGGAGGAGGGCGGCGCTGTCGTCGAGGGTCTGACCTGGGTCGTGGACCCCATCGACGGCACCGTCAACTACCTCTACGGCATCCCCTGGTACTCGGTCTCGATCGCCGCGCAGCTCGACGGGGTGTCGGTCGCGGGGGCCGTGGTGGAGCCCGCGACCGGGCGGGTGTGGACCGCGGCCCGCGGGTGCGGCGCCTTCCTGGACGGCACGCCGCTGCGGGTGTCCGCGACCACGGACCTGTCGCTGTCGCTGCTGGGTTACGGCTTCGCGTACCGGCCGGAGCGCCGCCAGCGCCAGGCCGACGCGTGGGCCGGGATGGCGACGCGGGTGCGTGACCTGCGCCGGGCCGGTGCCGCCTCGCTCGACCTCTGCTCGGTGGCCGCCGGTCGGCTCGACGCCTACGCCGAGCACGCGCTGGGCCGGTGGGACTGGGCGGCCGGCGGGTTGATCGCGGAGGAGGCCGGTGCGGTGGTGCGGCTGCCGGGGTCGTCGCCGGAGCTGGGGGAGGACGCCACGTTCGCGGCCGCGCCCGGTATCGCCGACGCCCTGTACGCCGCGCTCGTCGAGTCGGGCTTCGGCAAGGTCTGACCTGCACTGTCAACGTCCGGATCAACATTGATCGCGCCTTGTCAACATTGATTCGCGCCGGTCAACGTTGACGGGGTCAGTCAACATTGACGAGGCGCGGTCAACGTTGACTGGCGCGCTGTGCACGTTGACCGAGGCTGTGCACGTTGACGAGGTGCGATCAACGTTGATCGAGGCTGTGCACGTTGATCCGGCCTGTACATGTTGATCGGACGCGTCAATGTTGACCAGGCGCCGTCAATGTTGATTCGAGGTTGATTCGAGTCGTCCACGTTGACGCGGCATGAGTCCAGTCAACGTGGACAGCACGGTGACGACGAGCACGCGTTGATCGGTGACGTAGCAGACGAGACAAGCGGCGGCGATCAGCCACCGAGGGTGAACTGGACCAAAGTCAGCAGGTCACGTCGCGCGCAGCGGTGAGGTTGTCCGCGTTCAGCGTCGGTGCGGTGGCCGCCGCGACCTGGCCGCCCTGCTGCTCCGGCTGCTGCTCGGCCCACTCCTTGAGCTGGTCGAGCACCTTGCGGGCGTCGCTGTTCGGCTTGACCTCGTCGAACTTCTTGCCCACCGCTACGTCGACCGTGGCGTCCTGCCGGTCGTCGCGCACCAGTTCCAGGCACGGCTCGAGCAGGGACAACGTCCTGGCCGCCTGCGCGCCGGGGGCGCCGAAGCGCAGCTGGCCGCGGCAGCCCATGTCGCCCGCCGGATAGATCGGGTCGTTGCCGGGGTCGGCCGCCTGCTTCAGGCCGAGCTCGGTGAACATCGTCGCCACGGCCTTCGCGTGGTTGCGCTGCGTCGAGGCGTTGACCACGCGGAAGTTCACGTCGCCGACCGGCAGCGGGTTCGTGCGGTCGAGCGCGTCGTGCTCCAGCACGGTGCCCAGGACAGGGGGAGGCGCCGTCGAGGAGGCTGCCGCCGGGTCGGCGGTGCTGGTCGCGTGGCCAGGCGCGTTGCACCGGATGGCCGCGTCCACGTCGCTCGCGCCGCCGAGCACCTTCACCCACACGAACACGGAGCTGACCAGCAGCACCGCGAACAGGACGAGCGCGGGCGCGGGCCGACGCCGCTTGTAGGGCGTCAAACTTCCCGATGCGGGTCCCACGTCCGAAGCCCTCCCCGTGTTCCGTCCCCTGTGATCAGCCTAGGCCCTGCCCGGCTGTCGCGCGCCCTGACGGGCGTGACCCAAATGCCTCGTCCTGATAGCTCACAGTCAGGACGTACCGGCCCTGCGCCAGGTTGCACGCCGGTGCGCACGTGCTCCCGCACAGGGTATCGGTCCAGCGTAGAAAGGTTGTGTCACCCGTCCGGTCGGTAAGGGGTAACCCGATGCCGCGTCACTCGGACAATGAGCTACCCTCTGCGCGCTCCGCACACATGTGGATCAAGCCGACGGTCACGTCAAGGGGGTTGGCTTGCTACTTGAGTGTGAGAGACCTACGTCACCTTGACGTGGGGCACAAAAGAGGTCGCTGGAGCGTTAACCAGCGACACGAACAGTCTCCGTAGACCGCAGGGGTGAAGAAGATGGCGACCGACTACGACGCGCCGCGTCGCAGCGAGGCGGACGAACTCGCTGAGGACTCCCTCGAGGAGTTGAAAGCCCGGCGGAACGAGACGCAGTCCGGCGTCGTCGACGTCGACGAGGACGCGAGCGCGGAGAACTTCGAGCTGCCCGGTGCCGACCTTTCCGGCGAGGAGCTCACGTTCAAGGTCCTGCCCAAGCAGGCCGACGAGTTCACGTGCTCGAAGTGCTTCCTGGTGCACCACCGCAGCAGGCTCGCCGAGGACAACGGCGGCACGTACATCTGCCGCGACTGCGCCTGACAGACGTTCCGCAAACCAGTCCGCCGATAACACTGGGCGCTCACCCGCACGGGTGGCGCCCAGTTGTGTCTTTCGAGCCTGGTTTCAGGCCTTGATCGCCGCGATGAGCTCTTCCGGGCGGCGGGTGCTGATCACCCAGTAGGGCGTCGGGTCCTCCGGGTCGGTCACCCGCACCCGCACGAGCGGCTTGACCCAGCCGCGGTGCACGACGAACGCCGCCGGGTCCAGCTGCGGGCCCATGGCCTTGCGCCGGTCCTCGGGGGCGATGATCTCCGCGTCGCCGAGCAGCGCCAGCGGGATGTGCGCGTCGCCCGCCCGCAGCTCACCGTCGGCGACCTCGACCTTCGTCGAGCCCATCCGCACGATCAGCACGATCATCAGCGGCAGCAGGATCACGTACGGCAGCCACGACCGCACGCCTGGGAAGCCCATGTGCACCTCGGCGGCCAGCAGCGCGGTGGCCAGCAATGGCAGCGGCCAGATCCACCACGTCACGTACAGGCGCTCGCGGAAGGTCGTAGTGGCGGTCACGGCAGTCTCACTCACGTCGTCAGGGTAATCTCGCCCGCCGTGTCCAGCGTCGAGGTGTTGCTGACCCGGCTCGATCCGGGGGTTCCCGTGCCCGCCTACGCCCGTGCGGGGGACGCGGGCGCCGATCTGGTCACCACATCGGACGTGGTCATTCCACCAGGTGAGCGCGCCGTGGTCGGCACCGGTGTCGCCATCGCGCTGCCCGCGGGGTATGCCGGGTTCGTGCACCCCCGTTCCGGACTGGCCGCGCGGGTCGGGCTGAGCGTGGTCAACACGCCCGGCACGATCGACTCCGGCTACCGCGGTGAGATCCGCGTTTGCCTCGTGAACCATGATCTCCGTGAGCCGATCGTGCTGTCGCGCGGCGACCGGATCGCCCAGCTCGTCGTGCAACGCGTCGAGCAGGCGGTGTTCCGCGAGGTGACCGCGTTGCCGGAGACGGAACGCGGTGCGGGAGGCTACGGCTCGACCGGCGGGCACGTGGTGCTCGCCAGCTCAGCGCTAACAGAGACCGAGGGGTAAGGGATGTTCGGAAGGCGCCGCAAGCGCGGTCGTCACTCCGCGGGGGCGGTCGACGCCGGCCCGGAGCACGACGAGGTCTTCGACGACGTCGACGGTCCGTGGGACTCGGCCGAGGCGCCCCGTGACGGCGTGGAGCGGCTCGACCTGGGATCGGTGCAGCTGCCGATGCCGGACGAGGCCCAGTTGCAGGTCGAGATGGACCAGCAGAACGGTTCCGTGCGCGCGGTGCACGTCCTCACGTCCGTTGGGCAGCTGACGGTGAGCGCGTTCGCCGCGCCGAAGTCGGGTGGCCTCTGGAAGGAGGTCGGCGCCGAGCTGGTCGTCGGCCTCAAGGAGGACGGCGCCCGCATCAACCGCGAGAACGGCGAGTGGGGCGAGGAGATCACCGCGCGCAACCAGGGCGTGCAGATCCTCTTCGTCGGCGTCGACGGCCCGCGCTGGATGCTGCGCGGCGTCGCGGCCGGCCCCGAGGAGCACTTCGAGCAGAACTCGGAGGCGCTGCGGCAGATGCTGCGCGGCACCGTGGTCGTGCGCGGCGAGCAGCCGATGCCGCCCCGCACCCCGCTGCCCGTCGAGCTGCCGGAGGCGATCGCCCGCCACATCCAGCAGCAGCAGGACTAACCGGCCTGCTGCCACGCCTGCACCGCACGCCCCAGCGCGTGCGGGTAGGCGTCCAGCGTGGTCGTCGTCAGGACGGCCCGCGGCATCGCCGCTGCCCACGCCTGCGCGACGGCGATCGGGTGCACCGGGTCGTCGGTGCACCCGACGATTCCCGTTGGCACGTCGAGCGTGCTGAGCTCGTCGAGCGTCGGCGCCGCCGATTCGGACGCCTCTTCGAGGTGGGGGACCAGCAGGTCGCCGTAGCCGTGCCAGGCGCGCTTGAGCTCGTCGTGCAGCCAGCCCGTCGTGCCGGCGAGAGCCGCGTCGATGCCTTGCTCCGCAACGATCTGCGCGCTGGCACTGGCCGCGAGGGCGGCGGGCGCGCCGTCCGGGGCGCCGGTCCAGGCGGGCAGGGCGAGCACGAGGCCCGCGCACCTGTCGGGATTCCGCACCGCCCACCGCGCCGCGACGTGCGCTCCAAGTGAGACACCTCCCACCACGATCGGGTGGCCTCTCCAGGCACTGTCGAGAGCCGTCAACCGTTCACTGAGCATGCGCACGCGTGGAGCGTCCAAAACGGCCCCGACCTGCGACAACGGTTCGGTGAAGACAGAACGGACAAAAACCTCGTCCGAGGCGGTTCCGGGCAGCAGGAGGACGGTCTCGGCAGGCACACCCGAGATTGTCGGTCTTCGTGCGTACCCTCACTGTCAGACGGTCCACACCACGGGGCCACCAGAGCACTGCAGGAGTCGGGGATGAGCGGCTATTGGCGCCGCTTGGTTCATCGCTTGACCAGCGATGCAGCCGAGCTCGACGCAGACGACCTGTCGCGAAAAGCGGAGGCCGTCGGCGCGGTGAAGGCCTGCGACTGCAAGTCCGGTGAGGAGGTCACGGTCCTCGGCCGGCTCCGCAGCGTCGAGCTCTGTCCCAGGGACGCGGCCGCCACGCTGGAAGCCGAGCTCTACGACGGGACCGAGGGCGTCACCCTCGTCTGGCTCGGCCGCCGTCGCATCGCGGGTATCGAGCCTGGTCGGACGATCAAGGCCCGTGGCCGCATCGCCGTGCGCGACGGGCGCAAGGTGCTCTACAACCCCTACTACGAGTTGCAGAACGCTTCATGACCTCAGCTGAGACTGAAAAACAGCCCACTGTCCTAGAGCAGATGGGCGGCGTGAGCGGAATGCTCTACTCGTCGCTGCCCGTCGTCGTCTTCGTGCTCGTCAACTTCGCGTTCAAGAACCTGATGGCCTCGATCATCAGCGCCCTCGCGGCGGCCATCGTGATCGGCGTGGTGCTGGCGGTCCGCAAGGGCACGATCCAGCCCGCGATCTCCGCCGTGTTCGGCGTGGGCATCGCCGCGTTCATCGCCTACAAGACAGGCGAGGCCAAGGGCTTCTTCCTGTTCGGCATATGGCAGAGCGTCGTCTACGGCAGCGCGTTCCTGCTGTCGGTCATCGTTCGCTGGCCGCTCGCCGGCGTGATCTGGACGTTCCTCAACGGCCGCGATCGCTCCTGGCGTGACGACAAGGCCTCGGTCCGCGACTACGACATCGCCACCTTCGTGTGGGCCCTGGTGTTCTTCGCCCGGTTCGTCGTGCAGCGCTGGCTCTACGACGAGGACCAGGTCGGCTGGCTGGCCGTGGCGCGTCTCGCCATGGGCTACCCGCTGATGGCCATCGCGCTGCTCGCCACGGTGTGGGCGGTCCGCCGCGCGGACAAGCGGCTGAAGGCGGCCGAGGAGGCCGCAGCGGCCAAGATGACCGAGGAAGAGGTGCTGGCCCGCACGGCCGACGACCTGCTGACCCCGGACATGGACGAGCTCAAGCGCGTGGTGGAGACCGAGTCACGCGACAAGTCCCACGACTGATCACCGCACTTCCCACGGCCGGCGCCTGACACAGGTGCCGGCCGTGCGCATTACCGGGTAACCGCCGTCAGGACGGCCCGAGCACGGTCCGCAGCTCGTCGCGCCCCGTCACCCCGAGAACGCCGTAGATCGCGTGCAGGTGGTTGTCCACCGTGCGTTTGGACGTGTGCAGCTTCTCCGCGATCTGCTGGTTGGTGAGCCCGGACGTGGCGAGCCGGGCCACCTCGACCTGGCGGCGGGTCAGGTGGGTCAGGCCGTCCGCCCGCAGCGCCGGCGTGCGGACGGTGTCGAAGTCGCGCATCAGCAGAGCCTGGCGGGCGGAGGCCTGCGAGGCCGCCCTGGCGTTGTCCTGCGCCCGGTGCAGGCGCGCGGCGGAGGCGAGAGCCTCTGCGGCGAAGAGAGTCGCACCCAGCTGCAGGAAATCGGTCGCCACGGCCTCCAGGACAGTCGGTGAGGCGTGCGCGAGAGCGGTCGCGTGTGCCGCGTAGGCCGACGTCAACGGGTCGTCCATCGTGGACGTGAGGGCCGCCAGGCGCAGAGACGTGTCCACGCCGAAACGGGCGGCGTCGTGCAACGCCCACGCCTCGAGGCTGTGCACGCCCAACTCGGCGGAGGTGTCGGCGGCGGTCATGGCGGCCTTCGCCGCGCCGCGGACGTCTCCGGCGCCGGCCAGCACCCAGGCGCGGCCCAGCAGGACCGAGCCGCCGGTGATCCGCCACGCGGGGCGCTGGGCCTTCTCGGCACGGGCCAGGGCTTCGTCGGCCAGGGCGGTGTCGCCGATGAGGGCGGCGCAGGCGGCCAGGTCGGACAGGATGATCGTGTCGTAGATGAGCGGGGTGTCCGGGCTGCCCGGCGCGCCCTCGCGAGCCAGGCGCACCGCCTGGGCGCCATGCCCGCGCATGCGGGCGCAGAACGAGCGCACGCTGTAGAAGGACGTCCCCGCGAAGGTCCAGCGATGGTCGTCGACCTGGGTGTCCTGGACGGTCAGCGCCAACTGCTCGGCCTCGGCGAGCCGGCCGCTGAACGCCAGCGCGTAGCACCGCATCCGCTGAGCGCCGTTGTGCAGAAGGGGCGCGTCGTCGCTCAACGCCAGCACTGTCGGCTCGTAGCGGGCGATCTCCTCCTCGACCTCCCGGAAACGGCCGGCGTGCAGGTACGACAGCGCCCTGTTCTGTTGCAGGTAGACGGACATGTGCGGCGCCACGGGCTGGAACGTGGCCTCCAGCACCTCGGCGACGTGCCGGTGCTGGGCCTCGATCGCGTTCCGCACGACTGTCAGCCAATCCCGCAGCTCCTGGGGAAGCCCCGGCACGTCGATGTGATCCAGCAGCGCGGCCGCCGTCTCCACCTCGCCGAGACCGAAGTAGAGGTTCATGGACCTGGCGGCGCCGAGCCGCGCGCGATCGGCCGGTGACAGCGGGCTCGCCATGACTTCCGCCAGCGCGGCCTCCGCCTCGTCCGGGGCGCGGCCGTACATCAGCACCTGGCCGAACACGTGCCCGACCTGCCCCAGACCGCCCGCGTCGACGGCGGCACGGCACAGGCGTTCCGCGAGCGTCGCGTCCCGCGCGGCCCAGGCCTGCGTGGCCGCCGCGGCGAGCAGGTCCAGCGAGATGGGTGAGCCGCCGTCCAGCCGCCACGTCGCGATGCGCATCAGGTCTTCGCGGCGACGGGCGCCCGTCGCCTCCAGTGCGGCGGCAAGCGCGCGTTGGTGCGACTGCGCGCGCAACAAAGGACAAGTCGCCCGAAGCAGACTCCCGTACAACGGATGCCCGAGCCGCACGACGGTTCGGCGCCCTGACGACTCGACCCGGATCAACGCGCGCGTTTCGAGGTCGTCCAGCGCCTCCTCGTGCACGAGCGACGCCAGCAGGTCCAGCTCGACCGGTTCGGAGTAGGCGAGCATCTCCAGCGCGCGCCGGTGCGACGGTTCCAGCCTGCCCAGGTTCTCCTGCACCAGCTCGCCGAGCCGCCCGCCGAGCTCGATCGCGCCGTGCCACGACCAGATCCCGTCGACCTCGCACAGCGACCCCATCGCACGCCCGGACACGACGAGTTCCCTGAGGTACAACGGATTTCCCGCGCTGCCCGCGAACAACCACGACGACGAACGCGAGTCGACCGGCCCGTCCAGGGCGCGTTCCAGCAGCTCGTCGGACTCCGCGCGGGACAGGTCACCGAGCGGGTAGCGCTGCAGCAGCCCCTCCTGCCACAGCTCGGCACGTTCACCCGGCCGTGAGGTGACCAGCACGCGCGCGTGCCCGTGCCGGATCACGTGATGCAGCAACCCGATCGACGCGTCATCGAGCAGATGCGCGTCGTCGACGACGATCGCGAGCGGCTGCGGTTCGGCGAGAAGATGCTCGACGGCGCGACCCAGCGGGTTCGCGGTGCGCATGTCCGCGGGCAGCATCGCGGCCATCGCCCCGAACGGGATCGCCGACGTCGCCACGGTCGCGTAGCAGCGCCGCACGGTGCACCCGGCCTGCTCCAGCAGTGTCACGACCTCGTCCGCGAGCCGGGTCTTGCCCACACCGGCGGGGCCGACGAGCGCCGCGCCCTTCCCGGTCGGCTCGGTGAGCGCGGACATCACATCGCCGAGCTCTCGCACCCTGCCCACGAACGGCCACACAACGCGCAGTGTGCCGAAGTCCGGGTCGGTCGCGCATATCGTTTTGTGCGGGTCCGAAAAGGATGGGCACGAAAGGGTGCCCATCAGCTCTGCCCGAACAGTGCCCGCAACCCGCCACGTCCCGTCACGCCCACCGCCGCGTACGTCGTGTGCAGATGGTTGTCGACCGTGCGTTTGGCGATCGCCAGCCGTTCGGCGATCTCCACGTTCGTAAGCCCTGCCACGGCCAGACGCGCGATCTCCAGCTGACGCGGGGTCAACGCGGCGAGGGTGCTCGTCACCACCAGACCGGGTGTCGTGGCGCCGTCGAACGACTCCGCGAGCGCCGACGCCTCCCGTTCCAGCCGGTCCGCGTCACGGGGCCGGTCGAGCAACCGGGAGAGCCTGCTGGCCTCCGCGAGCGCCTCGGCCGCGTACAACGTCGCCCCGCACGCCATGAACGCCTCCGCCACCTCCTCCAGCCCCGCTGAGTCACGCAACGCGCGCGCTTGAGCGTGTGAGGCGTACGCGGTCGTCAGCGGATCCTTGCGCGTTTTCGCGAGCTCCAGCAGCCGCGGCGAGGTGTCCGCTCCGAACCGGGCCGCGTCGTGCAGCGACACGATCTCCTCGGAGTGCGCGCCGTGTGCCCGTGCGGCGGTGGCGTTGTCCAAAGCGGCCTGCATCGCCTCGTTCACACGTCCGGCGCCCGCGAGCACCCACGACCGTGCGGCACCGACGGCGAACCGCGCGATACGCCACGCGGGCCGCAGCCCGGCCTCGGCCCTGGCCAGCGCCCGTTCGGCACGGTCGGACTGCCCCAGCAGCGCGGCACCCGCCGCGAACTCGGCGAGCAGCAGCACGTCCCACATCATCGCCAGCTGCCCGCCCGACTCCGGGACGCCCTCCGCGGTGATCCGCACGGCCGCGGCCGCCTGCCCGCGCAGCCGGGCGCTCTGGCTCAGCAGCACCCGCGGTGGCACCTGGGTGACCGACCAGCGGTCCTCCTCGATCACCTCGGCCAGCGCCTGCGCCGCCCGCGTCTCGGCACCCGAGAGGTCACCGGTGCGCAGGGTGCTCTCGTTCCGCACGCCGTTCGCCGCGTTCATCAGCGACGGGAACCGGCCCGCCGTCGCCATGACCGCCTCGTGGTTGGCCTCGACGCGGGCGATGGCCTCGGTGTAGCGGCCGGCGAACTGATCGGCGAACGCCAGCAGCTGCCGCCCGGCGGTCTCCGCCCAGCCGCCCTCGGCGATCAGCAGCTCGCCGCCGAGCCGCGCGATCCGCAGCGGCGCGGCCTCCAGCGCGAACGTCAGCGCGAAGAACAGCACCGCGTGCTCCAGCTCCGGCGGCAGCTCCTGCTCGGTGACCTCGTCCAGCACCGCGACCGCGGCGTCCTCGTCGCCGAGGCCGAAGAACAGGTTGAACGCGCGCGTGCAGCCCACCTGGATCACGGTGATCATGTCGCCGCCCGCCGCCATGGTCTCGGCGAGCACTTCCTCGGCCTGCGCGCACTGCCGCTGGTACATCAGCACGAGCCCGAGCACGAGCCCCACGCGTGATGTGGCTCCACGTGCCACTGCGGCGCGCGAGAGCCGTTCCGCGAGCTCCCAGTCCTGGGCGGACAGCGCCTGTTCGGCGGCCCGCGCGAGCACGTCCGGCGACTCGGCCGTGCCGCTGTCCAGCCGCCACGTCGCGACCCGGACCGCGTCACCAGGCCGGTCCGCGCCGCCTGTCTCCAGCCGGTCGGCCAGGGCTCTTCGGTGCGCTCTGGCTCTCAACGTCGGGCACGTCGCCCGCAGGCGCGCGCTGTAGAGCGGATGCGCGACGCGCGCGCGTCCGTCGTCACCGATGCGCACGAACCCCATGTCCACGAGGTCCTGCGGGATCGGCATCAGCTCCGGTTCGAGCGGCTCGCCGTACGCGAGCAGTTCGAGCGCCCGCCGCTGCGGGTCGGCGAGGCGGCCGAGCGTCAGGTCGACGAGCTCGGCCAGCCGCCCGGACAGCTCCAGCGGCCCGCTCCAGTTCCAGCCGCCCTCGCGTTCGGCGAGCGCGCCCGAGTGCAGGCCGGCGGCGACGAGTTCCTTGAGGTACAACGGGTTTCCCTGGCTGTTCGCCCACACCAGGTGCCGCGTCGAGGCGTCGGCCGGCCCGCCGAGAGCCGTCGCGAGCAAGGTGTCCGCGCGCTCCTGGTCGAGCGAGTCGACGTGGACGACGGTCAGCCCCGCCAGGCCCCAGCCCAGCCGCGCCGTGCAGATGACCCGCGTCAGCTTGTGGCGCACAACGTGCTGCAACACCGCCAGCGACGTGTCGTCGAGCAGATGGGCGTCGTCGATCGACAGCACCCGGCGTCCACCGCGGGCGAGGTGCTCGGCGGCGGCCCGCACCGACGCGGCGGGCAGCAGACCGGGTCCCGGCGCGCCGGCCGGAAGATCCGTGGGCACGTGGGACGCGAACGCCCCGAGTGGGATCCGTGAGGTGGCGACCGTGGCGTAGCACCGCACCACCGGGTGCGGCACGGCGGCGAGTGCCTCCGCGGCCAGGCGTGTCTTGCCGACGCCCGGCGGACCGGACAGCAGCACGGTTCCGTCCGCGGCCAGCGCCCGCAGGGCGGCTCGCAGCTCTCCTTCGCGCCCGACCAGGGGCAGCTGATCGCTCACAGCTGGTAAGTGCTCGCTTCCGTTGTGCAGATACCCAAGTTGAGCATGCTCATGCTCATGACGACGACTCGCGACCCTCCCAGGATGTCCTCAGTGCCGACATCCGGCACGAAAAAGGGGGAGTCATGAGGAAGAAGGCAGCGATCTTCGCGGTGCTCGCACTGATCGCGGGGACCGTGTTCACCTCGTCGGCGGGGGCGGCCGAGGAAGGCGTCGAGATCAGGTCGTGGCACAACCAGCGATGCCTCAGCGTGGCGCATTTCAACGCGGGCGACGGTGCGTCGGTGCACATGTACGACTGCAATGGTGCCTCGACCCAGAAGTGGGTCTGGGACCGCGGACGCCTGCGCAGCGTCTTCAGCAACAAGTGCCTGGTCCCGTCGATCGGCAACGGCGACAACGGCGCCAGCCTGAGCATGTACACCTGCGACTTCAGCGGCACCGGCGGCGCGCAGGTCTACTACCGGTCCGGGCAGGCGGGGGAGGAAGGCCGGATCAGGACGTTGATCAGCCCCAACCGGTGCATCGAGATCTCGGGCGCCAACTGGTGGCAGGGCGCGAGCGTGCAGCTGTGGGACTGCGCGGGCGGCAATCACCAGCGCTGGAATTCCTGACGGCTGTATCAGGCCACCCGCGGCGAGCGTCAGGAGCGCATGAAACCTTTCGTGCGCAAGATCGCGCTCCTGGCCTCGCTCGCCCTCGTCTCGGGCGGCCTGCTCGTCGGCACGTCGGCCTCGGCGGGCGCGCAGACGGGGGCCTACGTCCAGTCGAAGTTCAACGGCCGGTGCATGACCGCCGCCACCGGCCAGAACGGCGCCGGCGTCATCATGGTCGACTGCCAGAACGCCCCGACCCAGCGCTGGTACTGGGACGGGCTGCGGCTGCGCAACGCCGACGGCGGCAGATGCCTCACCGCCGCCTGGGGCAACGGTGACAACGGCGCCCAGCTGCAGCTGTTCGACTGCGACCCGAACAGGCCCGGCCACCAGACGTTCTACCGGCCGGCCTCGCACGACTACGAGATCGGCCGGATCCGGATCTGGATGACGGGGTACCGGTGCGTGGACATCTCCGCCGCCAACTGGTGGAACGGCGCGGCGGTGCAGCTGTACGACTGCCACGACGGCTTCAACCAGAAGTGGTGGGTCTAGTAGCCCAGCGCGGTCTTGATGTCCTGCTCGACGGCGGCGGTCGTGACGAACAGCAGCTCGTCGCCGCCCTCGAGCGTGTCCTCCGGCTGCGGCACGATGACCCGCCCGCCGCGCAGGATCGTCACCAGCGCGGCGTCGCGGGGCAGCAGCAGCTCGGACACGGCACGGCCCGCGAACGGCGTCGCCTCGTCGAGCGTGATCTCCACGAGGTTCGCCTGCCCCTGCCGCAACGTCATCAGCCGCACCACGTCGCCGATCGTCACGGACTCCTCGACCATCGCGGCGAGGAGCCGTGGCGTCGACACGGCCACGTCGACACCCCACGACTCGGTGAAGAGCCACTCGTTTGTGGGGTCGTTCACGCGCGCGATGACACGACGGACCGCGAACTCGGTCTTCGCCAGCAACGACACGACGAGGTTGACCTTGTCGTCACCGGTCGCGGCGATCACGACATCGCACAGCTGCATGCCGGCGTCCTCCAGAGAGGACAGTTCGCAGGCATCGGCCTGCACCCACTCGGCCTGCTCGACGGAGTTGGGGTCGAAGTGCGCCCGGTCGCGTTCGATCAGCATGACCTGGTGCCCGTCGGACACGAGCTCCTGCGCGATCGACCGCCCCACCGCGCCCGCACCAGCGATAGCGACCCGCATCAGCTCTCCTCCGGTGCCTGCAGCGCCGCCGCCGCGACGTCGGTGATCGTGCCGGACAGCGCCGCCACGTAGATGGTGTCGTCGGCCTGCACGACGGTCTTGGCGTCGGGCAGCACGCCCGTGCCGAACCGCATCAGGAACGCCACGCGGGCGCCGACGGAGGCCTCGAGCTCGAAGACGGGGCGGCCGACCCACGCCTCGTCGACCTCGATCGGCAGCACCGCGACGGTGCCGGACGGGTCGCGCCACGCGGTCGCGGCGCCCTCGGGCAGCAGCATCCGCAGGAACCGGTCCGTGCTCCACGGCACAGTCGCCACGGTCGGGATTCCCAGCCGCTCGTACACGGCGGCACGCTTGTGGTCGTAGATCCGCGCCACGACGTGTTCGACGCCGAACGTCTCGCGGGCGACCCGCGCCGAGATGATGTTCGAGTTGTCGCCGCTGGAGACCGCCGCGAAGGCGCCCGCGCGCTCGACCCCGGCCTCGACCAGCACGTTCTTGTCGAAACCGTTCCCGATCACCTGCTGACCGTGGAAGTCGCTGCCCAGCCTGCGGAACGACTGGGGGTCCTTGTCGATCACGGCGACCTGGTGGTCGAGTCGTTCGAGGGCCCTGGCCAGGGAGGCACCCACCCGGCCACAACCCATGATCACCACGTGCACGACATGCCTCCTCAGGCGAACTCTCCGCAGAACCTACCGAGCATTAGCCCGTCCCGGTGAGTGGACCCCTTACGCTCTGGCCGTGTCCAAGCTCGCCACCGCTGCCAAACGCCTCCTCGTGGGCAGGCCGTTCCGCAGTGATCGCCTCGCTCACACCCTCCTCCCCAAACGCATTGCCCTCCCCGTGTTCGCGTCGGACGCCATGTCCTCGGTCGCGTACGCGCCGGAGGAGATCTTCCTGATGCTGTCGGTGGCGGGCCTGAGCGCCTACGCGATGGCACCGTGGGTGGGCGTCGCGGTCGTCGTGGTCATGCTCACCGTGGTCGCCAGCTACCGGCAGAACGTGCACGCCTATCCGTCCGGCGGCGGTGACTACGAGGTCGCGACGGTCAACCTGGGACGCAGAGCAGGGCTGACGGTGGCGAGCGCCCTGCTCGTGGACTACATCCTCACGGTCGCGGTGTCCATCTCGGCGGCGGCGGCGAACATCGGCTCGGCCATCCCGTTCGTCGCGACGCACAAGGCGGAGTTCGCGGTCGCCGCGATCGTGCTGCTGACGGCGGTCAACCTGCGCGGCATCCGCGAGTCCGGCAGCGCGTTCGCCGTGCCGGTCTACGCGTTCATGATCGGCGTGTTCGGGCTGATCGGCTACGGCCTGTTCCGCGGCTTCGTGATGGGCGACGACATGCGGGCGGAGAGCTCCGGCCTGGAGATCCACGCCGAGCAGGACCACCTGATGGGCCTCGCGTTCGTGTTCCTGGTGCTGCGCGCGTTCTCGTCCGGTTGCGCCGCGCTCACCGGTGTCGAGGCGATCAGCAACGGCGTGCCCGCGTTCCGCAAACCCAAGTCCCGCAACGCCGCGACCACGCTGCTGCTGATGGGCGGCATCTCGGTGGTCATGCTGATGGGCCTGATCGTGCTCGCTCAGCTGACCGACGTGCGGATGGCCGAGTCGCCGGACCACCAGATCACGAACGCCCCGGACGGCTACGTGCAGAAGACGATGGTGGCGCAGATCGCGCACGCGGTCTTCAACAACTTCCCGCCCGGCTTCTTCTTCATCGCCGGTGTCACCGCGCTGATCCTGGTGCTCGCGGCCAACACGGCGTTCAACGGCTTCCCGGTGCTCGGCTCGATCCTCGCCCAGGACCGCTACCTGCCGCGCCAGCTGCACACCCGTGGCGACCGGCTGGCGTTCTCCAACGGCATTCTCTTCCTGGCCGGGTTCGCGGTCGTGCTGGTGATCGCGTTCGACGCCGAGGTGACCAGGCTGATCCAGCTCTACATCGTGGGCGTGTTCGTGTCGTTCACGCTGAGCCAGCTCGGCATGATCAAGCACTGGCAGCGGTTGCTGAAGACCGAGGCCGACGTGCAGGCGCGCAGCAGGATGCGGCGGTCGCAGGCGATCAACACGTTCGGCCTGGCGCTCACCGCGACCGTGCTGATCATCGTGCTGATCACCAAGTTCACCAAGGGCGCGTGGATCGCCATCGCCGCGATGGCCGCCATCTACGCGTTGATGACGGCGATCCGCAAGCACTACGACACCGTCGCCGAGGAGCTGCGGCAGCAGGAGCGGGTGCGCACGCTGCCGGCGCGCAACCACGCGATGGTGCTGGTGTCCAAACTGCACATGCCGACGCTGCGGGCCCTGTCCTACGCCAAGGCCACGCGTCCGGACGTGCTGGAGGCCGTCACGGTCAACGTCGACGACGGCGACACCCGCAAGCTCGTGATGGAGTGGGAGAAGGAGAGCTTCAAGATCCCGCTGAAGGTGATCGAGTCGCCGTACCGCGAGATCACCAAGCCCGTGCTCGACTACGTGAAGCGGGTGAAGTCGGACAACCCGCGCGATGTCGTTACGGTGTTCATTCCCGAGTACGTGGTCGGTCACTGGTGGGAGCAGCTCCTGCACAACCAGAGCGCGTTGCGGCTCAAGGGAAGACTGCTGTTCCAGCCCGGTGTGATGGTGGTCAGCGTGCCGTGGCAGCTCGCATCGTCCACAAAGGTGCGCGACAAGGACGTCATCGCACCGGGCGCTGTCCGAAGGGGACTGGACGACCGATGAGCTGGGTTGGCGAGAAGTTCGAAGTAGAGGTCGGTCCCGTCGCACACGGTGGCCACTTCGTTGCACGGCATGAGGGTCGCGTTCTGTTCGTGCGGCACGCACTGCCCGGCGAGCGCGTCGTGGTGTCCGTGTACGAGGACAACGGCGGGTCGTTCTGCCGTGCGGACGCCGTGGAGATCCTGGAGCCCTCACCGGACCGCGTCGAGGCGCCGTGCCCGTTCAGCGGGCCGGGGATGTGCGGTGGCTGCGACTTCCAGCACGTGTCGTGGGAGGCGCAACGGGCGTTGAAGGCCCAGATCGTCCACGAGCAGCTCGCCCGCATCGGCAAGATCGAGCGTGAGGTGGAGGTCGAGGCGCTGCCCGGCGGCCCGCTGGAGTGGCGGACCCGGATCCGGATGGCCGTCGGCCGCGACGGAAGGCCGGGCTTCCGCGGCACCCGTTCCCACGATGTGATCCCGATCGACCACTGTGTGATCGCCCGGCCGGGCATGGTCGAGGCCGTGACCGACCGAAAGTGGCGAGCTCAGGAGCTGACGATCACCCAGGACGGTGACGGCAACCGGCATGTGGGTGAGGTGCGCGGCCGACACACCGTGCGACGCGCCGGAACCGGTACAGCCGTTGAGACCGCCGCCCAACGAAAGTGGCGAATTTCCGCCGACGGTTTCTGGCAGGTCCACCCGGCGGCCGCGGACACGTTCGCGAGGGTCGTGGGGGAGTGGGCCGCGGCGGAACCGGGGCAACGTGCGTGGGACCTCTACGGCGGTGCGGGGCTCTTCGCGTCGGTGCTCGCACGGCAGGTCGGCGAGACCGGATCCGTGCTGGTCGTGGAGTCTTTCCCCGGTGCCGTCGAGGACGGCCGGCGCAACCTCCGCCGCATGCCTCAGGTCGAGTGGGTGTCGGACAAGGTGGAACGTGCGGTGACGCGCCGACTGCCCGTTGAGGACCCTCATGTCGTGGTGCTCGACCCCCCTCGCAAGGGGGCGGGCAAGGTCGTTGTGGCTGAAGTCGCACGCCGCCGTCCACAGCGGGTCGTCTACGTGGCCTGCGACCCCGCCGCACTGGCGCGTGACCTGGCTGAATTCACAGTTCAGGGGTATCGGCTCGAAGACCTGCGGGCGTTCGACGCGTTCCCGATGACACACCACATGGAGTGCATCGCGTTGCTCGTACCTGAGACCAGGTGACAAAGCGTCTCAGTCGAGTCTCCGTAGACTGAGCGGCAGTCTTCAGGAGTGAGGTGGGCGTGGTGACCCTGCTGGAGTCCGTGCATGGACCAGCGGATCTGAAACGGATGGACGAGGCGCAGCTGAAGCAGCTGTGCGAGGAGATCCGGCGTTTCCTGGTCGACAAGGTGTCCAAGACGGGCGGGCATCTGGGCCCGAACCTGGGTGTCGTCGAGCTGACCGTGGCGTTGCACCGCGTGTTCGACTCGCCGCAGGACCCGATCGTGTTCGACACCGGACACCAGTCGTACGTGCACAAGATCGTCACCGGTCGCCGCGCCGGCTTCGACCGGCTGCGCAAGCAGGGCGGGATGTCCGGCTACCCGTCGCGTTCGGAGTCCGAGCACGACGTGCAGGAGAGCTCGCACGCCTCGACGGCGCTGTCCTACGCGGACGGTCTGGCGAAGGCGAAGCAGATCACCGGCGCCCACGGCCACGTGGTCGCGGTCGTCGGCGACGGCGCGCTGACCGGCGGCATGTGCTGGGAGGCGTTGAACAACATCGCGGCGGACAAGACGCGTCCGGTCGTGATCGTGGTCAACGACAACGGCCGCTCGTACTCGCCGACGATCGGTGGTCTCGCGGACCACCTGTCGTCGCTGCGGCTGCGCCCCGGCTACGAGCGCGTGCTGGAGAAGGGCAAGAGCGCGCTGCAGCAGACGCCGTTCTTCGGCAAGCCGCTCTACGCCGCGTTGCACGCCGCCAAGCGCGGCATCAAGGACGCGCTGGCGCCGCAGGCGATGTTCGAGGACCTCGGCCTGAAGTACATCGGCCCGGTCGACGGCCACGACATGACGACGCTGGAGTCCGCGCTGCAGCGCGCCAAGTCGTTCGGCGGCCCGGTGATCGTGCACGCGGTGACCCGCAAGGGCATGGGGTTCGCGCCCGCCGAGAACCACCAGGCCGACCAGATGCACGCCACCGGCGTCATCGACCCGATCACCGGCGAGGACGTCAAGCCGTCCAAGCGCACCTGGACGCACGTGTTCTCCGACGCGCTGGTGGAGGTCGGCCGCGAGCGTTCCGACGTCGTGGCGATCACCGCCGCGATGCAGGGGCCCACGGGCCTGGACCCGTTCGCCAAGGCGTTCCCGGCGCGCTTCTTCGACGTCGGCATCGCCGAGCAGCACGCGCTGACCTCCGCCGCCGGCCTGGCGATCGGCGGCCTGCACCCCGTCGTGGCCGTCTACGCGACGTTCCTCAACCGGGGGTTCGACCAGCTGCTGATGGACGTCGCGCTGCACAAGCAGGGCGTCACGGTCGTGCTGGACCGCGCGGGCGTCACCGGCCCGGACGGCGCGTCGCACCACGGCATGTGGGACATGTCGATCCTCGGCGTCATCCCCGGCGTCCACGTGGCGGCGCCCCGTGACGCGGGGACGCTGGTCGAGGAGCTGCGCGAGGCCGTGGCGATCTCGGACGCACCGTCGGTGATCCGCTACCCGAAGGCGTCCGTCGGCGGCGACCTGCCCGCTCTGGAGCGCATTGGTTCCGTTGACGTGCTTCGGCGGTCGGGCAACGACGTGCTGTTGGTGACCGTCGGCGCGTTGGGCGAGCTCGGTATCGAGGCCGCGCAACGGCTGGAGGACCAGGGCATCGGCGTGACGGTCGTCGACCCGCGCTGGATCTACCCGATGTCGGTGGACCTCGTGGAGATGGCGGCGTCGTTCAAGCTCGTGGTGACCGTTGAGGACGGTGGCCGCCACGGTGGCTTCGGCTCCTCGCTCGCGGCCGCGATGCGGGACGCCGATGTCGAGGTGCCGTTGCGCGACATCGCGTTGCCGCAGAAGTTCCACGACCACGGCGAGCGTCCCGAGGTGCTGGCGTTGTGCGGCATCACCGCGCAGGACGTCGCGCGTCGCGTCACCGAGTGGGCTTCGCGGCTGGAGTGCCTGCCGGTCGAAATCGACGAGCCCGCGGACAAGCAGATCGGCTAACCTCCACCTCGCGCCCGCTTCTTTGTGGCCCGGCAGGTCTTCCTCGCCGGGTTCCACGGTCCAGGCGGGTGCTGGGTGCCTTAGAAGCATCAGGTTCGATCCCTGAACGCCACGACCCCGGTCGCACACGGGGGTTTCGGGCTTTGCGAGTCCCCTGTGGACTCCCGCCCGCCGCCCTGCCTGGCCGGGGTCGTGGTCTGCCTGGACGGAGGTGGAGACGATGAAGCACACGTTGTACCCGTGGGAGCGGGGCGTCCGGTTCGACCGCGGCGTGCTGATCGGCGAGGTGGAGCCGGGACAGCACAAGTTCTCGCGGCACGTCGTGCTGCACCGCGTCGACGTCCGTCCGCGCACGATGACTCCCGCCGCGCAGGACGTGCCGACCTCGGACGGTGTGCTGGTGCGCGTCACCGTGGTGGTGCGGTGGGCTGTGTCCTCGCCGACGAAGTTCGTCGTGGAGACGGCAGCGCCTGAGGCCGAGCTCTACACGGCTGTGCAGCTGGCGTTGCGCGGTGCGGTGCTGACGCGCGCGCATTCCGCTGTCGACCCTGAGCGCGATGCCATTGCGGCCGAGGTTCTGGCTGGTGTCGCCGTACGGGCTGATGAGCTGGGTGTGTCGGTGGCCGACGTGGCTGTCCGTGATGTCGTGATGCCCGGTGAGCTGCGGCGGGCCGCACTGGCCGAGCTCGTAGCGGCGTCCGAGGGCCGTGCCGCGCTGGAGCGGGCACGCGGGGAGACCGCGGCGCTGCGGTCGTTGCTCAACGCGGCCCGGCTGGCGGAGGAGCACCCGGCGTTGCTGGAGCTGCGTGCCCTGCAGACGGCGACGACCGTGGTGGTGGATCGGGCTAAGCGAGCCTGACCGGCAACGCGTGCAGCCTGCTGCCCATGATCCCGCCGGGTGAGCTGTGGGTCAGCGGTGCGGTGGCCGTCGCGTTGGGATAGCCGGTCCTGAACGTCTCGGCGAGGGCTTTGAGTTCGAGCTGGGCGAGCTGTGCGCCGATGCAGAAGTGCGGGCCGTACCCGAAAACCAGGTCCGGTGTGCTCGTGAGGTCGACGAGCACCGGTGAGCCCTGGGGCAGGTGCGTGCCCGCGATCTCCACGTCGGTGGTCGTGAAGCGCCAGAGCGTGAACGGTGCCGGGGGATGCTCGCGGAGTGTCTCCCGGACCAGTTCGTCCGCGGATTCGTTGGCGTCGCTGAGGATTCTCGCGATGAGGAAGCCCGCCGCGAGGTCGGTGGTGAGCTGGCCGGCGAACAGGATCGTGAAGATCTGGTAGTCGCGGTCCTGCTCGGTGCTGCCGTCCGGCATGCGCAGCTCCGCGGTCGCTTCCGTTGCCAGGCGGGCGAATCCGGCCATCGCGGCGGGGACGTTGGCGGGGTAGTCGACGTGCATCAGGCGGCAGGCGTCCATCGCCGTGCCGACGTGGTGCTCCGGGATGCCGAGCAGTTCGCAGAGGACCGCCAGCGGGTAGCGGGTCGTGAAGTCGTCGATCAGGTCGACCTCGTTCGGCAGTTGGTTGAGCAGCTTCGCCGCGATGGCCTGCATGCGTGGGTAGAAGGCGCGCATCTTCGCCGCGCTGAAGAGGGGCGCGAACGCCTTGCGCAGCCGTGTGTGTGGCTCGCCGTCGAGTGTGGTCACGGACATCTGCTCGGCGGCGGTGGGTTCAAGACCTGCCGTGCGGGTGTCCCAGTGCTTCGGTGCCAACGCGGGGTCTTTGGCGAAACGGCCGTCGGACAGCACTGTTCTGGCCAGGCCGGGGTCGGTGATGATCCAGACGGGGTGGTCGTACCAGGTTTGCTGCATCACGCAGTAAACGTAGCATTCAATTACTGCGTAACGCAGCGACTGCGTGGTGCAAGTAGGCTGCCGGCCATGACGGAAGAGGTCCTGCGGGCCATCGCGCGGTGGCAGATCCCGGTCATCCAGTTCAACGGCATGCTCGCCGAGCAGCTCGGGATGACGTGGACGGACCTGCAGGCGCTGTACGTGCTGGCCAACCAGGGGCCGGCCAGTCCGGGCGAGCTGGCCCGCCGGGTCAACCTGACCAGTGGATCGGCGTCGCGGATGATCGAACGGCTGGTGCAGGCGGGCTTCGTGCGCCGGGTGCCGGACCCGCTCGACCGGCGGAAGGTCGTCATCGAACCGGACGAGGACGCGGTGCGGCGGGTCGGCGGCCTCTACGACTCGCTGAACGAACGCCACCGCGCTGACCTCGGCTCTTTCAGCGAAGCCGAGCTGGCCGTGGTGCTGCGCTTCCTCACCAGCGCGGCCGTGCGGACCGAAGAAGAGATCCAACAGCGCACGTGAAGGTGTCGTTAAGCGCCTTCTCAGGTGCATGTGGCACCTTTGTGGCGTGCGGATTCTGGTAGTCGAGGACGAGGCGCCTCTGGCCGACGCGATCGCTCGCGGCCTGAGGCGTGAAGGTATGGCCGTGGACGTCGCCTACGACGGCGAGAGCGGGCACGAGAAGTCGACCGTCACGCGGTACGACGTAGTAGTGCTCGACCGCGACCTACCTGGGATGTCCGGCGACGAACTGTGCAAGGAGATCCTCAGCTCCGGCGCGCTCACCAGGGTCATGATGCTGACCGCCAGCGGGACGATCGAGGACCGCGTGGCCGGACTGTCGCTGGGAGCGGACGACTACCTCGCGAAGCCGTTCGCGTTCCCCGAGCTGGTCGCGCGCGTACGGGCGTTGGCTCGGCGTGCGACCCCGGCGACGCCACCCGTGCTGTCCGCTCAGGACGTGGAGCTGGATCCGGCGCGACGCACCGTGGCGCGTGGTGGGCAGCCGATCGAGCTGACCCGCAAGGAGTTCGGCGTGCTCGAGGTGCTGCTCGCGGCCAAGGGTTCGGTGGTGAGCAGCGAGGAGCTGCTCGAGCGCGTGTGGGACGAGAACGCGGACCCGTTCACCACGACCGTGCGCGTCACCGTCATGACGTTGCGCAAGAAGCTCGGCGAACCGGGCATCATCGACACCGTCGTGGGCTCCGGTTACCGGGTGCCGAGTGCTTCGAACGGACCAGCTGAGGACTGAACATGCGTCGGCGCGGGCCGGGGCTCCGCCTCCGGATCACGCTCCTCACCACCGCGCTCGTCGCCGTGGTGAGTGCTGTGCTGCTCTTCCTCGGGTGGGTGCTGGTCGGCCGGGTCTTCGACTCCTCCCCGTCCTTTCCCGCGGGTAGTCAGGTCACCGTCGACGGCGTCACTGTCGACGTGACGGTGCTGACGGACGCTTTGACCGCCGCCGCGCGCCAAGACCTGCTGCGGGCCGGGTCGATCGCGTTCGCGTGCATGGTGCTCGCCGCCGCGGTGCTCGCGTGGACGTTCACCGGTCGCGTGCTGCAGCCGTTGCACGACGTCACGGGTGCCGCGCGCCGGTTGTCGGCGGAGTCGCTGGGGTCCAGGTTGCGGCTGGAAGGGCCTCGCGACGAGGTCGCCGAGCTCGCGGACACGTTCGACGCGATGCTCGACCGGCTGGAGGCCGCCTTCGACTCGCAGCGCCGGTTCGTGGCGAACGCGTCGCACGAACTGCGCACTCCTCTCTCGGTGGTGCGCACGGAGCTGGACGTGACGCTGTCCGATCCGGATGCCGACGTCGAAGAGCTGCGGCGCATGGCCGGTGTCGTGCGTGCGGCGGGGGAGCGTGCCGAGCAGTTGGTGTCGGCGCTGCTGCTGCTCGCGCGCACGGATGGTGTCGGGCTCGCGGTGCGCGAGCCCGTCGACCTGTCGGCGGTGGTCGAGTCCGCGTGGAAGGCGGTGCGGGCCGAGGCCGAGGTGCGTCATGTGCGCGCGGTGTTCCGATGCGTGCCGGCGCTCGCGGTCGGAGATCCCGCCCTGCTTGAGCGCATCGCGGGGAACCTGCTGGAGAACGCCGTCCGGCACAACCACGTCGGCGGGTGGATCGAGACCGCGGTGGAGACCGGGCCGCAATGGTCCGTCCTGCGGGTGTCGTCGTCGGGTCAGCTCATCCCGCCGGACCGCGTCGAGGAGCTGTTCGAGCCGTTCCGCCGCGGGGGCAAGGACCGCACCAGCCAGTCCGGCACCGGCCTCGGGCTCTCGATCGTGCGGGCGGCGGTGGCGGCGCACGGCGGGTTTGCGCAGGCAGTGGCCGTGCCGACCGGTGGTCTGTCGGTGACCGTGCACCTGCCGAGCGCACCCAGCTGACACCCCGGACGATGTCACCGTCGAGATTGCCTACGTGGCCCCGGTCACACTGTGCGTCGATCTTGCCTGGTTTGGGCCAGTCGCGTGCCATCTGACCTGCGGTTACGCCGTAAGTGACCCCCGATTTGGATGTTGGATGGCCGCCGTGTAACTTTCTCTCTGCCAGCGCGGAACGGGCCGGAAAACAACCGGAACGGAGCGCGGCGAAAGACTTCTAGACCAACACCAGCCCCGGAAGTTCCCTCCTCGCGGAGATGGACTGCGGTGTGCGCGTGTTCTTTGAGAACTCAACAGCGTGCCGATAACACAGCCAGTAATATATGAATTACCTCCTCGTCGAGGTAATTCCTTT
>NZ_JBITEX010000009.1:0-315105 GCF_044455585.1 Lentzea sp. NPDC051213
TCGTCACCAGCGCAGACAGGCGCAAACACAAGCACCACAACACAACCGAGCCCTGCCACCCACACCCGGACCGAACAGGTTAAAACTCAAGCTAGCTCGGCAGCCTGGCGGAGAGATAGCCCCTGACGAGCGCCTTCGCCTCGATCAGGATCGCCGTGTCGCCGGTCGCGTTGTTGCGGAACGCCATCTTCAGCACGGCGTCCGCGGCCTCGACGGCGATCGCGATCGGCAGCTGGACCTCGGTCATCGGAATGCCGAACTTCCCGGAGATCAGCTCGGAGATCTTGTCGGAGATGACGGCGTTGTTGTCGCGGCGGTCGTCCAGCAGCCGCATGTCCACGACGTCGCCGAAGTGCAGCTTCCCGAACGCGGGGATCTCGCGGTGCATCGACACGTAGACGTCGAACACCGTGTCCACGGCGTCCCACCAGTGCTCGAGCGTCGCCTGCTCGAGCCGGTCGTTGATCCCTTGCGAGAACCTGTCGACGTTGCGCAACGTCAGCGCCTGCACGACGGCTCTCTTGTCCGGGAAGAACTGGTACAGCGAACCGACCGCGACACCCGCTCTCTCCGCGATCAACGTGGTGGTGACGCCGTCGTAGCCCACCTCATCGATGAGAGTCGCGCACGCCTCGAGCATTCGCTCGACTCGCTTGGCGCTGCGCTGCTGGACGGGCTGACGGCGAAGCGGGGTGGTGCTCGTCACGGCGACTCCCAGTAGTTCGGGTGCTTCTATCTTGCCTGTTGTACGGCGTTTTCACTTCCTTGAAGCTGTCAACACGCCTACGATCCGAACGAATTTCACATTTTGGAGGATCGATGAGCGACTTCCTCTGGGGAGTGTCGACGTCCGCGTTCCAGATCGAGGGCGCGTTCGGCGAGGGCGGCCGGGGTCCCTCCGTGTGGGACGACTTCGCTCAGGTACACGAGAGCCAGAACGCCAGGGTTGCTTGCGATCATTTCCACCGCTGGCGCGAAGACGTTGCGCTGATGACACAACTCGGTGTGAACGCGTACCGGTTCTCCATCGCCTGGCCGCGGATCCAGCCCACCGGCAAGGGGCCGGTCAACGCCGAGGGCCTCGACTTCTACGACCGGCTGGTCGACGCGCTCGTCGAGGTCGGCATCGCCCCGGTCGTGACGCTCTACCACTGGGACACGCCCACGCAGCTCGAAGCCGAGGGCGGCTGGCTGACCAGGGACATCGTCGACCGGTTCGCCGACTACACCGCGCTGGTCGCCGACCGCCTGGCCGACCGGGTCAAGATGTGGATCCCGGTCAACGAACCCGCGATGGTCACGTTGCAGGGTTACGCGATCGGCCAGCACGCACCGGGCAAGACGTTGTTGTTCGACGCGTTGCCGACCGCCCACCACCTGAACCTCGCGCACGGCCGTGCGGTGGAGGTGCTGCGTTCGTACAACGCACAGGCCGTTGGCACCGCCAACAACCACACGCCGGCCTGGCCGGCTACTCCGAACGACGTAGCAGCTGCAGAGGCCTACAGCGAAATCCACAACTGGATCTACGCGGACCCCGTGCTGTCGGGCCGATATCCCGACGCAGTCGCCGAACTTCTGCCGATCGCCGACGGCGACCTCGAGACGATCCACCAGCCCCTCGACTTCTACGGCGTCAACTACTACAACCCAACACGACTCAAGTCGCCGTCAGAGGGCAACCCGCTGCCGTTTGACCTGATGGACATCGATGAGTACCCCCGCACCGGGTTCGACTGGCCGATCGTGCCGTCCGGACTGGCCGAGATGATCGCCACGTTGCGCGAGCGGTACCCGGACCTGCCGCCGGTCCACGTGACCGAGAGCGGCTGCAGCTTCCCCGACGAGATCGAGGACACCGAGCGGATCGCCTACCTGGACGGACACCTCCGTGCCGCGGTGGAGTCGAAGGTCGCCGGGTACTTCGTGTGGTCGTTGCTCGACAACTTCGAGTGGGAGGCCGGATATTCGCAGCGGTTCGGCCTCGTGCAGGTCGACTACGAGACGCAGCGCCGCACGCCGCGCGCCTCGTTCCACTGGTACCGCAAGGTGATCAACGGTGAGTGAGGCACTGGCAGAGCCGATCGTCAGAGTCCGCCGCGGGTGGATGGCCTGGCTGTTCTTCGCGAACCTGGGGCTGTGGCTGGCGATCTACGCGCCCATCCAGGTGTTGTTGCCGCAGCAGGCCGAACTGCTGGACAAGGCCAACAAGGAGCTCGTCTTCGGCATCGTCACCGGCGTCGGTGGTGTGGTGTCGCTGGTGGTGGTGCCGCTCATCGGCTTCCTGTCCGACCGCACGACCTCGCGGTTCGGTCGCCGTCATCCGTGGACGCTGGCCGGCGCCATCATCGGTGCCGTTGGCCTCGCTGTTCTCTCTTCTGCGCCTTCGGTCTTCGTGATGACCGTGGGCTGGTGCCTGGTGCAGGCGGGGATCGGCGGCATGCTCGCCTCACTGACCTCCGCGGTGCCGGACCGGGTGCCCGTCGAACAACGGGCGCAGGTCGGCGGCCTGATCGGCATCAGCCAGATGCTCGGCACGGTGCTGGGCGCGGTCGTGGTGACGTTGCTGGTCAGTGGTCTGCCCGCCGGTTACCTGGCGTGCGCGGCCATCGTCGTGGCCGGCGCCATCTTCTTCGTGTGGCGCACGCCTGACACGCAGCTCGTCGTGAAGCCGGTGCGCCCGACGTTCTGGATCTCACCGAGCCAGCACCCCGACTTCGCGTGGGCCTGGCTCGGCCACCTCATGATCAACCTCGGCAACGCGTTCGGGACGTTGTACCTGCTCTACTTCCTCGGCGACGTCGTCCACCACCCGTCACCCGAGGACGGCCTGCTGGTGTTGATGGCGCTCTACGGGGTGGCACTCGCCGCAGGAGCGGTGCTGTTCGGCGCACGGAGTGATCGTTCTGGCCGCCGCAAGCCGTACGTGTACCTCGCGGCGACGGTGATGGCGCTCGCAGCGTTGCTGCTGGCCGCCTGGCCGACGTGGACCGCGGCCCTGATCGCCGCACCGCTGCTCGGCGTCGGGTTCGGCACGTACTGGGCGGTGGCGATCGCGCTGCTGACCCAGGTGTTGCCGGCGGCGTCCGATCGGGCCAAGGATTTGGGCGTGCTCAACGTGGCCAACGCGTTGCCCCAGGTCATCGCCCCCTTGCTGACCGCGTTGATCCTCGCCAACCTAGGTGGCTACCGCGGCCTGTTCGCGGTGTCGGCGCTGGCGACGACGCTGGCGGCGGTGTTGATGAGTCGAGTGCGATCGGTGGTCTGATGCAGGTCTCGGGCAAGAAGGTTCTGGTCACGGGGGCGTCCCAGGGAATCGGCGCGGAGGCCGCGTTCCGCTTCGCGGCGCACGGCGCGCATGTCCACCTTGTGGCCCGGAGCGCCGAACTGCTCGATCTACAGGTCAAACGGATCACCGAGTTCGGCGGCTCGGCGTCCGCTCACGTGGCCGATTTGTCGGACGCCGCGGAGATCCGCGCGCTCGCCGAGGAGGTTCCCGCACCTGACGTGCTCGTCAACAACGCCGGCGTCGGCCGCTGGCTGTTCCTGGACGACACGACGGCCGACGAGCTGCAGACGATGACCTCGGTGCCGTACCTGGCGGCGTTGCTGCTGACCAGGGAGTACCTGGGCGCCATGCGTTCGCGCGGGTCGGGCTGGATCGTCAACGTGAACTCGCCGGTCTCGCGGCTACCGATTCCCGGTGCGGTGGGCTACCAGTCGTCGCGGTGGGCGTTGCGCGGCCTGACCGCGTCTCTGCGGCTTGACCTGCGGGGGACCGGTGTCGGGATCAGCGAAGTGGTGCCGGGCAAGGTGTCCAGCGAGTACTTCAACAACAACCCCGGTGCGGAGGAACGCATCCCGTCGATCGCGCGGCTCATCCCGACTGTGACGCCGGCGCAGTGCGCGAAGGCGATCGTGGACGCGGTGGAGAAGGAACGTGCTGAGCACCTGTTTCCGTGGCAGCTCAAGGCGTTCGAGCTCTCCGGGCGGCTGTTGCCCGGTCTGACCTCGTATTTGACCTGGAAGACCGGCACGCACCGCTAGAGACGTGAAACGGCCCCTGTCTGCGCGGGAGGTGCAGACAAGGGCCGTGGTTGGTGACCGCGGACCAGTAACGGTCGGGGAGGGAAGGTGCACGTCACCAGCCCGCGGGAATCTGTGGAGTTGTAAAGCTGACCGGGGTCCGCGATGTAGCGGTCGGGGGTTCGCACATCGCGGACCACCGGTCAGTAGGCGGTTTGCAGACCTGGTCGTGTCGGGGGGACGCCAGGTCAGTCGCAAACGCCCGTTAGTGGGCTCGAGCCACCGCGCGGCGGGTCCTGGTGACAGGAGGTGTCACCGGAGCCTCGCGCAGGTGGCGAGCCGGGCGCGGGGCGAGTCCGCCCGCAACCAGGTGTTCGTACGCGGCGCGCCACACCGAGCAAGGTGACTTCTGCTGGCGCCAGCGGCCGGAGCACTCAGGGCAGTTGCCCTTCTCGTCCGGCTCGTGCGCTGCCAGCAGAGCACGCCATCCCTCGGTCAGCCGAGGGAGCTCGGATCGAGCCACCGACAGGAGGGACGGGGCGTCCGCGCGGCTCGCCAGCTCAGTGAGCAGGTCGAGACGTTCCCACACAGCGTTGCGAAGAACCTGTCCGAGGATCGCGTCCATCGAAACGTCACCGTCACCTTTCCGCCTGGTCGGCGGCTTCGCGTAGCGCAGCCCTGAGCTGTACGAGCTGGTCGTGGGACAAGACTGCCGTCTCCCCGGGAGGTCCGACCAGAACCACTTGGCCCTGAACGACCTTCACGGTGAGCTGGCGGTCCCGGTCGACCACATCGCCGCAGCTGATCTGCCACGTCCGACGTTGCCCGGTCGTGCCGCGCCATGTGGAGTCGGTGTCACCCTTCTCCACAATGGAGGTCGAGTACGTAGAGGAGCTGTCCACGATCAGGTCGTTCCTCTCCGTGCTCACTCGCTTACCGGAATCTAGATTGCGATGATTCATGCCGGAACGGGACGTCACAGCGCTGACCGGTGGAAGTCTTACGGTGAGCGGTAAGCGGTTATCGGTAGGGCCGATCAGCTCCGCCGAAGAGGACTTCTCGGGCTCGGGGACCTGCCCCTAGTCTGCCGATGACGCCCAACGGACTGTGAGGGTGCGCGATGAACACCATGAGTTCCCAGGGCTCTCCGATCCCCGCCGAGGTGTGGGACCACCAGGAGATGCGGGACGCACTGGCCCGCCGCGAGATCAGCTCGGTTTACCGGCTGCTCCGACGGCACGGTGTGTCCCAGCGCCAGATCGCGGCGCTCACGGGTCAATCGCAGTCCGAGGTCTCAGAGATCCTCAAGGGACGCCAGGTGATGGCATACGACGTCCTGACCAGGATCGCCTGTGGCTTGGGTGTCCCACGTGGATACATGGGTCTCGCCTATGACGAGACAACGGCAGTGAGGGTGGCCGCAACCGCGGACTCACCCCATCCTGAGGAGGACGAGTCGGTGAAGCGTCGGAAGTTCCTCGCGCACGCCGCCGCCGTGACAGTCGGCGCGGCCGTGTTCGGAGCGGACTCCGGGTCGTGGGTTTCACACCCCACACAGACTCCGGCTCCGGGACGCATCGGTATGACCGATGTGCGCCAGGTCGAAGCGGCGACGCGGGCTCTGCGTGCGCTTGATTACCAGTACGGCGGCGGCTCGTGCCGTGACGCCGTGGTGGCCCAGCTGTCCTGGGGACAGCAGATGCTCGGTGCGAACTCCACGGACATCGTTCGCCAGCGCCTCTACGTCGCGCTGGCCGACCTGCACAACCTCGCCGGCTGGACGTCGTTCGACACCGGCCTGATGGACTCGGCCCGCAACCACTTCGGTCAGGCTCTCGACCTCGCGAAACAGGGCGAGAACGAGGCCCTGATGGCGAACATCCTGTACCGCATGGGCCGCGTGTACTTGCACCAGAACGCCCCGGACGACGCGCTGAAGGTGTTCCAGCTGGGTCAGCTGGCCGCGCAGAACTCCGGTTCCGAACTGGCGGTCGGCATCCTCTGCGCGAACGAGGCCTGGGCCTACGCGAAGATGGGTTCCGACGAGCAGGCCCTCAAGCTGCTCGGCCGCGCCCGTGACGAGTTCTCCCGTTCGAACATCGCCGAAGCTCCTGCGTGGGCGCGGTTCTTCAACGAGATCGACCTCTCGTCCATGATCGGCACAGTGCACACGGAGCTGGCACAGACGGTGGACGCCAAATACACGAGGACCGCCATCCCGGCGCTGTCCAAGGCGATCAACAACTTCGGTGACGAGTACGCGCGCAGCCGCTCGTTCAACCTCACCTCGATGGCGATCAACCACCTGCTCGAGGGCGACATCGACCACGGCGCCAAGATCGGTCGCCAGGCCGTTGACCTGTCGGAAAGCCTCAAGTCGGTGCGCACCAAGCAGCGCATGGAACCGCTTCGCCAGGAAGCCGAGAAGCGTCGCAACAACCCGGAGGCCCGCGAGCTGGCCGACCGCGTCGCTCGTTTCACCGGTGCCGACACGGCCGCCTGACCGCATCTCGTTTGGGCCCCATAGCACCCCGATTGGATGGTGTGGGACACGAACCGGTAACGCCAGGAGCTTCGCACACGAATGCAGCATCGACGGGCGAGAAATCCACGCCTAAGGTGCGGCAGGTCGGGGCGAAGGGCGAGGTGCGGCGCGTGAGCCTTACACGGAGGTGGCGTTCCAAGAGAGCGCTGCGGTCCGCGCAGTTGCTCGACGAGGTGGTGGACACCCAGCTGCCACTTCTGGCGGCGTTCGACGAGGAGCGACGGCGGCGTTCCGCCGACTACCTCGCGGAGCTGGTGGCGTTGGCGCAGGACTACCGTTTCTACGCGAACGGCTGGATCGACAGCCGCGAGCTGGACCGCCGCGGTCAGCGGACGATGAACCGGCTGGCGCGCATGCGTGAAGAATCTTCGGCTCGGCTGATCACCGATTAGGCCGTTCGTGCGCAGCTCGTCGCGCCGATCGGACCACTCGCCGAGTCTGCGAATGTTTCACGTTGAACGAGACTCAGCTCACAGGAGCGCGGCTCAGCACCACTGCCAGGCCGAACGCCAGGCCCATGATCATGACCTCCAGGACCGCCCACTGCACGATCGCGGTGGTCTTGTGCAGGGAGATCTGCGGTAGCAGCCGCCACCTGATGTGCGCCCCGAGCACCGCGACCGCGCCCGCACAGGCCGTCTTGCCGAGGACCAGCAGCCCGTAGCCGGTCGTGAACAGCGACTGCGGGAACGGGATGACCGGGTTGAGCACCAGCTCCAGCAGCCCGTTGAACAGGCCCGTCACCGAGACGACGATCAGGCTGATGGTCGCGATCTTGGAGAACTTCGGCAGCGCGACGGCCAGCAGTCCCTTGCGGTAGGCGACCAGCGCGATCAACGCCCCGAGCCCGCCTGTCCACGCGGCGGCACCCAGCACGTGCAGCTCCATGGAGACCATCGAGTAGTCGTGGTACTTCCAGTTGGAGGCGTGCCCGGTCACCGGGATCGGCAGCAGGCCGAACATCGAGATGAGAATCCGCAGCTCAGCGGGCACCGACTCGCCGTTGCGCACCGCCAGCACGCCGATCACCACGTAGACGAACGCGCAGGCCGCGCTGAACAGCAGGCCCTTGCCGGCGCCGACGGTCGCGATGTAGTCGACGGCGTTGCCGATGCTGACGTCGCTGCCCGGCCGCAGTTCGGCGGCCTGCAGCACGATGGCCAGCAGCGCGGTGATCACCCAGACCGCCGCGGCGACGACCGCGGCCGGCCGGGCGATCCGCATGACGGGTTCCGTGTGCGTGGGCCGGTCGAAGCCGAGCAGCTTCGGCAGCAGGGACAGCCCGACGACGATCGTCGCCGAGACGTCCAGCAGCACGCGGGTGACCGGCAGACCGAACCGGACCGCCGCCCCGGCGTCGACGACCCCGGCGACCACGACAGGTGGTGCCAGCACGAAGCCGAGCGCGATGCCCGCGAGTGCGCCGAGGACGAGCCCGGCGAGCACGCGGTAGTGGGTGGGGGCGGCGGTCCGGACGTCGCTCATACCTTCGCGCCTCCGCCACTGCGCAGGGCGAAGAACACGCCACCGCCGAGCAGCACCACGGCGCCGACGATCCACACCCAGATGGGCAGACCGTCGCCGGAACCGCCCTCGGGCGCGGTGCTCGTGTTGGGCGCCGCGGCGGGCGTGCCGGTGCCGTCCTTGGTCAGCGTGAAGGTCAGCTCACCGGACACCGGGTGGCCGTCCGCGGAGAGGATGCGGTAGCCGATCTTGTACTGCCCGGCCTTGCCGAGCGCGTTGACCTTCGCGGAGACCGCGTTGTCCTTGATCGTCGGGTCGCCCTGCACCTCGTAGTGGCCGCCGTTCGCGTCCACGACGCTGATGGTGTTGATGCCCTGGCCGCCCTGCACGTCCTGGTCGAACGTCAGCGTGACCGCGGCCGGACCTGCCTCCAGCGAGGTCTTGTCCTTCGGGTCGCTGCTGATCAGCGCGTTGTGCGCCGCCGCGGGGGCGGCCGTGGCAAGCACGGCCGCACCAGCGATCAGGCACGCGATGAGAGCGCGCTTCATGCCTTGCGCCGCGAACGCAGGATGGCGCCGACGCCGAAGCCCAGGCCGAGCGCGCCGACCGCGAGACCGGCGCCACCGAGGTAGCGGGCGGTCTTGTCGGAACCGGCGGCCGACGCCTCGTGCGTGTCGGTGCCGGTGTTCGCGGCCGGGGTCGTGCCGTGGCCACCGTGGCCGTCGTCGGCGGCCTTCTTCGGGGCGAGCTTCAGCGCGGGCGCCGGGTGCTCCGGCTCCTTGCCGTCGGCACCTGCCGACTGGCTCCAGTCGACGACCTCACCGTTCTCGTAGGTCTGCTTGGTCGGCAGCTCGAGCTTGTCCTTGCCCTCGGGCAGGGTGCCGAGCGCGACGAAGAACTCCTGGTACTCGTTCACCGCGATCTTCACACCGGGCTCGGCGGTCCAGGTGATCGTCTTGAAGGCCTCCGTGACCTCCTTGCCGGCGAGCGTCACGGGCTTGTCGAGCTTGCCCTTGACGACCTCGGCCTTCCAGCCGGGCAGCGGCTTCGTGCGCACCGACGTGAGCGGCGTGTCCTGCGGCAGCGTCACCTCGATCTTGGTGGTGCCGGCGTTGTCCCGCTCGTTCGGGACGCGGAACGCGAAGGTCGCGCGGCCGCCCTGGGTGAACTCGGACGGCTGGGCGCTGACGTGCGCGGATGCGATGGACGGGGTGCCCAGGACAGCGATTCCGGCAACGGCGAGGACGGCGAGCGTGCGCACGCCAAATCGATTTGTCGACATGAAGTTGTGGCTCCTGATTGCCAAGGGGATTGGGGGATTCGGGTGATCAGGAACCACAGGGCGGCCCGCGCCGCCCGTGTGCACGCGTCAGCTGCACGGACTGGGTGCGCTGGATGAACGGCGTGCTGGTGAACGTCCGCGCCGGCTTGGTGACCGGCAGCGGCGTGAGCCTGCGGGGGATCAGGCGGGTGACGGCGGCGAACACCCTGAACAGAGCGTTCTCGGCGTGGAACAGCAGCAGACCGGTGAACGTGGCCGCGACGAGGTGCGCCACGAACATCTGCCCGGTGAGCGTGTTGGTGTGCTCGTGGTTGACCCAGGTCAGCAGCACGTGCTGCGCCAGCTGGGCCGTGCCGAGCCCGGCGATGACAGAGAGCTTCCCGGTCCGCTTGTCGGCGAGTGACGCCGCAGCGAACGCGATGAGCACGACCAGCGGCAAGGCGTGGATGAACTCGGTCAGCTTTCCGCCGCCCAGTCCGTGGGCGGTGATCGTGAGCGCGGCAGAGGTCAGCGCAAGAACGGCACCACGCAGGGTGCGCAACTCACTCGACCAGGTGCTCACGGCAGTTGAGCGTAATCGGGCAGTTTGCCTAGGTCTATGAGCGGGTAACTAGGGCCGCATGACCGTTCAATGCGACAGGCCGGGCCGAACCGACCGGGTTGTGTTCGGCGTTGCCGCAGGTCTCACGCTTGCGTTCGTGACCTGGGGAATCGTCGGTACAGAGAGTTTGGCGTCCGTCTCGAAGACAGCGCTGGGCTGGATCATCCAGCATCTGGGATGGGCGTTCGTGATCTCGGCCTCCGGGTTCGTGGTCTTCGCGTTGTGGCTCGCCTTCAGCCGCTACGGCAAGATCCCGCTCGGTCGTGACGACGAAAAACCCGAGTTCAAGACCGTCTCGTGGGTCGCGATGATGTTCAGCGCCGGCATGGGCATCGGTCTCATGTTCTACGGCGTCAACGAGCCGCTGACCCACTTCGTCAAGCCACCGCCGGGTACAGAAGGCGATCCGCTGGAAACCGCGATGGCCACCACGCTCTTCCACTGGACGATGCACCCGTGGGCCATCTACGCCGTCGTCGGCATCGCGATCGCCTACGGCAGCTTCCGCCGCGGCCGGTCTTCGCTGATCAGCGCCGCGTTCGCTCCTCTGCTCGGACGACGCGCCACCGGTGGCTGGGGCCGCGCGATCGACGTGATGGCCATCTTCGCGACCCTGTTCGGCTCGGCAGCCTCCCTCGGCCTCGGCGCGCTGCAGATCGGGAGCGGGATGGAGGCCGCCGGGTGGACCGGCCAGGTCGGCAAGGGCCTGCTGGTCGCGATCATCGCGGTGCTGACCGTGGCGTTCGTCGTGTCCGCGGTCTCGGGTGTCGCGCGCGGGATCCAGTGGCTCTCGAACACCAACATGGTGCTGGCCGTGGTGCTGGCGTTGTTCCTGTTCGTGGTCGGGCCGACCGTGTTCATCCTGAACCTGCTGCCCACGGCCATCGGTGACTACTTCCGCGAACTCGCCACGATGGCCGGCCGGACCGCGGCCTCCGGTGGCGACGCGACCGAGACCTGGCTGTCCGGGTGGACGATCTTCTACTGGGCCTGGTGGATCTCGTGGACGCCGTTCGTCGGCATGTTCATCGCACGCATCTCCCGCGGCCGGACGATCCGGCAGTTCGTGGCCGGCGTGATCCTGGTGCCGTCCGCGGTGTCGCTGGTGTGGTTCGCGATCCTGGGCGGGACCGCGATCTTCGAGCAGCGGTCCGGGGTGGACCTGGCCGGTCAGTCCACACCGGAGTCCCAGCTGTTCGCGCTGCTGGACCAGTTCCCGCTGGCCGCGGTGGCCGGCGTCGTGGTGATGATCCTGGTGGCGATCTTCTTCGTGTCCGGCGCGGACGCGGCCTCGATCGTCATGGGCACGCTCTCGCAGGAGGGCACGATCCGGCCCGCCCGGCCGGTGGTGGTCTTCTGGGGCGTGCTCACCGGGGCCGTGGCGGCGGTGATGCTGCTGGTCGGCGGGTCAAACGCGCTGACAGGGTTGCAGAACATGACGATCATCGCGGCGTTGCCGTTCATGGTGGTGATGATCGGGTTGTGCGTTTCGCTGGCTCGGGATCTGCGGTCGGATCCGATGATTCGGCGTGAGGAGCGGGTGGCCGAGGTCATGGAAGAGGTCACCGCGCACCTCGATCCCGGTGAGGTGGTCGAGGAGGCGGCGGTCAGGGCCGTGGCCGAGGTGACCGGGCGGTCACCGGTGCGCTAGCGCACGTTCAGGCGGCGCAGCAGCTCCTGCTCCAGCACATCCAGATCAGTGGCGACGGCCCGGTGCGCAGCCTTGCGCCGGGCCGTCGGCATCCGCTCAGAAGCCCGCACAGCGGCAAGCAGCTGAGAAAGCCGCGCCTCGGTCTTGGTGACCCAGGCGGAGTCGGAAGCACGCAAAGCCTCCGTCGACTCCGCAATCCCGACAATCCGCGCGTGCAACCGGGCACCGAACCCGGAGTACTTGCCGATGTCCTCAACGGAAATCCCGAGGCGCCGGGCGCGGTACCGGTCGTACTGGTCGCTCAGCACACCGGCGCCGCGCGCCAGCACCGGAGCGAGGATCGGAATCAGTGCGGGCGCCACCACCTTTGCCACGCCGACCAGGTTCTTGGCCCTGCTGGGCGTGATCAGATGGCCTGCTTTGCGCGCCATTCGGGTACACCTCCTCCGTCACGTGAAACTTACTGCCCAGGTTGCCGACGCATCGGCTCGACGCGCGACATACCCTTCTTCAGTGACTTCCCAGGTGCAGCTCGACGCCGGCGTGGTCACTCGTTGTCGGCGGCGGGTGCACCTCGAAAACGATCCGGAGATGCGCGACGTCCCCAGGGCGGCGCCGGATCCGGCTTCGGAACAACGCAAAGCGGACGCGATGAACCACCGCCGTGCGGTGGCGGACGCGTTCGCCAGAAGGGTCGGCTCGAACCTCTTCGAGGTGCCGAGCGGGCCTGACGTGCGCAGTTCGGACCGGGAACGGGTGACGCTCGCGGCGATGGAGATGGGTGCCCAGTACATCTGGGGCGCCGCGTTGCCGCGTGATCCGCGTGGCGGCCGTCGTGGTGGCATCGACCTGCTGGTCAAGGACGCCACGGGGTACGTGCCGGTGCTCGTGGTGCGGCACAAGATCACCGATCCCGGCCAGGGTGCGCGGACCAGTCCGCTGACGATGCCGTTGCCCGGTGGCAGCCGCACGGACCCGCATCGCAAGGTGCGGCCGCAGCCCCGTGATCAGCTCAGGCTGGCTCACGCGCAACGGCAGCTGCAGGCCGCCGGGTACGCGACGAACGGGCGCGCTACCGGTGGCGTCATCGGCATGGACGCCGATGTGGTGCTGTGGCACGACCTGGAGGCGCCGACGTGGCCCGGCGGCCGCAACGCGCTGGCTGAGTACGACGCTCGGTTCGCGGACCGGCTGGCGGTGGCGCTCGCGTCGGCGAACCAGAAGGAGCCGCTCGCCAGGCCGTCGCGGATCGTCGACTGCAAGACGTGCCCGTGGTGGCCGACGTGCGACAACGACCTCAAGCGCGGCCGGGACGTCAGTCTCGTCGTCCGGGGTGAGGACGCGGCGGCGCTGCGGAAGATCGGACTGTCCACTGTGGACCTGCTGGCCGAGCTGGATCCGGCGGAGGAAGGGCCGATCCAGCTCGTCGGCATGCCGTTCGGTGACGCGGTGGTGCTCGCCAGGGCCTGGCTGCGCGACCTGAGCCTCGTGCGGCGGGTGCCCGAGATGAGCGTGCCGCGCGCGGACGTCGAGGTCGACGTCGACATGGAGAGCTTCGGCGATCTCGGCGCGTACATGTGGGGCTGCCTGCTGTCCGGAAAGGACATCGACGAGGAGCACGGCTACCGCGCGTTCGTCACGTGGGACGCGCTGCCGTGCGACGACGAGGCGCGCAGCTTCGCCGAGTTCTGGACGTGGTTGACGGGCATCCGCCTGCGGGCCAAGGCGCGCGGCCTGAGCTTCCGCGCCTACTGCTACAACGAGCTCGCCGAGAACCGCTGGCTGCTCGCTTCAGCCGAGAGGTTCGCGGGCAAGCCCGGCATCCCGACCATCGCGCAGGTCAAGGAGTTCATCGGGTCGGACTCGTGGGTCGACCTGTTCGGCATCGTCCGCGAGCAGTTCCTGTGCGCGCACGGCAAGGGCCTGAAGATCATCGCGCCGGTCGCGGGATTCCGGTGGCGGGACCCGGAGGCCGGCGGCGAGAACTCCATGCGCTGGTACCGGTCCGCGGTCGGGATGAACGGCGACGAGCTCGACACCGACCAGCGCCGTCGGCTGCTCGAGTACAACGAGGACGACGTCCGGGCCACCCACCGCCTGCGCGAGTGGATGACCTCGGACGCGATGTCCAGGTTGCCGTTTGCGGGAGACCTCTAGCGCGGGGCCATGCGGAGAGCGCCGTCCATGCGGATGACCTCACCGTTCAGGTAGTCGTGCTCGACGAGCGAGACGGCGAGCTGCGCGTACTCGCCCGGCGCGGCCAGGCGCTTCGGGAACGGCACGCCGGCGGCGAGGCCCGCGCGGAACTCGTCGGAGACCGTGGCGAGCATCGGGGTGTCGACGATGCCAGGTGCGATGGTCAGCACGCGGATGCCGACGGACGAGAGGTCGCGTGCGGCCGGGAGGGTCATGCCGACGACGCCGCCCTTGGAGGAGGCGTAGGCGACCTGGCCGATCTGGCCGTCGAACGCGGCGATCGACGCGGTGTTGATGATGACGCCGCGGGCGCCGTGCTCCAGCTCCTCGGTCTTGCCCATCGCGGCGGCCGCCAGGCGCAGGACGTTGAACGTGCCGATCAGGTTGATCTCGATGACCTTGCGGTACAGGTCGAGGTCGTGCGGACCGGTCTTGCCGACGGTGCGGGTCGACGGGCCGATGCCCGCGCAGTTCACCGTGATGCGCAGCGGGGCGCCGGAGCCTGCCGCGGTGTCGACGGCGGCCTGGACCTCTTCGCCCGAGGTCACGTCGGCCGACAGGTAGGTGACGTTCTCGATGACGTCGGCCTTCTCGATGGCGCCGGGCAGGTCGAGCGCGAACACCTGCGCTCCACGCGCCGCCAGCGCACGTGCGGTCGCGCCGCCGAGGCCGGATGCGCCACCGGTGACGATGGCCGCGGTACCCGAGATCTCCATGCCTTCATCCTCCTCGAAGCGAACTGCTCGCGAGGAGGTTAACGCTCGTTACCTCGAGCTCAACGGTCGGTCCAGTGGAGCAGTGCCACCAACGGCACCGCAGCCAGCAACGCGAGGCCGATGAAGATCGTCGCGGTACCCAGGATTCCCATGCCTGAACTGTGCCGTTCGAAGGTGTTCGAACACATCGTCCGCGCCGGTAGACCTCTGGTAGGAGATCCGTCACGGTCAGCTACATCAAAAGTCGTACGGTGACCTCGGGCTGCTCCGTTCGGGTGTGGGTAATGTGTCACTCGGAGTCACGCAAATTAGTTAGCCCCGCGTACCTTTATGGGGTGTTCACCACTCGCCCCGAACTCGTCGGCACCTTTGGCATGGTCGGCTCGACCCACTGGATCGCCTCCTCGGCCGCCATGGCCGTGCTGGAGGACGGCGGCAACGCCTTCGACGCCGCCGTCACCGCCGGCTTCGTCCTGCAGGTCGTGGAGCCGCACCTCAACGGTCCCGGTGGCGAGGTGCCGATCATCTTCGCGGCCGCGGGCAGCGCTCCGCGCGTGCTGTGCGGGCAGGGCGTCGCGCCGGCCGGTGCGACGATCGAGCACTACACCGGCCTCGGCCTCGACCTGGTGCCGGGCAGCGGACTGCTCGCCGCGACCGTGCCGGGTGCGTGGGACGGCTGGCTCACTCTGCTGCGCGACTACGGAACGAAGTCGTTGCGCGAGGTGCTGGACCGCGCCATCGGCTACGCCCGCCACGGCTTCCCGCTCCTGCCCCGCGTCGTCGACACCATCGAGCGCGTCTCGGACCTCTTCCGCGACCACTGGACCACCTCCGCCGCGCAGTGGATGCCGGGTGGCGTCCTGCCCAAGCCCGGTGGCCTGTTCCGCAACCCGAAGCTCGCCGACACCTGGGAGTGGCTGCTGGCCGCCGCCGAGGCCGCGGGCGCCGGCCGTGAAGCGCAGATCGAGGCCGCGCGCCGGGCGTGGTCGCAGGGGTTCGTGGCGGCACAGATCGACCAGTTCTGCCGCAACGAGTTCCGCGACGACTCCGGCCGCGACCACGCCGGTGTGCTGACGGGCGCGGACATGGCGTCCTGGGAGGCCTCGTACGAGGACGCGCTGGTCGTCGACTTCGACGAGTGGGCGCTCGTCAAGGCCGGCGCGTGGACGCAGGGGCCCGTGCTGGCACAGCAGCTCCGGCTGCTGGAGGGATACGAGCTGTCCTATGTGGACGGCAAGCCGACCGCGGAGACCGTGCACCTGGCGACCGAGGCCGCCAATCTGGCGTTCGCCGACCGCGAGGCCTGGTACGGCGACGCCGACGACGTTCCGCTCGAAACGCTGGTCTCGCGCGCCTACGCCGACGAGCGCCGCGCGTTGATCGGCGACACCGCTTCGTACGAACTGCGGCCGGGCTCGCCCGACGGCCGGGAACCGTTGCTGCCCCAGCACATCATCGGCGGTCCCTCGACTCCGGTCAGCGATCCGACCGGTGCGATCGGCGAACCCACGGTGGCGCGCTCCGGCGTGACGCGCGGCGACACCGTGCACGTCGACGTCGTGGACCGCTGGGGCAACATGGTCTCCGCGACCCCGTCCGGCGGCTGGCTGCAGTCGTCGCCGACGATCCCGTCGCTGGGCTTCTGCCTCGGCAGCCGGGCGCAGATGTTCTGGCTGGACAAGGGATTGCCGAACTCGCTGGCTCCCGGCAAGCGCCCGCGCATCACGCTCTCGCCGTCGATGGCGCTGCGCGACGGTGAGGCGGCGCTGGCATTCGGCACGCCGGGTGGGGACCAGCAGGACCAGTGGCAGCTCGGCTTCTGGCTGGCACACCGGGCAGGCCTGAACCTGCAGGAGGCCATCGACTCACCGATGTGGCACTCGAACGCGTTCCCGAGCTCGTTCTACCCGCGCGCCTGGACTCCTGGCGAACTCGTCATCGAGTCGAGCGCCGGCGCGGACGTGCTCGACCAGCTGCGGGCGAAGGGCCACCTGGTCGTCGACGCCGGCGAGTGGACGCTGGGCCGGATGTCCGCCGTGGCAAGGGATGCCGCAGACGGACTCCTGCGCGCCGGTGCGAATCCACGCGGCGCGCAGGGCTACGCGGTGGGGCGTTAGCCCCCGATGACCTGCGAGCCGTCGTGGATCATGTCCACGTTGGCGCTTCCGAAGTTGTGCAGCGTGCTGACGCCCGCGGCGCCGGCGACATCGCTGATCTTGCTGATCGGGTCGACGTCCGGCAGCTGCGGCGTCGGCAGCGCCGAAGCCTGAGCGGTACCTGCCAGTGCGGCGAGCGCACCGGCGGCGATACCGGCGGAAGCGACGATCTTCTTGATGCTCAAGGCTTTCCGCTCCTACAAAAAGTGGAACGGCGCCCGATTCGAGGGGGAGGGAATCGGGCGCCGCCCCGGCCAGGAAGTACTGGTTGGATCAGATGGCGACGTGCGCGAGGCCGCTCCACGGGCCCTGCGGCTCGTTGAGGCCGAGCAGCGTCGCGGCGGGAACACCGTTGCCACCGGCGTCGACGTTCTCGACGATCGCGGTGACGTCCGCGTCCTGAGCGTTGATGGCCTGGATCTTGCCGTTGACGTCTTCCGTGTTGACGGCCGCGAGCGAGCCGGCGGACGCAACATCGCCCAGCTGGCCACCGATGTCAGGCTGCGTAAGAGCGTTGACGTCAGCGGTGTCAGCGTGCGCGATACCACCCAGGCCGAGCATGACGGTAGCGCTGCCGAGGGCAACAGCGGCCCCCGTGACGGTCTTCCTGAGGTTCATGGGCGCGAACGTTTCGCGTCTGACCCCTCTACATCAAGCTGCGTAACTCAGGAGTGGGAACTTCTTCACCCCTTCAGGGGGCTCCACTCCAATCCGACGGTGCAGACGCGAACTTTCCGCCGCCACACCGTGATCGCGAAAACGCCCGCCTTCGTTTCGGTGCGCGACAAGAAGTCGTACGCGCACTCCAGGGTGTACCGGCGGCGCCACTCCTCGCCTTTCCTTATGTACCAACCATGATCCTGGACCTCCTCGATCTGTTCGAGGTCCAGCGCACCGCCGGGCAGCCTGCGGTGGTACTCGATGCGATGGAAGTGGTCCATGACCAGGACGTTCCTCACCGCAGCTGAAAGGTGAGAATCTCAACTTCCGGATCATGCCCGTAACGTTTGGGCCGTGGCAGATCCCACGTTCCGGCAGCAGCGCCTCGGCGAGGCGCTCCAGTTGCTGCGTGAGCGCGCGGGCATGAGCCAGCAACAGGTCGCAGACCGTCTGCTTTACAACGTCCCCAAGGTCAGCCGCATCGAGAACGGCCAGCTGCCGGACATCCACGCCTTGCGAGCGATGCTTGATCTGTACGGCGTGATCGGCGACGAGGAGCAGCCGTACATCGAGATGTGGGAGCTCGCCAAGGAGAAGGGGTGGTGGCGCGCCTTCGGCATCGACGTGCAGGGCTACATCAGCCTCGAGCACGATGCATCGCGCGTCCGGGAGTTTCAGCTGGGCTTCATCCCGGGGCAGGTGCAGACCGTGCGAACCATGCGATCTGTGTTCGCGGGCACCACGATCCAGCGATCCAAGAAGTGGATCGAGAACGAGATCGCCATCCGACAACGCCGACAGCAGCGGTTGGTCGGCGACAACCCGCTGGAGTACCACGCGATCATCGCGGAGTCGGTTGTGCGGAACTCTGATCGAGAGCAGCTCCTGCACCTGCTCGACGTGGGCCGCCTGCCCAACGTGACCATCCAGGTGTTGCTGGAGTCGGCAGGCTCGCAGGATGGCCAGTTCGGTTCGTTCGCCCTGCTGGACCTACCCTTCGCCGGCGATCCGAAGGTCCTCTACATCGAGCACATGGCCGGTTCGATCCACATCGAGGATCCGGAGCGGGTGAAGACCGCTAACCTTGTGTTCAAACACCTCTCGAAGTTGGCGATGTCCCATGAAGAGTCCGCCGCGTGGATCGAGAGGTTGGCTGCCGAGAGGTAGGTAGTGATCCAGGTGTCCACTCTGTGGCGGAAGAGCAGCCGCAGTGGCGGCGGCGGTAGCGGTAACTGCGTTGAGATTGCGCTGAACGGATCAATGGCGCGCGTGCGCGACTCCAAGAACCGGGCAGGTTCTGTCATTGGCGTGCCCGAATGGGCAGCGTTCATCGGCGCCGTTAAGCGCGGCGAGTTCGAAAAGGCTTAACGAGCTAGGCGATCGCACCCGGTGGAAGCTTCAACTTAAATGGCAGCGTCGTGACAACGGCCAAATCAGAAGCTGTCGCTTTCATGAGCATGGGCGCGTTGCGGGCGCCGGGCTCCGGCAGATCGAGGAGCCGGTCGACGGCCTCGGACAGCGGGCCCTCGTAGATCCACACGGCCTGGGCCGGTCGGGCTGAGTCGCGCACCGCAGGCAGACGGCCTGCGCGGGCCTCGGTCTCCGACCAGAACAGGATGGAGTCGATGAAGCCTCTGCGCTGTTTGAACGCCATGATGCGGTCCAGCTGCCCGGCGTCGTCCCTCAGGTGGAGGAACTGAAATCCGCACTCGCGCAGCTCGATGACCTTGCTCAGTGCGTGGTCCATGGCGCACCTACCCCTGTGAGGTCCCCAACGGGTGACCGTTCAGTCATACGACCCGAAAGGATCGTACGGTAAGTCAACGTTCTGACGTAAGCCTTAGCCCGATCGAGTATCTCAATTGGTGGACGTCTGTGGCTTAGGGTAATCGTTCGTCTTCTTATTGGGGGAAACGGCCAGGACGGCCGCTACGGTTCGCGTCAGGAACGCCAAACCGCCCAATGTGACTAATGTCACGCTGATCCACATGTGTCGCCTCCGAGTGGCTACCTACACCCGTAGTAGACGTCTAGCACTCGCCGCCGGTTGCAAGTAGCTCCGACTCGCCTTCTTAACAGAACCTTGTGCGAGTCCCGTCACGGCCCCCCTCAAAGCACCCTTGTTCGCTTGATCGCTGTGCGACGATCGGCCGCCAACTGTTCGCGCTGATCAAGGGCGGTTTGAGGATGTTCGTTCGTCGGGTTGCGGTGGTCGGGGCCGGGTACGTCGGTCTCACGTCGGCCGCTTGCCTCGCGTCGTTGGGGCACCACGTCGTGTGCGCGGACATCGACGAGAAGAAGGTCGAACAGCTCAAGAAGGCTCAGGTCTCCATCTTCGAGCCCGAGCTGCCCGAGCTCGTCGCCGAGGGGATCGCCGCCGGCCGCCTGGAGTTCGTCGTCGGCGTGCGCAACGCCGTGCAGGACGCCGAGGTCGTCTTCCTCTGCGTGCCGACGCCCATGGGGCACGGCGGCGCCGCCGACCTGGCCGCCGTCGAGGCCGCGGTCGCGGAGATGAAGGACCTGCTCGCGCCCGGCACCGTCGTTGTCAACAAGTCGACAGTCCCGGTCGGCACCGCCGCCCGCGTGCTCGAACTCCTGGGCCGTGACGACGTGTTCGTCGCGAGCAACCCGGAGTTCCTCCGCGAGGGCAGCGCGGTCAAGGACTTCATGCACCCCGACCGGATCGTCGTCGGGTCCGACGCGCAGAACGCCGCCGAGCGCGTTTCAGCTCTCTACGCCCGGCTCGGTGCGCCGACCGTTCTCATGGACGCCGCCAGCGCCGAGCTGGTGAAGTACTCGGCGAACTGCTTCCTCGCGATGAAGCTCAGCTACGTCAACGCGATGGCCGAGCTGTGCGAGCGGCTGGGCGCGGACATCGCGAACGTCACCGAGGGCATGGGCTTCGACCAGCGGATCGGGCAGTCCTTCCTGCAGCCCGGTCCGGGCTGGGGCGGGTCGTGCCTGCCGAAGGACACGCACGCGCTGCTGCAGATCGCGGAGGCGGCGGGGCACGAGTTCGAGCTGCTCAGCGCCACGATCAACACCAACGAGAAGCAGAGCAGGCTGATCATCCAGAAGATCGCCAACGCCGTCGGTGGTGATCTCAGGGGCAAGCGGCTCGGGTTGCTGGGCCTCGCGTTCAAGGCGGGCACCAACGACCTGCGCGACTCCCCGGCGTTGAAGATCGCGGGTCTGCTCAAGGACGAAGGCGCCGAGTTGATCGCGTACGACCCGGCGATCCAGCAGGCCGTCGAAGGTGTCACGGACGCCGTCACGGTGGTCGACGACGTGCAGCAGGCGGCGAAGGACGCGGAGGCGCTGGTCGTGCTGACCGAGTGGCCTCAGTTCCGGTCGCTGGACTGGGCGGCGCTCGCCGGGACGATGACGGGGCAGGTCGTCGTGGACACGCGCAACCTGCTCGACACGGACATCCTGACCCGCGCCGGCCTCACGTCACACGGCGTCGGCAGGTAGGTGCGGTTACCGCACCAGCGCACTCGTCGAGAACCATTCGATCGTCCGCAGCAGGCCCTCGCGCAGGTCGACCTCCGGCTCCCAGCCGAGGACCTCCTGCGCGCGGGTGATGTCCGGCTTGCGCTGGGTCGGGTCGTCGGTCGGCAGGTCCGAGTACTCGAGGTTGACCGGGGTGTCGGTCAGCTCGCCGACGATCTGGGCCAGCTCCAGGACGGTGATCTCCTGCGGGTTGCCGAGGTTCACCGGGCCGAACTCGCCGCGCTTGTCGCCCAGCGCGAGGATGCCGCGGACGAGGTCGCCGACGTAGCAGAAGCTGCGGGTCTGCTTGCCGGAGCCGTAGACGCTCAACGGCTTGCCGCTCAGCGCCTGGTGCACGAAGTTCGAGACCACCCGGCCGTCCGTCGCGTGCAGGCGCGGGCCGTAGGTGTTGAAGATGCGCACGATGCCGACGTCGAGCAGCCCCATGCGGTGGTAGGCGCCGAGCAGCGCCTCCGCGTAGCGCTTCGACTCGTCGTACACGCTGCGCGGGCCGATCGGGTTGACGTTGCCCCAGTACTCCTCGGGCTGCGGGTGCACCTGCGGCTCGCCGTAGACCTCGCTGGTCGACGCCTGGATCAGGCGCGCGCCCTTCGCGATGGCCATCTCGGCGACCTTCTTCATGCCCGTCGAGCCGACCTCCAGCGTCTCCAGCGGACGCTCCAGGAACTTCGGCGGCGAGGCCGGGCTCGCGAAGTTGAGGACCAGGTCGACCGGGCCCTCGATGGACCAGTCACCGCAGATGTCCGCCTCGATGAACTCGAAGCGCGGTTCGTCCGCGTACCTCGTGACGTTTTCCGTGAGCCCGGAGGAGAAGTCGTCCACCACCACGACCGACCAACCGCGGTCGAGCACCGCGTCTACCAGGTGCGATCCGATGAAGCCCGCACCACCGGTGACCACTGCACGCATGGCGTGAACCAACCCCTCCCCCAGGACAAGACACGAACGAGTGAAACCTAGGCTACGAAACGATCCGGTCTAGGCTTTTTGCGACTCCCAGTTGCTGAGCCACACGTCACGTGCGTCGCGTTCGCTGCGGACAGATGCAAGCCAATCACCCAGTGTGTCGTCTTGCAGCTCAAGTGCGCCAGACATGAGGCGTGGGCAGCTTTCCCGGACGGCGTCGAAGCCGGCGTCCTGGGAGATGTTCGTGAGGCTGAGCATCGAGGTCGCCGACTGCCGGTAGCGCCCGACGACCGTCTGCACGTGCGCCGCGTGCCCGCCGCTTTCGGCGACTCGGCACCACAGCTCGTAGTCCTCCCACCCGTGCAGGCGGCGGTCGAGCGTGTAGCCCTCGAGCTTCTTCAACGCCGTTGCCCTCACCAGCGCCATCGCGTCGATGTAGTTGCCGTAGCGCAGCCGCCACGGCTCCCACGGCCAGACGCCCATGAGTCCTACCGGGCCGGTCGAGTCGAACCGCTGCAGCACGCCGTACGCGAACGACGCCTCCGGGTCCGCGTCGATGGCCTCGACCAGGCGCTCCAGGCCGGTCGGCACGATCGCGTTGTCCGAGTCGAGCACGAACACGAGCTCACCGCGCGCGTGCCGGAACGCCTCGTTGCGCGAGCGCGGCAGACCGCGGTTCACCGGGTGCCTGACCAGCGTCATCGGGATGTGCGGGCTGCGGTCCATCCACTTGCGCACGGTCTCGTTGGAGCCGTCGTTCGAGCAGTCGTCGACGACGATGATCTCCAGGTCGCCGTACGTGCCGGAAGCCGCTGACTCCAGCGCCTCCACGACGTACGGCTCGTGGTTGTACAGAGCCATGATCACCGAGACGCGCGGTGTGCGGCGGTCCCACGCGGGTGTGCGGCGGTCGATCACCGGCGTCGGGTCGATCGTCGGGTCCGTCGAGACGCGCCGCCGCAGGTCGATGATGTCGAGCCGGATCTCGCGCATCGCCTGGCGCACCGCGTCGACGCTGTCGGTCTGGCGCTCCCACGACGGCGTGATCCGCTGCCGGAACGGCTGCGTGCGGCTCGGGCCGAGCCGCAGCCGGTGGCCCTCGGTGGTCTTGCGCAGGTCCTGCGCCACCGACACCAGCTTCTCGACGCCGACGGAGAACGGGTTCTCCTTGATCAGCTCGTAGGCGTTGCGGCGCAACGTCTTGAGCCGATCGGGGTCTTCCAGCAACGCGCCCAGCGCGTGCGGCATGGTCGAGAGCGCCGAGAACACCAGGTGCTCGTCGTGCTGGAACGGCTCGGTGTGCAGCGAGGTCTCGGACAGCATCACCGCGCCGCAGTGCGCGGCCTCGGCGGCGCGCAGCCACTCGAAGTACGGCTCGTCCGCCTGGTGCACGTTGACCAGGACCTTGGTGCCCGCCAACAGCTCCCGCTTGCGGTCGCCGGTGACGAACGCCGCGTGGTCGCCGGTGTTCGGCGCCGCGTTGTCGGAGAGGATCAGCCGGCTGCGGCGTGCCCACAGCTGGCGGCCGATCTTGGAGAGAGCGTGCTCACGGCGTGGCGTGGCGCAGCCCAGGAACAGGATGTCGAGCTCCTGGCCCAGGGTGTCCGGGTCGAACTTGTCCCAGGTCGGGGTCCAGCCGAACTGCAGGTGCTCCGCCGTGATGCCCTGCGCCTGGTAGCGCTTGACCGACAGCGTGCTGAAGTCGAAGACCGCGCCGAGCTTGTGTCCGTAGTGGACGTTCGTGTCGAAATGCGACGACGACGGCTGCTCGGCGGTGATGCCGATGCAGCGCTTGGCGAGGCGCGGGTCGTCCAGGAACTGGCCGCCCTCCAGCACCGCGTACTCGTGCGTGGGCAGCAGCACGAACACGTCGTCCGGCTCGGTGTCCACCACGCTCGTCACGACGTCGGCGGTCACGCCGAGCCTGGTCGCCTCGTCGACGATCGCCTCGGCCAGCTCGTGGAAGAACGCGTTCTGGAACCGCGACTGGACGACGCGCAGACGCAGGTCAGCCATTGCGGCCGCCCTTGATGACGCCGGTCGCCTTGCGCAGCGGGGCCGTGACGCGCCACGACGTGGAGCGCTCCAGGTCGTCGATCTTGTCCTGCAACGTCGTGCGCCAGTGCAGGTGCTGGCGGATCTCCTCGTCCAGCCTGCGGCTGAGGCGGTCGTTGTCGCGCGCGTACTCGGCGAGCAGCGTCGTCGCCTCGTCCAGCGCGGTGAGGCGCTCGGCCGCCTTGGTCAGCTCGGTGTACTCGTTCTTGAGGTCGTGAAGCTCCTGCGCCACCACGTATTCGCGGCGGCGGGACTCCTCCAGCTCGGCGAGTGCCTTGCCCAGTGCGTCCTCGAGACCGGTCGCGACCGACTCGGCGCGCTCGCGGGCTTCCTTCTGCTCCTGGGCGAACGCGAGGCTGTGCTCCAGCTGCTCGCTGACCGGCGGGACCTCCGGGGTGACGACCTGGGTCAGCGGGTGCGTGGCCGTGCCGCCCTTCGCCCTGATCTTCGTAGCCGCCTCGATCGCTACCTGCAGCTTCTCGACCATCGCGTCCTCGGAGTACCGCTGCTCGACCCACTCGCGGTAGGAGCGCCGTTCGGCGAGGTCCGGCTCGTTCGCGAGCACCGCGGCGGCCTTCTCCACGATGGACAGCACGTCGGCGTCCTCGACCGCGTGCGTGCCGGGCGCCTCGAACTGCTCGGCACCGCCGCCCGCCGGGTAACCGATGACGACGCAGCCGGCGGCGAGCGCCTGGGCGACGGGCAGGCCGAAGCCCTCGTCGCGGTGCAGCGCGATGAAGATCGACGCGTCCGCCAGCTCGTCGGCGATCTGCTGCTCGGTCACGTCGTCGAGCGCCACGACCTCGACGCCCGCGAAACGCTTGTCGTTCTTGAAGATCGCGGACAGCACGGCCGCCTCGCGCGGACGCTTGCGCGGCAGCAGCACGATCTTGCGCTTGCGCTCCTCGGCGAAGCGGTAGAGCTCGGTGTCGATCACGTTCGGCACCAGGTGGACCTTGAGCTTGGGCAGCAACGCCTTCAGCACGTTCGTGGTCATCACCGAGCCCGCCCACACCTGCGGCGCGGGCTTCCACGCCGGGTAGTCGGCACCGGTGAAGTTGTCGTACGTGTAGTAGTGGTTCTGGTTGTAGATGACCTTGCGCACGCCGGGCGCCGGGTCGAACCCGTCCAGCACCAGCACTTCCGGCACGACCAGCACGTCGTCCGGGCCCAGCTCGAGGGTCTCGCCGCTGATGACCTTCGCGCTCGAGGAGAACCACCAACACCGGAAGCCCTCGGCGAGGTGCCACACCTTGGCGTCGACGCCGGTTCGCTCGGCGAGCTCAGCGTGCCGGTAGATGGCGTGCACGCCACCGGACGGCTCCGTGACGTCCGGGACTACGTACACGACCTGGCGAGTCATGGTCGACATCAATCCCCTCGTGGGTCTGGCATAGCCTGTCGCCGTCGAACGGAGGACAAGCGGTGACGATCCTGGTTACCGGCGGTGCGGGCTACGTCGGCTCGCACGTCGTGCACGCGCTGGCCGATGCCGGGCGTGGCGCCGTCGTGGTGGACAACATGCGCACGGGTTCACCGAAAGCCGTCCCTGCCGGTACTCCGGTACACACTATCGACGTCACCGAGACCGTGAAGCTGGAACAGGTCATTCGGGATCACGGTGTGACGGCCTGCATTCACCTCGCGGGCCTGAAGAACCCCGGCGAGTCCATGAAGGACCCCGGCCTTTACTTCCACCACAACGCCACCGGCACGTTGTCCGTGCTGAACGCCCTGGTCAACACGGGTGTTCGTGATCTGGTCTTCTCGTCGTCCTGCTCGGTCTACGGCGCAGCCGAGACGCTGCCGATCACCGAGAACAGCCCGTTGCTGCCGATCAGCCCGTACGGCGACAGCAAGCTCGTGGGCGAGCGGATGATCGAGGCGTTCGGCAACGCGCACGGCCTGCGCTGGATGTCGTTGCGCTACTTCAACGCGGCGGGCGCTTCCTTGGACGGCCGCATCGGCGAGGACTGGGGTCCCACGCACAACCTGGTGCCGCTGCTGGCCAAGGCTGCCTTGGGGGCGCGGCCGCCCGTGACGTTGTTCGGCAGCGACTACCCGACCGAGGACGGCACCGCGGTCCGCGACTACACGCACGTGGTGGACCTGGCGGAAGCGCACGTCCTGGCGCTGGGCCACCTGCGGGGCGACGGTGCTTCCGGTTCGTTGAACCTGGGGACCGGCACCGGGTACTCGGTGCTGCAGGTCGTGAAGGGGCTGGAGCAGGTCGCGGGCCGGCCGTTGCCGGTGACCTTCGGCGACCGGAGGCCGGGGGACCCGCCCGTGGTGTGGGCGGATCCGGCCCGTGCCTTCGACGTGCTGGGCTGGCGTGCCAGGTTCGGTCTTCCCGAGATCCTCGCCACCGCGTGGCAGTGGCACGCCAGCTCTCACTTGGCGGGGTAGTTCTTGTCGATGGCGGTGACGACCTTCTCGGCACCGGTGTCCATCGCGGCCTTCGACTTGCCACGCACCTCGATGCGCACAACAGACTTCTCGGAGACGTAGAAGATGCGCTCGTCGAACGGCGCGTCCGGCACGTCGGTGGCCTTCTCGGACACCATCGCGGGCAGCTGCTTGGCCCCCGTGACGGCCGCGAAGCCGTAACCCTTCTGCAGCTCGGAGAGCGCGTCGGCCGCGGTCTTGGCCGCCGCACCGTCACTGCAGTTGAACACGTGGACCTGCGTGAACCACTCGTCCGCGAAGAGCACCTGCGAGAGGCCGGTCTCGGCGCCGCACGTGGTCAGCAGAGCCGCCTCGTCCGGGCTGAACTGCGACTTCTCCTTCGAGGCCTTCTCCACGGTGATCGGCCCGGTGCTGGCCGAGTCGACCTTGCCCTGCAGCCCGGTGAGAGGCAGCTTCGGCCCCGACGGAGTCGTCGAGGTGGGCGTGGTCGGCGTGCTGCTGGCCGCGGGGTCGTTCGTCGTCTTGCTGCCCGCGGTGAACCACCAGATGCCGCCACCGATCAGCGCCAGCACCAGCACGACACCGATGATCGCGAAGACGCGACCCTTGCCCCCACCACTGGACTCGTCGAAGACCTCGGGCCCGTGGCTCCAGCCAGGAGACGGCTGGTTGATCGAGTCGAAGTCACCGCCGACCCAAGGCGGCGGCGCGGCCTGCTGTTGCTGCTGTTGCTGCCCCCACCCACCGGGACCGGGCTGAACCGGCGCCACGAACTGCGTGCGATCAGCGTCAGCCGGCCGCTGCCCGCTGACCACCTGCGTGGCGTCCGGGTTCGGGTTCTGCTGCTGTGGCTGCGGAGGCCCCTGGACGTTGACGACCTGGGTCCGGTCCGACGTGCTGGGCGGCTGCGCCTCCCACTTGAACGGAGGGGCAAATGGCCCGCTCTGAGGATTCTGGGCGGGCCCACCGCCGGCCGACCCGGAGAGGACCTCATCCCGGCGGCGACGGTAGTCATCAGCCGAGATCCGACCAGAGGCGAGTTCGTTGTCGAGCTTCTGCAGCTCGTCTTGCCAGGTCACCCCTGGCACCCCCTTCCGCGCGAACATGAGACTCGGACATTGTGCCCGTGCCCCCTCAGCCCTTCGTGCGGGCCTCTCAAGTCGTGACCTGGTTGTGGTGAGAAGCACCCGTATATTGCTGGCATGGCGTGGTTCGGAAGCAGAAAACCGCTGATGGTGGCCGCCTCGGACGCACTGCCAGGCCGCTCGACGGCCATCGCCGTGCCACCCTCGCACGCAGTCTTCCCGGACCGCCCGCTCACGCCGCCATTTCCATCCGGTCATCGGACCGCTGTGTTCGGAATGGGCTGTTTCTGGGGCGCTGAACGACTTTTCTGGCAGACGGACGGGGTCTGGACCACTGCTGTCGGGTATGCGGGTGGGTTCACGCCTCACCCCACCTATGAAGAGGTCTGTTCTGGGCTGACTGGGCATACCGAGGCTGTTCTCGTTGTCTTCGATCCTGCTGTGGTGCCGTATCAGGATTTGCTGCGGGTGTTCTGGGAGGGGCACGACCCCACCATGGGGATGCGGCAGGGGGCGGACATCGGGACTCAGTACCGGTCCATGGTTCTTTGTGCTGATGAGGGGCAGCGGGTTACTGCTTTGGCCTCTTTGGCTGTTTACCAGCGGGTTTTGGATTCGGCCGGGTACGGCTCGATCACCACTGAGGTGGTGGGGGTGGGGGAGTTCTACTACGCCGAGGACTACCACCAGCAGTACCTGTCGGATGCCAAGAATCCTTATGGGTACTGCGGGTTGGGTGGGACAGGCGTGTCCTGTCCGGTGGGGTTGAACGTCGACCAAGCCTGACCAAGGCTGTTCCCCCGGACGTGACGACCCGATCACAGATATAGCATCGATGGTATGAGTTCGCGACCGCTGCGTTCTACATCGATCTTCTGGCCGCGGAAGGCGTGCACCTCGGCGAGCCGTACTCGCGCCAACTGGACGGGAAGCTTCGCGAGCTGCGGTTCTACTTGGATGGCAACGCGGTGCGCGTTACCTATTGGATCGCGTCCGGGAGGCGGATCGTGTTGCTGACGGTGTTCCGCAAGACGCGAATGCGAGAGGGCCGTGAGGTCGCTCGCGCGCGATCCGCGCTCGCATTGTGTATTGATCAGCAGCACACCGTGGATACGCACGACGGGGAGTGATGAGGGTGGCTGACTGGAAGGAGCTCCGCGATCGGCGGATGGCCGAGCCTGGAGCTGACGAGGCCTACGAGGCGACCCGCATCGCGTTTGAACTGGGCCGTTCGGTCCGGGAGCTTCGAGAAGAGCGTGGATGGAGCCAAACGCAGCTCGCCGAGGCAGCGGGGATGACACAACCTGCGGTTGCCCGGTTCGAGGCAGGCGGCACGGTGCCCACGATCCCGGTGTTGGAACGCCTCGCGCATGCGTTGGATCTGGAGTTGGTGGTGCGGCTGGCGCCGCGGTCCGCAGCTTGAGCTTGTGATGGCAAAGCTCGACTTCCTGGCCGACGTGGTGCAGACCGGCACCATCATGGGCCTCGACGCGAACCTGGGACCGGACGCGGCCAGCGCCGTCCTGGGCGACGGTTTCGGCGAGAACTGGAGCAGCCGCGTCTACTGGCGGGCGTACGGCCTGGTCGACCTGTCCTGGTACCGGCGCGAGCGTGGACTGGGCTTGCAGGGCGAGCACTGGTCAGTGCAGGCGCACCGGCTAGAGCGCGATGACGCAATGGTCGACGACGCGATCGCAGCCAGGTATGGCCGGTTCGCGGGCCCGCAGATGTTCGACGAGCTGCAGCAAGAGCTGACGAACAGAGGCGTCGAGCTGATCAAGCTGGAGAAGCGTGAGCAGTACTGGCAGCCGGACGCACAGACAACCCTGCACGTGGACCCCGCCACCGGAACCGTGCAGAACATCGTCTCCGCATACGGCGAGGACCACCGCGACACGTTCGACGCCGACCACCGAGCCGTGTGGCAGCAACTGAAGGAAGTCGCCGCGATGCCCGAGCCGGCGCGGGTCCGCTGGGCCGAACGAAACGCGCCCGACCGAGCCTGGTGGCGCTACTGCACCCGCCTGACCGCAAATCGCACGGCAAGCCACGACCACGTGCGAAACCGCCAGGACTTCGTGCAGTTCACGTTCTGGATGTGGCATCACGGCCTCACCAGAGAGGCCTTCACCCCGAAGGAAGTAGCGCTCCACCAGGCGAACTTCGTAGCCCGCCTAGAAGAACTCCACCCGGAAATCCAGAACCGGCTGAGCCACGACGAAGTGGTCAACACGTGCCTCGACCACGTCTCACCAGAGATGACCCGTGACGACAAGAACCTGATCGACGCCGCCAACCTGTTGAGACACGGCCTAACCAACCCAAGAAGGTTCGACGAGATCTACGCGCTCAGGGCCAGGATCCCAACGACCTAGCAGAAGATCAGACCGCACGGCCGCGTAGTAGTGGTGGTCGTAGGCCGCGGCGGCGTAGTCGTAGTAGGCGCAGGCGGCGGAGGCGTAGTGGTAGTCACCGTCGTGGTCTGAGCCGTAGTCGTCGTGGTTGTCGTCGTAGTAGTAGCCGAAGAAGAAGACGGCGCAGACGAAGAGCTGGACGACACTGTCTGTGATGACTGCTCAGTGGGAGTGGGGATCAAAGAAGGCGTGTTGATCAGCGAAACACGCGCCGGTCTGTTCTCTCCCGGCCGTGCCGGATCGCCCGATGCGAGCGATCCGACATGCGGCGCGAGCACGTAAAACGCGGCTACGGCGGCACCGAGTAGCGCCCCTGTTGCGAGCCGCCCCGGCCCGCTCATCGCCGCAAACACCCCAATTGCCTATCCCGTTCACTCGATTGGGTCAAGCAGAACGGCTGTATCGATAGGGATCAGACCCGAGTTACCGTCACGCCGACCACGCCCTGTGACAACGGGGCAATCGCCTTGAACGCGCGCGGGGTGAGGTCGACGCAGCGTCCGGCGATGAACGGGCCTCGGTCGTTGATGCGGATGGTCACGGTTTTGCCGTTGGAGCGGTTCTTCACCTTCACGCGGGTGCCGAACGGCAGCGTCTTGTGCGCGCCGGTCAGCTTGTTCGGGTCGAAGCGCTCGCCGCTGGCCGTCGTGCCGCCACCGGTGTAGTAGGAGGCGTTGCAGGTCTCGGCTGAGGCCACGGGCGAGAAGAACACAGCGGAAGCGGCGAGGGAAGCCAGCGTGATGCCGGCGGCCGCGAGAGTCTTTGCCATGAGGTCAGGAACTCACCCAGCGGCAAAGACTCGCCTAACGCGCGCCTAACCGGGGAACTGCTCGGCCGCCGACACCAGCAGTTGCCAGTCGCCTGGAGGCAGGGTCCGCAGGCGGTCCAGCACGACCGTCAACCGGTCACGCAGCGTGGGGTGATCTGCCCAGAACGACGGATCTACTCTCAGTAGAGCGGCGAGCAGGTCGCCTGGGTACAGCGAGACCGATCGGAGCGGGTCGGACTCCACGTGCTCGAGCGCCAGCACCGCCGTCACGTCCAGGCCCACCTGGTGTGTCACCAGGAGGTGCAGCGACGTGGGCGTCAGCTCCCGCACCGGTAGGGCGCGCAGCGCGCACAGGTCCCGGTACAGCTGGGTGGACGACGGGTCAGGTCTCAGCCAGTCGTCGTCGCTCAGGTGCGCGAGCGTTCTGTCGCGGTCCACGCACCCATCGTGCACGCCGGGGGAAGTCCTACCGAGCAGACTGAGGCAACGGTTCGGCATTGGGTGTCTGCCAGCCGACCCGCACGAGCACCTCGCCCTCGTGCAGCAACGGCTCGGACGCGAGTCCCCACACGGTCGAGGCCAGCACTACGGCGCTCAGCGCTTCGCCCATTCGCAACGGATCTTGGCCCATCAGGCGGATCAGCACGCCGTTGCGGCGCGCCACCAGTTCCAGGTCGCAGTTCTCGGCTCTGGCCGCGTGCAGCAACCACGTCAGCGCCGAGTCCGGTACCTCGGTGGCCAGGTAGGGGCGCGGGTCGGCGCGGCGCAGGGAGATCGCCGCCGCGGAGGCCACCTCGCACGAGAACGCGTCCAGCTCCCAGCGTGGGTGCACCGACGCGACCTGGCCGTCGGTGCCGTTGCGCAGCACGTGGCAGTCCCAGCCCATCGCCGAGAAGGCGACGCGGATGTGGTGCAGGACCGCGCCACACGCGAGCAACGCCGTTTGGTCGGTACGGGCCGTCACGAGGCCGAGGCACTCGTCGCCCCGACGCCACCGCCACGGCGGAACGATGCCGAACGACGGTGCCCGTGCCGCGAGCTTCAGCACTTCCTCGACGGTTTCCGCGTCGGGCGTGCGCACGCTGGTCCTCATGGAGTCACGCTTCTCGCCACCAGTTGCGCGAAGACTGCGTCACGACTGCGCGGCCTCGACGACCTGGGGCACGGTCATCGCCGTACCCCGCGCGAAGTGTTCGGCGTAGTCCTCTCCCAGGGCCTGCTGACACAACGCGATGCACTGGTCGTGTGAGGCCGCGAAGCTCGCCGACCCGAACAGCGGCAGCCCGACCGACTGCCACACCCGGTCCGCCCCGCCGAGCAGCATCGCGGCGTGCGTCGGTGAGCCGGTGACCACCGAGATCAACGCCAGCAGCTCCACCGACAGCGCGATGCCCAGGAGGTCGTCGAACTTCTCTTTGATGAGCAACGAAGAAGTCGCCAGCTCACGCGCCTCTACGACGTCACCACGTCCCATCGCCACGAAGGCCAGGACGTACAACGCGTACGCGCGCGCCCAGAGCTCGCCGTTCTCCTCACACAGAGCCCGCGCCTCGGCGCACAACGACGCCGCCCGGTCGAGCTCGCCGCTGAACGCCACGGTGATCGCCAGCGCTACTCGCGCCATGATCACGTTGCTGTCCAGGTGGCCCAGCGCGCTGTGCCGGCGGACGGCCTCTGCCAGCAACGACGCGCCGCGCGGCAGGTCGTCGTCGAACACCGCCGCCGCACCCTGCACGTAGATCGCGTAGACGTCCGCGTCGCTGTCGCCCAGCAGTGCGGCCTCGGTGCGGCACGTCTCCAGCAGCGCCGGCACCGAAGCGGTGTGGCCCTGCAGCGAGGCCACGTAGCCGTTGACCCACAACGCCTTGCAGCGCGCACGTGACGGCTCGGTCTCCAGCGACAGCGCCCAGTTCAGCCAGTGCCGTCCCTCGGCGAACCGCCCGCAGCCGATCCAGTAGAACCACAGCGTCGCCGCCAGCCGCAGCCCGGTGTCGGCCTCGCCGGGGGTCGTCAGCGAGTACTCCAGCGCCGCCCGCAGGTTGCCGCTCTCCGTCGTCATCCAGCTGACCGTCGCGGCCTGCCGCGGTGTGAACCACGCCCGTTCGCCCTGCACGGCGACTCCTGCGTACCAGTCACGATGCCGCGCGCGCAGCCGTGGTTCCTCACCGGTCGCACGCAACCGCGTCTGCCCGTACTGGCGCATGGTCTCCAACAGCCGATAGCGCGCCACGCCTGCGTGTTCTTCGCGCAGCAACACGGACTTGTCGACCAGACCGTCGACCGCGTCGAACATGAAGTCCGCGGTCAGCGCGTCGTCGGAGCACACCGCCTCGGCCGCGGCCAGGTCGAAGTTGCCGGCGAAGACCGAGGCCCGCGCCCACAGCAGCTGCTCGCGCGGCGAGCACAGGTCGAAGCTCCAGTCCATGGTCGCGATCAGGGTCTGGTGCTGCGGCAACGCCGTCCGCCCGCCGTCTGTCAGCACCTTGAACCGATCGTCGAGGCGTTCCAGCAGCTGTGCCGGCGTCAACACCCGCACGCGAAGCGCCGCCATCTCGATCGCCAGCGGAATCCCGTCCAGCCGCCGGCACAGGTCCGTCACGGCCTGCTCGTTCGCCCCCGTGATGACGAACGAGCCGGGTATCGCGGCGTCGGCGCGTTGCGCGAACAGCGTCGCCGCCGGATACGGCACGGAAAGCGGTGCGACGGACAGCACCTGCTCCCCGTAGACCCGCAACGCCCGGCGGGACGTGGCGATGACCCGCAACCGTGGCGCGACCCGCAGCAGCGTGTCGATCAGGACCGCGCAGTGGTCGACGACGTGCTCGCAGTTGTCCAGCACCAGCAACGCGTCCCGGTCGGCGAGGAACTCCGTGAGCACGACCAACTGCCCGCGCCCGGTCTGGTCGACCACGCCCAGCGCCTCGGCCACCGTGTGCGGGACCAGTGCCCGGTCGCGCAACGCGGCCAGCTCCACCAGCCAGACCCCGTCCGGTGGCTGCTCGCCGCGCGCCACGTGCACCGCGAGCCGGGTCTTGCCCACGCCGCCGACGCCGATCAGCGTGACCAGCCGGTGCTCCTTGATCAGCCCGGACACGTGCTCGGTCTCCGGGCGGTCCACGAAGCTCGACCGGTCGGCGGGCAGGTTGCCGCGCACCGGCGGCGGGGTGCGTTCGGTCAGGTCCAGGCGTGGATCGGCGGTCAGCACCGCCTGTTCGAGGTCGCGCAGCCGGGTGCCGGGCTCGATGCCCAGCTCGCCGACCAGCACGCCGCGGGCCCGTTGGTAGGTGGCCAGCGCGTCCGCCTGCCGGCCCGCCCGGTAGAGGGAGATCATCAACAACTCCCACAGCCGCTCCCGGAACGGGTGCTGCTCGACCAGCGAGCTGACCAGCGGCCCCACCGCGGCGTGCTCGCCGAGCGCCAGCGACGCCTCCATCAGGTCCTCGGTCGCGTCCATCCGCAGCCCGGTGAGCCGCGCCGACTCCTGCCGGGTCCACTCGCCCTGCCGGCAGTCCGCGAGCGGATCACCCGCCCACAACGCGAGAGCCTCGCGCAGCAGCCGTGCGGATTCCACCGGGTCGTCGCTCTGCCGTGCTGCTGCAACGAGCGTCTCGAACCGTGCCGCGTCAACGGTGTCGGCGGTCGCGTTCAGCACGTAGCCCGGTTCACGGGTGGTGATCAGCTCGCCGAGCCCGGCGTCGCGGATCTGGCCGCGCAGACGTGCGAGAAGGCTGTGCAGGGTCTTGGTCGCGGTGGCCGGCGCCTCGTCCGACCAGAGCGCGTCCATGAGCGCGCTCCTCGGCACCGTCTCTCCCGGCTTGAGGGCCAGGCGGGCAACCAGGGTCCGCTGGCCCGCGCTGCTGAGCGGAACTGCTCCGTTCGGACCGGTGAGTTCGAGCGGTCCGAGCAGCCGGATGATCACTTTGATTTGTCCTGTCGTCAGCCCCCGACAAAAGGCTGGAACCGGGACAAGATACTGCAATGGAATTCGACCCGAGAATCAACGCCCAACGCGTGACCGCGTACGCCGATCTACGTGCTGTGTTGGCTGATCCGGTGACGTTCTCCTCCCGGAACATGGCAGGACCGCAGGTAGCGGCCGTGGCGGCACTGCTGCCGCCGGAGCAGCGGCGATTGCTGGAATTGATGTCCTCGTTGAACACGGCAGACGGCATCAGACATGCCCGAATTCGTGCCGCAGCGAATCAGAAATTCACTCCAACGGCCGTGCGCCAAATGGCTGACCCAATTCGTGAGCGGGCCCGCGCGTTACTCGACGAACTGCCGGAAGAAGCCGACTTCGTCAGTGAGTTCGCCGCGCCGTTCGCGTTGGGTGTCGTCGGTGACGTGCTCGGCGTGCCGCAACGGGACTTCCCGTTGTTCCGCGAGTTCGTGGCACCGGTGCTGGAGCTGACCAGCGGCGAGGAGGTCAGCGAGCGGGTACTCGGGTCGTACTTCGCCGCGATGCACGAGTTCAGCGCCTATTTCGCCCGCTCGGAGGTCTTCAAGGGGGCCCAGCTGTCCGAGCAGGAACGGCTGTCGCTGTGCCTCGCGATCGTCGTGGCCGGCACCGACTCGACCACGAACCTGCTGGCCAGCACGCTGCTGCGGCTGAACCGCCGGGAACGCCGGCTGGGTGGCGTGGTGGAGGAGGTGGTGCGGCTCGACACGCCGTTCAGGGGCTTCTTCCGGACGGCGACCTGCCCGGTGTCGGTGGGCGGGGTGAAGATCGCCGACGGCGAGCACCTGTTCCTCGACTTCGCGGCGGGCAACCGCGACCCACGGATCTTCACCGCGGACTTCGACCCCGGCCGCCCGTCCGTGCCGGCCCATCTCGGCTTCGGGCACGGCCCGCACTACTGCCTCGGCGCCCTGCTGGCCAGGGCACAGGGCCGGATCGTCGCCGAAGAGCTGCTCGACCGGTCGTTCGAGGTGGTCGAGCAGCCCGGCGACGTGCGCTACCGCAGGCACCTGATCAGTCACGGGCCCGCGGAGCTGCGAATCAGATCAGCGCGGCGTCCAGGGTGATGTTCTCGACGGCCGCGAGCGCCTTGGAGACCGGGCAGTTCGCCTTGGCGCCCTCGGCTGCCTTGACGAAATCGTCGTTGGACAGGCCCGGCACGTTGGCGCGCACGGTCAGGTGAATGCCGATGACACCCTGGCCCGCCTGGAACTGGACCTCGGCCTTGGTGTCGATGGAGGTGGGCGGCGTGCCCGCACCGGTCAGGCCGTGCGAGAGCGCCATCGAGAAGCACGACGAGTGCGCAGCGGCGATGAGCTCCTCGGGGCTGGTCTTGCCACCGGCTTCCTCGGCGCGCGCCTTCCAGTCGATCTCGAAGCTGCCGCTCTTGGACGTGTCGAGGCTGACGTTGCCCTTGCCCTCGGTGAGAGAGCCTTCCCAGTGCGCGTTTGCCGTCTGCGTGATGGCCATGATCTCCAGGTCCTTGTCGAACGAGCTCGATCAGGTTGATACGAGCGGACAGGGACCACCTTATTCACGGGTGGGCTCGGAGATCACCCTGAGAACCAAAGGACGGGAACTGGAAGGGTCGTTGCCGATGGTCGTTCTGCCACCGCGAGTCCGCGCCGGAGATCGGGTTCGGCTGGTGTCGCCGGCGAGCTACCCGAGCGAGGAACTGCTCGCCGAGTCCGTGCGGACGCTGGAGAGCTGGGGTCTGGTCGTCGAGGTCGGGAAGCACGTGCTGGACCGCCACGGGTACATGGCGGGCCGGGACGAGGACCGGCTTGCCGATCTCAACGAGGCTTACCGCGATCCCGGCATCCGCGCGTTGTTCGCCACCCGAGGGGGCGCGGGGGCGTACCGGATCGCCAACGACCTCGACTTCGACGCCGTGCGCGCCGATCCCAAGCCGTTGGTCGGGCTCAGTGACATCACCAACCTGCACCTGGCTCTGTGGCGGGAGTGCCAGGTCGCCGGAATCCACGGGTTCCTGGCCGGCGATCGCTCTGCCGCCTCGACGCGGGCGCTGTTGATGGAGAGCAAGCCCACTGTTCTGCACCGGGACTCCAAGGCGCTCACGGCGGCCGTCCGGTTCGGTGGGGTGGCCACCGGGCATCTCGTCGGAGGTCATCTGGGCACGCTCGCCTGGTCTGTCGGTGCCGGACTGCCCAGTCTGGACGGCGCGATCCTCTTCCTGGAGGAGCCGCGTGCGGTCGGACTGGGGCACGTCGACCGGCACCTGACGCAACTCATGCGCTCGGGCTCGCTGCGCGGCCTGCGCGGGGTGGCGCTCGGCCGGTTCCCGGGGTTCGAGGGCTACGTCGACCGCGACTGGGACGTGGTCGACGTGCTGCGGGACCGCCTGGAGACCCTGGGCGTGCCGGTGATCGGCGGGATCGACGTCGGCCACGGCGACGACCCGTTGTCCACACCCCTCGGGCCGATCGCCGAACTGGACGCCGAGGGGGGCACGTTCACCATCGGTCCTGCGGTCTGCTGAACGCAGAAGACCGGCACCCAACGGGTACCGGTCTTCTTGTGGAGCGGATGACGAGACTCGAACTCGCGACCCTCACCTTGGCAAGGTGATGCGCTACCAACTGCGCTACATCCGCACTGCCTTACGGGAAAGAACTATACAACAGCGTCAGACGGCGTCTCGACCAGGGGGCTGCAAACCGGCCAGAAGCTGATCTACCTCCTCCAACCGCTCCTTGGTCCACCGCCACTCCCACAACGCCCGCACCTTGGCCAGCACGTCGACCGGCAACCAGGCCGCGACCTCCTCGCGAAGATCCCAGTCGTCGAACACGTGCTCGTAGAAGCTGATCAACGCGGCGTTCTCGAGGAACTGCTCCGGCTGGTGGAAGCACCAGTGCGCGAACCCGTACGCGCGACGCAGCACGTCGTCGTCCTGCTCGCGGTGCGCTTCCATCGCCAGTTGAGACAGCTCGGAGAAGAAGACGTGGCAGGACCACTCCTCGGTCTCGGCTACAGCACGAAGTTCCGGCACAAGTGCCGAAGCCCGTTCCCGCCAGTCCACCACGCCCGTGACGATAGTCGCTGGATCTTGTTACGCCGACGGCCCGACGCCCACCTGTGACCCTCTCGTCACCGAATGCGTTGCGCTGATCAGCTCACGACGAACGGATGGTCTTGTATATCGACCTGTTCTCATCCAGCAGCAGGTCTGGCCCCTTGTGGCATGTTGAGCTGTGTGATGGTCGACGAGAACGAGGTCGACCGGGACCTGCTCGCCAGGGTGCGCGAGGGAGATGACTCGGCCTACGGCGAACTGTTCTCCCGGCACGCGGACGCGATCCGCCGTTTCTCCCTCAGGCACGTCCGCGAGGCGGCCGAGGCTGATGATCTCACCGCCGAGGCGTTCTTCCGCATGCTCCAGGCGATCCGCCGGGGCAGCGGCCCCACGGACCACGTCCGCACCTACCTGCTGACGGTGGCTCGCCGCGTCGCGTGGGAGTGGAGCGGGCGGCGCCGTGACGTTCCCGTCGAGGACGAGGAACTGGGCAGGCGCGTCGAGCCGGTGGGTGACAACGCCAACCGCAGGGTCGAGCACAACCTGATCACCAGAGCCTTCTCCAGCCTGCCCGAACGCTGGCGGGTCGTGCTGTGGCGCGTCGAGGTGGAGGGCGAACGCCCCGCCACCGTGGCCCCGCACTTCGGCCTCTCGCCGAACGCCATGTCCGCGCTGGCGCGCCGCGCCCGTGAAGGGCTGCGCGCGGCCTACCTGCAGGCACACCTCGCCGTCGACGAGGGCCGTTCGTCGTGCGCGGCGATCCGGGCCAAGCTCGGCACCTACACCGCGGGCGGGGTCCAGGGCGTCGAGGAACGCCGGATCCGCGCCCATCTCGACACCTGTTCGCCCTGCTCACAGCTCCACGCCGAGCTGAACGAGGTCTGCGCGACGCTGAGGGCCAACGCGGCGTTCCTCGTCGTGCCGTCCACGCTGGGGCTGGCGTTCGCCGGGAAGGTGCTGCTCAGCAAGGCGAAGATCGCCATCGCGGCCGCCTCGGTGGCCACGATCGGGCTGATCGGGACCGCGGCCACCGTGTTCAACGGCGGGCCGGGCATCGCGTTGCTGCAGCCGGACCAGAACCCGGCCGTGATCGCGCTGAACACGTCGTCCGGTTCGGCCAGCGCCGGGCACAGCAACGAGGTCGTGGTCGCGCCGCCGCCTCAGGGGCAGCAGGAGAAGCCGCGCGAGAACGTGGTCAACCCCGGTGGCCAGCGGCAGGAGACCGTGCGGAAGACGACGGCCGTCGCGCCGCCGCCCACCGAGAACCAGAAGGAAACGGCGGCCGAGCGGGCGGAGCCCGTCGTCAGGCCGACGTCGCAGTCGAGCGATGTCGTGATCACGTCGACGTCGTCCAGGGACATCAAGTCGCTGGACGCACCGTCCTCGTCGTCGGAGCCGCCGTCCACCACGACGCCGTGCACATCACCGCAGACCACACCCACGACGATCACGCTTTACCCGAGGCCGGAGTAGCCGAACTCACCGTGACGATCAAGGACACCTGAGTTCACCCACAAGGCTCACCTCGTGGAAGGTACGGTTTGAGCAAGACCGACCGAGCGTGGGAGACGGGTACATGACGCGGCTGGTGCGCGGTGCCGACGGGCGGATGTGGACTGTCCACAGCCGGATCGAATGGCGCAATCCCGTGGAATCCGACGACTTCGAGCACGACGTCAGCGGCGGTGTGCTGCCCGGCATCATGATGGCCGGCCTGCTGCTCGTCATGGTGGTGGTGCTGATCGCGTGGACGCCCGCGCAGGTCGTCGTGCCCGCGTGGCTGATCCTCGCGTTGATCTTCCTGTTCGCCTTCTTCCCGGTTCGCTGGGCGCTGCGCCGGCCGCACACGCTGGTCGCGGAGAGCAAGGCCACGGCCGACGAGCTGCCGCCGGAGCGCTGGATCGGCCAGATCCGCGGGCCGATGGCGGTCCGCCAGGAGGCCTCGCGGGTCGCCAGGACGATCGAGATGCACTCGCTGCCGGACGTCGAAGGCCCGTTGCAGCCCGTCGACTGATGCGACACTGGACCGGTGCCCGAACTACCCGAGGTAGAAGCACTGGTTCACCACCTGCGTGAACACGCTGTCGGCCGCACCGTGCACCGCGTCGACGTGGCATCGCTGCAGGTGTTGAAGACGTTCGACCCGCCGTGGACCGCGCTGCACGGCCAGGAGGTCGTGGCCGCGCACCGGCACGGCAAGCACCTCGACCTGGAAGTCGCGGACGGCCTCCACCTGGTCGTTCACCTCGCGCGCGCCGGGTGGCTGCGCTGGGCCGACAACATGTCCGCACCACCGCCCAAGCAGGGCCGCGGCCCGCTGGCATTGCGGGTGCACCTCGGGCCTCCCGGGCAGGGGCCGGGGTTCGACCTGACCGAGGCAGGGACCAAGAAGGGGCTCGCGGCGTGGATCGTCCGCGACCCGAAGACGATCGCGAGCGTCGCCAGGCTGGGCCCGGACGCGCTGGGCATCACCCGCACGCAGTTGGAAGACCTCTTCGACAAGCGAACCGAGCGGTTGAAGACCTCGCTGACCGATCAGAGCCTGATCGCGGGCATCGGCAACGCCTACTCTGACGAAATCATGCACGCGGCCCGCCTGTCCCCGTACGCGACGGCCGGCCGGTTGAACTCCGAACAACTGGACCACCTGCACGAGGCGATGATCAGCACGCTGACCGATGCGGTCGCGCGGTCCGTCGGTCAGGACGCCGCCCGGCTCAAGGGTGAGAAGCGATCGGGTCTCAAGGTGCACGCGCGGACCGGGCTGCCGTGTCCCGTCTGCGGCGACACGGTTCGTGAGGTGTCGTTCGCGGACAAGGCGTTCCAGTACTGCCCGACGTGCCAGACCGGCGGCAAGCCGCTGGCCGACCGCAGGCTCTCGCGACTGCTCAAATAACCGCCGCTTAACCGGCCTCGCACAGGCTCGGGTGCATGACACGTCTCACGAAAGCCGCTGCCGTCCTGGCTGTTGCCGCTGCGGCCTCCGTTATCGCGCCGATGAACGCCAACGCCGCTGAGTACGGATGCACCGGATCGCTGATCGACACCTACAAGGTCTACTCCAGCGTGCCCAACCACCTGAGCACGATCCGGCTCTACTACAACTCCAGCACGGGCTACAACTGCGCGGCCAACGTGAAGACCGCGTACTACTCGCAGTTCAAGCACTTCGCCAGCATCAGCATGTACAACCAGGACTTCCGCGAGGACGACAACAACCGTCCCGGCTACAACAACGACTTCGACGCCGGTGACTTCCAGTACTACGCCGGTCCGGTCAAGGTGTACGCCAAGGGCAAGTGCGTGACCATCCGCGCCGTCACCAACTACTACACCGAGCGGGGCATCAAGGACGCCGTCGGAGTCCACTGCGGCTGATCAGCTGACGATGAGGACCTCCAGGGTGCGAGGACCGTGGACGCCCTCTACCCGGTTGAGCTCGATGTCACTTGTCGCCGACGGGCCGCTGATGAACGTCAGCGGCCGGGTGGGCTCGAGTCGTTGCAGCGCCTCCGGTACCGACGCCGCGATCTGGTCCACCCGCACCACGCACAGGTGGTAGTCCGGGAGCAACGTGAGTGCGCGGCGGCCCTGGGCCTCGCCGCCGTCGAGGATGATCGTGCCGGTGTCCGCGATCGCGGCCGCGCACCCGGTGAGCACGCCGTCCGCCTGATCCAGCTCCTCGATCGACAACGGCTCGCGCAGCCAGGTGACGCCGTCGATCAGCCACTCCTCCGGCACGTCGGCCGGAGCCACGATTCGCTTGCCCGCCAACAGGGTGAGTGCTTCGGGCACGTCGGTGACGGTGTGCACGATCGCCCGGTAGTCGGCGACCCGCTCGGCGAACAGCTCGACACCGCCTGATCCTTCGTGGTGGTAGCCGCGGATGACGGGCTGGGCCGGGGGCACCTTCGCGTTGCGGATCCGCCGCAGGATCTCCTCGCGTGCGCTAGCCACGGTTCTTCCTCCACCACGCTCGGAAGGACTCTGCCGGGGGCACGGGAACGTCCCGTGAGGACGTCCACTTCGAACCGGGCCACGGCAGCGAGGTGATCCGGCCGTCCCGCGCGAGGAATCTGGCCAGGGAACCGGCTTTCTGCGCCTTCTCGTAGCGCGAGGCCTCCCGGAAGATCCACGCGGCGGCCGCCATCGCGACCGACTCGGCCGTGCGGCCCTTGGCTTCCACGACCTCGGCGCGGAGGTGGGTGAGGACCGACGGGATGTCGATCCGCACCGGGCAGACCTCGAAGCACGCGCCGCACAGCGAGGACGCGAAGGGCAGTGAGGCGGCCTGCGGGTCGTGCAGGTCCCCGACCAGCTGCGGCGTCAGGATCGCGCCGATCGGGCCGGGGTAGACCGAGCCGTACGACTGGCCGCCGGTGCGTTCGTAGACCGGGCAGACGTTGAGGCACGCCGAGCACCTGATGCACCGCAACGCTTGGCGCCCAACGGAATCCTCGAGCGTGGCGGTCCGGCCGTTGTCGATCAGCACGAGGTGGAACCGCTGCGGCCCGTCGCCGGGCGTCACGCCGGTCCACACGCTCGTGTACGGGTTCATTCGTTCCGCGGTGGAGGAGCGGGGCAGCAGCTGCAGGAAGACCTCGAGGTCCTGCCACGTCGGCACGAGCTTCTCGATGCCCATCACGGTGATCAGCGTGTCCGGCAGGGTCAGGCACATCCGGCCGTTGCCCTCGGACTCCAGCACCACGATCGACCCGGTGTCGGCGACGGCGAAGTTCGCTCCCGAGATGGCGACCTTCGTGGTGAGGAACTTCTGCCGCAGGTAGATGCGAGCCGCCTCTGCCAGTTCCGCCGGCTCGTCCGATCCGGAGAAACCCATGCGGCGCTGGAAGATCTCGCGGATCTCCGAGCGGTTGCGGTGGATCGCGGGCACCAGGATGTGCGACGGCCGGTCGTCGCCGAGCTGCACGATCAACTCGGCCAGGTCGGTCTCGATCGCGTGCACGCCACCGGCTTCGAGGGCCTCGTTGAGCCCGATCTCGGCGGTCGCCATCGACTTGACCTTGACGACCTCGGTGGCGTTCTCCTGGCGGCAGAGGTCGAGCACGATCCGGTTCGCCTCTTCGGCATCCCGTGCCCAGTGGACCACTCCGCCTCTGGCCGTGACCGACTCCTCCAGCTGCACGAGGAGGGTCTCGAGGCGTGCCAGCACGTCGTCCTTGATCTGCTCGCCGGCGACCCTGAGCTGCTCCCAGTCGTTCATCTCGGCGACGGCGGCCGCCCGGCGGCCGCGGATGGTTCCGGTGGCCTTGCGCAGGTTCTGCCGCAGCTGGGTGTCGTTCAAAGCGGCTTTGGCGGCCTTGGGGAACGTCGGGCTGCCCAGCCACGTCACCGGGTTGCGAGCCACGGGTCCTCCTCCGTCGACGCCAGGATCTCCGCCAGGTGCACCGGCCGGACGCCCGTGCGCAGCCGCGACAGGCCACCGCCGATGTGCATGAGGCAGGAGTTGTCGCCCGCGCTGAGCACCTCGGCGCCCGTGTCGAGCACGCACCTCATCTTGTCCGCGAGCATCGCCGTGGACGTGTCGGCGTTCTTCACCGCGAACGTGCCGCCGAAGCCGCAGCACTGCGTCGAATCCGGCAACTCCACCAGATCGAGTCCTTTGACGGCCCTGAGCAGTGCCAACGGCTTGTCGCCGACGCCCAGCATGCGCAGCGAGTGACAGGTGGGGTGGTAGGTGACCCGGTGGGGGAACCAGGCGCCGACGTTCGTCACGCCCAGCACGTCCACGAGGAACTCCGCGAGCTCGAACGTCCGCGGCGGAGAGGTGCCCAGCGTGGGATGGATCTCGCGAACCATGCCCGCGCATGACCCGGATGGCGCAACCACGAAGTCGTAGTTCGCGAAGACGTCGGTGTACTTGCGCGCCAGCGGCTTGGCGTGTTCCCGGTAACCGGTGTTGAAGTGCATCTGCCCGCAGCAGGTCTGGTCGAGCGGGAAGTCGACCGAACAGCCGAGTCGCTCCAGCAGGCGAACCACGGCGACCGCTGTCGACGGGAAGAACGTGTCGGTGAGGCAGGTCGCGAACAGTGCCACTTTCACGCGGACACCCTCTCCCCAAATTCATCCGATGTCTACCCGGATCGGTGGACCGTACGGGGGTACGCCGGGCGCGCCTCTTGCTATAGGGGTGCCCCACAGCACAGCATGTGCCTGTGGGCGACCTGTTGACCGAGCGCGCTGTGCTCGGCGTCATCGCGACCCTGGCCGTTCTGGGCCTCTTCGTGATGCTGTGCCGCGCTCGACGAGTCAGCACCTCCGTCGAGGATGCTGTGATGGACATGCTCGACCGCATGTCCAGGGCGTCGAGCGACCTCCGCGCGGGCCTGACGGAGGATGCGGCGAACAAGGCGACACCCCACCTGCGCGAGATGCTGCGGTGCGTCGCGGTCGCCATCACCGACGAAGAGGGCACCGTCCTGTCGTGGGACGGCGGCGCGAACGACCACTATGAATACCTCCGCGACACGGTGGCCAGGGCCATCAACAACTGCCACAAGGAACACGTCGACCACCGCAAGCTCAGCTGCGAGCTGCAGGGCCCGTGCTCCCTGCACAGCGTTGTGGTCGTGCCGCTGGTCGTCGAGGGCGACGTGGCCGGCACGCTGATCGTGGTGTCCGGCGTCGCCTCCAAGCGCCAGATCCGCATGGCAGAGGAGACCGCGCGCTTCGTCTCGACGCAGCTGGAGCTGGAGGTCGTCCAGAAGCAGCGCCAGGCCCTCGCCCAGGCCGAGGTGAAGGCGCTGCGGGCGCAGATCTCGCCGCACTTCGTCTACAACGCCCTGAACACCATCTCGTCGCTGATCCGCACCGATCCGGCGCACGCCCGTGAGCTGCTGCAGGAGTTCGCCGAGTTCACGCGCTACTCGTTCCGCACCGACGGGCTGTTCACGACGCTGGCCGACGAGCTGACGAACATCCACCGCTACCTGACCATCGAGCAGGCCCGGTACGGCTCCCGGCTCAACGTCCGGTTGAGGATCGCCCCCGAGGTGCTGCAGGTCGTCCTGCCGTTCCTGGTGCTCCAGCCGTTGGTCGAGAACGCGGTCCGCCACGGCCTGGCCAAGAAGCCCGGCGGCGGCATGCTCACCATCACCGCCGAGGACAACGGCAGCGAAGCCCTGATCAGCGTCGAGGACGACGGCGTCGGCATGGACCCGGACCGCCTCGACGACATCAAGGACGCCCACCAGACCGGCGCCCACGTCGGCATCGGCAACATCAACGACCGCATGCGCACGGTCTTCGGCGCCGAGTACGCCCTGGTCGTGGAGACGGCGCCGAACGCGGGCACCAAGGTGATCCTCAAGGTGCCGAAGTTCGCCCGCAACGTGCTGCCGAACCTGAACATCGGGTCCCAGCTGACGGATGAGCCGATGACGAACGAACAGCCGGCGATCCGCGCCTGACTGCTGGGCCAGACTTCTGGGCCTGAGGTTCGTGGGACCAACCCTCAACCTCGGCCCCGAACGTGCCGATGAAGCCGGTGTCAATGAACAGCCGCCATTCGCACATCAGCGAATCGGCCGCGAGTTAAGGGCATCAACACATTGCAGGAACAACAAGCACCCGAACGCGTCCGTGTCTGCATCAAGTGCACCGCAAAGGGATTCAACAGCTGCAAGTGCTGAGAAGCGCTGCAGGTCAGCGTGCTGCAACAGCCAAAGTCGTGATCAACACGACGGCGCACACGCTCCAGCTCACCCACATCCAGTAGATGTGCATCGGCGTAGGTCCGGCGGCGTTTTGCCTGCCCCGGTCGTCCCACCACTCGACATAGCGCTCGAGCCAGCGGATCGGGTTGAACGTCACGCACCGATGCTAACCCGGCAATACGTGTTCCAAGTCACGCGGGAGCAACCGACAGCGCAGTTGGGCTCCCGCGTGGCCGCGAAACGCACGTACTGTCGAGTACATGAGCGTCACGGACAGGATCGCGGCCCGTCTCCCGAGGGTCATGGACCGGGGTGAGCGGCCTCCGGTCGTCGCGGCGGTGCGGTTGCACGGGGTGATCACCCCGCAGTCCTCGCCGGTCGCGCGCAACACGATCAGCCTCCAGAACGTGGAGTCGGCCATCAACCGGGCGTTCGACAACGAGCGCCTGATCGCCGTGGCGCTGCTCATCAACTCGCCTGGCGGCGCACCCACGCAGAGCGCACTGATCGCCGAGCGCATCCGGGAGCTCGCGAACAAGAAGCACGTGCCGGTGCTCGCGTTCTGCGAGGACGTGGCGGCGAGCGGCGGCTACTGGCTGGCGTGTGCGGGCGACGAGATCTACGCGCACGGCACTTCGCTCGTCGGTTCCATCGGCGTGGTCAGCGCGGGCTTCGGGCTCAACAACCTGCTGGACAAGGCCGGCGTCGAGCGCCGCGTCTACACGGCAGGTGAGAACAAGGTGCGGCTCGACCCGTTCCAGGCCGAGAAGCCCGAGGACGTCGAGTGGCTCAAGGGGCTGCACGCGGATCTGCACGAGCAGTTCAAGGCGTGGGTGAAGGAGCGCAGGAACAACAAGCTCAAGGGCTCCGACGACGAGCTGTTCACCGGTGAGGTCTGGACCGGCGCGAGGGCGCAGGAACTCGGCCTCGTCGACGGGATCGGCACGATCCGCAGCGTCATCGCCAAGCGCTTCCCGGACGCCGAGCTGACCGTCGCCGAGCCGCGCAGGCCGTTGCTGGCCAAGCTCGGACTGACCGGGACGTCCACCCGATCGGGCGATCTCGTGACGCAGGTGCTCGCGAGCATCGAGGAACGTGCGCGCTGGTCCCGATTCGGGCTGTGAGCATCAGTTCGGTTTCGCAGGGCGTGTCGAGCCAAACCCTGACGTAGACATGACCGCACATTGATGGGCAAGATGCCCGACACAGTGAGTACCCAAGACAACGCCGGTCTCCTCGTCCTCGCAGTCGATGACGAGGCTCCTGGCCTGAGCGAGATCAAGTTCCTGCTCGAGAGCAGCCCTCACATCCGGCGCGTCCTCACGGCGTTCGACGCCGCCGAGGCTCTGCGCATCCTGAGGGGTGACTACGAGCAAGAGGTGATGGCGCGCACCAAGGCCGGCCTTCCGCCGGTCGACGCGGTGTTCGCGGACATCAACATGCCTGGCTTGTCCGGCATGGATCTCGCACGGGTGCTCAGCGCGTTCCGGTATCCGCCCGCGCTCGTTTTCGTGACCGGTGTGGAAGAACGTGACGCGCTGGTCACGGCGTTCGACGTCGGCGCGCTCGACTTCATCAACAAGCCGATCAACGAAGAGCGCGTGCTCAAGGCGATCTCCCGGGTCGCGGACCGGGTGGGCCGCACCGCGGCACCGACCGCCACGCAGGCCCAGGCGGCGGCGCAGAACCCCGCCGAACCGACCGACGACGAGGTCATCCCCGTCGAGCTCGGCGGCACCATCAAGCTCGTGCCGCGGGCGACCGTGCGGTACGTCGAGGCGCAGGGCGACTACGCCCGCCTGCACACCCAGGACGGCAGCCACCTGGTGCGCATCCCGCTCGCCCAGCTCGAAGAGCGCTGGGCGAACGCCGGGTTCGTGCGCATCCACCGGTCGTACCTGGTCGCGCTGCCGTTGGTGAGCGAGCTGCGGATGACCGCGAACGGCTACGCGGTCGTGATCGGCACCGGTGACAACGCCAAGGAGCTCCCGGTCAGCCGCCGGCACACCAAGGAACTCAAGGAACGCATCGTCCGACCGCCGAAGAGCGGCTGGTGAGCAGGCACGACGCGGGAAAGCCCGAGCAGCCCGCCCGGGAGGCCTGGCTCGGTGAGCAGGGCGGCAGGCCGCGCCGCCGCAGGGTCGTGCTCGCGGACTCGACGAAGTCGCGCGGCAAGGCGTTGCGCACGATCATCGAGCTGGAGGAGCAGACCAGCGTCGGTGAGAAGCTCGTCCGCGACCTCATCAGGCAGCAGCTCAAGTCCGCGTTCGGGCTGGCCTTCATCGTCCTGATCGGGATGTGCCTGCTCCCGATCACCTTCTACCTGTTCCCGCAGATCGGGGATTGGAACGTGCTCGGCATCGGCATCCCCTGGCTCCTGCTCGGACTGGTGCCCTTCCCGCTGCTCTACGGCGTGGGCTGGGTCTTCCGCAGGCAGGCCGAACGCCACGAGCGCGACTTCGTGAACATGGTCGACCGCTGACGTGAACGCCACCATCTGGAGCCTCGCCGCAATCCTCGCCGTCGCGCTGGTGACGTTCCTGCTCGGCTACGTCGGGTCGCGCAAGGCGAACACCACCCCGGACTTCCTGGTGGCGCGCCGGGCGATTCCGGCCACCCGCAACGCCGCCGCGATCTCCGGTGAGTACCTGTCCGCGGCGTCGTTCCTCGGCGTGGCCGGGCTCGTGCTCAAGGACGGCATCGACGCGCTCTGGTACCCGATCGGTTTCACCGCCGGGTATCTCGCGCTGCTGCTGTTCGTCGCCGCGCCGCTGCGCAGGTCCGGCGCGTACACGCTGCCGGACTTCGCAGAGGCCCGGCTGGGATCGGCGAACCTGCGGCACTTCTGCACGTTCTTCGTGGTGTGCATCGGCGTGCTGTACCTGGTGCCGCAGCTGCAGTCGGCCGGCCTGACGCTGACCACGATCACCGGGCTGCCGGCGTGGTTCGGCGGGTTGATCGTCACGGTCATCGTGGTGGTCAACGTGCTGGGCGGCGGCATGCGCGCGATCACGCTCGTGCAGGCTTTCCAGTACTGGGGCAAGCTCTTCGCGATCGCCGCGCCCACGTTCGTGCTGTTCGTGGTGTTCCTCGCCTCGCCGGACCGGGGCACGCAGCCGATCAGCGATGGCGGCGTGGTGCGCTTCCCGCAGGCCGAGAAGATCACTGTCGCCGAGCAGCTGATCAAGGTCAGGGTCGACGAGCCGCTGACGTTGAAGGTCTACGGCAAGATCGACGGACGGCAGGCGGACGGGCCGGTGTTCTGGGGCCGCGGCGTCTACGAGCTCAGCCCCGGCACGACGATGGAGTTCGCCGCGGGCAGCCCGGTGCCGGTGGTCGAGGGCTCGCCGACGAACAACCACGACTGGATGCGCCCGCAGACCGGCGGGATCTCCGATCTGATCAAGACGTACTCGCTGATCTTCGCGACGTTCCTCGGCACGATGGGCCTGCCGCACGTGCTGGTCCGCTTCTACACCAACCCGGACGGCAAGGCTGCCCGCCGCACGGCGTTGCACGTGCTCTACCTGCTGGGCCTCTTCTACATCTTCCCGACCGTGCTCGGCGTGCTGTCCCGGCTGTACCTGCCGCAGCTGCTGGTGAGCGGGAAAACCGACGCCGCGGTGCTGATGCTGCCCGGCACGATGGTGCCGAACCTGGGCGGCCAGATCCTCGGCGCGATCGTCGCCGCGGGTGCGTTCGCGGCCTTCCTGTCCACCTCGTCCGGCTTGGTCGTGTCGGTCGCCGGGGTGGTCTCGACGGACATCATGCCGGGCAAGGTTCGTGACTTCAGGTGGGCAACCGTCTTCACCGGAGCCGTCGCGATCGGGCTCGCTCTGCTGCTTCCCCGCGCCGATGCGTCACTGACCGTGGCCATGTCGTTCGCCCTCGCGGCGTCGACTTTCTGCCCGCTGCTGGTGCTCGGAATCTGGTGGCGCGGCCTCACGTGGGTCGGCGCCGTGTGCGGGCTCGTCGTCGGCGGCGGCATGGTGATCACCGCCCAGGTGGTCAGCGTGGTCAGCTCGTACACGGGTGGCTGGGCGTGGCCCGTCGTCACTCAACCTGCGCTGATCACCGTGCCGATCGCGTTCATGACCATGATCGTGGTCAGCAAGGCGACCCGCAGACGTGCCCCCGCGGACGTCAGTCAGATCCTGCTGCGGCTGCACGCTCCCGACCCGTTGGGCTTCATCCGCGACCGCGATATCGCGCGCTTCGGCACCGCCGAGGAGAAGGCCAGGATGGAAGACGACAAGCGCAGGGGAGCAGGACGCACACGGTGAGTAGCCAGCGTTTCAAATGGGTGAAAATTGGTCACTCGAATCGGTGAACGGTGATTGCGGTCACTGAGCGTGCTGTTCGTCTACGCATACTGACCGTTCGTCGCTTCACCCGACTGCTTGGCGCAACGGCACGAACGGGGCCTTACCTGAGTGAGTCAAGTCTCCATACGGTTCTGCACCAAGAACGGACCGCACCTGGAGGCATTACGTGCCCGTCACGTTGCTGACACCTACGACGAGTACCGCGAGGAGGGGACTGTGAGCACTGTTGAACACACCCCGGCCGAGTCGGCCCCAGACGCGCAGAAATGGGTCGATGTCCAAGCAAGTGATGACTTCGTAGAGCTGAAGCGTCGCCTGCGCAAGTTCGTGTTCCCCGTCTCGGGCCTGTTCCTTGCGTGGTACCTGCTGTACGTGCTGCTCGCGGATTACGCGCACGGCTTCATGTCCACCAAGGTGATCGGCAACATCAACGTCGGGCTCATCTTCGGCCTGCTGCAGTTCGTGTCCACGTTCGTGATCACGACGCTCTACGTGCGGCACGCCAACAAGAACCTCGACCCGCTGGCGGAGAAGCTCCGCGACGAGCTCGAGGGAGACGGCAAGTGAACAACAGCAGCCCGATCCTCAACATCAGCATCTTCGGTGTCTTCGTCCTGATCACGCTCTTCGTGGTCATCCGGGCGAGCCGGAACAACAAGACCGCCGCCGACTACCTGGCCGCCGGTCGTGCGTTCACCGGTCCCCAGAACGGCATCGCGATCGCTGGTGACTACCTCTCGGCCGCGTCGTTCCTCGGCATCGCGGGCGCCATCGCGCTCAACGGCTACGACGGCTTCCTGTACTCGATCGGCTTCCTGGTGGCGTGGCTCGTCGCGTTGCTGCTGGTCGCCGAACTGCTGCGCAACACCGGCAAGTACACGATGGGCGACGTGCTGAGCTTCCGGATGCGCCAGCGTCCGGTCCGCGCCGCCGCCGCCACGTCGACCATGGCTGTCTCGTTCTTCTACCTGCTGGCCCAGATGGCCGGTGCCGGTGGCCTCGTCGCGCTGCTGCTCGGCATCACCGGCTCTGGCGGCCAGGCACTGGTCATCGCCGTGGTCGGCGCCCTGATGATCGCCTACGTCCTCATCGGCGGCATGAAGGGCACCACCTGGGTGCAGATCATCAAGGCCGTCCTGCTGATCACCGGCGCCGGCATCATGACGCTCTGGGTGCTCGGCAAGTACGGCTTCAACCTCTCCACGCTGCTCGGCGCCGCGGTCGACAACGCGCCCAAGGCGGGCGAGAAGCTGCTCGGCCCTGGTCTCGCCTACGGCAAGAACGGCACCACGCAGCTCGACTTCCTGTCGCTGGCCCTCGCGCTGGTCCTCGGCACCGCGGGTCTGCCGCACATCCTGATGCGCTTCTACACCGTGCCGACGGCGAAGGAAGCCCGTCGCTCGGTCGTGTGGGCCATCTGGCTGATCGGCATCTTCTACCTGTTCACGCTGGTCCTCGGCTACGGCGCCGGTGCGCTGGTGGGTCCGGACAAGATCAACGCGGCACCCGGCAAGGCGAACTCGGCGGCTCCGCTGCTCGCGCTGGAACTGGGTGGCCCGATCCTGCTGGGCCTGATCGCGGCGGTCGCGTTCGCGACGATCCTGGCGGTGGTGGCAGGCCTGACGATCACGGCGTCGGCGTCGTTCGCACACGACATCTACGCCAACATCATCAAGAAGGGCCAGGCCGAGGACAAGGACTCCGAGGTCAAGGTCGCCCGCCTCACGGCGATCGTCATCGGCCTGGTGTCCATCGGTGGCGGCATCATCGCCAACGGCCAGAACATCGCGTTCCTCGTGGCGCTGGCGTTCGCGGTCGCCGCCTCGGCGAACCTGCCGACGATCCTCTACTCGCTGTTCTGGAAGAGGTTCAACACCTCGGGCGCGCTGTGGAGCATCTACGGCGGTCTGATCGTGACGATCACCCTGATCATCCTGTCGCCGGCCGTCTCCGGTCTGCCGACGTCGATGTTCAAGAACGCCGACTTCGCGCTCTTCCCGCTGTCGAACCCCGGCATCGTGTCGATCCCGGTCGCGTTCCTGCTCGGCTACATCGGCACGATCCTCTCCAAGGACAAGGCCGACCCGGTCAAGCAGGCCGAGATGGAGGTCCGCTCCCTCACCGGTGTGGGCGCCGAGAAGGCCATCGCGCACTAGTGCCGTGACCGCTCGAACGGGCCGTCCTGGATTCCAGGGCGGCCCGTTTTCGTGCGTGCGTGCAACCCTGCTCGTGCTGACCGCGTATTGAGTGCGAACGCAGCACGAGCATGGGGGACCGCAGAGTGCGACGAGACGAGGAGTTCTCGGAGTTCTTCACGAGCAGATTCGACTGGGTTCGGCGCACCGCATACGCGTTGTGCGGCGACTGGTCGGAGGCGGAGGAGCTCACGCAGAACGCATTCGTGAAGGCGTACGCGAAATGGCCGAGCATCCGGCGCGAAACGGCGGAGGCTTATGTCCGCACGATCGTGACGCGGCTGTTCGTCAACAGCAGGCGCCGCGGCCGCGACCGTGAACGCCCTGTCGCGGACCTGCCGGAGCACGGGGTCGCCGGCGGTTTCTCCGATCCCGACGCCCGGTTGCACGCCGCGTTGCGGCAGGTGCCGCCGAAACAGCGTGCGGCGCTCGTGCTGCGCTACGTGCACGACCTGTCCATCGAGCAGACGGCCCTCGAGCTCGGGTGCTCGGCGGGCACCGTCAAAAGTCAGACAGCCAGAGGCTTGGCGACGCTCCGCGAGGCGTACGGCGAGCCGGTCAAGTCGGAGAGTGCCTGATGAACATCGAAGACGAGCTGCGCGGAGCTCTCGACGTCGCCGCGCCACCTGCCACGACCAGCCTGGAGGCCGTGCTGCGGCGAGGCAGGCGCCGGGTGTTCGCCCAGCGGGCGGGTGCGGTGGCCGGTGTGGTCGCCGTGGTCGCCGGCGTCGGGTTGGGTGCCGGCACGCTGACCTCGGGACCGCCGCCGGCGTCACCGGCGACCGCCGTCCAGCTGCCGAGGGTGGCTGTCGAGCGCGATCTCGACTGGACGCGCGTCGACGTGCCGCCCCAGCAGCCGAAAGGCCAGGACTGCGAACGCGGGGGCAGGACCGTGCAACCGTCGACCGGGATCGGCGCAGGGGACGTTCCGCCGGAGTTCGTCGCCCGGTTCCTGCAGGACATGCGGGAGCTGATGCCCGGCTTCAAGATCGAGCCGACCGCCGTGAAGGACGGCAACTACAAGTGGGAGCAGCAGTTCGACCTGACCGACGGTGAAGGCACGGGAAGTGCGCAGCTCATCGCCGGCCGGTTCACCAGCGGGTCGCCGCAGACCTATGCCGACGACGGGCTCTGGATCACCGGGGACTGCGCGCCTCCCCGCCGCAAGGTGCTCGCCGACGGCACGATCCTGCAGTTGCACAGCGTGCACCGGTTCCGGCCGGACAAGCCGGTCGAGGTGTATTCGCAGGCGGTTTACGCCTATCGGCACGACGGGCTGATCCTGAAGATCGAAATTCGCACCGTCGGCAGCCGGCACATGCGTCCTGTACCGGGCAGCGCCGGCTTCTGGGAGCCGTTCGTGTCAGGCAGGCCGTCGTTGCCGCTCACCGAGGAGCAGTTCGCGAGGTTCGGGCTCGCCGTCGCGGAGGGAGCCTGAGGTGGACCCGTGCCGGAGGCTCACAACCGTGAAACCTCCGGCATGGGAACATCTGGGGGTGACTGTTCCAAGCGTGGAGATCGCCGACGTGCCCGCGGTGCTGCCGGAGGGCGCCGTCCTGCTGGACGTGCGCGAGCAGGACGAGTGGGACGCCGGCCATGCGCCCGGCGCGCTGCACATCCCGATGAGCGAGATCGGTGCCCGCCTCGAAGAGGTCCCGAACGACGTGCAGCTCTACGTCGTGTGCCGGGCCGGCGGCCGTTCCGCCCGCGTGACCCAGTACCTCAACGAGAACGGCTGGGAGGCCGTGAACGTCGAGGGCGGCATGCAGCACTGGGACGCCTCCGGCCGCCCGCTCGAAGGCGGCGTCGACGGCATGGAACCCGAGGTCATCTGACCGTGCACCCGCTGCAGCCGATGCGCGTGGACTGGGTGGCGACTCCGCCACCCGGTGCCTACCCGCAGCCTCAGCGCCGGTCGCAGCGGCTGACCTACGGCGGCCCGCCGAACTACCCGGTCACGCCGCGCTGGGGCTTCCCGCTGCTCGCGTGGCGCTGGCCGACAGCGGTACCCGGCACGGTCGAGCAGGCCGACTCGGTCGACGGCGTGCGCCGGCTGGGCAAGACCGCGCAGAACGCGCTCTGGTTGCTCGGCTTCGTGGCGTTATGGGCGGCATTTTCCGAAGTCTGGCGTTATGTCCTGCTCGCGTTGAGCCGCTACGGCGCGCTCTCGGCGAACGTCCTGTCCGCGTCGGACGCGATGGTGGTGTCCGCGTCGGCGCTCACGATCACCGGCTGCCTGCTGTCCCTGATCCTGACGCTCCTGTGGGTGCGGCGCGCACGAAACGTGGCCGCGACCCTCGTGGGCTACGGCCCCTCCCGCTCCGACCGGGCCGCCGTCGTCGGCCTGATCGTGCCCGGCATGAACCTCGTCGTCCCCGGCTCGGTGCTGGCCGAACTCGAACACGCGGTGGCGCGCCGCCCGTCCGGCGAGCGCCCGGTCCCGTCGAAGCTGCTGCGCTGGTGGTGGGGCTTCTGGGCCGCCTCCGGCCTGCTGTTCGTGATCCAGATCCTGTGGTCGTTCCGTGACAGCACCCAGGCCTTCGCGGACGGCATCCTGCTGCACGCGTTCGCCGACCTGGTGCTGGTCGGCGTGGCGGTGACGTCGGCGTTGATCGTCCGCCGGATCACCACGCTGCTGCTGCCGGTCGAGGCCGCGTCGGTGCGGCTGATGCGGGTGGTGGAGGTCAGGGACGCCCCCGAACCGCCGCTGCGGTCGGTTCGCGCGTCTGGCTCGCCTCGGTAAGCCTTTCGTGTGATCTTTCGTGAGAATCTCACTTCCGGGATCTCGCTGACGATCATCAAGGGATGCGCAAGCGTCACCCGCCTTTTCGTCGCCGCAAGCTGGCCAAGAAACTGCGGAAGCTGCGTCTGCATGCCCGGATGAGCATCCAGGAGGCGGCCAAGGCTCTCGACAAGGACGTCCAGGCGCTCTACCGCATCGAAGCTGCGGAGACCCGCGTCGACGTGCACCTGGTGCGGTCAATGATGGATCTGTATGACGCTTACGACCCCGACCTGCTCGATCAGGTACGCGATGCGCTGAAGGCAGGTTGGTGGCGTGCTTTTGGGATCAAGGGTCACGGGTATCTCGACGTCGAGACCGAAGCCGCAATCGTTCGGGAACTAGCGCTGCTGACGATTCCGGGCTTGCTGCAAACCGAGGCGTACATGCACGCGATCTTCGAGGCACACCACCCACGGCACAGTGCGGAAGCCTTGCGCAACAACGTCGCGGTCCGCCTCATCAGGCAGCGACGGTTGACGGATCCGGACCACCCGCTGGCACTCGAAGCGATCATCGATGAAGCGGCGCTGCGGAAGATGGTCGGCGGGCCGGACGTCATGCGGGCACAGTTGCGGCACTTGCTGGAGATGATGGCGTTGCCGAACGTGATGTTGCGGATCTTGTCCGCGGACCTGGGTGTCTACGACGCGATGAGCAGTGGCAGCTTCACGCTGGTTGGCTTCCCCGATCCAGATGATCTCGATGTTCTCTACGTTCCGTACGTCACCGGTGCCCTTCACATCGAGAACCAGGAGGAGCCGAAGGCGGCTAGGCTGACATTCGACCGCTTGGCGGCGAAGGCGCTGACGCCGGATCAGTCAACGGCTCTGATCGAGCGGATCCTGGCCGAATGAAAGAGGTGTCCACTGTGGACTTTTCTGCTGCGGTGTGGCGCAAGAGCAGTCGAAGCGGTGGAGCGACCAGCGACAACTGCGTCGAGGTCGCGTTCGTCGGCCCAGCCGTAGGCGTGCGTGACTCCAAGAGCCCGGCCTCCGGCGCACTCGTGTTCTCGGCTGTTCAGTGGTCGTTCTTCCTCAAGGGCTTCCGGGACTGACCCATCAGTGCCAGGTTGGGTGGATGCGGACACTCATCGGGGCTCTGGTGATCGCAATGGCCACACCAGGAGTAGCGGAAGCGCACCACCGGGAATTCGACCTGCAAGCCCACCGCGGCGGCATCGGCCTGACGGTGGAGAGCACGCTCAAGGCGTTCGGCAAAGCGCTCGAACTCGGCGTGACCACGCTCGAACTGGACATCCAGATCACCAAGGACGGCCGTGAGGTCATCACCCACGACCGCAAGACGAACCCGGCGAAGTGCCTCGACACGAAGCCGGCCTTTCCCGGTGACCCGGAGTTCCCCTACGCCGGCAAGTACGTGAAGGACCTGACGTTCGCCCAGGTCCGCACTCTCGACTGCGGCAGCACCAGGTGGTCGCAGTACCCGGACCAGGAACTCTCGCCCGGCGCCCGCATGCCCACCCTGGCCGAGCTGTTCGACCTGGCCCGCAAACACCGCGCCTGGGGCATCCGCTTCAACATCGAGACCAAGGTCGAGGCCGCCGCCCCGCACGAGACCGCCCCGCGCGAGCAGTTCGTGCAGAGGGCCGTGAAAGAGATCCGCCGCAGCGGCTTCCTGCCCAACGTGACCGTCCAGTCGTTCGACTGGGGCACCCTCATGCGCCTGCGCGAGGTCGAGCCGCGCATCCGGCTGGTGGCACTGACCCAGCCCGAGTTCCTGCGCCCCGGCTCACCGTGGACCGGTGGCCTGAACCTCGACGACTTCGGCGGCAGCGTCGCCAAAGCGGTGCGCAGCTTCGGTGCCCACGCGCTGTCCCCGGTGCACGGCAACCCGCAGAACGGCAAGATCGGCGACCCGAACTACGTCCCCTTCACCACCAAAGAACTCGTGGCGGACGCGCATCGCCAGGGCCTCAAGGTGGTCCCGTGGACGACCAACGACCCCGCGACCATGAACAAGCTGATCGACGACGGGGTGGACGGCATCATCACCGACTACCCCGATCGCCTGCGAAACGTGCTGAAGGAGCGAGGTTTCAAGCTCCCGAAACGCTATCCGCGCTGAGCGACAACGAGTGCAGCCCGCGGATCACGAACTCCGCCCGCCGGTTGGGTTCCTCGGCCAGCACCGCCCCGGGAAGCTTGCGCTGCAACGAGGACAGCGCGGCCTCCACCTCGATCCTGGCCAGCGGTGCGCCGAGGCAGTAGTGGATCCCCATGCCGAACCCGAGGTGCTGGTTCTTCTCCCGCCCGATGTCGAGCACGTCCGGGTTCTCGAAGACCAGCGGATCACGGGCGGCCGCACCGAGCAGGGCCGCGATCTTCTGGCCGGGCTCGATGACGTGCCCGGCGATCTCCACGCGCTCGGTGGCGGTGCGCTCGAACAACTGCAGCGGCGAGTCGTACCGGATCAGTTCCTCGACGGCCGTGGGCAGCAGTTCGGGCGTCAGCCGTTCCCACTGAGAACGGTGCTGCATAAGGGCGAACACGCCGTTGCCGATGACGTTCACCGTGGCTTCGTGCCCGGCCATCAGCAGCAGCACCGCCGTGGCGACGAGTTCGTCCTCGGTCAACCGCGCACCGTCGGTGTCCGTCACGGCGACGAGGTCCGACACCAGGTCCGTGCCCGGCGACACCCGGCGCAGCGCGATCAGCTCGCGCAGGTAGGCGACGAACTCCGCGGCTGCGCGTTCGGCCACGTCCTGCTGCTCGGGAGGCAGGCCGTACTCGTACATCTTCACGATCGCGTTCGACCAGGGCTGCAGGAGATACCGGTCGGACTGGGGCACGCCCAGCAGCTCGGCGATCACCTCGACCGGCAGCGGCGCGGCGACGTGGGCGAGCAGGTCGGCCTGGCCGACGTCGGCGATCTTCGCGACCAGTTCGTCGACCAGGCGGTCGGCGAGGTCGGCGACCCACGGGCGGAGGCGCTCCACGTGGCCGCGGCCGAACGCGGCGGCGACCAGGCGGCGCAGGCGGGTGTGCGTCGGCGGCTCGTTCTCCAGCAGCGAGTTGCGGTGCAGGAGGTTGAAGGCCATGAACTGCTCGACCGGCTTCACGTCCGACCAGATGCGGCCGAGCGAGCGGTGCCGCAGCACGGCGGAGCAGGCCGCGTGCGAGACCGCGACCGCGACGTCCATGCCCTCGTGGTGGTGCACCTCGCCGGCCTCTCGCAGCTGGGCGAAGGCCGGGTACGGGTCGGCGATGAACGCGGGGTCTCGCTGGTCGAACGTCACAAGGCCGGACGGTAAGTCGCGTTTGCGGTTTCGTCCACGTCCATTTGATTGACGTCTCAAATTGTTGCGAAGGAACTATCGTCTGAGGGGTGCAGCAGCCTTCCGTCGTCGCGCATCGTGGCGCGTCCACCGACCGTCCTGAGCACACCATCGAGGCCTACGAGCTCGCCCTCCAAGAGGGCGCAGACGGGCTTGAGTGCGACATCCGCCTCTCGCGTGACGGCGAGATCGTGTGCGTGCACGACCGCACGCTCACCCGCACGTCCAACGGGCGTGGCACGGTCAGCGCGCTGACGCTCGATGAACTCAAGAAGTTCGACTACGGCAGCTGGCACCGGCACGGTCAGCCGGCCGAGTTGCTCGTGCTCGACCAGCTGCTGGAGCTGGTCAAGGGCACGAACGCCCAGCTCTTCGTGGAGACCAAGCACCCGGTCCGGTACCGCAACGAGGTCGAACGCAAGCTCGCGGAAGCCCTCAAGAAGCACAAGCTGGACGCCCAGATCGTCATGATGTCGTTCTCGCCCACGGCGGTGAAGGCGTTCCGCGAGTTCGCGCCGGACATCCGCACGGTGCTGCTGCTCGACCGCCTCGGCCGGTACCGCAGCGGCGCGCTGCCGTCGTTCGCCGACTACACCGGGCCGGGCGTGCACCTGCTGCGCAACGACCCCGATTACGTCGATCGGGCGCGCCGGGCAGGGCATGAGACGTACGTCTGGACGGTCGACAGTCCCGAGGACGTCGCGCTGTGCCGTGACCTGGGGGTCCGCTACCTCGCGACGAACGCCCCGGCGAACACGCGCCGCCTGCTGACGGCTAACTTGGCGACCTGACAAGCCTGAGCACGAGGAGGGCCAAGGTGGCCAAGCGGACCGCGGTCAAGGACGCACCGAAGGACGGGATCAACCCGAAGCAGCCCTGCCCGTGCGGCTCCGGCAAGCGCTACAAGGCCTGCCACGGTGCGCCGGGCGGTGCGACGGACGTGATCGTGTCCCGCCCGTTCGAGGGGCTGGCCGCCGAGTGCGAGCTGATCGCGCTGCGCGAGTTCGTGCCGTCGGCGGTCGCGAAGCTGCCGGTCAAGGACGGCCGCGAGGTCACGCTGGCCACGGTGCTGCCGATGGCGGCCGCCGGCCTGATCCGCGGCGACGACGTGCCGTTCGTCGGCCTGCAGGTGCAGACGCGGTCCGGCGACCTGAGCCGTGACCTGGCGCGGGCGCTGCAGTGGGCGCAGCAGGCGAAGACCGGTGACGTGCTGCCGGTCGTCGGACCGGACAGCGGCGAGAACCCCGGTCGCCTGCAGGACCTGCTCGACCCCGAGGCCGAGATCGTGCCGCAGCTGCACGCCGACTTCGTGTGGTGGATGCCGGAGGGCACCGAGCCCTCCGGTGATGTCGCCCTCTCTCTTGAGCGCGCGAACGCCGCGATCCTGCCGACCGAACGTCTCGACGCCCCCGGCGTGAAGGCCGCGTACTGGGTGGACGCGGGCGACAAGGCGCACCTGCGCTGGGTTCGCCCGGAGCCCGAGGAGAAGTTGCTGCCCGCGATGGCACGGCTGGCAGCCCGCGGTGAGCTGGACCTGGGCGAGGGTTCGCGGTACGCGGGGTCGTTCCGCGCGCACGGCCTGCTGGTGCCGGTCTGGGACCTCGACCGCGAGATGCACGCCCGCGAGTGGGCAGACCCGGCCGAGGCGCTGGGCAAGCGCTTGCTGGAGGCGCTGGCCTCCGACGAGCCGCTGAACGACGCCGAGCGTCGCGCCCGTGACGGCCTGAGGGGTCGTCAGATCACCCTTCGCTGAGGCTGTCCACAGGCTGTCCACAACGTTGTACACAGGTTGTCCCCAGGGAGCTGTGGATAAGTGCTGCTGCACATCATCTCGACGGCCGGCTGGGTTGCTGCCCAGTCGGCCGGTTCGATCTCGCCCACCGGCGAGGACTTCGTGCACTGCTCCGACCGGGGCGTCGTGCACGTGACGGCCGGCAAGTTCTTCCACGGGCAGAGCGGGCTGCTCCTGCTCGTCGTGGATCCGAAGCTGCTCGACGTGCCGGTGCGCTGGGAGGCCGTGCCGGACTCGCCGCTGTGGTTCCCGCACGTGTACGGCCCGATTCCGGTCGAGGCCGTCGTCGAGGTGCACGACTTCCCGTGCGGACCTGACGGTTCGTTCGTTCTGCCAGAGGCCGTTGCCGTTCTGTGATTTAGTGACGGCAACCGTCTTGCACTGTTGCGCGTGAAATTCCCCGGAGCCAGGTTGCTGCTTTGGGGAGGGGGGCATGCCGTGACGGCGGTGCTGCAACTTGAGTTGGCCGCCGAAAGCGGCGGGGGAAGAGCGGAAGCCGTGGGGGATTTCGCGGAGTTCGTGCGCATGTCGATGCCCGGACTTCTGCGCTACGGGCATGCGCTGACAGGCAACCAGCACGACGCCGCCGACCTGGTGCAGGCAGTGCTGGAGAAGGTCGGTTCGCGCTGGTTGGCCGTGCAGCGCAAGGGTGACGACCCGCGCGCCTACGTCCGAAGGGCGATGGCGAACACGCACATCAGCATCTGGCGCCGGCGCCGTCGCGAGAACCTCGTGGCGGACATCCCGGACACAGGTGCGCTGGCGCCCGAGCTGACCAGGCTCGAGCACGAACCGCTCTGGCAAGCACTGCGCGCCCTGCCGCCACGGCAGCGCGCGGTGGTGGTGCTGCGTTACTACGAGAACCTCTCCGAGGCCGAGATCGCGCATGCGCTCGGGATCACGTGCGGCACGGTGAAGAGCCAGAGCAGCAAGGCGATGGCGAGTCTTCGAACACGCCTGGGAAGGGACTGAGCAGTGGACGACCTCGACGACGAGCTGCGCAGGCTCTTCAGCGACGATCGCCTCGACGTCCACGTGACGCCGGACGCGACCGACGCCGTGGTGCGCGGTGCCGATCGACGACGCCGCCGCCGCACGGCCGTGACCGGTGCGTTCGCCGTGGTGACACTTGTGGGCGCCGGCATCGGGCTGAGCCTGCTCCGGCCACCGGTGGACGACACGGCAGGGGAGTTGCTCCCGACGTCCTCATCGACCGCATCGGACACCCCGTCTTCGGTGCCGGTCAGCACGTACACCTCGACGGTCACCACGATCGCTGACCCGCCGCCATCCGGTACCGGCGGCGTCACCCCCGGCAAGCCGGGCAACAACACCGGCAAGCCCAGCAACACCATCCCGCCGCCGATCACGCCGGAATCCGGCCGAGGTGCCTTCGGTGATCTCGCGCTCGGCATGTCCGAGGCCGACGCGCTGAAGACCGGGGTGCTGATCGAGCCGAGCACGACCACCGACCCGGAGGCCCACTGCAAGTCGTACGCCACGCAGTCGGTGGCCGACGGTGACGCGGTGATCATCTCGGCGGCCAAGGGCATCGCGCGCATCACGCTCCCGAGCTACGCCAAGTCGACGAAGAACATCGGCGCCGGCTCGACGGTGGCCGCGGCGAAGACCGCGTACCCGAGCGCCACGCAGAGCGGCTCGGAACTCCTGGTGGCGATGACCGCGACGCCGAGGTGGATCTACGTGTTCGAGAACGACGGAACCACGGTGACGAGGGTCCGCATGCGACTGGCAGGTGGCGACTGTCCTGGCGCCTGACCCGATGAGCTGACGCAAGCCCCGCCGCTCCTGGGGGTGTGGCGGGGCTTCGTCGTGCCCGAAACAAGCCTCTGTGCCGTGACTTTCTTGTGACAACGGACTTCGCAACCACCGTGCGGTGATGGCGTCTTACTGGTGTCTCAACGAACAGCGAGCCTGGGGGCTTGAAATGAAGAACTCGATCAAGATCGCTTTTGTCGCCGCAATTGCCGCCGTAGGAATGGCCGCGTGCACTTCCGCGCCGAATTCGGAGAATAACGCCGCACCCACCTCTTCCACGCCGACGTCGGCGTCGAGCCAGATCCCGCCGCCTTCCGTCGTCACCGAGGTCGTGACCCAGACCGTCACGAACCCGCCGAAGCCGCAGGCCGTGGCCAAGAAGGTCGACAACCGCCCTGGTTACGGCGCTCTGAAGCTCGGCATGACGTTGGACGAGGCCAGGGCCACCGGGATGATCGGTGACCTTGGCGACTACCAGTCCGGATGCGCGTCGAACGGCGTGGTCGCGATCTCGAAGAAGCACGGCGTGGAAAGGATCACGCTGCCGCGCGACGCGAAGACGTCGGCCGGAATCGGTGTCGGCGCGACCTACGCCGATGTGAAGCGGGCGTACCCGAATGCGAGTGAGTTCAACAAGGGGTACAGCGCGAGGATCACGGGTGCCGCGGTCGAGTTCCAGAGCAAGATCAACGCCTACATGCCGTACAAGGATTCCGACACGGTCGACCGGATCAAGCTTCTTGCTCTTGATGTCGATTGTTCGTTCGCCTTGCTGTAAATCGTAAGAATCAAATCTGCAGACCCTGACTGCGCCGCAGACCCCGACCAACGCGCCCGAACCACCGGGCGCGCCGTCGGCCGAGCCGGTGATCGACTCGTTCGGCTACGGCGACCTCAAGCTGGGCATGACGCTCCAGCAGGCACTGGACGCGAACCACATCGGCCCGGCGCTGCAGACCGGCAAGCCCGCCGACCTCTGCACGCTGCACGACATCGTCGGCACCAGCCAGAAGGCGTGGGTCTCCAAGACGAAGCCGAGGGCAACCCGGCGGCCGAGTTCCTGTTCGTCGGTCTCGACGGCAACATCACGACGGCGGTTGTGGCCCTTCGGGGCCAGGAATGCCACTACTAGTCAAGAAACTTCCTGGGGGAAGAACATGAACCGCTCGATCATCCTCATCGCCGTCACCGCCGCTCTCGGTCTGGCCGCGTGCACGTCCACGCCCACGCCCGCGCCGGACAACAACGCCACGTCCAGCACCACCACGCCGTCGACCTCGGTGGTCACTCAGGTCGTGACCCAGACCGTGACCAACCCGCCCGCAGCACCGCCCAAGCCGGTGATCGACTCGTTCGGTTACGGCCCGCTGAAGCTCGGCATGGCCCGGCAGCAGGCGCTCGACGCCAAGCTGATCGGCCCTGCCCTCGAAGGCGGCAAGCCGGCCGACACCTGCACGCTCCACGAGATCACCGGCACCAGCGCAAAAGCGTGGGTGTCCGCGACCCAGGGCGTGGCGAGCATCGCCTTCACTCCGGACATGACGTCCGACGGAGTTGGCGCGGGTGTGACCGAGGAGAAGCTCAAGGCCGAGTACACCAACCTGAAGCCGGCCGTTCAGCGGCAGTCCTTCTCAGCCCCTGCCGACAACAACCCGGCCGCGAAGTTCTTCTTCAGCGTGGACCAGGGCAAGGTCATGTCGGCGTACCTGAGCCGCAACAACCAGGACTGCCACAACTAGTTGAAAAAATCTTGGAACACGATGTCGAGAAGCAGGGAACGGCTCCGTCCCCGTGGTGAAAGCGGCCAAGATGGGGTCGCGACAAGCACCAGAGGGAGACACCAGCGATGGCCAAGTACCTGCTGCTCAAGCACTACCGCGGCGCCCCTGCACCGGTGAACGACGTGATGATGGACCAGTGGACGCCGGGCGAGATCTCCGCGCACATCCAGTACATGAACGACTTCGCCGACAAGCTGAAGGAGACCGGCGAGTTCGTCGACGGCCAGGCGCTCGCTCCCGAAGGGACGTGGGTCCGGTACGACGGCGAGGGCAAGCCGCCGGTCACCGATGGCCCGTTCGCGGAGACGAAGGACCTGATCGCCGGCTGGATGGTGATCGACGTCGACAGCTACGAGCGGGCGCTGGAGCTGGCCGGGGAGCTGTCGGCGGCGCCGGGTGCGGGCGGCAAGCCGATTCACGAGTGGCTCGAGCTCCGTCCGTTCTACGGCAACCCGCCGACGATCTCGGAGTGACGTGGACGAGGCACTGCTCAGGAGTCTGACTCCCAGCGTGCTGGGGATCCTCGTCCGCCGCGGAGCAGATTTCGCGGCGGCCGAGGACGCCGTCCAGGACGCGCTGCTCGAGGCTGTCCGCGTGTGGGCGGACGATCCGCCGCGGGATCCGAAGGGCTGGCTGGTCACGGCTGCCTGGCGCAAGTTCCTCGACGCGACACGAGCGGAAACGGCGCGGCGCAGGCGTGAGGATCGCATCGACGCCGAGCCGGAGCCGGGGCCGGTGTCCGGGACCGATGACACGCTCCAGCTCTACTTCCTGTGTGCGCACCCGTCGCTGACGCCGTCATCGGCGGTCGCGCTCACCCTCAGGGCCGTCGGCGGGCTGACCACGCGTCAGATCGCCGAGGCCTACCTGGTGCCGGAAGCGACCATGGCGCAACGCATCAGCCGGGCCAAGCGCACGGTCGGCGACGTGCGGTTCGACCAGCCCGGCGACGTCGCCACCGTGCTGCGCGTGCTCTACCTGGTCTTCAACGAGGGCTACTCGGGTGACGTCGACCTCGCCGCGGAGGCGATCCGGCTCACCCGGCAGCTCGCGGCCGCGATCGACCACCCCGAGGTGGCCGGGCTGCTCGCCCTGATGCTGCTGCACCACGCCCGCCGCGCCAGCCGGATCGCGCCGGACGGCGGCCTGGTGCCGCTGGCCGCGCAGGACCGCGGCCGGTGGGACACGACGTTGATCACCGAAGGTGTCCAGATCCTCCAGACGGCGCTGTCCCGTGATCGGCTGGGCGAGTTCCAGGCCCAGGCCGCCATCGCGGCGCTGCACGCCGACGCACCCACCGCCGAGGAGACCGACTGGGTGCAGATCGTCGAGTGGTACGACGAGCTCGCGGCGCTCACGCCCAGCCCGGTCGTGCGGCTCAACCGCGCGGTGGCCGTGGGGGAGGCGGACGGACCGCGGGCCGGGCTGAAAGCTCTCGCGGAGCTGGACGACTCACTGCCCCGCTACGCGGCTGTCGCGGCATACCTCCACGAGCGCGATGGCGACCGGGAAACAGCGGCACGGTTGTACGCCGAAGCAGCACAGAAAGCGTCGAACCTCGCCGAGCGCAATTACCTCACCCGTCAGTCCGCCCGGCTCAACAGCCGGGAAAGCTGAAAGAGCCCGCCTCCCCGAAACGGGTGAGGCGGGCTCTGCGATCAGGCACTCAATCGTGCGAAGAAAGAATTACACAGTGCCACCGGCGGCCGTCGGCGCACCGGAGTCGCCACCGCCGTCGCCCACGCTCTCGCGGGTCAGGAACGTCTCCACGTAGAACATGTTGCCGTCCGCGCGGTCCATGATGGTCAGCAGCGTCTTCATCGAGGAGACCTCCTCGACCTGCTCCTTCAGGAACCACTGCAGGAACTGCTCGCCGATGTAGTCGCCCTCCTCGCGGGCGGCCTTGGCGAGCGCCACGATCTGGTCGGTGACCTGCTGCTCCTGGCGCAGGGCCAGGTCGACGAGGTCACGCGGGGCCTTGAAGTCGTTGATCGGGCTCACGGTGCCGGGAATGACGACCGGGATGTCGTTGTCCATGAGGAACTGCACGATCATCATGGCGTGGTTGCGCTCTTCGAGAGCCTGCTTGTAGAAGTGCGACGCGAGACGCGGCAGGTCCTCGTTGTCGAACCACACAGCGAGCGCGATGTACTGCTGCGAAGCGGAGAACTCGTTGCCGACCTGGGTCTGCAGGAGGTCGTGGAACTTCGACTTCTTGAGGGCAATCTTCTTCACGTTCGAGGCCATGCGGAGTACGGTAGCCGATTATCAACAGGCGCGCATTCCAGGAAAAGCTAACCTTTGTTTGGAAAGGCAATCCAAACAAAGGTTAGGCGTTCCTAACGATCACACCAATGGTGCGCGGTCGATCGGGCACGACATGCAGCGCGGGCCGCCACGGCCGGAACCCAGTTCGGAACCGGCGATCCGCAGCACCTCGATGCCTGCCGCTTCCAGTCGCTCGTTCGTCTCGACGTTGCGCTCGTACGCCACGACGAGACCGGGGCCGACCGCCAGCGTGTTGTTGCCGTCGTCCCACTGCTCGCGCTCGGCGGTGACCGCGTCGAGGCCCGTGTCGATCACGCGCAGGCGCTCGATGCCCATCGCCTCGGCCGCCGCCTCCAGGAACGGCACCGGGCCGTCCACGCGCACGCTGCCGTTGCCGTCCAGGCGCATCGGGAACGCGGACAGACTGTCGCTGATCGCCGGGTACATCACCACGGCGTCGCGGTCGACCATCGTGCAGACGGTGTCGAGGTGCATCGTGGCGCGTTCCTGCGCGATCGGCACCGCCAGCACCGTGTGCGCGAGGCCGTCCGCGAGCGCGGAGCGGGCGAACGACTCGGCGCCCGCCGGGGTCGTGCGCTCGCCGACACCGATGGCGATCACGCCCGGCGCCAGCAGCAGCACGTCGCCGCCCTCCAGCGGTGCAGAGTGGGCGCCGTACGCGCGACCCGTGCGGCGGAACCGCGGATGGTAGGCGTAGATCAGGTCCGTGAGGGTCGTCTCGCGGTCGCGGGCGGGCAGCGCCAGCGACGTGATCGCCACGCGGTCGCCGACCCACACCGACGAGTCGCGGGTGAAGAGCAGGTTCGGCAGCGGGTCGACGGCGAAGTCGATCGGGAGGTGCATCTTGCGCACCAGCGACGCGCCCTCGGCGGCGGGCATCTCCTCGAACGTCATGCCGGTCATCAGCACCTGCGCGAGCTGCGGCGCGGCCAGCGACGTGAGGTGGCTGCGCAGCGCGTCGGCCAGGTCGATGCCGAGACGGCGCTCGTTGACCGCGCTGTGGATGCCGGCGATGCGGGCCCGGTTGTCCTCCAGCGCCTGCACCAGCACGTCGGCCAGCAGCAGGACCTCGACGCCCTTGGAGGTCAGCACCGCGGCGAACGCGTCGTGCTCCTCCTGGGCCCTGCCGACCCACGGCACACCGTCGAACAGCAGCTGGTCGTTGTTGCGCGGGGTGAGCCTCTTGAGCTCGTTGCCCGGCCGGTGCAGCAGCACCGTGCGCAGCGGGCCGACCTCGCTGTCCACGCGGGGCGCGGCGTCCGGAAGTGCTTCGGTCTCAGCGATCGTGTGCGCAGTCACCGAACGAGCGTAACCCTGAACAGCACAAATCGCCGCTGCTGGGCCCAGATTCGCAACGAATGGTGCGGAATATCAGAGTCTACGGTCGAATCATTACGGCAACCAGCTGACTTTGCCTCGCAACGTTGTGTATCCGATGAATGCGACGACATCGAGGATCGTGTGGGCGATCACCAGCGGCCACAACCGCTTGGTGCGTTGCCAGTAGAACCCGAAGACCAGGCCCATGACCAGGTTGCCGACGAACCCGCCGAAGCCCTGGTAGAGGTGGTACGAGCCGCGCAGAACCGCCGCGGCGAGCAGTGCCGTGTACTGCCGCCAGCCGAGCTGGTTCAGCCGGGTGATCAGGTACCCGACGACGAGCACCTCCTCCGCCCACGCGTTGCCGGCGGCGGCGAGGATCAGCGCGACGCTCATCCACCACGCGTTGTCCAAAGTGGACGGCTGCACTGCCAGGTTCAGCCCGAGCGCCCACGCGGCGAAGTAGAACGCGAGCCCCGGGATGCCGATGATCGCCGCGAGCCCGAGGGCCCCGAGGGAGTCAGCGAGCTTGCGCGTGGCGTCGAGCCCGATCACCCGCAGCTTGATTCCGGTGCGCCACAACAGGTACAGGCCGATGCCACCCCACGCCGCGAGCTGCAGCACGCCCAGCAGCTGCGCGACCAGGTCCAGCAGGTCGGCGCGCGCCTGCGGGACGTTGATCGCGACCGACTGCTGGTTCAGCGGGGTCGGCTGCAGCAGGCTGTCGATCAGCCGCACGAGGCTGCGCAGCCCGGACAGCCCGAGCGTCATGCTGAAGACGATCAGCAGTTCGAGCTGGTAACCGCGCTTCTCGTCCTCAGCAATCAAGGTCACCCGCGCGAGGCTACCTCTGGGAGAGGAACGGGCAGCCCATCAGGCGCTGAAGCTCCGCGGCGAGTTCCGTCGGTGTGCTCACCGGCTTGGAGAACGCGATCCGCACGTCGTGGTCGTCGCACTCCGCCTCGATCCGCAGCCGCAGCCCGAACCGGTCGAGCCCGAGCGGCCGCACGTGGCCGTTCTGCAGCTCCTCCGGCAGGTGCCGCGCGAGCTGGCTGACGACGTCGCTGTGCGCCACCTCCAGGTGCCGCAGCCAGTGGTCCTCGTTGCGGCAGAACGGGTCCGGCGTCGCGCTCGCGAACTGCTCCGGCCGGAGCGACGACGTGCCCTCGGCGTCCGCGATCACCATCGACGCGGGTGTGAGCCTCAGCACGCTGGCACCGTGTCCCGCGTCCAGCAGCCGGTGGTCCGGCCGCACGTCGGCGACCGCGAGGATCTCCTCACGCGCCTCGTCGCCGTCCAGCGCGGTCACCCAGCCGGTGAGCCACAACAGGCCACGGACGGGCTCGCGCAACGGCACCGGTGCCTGGTCGGCGATCTCCAGCATCGCGGTCACCTCGGACCGCGGGGTCTGCCACAGCTGCGCGACCAGCGGGTGCTCGTCGGCGAGCAGCAAGATCGTCGAGCCGCACGGGTGCACGTGGTGGAACAACGGGCTGGTGCGGGATCCTGCTTGAGGAAGCAGTGCGGCGTGACCACCGCGAGCCGCGATGGTGCGTGCGCGCTCGGCGGCATGCGGCGCCGGTGGGCGCTTGGTCTGGGTGTCGCTCACCACTCCACCTCCTTCAAGGTTAGGTAAGCCTAACTTAGCTTTGCTCATCATGGGAAGCGTCACCTGTACGGTGGACTGGTGGTCGTGCCGAACAAGCCGTCCACCGAGGTGACGGCGCTCGATGACCGGTGGACCCGGCACTGTGTCGACCGGGCGAGTCGTCGTGCCCTGATGTGGACCGTTCTCGCCGGAGCAGCCTTCCTCCTGCAGTTCGTGCTGGTACTTGTGTGGTCGTGGTCGTCACCGCTGGCGTTGCTGCTGCTGTTCTTCGCGGCGGTCGTGCTGTGGGTGGTGACACGCCGCCGCCCGGTGCGTTTACCGGAGGGCGAACCGTGGCATTTCGCCCATGTGCAATGGGAAGGAGGGCGTCTGGTCGTGCTGGGATCACAGCCTTTGTTGTTGGCCGTGCACGTCGGTCCTTTCCTGCGCGGGCGGATCGCGCGGCACCGGCGTGTGTGGTTCGTGCCGCCGGATCCGGCGGGGAACACTGTCGTGACGTTCCGCGGAGTGCCTGAGCTGATCAGGGCGCGCGTGTGTCGATGATCCTGGAGAACTGGACCGACACCTGCCTCGCGCGGGCGGACCGGCGCGCGGTGGGGCACATGCTCTTCGCTCTCGCCGCGCTCGCCGTCGTGCTGATCATCGGCTGGCTGTGGCTCATCGTGCTGTCCGTGCCGGTGGTGCTGGAGCTGGCCGCGCCGGGGCTGCGGCACTTCCTCCAGCGGCGCGGGACCAGGAAGCTGATCGAGCGCTTCCCGTGGCGGCCCGTGTCGGTGAGTTTCGTGGCTGGGCGGCGCATCGGGCGCCAGGCCTACCTGCGCGTCGAGGGTTCGGAGAAGAACCTGAGGCTGCCCGAGATGCCCGAACGAGCTCGCATACTGGTCCGGCACACCGGACGGGTGTGGGTGGCCGGCCCGGACGAACGCGGCCGCCTTGTGGCGATGACCCGCGGCCTTGCGTTCATGGTGCGCGGACGGGTCATTGAGCGCTAACGACCCGTTGCGATGCCCTCGGACTCCGCCCACTGCGTGAGGTCGTCCTTGCGCAACGCTGCCGCCAGCAGTTCGGGGAACTTGTCCGGCGTGCAGGCGAACGCCGGTGCGCCGAGCGCGGAAAGCTTCGCCGCGAGCTCGTGGTCGTAGGCCGGGGTGCCGCTGTCGCTCAGCGCAAGCAGGTTGACGACCGTGACGCCGCTCGCGACCAGTTCGCGCACCCGGCGTTGCAGCTCGGCCTCCGAACCGCCCTCGTACAGGTCGCTGATGATCACGATGACCGTGTCGACCGGCCGGCGGACCTGGGTCTGCGCGTAGGCGACCGCGCGGTTGATGTCCGTGCCGCCGCCGAGCTGGGCGCTGAAGAGCAGCTCGACCGGGTCGCTCAGCTGATCGGTCAGGTCCGCTACCTCGGTGTCGAACACGACGAGCCGCGTCGAGACCGAGCGGATGCTCGCCAGCGCCGACCCGAGCACGGCGGCGTGCACCAGCGAGTCGGCCATCGAGCCGGACTGGTCGACCAGCAGGATCACGTCCCGCATCGCGGCGGTCCGGCTGCGCCTGCGGTGGCCGATCAGGTCCTCGACGATGACGGTCTTGTGCTGTGGCTGGTAGTTCTTCAGGTTCGCCTTGATCGTGGTCGCCCAGTCGACGTCCTGCAGCTGCGGCCGGCGGGTGCGCCTGGACCTGTCGACGGCGCCGCGCACCGCCTCGACGAGCCGGTCCTGCAGCCGCTTCTCGATGTCCTCGACCACCTTGCGCACCACGGCTTTCGCGGTGTCGCGGGTGCGGGCGGGGATGGCGCGGGAGAGCTGCAGAAGTGTGCTGACGAGGTTCACGTCCGGCTCGACGGACTGCAGCAGCTCGGGTTCGAGGAGGAGCTGCCGGAGACCGAGCTTCTCGACCGCGTCCCGTTGCATCACCTGCACGACGGACGTGGGAAAGTACTTGCGGACGTCACCGAGCCACCGGTGCAGCTGGGGCGAGCTCGCGCCGAGACCGGCACCTCGATCGCCACCGCCGCCGTAGAGACCCGTGAGCGCGTTGTCGCGCCGTTGGTCGTCATCGCCCAGCTGCGACACGTCTTCCGCGCTGGGCCCGAGGAGCAACCGCCAGCGCCTGAGGCGTTCCTCGGTCACTTCAGCGCCGCCGCCACCAGTTCGGCCGCACGCACGACGTGCGGGCCGACGATGTCCGCGTCGAGCTTCTCCAGCGCGACAACGCCCACGGACGCCCTCAGGCCCGGGACGCCCCGGACCGGAGCCGCCACGCCGTACGCGTTCGGCTGGAGCTCACCGGTGGAGATGGCCCAGCCGTCTGTGGGCTGCGAGATCGCCTTGCCGGCGGCCCCGCGGTGCACCGGGTGGCGGGAACCCACCCGGTAGGCCACGTGGAACGCCGTCCACGACGGTTCGACGACGGCGACCGCCTGGGCCTCCGTGCCGTCCGCGACGGTCAGGTGCGCGGTGGCGCCGACCTTCTCCGCGAGCTCTCGCAGCGCCGGGTTGGCCGCCATCCGCAGCTGCGGCAGGACGTTCGACGCGAGCCTGAGCACGCCGAGGCCGAGCCGGACCTTGGAACCCTCCCGGCGCACGAGGCCGCGCGCCTGCAGAGGAACCAGGAGCCGGTAGACGGCGGCTCTCGACGCGCCGATGGCCGTCGCGAGCTCCGAGATGGACGGTGCCTCCGACTCCGCCTCAGCGACAGCCTGAAGGAGCGCCAGACCCCGTTCCAGGGTCAGCGAACTCTCCTTCGTCGCTCCGACCATCACGCACTCCGAACTGTGCCCACCACTTCGGCGAGACCGACCACCGAGCCGCCCTCACCGGGCGCCGTCGCGGTCAGCCTGACCGTGTCCCCGTCCTCCAGGAACGACCTCGTGGAACCGTCGTCGAGTTTGAAAGGCTCCTTGCCGCCCCAGCTCAGCTCGAGGAACGAGCCCCGCTCGTCCTTCTCCGGTCCCGAGACCGTGCCGGAGGCGAACAGATCACCTGGGCGAACCGTAGCCCCGTTCACGGTCATGTGGGCGAGTTGTTGAACAAACGACCACGACATCTCGCGGAACGGGGGCCGCGCCACGATGGTGTCGTTCAGCTCGACCGTGATGGTGATGTCCAGGCCCCACGGCTGATCGCAGGTCAGGTAGTCGTGCAGCTTGTTCGGCAGCGGCGGCGTCGGGACGCGTGCAACTGAGAACGCCTCGAGCGGGGTGATCCAGGCGCCGATCGACGTGGCGAACGACTTGGCCAGGAACGGGCCGAGCGGCTGGTACTCCCAGGCCTGGATGTCGCGCGCCGACCAGTCGTTGACCAGCGCGACGCCGAAGACGTGCTCGGCGGCGCGGCTGGTGCTCACGTTGGCCGCCTGGGGACCACCGCAGACGAACCCGACCTCGGCCTCGATGTCGAGGCGCTCGGAGGGGCCGAACTTGGGGCCTTCACTGCTCCGGCGCTGGCCGTTCGGGCGGACGATCTCCGTGCCCGAGACGTACACCGTGCCCGCGCGGCCGTGGTAGCCGATCGGGAGGTGCGTCCAGTTCGGCGTGAGCGCGTCACCGTCGGGGCGGAACATCTTGCCGACGTTCTCCGCGTGGTGCCGGCTCGAGTAGAAGTCCACGTAGTCGCCGACGGTGAACGGCAGCTTCGCGGTCTCGATGCTCGTCAGTTCGGCGCCGCGCGGTGCGCTCGGCGCCGTGACGATCTCCTTGAGCTTGGCGCGCAGAGCACTCCAGACCGGACGGCCGGCCTTCAGCAGCGGGTCCAGCGAGTCGCCTTGGACGAGCTCGCTGCACTTGCCCAGGGCGAGGCTCTTGAGGAGCAACGCCTGGTCGCCGACGCGGACGGCCACGCCCCCGTCGACGACGCCGTAGGGGAGGGTCTGCGGTCCGAACGGCTGGTCTTCGGTGAAGTTCGGGTCGCTGATCCAGCTCACAGCAGTCCAAGCCCCTCGAGGTCGGCGACAGGTTCGGCGAGCGAGCACGAGCCGTAGCTCGCGAAGACGCCGCGGACGGCGTGCGCGGCCTGGTCGCTGAGCGCCTTGGCCTCGGCGGTGAGCGCCTCGGCGTCCGTGCTCGCCAGCGCCTCGCGGACGTCACGGCCGCTGAGGCTCCTGGCCGTGGCGACGAGGAGGTTCAGGAAGCCGTGGTGCGTGAAGTTCTGCTCGTCGGTGTAGCGGACGGCCCTGTGCAGGCCCGCGGTCGCCTTGAACGCGACGCCGCCACCGCTGACGACGGACAGGAAGTCCGCGACCTCGTCGACGCTGGGGAAGTTCTCCTGACTCAAGCCGCCGCAGCGGAGCTTGGGCCAGCTGCCGTGTTCGATGACCCGGCGGACGCCGTCGAGCCATTCGGCCCCGCCGCGGCGGGGTTCCACGACGCGGATGACGTCCTCGGGGACGAACTCCGACACGCGCTCCAGCCACACCTCGTCCACATCGGACGGTGCGGGCATCTCGACCATGCGCAGAGCGAGAAGTTCGCTTCTGCTTTCGACGATGGACACGGCCTTCGGCACGCCGCCGAGGCCGGTGTCGATCACAAGACTCAGTGCTATCGGTTTCGGTGGCTTGACCTTGATCAGCTCGGTGATGAGCTCGGCGAGACGGGACGCCGGGCACAGGAAGAGGCCCATGACGCCGGACCACTCGCCGACCCGTCCGTCCAGGTGGCCACGCACCGCGTCGGGCATCGACGCGTTCCCCGGAGGGAAGAGCGCGGCATCGTCCACAAGCCTCGCGAGCAGGGGCGGAGTACCGCGCGGACCGGGCGCACGGAGTTCGACAGCGCTTGACACGGCTGACACGCTAGCCGTGTACCGCCAACTGAACAAAGATGTCCGATAGTCGAACGCCCGGAGAGACGTCATGGCCCACTACCGCCAGGTCGGGGAGATCCCCCGAAAGCGCCACACCCAGTTCCGCAAACCGGACGGTGGGCTCTACGCGGAAGAGCTGATGGGGGTCGAGGGGTTCTCGGCTGATTCGGCCCTCCTCTACCACCGCTACCTGCCCACGGCGATCGTGAACGCGGAGACGGTGAAGGACGAGCGCGGATCGGTCGCGCCGAACCTCCCGTTGAAGCCCCGCCACTTCAAGACCACCGACCTGACCTGGGCTTCTGACGAGGTCGACGCGGTGACCGGTCGCCGCCGGTTGTTCGGGAACCCGGACGTGACCATTGGTTTTGTGGTCGCTTCCGTGCCTTCTCCCTTGTACCGCAACGCTTTCGGTGACGAGCTGCTGTACGTGCAGGGCGGTTCGGGTGTCATCGAGACGATCTACGGCGCGCTTTCGGTCGGTGATGGCGACTACGTGGTGATCCCGACCTCGTGCACGTACCGGGTGGTGCCTTCGTCGCCGATGTCGCTGCTCGTGCTGGAGGCAACCGGGCACATCGGGCCGCCCAAGCGGTACTTGTCTTCGAAGGGTCAGTTCCTGGAGCACTCGCCGTACTGCGAGCGCGACATCCGCGGTCCTTCCTCGCCGCTCTTGGTGGAGGGCACGGACGTCGACGTGCTCGTGCGGCACCGTGCGGGACTGACGCGCTTCACGTACGCCAACCACCCGTTCGACGTCGTCGGCTGGGACGGCCACCTCTACCCGTGGGCGTTCAACATCCGTGACTTCGAACCGATCACCGGCCGCGTGCACCAGCCACCGCCCGTGCACCAGACGTTCGAGGGCCCGAACTTCGTCGTGTGCTCGTTCTGCCCGCGCAAGGTCGACTACCACCCGCTGGCCGTGCCGGTGCCGTACAACCACGCGAACGTCGACTCGGACGAGCTGATGTTCTACGTGGGCGGCAACTACGAGGCGCGCAAGGGCTCCGGCATCGGCATCGGCTCGATGTCGCTGCACCCCTCAGGCTGCACGCACGGCCCGCAGCCGGGCGCCGTAGAAGCCTCGCTGGGCGTGGACTACTTCGACGAGACCGCGGTCATGGTCGACACCTTCCGCCCGCTGGAACTGGGCGAGGCCGCGGAGGCCTGTGAAGACCCGGCATATGCGTGGACGTGGGCCCGTCGCGGTCCGGCCTGATTTTCTGTCGGGGGTCCTCGCTAGTTTGGTTCCGTGAGGACACGAGCCGTTCCGATGCGCTGGCAGGGCCTGGGCAAGGCCCTGCCGGTGCTGTGGGGCCTCTACACGGGTTCCGGCTCCGTGCCGTACCGAGTGTGCGTCGACCTGGCCGCGGGTTCGGCGAAGTGCACGTGCCCCTCGCGCAGGTTCCCCTGCAAACACGCCGTGAGCCTGCAGGAGCTGGACCTCCCGGACGCGTTACCGCCGGACTGGGTGGAGGAGTGGACCTCCCGCCGAGCCGCCCGTGAACTGGACACCTCACCCGAAGCCGTAGCCCGCCGAGCCCGCGCAAGGGAAAAAACGGCGTCAAACCGCGCCGCCGCGATGTCCTCCGGCATAGACGGCCTGCGCGACTGGCTCCTGGACGTAGCCTCCGCCGGCGTGGCCTCACTACCGGGCCGCCCAGCCTCGTGGTGGCAGGCGTTCATCGCCCGCATGATCGACGCCCAGGTCCCCGGCGTGGCCGCGGCCGTAGCCGAGATCCAGGAGATCGTGGCCCGCTCAGGTCCACGCTGGACCTCCGACGTGGCCGACCGCCTAGGCGGCCTGCACCTGCTCTGCTTCGTACAACCCCGCTCCCGCCTGGGCGTGACCGTGCCGGAGGAGACCGTCCGGGCCACGCCAGGAGTCTCCGACCGCTGGGTGGCGCTCCTACGCCTGGAAACCGACGACGGCCGCGTCCGCACCGTCCGCCAGTGGTGCTGGGGCCGCCAGACGGGCAGCTGGGTGGTAGCAATCCGCCACTCCGCCGTGGGCGCCCCCGTCCCGCTGCTACCCCACGGCCTGGAGTCCTCGGCCATCGTGCACCCCTACCCCGGCTCCGACCGCGTAGCCCTAGGCGAGCTAGCCGGCTCCCGCGCGCCAGACCCGGTGCCGGCCCCACCGTCGTGGCGCGCGTCGCTCGCCACCCTGGAGCCGATGCTGACGGCCGACCCGTGGCAGCGCCTGTTCCCCCTCGGCTGCGGCTCGGTCCGGTTGTGCGGCGGGTCCCTGGTGGATGCTTTCGGGCACGGGCTGCCGGTTCGCGACGACGGCGGCCTGGACCTGGCCCTGGCGCTGACGGGCGGCGTTGCGTTCGACGCCTGGGGTCTGTGGGACGGGCACGCGCTGCGGCTGGGCGCGGTTGTTGTGGACGGCGTGCTGGAGGTGGTGGCGTGACTGCACGACGCCACCTCGAGTCCGCACCTTCCGCGCGCTTCCTCGATATGCGAGATACCCGAGGCAGCGAATCAGGGCACTTTGCGCGCCTTCTTCACCCCATTGGGCGACCTGCGCCTTGCCTCGCCTCGTCGGCCGTGGCGGCGCCAGCCGGTCCTGCTGGGCCTCGCCTTGGCTTCTCGGCCATGGCGTCGGCCGATCTCGCTGAGCCTCGCCCCGCGTCCTCGGCCGTGGCGGTGCCCGTCGACCCCGCTGAATCTCGCCCCGCCTCGGTGGTTGCGGTGCCAACCGACTTCGCTGAGCCTGGCCCCGTGTTCTCGGCCGGTGCGGCGCCGGCCGGCCCTGCTGAACCTCGCCCCGCCTCGGCCGTTGCGGTGCCAGGCGGGCCCGCTGAACCTCGCCCCGCCTCCCCGACCGTAGCGGCACCAGCCGACCCTGCGGGGGTGAACTCGTGAAGGCCGAGTGGTCCCAAACCGTCCAAGCCCTCCTCATCGGCACAACCCGAGGCGGCGGCTCCCCGGCCGACCTGCTCGCCGACTGCGCCGCCCTGGGCGTGGCCGCGTTCGGCGCCACCCTCCCGCCCGAGGTAGCCGAAGATCCGCTCCCCGAGGCCCCGCCAGACCCCGCATCGCGCCCGCGCCCAGCCGCCAAAGCGGTCCTGGAAGCGATCATGAGCGTCGACGACGAGGTCCTGCTGACCGAGTGGTGTGCCCTCGCCAAGGCGAACAACGTCGTCGCCGAACACCGCATGCTGCCCGCCCTGCTGGCCCTCGGCACCGCCCGCCCAGGCCTGCGCGCCGCCGTGGTCGAGGTCCTCGGCACCCGCGGCCGCTGGCTCGCCAACACCCGCCCGGGCTGGTCCTGGGCGTCGGGCACCGCCCCGCTGGTCGACGAGGTGCCGCTGGCCGAGGTCCTCGACCTCCCCAGCGCCCAACGAGTCCGCGCGCTGCGCCGCAAACGCAGGTCCGAACCCTCGGCAGTAGGCGCCTTCATCGCCGCGGAGTTCGAAGCCTCCCGCCGCTCGGCCGACCGCCAGGTCCTGATCAGCGCCCTGGAAACCGCCCTGGGCCCAGCCGACGAAGCCCTCCTCGAGTCGGCCCTGGACGACCGAGCCGCCGCCGTCCACGACGAGGCCCTTCGCCTGCTCCGCAAACTCCCGACGTCAGCCCTGGCAACCCGAGCGGCCGCCCGCCTGGACGAAGGCCTCCGCCGAACCTCCGACGGATTCGACGTCCGGACCGACGGCCCCTGGACCGCCCAGCCCGACCTGGCCGAGCTGCGTGACCTCATGCGCGACGGCACCGAGAAGGGCGTGGCCGGCCGCATCCGGGCAGCAGCTGCCAGCGTCCCGCTCTCGTACTGGACCACCCGCCTGCAGACCGACGACGCGGGTGCCGCCGCCGTCCTGCGCCGCGGCCCGTGGGCCGGCGCACTCCTGCGAGGCATCGCCGACCAGTTGGCCGCGGCGACCGACCCTCGGCCCTGGGCGGTGGCTGCCGCCGAAACCCTGACCGGCATGGAACAGCTGGAGATGCTGGCCGCCCTACCCTCCTCAGTGGCCGAGCAGGCGGTGGTCGCCGTCTCCGTGAACTGGCACTACGACCTCCTGGATCACGCCTGCGCCCAGCTCCCGGCCCCGTGGTCTGCCGAGACGACGCGAGCCCTTCTGCACCGCTACGCCGCCCTTCCGGACCCGCGCTGGCGTGCCGGTCGCCCGCCGGCCGTGTTGCTGGCCCGGGGCAACGCCGATCTGCTTGGCGCCAGTTGGGAGGCCCTCACCCGGCGCTGGCCCGAGAACTCGCTCGAGCTGGAGGTTCTGCGGCTGCGGATCCGGCTGCGCGAGTCCTTCGCGGCGCCGGGGAGCGCGGCCGAGCCAGGCCAGGCTTCCGCGCCGATCGGCTCCACCCAAGCCTCTGCGCCGCCAGACTCCACCGACCCGACCCAAGCCTCCCCATCCGATCCCCAGTGACCCCATCCCAGAGCCACCCCAAACCGAACTCCCGGCCCGCCCCGCCCCGCGTTCCACATATATGCGGGACGACCGAGCAACCGATTCAGGACAATGTTCACCCAACAGGGCGACAACAACGAACGCCCGCCCCAGGAGGCCCAGTGACCGCCGTGCTCAGGCCGACGGCCGAACAGCAGTACGCCGACGAGCTGGCAGCCATCGCGGCCCAGGACGACCGGCAGCGGCCGCCCAGCTGGCGGATGTCGCCGCAGGCCGTCGTCACGTACGTGCTGGGCGGCACGCTCCCGGACGGCACGGTGATCAGTCCGAAGTACGTCGGTTCCCGCCGGCTGGTCGAGGTCGCCGTCGGCACGCTTGTCACCGACCGCGCGCTCTTGCTCGTCGGGGTGCCTGGCACGGCGAAGTCGTGGCTGTCCGAGCACCTCGCGGCCGCGATCAGCGGGGACTCGACGCTCGTGGTTCAGGGCACCGCGGGCACCAGTGAGGACCAGGTCCGGTACGGCTGGAACTACGCCCGCCTCATCGCGGAAGGGCCCAGCGAGAACGCGCTCGTGCCCAGTCCCGTCCTCAAGGGCATGCAGAGCGGGGCCGTGGTCCGGGTGGAAGAGCTGACCCGCATGCCGTCCGAGGTGCAGGACTCGTTCATCACCATCCTGAGCGAGAAGGCGCTGCCGGTCCCGGAGCTCAACATGCAGATCCAGGCCGTGCCCGGCTTCACGGTCATCGCCACGGCCAACGACCGCGACCGCGGCGTGAACCAGATGTCGTCGGCGCTTGCGCGGCGGTTCAACACCGTTGTGCTGCCGCCGCCCGCGACTGAGGACGCCGAGGTCGAGATCGTCGTGACCCGCGCGCAGCAACTCGGCAAGGCGCTTCAGCTGCCCGCCGAGCCGCCGGCGTTGGACGAGGTGCGGCGGGTGGTGCGGATCTTCCGGGAGTTGCGCAACGGGTCCACTGTGGATGGTCGGACGCAGCTGAAGAAGCCCAGTGGCAGCCTGTCCACCGCTGAGGCGATCTCGGTCATCGCGAACGGCATGGCGCTCGCCGGGCACTTCGGCGACGGGACGCTCGGTGCGGACGAGCTTGCCAGCGGGCTGATCGGGTCCATCATCAAGGATCGCGTGTCGGACGCGACCGTGTGGCAGGAGTACCTGGAGACCGTGTTGAAGGAGCGCGCCGAGTGGCGTGACCTCTACCGGGCCTGCCTGGACGCCAGCGGTGAGTGAGCCGATCCTCCTCGGCATCCGGCACCACGGCCCCGGCTCGGCCCGGATGGTCAAGCGGGCCCTCGAACAGACGCGGCCCGCACTGATCCTCATCGAGGGGCCGCCGGAGGCCGACGCGCTCCTTCAGCACGTCCACGCGCTCACGCCGCCGGTCGCGATCCTGCTGCACGACGAGGCGGCGCCCGAGGATGCCGCTTTCTGGCCGTTCGCGGAGTTCTCCCCGGAGTGGCAGGCGCTCAAGTACGCCAGCGAGAACGAAATCACCGCCCGTTTCTTCGACCTGCCCGCCGCCGCGTCGATCGGCGACGACAGTCCGAGCGGCCACGTCGACCCCATCAGCCTGCTCGCCGAGGCCGCGGGCTTCGACGATCCGGAACGCTGGTGGGAAGACGTCGTCGAGCACAGCACTACCGACCCGCTCGATCTCGCGGACGCCATCGCCGAGGCCATGGTCGCGGTCCGGCACGAGTTCGAGGACGAGGTGGGTGAACGCACGCTGAGGCGAGAAGCGTTCATGCGCCAGACGATTCGCAAGGCGCGCAAGGAGACTGACGGGCCGATCGTCGTTGTCTGCGGTGCCTGGCACGTGCCGGCGCTGCTCACCAAACCGACGGTCGCCGCGGACACCGCGTTGCTGAAAGGCTTGCGGCGCCGCAGGATCTCCGGCACCTGGGTCCCGTGGAGTCACGGCCAGCTCGCCGCCGAGTCGGGCTACGGCGCCGGTGTCGACTCCCCGGGCTGGTACGCGCACCTGTGGCAACACCAGAAGGACGTGGTGCCGCGCTGGTTCGCCAAGGCCGCCGCCGTCCTGCGGGAGGAAGACCTCCCGGCCTCGACCGCGAGTGCGGTGGAAGCCGTCCGGCTCGCGGAAACCCTTGCCGCACTGAGGGAACGTCCGAGTGCCGGCCTCAGCGAGGTGAACGAAGCCGCGCTCGCGGTGCTCTGCGGCGGTGACGAGGTTCCGCTGCGGCTCGTGCACCGCAAGCTCGTGGTCGGCGAACGGCTGGGCGAGGTCGGCGAAGCCGTGCCGCGCTCGCCGCTGGCCGCGGATCTCCAGCGCCTGCAACGCAAACTCCGCCTGCCCGCCGACGTCACGCCCAAGCAGCTCAAGCTCGACCTCCGCAAGGACACCGACCGCGAACGCTCGAAGCTCCTGCAACGGCTGGAAGTCCTCGGCGTGCCGTGGGGCAAGCCGGACCGCTCGAACTCGCTCGGCACCTTCGCCGAGGTCTGGCAGCTTCGCTGGGACCCGATCTTCGCGGTGTCCGTGGCGGTCGCCGCTCGTCACGGCACCACCGTCCACACGGCGGCCGAGAACGTGCTGACCCAGGCCGCCAAGGACGCGACGCGCGTGGCCGACGCCGCCGCGACCCTGAGCAAAGCCGTCGGCTGTGAACTGCAAGCCGCCGTCACGAATGCCCGCGACTCCCTAGATCGCTGCGCGGCACTCGCCACCGACGCCCTCGAACTGCTGGCCGCCCTCCCGGACCTCGCCCGCACCGTCCGCTACGGCTCGGTCCGCGGCACCGACCCCGAACTGCTGCGCGTCGCCCTGCACGGCCTGCTGACCCGCGGCGCGGTGGGCCTCCCGCTCGCCTGCCGCAACCTCGACGACGAGACCGCCGAACGTGCGCTCGCCACCGTCGACGGTGCCCACGAAGCCACTCGCCTGGCGGCCGACGACGACCACCAGAAGACCTGGTGGCGGGCGCTGCACGCGTTGGTCAAGGCAGACGCCCACGGCCTGCCGACCGGCCGGGCCACCCGCCTGCTGTGGGAGGCGGGCGAGGTGACCAGCGACGACGTGGCCGCCCGGCTGCACCGCAGCGTCGCCACCGCCTTCGTGGCCGGTTTCCTCAGGGGCTCGGCGACCCTGCTGGCCGCGGACCCCCGCCTCTTCGGCCTGATCGACGAATGGCTGACGGACCTGCGCGGCGTGGCCTTCGACGACGCCCTGCCGCTGCTTCGCCGTGCCATCACCGACTTCACGCCCGCCGAGCGGCGCCTGCTCGGCGAACGCGTCGTCGCCGGCTCAACCCCTCAGCCGGCCTCCAACGACGACGAGTGGGACCTGGAGATCGCGGCACGCCTGGCCGCGCACGTCCGCACCCTCCTGACCTAGAGCGACCACGGCGGCGTGATCGTCTGACCGTCCGCCAGCGTGCCCTTGATCCCCACCGACGTGGCCACGACGACGCGCGCGGGTCCGCCGGTCAGCGACAGCTCGGTGTTCGCCGGCACCACGATCGCGTCACCCGGCCCCGCCGTCTGGCCCTGGATCGTCACCGACCCGGACAGCACGTAGAACACCTCCTCCTTCGACGCGGAGTGCGGCGTCCCGTCACCTCCCTCCGGCACGTCCACCGTCCACAGCGCGATCTCGGAACTACCGCGCGACGGCACGGCCAGCGATCTGAACTCGAACCCGCCGAACGAGTGCGATGCGGCGGAATCCCCCATAACCAGCAAGACAACCTCCAAAGTGGTCAACCAAGTTGTCTAACCCTAGAATAAGGTCAACCAGGTTGTCTACGGGGGGTTGTGAATGGAACCGGTGACGATGCTCCTGGCCATGTCGTACCGGGCCATCGGGGACCAGTTCCACGACCGGCTGCGCCAGATCGGCCTGGAGCCGCTGCGGCCAGCACACGGCTACGTCTTCCGGTTCCTCAAGGAGAAGCGCGCGACCACCGTCGACATCGGGCAGCACCTCGGCGTCACCAAGCAGGCCGCAGCCAAGATCGTCGCGGAGCTCGACGACTGGGGTTACGTCATCAGGGAGCCGCATCCCACGGACAAGCGCGCCCAATACGTCACGCTGACCACGAAGGGCCGCCAGTACCTCAAGCTCGCGGACAACCTGTGGTCGGACCTGGAGAACGAGATGGCCGAGGCGATCGGGCCCGGCACCCTCGAGACCATCAAGCAGGGCCTCACCGCGTATCTGCAGCACGTCCACGGTGAGGACCAGCCGGGCCTGCGCCCGGTCTGGTAGCGATCAGAAGACCTGCCACAGCGCCACCACGCCGAACCCGGCGAAGAGCACGCCGGCCACCCGCTGGATCCAGTGCGTCGGCAACCGCCCGGCCAGCTTGCGCCCGACCAGCACCGCCAGCCCGGCCACGGTGACCAGCGCCAACCAGGCGCCGAGACCCACCGCCAGCGGCGTCCCGTAGCGGGCCGTGATCCCGGCCGTCGCCAGCTGGGAGGCATCGCCCCACTCGGCCGCGAACAGCACACCGAACGACGTCAGCGCGGCCCGCCAGAACGGCACCTCGGAACGGGCTCCTGCCTCGTCGGCCGGCGAAGCATCGCGCGAGAACCCCTCACGCAGGAGCAGGAACGCACCCACGGCGAAGAGCACGGCGACCACAAGCGACACCACCCGGTCGGGCAGCAGGGTCAGCGCCGAGCCGAACGCGGCGGCGACCACGCTTTGCACGGCGAAGGCCAGGACCACGCCCGTGAACACCGGCCAGGCGCGGTAGCGCGTGGTCAGCACCAGGGTCGCGACCATGGTCTTGTCCGGGAGCTCGACGAGGAACACCACCGCGAACGCGGTGATGAACGCGAGCAAAGAAGTGGCCAAGAGGTCCTCCACGTCCGATACGAAACCCGGACGGAGGCGCAACGGACCCCGACCGGGTGTGCGGCAACCCGGCCGGAGGTCTCGTTCGCCCGTACAAGACGGGTGTGGGACCGGATCCACTCGAAGGCGGATCAGTATGTCGATCTCCACGCCACCGGTCGGAAACCCCGGTGGGAACTACTCCCCTCTGGCACCCGGCATCTTACCGAACGAGCGTCACCCGAAGGGCGTGACTTCGCGCACGGGACCTTGGTCCCGAGCCTGGAGGGGACCGTCGTACCTGATGGGACCCATGATCCACACCTACGCTCGGAAACGTGGACGTACTCGAACTCGCGCGGTGGCAGTTCGGCATCACCACCGTCTACCACTTCCTGATGGTGCCGCTGACGATCGGCCTTTCCCTGCTGGTCGCGGGGATGCAGACCGCGTGGGTGCGCACGGGCGACGAGCGCTACTACAAGATGACGAAGTTCTGGGGGAAGCTCCTCCTGATCAACTTCGCCATGGGTGTCGTGACGGGCATCGTGCAGGAGTTCCAGTTCGGCATGGCCTGGAGCGCCTACTCGCGGTTCGTCGGTGACGTGTTCGGCGCGCCGCTCGCGATGGAGGGGATCGTCGCCTTCTTCGTCGAGTCGACGTTCCTCGGCCTGTGGATCTTCGGCTGGGACAAGCTGCCGAAGAAGGTCCACCTGGCCTGCGCCTGGGCGTTCAGTCTCGCCACGATGGCCAGCGCGTACTTCATCCTCGCCGCCAACTCGTGGATGCAGCACCCGGTCGGCATCGAGCTGCACGAAGGCCGGCCGCGCCTCACCTCGATCTGGGCCGTGCTGACCAACAACACGACGCTCGCGGCCTTCCCGCACACCATCGCCGGCGCGTTCGCGGTGTCCGGCGCGTTCCTCGTGGGCATCGCCGCCTGGCACCTGTACAAGAAGTCCGACGAGGACAGGGTCTGGCGCAGCTCGCTCAAGCTCGGCACCTGGGTCGGCGTGGTGGCGTTCACCGCGCTCGCGATCACCGGTGACCTGCAGGGCAAGCTGATGTTCGAGCAGCAGCCGATGAAGATGGCCGCCGCGGAAGCGTTGTGCCACACCGAACAGCCCGCGAGCTTCAGCATCTTCGCGGTCGGCGACGTCACCAGGCCCGACTGCGAGAACGTCAAGAGCATCACGGTGCCCGCACTGCTGAGCTTCTTGGCGCACAACGACTTCACCAGCGAGGTCAAGGGCATCCAGGACCTCGTCCCGCTGTACCAGGAGAAATACGGCGAGTTCTACCCGGTCGACGAACGGCTGGGTGAGCTCAGCGGCAAGCCGATCGACTACGTGCCCGCGCTTCCCGTGACGTACTGGGGCTTCCGGTTGATGATCGGGTTCGGCGGCATCGCGGCCGGTCTGGGTGTCTTCATGCTCTGGTTGACCCGCAAGAACCGGACGCCCACCGGATGGTGGTTCCCGGCTCTCGGCCTCGCCGGCATCGCGACGCCCTTCCTGGCCAACAGCGCGGGCTGGATCTTCACCGAGATGGGCAGGCAGCCGTTCGTGGTCGTGCCGAATCCGTCCGGTGTGGACGGTGTGTGGATGTTCACCGCCCAGGCGGTCTCGAACAGCACGCCCGGCGAGATCCTGACCTCGCTCATCGCGCTGACCACCGTCTACAGCGTGCTCGCGGTCGTGGAGTTCTACCTGATCCGCAAGTACGTCAGAGGCGGAGTCGCGGGCGCACTCCCGCCGAAGTCCGAAGACGGCTCGCTGGCGTTCGCGTACTAGGGGAGAGGCGACGTGGAAACGCTCTGGTTCGTACTGATCGCCCTGCTGTGGCTGGGCTACCTGTTCCTCGAAGGATTCGACTTCGGCGTCGGCATGCTGCTGCCCGTCCTCGGGCGCGACAACGCGGAACGCCGAGTAATGATCAACACCATCGGGCCGGTCTGGGACGGCAACGAGGTGTGGCTCATCGTCGCGATCGGTGCCACGTTCGCGGCGTTCCCCGGCTGGTATGCGGCGCTGCTGAGCGCCGCGTACCTGCCACTAACGTTGTTCCTCATCGCCCTGATCGGGCGCGGCGTCGCGTTCGACTACCGCGGCAAGGTCGACAACCCGCGCTGGCGCAAGGCGTGGGACGCCACCATCGTCGTGGGTTCGTGGACCGCGACCCTCTGCGTCGGCCTGCTGATCTCGACGACGGTGCTGGGCCTGCCGATCGACGCGAACGGTGACCGGGTGGGCTCGGCCTTCGCGGCGATCCGGCTCGACACGGTCGTCGGCGCGCTGGCCTTCGCCGGCTACGCGCTGGTCCACGGCGCCGTGTTCACCGCGCTCAAGACCGAGGGCGAGATCAGCGAACGGGCCCGCCGCGTCGCACTCACGCTGGCGCCGGTGGCACTGCTCCCGCTCGTCGCCCTGCTGGCGATCGTCGCCGGCCTGTGGGCGGGCGTGGTCGTGCTGATCCTCGCCGCCGCGATGTGGCGGCTGCTCGCGAACCGCGACGGTCAGTCGTTCGCGTTGATGGGGCTCGCGATCGCGGCCAGCGTCGCGATCCTGTTCGGCTCGCTCTACCCGAACGTCCTGCCGTCGACGCTGAACGACGCCTGGTCGCTCACGGTCGCGAACAGCGCCTCGAGCCCGTACACGCTGCAGGTGATCACCTGGGTCGCCGGGTTCGGCACGCCCGCGGTGCTCGTCTACCAGGGCTGGACCTACTGGGTGTTCCGCAAGCGCATCGGCGTGCGGCACATCCCAGTGCATTGAGAACGGTGCACTGAGATGAAGCGAGGCCCGCTGGGGGCACTTCCCCAGCTCTCGAAGAACGCCAGGCGCGCCCTCACGGGGGTGGGCGCCCTGGCGTTCCTCAACGCCCTGGCGCTCGTCGCCCAGGCCGTCGCGCTGGCGTCGGTGATCACGACCCGCGAAGGCCTGCCCCTGCTCGCCGTGGCGATCCTGGCGCGCGCAGGTCTTTCGTGGGCAACGGAAAGCGCCGCCGCCCGTGCCGCCGCCGGCGCCAAGGAAGAGCTGCGGACCCAGCTGCTGGCCAGGTCGTTCGAACGCGGTCCCGGCTGGATCGCCGATCGCGGCACGGCCGAGCTGTCCGTGCTCGCGACCAAGGGCCTCGACGCGCTCGACGCCTACTTCACCCGCTACCTGCCCGCGCTGGTCACGGCCGTGATCGTGCCGCCGCTGGTCGGCGCGTGGATCCTCTTCACGGACTGGCCGTCGGCGGTCCTGATCGCGGTCACCGTCCCGCTGATCCCGGTCTTCGCCGCGCTGATCGGCTGGTACACCGAGAAACGCGTGCAGAAGGCCGCGGACGTCACCGAGCTCCTGTCGGCCCAGCTCCTCGAACTCCTGCGCGCCCTCCCGGTCCTGACGGTCTTCGGCCGCGCCAAGCAGCAGGCCACGGCCGTCCGCCAGATCGGCGAGCAGCACCGCAAGGCCACGATGGGCACGCTCAAGATCGCGTTCCTGAGCGCTCTGGTCCTGGAAATCGCGGCCAGCCTTTCCGTAGCCCTGATCGCCGTGGGCGTGGGCGTCCGGCTCGTGCACGGCGACATGACGCTGATGACCGCGCTGGTCGTCCTGATCCTGGCGCCCGAGTGCTATCTGCCGCTGCGGGCGGCCGGTGCGGCTCACCACGCCAGTGAGGACGGCCTGGAAGCGGTTCGCCGCGTCGCCGAGGTCGTTTGCCATGAGGGTGACCTTCATGGACCTCAGGTCCATGAAGGTCACCCTCATGGACCACTCGTCCGGGTGGAGAACCTGCGGATGTTGCGGCGCGGGGGGTTTGCACCGGACGGGGTCAGCTTTGAGGTTCGGCCGGGGGAGATTTATCGACTTGAAGGCGCGAGCGGTGCGGGTAAGTCGACCACGTTCCAGGTGCTTCTCGGCTTCCTGGAGCCCACGGACGGCACCGCGTTCGTCGCCGGCGACATCGCTTATGTGCCACAGAAGCCCGCGTTCGCCGCCGCCACACCTCGCGCCGAGCTGGAGCTGACGATTCCTGGCGCGGACGACATCGAGCAGGTCGCGCACGAGGTCGTGGCCGCGCATCTGCTCGACCGGCAGATCACCGACCTGTCGACCGGTGAGCGGCAACGGGTCGCAGTCGCGCGCGCCCTGCTGAGGGTTCGCCACGGCGCGACGGTGCTGCTGCTCGACGAACCGACCGCCCACCTCGACCCGGTGACAAGTCGCAAAGTCGACAAAGCGATCAAGAGAGCAAGCGCCACGGCGGCCGTCGTCCTCGCCTCGCACCGCGAGAAGGAGGCGACCGACGACGAGACGTTCGCGAAGGTCGTCACCGACGAGCCATCCCATGAAAGCCCGAAACGGCTGCCGATCCCGTGGAAGGGCGCCGGGTTGGGCGTCCTGGCGACGGTCGCCGGCATCGCGTTGACCGCGCTGGCGTCGTACCTGATCGCCCGGGCCGCCGAGATGCCGCCGATCCTGACGCTGTCGGTGCTGGTCGTGGGCGTGCGGACGTTCGCGCTGAGCAAGGGCGTGCTCCGGTACGTCGAGCGGCTGGTCACGCACCACGAGGCGTTCAAGCTCGCCACCAGCCTGCGCGCCGAGCTGTGGCTGCGACTCGTCCGGACGCAACGACGCGATGGACTGCAACGGCTCGTCGAGGACACCGACACCGTCCGCGATCTGGTGCCACGCGTGCTGGTGCCGCCGGTCGTGGCCATCGGAGCGGGTATCGCGACCACGATCCTGTTCGCGTTCATCGACCCGGCTGCCGCGCTCACGCTCGGCGGCCTGCTCCTCGCGGCAGGTCTCGCGGCGCCGGCCGTCGCCGTCTGGACCGAGCGAAGGGCCAGCACGACGCTCGCGAGGGGCCGTCGCAAGGTCGCCCGCGACACGATCAACGCATTCTCCGCCGCACCGGATCTCATCGCGCACGACGCCCACCACCGCCTGCTGGCGCAGCTCCTCGCCGAAGACGCCGACCTCGCGGGGGAGACCCGCAAGCAAGCGTTTGGCACGGGTGCCGCCACGGCGATCGTCCTGCTCGCGACCGGTGCGGCGGCCCTCGTCTGCGCCACGACCGGCAACCCGGTGCTCGGCCTGGTCCCGCTCGCACTCGCTGAACCACTGGCCGCCCTGCCTCTCGCCGCCCAGCAGCGCAAGGCACTCCAGGAAGCCAGCGCGCGGCTCCAGTTCGACGCACCGGAACGCCCGGAGCAGCCGAAGGGCAAGCGGATCCGGCTGGAGAACGTCGACGTCCGGTGGCCAGGCGCGACCGAGCCGACGCTCAAGGACCTCCACCTCAACATCGAGCCCGGCATGCACGTCGCGATCGTCGGACCGTCGGGCAGCGGCAAGTCGACGCTCTTCGCGCTGCTCCTGGGTTTCCTCCAGCCGGAGCGCGGGATCGTCGAGCTGCCGCGCGCCACCTGGTGCCCGCAGGAGCCGATGCTCGTCAGCACGACGGTCCGCGAGAACCTCCGGATGTCGGGCCAGCACGACGACGACCAGCTGCGTGAGGCACTGGAAACCGCGTGCCTGCCGGAGTGGACCGACCGGCTCGACACGGTGATCAGGCCAGACCAGGTGTCGGGCGGTGAGGCGCAACGGCTGGCGCTCGCGAGGGCGTTGCTGCACGACGCCGACGTGGTCCTGCTCGACGAGCCCACCGCGCACCTGGACGAACCGACCGCGCAACGGCTGTTGACGCACCTCAGGCGCGACAAGCGGACCATCCTGCACATCACCCACCGGCCCGACGAGGCCGCGAGGGCGGACCTCGTGCTGGACCTCGGCACGCCCGCATACCGTTGAGGACCATGGACCCCTCCCTGGCGCGGCGCGTGCTCGTCGCGTCGACCGAGATCACGACGGCGGCGCTGGAAGACCCGGAGAACGTGCTGCGGCTCGTGGTGGAGGCGGCCGCGGAGATCGCGGACGCCGACCTCGGGCTGGCCATGATCGGTACGGCCGACGACGGCACGCTCACCGTCGAGGCCTCCAGCGGCGAGCCGGTCCTGGCCACGCTCAGCCCGCGCAGTGCGGCCGCGAAGGCCGCGCGCACCGGTGTCCCGGTGGTCGCCAACGACGTGACGAACGATCCGCGCACGGCCCCGTACGTGCCGCAGGCGTTGCGGGGCTACGGACCGTTCGCCGTGGCGCCGTTCGGCACGACGGACCACAAGATCGGCGCGCTGGCCGTCTACCGCAGGCGGGACAAGGCGCCGTTCACCCAGGAGACCGTGGACGTGCTGACGGCGTTCGCCGCCCAGGCCGGTCTCGCCGTCGTGCTGGCCGAGGGCTTCACGGCACGGCAGCGCGTCGCGGTCTACGAGGAACGCGAGCGGATCGCCCGCGACCTGCACGACGTGATCATCCAACGGCTCTACGGCGCCGGCGTGCAGCTCAACCTGCTGGAACGCCGGCTCGGCAAGAAGCTCGACGCCTCTCAGCGAGCGAGGATCGAGGAAGCGGTCGACCTCGTCGACGAGACGATCGCGGAGGTCCGCGCGACCGTCCGCAAGCTGCGCAACACCGACCCGGCCGAGGGCGCCGACCTGCTCGACTCGATCAACGCCGAGGTCCGCACGGCCGGCGAGCTGCTCGGGTTCCCGCCGCGCCTGCACGTGGCGGGCGACCTGGCGAACGTGCCGCGCCCGCACGCCGACGACGCACGGGCGGCCCTTCGCGAGGCGTTGTCGAACGTGGTGCGGCACTCAGGCGCCACGCACGTGCAGATCGACGTACGGCGCGATGAGAAGCATCTGCTGCTGCGCGTCGCGGACAACGGTTGCGGCATCCCGTCCGGCGTCACTCAGCGCGGATTGCGGCACCTCGCGGAACGCGCGAAGGCCGCGAGTGGCGATTTCCGCGTCGTGAGTTCACCGAACGGGACGACCCTCACCTGGTCCGTCCCCGTTTAGCCACCCATGCGGCGGCTTGCGTTCGCCGTTCCATGCCGAGTTTCGCCAGCACGGACGTCACGTAGTTCTTCACGGTCTTCTCCGCGAGGAACAGCCGTTCACCGATCTGTCTGTTTGTCAGGCCCTCGCCGATCAGCTCCAGCACGCGCTGTTCCTGATCGGTGAGGCCGACCGGCGCTGGGTTGCGCATCCGCTCGAGCACGCGTGCCGTCGTGGCGGGGTCCAGAAGGGACCGTCCAGCCGCGACCTCGCGCACGGCCGTGACGACGTCCTGGCCGCGAACCTGCTTGAGCAGATAGCCCGACGCACCGGCCATGATGGCGCCCACCAGCGCTTCCTCGTCGTCGAACGCCGTCAGCACGAGGCACCGGATACCGAGATCGCGCAGCGTCCGGCAGAGGTCGACGCCGGTGCCGTCGGGCAGCTGAACGTCCACGACGGCCACATCGGGCGTGTTCGCCTGGGCACGTGTCACCGCCTCGTCGACGGATCCGGCCTCCGCGATCACCGAGATGTCGATCTCGTCATCCAGCATCTCGCGCAACCCTCTGCGCACGACCTCGTGGTCGTCCACCAACAAAACTCGCACTGGCACGAATCCACCGTACGTCGAATGCCGGTTCACGAGGCTGTCTCGGATTGGGACAGTTCTTGTCATGGCAGAAGGCTCGGTAAGACCGATCGAGGAAGCAGATCGCATAGTTGTCGCCCGATTGGTTCTCGAGCTATGGGGAGCACACACGGCCGTCGCGCACGGTGAGGTGTTCTTCCCGGCGAGTCTGCCGGGCTTCCTCGTGGAGAAGCAGGGTCAGGTCCTGGGCCTGCTGACCTACGCGGTGGCGAACCACCAGCTGGAGATCGTCACGATCGACGCGCTTCGGCGGGGCCGCGGTGTCGGCACCGCGCTGGTCGACGCCGCGGTTCGCCAGGCGCGCACACTCGGCTGCAACCGGGTGCGCCTGACGACCACCAACGACAACCTGGACGCGGTCCGCTTCTACCAGCGGCGCGGGTTCAAGCTGGCCGCGCTGAGACCGGACGCGGTCCGCGAAGCACGCAAGCTCAAGCCGGAGATCCCCACGGTTGGGGATTTCGGTATCCCCATCACAGATGAGCTCGACCTGGAACGATGGGTCGCACCCCGGCAGTAGTCCACAGGTATCCACACCCCTGTCCACAGGGTTGTGCACAGGCTTCTAGACCCGCAGAGGGTTGAACGCCTCGTCCCACGCGGCGGCCACCTGATGCGCACACGTCGATGGCGCGACGCCTCCCACCCCGGTGCCCAAGCCCGGCATCGCGATGGTGCGGACGGCGTCGCGCACCGGCGTGCCGTCCTCCAGGCGTCCTTCGAGCCACAGCCGCAGAACGGCCCGTGCGGCCAGGTACGGGTGAACGGTGTCGGTCGGCAGGCGTTCGCCGGGGCGCCGCATCGTGGGCGCGCTGATCAGCCACGCCGGCTCGGTCTCGCCGGTGGCCACCACCTGCGCCTCACCGACCGGCAGTTCACCGCCGTGCAGCGCCAGCACCGCGCTCCGGACGTTGTTCTCCACCAGCGGGAACGCCGTGGCGTAGATGGCGTCGATGCCGCCGCGCATCCAGCCCTGAGAGTTGGCGGGGCTGACGACGGCCTGCGCCTGGATGTCCAGCACGGACCCGCGATGCACCCGCACGCTGGGGCGTCCGTGCGCGACGGCGAGCCAGGCGTCGGCCATCGGTTCGTCGACCGCGCACAACACGAGTTCTGGCGCTAGAGCGGGCACGCCCCAAGCATTCCAGTTCGAACGGTCCTGACGGAACCCAGGTTTGGCCGCTGACACAGGGGTGATGTACGCCTCTACTCTTTGCGGCGTGCCACGCATTGCGTACTTCGGACCACAGGGGACCTTCACCGAGCAGGCGGCGCTCCGCTTCGAGGGTGAACTCGTCCCGGTCGAGACGATTCAGCTCGCCGTAGCGGCCGTCCGCAGCGGAGACACGGACTTCGCGTGCGTGCCGATCGAGAATTCCGTCGAGGGCGCCGTCCCCGCGACGCTGGACGTGCTGATCCGCGACACCCCGGTCGTCGCCGTCGCCGAGACGATCCTGGACGTGCGGTTCAGCGTCCTGGTCCGGCCGGGTACCACCGAGATCAAGACCGTCGCTTCTCATCCGCACGCGCTGGCCCAGGTCCGGGAGTGGATCGCCGCCGAGCTGCCGGGCGCGACCTCGATCGCCACCTCCTCGACGGCCGCGGCCGCCGCCGCCGTCGAGCGCGGTGAGTTCGACGCGGCCGTGACCGCCCCGGTCGCGATCAACCACTACGAGCTCGACGAGTACGCGACGGACGTGCTGGACGTGGCGGACGCGCGCACCAGGTTCCTGCTGCTCCGTTTGCCAGGTCAGCTGCCCGAACCCACGGGCGCCGACCGCACGAGCGTCGTCGTGACCACCCCGAACCGCGTCGGCGTGCTCTCGGAGCTGCTGAGCGAGCTGGCCTTGCGTGGCATCAATCTCACCGGCCTCGAATCGCGCCCCACGAAGGGCAAACTGGGGACGTACCGCTTCTACATCGACGTCGAGGGGCACATCGCAGAACCGAGGATCGGTGACGCGCTGGCCGCGCTGCACCGACACTCGGGCGAGATCCGGTTCCTCGGGTCCTTCCCGAAGGCCGACCGCGAGCCTGTTGAGGCTCACAACGCCGAGTTCGCCGCAGCAGCCGCTTGGGTCGATGCTGTCAGAAAGGGCGAACGCGGGTGAGGTTGCTGCTGGTCAGGCACGGTGAGACGGCGTCGAACATCGAGCGCAAACTGGACACGGCGATGCCGGGTCCGCCGCTCACCGAGCTGGGCCAGAAGCAGGCGCGCGAGCTCGCCGACACGCTGGCCGCGGAGGACATCACCGCCGTCTACGCCAGCATCGGCCTGCGCGCCCAGCAGACCGCCGCGCCGACCGCCGAACGCTTCGGCCTGCCCGTCCAGATCCTGGAGGGTGTCCACGAGATCCAGGTCGGCTCGCTGGAGGGCCGCAACGACACCGAGGCCTACAAGACCTACCTGGAGACCGTCATCAAGTGGGCAGAGGGCGCCCTGGACGTGGCGTTCCCCGGCGGCGGCGAGACCGGGCAGCAGGTGCTGGACCGGTTCCTCGGCGCGGTCGAGTCGATCAAGCAGGACGGCACCGTCATGGTCGTGACGCACGGTGGGTCCGGCCGGATGGGCGCGCTGGCGCTGGCTGCCAACGTCCCGTTGGAGCTGGCCGAGAACCTGCTGCCGAACACCGGCGTCGTGGTGCTGGAGTCCGAGGGTGACGGCTGGGTGTGCCGGTCGTGGGCGGGCGTCGAGGTCTAGCCGCGCTTGAGGGGCAGACCCGCCTCGGCACGCCACCGGTCGGCGTCCGGCGAGGCGGTTTCGCGCCACTGAACCACCTGGTCGACAGCGGCTTCGATCGCCGCTGTCAGTTCCTCGGGCGTGGTCGCCGTCGTCTCGACGTCACGGACGAAGTGCATGTTGTGGTCCTGTGGGCACTGGCACCAGATACCGATCGACGCGGAGACCTCCACGCCCGCCGACCCCTCCGCCAGGCAGACGTCCAGGTTCAGCTCCACCTGATCGTCCGCGTCCTCACCCAGGTACACCGCGCCGCCGAACAAATAGCGCCGGCCAGGCCCGTGCGACCAGTGCCAGTGCCCCGGCGACATCCGGTCGGTGGCGCGCCGGATGCGGTCGAGCTGCTCCGGCGACGCGTCCGGGAACAGCGCCGGCAGGTCCGCCTCGGCCAGGTCGGGCCGCGGGGCCTTCACTAGCCCCAGCCCAGTTCGTGCAGCTTGGCGTCGTCCACCCCGAAGTGGTGCGCGATCTCGTGCACGACGGTGATGATCACTTCCTCCACCACGTCGTCCTCGGTGTCGCACATGTCGAGGATCGCCTCGCGGTAGATGAAGATGTGGTCCGGCAGCGTCCCGCCGTAGTCGGTGTTGCGCTCGGTCAGCGCGATGCCCTGGTAGAGCCCGAGCAGTGACGGCTCGTCGGGGTTGCGGTCCTCGACGAGCACCACGACGTTGTTCATCGCGTGCATGAACTCGGGCGGGACCAGGTCCAGGGCTTCTTCGACCAGCTCGTCGAAGCGAGCGCGGGTCATCTCGACGGTCATCGGTTCTCAGACGGCGCGGTGGGCTGGCTGCTGGACGGCTTGCCGGACTCCGAGGGCTCGTTGCTGCCCGACGGCTTGCCGGTCTCCGAGTGCAGCGGCGCACCGGTCGGCTCGTCCTGGGGCCGGACCGACGTGGTCTGCGGCGGGTTCGCGGTGGTCAGCGGGGCGCCGTTGGGGTTGCGGACGCTGCCCTTCCACGTGACCAGGTTCTCGCCCTGGGGGATGGCGGCGATCTTGCAGTTCGCCTTGCGGGAGCCGACGGCCCAGCTCTCCTCGGCACGCGTGTCGTAGCTGACCAGCAGGCCCTTGGCCTTCAGGTCCGCGCCGCCGGTGTACTCGGCGGCCATCGGCGTGCACTGGGTCAGCATGGCCTCTGCCTGCTGCTCGACCGGCATGAACGCGCCCTCCGGGTGCTGGACGACGCCGATGATCTCGAACGCGTGCGGCTGAGCGCACTCGATGGGGTCGCCGACCGTGTTGTTCTCGCCGAGCGCGATGCACACGCCGGGGTCGTACACGTTCGACTGGTCCTGGGTCTTCGCGCTGCCGAACGACGGCAGCGGGGCGCCCGACGGTGCGGTGACCTGCAGGCCGCAGCGCAGCTGGCGGTCGCCGTTGCCCCAGCGCTTCTCGTCCGTGTTCAACGAGCTGACGCCGTACTTGCCCTTCGGGTCGAGCTTGCCGGACATGTACGTGGTCGCGGTCTGGGCGCATTGCTCCGTCGAGATCTTCTGCCAGGTCTCCGCGTTCGGGAACGGGGCTTCCTTCGGGTACGCGGCGGTGATGTCCGTGGTGCCCGTGACCTCGAACTTGTGGGCCGCCGAGCAGTCGACCTTCCTCGCGTCGGAGAGGTCGGCCTTCGCCCAGTCGAGGCAGTCGCCGGTCACCGCCTGGTACGCGGCGTTGACCAGTTCGCGCTTGCCGAGAGGTCCGCCGGCGAACACGGAGGTGAACGCGGACAACATCAACAAGATGAACGCGCCCACGAACGCGCCGACCATCACAAGCCGCGTGTCGCGGATGTGACCTGATCGACTCAACCAACCGGCGCTCGGAGACATCTCATCCATGATGCCCGTGCTGTGTGAGGCGGCTGTGCGCCGGGTTGGGTCGAGTGTTGCTATTAGGACACTCGTCACTCAATCGGCCCTGTTTCAGCCGCGTCGCTCGGTACCTTGCCCGCGGGAGTGGTGATGACTGACAACAACTTGCCAGGACCTGGCCAGCCGACGCCGCCGTCGGGACAGCCCGGCCAGCCACAACAGCCGTACCAGCAGCTGCCGCCGCAGCCGCCGGTGCCGATGCCTGGGCCCAACCAGCCGCCGCCGCAGCCGCCCGTCAAGGGCAAGATGCGGCAGCAGCAGGCCGGCGTGACGCAGCCGCGCCAGGCGACGGTCGCCGAGCAGCGCGCGCGTGCCGCCGCGTTGAAGGCGCAGCAGGAGCGGTTCGCCGCCGAGTCCGCCGCCTTCGAGAAGCGCCGCAAGAAGCGCAAGCGCCTGCTCATCGGTGGCGGTGTCACCTTGGGCGTGGTCGCGCTGGTCGCGATCTGGTACGCGGCCAGCAGGCCGGACAACGTCACGGCGCAGTGCACCGACGCGAACAACGTGATCGTCGACGACGACTACTGCGACGAGTCGTACTACCGCAGTCACGGCGGGTACAGCAGCGGCGGCTTCATCTACATCGGTGGCAGCTCGTACCGCTACAACTACGGCGGGTCCGGCGCGGTCGGCCAGAAGGCCGTCGGCGGCAGCTACACGATCCCCAAGGGCGCGAACGTCACCACGAAGTCCGGCACCTCGGTGCAGCGCGGCGGCTTCGGGGTCAGCAGCGGCTCGTCCAGCAGCGGAGGCTGAGCACAGTTGCGTCGTGAAACCTCGCAACCGCGGCCGAACTGGCAGCGCACGGTCTCGGACCAGGGGTTGGTCTTCGGGCTGCCCGCGAAGTACGCGAACGGCTCCGACCGCCCCTACTGGGACGAGTCCGTGCACTACGTGTTCGAGATGAGCGAGATCCTCTCGCTCGAAGCCGACGTCGAGCTGCTCCACTCCATGTGCCTCGACGCCGTGGACAACGTCGTGCTGACCGAGCGTTACCGCGACTTCGGCATCCCCGAGTGGGTGTGGCCGCACATCGCCGAGTCGTGGCGCCGCCGCGACCCGCACGTGTACGGCCGCTTCGACCTGCGCTACGACGGGTCCGGTCCCGGGAAGCTGCTCGAGTACAACGCGGACACCCCCACGTCACTGCTCGAGGCCGCGTACATCCAGTGGTACTGGAAGACCGACGTCTTCCCGGACGACGACCAGTGGAACTCGCTGCACGAGCGCCTGGTCGAGCGCTGGACGGAGATCGGTGCCAAGCTGCCGTCCAGTGAGCTGCACTTCAGCTGGTCGAGCGCCGACCCGTCCGGCGAGGACCACCTCACCGCGGCGTGCCTGCAGGAGACGGCCGCGGAAGCCGGCCTGAACACGGTGGGCATCGCGATGGAGGACATCGGCTGGGACACCCTGCTCAACCGGTTCGTCGACCTCGAAGAGGCCCCGATGAACTCGGCGTTCAAGCTCTACCCGTGGGAGTGGGTGGTCGAGGAGCAGTTCGGCCGCCACGCCGTGGAGTCGCTGCCCGGCACGCTGTGGATCGAGCCGCTGTGGAAGATGCTGCTCTCCAACAAGGCGCTGCTCGCGGTGCTGTGGGAGATGTACCCGGGCCACCCCAACCTGCTCCCGGCCTACCTGAACGACCCCGGCATGCTCACCGAGTACGTGCGCAAACCGCTGCTCGGCCGTGAGGGGTCGAACATCCAGATCGTCGCCCCCGGTTACGAAACGCAGACCGGTGGTGTGTACGGCAAAGAAGGTTTCGTGTACCAGCTGTTCGATCCGCTTCCGGAGTTCGACGGCTACCGCCCCGCGTTGGGCGCCTGGGTCGTCGGCGACACGTCGGCCGGCCTCGGCATCCGGGAAACAGTCGGTCTGGTGACCGACGATGGCGCGGCGTTCGTGCCGCATCGAATTGTTGAGTGAAACTCCGAAAGGGAACAGCAACATGATCCAGCTCGCGTTGGAACCCGGCTTCGGCTCGAACATCGGCCAGGGCATCGGCGCGATCGCGCTGTACGCCGTCGTCGGTCTGGTCCTCATGGTGTTCGGCTTCTACGCGATCGACTGGACGACGCCGGGCAAGCTGTCGATCCTCGTTCGCAACGGTGCGCCGAACGCCGTCATCGTGACCGCCTCCGGCATGGTCTCGATGGCGTTCATCGTCGTCGTCGCCATCCTCAGCGCGGTCGGCAAGCTCGACGAAGGCCTGCTCCGCGCGCTGATCTACGGCGTCGTCGGCATCATCGTGCAGGTGGCCGCGGTGCGGCTGCTCGAGTGGGTGACCAAGCTCGACATCGGCGGGATCATCGAGTCCGACAAGTTCGCGCCCGCGTCCGTGGTCGTGGCCTCGGCGCACGTGGCGCTCGGTCTCGTGGTGGCCGTCGCGATCTACTAGCCACGCCTTTCCGCATTGTGAAAGTCACGCGGGGGCCCCGCGTTTCCTCCTGGGGAACGCGGGGCCCCCGCGTGACGTTCGGCGAACGGATATCCGCGTGAAGTGCGGAAGGGGCGGGGACTACCCTTCTCCAGGTGATTGACCTCAAGGTGTTGCGCGAAAACCCGGAGATCGTGCGCGCTTCGCAGCGTGCCCGCGGCGAGGACGAGGGCGTCGTCGACTCCCTGCTGTCCGCTGACGAGCGCCGGCGGACCGCGATCTCCCGCGCGGACACCCTGCGCGCCGAGCAGAAGGTGCTCGGCAAGGAGGTCGGCAAGGCCAAGGGCGACGAGCGCGCCGCGCTGCTCACCAAGGCGAAGGACCTGGCCGCCGAGGTCAAGGCCGCCGAGGCCGAGCAGAACGCCACCAGCGAACTGGTCACCGAGCTCCTGACCAAGATCCCGAACCTGGTGCACCCGGACGCACCGGTCGGTGGCGAGGACGACTTCGTGGTCCTCAAGACGGTCGGCGAGCCGCGCCAGTTCGACTTCGAGCCGCTCGACCACCTCGACCTGGGCACCAGGCTCGGCGCGATCGACATGGAGCGCGGCGCCAAGGTCGGCGGCAGCCGGTTCTACTTCCTCAAGGGCGTGGGCGCGCAGCTCGAGCTCGCGCTGCTCAACATGGCGGCGGCGCAGGCCACGGCCAACGGCTTCACGCTCATGATCACGCCGACGCTGGTCCGGCCGGAGATCATGGCGGGCACCGGGTTCCTCGGTGCGCACTCGAGCGAGATCTACCACCTGCCCAACGACGACCTGTACCTCGTCGGCACGTCGGAGGTGCCGCTCGCGGGCTACCACGCCGACGAGATCCTGGACGGGGAACGCAGGTACGCGGGCTGGTCGTCGTGCTACCGCCGCGAGGCCGGGTCGTACGGCAAGGACACCCGCGGCATCATCCGCGTGCACCAGTTCAACAAGGTCGAGATGTTCTCCTACGTGAAGCCCGAGGACGCCGAGGCGGAGCACGCCCGGCTGCTCGGGTGGGAAGAGGAGATGCTCGCCAAGATCGAGGTGCCTTACCGCGTCATCGACACGGCGACCGGTGACCTCGGCATGTCGGCATACCGCAAGTTCGACTGCGAGGCGTGGGTGCCGACGCAGCAGAAGTACCGCGAGCTGACCTCGACGTCGAACTGCACGACCTTCCAGGCGCGCCGGCTGAACGTCCGCTACCGCGACGAGAACGGCAAGTCGCAGATCGCGGCCACGCTCAACGGCACGCTGGCGACCACGCGGTGGATCGTGGCGATCCTGGAGAACCACCAGCAGGAGGACGGGTCCGTCGTCGTGCCGGCCGCGCTGCGGCCGTTCATGGGCGGCCTGGAAGTCCTTAGGTAACAATTCACCAAAAGCTGTACTTCTGCGGCCGCTTGCGCGTCTTAGTTGGTGACACCACCACATGGGGGAGTGGTGTCGACTAACGGGGGTTAGCGATGGCGCTGGAAGCTGCAGTGAACGAAGTCGACATCACGCCGGTGCACCCGCCGTACCCGAGCCTGTGGATGGGCGGATACGGCTGGGGCCCGCGCGGCAACAACGGCGCGATCGCACGCCGGTTGCGTGCGCAGTGCCTGGTGATCTGGGACAACGACGTGCCGAAGGTCCTGCTCCGCGCGGACCTCATCAGCGTTCCGAGGGACGTGCACCAGGCGATCAGGGGAACGCTCGTCGCGGAAGGACTCGTCGCCCACGACGACTTCCTCCTGCTGGCGAGTCACACGCACTCGGGTCCGTTGTACGGGGACACCCGGCCGAACCCGCACGTGATGATGAACCTCGGCCAGGCCGACGTCGACGCGGTCAACGGCACTACCTGGTTGATCACCGACGCGATGGTCCAGCTGGTGCGCGACACCCTGGAGCAGGCACGGACCGGCGTCACGCTGGCCTACGCCGAGGGTGAGGCCAAGATCGGCTTCAACCGGGTGTCCAGCAGTGCGGCCGTGCTCGACACCGTGCCGGTGCTGCGCCTCGACACCACCGGCGGAGACCTGTTCGCCGTGGTGTTCGGAGCGGCCTGCCACCCGGTCTCGCGCGGCAAGGACGACGTGTTCGACGGCGAGTACCCCGCCGTGGCGGCCGCGCTCGTCGAGCAGGCCTTCGGTGTGCCCGCGCTGTTCGTCCAGGGCGCGTGCGGTGACCAGGAGGCGCACGACCCGCATGCTCCCGCCACGACCGACAACCTGGGGGCGGTCCTCGGGCAGGAGGTCGTCAACGTGCTCGGGGGTGGCGCGTTCTCCGACGTCACGGGGCCCGTCACGGCGAAGCTGATCGAGGTCGAACTGCCGTTCCAGGTCGACACCACCAACCCGGACGCGCGAGCCAACCTGCGCGCGAAGTACCAGCTCCGGCGCAAGGTGATGGGTCTGGGCGACCCGCACCGGCGGCACGCCGAGCTGATGGTGAAGCTGATCGACTCGGGCGAGCTGCCCACGTCGTTGCCGATGCCGATCCACCGCTGGCGGTTCGGCGGGCTGACCATCCTCGCGCTCGCGCACGAGCCGTTGTCCGCGTACGACGTGAAGCTTCGTGCCGCGTTCGACGGAGACCTCTGGGTCATGGGATACGCCAACGAGTGCGAGGGCTACGTCGCGGACAACGACACGCTGCGCTCGGGCGGCAACCTGCACGGCGGCTACGAGGCAGGGTGGAACGAGAACGACCCGCTCGTCGCGGGTTTCGGCAGCTGGACCATCTCCTACGCGTGGCCCAGCCCGTTGAAGTTCTCCGCTGGCGCCACGCCGGCGGCGGGTACGACCGAGCGGATCGTCATGGACGCCTGCCTCGGCCTGCTGAACACCTAAGCCCGTCAGGCCCTGTCCTGCCCGTGAAGTAGAGTGGCCTACCGGCCCCGTCGGGTGGAAGTGCCCTGGTGACGTGGGTTACACATCAACTCACGGGCAGGACAGGATCAGTGGCGAACCGAATTCACGAGACCGCGATCATCGGCAAGGACGTCGAGATCGGCGACGACAACGTGATCGGACCGTACACGGTGATCGCCGGGCCGTGCCGGATCGGTGATGGCAACTTCATCGGCCCGCACGTGAGCATCGGCGGCCCCGCCGAGTACCTGAGCGCGCCGCACCTGGCCGGCTGGGACGGCGAGAACGACGGTCCCGGCGTGGTGATCGGCGACCGCAACCGCATCCGCGAGTTCGTCACGATCAACCAGGGCGTCAGCCACGCGACGAGCCTCGGCAACGACAACTACGTGATGGGCCGCGCGCACGTCGCGCACGACTGCACGATCGACAACAGCGTCGTGATCACGAGCGCCGTGCAGATCGCCGGCCACTGCCACGTGTGGAGCGGCTCCAACATCGGCCTCGGCACCGTCGTGCACCAGGGCGTGCAGATCGGGCCCGGCGCGATGGTCGGCCTCGGCTCGGCCATCCGCAAGGAGGTCGGTGCGTTCACCATCACCCTGGGCAACCCCGCCCGCACGACCGGCGTCAACGTCATCGGCCTGTCGCGCCGCGGCTGCGACGAGGACGCGATCGCCGGCCTCACCGGTTTCCTCACCGGCAAGGAGGCGGATGTTCCCGCCGGCCTGCCGGAGGAGCTCGCCGCGCTGCTCAAGGCGTGGACCGAGCGTTCGACCGAGCACTGAGCTACTGACCAGCACCCGTCGAAGAGAACGAGAGAAGCATGTCCCTGAACGACCGTCTTCGTGGTGTCTTCGTGGACGCCCTCCAGCTCGACGACTCCGTTGACGTCGAGAATCTGAAGTACCGCGACATCGAGGAGTGGGACTCGGTCGGCCACATGGCGCTCGTCGCCGCCATCGAGGACGAGTTCGACGTTCAGTTCGAGACCGAGCAGGTCATCGACATGAGCAGCTTCAAGGTCGCCGTCGACATGCTCAAGGGCTTCGGCGTTGGTGAGTGACTTCGCCGGCAAGGTAGCGGTCGTCACCGGCGGCACCCGCGGCATCGGCTTCGCCACCGCCGCGGCGCTGGCCGAGGCCGGTGCGACGGTCGTCATCACCGGCCGCGACCGCGAGACGACCGAGAAGCGTGCCGCCGAGCTGGGCGAACGCGTCCACGGCGTGGCGCTCGACGTCGCCGACTCCGCCGCGATCAAGGACGTCTTCAAGGCGATCGCGAAGGAGCACGGGCGCATCGACGTGCTCGTGGCCAGCGCGGGCGTGCTGGAGGGCGGCCTCATCGGCATGCTCACCGACGAGCACGTGAACAGGACGCTGACCACGAACGTCGCGGGCACGATCAACTCCGTGCAGGCGGCGGCGCGGGCCATGATGCGCAAGCGCACCGGCTCGATCGTGCTGATCGGCTCGATCGTCGGCGAGCGCGGCAACGCCGGTCAGATGGTCTACGCGGCGTCCAAGGCGGCGCTGGTCGCGGCCGCGAAGTCCGCGGCGAAGGAACTCGGCAGGCACGGGATCAGGGTCAACGCGGTCGCGCCCGGCGTGATCCAGACCGACCTGATCTCGGAGCAGTCCGACGAGGTGCTGGAGCGGGTGAAGGGCGACACCGCCCTCGGCCGGCTCGGAACGCCCGAAGAAGTGGCCAAGGTGATCCGATTCCTGAGCAGTGACGACGCCTCGTTCGTCACCGGCCAGGTGCTCGGTATCGACGGAGGTTTGGTGCTGTGACGCTGTTGCACGCTCAGGCTCGCCTGCGTGACGCCGCGACCGGTGAGCTGCTCGGCGGTGCCGAGCTCGCCGGTCGCGTGTCCGAGGTGGCCAAGGAACTCGCCGATCTGCCGTCCGGAGTGCTGTTCCTCCGGGTCGGCCTGGACCTGACGAGCGTGCTGCGGTACCTGGGTGCGTTCGAGGCGGGTCGCGCGGTCGCGCTGCTCGACCCTGCGCAGGACCGCGAGGTGCTGGACGGGCTCGTCGCCCGGTTCCGCCCCGCCGCCGTCCTGGGCATCGACGACGAACCCGCGCCCGGTTACTCGCAGGACTGGGTGCGTGAGGACGCGGACGGCGTCGCCCCGCACTCCGACCTGGCCGTGATGCTGCCCACCAGCGGCTCCACCGGTAACCCGAAGTTCGTGCGGCTGTCCCGCTCGGCGATCCTCGCGAACGCCGACGCGATCGCCGAGGTGCTCGGCATCGACTCCGACGAGATCGCGCCGACCACGCTGCCGCTGCACTACAGCTACGGCATGTCCGTGCTGAACAGCCACCTGCGCCAGGGCGCGACCGTGCTGCTCGAAGGCTCCGGCGTGGTCGCCCGCCCGTTCTGGGACGCGGTCACGCAGTACGGCGTGACCTCGCTCGCGGGTGTTCCGTACCACTACGAGATGCTGCGCAGGCTGCGGTTCGACCCGGCCAAGTACCCGTCGCTGCGCACGCTGACCCAGGCCGGCGGCAAGCTCCGCACCGAGCTGATCAGCGAGTTCAACGACAAGATGCGCGCCGTCGGCGGGCAGATGTTCGTGATGTACGGCCAGACCGAGGCCGCGCCGCGGATGGCGACCGTGCCGTCCGACCGGCTCACCGAGAAGCTCGGCTCCGCAGGCCCCGCTCTCCCCGGCGGCACCTTCGCGGTCCGCGACGAGGACGGGAACGAAATCGCCGAGCCGGGTGTTGCCGGTGAGGTGGTGTACCGCGGTCCGAACGTGATGATGGGCTACGCCGAGTCCGAAGCCGAGCTCGCGCTCGGTGACGAGACCGGCGGCGTGCTCGTCACCGGCGACCTCGGATACCTCGACGAGGACGGGTTCCTCTACATCACCGGCCGGTTGAAGCGGATCGGCAAGGTGTTCGGCAACCGGGTCAACCTGGACGACCTGGAGCAGATCGTGAAGGGCTTCGGCGCGGCCGCCGCCGTGCCCGCGGGCGACAAGGTCGTCGTCTTCCTCGACAGGGCCGAGAAGGACACCTGCAAGCAGGCCGCGAAGTTGTTGTCCGAGACGCTGCACCTGCACGTCACGGGCTTCGACGTGCGGCCGGCGGAGGGTTTCCCGCAGCTGCCCAGCGGCAAGATCGACTACCGGTCACTGGAGGCACAGGTATGAGCGTCTTCGGACGCAGTCAGGCCGAGCGCGAGGTCGCGCTCCTGGCTGAACTGACCGAGCTGACCGAGCACCACCGCGCGAACTCCGAGCAGTACGACCGAATCCTGTCGTCGCTCGGCCACAAGTCCGGTGAGCCGTTCGCGTCGTTGAACGACCTGCCGTGGCTGCCCGTGCGCATGTTCAAGACGCACGAGCTGAAGTCCATTCCGGACTCCGAGGTCTTCAAGGTCCTCACGTCGTCCGGCACGACCGGTGGCGGCGCGTCGCGGATCTACCTCGACAAGGAAGCCGCCGGGGTGCAGACCCGCCAGCTCGGCGCGACGCTGCAGGAAGTGCTCGGCGGCAAGCGACTGCCGATGCTGATGGTCGACACGATCAGCATCATCAAGAACCGCCGGTCGTTCTCCGCGCGCGGTGCGGGCGTGCTGGGCATGGCGACCTTCGGCCGCGGTCACGTCTACGCGCTGGACGAGAACGACCAGCCGGACGTCGAGGCGGTCAAGGAGTTCCTCGCGAAGCACGGCTCCGAGCCGTTCCTGATCTTCGGCTTCACGTTCATGGTGTGGCAGTACCTCTACGAGGTCGCGCGTGAGCACAAGCTCGACCTGTCGAACGGCATCCTGATCCACTCCGGTGGCTGGAAAAAGCTGATCGACATCGCGGTCGACAACGCCGAGTTCCGCAAGCGCTTCGCCGAGGACACCGGCCTGACCCAGATCTACAACTACTACGGGATGATCGAGCAGATCGGCACGGTCTTCCTCGAGGGTCGGTCCGGGAACTCGTTGTACTGCCCGGACTTCGCGGACGTGATCATCCGCAACCCGGACACCTGGGAGGAGCAGCCGGTCGGCGTGCCCGGTGTCATCGAGGTCGTCTCGACGCTGCCGCGCAGCTACCCCGGTCACGTGCTGCTGACCGAGGACCTCGGCGTGGTGCACGGCATCGACGACGGCGACTGGCCGGGCAAGCGGTTCTCCGTGCTCGGCAGGCTCCCGCGCGCCGAGGCCCGCGGCTGTTCGGACACCTTCTCTGGAGCTGTTGCCTCATGAAGCGCCGTTTCCCCGCCGGATCGGACGTCTCCTCCGTCGACGAGCTGCTCGCCAGCATCTCCGGTGAGCCCACCGGTGGCCGGCTGAAGGTCGGCGACGAGCGGATCGTCGACTTCCTGGTGAAGTTCGCGCGCAAGCTGCTCGCCCCGGCGACCGCCCGCCGCTACCCGGAGCTCGCGTCGCTCGGCTTCTTCCTGCGCCGCGGCGAGATCAACAAGGTGCTGCGCCAGCTGGAGACCCCGGCGGGCGTGCTGCGTTTCGGCCGCGGGCTCGTCTTCCACATCCCGCCCGCCAACGTCGACACGATCTTCGTGTACTCGTGGGCGCTGTCGGCGCTCGCCGGCAACAGCAACGTGGTGCGCATTTCGCCGCGTTCAGCCGGTGCGGCGGAGGCCGTCGTCGAGGCGCTGAACGAGGCGCTGAAGGACGCGCACCCGGCAGTGGCCGAGACCCAGGTCATGGTCACCTACGACCGCGACGACAAGGTGACCGCCGCCCTGTCCGCGGCGTGCGACCTGCGCGTCATCTGGGGCGGTGACCGCGCCGTCAACGAGGTGCGCAAGCTGCCGCTGGCGCCGCACGCGCGCGACGTGACGTTCCCCGACCGCGCCTCGTTCGCCCTGATCTCCGTCGACGGCTGGGCTTCCGCGACGCCGGAGCAGAAGCGCGACGTGGCCCTCGGTTTCTACAACGACTCCTACTGGTTCGACCAGGCCGCCTGCTCCTCGCCGCGCGCACTGTTCTGGGTGGGCGACGAAGCCGCGGCCCAGCAGGCGCGGGCCGAGTTCCGGGTCGAGCTGAGCGCGGTGCTGGAAGCCAAGCACCACGTCGTCGAGCCCGCGATGGCAGTGCAGAAGCGGGTGTCCGCCTACGGTGTCGCGGCGGACGGCCACGCGACGTCCATCTCGTTCGACGGCAACGCGGTGGCCACGCTGGAGCTCACGGCCGCGGCGGACGTGCCGCGCGAGTGGCTCGGCGCGGGCACCTTCCCGTTCGCCACCCTGCCGACGCTGTCCGCGCTGGTGCCGATGGTGCAGCGCAAGGACCAGACGCTGTCGGTCTTCGGCTTCTCCCAGGAGGAGCTGGAGACGCTGGCGCACGAGCTGGCCGGCCGCGGCGTCGACCGCATCGTGCCGTTCGGCAACGCGCTGACGTTCTCCGACCACTGGGACGGCTACGACCTGCCCGCGGAGTTCACCCGCCTGGTGACTGTCCAAAGCTGACAGTCCACACACGACGAAAGCCGCACCGGAGCCCGGTGCGGCTTTCGTCATTTCGCGACACTAGTTGTGGCAGTCCTGGTCGTGGAGCGAGAGGATCGCCGCGACGACCTTCTTGGTTTCCTTGTTCACCCCGAAGATGAACTTGGCGGACGGGTTGTCGTCGGCCTCGGCGACCCAGCTGTAGTTCGGGCCGGTCGGCTTGAGATTGGTGTACTCGGCCTTGAGCGTTGCCTCGGTCGCGCCGATGCCGGCGCCGTCGGCCGTCATGTCCGCGGTGAAACTGATGCTCGCGACGCCGAGCTTCGAGGACACCCAGACGTACTGGTCGGTGCCGATGATCTGGTGGGAAGAGCAAGACCCGCCAGGCCCGCTGACAGGACCGATCAACTTGGCGTCGATCGCCTGCTGCCCCGTCATGCCGAGTTTGAGGTTGCCGTAGCCGAACGAGCCGATCACCGGCTTGGTCGGTGGCGCGGGCGGGTTGGTCACGGTCTGGGTCACGACCTCGGTGACCACCTGTGCGGGTGGCGTCGTCGTGCTGGACGGTGTGGACGTGTTGGTGTCCGGTGTGGACGTGCACGCGGCCAGGCCGAGAGCGGCGGCGATGGTGACGAGGACGAGCGAGCGGTTCACTTTCTTTCCCCCCAGGGATGTTGCTGCGTAAGAGTGTTGCGTGAAACCTCAGAGGAGGTACATCGCGCAGTCGGCCCCGAACGAGTGCATGGTGATGTGCGTGACCTTGTCGGTGTCGGTGAACCGGTCGGTCTTGGAGCTACCGATGAAGGCGTAGCCCCGCGTTGTCGGCGATGCTCGCCGACCAGCCCGCGCGGTACTCGGAAGCGTTCGGGTAGGCCCTCTTCACCTCGGCGTAGGTAGAGCCGACGCCGATCCCCTTGGAAGTCCTGGCATCCGCGGGAAGCGAGATCCGGACGACGCCGTACTTCTTGGAGATCGCGACCTTGTCGTCGCCCACGCAGGTGCCGTCACCGGGGCTGTCCCAGGTCAGGGTGGTCAGGCCGGCGGACCTCGCCTCGTCCAGCGTCATGCCCAGCTTGAGGGCGCCGTAGCCGAGGCGGCTGTCGGTCTTCGCCACGTTCTGGGCCTGGGGCTGGTCGGAGACCGTGGCGGTGACCTCCGAGGTCGTGGGCGCCGTGCCCGCCGGCTGCTCGGCGGCGGGAGCGGCGTTCTGCTCCTGAGCGGGCGTGGACGTGCAGGCGGCCAGGCCGAGAGCGGCGGCGATCGTGACGAGGACGAGCGAGCGGTTCACTTTCTTCCCCCCAAGGAGTTGGTGTGCGAAACCACCGGGCCCGCCCCACCCCCAGCGGGGCGGGCTCGGTTGACAACACCAACTCTGAGGGGAGGGTCTGCAAATCTTCTGCAAGTTCGCTGCTAAGAACCTGAAGGACCTGTAAAGGCCCTGTGAACTGCCTAAACGAGCGAGGCGACGGTCTCGTCGGCGATGTGCCTGCCGATTTCCAGCGCGCCGGTCGCCGCGGGAGAGGGCGCGTTCAGCACGTGCACCTGGCGCGGTGCGGACTCGATGAGGAAGTCGTCGACGAGCGAGCCGTCCGGCAGCATCGCCTGGGCGCGCACACCCGCCTCGGCGCGCACGATGTCGTGCTCTCCGACGGCCGGGACCAGGCGGGCCAGGCTCGCCGCGAAACGCTTGCGGGAGAACGACCTCAGCACCTCGTCCAGGCCGGTCCTGCCGAACCGGCGGGCCAGCTTCCAGGTGCCGGGGAAGCGCAGCACGTCCCACACGTCGCGCGGGCTGATGTCGGCCCAGCGGTAGCCTTCGCGGCGCAGCGCCAGCACCGCGTTCGGGCCGGCGTGCACGGAGCCGTCGAGCATGCGGGTCAGGTGCACGCCGAGGAACGGCAGCGCCGGGTCCGGCACCGGGTAGATCAGGCCGCGCACCAGCTCACGCCGTTCGGGACGCAGCTCGTAGTACTCGCCGCGGAACGGGACGATGGTGGCTTTGGGGCTCAGGCCGGCGAGCCGGGCGACGCGGTCGCTCTGCAGGCCCGCGCAGTTCACCAGCGCGTCCGCGCGGACGATGCCCTGCGGCGTGGCCACCTCGACGCCCGCTGCCGTGGAGCGGATGGCCAGCACCGGGGACTGGAGGCGGAGGTCGGCGCCGGACAGCAGGCCGACGAGAACCCGGCACACGGCCGGGAAGTCGATGATCGCCGTGGACTCGACGCGCAGGGCGGAGACGGCGGACACCTCTGGCTCGTACTCGCGAGCCTCGGCGGGGGAGATCAGCCTGGCGGGAACGCCGTTCGCCGCGGCGCGTTCGGCCAGTGCGTTGAGACGGGGGAGCTCGTCGGCCGAGGTGGCCACGACCAGCTTGCCGCAGACGTCGACGGGAACGCCGTGCTCCTTGGCGAAGGCCACCATGGAAGCGTTGCCCGCCACGGACATCCGGGCCTTGAGCGAACCGGGCCTGTAGTACAGACCGGCGTGCACGACGTTGCTGTTGTGCCCGGTCTGATGGGCGGCCCAGCGAGCCTCCTTCTCCAGCACCGTCACGTCGTGACCGCGCCGGAGAAGTTCGTGAGCGGCGGAGAGACCGAGGATCCCTCCGCCGATCACGACGACGTGACTCAACGTCAGGCCTTACCCGAGATCTTCTTCAGGATGTCGAGGTTGGCTTCGCAGATCTTCGGCATGTCGAAGTTGTCGAAGACCCACTGACGACCGGCCTCGCCGATCTTCTTGGCGACGCCCTCGTCCTCGATGAGGCGGTTGATCGACTCGGCCAGCGCGTGGTGGTCGCCCGGCTTGGTGAGCAGCGACTCCGTGCCGTTGGTGATCACGGCGTTCGGGAAGTAGTCGGCCCGCTCGGCCATGACCGTCGGGACGCCCGCCGCCATCGCCTCCAGCGAGGCGATGCCGATGCCGAAGCCCTGCAGGTCGTGGACCTCCATGTCGGAGCCCGCGAGGATGCCGGGGATCTCCGCCTTCGGCAGCGTGCCGGTGCAGATCAGCGCGTCCTCGACGCCCAGCTGCTTCGCCAGGTCGAGGAACGTCGAGTTGTACAGGCCGCCGATGACGATGACCTTGGTGTCCGGGTGCTTCTTGAGCACCTCGGGCAGCGCCTTGACCAGGTTGATGCGGTCGCGGACCGGGATCACGTGGCCGAGCGACGCGATGACCGGGCCGTCACCGATGTCGAACCGCTCGCGCAGCTTCGCGCGCTCGGCGACCGGGTCGAGGTCGTGGAAGCGGTCGAGCTCGACGCCGACGGCCAGCTTCTCGATGCGCTCGTCCGGCGTCTTGTAGCGCTTCTTGATGTACTCGTAGAAGATCGTGTCGATCGCGATCAGCTTCGTCGGCTTGTTGTACGACGTGATCGGCTTGACGACGAACGCGTCGAGCATCCGGAAGACCGCGTGGATCGGCTTCATCGGGCTCTGCAGGCGGGTGTGCAGCGTCAGCACCGACGGCACCTTCCGCTTGCGCGCCCACAGGCCGCTCTGCCAGGTCAGGTCGAAGAACTGGCCGTGCTGGTGGACGACGTCCGGCTTGAAGCCGTCCAGCAGCTTGAAGACCTTCTTGCGGTTGCCCCACTTCAACGCGAACGTGATGTCGAAGTTGAAGGAGATGCGGGTCTCCGGCAGCGTCCACGACGGCAGACGCACGATCTTGATGCCGTCGCGCTCCTCCACCGGCAGCGCACCGCCGTACGCGGCGGTGATGACCAGGACCTCGTGGCCCTGTGCCGCGTAGTACCGCGCCAGCGTGTCCGACACGTAGGCGCTGCCGCCCATCCGCGGCGGGAAGAAGTTGTTGATGATCGCGATGCGCATCGCGGGTCAGGCCTTCCCGTTGGTGGCCGACAGGGTCGCCTCGTGCACGACCTTGTGCGCCGGGAGGATCGCGTTCCGCTCCGCGGCCACCTCGTCCGAACCGGCACCCAGTTCGAGCAGGTTCAGGAAGTGGTTCAGCTGTGCGGCCAGCGGCTCGGCGCTCTGCAGGATCGTCGGCAGCTCGATGACGGTCTGCGACTGGTAGCCGACGCCGTCCGCCGCCGGCGAGTCCGCGACGTGCTTGTAGATCGTGATGTCGCGGCGCAGCAGGTCGATCTCGATCAGCCGGTCGATCTCCAGCACCGAGATCTGCCGCACCTTGCGCTGGCTGATCCGCGACGCGGAGATCGTGGCGAGCGCACCGCTGTCGAACGACATGGTCGCGTCCGCGGAGTCCTCGGCGCGGTTGTCCTTCGACTGCTCGTGGAAGAAGCCGAACGAGCCCTTCACGGCCGCCGGGGCGGTGCCGACGAAGCGGATCGCCAGGTCGACGTCGTGGATCAGCAGGTCGCCCGCGACACCGGTCTTGATGCGCGGCACGAACGGCGAGTGCCGCATCGCGTTGATCTGCACGACCTCGCCGACGAACTGCTTCGCGGTGAGGATCGCCGGGTTGAAGCGCTCGAGGAAGCCGCAGACCAGCGGCAGACCGCGCTTCTCCGACTCGGCGACGAGCTCCTCGGACTGCGCGTACGTCGCGGCCAGCGGCTTCTCGATGAGCAGCGGCTTGCCGAGCTCCAGCGCCTGCTTCGCGATGGCGTAGTGCGCCTCGGTGGCGGCCGCGATGACGACGGCGTCGACGTCCTTCAGCCCGTCCAGCGAGCTGGTGTGCTCGATGCCGAAGCGGTCGGCGATGGCCTGACCGGTCTCGGCGTTCTGCTCCACGACGAACTTGAAGTCGACGCGGTCGGACTGCGACAGCACGCGGGCGTGCAGCGAGCCCATCGTGCCCGCGCCGACGAGAGCGATCTTGGGACGTGCGGTCATGCGCCGAACACCTCCCGGACGGAAGAGACGATGGTGTCGAGCTCGCCGTCGGTCAGCTTCGGGTGCACCGGCAGCGAGAGCGCCTGCTCGGCGACCTTCTGGGCGACCGGCACGTCGGAGGCGATGACCTGCGGGTTGTCCCGGTAGCAGTCGTAGTCGAAGACCAGCTTCGGGTAGTAGATCCCGTTGCCGATGCCCTTCTCGGTGAGCTTCGCCGCGAGCTCGTCGCGGGTCACCGGGGCGTCGTCGCCGACCAGGATCGTGTACTGGTGCCACACGTGCTCACGGCCGGGCAGCACAGCGGGGACGGTGAGACCCGTCACGCCGTCGAGGCCCTTCGAGAGCGCCTCGGCGTTGCGCCGGCGCGCGTCGGTGAGCTGCTGCAGCTTCTCCAGCTGCGGGATGCCGAGCGCCGCGTGCAGGTCCGTGAGGCGGTAGTTGTGGCCCGCCATCTCGTACTGGTAGCGGGCGCGCATGCCCTGGTTGCGCATCACGCGCAGCTTGTCCGCCAGCGCGTCGTCCGACGTCGTGATGACGCCGCCCTCGGCGGTGGTGATGTTCTTGGTCGCGTAGAGCGAGAAGCAGCCGATGCCGAACGAGCCGGCCGGCTTGCCCTCGAACGTCGCGCCCACGGCCTGCGCGGAGTCCTCGACGATCGTCAGACCGTGCTGCTGCGCCAGCGGAACGAGCCTGCCCATGTCGGCCATCTGGCCGTACAGGTGCACCGGCATGAGGACCTTGGTGCGCTCGGTGACCGCGGCGCTGACCTTCTCCGGGTCGATGTTGAAGTCCACCGCGCTGATGTCGGCGAACCGCGCGGTGGCGCCCGCCTCCAAAATCGCGTTCAGCGTGGCCACGAAGGTGAACGGGGTCGTGATGACCTCGTCACCGGGCTTGAGGTCGAGCGCCTGGATGGACGCGACCAGCGCGGTCGTGCCGTTGTTGACGGCGACCGCGTGCGGCACTCCCGCAACGGAGGCGAAAGCGTCCTCGAACCGCTTGACCATCGGGCCCTGTGCGATGACACCGGAGCGGAGCACTTCCAGCACGAGCGGCTCGGCGTCCTGGACGTCGACGACGGTAATCGGAATCATGCAGCAGACTTTCCACTTCCGGAGACGGTTGGATGCGTCCGGTACAGTTGCCCCGCGGTGTTACTGCCAGGTGCAGACCAGGCGCGGACCACAGGCTACCTGCCTGATGGAGTGATCTTTTTCAGGGTCCGTTGTGGATCCGCAGCGCAGGAGAACGACTTTCGTGGACTCCCAGCCCGCCGTGCCCGGCCCGTTGCTGGGAAACGATGCAGGAACCGGAGAGAACATGACCGTGAAGCCCGACGTCGCCGCTGCCCAAGAGGAGCAGGTGACGCCTCCGGCTCCGGGGAAGACGCGCAAGGCCGTGATGATCGCGTGGGCCAAGCGAATCCTGATCGTCGCCGTGCTGGCCGCTGCCGCGTGGTCGCTCTACTCCCAGTGGGACGAGGTCTACCCCACACTGCTCGCGCTGCCGTGGCAGTCCGTCGTGCTGTCGCTGATCGCGGTGTTCGTCGGTATCTTCCTCGGCCCGCTGGTCTGGAAGATCGTGCTGTCCGACCTGGGCGCTCCCGTCCGGTTCGTCGACGCGTCGAAGTTCTACCTGGTCGGCCAGCTGGGCAAGTACGTCCCCGGCGCCGTCTGGGCCGTCCTGCTCTCGATGGAGCTGGCCCGTGAGGCGGGCGTCAACCGCGCGCGCAGCTTCACCGCCGGCCTGGTCGCGACGGGCATGGGTGTCCTCGCGTCGCTGATCGCCGGTCTCGCCGCGCTGCCCGTGATGCTGTCCGGCCGCCCCGAGTCGAACCAGCTGCTGTGGCTGTTCCTGCTGCTGCTCGCCGGTCTGCCGTTCCTGCACCCGCGCCTGCTGACCTGGTCGGTCAACCTGGTGCTGAGGGTCCTGCGCAAGGCGCCGATCGTGCGCCGCTTCACCGGCATCGAGATCCTCAAGGCGCTGGGCACGGCTGTCGCGATCTACCTCTGCTACGGCGTGCACCTCTGGCTGCTGGTCAACTCGCTCGGCTCGCCGCGCTGGGACACGCTGATCCTGTCGACCGGTGCGATGGCGCTGTCGATGACCGCGGGCCTGCTGGCGTTCTTCCTGCCGTCCGGCCTCGGTGCCCGCGAGCTGGTCATCACGGCCACTATCGCCACCGTGCTGCCGTCCGGCCAGGCCATCGCGCTGGCCCTGGTCTCGCGCCTGATGTTCACCGTCGCCGACCTGGCCGCCGCCGGTTCCGCGGCACTCCTGGCGTACGTGCAGAAGCGCCGCGGCGTCCCGGTTCCGGTCCCTGCTGAGGACTAGAACCAGCGCTCCAGCACCTGGGCCACGCCGTTCTCGTCGTTGGTCCCCGTGACCTCATCGGCCACCTCGAGCAGTTCGGGGTGGCCGTTGGCCATCGCGACGCCGTGACCGACCCACTGCAGCATCGGGATGTCGTTCGGCATGTCCCCGAACGCGATCACGTCCGCCGCCGCCACCCCGAGCCGTTCGGCCACATCGGCCAGCCCAGTGGCTTTGGTCACGCCCCGCTCCGACACCTCGATCAACCCCGCGTTGGTCGAGTAGGTGATGGCGAACTCGTCGCCCAGCACGGCCGTCGCCGCGGCCGCCATCTCGCCGCTGGTCATGCCCTGGTGTCTGACCAGCAGTTTCACCGCCGGGTACCCGAGCACCTCGGCCCGCGAAGCGACGTCGTGCCCGTCCGGCCAGGCGTGCCGGTACTCCTCCTCGGCGATGAACGACTCGATGTCGGACGCCCGCGCGCCGACTCGTTCCGCGGCCACCGCAGACCCCGGAATCGCTGTGGCCAGCGCTGAACCCAGGTCACCCAGCCGCACCGGGCTGAGCCCGCGCTGCCAGATCACGCGGTCCTCCGCCACGTCGTAGAGCACGGCACCGTTCGCGCAGACCGCATAGCCGGTGGCGCCCACCGCGTTGGCGATGCGCGGCATCCACCGCGGCGGACGGCCGCTGACCAGCACGAACGGGATGCCGTTCGCGAGAACCCTGCCCACGACGTCTGCCGTGTGGCTGCTCACCTGTTCGTTCGTACCGAGAATCGTGCCGTCGATGTCCGATGCCACCAGTGCCGGTTTCTCCACGAGACCATCCTCGCTGATGGTCGGCGGGGGATTCGTCGTTCGACGGATCACATCGGTAATGTCGGGTGGTGCGAGTTGGTGTGGTGATCCTGCCCGAGTACCGCTGGTGGGTCGCGGAACCCAAGTGGAAGGCGGCCGAGGAGCTCGGCTTCTCCCACGCGTGGACCTACGACCACCTCGGCTGGCGGTCGCTCGTCGACGGACCGTGGTTCTCGGCGATTCCCACGCTCACGGCTGCCGCGATGGTCACCTCCAAGATCCGGCTCGGCACGCTCGTCGCGTCACCGGTCTTCCGGCACCCCGTGCCCTTCGCGCGCGAGGTCCTCACGCTCGACGACCTGTCCGACGGCAGGCTCAACCTCGGCATCGGCTCCGGTGGCACGGGTTCGTACGACTCCGACGCCATCGCTGGGCCCGAGCTCAGGGCCGGCCAGCGGACGCAGCGGTTCGGAGAGTTCGTCGAACTGTTAGACCTGCTCCTGACCAGGGACAAGACGACATGGAAGGGCGAGTTCTTCGCCGCGGAGGAGGCCCGCGGGCACCCCGGCTGCGTGCAGCGGCCGCGGGTTCCGTTCGTGGTCGCCGCGGACGGGCCCAAGGCGATGAACATCGCCGCCCGCTACGGCACCGGCTGGATCACCACCGGGTCGCGGCAGGTCGAGAACCCCGACTACGAGGCCTGGTGGCGCGGGGTCGCGAAGGTCACCCGCAGGTTCAACGAGGAGCTGGCCTCGATCAACCGGGCCAGCGGCACCATCGACCGCTACCTCAACCTCGACTCGGCGCCGGTGTACTCGCTGTCGAGCGTCGGGGCGTTCCAGGACGCTGCCGGTCGTGCCCGTGCGCTCGGGTTCACCGACCTGATCGTGCACTGGCCGCGCAGCGAGGGCGTGTACTTCGGCCACGAGACGGTGCTGGAGAAGGTGGCCGGGGACGTGTTCCCCGGCCTGACCGACTCCGAGCTCAGGGGTTGACCGGCGCGCCCGGCTCCGGGACCAGCCGGTAGATCGTCGAGTCCTGGTTCGCGAAGACCCGCTGCACGAACGGCTTGCCGTCGAGGTCGCGCAGGCCGGCGACGCGTTCCTTGCCGCCGTGCACGTATCCGGTGTCGACGATGATGTAGCGCACGTTCAGGTGCTTGACCGCGTCGCGCACGGCGGAGTCGGTCGTGTAGTCGTTGAACTCGGACTGCAACAGGTGCACCGAAGGCGACTCGGCCGAACCGTCGTAGTGGCCGACGACCGGCTGCACGCCCGCGAGCGCGTACATCCAGACCGTGCCGTCCCTGCGGTCGTTGAGCACCCTCTCGCCCGGCTTCACCAGCTTGGCGAGCTCCTGGAAGGCCAGCACCTCGTCCGGGCTGACCACCATGTTGTGCCGATTCGCGCCGGGCTGGTTGGCGTAGCCCTGCTCGACCTCGCTCACGTTCAGGTTGAAGTACAGGCCGCCGCTGAGCAGCGTGAACACCGCCACGACGACCGCGCCGGCGACGTACGAGCCGGGTCCGGCGGGCAGCTTCACCCGCGCCGCGCCCGCCTTGACGAGGTCGTAGACCTGCGCCAGGCCGTGACCGGCGACGACGACCAGCGGGACGCAGGCCAGCGCGATGAGCCGCCACTGGTCGTTCCACCACGGGCTGGTCACCTTCGCGACCCAGGGCTGCGAGTAGGACGCGGTGAGCACCCACACACCGCCGAAGAACAGCGCCGAGCCGAGCAGCCAGCGCATCTCGCCGAGGCGGGACGCGAAGATCAGGCCGATCCACAGCGCGAACGCGAGCCAGAACTGCGGCAGGGAGATGACGTGCTGGAACGTCAGCAGCGCGCCGATCGACTGGCTCACCGGGAACGTGGACGGCCAGTCGACGATCGCGATCTTGCCGCCGACCGCGAGCGCGCCCAGCAGGTGCGGCAGCGTCACGACGACCGCCACGACCGCGGGGATGAGCAGCTTGAGCGCGTCGCTCCAGATCAGCTTGAGGTTGCCCCACCAGCGCTGGATGAACATCGGCAGCACGAACAGGATGCCGCCGAACAGCGTGCTGGAGTGGATGGCGAGCAGACCGACCGCGACGCCGCCGAAGAACACGCCGGTGTCGAGCGCCGAGCGTTTGAGGTAGGCGTCCATCGCGATGGCCAGCACCGGCATGACCGCGATGCCGAGCGTGAACGTCAGCAACGGGCCGCGCCAGAGGTTGTCGTAGGTGGCGCTGGTGCAGGCGACGGTGGCGAGGGCGGTGAAGCCGGCGGTGACGGCGCGGCCCTTGAAGTGCCGGATCATCGCGACCAGGGTCAGCGCGAGCAGGCCGGGGAAGAGCACCGTGCTCGCGTTCAGCACGGCCGGGACGGTGGCGCCGGTGAGCTTGAACACCAGCGCGCCGACCAGGTGGTAGGCGTTCGGGTAGAAGACGCCGTCGGGGAGCTCGTACCAGTTGACCTTGCCGGTCGCGTAGAGGCTGCCCTCGCCGGTCTCGGCGATGTAGCGGATGCCGTTCGCGTGGTACGCGGCGTCCCAGTCCTGCGGGATCGAGTTGATGTCCCAGCGCATGGCCGCCATCAGCACGGCGAACCCGACGATCGCGGCGGCCAGCAGCGTGACGCCGACCGCGACGTGCGCGAGCGGAGTCCACGGCGACGGTTCGCGCTCGATCGGACCGCGCTTGCGCACCACGAACCAGCGCACGGCGCCGAACACCAGCACCACGAGGACCGTGGTGGCGAGGAACGTCCAGACGTTGAACGGGATCCCGATCTTCCACAGCCACGGACCGGCCAGGCCGGCGATCAGGTACGTGAACACGGGCGCGCTGGCGGCGAGCGCCCAGCCGCGCACGCCCGCGGCAGCCGCCGCGAGGCCGCCCGGCAGCCACAGGACGGCCAGATACGTCCCGATCGTCGCCACGGTCAGCAGAAGGCTCGCTTCGGTCGGCACAAGACCACCCAGGATTGCTCAGCAAGTGGAGGTGCGGGGCCAGCCCGCGTAACCCGGCAAGGTTATCCCGACCAGCCCAATGGCCTCGCGACGGCCTGTCGCACGCGTTTTACCTGATCAAGTGCTGTACAACTAGGAGAGGGGGGTGTCTGGCCGCCTCGTGCGGCACAGGTACCCTCTCTCGTCGTGAGCTTCGCTGGCTATGACCTGATTGTCGTCGGATCCGGATTCTTCGGTCTCACGGTCGCCGAACGCACCGCGTCCCAGCTGAACAAGCGGGTGCTGGTGCTGGAGCGTCGTGCCCACATCGGCGGTAACGCCTACTCGGAGGCTGAGCCCGAGACAGGAATCGAGGTGCACCGCTACGGTGCGCACCTCTTCCACACCTCTAACAAGAGGGTCTGGGACTACTGCAACCAGTTCACCGAGTTCACCGGTTACCAGCACCGCGTGTTCGCGATGCACAAGGGCACGGCGTACCAGTTCCCGATGGGCCTGGGCCTCATCACCCAGTTCGTCGGCCGGTACCTGACCCCGGACGAGGCCCGCGCGTGGGTCGCCGAGCACGCCTCGGAGATCGACACCAAGGACGCGGCGAACCTCGAGGAGAAGGGGATCTCGCTGGTCGGGCGCCCCCTCTACGAGGCGTTCATCCGGGACTACACCGCCAAGCAGTGGCAGACCGACCCGAAGGAGCTGCCGGCCGCGGTCATCAGCCGCCTGCCGGTCCGCTACAACTTCGACAACCGCTACTTCAACGACACCTACGAGGGTCTGCCGCTCAACGGCTACACCGCGTGGCTCGAGAAGATGGCGGACCACCCGAACATCGACGTGCGCCTCGACACGGACTACTTCGACGTGAAGGACGAGATCCCGGCGGGTACGCCGGTCGTCTACACGGGCCCGGTCGACCGCTACTTCGACTACTCCGAGGGCTGGCTGGGCTGGCGCACGCTCGACTTCGAGCAGGAGGTCGTGCCGACCGGTGACTTCCAGGGCACCCCGGTCATGAACTACAACGATGCGGACGTGCCGTACACCCGCATCCACGAGTTCCGGCACTTCCACCCGGAGCGCGACTACCCGACGGACAAGACGGTCATCGTCCGCGAGTTCTCCCGGGCAGCGGAGAAGGACGACGAGCCGTACTACCCGATCAACACCGCCGAGGACCGCGCCAAGCTCGAGCAGTACCGGGAGCTCGCCAAGAAGGAGGCTGCCGAGAAGAACGTGCTGTTCGGCGGCCGTCTCGGCACCTACAAGTACCTCGACATGCACATGGCGATCGGTTCCGCGCTCAGCGCGTTCGACAACAAGATCGCTCCGCACCTGACCGAGGGCAAGCCGATCACGGGTGACCTCGACTGACAGGTTGAAAATCGAACCACCGCCCGGCCGTGCAACCAGTGCGGCCGGGCGGTCGTCATTTGACAATGGGTACTATGGCGCCTGACGCGCCGGGCCACGACGTCCATCTGTGGCATCAGGTAGACCATCCATGAAGCGAAGCTGACCCGAACCGAAGCCGTTCGGTTCGCCGGAGGAAGCACGTGACCGAGCAGGCCAAAGCCGCAAGCGCCACCAAGATCGACCCGAACCAGGTCCTGCAGCGGGTGATCATGCCGCGGGACGAGGACCCGCTGGACGTGCGGCCTCTGTACCTGGATGAGCCGGAGAACGTGCACAGCCACGTGTCGGGCCGCCGCGCGGTGACGGTGCCCACCTCGGCGAAGGTGTCGTTCGCGTCGTACTTCAACGCGTTCCCGGCGAGCTACTGGAAGCGCTGGACGGTCATCGAGGACGTCGTGCTGCGCATGCGCGTTCGTGGCGCAGGTCGCATCGACGTGTACCGCTCGAAGCCGAACGGCGACACGATCCACCTCGACGGTCACGTCGTCCGCAGCCCCAAGGCGTGGATGGACTTCGCGGTTCAGGTGTCGCTGAAGCCGTTCGAGGACGGCGGCTGGATCTGGTTCGACGTCTTCACCGACGACACCACGATCGAGATCGACGAGGCGGCCTGGACGACGGAGCAGGAGCTCCCGGCGCAGTCCGTCGCGATCGGCATGACCACCATGCGCCCGGTCGACGCGGTCATCGCGTTGCGCGCGCTGGGCGAGGACCCGACGGTCCTGAACGTCGTGCAGAAGGTCGTCGTCGCCGACCAGGGCGCCGTGAAGGTCCGCGACACCCCCGGCTACGCGGAAGCGGCCAAGCTCCTCGGCGCCAAGCTGGAGATCATCGAGCAGGACAACCTGGGTGGCTCCGGTGGCTTCACCCGCGGCCTGTACGAGGCGATCGAGCACAGCGACGTCGACCAGATCATGCTGATGGACGACGACATCCGCCTGGAGCCGGACGCCGTGCTGAGGTCGAACGCCTTCGCTCGCGCCGCCGCCCAGCCGGTCATCGTCGGTTCGCACATGCTGAACCTCCAGGCCCGCGCCCGCCTGCACAGCATGGGCGAGGTCGTCGACCTGGGCACCTGCTACTGGCGTGCCGCGCCGGGCGCGGTCACCGACCACGACTTCGGCACCGAGTCGCTGCGCGAGACCGAAGAGCTGCACGCCCGCATCGACACCACCTACAACGGCTGGTGGATGTGCCTGTTCCCGCGTGAGGTCGTGCAGCGCACGGGCTACCCGCTGCCGCTCTTCATCAAGTGGGACGACGCGGAGTACTCGCTGCGTGCGCTCGAGAAGGGCTACCCGACGGTCTCGCTGCCGGGCTCGGCCGTCTGGCACATGCCGTGGACTGACAAGAACGACGCCACCGACTGGCAGGCGTACTTCCACACCCGCAACCGCCTGGTCCTGGCGGCGCTGCACAGCCCGTACGACGTGCGGTCGACGCTGCTCAAGCAGGGCCTGAAGCTGTCGCTGCGGCACCTGCTGTCCATGGAGTACTCCACGGTCGTCGTGCAGCAGAAGGCGATCGAGGACTTCCTGGCCGGCCCGTCGAAGCTGTTCGACTCGCTGCGCACGGCCCTGCCGGAGATCCGCGAGCTGCGCAAGAAGTACGCGGACGCCCAGGTCCTGCCGTCGGCGCGGGAGTTCCCGCCGCCGACCTTCGACATGGTGCGCGCCGAGCAGATGCTGACCCCGCCCACGAACCCGGTCACGATCGCGTCCGAGGCGGCCAAGGCACTCATGCACAACCTGCGCGAGCCGCAGGCGGCCACGGCCGAGCGTCCGCAGATCAACGTGCCGGCGACCAACGCCCGCTGGTTCCTGCTGGGCAACCTGGACAGCGCCACCGTGTCCAACGCTGACGGCAGCGGTGTCGCGTTCCGCAAGCGCGACCCGAAGGAGTTCCGCCAGCTCATGAAGCGGGCGGTCCGCAACTACCGCCGCCTGTCGTCGGAGTGGCCGCGGATGCAGAAGGTCTACCGCGACGCGCTGCCCGAGCTGACCTCGGTCGAGTCGTGGCGCAAGGTGTTCGAGAACTGATCTCGGTTCGGCGACGAGGGGCTCCCAAGTTCTTTGGGGGCCCCTTTTTGCAACCTCACCCCAAGATCAGGCGTCCTGGGCTGCATGGGGGACATCAAGAGAGCAGATTTCTACGACGGACCAGCCCACGACTACCTGGGGTACTGGAAGGGCCGCGACTACGAGCACGACGCCGAGCGCATCGCGATCGACAGTCTGCTGACCGGCCAGCACTTCACGCACGCGGTGGACGTCGGTGGCGGCTACGGCCGGATCACCGCGTTGCTGCCCAAGTACGCGGACCACGTCACGCTGGCCGAGCCGAGCAGCCGCCAGCTCGACGTCGCGGCGCGGTTCCTCGGTGAGGGCATCGAACGGATCCAGGCGCAGGCCGCGCACCTGCCGTTCGCGGCAGGCTCGATCGACCTGGTCACGATGGTGCGCGTCATGCACCACCTGCCCGACCCGACCGCCGAACTGGCCGAGATCGCCAGGGTGCTGGACCCGGTCGGCTTCGCCGTCGTCGAGGTGGCGAACCTCGGGCACGCCCGCAACCGCCTCCGCAGGCTGGGCAGGGGGATCCCGGCCGGGCCGGTGGACATCCGGTCGCCGGAGAACCGCCACGACGACGAGATCCCGTTCGTGAACCACAACCTCGACACCGTGACCGCGCAGGCCGCCGCCGTCGGACTGCACGTCGTGCGCAGCCTTTCGGTGTCGAACCTGCGATCGGGCACGCTGAAGAGGGTCGTGCCGCACCGCGTGTTGCTGCGGGTGGAGAGGGCGGCTCAGCCCGCGTTGGCGCGGCTCAGGTTCGGGCCGAGCATCTTCCTGCTGCTCACCAAGTCGAGCTGATCATTCCTTGATTCCTGTCTCCGTCGCGCCGCGCACGAGAAACCGTTGCAGCGCAACGAAAACCACGATGAGCGGCGTGACGGAGACCGCGGCTGCGAGGAACAGCTGCACCACGTCGATCGACTGTGACGTCAGGAACGTCGACAGCGCCACCTGCACCGTCCACGAGTCCTGGTCCTGCGCGATCACCAGCGGCCAGAGGAACTGGTTCCAGCTGGTCACGAACGCGATGACGCCGAGCGCGGCGAAGAACCCCTTCGAGTTCGGCACCACGATCCGCCAGTAGGTGCCCCAGTGCCCGAGTCCGTCGATCCGGGCTGCTTCTTCCAGCTCTGGCGGGAAGTTGCGGAAGTACTGCCGGAACAGGAAAGTGGTGAACCCGCTGAAGAGCCCCGGGATCACCAGCCCGCGCAGGTCGGAGACCCAGCCCAGGGTCGAGACGACCACGAACGTCGGCACGAACGTGACCGCCGCCGGGATCATCAGCGTGGCGATCACCAGGTACAGCACCACGTCCGCGTACCGGTAAGGGATCCGCGCGAGTCCGTAACCCGCCAGCCCGCACAGCAGAAGTTGTCCCAGGGTCTGCAGCACGGCGACGACGAGCGAGTTGACCATGCTGCGGACCATCGGCACGGCCGGGTTGCTGAACAGCTCGGCGAAGTTCTCCCAGTGGATCTCGTTCGGCCAGAACGTCCACTGTGGAGCGGTGATCTCCTGCTCGGTCGCCAGACCGTTGCGCAGCACCAGGTAGAACGGGATCAGGAACAGCACCGCCGCGATCGACAGCGCCAGGTAACGGGCGGTCTTCATCGCGTGATCGCCCGCCCCTGCAACAGGGTCACGCCGGCGATGAGCAGCGTGAGGATCACCGCGCCCGCGCTGCCGTGCCCGAAGTCCTGACCACCGGAACCCAGCGCCGTGTAGTAGAGGTAGATCAACGGCGGCCGCGCGAACGGCGGGTACCCGCGATCGGTGCCCAGCACGTTGTAGAACTCGTCGAACGCCTGGTACGCCGCGATGAGCAGCAACAACAGCACGGCAACCGAAGTGGTGCGCAGCTGCGGCAACGTGATGTACCGCAGGGTCTGCCAGCCGCGCGAAGCGCCGTCGATCCACGCGGCCTCGTAGAGGTGGCGCGGGATCCGTTGCAGGCCGGCGATGAACAGGATCAGGTAGAACCCGAGCTGCAGCCAGAGCCGCAGACTCACGAGCACGAGCCAGTACCAGGGTGGTGACGTGGACACCGTCCACGCGATCGGCTCCGCGCCGAACCACCCCAGCACCGTGTTCGCGAGGCCGAAGCGCACCCCGTTGAAGATCGAGAGCTTCCACACCAGTGACGCCACGACGTACGAGCACGCCGTCGGCAGGAAGAACACCGACCGGAAGAACGCCTGCATGAAGCTGATCTGGTTGACCAGCAACGCCAGCGCCAGCGCGAGCACGAACGTCAGCGGCACGATGAACGCCGCGAACACGCTGAACGTGCCGAGGCTGCGCAGGAACGGCCCGTCCGTCAGCATGTCCGCGTAGTTGCGCAGCCCGACGAACTCCGTGGGCGTCACCGTGTTGCGGGCGTCGAAGAACGACAGCAGCAGGCTCCACCCGATCGGCACGTACACGAACACGAGCAGCCCCACCGCGAACGGTCCGACGAACAGCCAGAACGCGCGCCCCTGCTTCATCCGTACAGGCGCTTCAGCTCGTCCCGCGTCTTCTGCGCCGCTCCCTTGATCTCGGCGTCGGCGGGAGCGCCGTCCCTGACCACCCGCGACACGGCGTCGTTGAACGCGGTCCGCATCACCGACGTCCAGTCCGGCGGGTTGGACGCCTTCGCGTTGTCCTGCACGAACTTCACCGCGTCCGCCGCCGCACCGGTGGTCAGCTTCGACGCCTTCGCCGAGATGCTCTTGCGCGGCGGGATGTGGAAGCCGTAGCCGAGGTTGAAGTCCTCCTGGTAGTCAGTCCGCTCGATCCACAGCCACCGCACGAACTCCTTGGCCTCGTCGATCCGCTGGGACTTGGCGCTGACCATCGCGCCGAACGCCCCGACCGGCACGCTGGCCTTGCCGTTGTCGCCCAGCTTCGGGAACGGCAGCACCCCGAAGTCGTCGCCCAGCGCTTTCTGGACCGCCGGCACCGCCCACAACCCGGTCCACTGCATGGCGACCAGTCCCTGCGTGAACGCGTCCGGCTCCGCCCAGTCCTTCACCGCCCCCAGCAACAGGCTGCCGCTGGTGTAGAGCTCCCGCAGCTTGCCGATCGCGGTCGCCGCGAGGGGATCGTCGAACCCGACCTGGTGGTCCCGCACGTAGTCGAGGCCTGCCGACCACAGCGCGGGGCCGCCCAGCACGCCGCCACCGCCGTCGTTGCCGGCGAACAGGCCCTTGACCCCGCCGGTGGTGAGCTTGCGCGACGCGTCGATCAGCTCATCCACAGTGGACGGTGGCCGCACACCGGCCTGAGCGAACAAGCTCTTGCGGTAGAACAACATCTGCATGTCGACGGCCTGCGGCACTCCGTAGATCTTCCCGTCAACGGTGTGCGTTGCGAGAATCGAGTCGGAGAAATCGCTCCTGGCGTCGCCGAAGACGTTGTCGAGCGGCACGAGCTGACCCGCCCGGACGGAGCTGATCTGCGGGGTGGACTCGAAGACGTCCGGTCCGCCGTCGGACAGCAGGCTCGTCGCGAGCTTGGAGTCGTAGTCGCCGGGGTTCCACTGCACGTCGACCGGGATCTTCGGGTACGACTTGGCGTAGCGCTCCACGGCCTGCTGCACCCCGGGCTCGCCGTACGCGTGGTACCACTGTTTGAGGGCCTGGCCGTTGCCGCCCCTGCCGGTGTTCGAGCCGCATGCCGCGAGAAGTGCGCTGGCGCCGGCCAGGGACAGAAGTCTGCGTCGCGAGATCACTCATCACGTCTTACTCCGATCACTCGAGGTGCGCGAGCGATTACTCGAAGTGTGCGACGACGACGTTGGAGAAGTTCACGACGTACTCGTTGCCGTCCGGCCCGGAGATCGGCTGGGTGTGACCGTTGCGGACGATCTGGGTCAGCCGCGGCGCGAGATCTTCCCGCGTCTCGTCGGTGACCGTGAGGGTGATCGGGTTCGGGTTGGCGGCGAGGAACAACACAAGTCGGCTCATGCACTTGAGCAAACCGTGTTCTGACATGGCTGAACGGCGGTTTCGCCCGTAGCGGTTCCGCCGTCAGCAGATCAGCTCACTTGCGGAAGAAACGCTCCCGCTGGCCGAGGCGCACCAGCTTCAGCCACTCCACGAACGCCTTCGGGTCGCGCTTCACCGCGAGGAAGTACAGCCCGAACCGGAACACCTCGAGCGCGCCGAGCTTGCGCATCCCCGGCTGCGACAACAGGTACCCGCGGTTGCGGTACGTGTAGTAGCGCTTGATCGGGTTCTCCGGGTCCTGGGCGTGGAACCTGCCGCCCAGCATCGGCTTGAACTCGTCCGAGCCGTCCGGGTGCACGTACGCGACCCGCAGCGACGTGCCGAACGGCAGCCCGGAGCGGACGAGCCGGCGGTGGATCTCCACCTCGTCGCCGCGGAAGAACAGCCGGTAGTCCGGCACACCGACGACGTCGAGCGTCTCGGCGCGGAACAGCGCGCCGTTGAACAGCGAGGCGATGCCCGGCAGGAAGGTCGTGCCCAGGTCGGCGGCGTTGCGCTTCCAGGTCAGCCCGCGGCGCAACGGGAACGCCAGCTTGTCCGGGCTGTCGATGTTCGTGACGACCGGCGAGATCTCGGCGAGGTTGCGGCGGTCGGCCTCTTCCAACAGCACGGCCAGCACGTTCTCGTCCGCAGGGCGGCCGTCGTCATCGGCGAGCCACACCCAGTCCGCGCCCAGCGAGAGCGCGTGCAGGATGCCCAGCGCGAAGCCGCCGGCGCCACCGAGGTTGCGGTGTGACGGCAGGTAGGTCGTGGGAAGCGGGCACTGCTCCACCAGGTCGTTCACCGGCTGGTCCGGGCCGTTGTCGACGACGACCAGGTGGTCGGGGACGCGGGTCTGGGTGGCCAGTGCCTTCAGTGATTCGGCCAGCAGCTCCCTGCGGTGGCGGGTGACCACCACGGCGACGACGGAGCCCTTGGGCAGTGCCTCGAGATTCACGGTCTAATCGCCGCCATTTCCACTGAGGACGGGGGAGGAGTAGCCGAGCCTGGCCAGCTGTTCTGTGCTCATCCGCTCGAAGGGGTCGTGGCCCTTGTACTCGGTGAGCACCTCGCGCAGACCGCCGTGTTTCTTCACGCGGCCTTCGTCCATCCAGATCGCACTGTCGCAGAAGTCCAGCAGCGTCTCGTCGGAGTGGTTCGCGAACACGAGCAGACCGGAGCGCTTCACGAGGTCCTTGAGACGCTCGCGGGCCTTGGCCATGAACGCCGCGTCGACCGCGCCGATGCCCTCGTCGAGCAGCAGGATCTCCGGGTCGATGGACGTGACCACACCGAGCGCGAGTCGCACGCGCATACCCGTCGAGTACGTGCGCAGCGGCATCTGCAGGTAGTCACCGAGCTCGGTGAACTCCGCGATGTCGTCGACGCGCGCTTCCATCTGCTTGCGGCTCATGCCGAGGAACAGGCCGCGGATCATGATGTTCTCGTACCCGGAGATCTCCGGGTCCATGCCGACGCCGAGGTCGAAGACCGGCGCCACCTTGCCGACGATGCGCGAGTGACCGCGGGTCGGCTCGTAGATGCCCGCCAGCAGCCGCAGCAGCGTGGACTTGCCGGCGCCGTTGTGGCCCACCAGGCCGACGCGGTCGCCCTCGTTGAGAGACAGCGAGATGTCGTGCAGCGCCTCGATGATCGGCACCCGGCCCTCTGAGCCGATCTTGCCGCCGACCTTGCCGAGCGCGAGCTTCTTCAGCGACCTCGACTTCGCGTCGAAGATCGGGAAGTCGACCGATGCGTTCCAGACGTCGATGCTGACCATGGTTTTAGTCGACCTCCTCATCAGACCCAGTAGGAAACACGGGCACGGTAGTTGCGCAGGATGACCAGCGCGAGCACCCAGCCGAGGACGGTGAAGCCGCCCACGATCGCCCAGTGGTGCCAGTCGACCCTGTGCCCGAGCAGCGGGGCCCGGACGATCTCGACGAAGTGGTACACGGGGTTGAGCTCGGCGATCAGGATGCGCCAGTCGTTGGAGCCACCACCGGTGACCTTCTGCAGCACGCCGGCGTCCCAGACGATGGGCGTCATGAAGAAGACCAGGTTGATGAAGCTGTTCACCACCGGCGGGATGTCGCGGAAGCGGGTGCTGATGACGCCGAACAGCAGGGCGATCCACACCGCGTTGACCGCGAGGAGCACGAAGCCGGGGACCGCGAGCACGATGGTCCAGCTCAGGCCGGGGTGCTCGGGGCCGTTGTCGCTGATCTGGTACTGGTGGTTGAGCGACGTGAAGAAGATGGCGAGCACCACCACGTAGACCACGAGGTTGTGCACCAGGAACAACGCCTGGCGCCACACCATGCGCAGCACGTGGACCGTGATCGGCGCGGGCAGGTGCTTGATGAGCCCCTCGTTCGCGATGAACACGTCGGTGCCCTCGGTGATGCAGCCGAGGATGAAGTTCCAGACGATGAAGCCGACCGTCACGTACGGCAGGAACGTGGGGACGTTCGTGTCGAACAGCACCGAGTACAGCAGGCCGAGCGCGAGTGCTGTGGTCCCCATGGAGATGGTGATCCACAACGGACCGATGACCGAGCGCCGGTAGCGCTGCTTGATGTCCTGCCAGCCGAGGTGACCCCACAGTTCGCGGTGGTCCCACGCCTCCCGCACGTCGGCGAACGCGCGCTTGAAGCTGCGCGACGGGACAGCAGGCGGCGCCTCACGGTGGGCGGGGGTACTGGTGGCTTGCACGGGTATGGAGCCTACCGGCGCCCCAGGAGCGGCCTGGACGCCGGTAGGTCACGGAGTTGTCACCTGGCCGGGATCTTGATCACCTTCACGGCTAGAGGTACTGGCCGGTACCTTTGCCCGTGACTCCGCCTTCGTGGCTTTCGCTGCTCCCGCCGGCGGGGAGAGCACGCCCGCGCATCTGCTCCAGCTGCGACCGCGCCGCCATCTGCTGAGCGAACAGCGCCGTCTGGATGCCGTGGAACAGGCCCTCCAGCCAGCCCACGAGCTGGGCCTGCGCGATCCGCAGCTCTGCGTCGGACGGCGTGCCCTCGCCGTTGAACGGCAGTGACAGGCGCTCCAGCTCCTCGCGCAGCTCCGGCGCCAGGCCGTCCTCGAGCTCCTCGATGGACCGCTTGTGGATCTCCTTGAGACGGTTGCGGCTCGCCTCGTCGAGCGGTGCCGCCCGCACCTCCTCGAGGAGCTGCTTGATCATCGTGCCGATCCGCATGACCTTGGCCGGCTGTTCGACCATGTCGGCGATGTCGCCGTCCTGCCCGCCGACGATGACGACTGGCTGCTCCTGGTTCATGGTCTCCATCCTGGCCTGATTCCCCTTGTGAAGGTTAGGCGGGTGGGGGCTGGACGACACGGGGTTTGCTCACATACGTACCGTGTGTGGCATGGCGTTCGACGTCGCACGGGTACGAGGGCTCTTCCCCGCGCTCGGCGACGGCTGGGTCCACCTGGACGCACCGGCCGGCATGCAGGTGCCCGAACAGGTCGCCACCGCCGTCTCCACCGCGCTGCGCGCACCGGTCTCCGGACCCGGTGGCATCTTTCCCGCCTCGCAACGGGCCGAGGCCATCGTGGACGCTGCCCGCAGGTCCGTCGCGGACCTCGTCGGCGGTGACCCGGCCGGTGTCGTGCTCGGCCCGTCCTCCGCGGTGCTGTTACAACGCCTCGCGGACGCGATGACCGACGACTGGTTCATGGGCGACGAGGTGCTGGTGTCGCGGTTGGACCACCCGGCGAACATCGCGCCGTGGCTGCGCGCCACCCAACGCACCGGCAGCGCGGTCAAGTGGGCCGAGGTCGACATCGAGACCTGCGAGCTGCCCAGCTGGCAGTTCGACGAGCTGGTCACCGACCGCACCAAGCTCATCGCCATCACGGCGGCGTCCGGTGTGGTCGGCACGCGCCCGGACCTCGCCAAGATCTCGTCGGTGGCCCGTTCGCACGGCGCGATGATGGTCGTGGACGCGTCGTCTGCCGCGCCTTTCGTGCCGCTGGACATCGTCGCCATGGGTGCCGACGTCGTGGCTCTGTCCGCTGGTCAGTGGGGTGGCCCGCCGGTCGGCGCGCTGGTGTTCCGCGATCCGTCGGTGCTGGAGCGGCTGCCGTCGTGCTCGGTCGACCCCGGCGCCCGCGGCCCCGAGCGGCTGGAGCTCGGTCCGCACGCCTACCCGATGCTCGCCGGCCTGGTCGCGTCCGTGGAGTACCTCGCGGACCTGGACGACGCGGCGTCGGGCACTCGGCGTGAGCGTCTGGTCACATCTTTGGGATCCGTGAAGGCCTACCAGGCCGGGCTGCTCGCTAATCTCATCAACGAACTGCGTTCGCTGCGACACGTGATGGTGATCGGCGACGCCATGCGGCGGGTGCCCGCGCTGGCGTTCACGATCGCCGGGGTCAAGGTGGAGGACGTCGTCGAACACCTCGCCTCGCGCGGTGTCTGCGCGTTCGCCGACTCCGGCCAGCACGGGGTGTTCTCGGTGCTGGGCGTCGGCGAGGTCGGCGGCGCCATCCGCGTCGGGCTCGCGCACTACACGAACGCCGTCGAGGTGGACGACCTGGTGCGGGCGGTGGCCGACCTGGCCTGAGGACTTGGGAGATCTCGTTTGGACGACTCGCTTGCTCGCGAGCTCGCCGATCTCTCGGCCCTGCAACGCCTCGGTTCGTTGAACACGGAGTACCTGCCGTGGACCGCCGCCCAGCTGCGCCCAGCGGCGTTGGTCGCGGTGATGGACGAGATCGTGCTCGGCGCCAGGACTGTGCTGGTGGAGCTGGGCTGCGGCTCGACCTCGGTGTTGCTGGCGCGGTTGCTGTCCCAGCGCGGTTTCGGGCATCTGCTGTCGATCGAGCACGACGAACGCACGGCTGCTTTCGTCGCCTCACAGCTGCGTCGCGAAGGGCTGGGCTCGGTCGCGCGCGTTGTGCACGCACCGTTGTCGCGGCATCCGGCGGCGTTGTCGCGGCACGGCCAGTGGTACGCCCCGCAGCAGGTGCACGACGAGGTGCTCGGGTACGTCGATCGGTTCGGCCTGGTGGACCTGCTGCTGGTCGACGGGCCGGGGTTCGGCGACTCGCGTTATCCCGCGTTGCCGGTGCTGCGCGCGGTGCTGGCGCCGGGGGCCACGGTGCTCGCCGACGACGTGGACCGGCCGGACGAGCAGGCGGTGCTGGCGCGGTGGTCCGAGGAGTTCGGGCTGGAGTTCCGCACCGCTCCCCGGACCTCGCTGGCCGCCGCTACCGCTCTCGCTTGAGCAGCACCTTCCCGAACACGTCACTCGCCTCCAACAGCCGGTGCGCCTCGGCGGCGTTCGACATCGGCACTGTTTGCCCGACGATCGGCTTGACCGCACCGCTTTCGATGAGCGGCCACAGGTGCTCGCGGACCTGCGCCACGATCGCGCCCTTGCTGTCGATGCTGCGGCCGCGCAGCCCGGTCGCCATGACCGACGCCCGCTTGACCAGCAGTTTGCCGATGGGCAGCTCGCCCTTCACGCCGCCCTGCATGCCGATGATCATCAAGCGGCCATCCGGCGCGAGCACGTCGATGTTGCGGGGGAGGTAGGAGGCGCCCATGTTGTCGAGCACGACGTCGGCCTGCTTCACCTCGGCCACGAAGTCCTGGGTCTTGTAGTTGACCGTGAGGTCCGCGCCGAGCTCCGCGCACTTGAGCAGCCGCTCGTCAGAACCGGCGGTCACCGCCACGGTCGCACCGAGCGCCTTCGCGACCTGGATGGCGTGCGTGCCGATGCCTCCCGCACCGCCGTGCACGAGGAACGTCTCACCGAGCTTGAGCCGGCCGTCCATCACGACGTTCGACCACACGGTGCAGGCCACCTCGGGCAGCGCGGCCGCGGTCACCACGTCGACGCCCTTCGGCACGGGAAGGACCTGCGGCGCGGGCACGACGACCTTCTCCGCATAGCCGCCACCGGCGAGCAGCGCGCAGACCTCGTCACCGACGTTCCAGCCGGTCACTCCCTCACCGAGCGCCGCGATCGTGCCGGAGCACTCCAGGCCGATGATGTCCGACGCACCGGGCGGCGGCGGGTAGAAGCCCTGGCGTTGCAGAAGATCCGCGCGGTTGACCGCACTCGCGGCGACGTCGATCAGCACCTCGCCCCTGCCGGGCACCGGGTCGGCGACCTCGGTCCACTCGAGCACGTCCGGGCCGCCGGGTTCGCGAACAGTGATGGCACGCATACAGTCGACCGTAATCCGTTGGACTGGGTCGGCACCATCGGAGCATGGACCCCTGGCCTCTGCGACACCTCGTTCTCCGCACACCCCGCCTGGAACTGCGCCCCGACGACGACGAAGGCCTGTACGAGCTCGTCGAGGTCGCGAAGGAGGGCGTCCACGATCCGGCGGAGATGCCGTTCTACGTGCCGTGGACGGATCAGCTGCCCAAGGACGGCGGGTTCGGCATGGTCCAGTTCTTCTGGGGCAGGAGGGCGAAGCTGGCGGCCGGCGACTGGGCGATCACGTTCCTGGTCCGGCACGAGGGCAGGGTGATCGGCGCGCAGGAGCTCGGCGCCCGCGACTTCGGCGTGCTGCGCGAGGTGCAGACGGGTTCGTGGATCGGCAGGAAGTACCAGGGCGGCGGCATCGGCACCGAGATGCGGATCGCCGTGCTCCAGTTCGCGTTCGACCACCTGGGCGCCCGCATCGCCAGGTCGGCCGCGTGGGTGGGCAACCACGCGTCGAACCGCGTGAGCGCCAAGCTCGGCTACGTGCACGACGGCACGGTGGCCGCCGCACCACGCGGTGAGCGGCTCGAACACGTCCGGTTGCGGCTGGATGCCGGGAACTTCGTGCGCCCGGATTGGAACGTGGGTGTCGAAGGCCTAGCTGAGTGTGTTCAGCTGATCACCAGCTGAACTCCCGCCGTCCGACGGATTGTGTCCTACGTCTCCGGTTTGTGAGGGTTCACCGAATCCCGAACGAAGGGGAACGTTCATGTCTGGCAGAACCAAGCTGGCGACGGTGCTGGCCATCTCAGCACTCGTCGCGGCCCCGACCGCTACGGCGTCCGCCGCCGCAGAACCCGCGGGCCCCGCTCTCGCCAAGAAGCTCGCGAAGAAGGTGACCACCGAGGGGGTCAACCGGCACCTCATCGCGTTGCAGCGCCTCGCGGACCGCAACGGCGGCAACCGCGCCGCCCTGAGCCCCGGCTACAACGCGAGCGTCGACTACGTCGCGGGCAAGCTCCGCGACGAGGGCTTCATCGTCTCGACGCCGACCTTCAACTTCGAAGTTCCGATCATCGACGCCGAGCTGGCCCGCGTCGACGGCGTGAACTACCAGGCGCTCGTCATGACCGCCTCGCCGCAGACCCCGGTCGGCGGCGTCACCGGTCCGCTGCGCGTCGTCCCCGAGGACGGCACGCCCGGCTGCGAGGCGTCCGACTTCGCCGGCCAGGACTTCACGGGCTCCATCGCCCTGATCCGCCGAGGCGCCTGCACGTTCGAGCAGAAGCACCTCAACGCGTTCGGCGCGGGCGCCATCGCCGTGCTGGTGGCGAACAACGTCGCGGGCCCGCTGCGCGACGTGACGCTGACCAACCCCGGCAAGATCCCGACCGGCGGCATCTCCCAGGCCGACGGCACCACGCTCGCGGGCAAGGCAGGCGCCACGACGACCGTCGACATGCGGTTCCACACGGAGACCCGCACCGACCGCAACGTCATCGCGGAGACCCGCACCGGCCGCAAGAACAACGTCGTCATGGCGGGCTCGCACCTCGACAGCGTCGAGGTCGGCCCCGGCATCAACGACAACGGCTCCGGCTCGGCCGCCCTGCTGGAGACCGCACTCCAGCTCGGCTCGCGCCCGAACGTCGACAACGCCATCAGGTTCGCCTGGTGGGGCGCTGAAGAGCGCGGCCTGATCGGCTCCGAGGAGTGGGTCCGCTCGCTGACGTTCGAGCAGCAGCTCGACATCGCGCTGTACCTGAACTTCGACATGGTCGGCTCCCCGAACGCCGCGTACTTCGTCTACGACGGTGACAACTCGGACAACGTCGGCGCGGGCCCCGGCCCGTTCGGCTCGGCCCAGATCGAGAAGGCGTTCGTCGACTACTTCACGGCGACGGGCGTCCAGACCGAGGGCACCGACTTCTCGGGTCGTTCGGACTACGGCGAGTTCATCGCGCAGGGCATCCCGGCCGGCGGCCTGTTCACCGGCGCCGAGGGCATCAAGACCGCGGCCCAGGCAGCCAAGTGGGGTGGCACGGCGGGCGTCGCGTACGACCCGTGCTACCACTCGAAGTGCGACAACCTGGGCAACCTCGACCGCAAGGCACTCGGCCGCAACGCCGGCGCCCTCGCGTTCGTGACCGCCGCCTACGGGGTGTCCACTGAGGACGTCAACGGCGTGCCTCCGCGCGCCAAGCGGGCCGATGCCCGCAGGTCTGCCGCTTTGATGAAGGCGAACGTGCACGACGACCACTCGCACGCGGCCGTTTCGTAGTCGCTCTGCGGTTCTGAGGCGCGTCGGTCCGTTCTGGACCGGCGCGCCTTCGCCGTTCAGGGGTGGTGTGCGGAGCTGCGGCGGCGAGTTCGAAGGCTTGCCGGGGTTGCGTGGCGGGCACGTATGACTTGCGCTCTCGCGATGGTGGCGACGCGAGTTGGCGCCCGTCTCGCAGTAGCTCCGCTGTTCGAAGGTACGTCGGTCGATTCTGGGTCGGCGTGCCCTTGCCGTTCAGGGCGGTGCGCTTGGCTCCGGCGACGGGATCGAAGGCTTGCCGGGGTTGAGTGGCGGTCGCGCATGACTTGCGCTCTCGCGACGGCAGCGACGTGAATTGGCGGCCGTCTCGCAGCACTTCCTCGCTGCCGCAGGGGTCCCCTCGCAAGGGGACCCCTGCTTTCATTTTCGCAGACAGGTCTGACAATTTCGGACCACAAACGCACCGGCGGTAGCGGCCCACAGCCCGCCCTTGCCAAGGTCGAGCACATGGTCATCCGCACAGCGACCGCCGTAGTCGCCCTCGCCAGCTCAGTAGCGCTACTGGCGTCAACCGCCAGCGCAGCCACCGACCCGGCCCACGACCTGTCCACCCGAGTAACCGCGGAAGGCGCCAACCGGCACCTGATCGCGTTCCAGCGCATCGCCGACACCCACGGCGGCAACCGCGCCGCGACGACCACCGGCTACAACGCCAGCGTCGACTACGTGGCCGGGAGGCTGCGCGACGCCGGGTTCGACGTGAGCACCCCGAGCTTCGAGGTCCGCGAGAAGATCAACGACGTGGGCCGGATCTCGGCCGAGGGCGCCTCCTACGACCTCATCCCGTTCGGCGAAACGCCGAACACCTCGGACGGCGGCCTCACCGCGCCGCTGCGCACCGTGTCCGAGGACGGCACGCCCGGCTGCGAGGCCACGGACTTCGCCGGCCAGGACTTCAAGGGCGCCATCGCGCTCATCCGCCGCGGCACCTGCACGTTCGTCACCAAGTACGCCAACGCCGTCAGCGCGGGCGCCGCGGCCGTGATCATCTCGAACAACGCCGACGGTCCGCTCGACCTCCGCGTGCCCGGCACGATCCCCGGAGGCGGCGCCACCAAGGCCGACGGCACCGCTCTCGCGGCCAAGGCTGGCCAGCAGGTCACCCTCGAGCTGCGTCACCACGACGAGGTCCACCAGGACCGCAACGTCGTCGCGCAGACCAAGACCGGCCGCACCGACAACGTCGTCATGGCGGGCGCGCACCTCGACAGTGTCGACGCCGGCCCTGGCATGAACGACAACGGTTCCGGTTCCGCCGCACTGCTCGAGGTGGCGCTCAAGCTCGGCGCCAAGCCGAAGCTGCCCAACGCCGTCCGCTTCACCTGGTGGGGCGCCGAGGAGGCCGGTCTCGTCGGCTCCCGCGCCTACGCCCAGAACCTGTCGTTCGAGCAGCAGCTGGACATCGCGCTGTACCTGAACTTCGACATGGTCGGCTCGCCCAACCCCGGCTACTTCGTCTACAACGACCCCGGTCTGCCGTACGGGTCAAAGCACATCGAGAAGGCGTTCAGCGACTTCTACACGGCCAAGAACCTCGGCCCCGAGGGCCTGAACGTGCGCGGCGCGAGCGACTACGGCTCGTTCACGGCACTCGGCATCCCGGCGGGAGGCATCATCTCCGGCGGCGGCGAGGTCAAGACGCCGCAGCAGGCCGCGAAGTGGGGCGGCACGGCCGGCATGGAGATGGATCCCTGCTACCACCGCAAGTGCGACGACCTCGGCAACATCAACCGCGAGGCGCTCGGCCGCAACGTCGCCGCTGCGGCCTTCGTCATCGCCTCCTACGCCGTCACCACCGAAGGCGTGAACGGCGTCCCGTCCCGAATGGAACGGGCCGCGCTCCGCTAACCCAGGTTGTTCGTGTCGAACGTGTTGCAGCGGGCGGGATCGCCCGTCTGCAACCCGGTCGTGAACCACTTCTGCCGCTGCGCCGAGCTGCCGTGGCTGAACTTGGTCGTGTCGACCCGCCCGCCGCCGAGCTCGCTCTGGATGAAGTCGTCACCGATGCGCGCCGCCGCGTCGAGGGCGGCGTTCACATCCTCCTGGGTGATGTTCGTGATGAGGGGTTGACCGTTGGCCGTGGGGAGCTTCGTCGCGGCGTTGCCCCACGCGCCCGCGTAACAGTCGGCCTGCAGCTCGAGACGGACCGAGTCGGACGTCGGGCCGGTGCGGGAACTGACCCGGTCCGAAGTGCCGAGCAGGTTCTGCACGTGGTGGCCGTACTCGTGGGCCAGCACGTAGGCCTCGACGAACGGGCCTCCGGTCGCGCCGAACTTGGTGCGCAGCTCGTTGAAGAAGTCCAGGTCGATGTACACCTGCGCGTCCGCGGGACAGTAGAACGGGCCGACCGCCGAGGTCGCGTTGCCGCAGCGGGTGTTCACGCTGGTGCGGAAGAAGTTGGTCTTGGTGACCTGGTAGGTGTTGCCGGAGCGCGCGAACTGGTCGGTCCAGAAAGCCTGGATCGAGTTGATCGTGGCCACGACCCGGCAGTCGCTGTCACGGTTCGCGTCGGCGCCGGTCTTGCACTTCTCGGCCAGTTGACCGGACTCCACCTGGGAGTTCTGGCTCAGGCCGCTTTCCAGCCCGCCGGCGGGCAACTGGATGCCGGTGAACTGCTGGATGAGGAAGTAGATGATGAGACCGACCACGCCCAGGCCGCCGCCGACGCCTGCGACACGGCCGCCGACACCCCGCTGGTCCGAAACCTGAGAGAGGTCGAGTTCCGCGCCTTCGTTGAACTGCACCGCAATCCTCCTGCCAAGGACCCGTAGTGCGGCACACGATAAAGCACAAAAGACGCCCAGGTGCGGGACCCGACGTCGGGGCACCGCACCTGGGCTTTCCCATTTGGTTGTGACGACTACGGCCCACGAAGGTTGGCGTGGCGCTCAGCCGGTGACGCCATGAGACGACACCGAAGCCGAGCTCAACAGCGTCGATGTGCACCGAGCGACGCCGATGGCGCCTGGGCACCCGAAACCTCGTGTCCGTCGCTACACAGTCGCGACCGGACCGGTCACGTCCAGTCCACTCGCGGGGATGCAACAGACCGCGTTTCGCCACAGCGAGGAGATACCTGCACAGCACCACCTACCCCTTCTGGGCGTGGCCTCCGGTGGTCTAGTTCATTCACCTTCCGGTTGCCAGCTCGTTATCGAGCATGCGCTTGATCGCCACATATCTCAACACCTCACGCGAAACCTGAATTGGTGAAGTCGGACGGGTGACCAGCGGAGATCGACTGTGCAGACAGCAATCGCCCGGCAAGTGGGTCACTTGCCGGGCGATCGGGCAGAGAGGGTCGATCAGGCCTTGACGCGGCGCGCGCCGCGGCGGGCCATCGCGCCCGCGGTCATCAGGCTCAGGCCGACCAGGAGGAACTCCAGCGGGTCGGCGCCGGTCTTCGACAGGTTCGGGATCGGGGTCGCCTGCTGCGACGCCTGGGTGCCGGTCTGCGGGAGGCCGCCGCCCGAGTCGTCGCCGGTGTTGCCGCTGCCGGAGTTGCCGCCGTTGTTGTTTCCACCGCCGTTGTTGCCGCCACCGGGGTTCTCGCCACCCGGCTGCTCGGGCTGCGGCTCCTCCGGCTGGGGCTCTTCGGGCTGGGGCTCCTCGGGCACCTCGGTCTTGCCGCAGTCACCGCTGGCGGTGCCGAGCACGGCCGCGCTGGTGCCGCAGACCGTCACCGGGGCCTCGATGGTGCCGTTGGGCGGTTCCGGCTTGGTCGCGCCGCAGCTGCCCTCGCCGCCGCCGGCGACGCCGACCGAGTTGCCGCAGACCGTGACGGGCGCGGAGACGAGAGCCTTGTCGGCCATCGTGCGCTGGGCGGCGGGCTTCGGGGCCTCGTCGCAGGTGGCGTTGCTGTTGCCGAGCACGTTGATCGCGTTGCCGCAGACCTTGACCGGCACGCTCACCAGGTTGCCGACGCGGACTTCCTCGTCGACGTTGAGGGGCACGGGGATGGCCTGGGCGAAGCCGGCGGTCGCGACCAGGAGGCCGCCGGTCAGCAGTGCGGCGGACATGGTCCGGTTCAGGTTCTTGCGCATGACTGTTCTCCCTGGAGTGAAATGACCCTGTGGCTGTGTGGAGGCACGGCCCGGGATCAATCAGGCGAGAACGTCGACTCCTCCGCGCGCACGATGCGCGGCACGTCCTGCTGTTCTGTGCTGATGAGAGACGTTGTGGTGGTGGGCGGCCGCATCGCGTTCGGCAGCGTGCCCGCCGGGATCTGGCCGGAGCCCGTGGCGGCGCCCGCGCCGCTCTGCGGGAGCGTGCCGGCGATCGGCTGCTCCGCCTGAGGCTGCGGCTGCGGCGCCTGAGGCGACTGCGGCACGGTCACGGGGTTCGTGGGACGCATGTTCGGTGGCGCCTGAGGCTTCGGCTGCACGGTTTTCGCCGGTGCTTCGAGCACAGGTGCCGAGGACTGCGGCGTCGCCTGCGCTGGCACTGGGGGTGGCTCGGTGCGCGGCCCGGGCTTCTGCGCGACGGGCGGTGCTTCCGGCTGCTGCGGTACGAGCCCGGTCTCGACCTTCAGGCCGACTTCGACGACGGGCAGCTCGACCTCGACCTTGAGCTGGTCGATCTCGATTTTGACGTCGGCGCTCGCCTCACCGGCGCTGCCCAGCAGCCAGGCGCCGGTCACCAGACCGGCGAGCAGCAGGAGCCGACGCAACCAGGACATCGGCCCTCACTCTAGATCAAATGGAGCAGTCCGACACGGAAAAGGGCCATCCCGGCAACTTTCGTCGCCGAGATGGCCCTCTCGTGCGTTCTGCGGTTACGGCAGCTTCGTGATCCGGTCGAGCGCCGGAGCGCCCTGACCGGGGTGCGCCGTGAGGTACGCGGCGAACGCGTCCAGGTCGATGCCACCACCGGTGATGTTCGTGCCCTTGGTGAACTCGCTGAAGCCGTCACCGCCGCCCTGCAGGAAGCTGTTGATCGTCACGCGGTAGTTCGCGTTCGGGTCGAGAGCGACGCCGTTGAGCGTGATGCCGGAAATCTTCGAACCGAACGCCGCAGACGCCGACCAGCTGTACTTCAGGCCGGCCGAGGGCTGCAGCACGAACGTCCTGGTCGCGCTGAACTGCTGCTCCAGGGCGTTCTTGATCTGCGCGCCGGTGAGCGTGACCGTCTGCAGGATGTTGCTGAACGGCTGCACGGTGAATGCCTCGCCGTAGGTCGTCACACCGTTGCCCTCGCCTTCGGCCGAACTGGCGAAGGTGAGGTCCGCGCGCACACCGCCGGGGTTCATCAGCGCGAGCACCGCGCCGTTGCCGGCGGTGGCCGCCAGCTGGGAGTCGGCGATCAGGTTGCCCAGCGGAGACTCGCCGGCGGGGTTCTGCGCCCGCGGGATGTCGCTGCCGATGGTGCCGACCGGCCTGTTCGCGATCGGGCGGACCTTCGTCTTGGCCACGTCGACCAGCGCCTGGATCGCGGGGTCCGGCGTGACCGTGCGCGTCACGATCTTGTTGTCCGCCTTGGTCTCGCCGCGGATGACGTCGCGGGTCCGCCGGTCGATCTTGAGGTCGACGACGCTCAGCTCACGCCCGAACGCCAGTCCCTCGATGAACGGCCGCGGGTTGCCGGCCGGGTCCTTGACCACGCAGTTGTAGTGCTGGTGGCTGTGCCCGGAGAAGACCGCGTCGATCTTCGGGCTGACCTCGGTGGCGATCTTGCTGCCGGGGTTCTGCGCCGCCACGTTGCACGCGTTCGGCCCGCCGCCGGGGCTCGTCACCTGGTCGCCCTGGTGCACGAGCAGGACGATCGACTTCACGCCGATCGCGTCGAGGAAGTTGGCGTACCTGTTGGCCGCCTTCACCTCGTCGCCGAACTGGATCTCCTTGATGCCGTTCGGGTCGACCAGGATCGGCACGTCCTTGAGCGGCATGCCGATGAACCCGATCGGAATGCCGTCCCGGAACTCCACCCAGAACGGAGGAAGTGCCGGCAGCCCGTTCTTGGCGTGCGTGACGTTGGCCCCGAGAATCGGGAAGTTCGCGCCTGGGTACGTGTCCTGGAACTGGCAACCGTCGACCGGGTGGCACCCGCCGCGCTGCATGCGCAGCAGCTCCTTGTACCCCTCGTCGAACTCGTGGTTGCCCGCCGCGGTCGCGTCCATGCCGACCTTGTTGAGCACCTCGACGGTCGGCTCGTCGTGGAACAGCGCCGACACGAGCGGACTCCCGCCGATCAGGTCACCCTGCCCGACGACGACCGAGTTCTTGACCTCGCCCTGGAGGTTCTTGATGTGCGTCGCGTTGAACGCGGCACCACCGGCGTCCACGGTCGTGCCGTCGGCGAGAACGACTCGCCCGGACGAACCGCTAGGAGGCTCGATGTTGCCGTGCAGGTCGTTGATTCCGATCAACCGCACGTCAACCGTGCCCCGCCCGCGCAGGGACTCGACATCTGCCTGTGCAGGTCCCGTAGCGCTGATGACAGTGGCCGCGGCGGCGGTGATCGCCAGAACGGAAAGCCGTCTGAACGAACTCATGGGATAGAAGCCCTCCATGGCGAGGTTAACGCGCGTGTACGGCGGAGGAGTCTGCCTCCCGATCGCGTCGTTTACCAGAGAAATGACTCGATCGTCATCCTCAGGTCTAGCCTTGTTCGCGTGACACCTAGTGACCAGGAGCCGCGCTGGCTCGACGAGGGCGAGATGCGTGCGTGGCGCACCTACGTGAACGGCAACTCGATGCTCATGGACCGCCTGCACCGAGAGCTGCAAGACACCCACGGAGTGTCACTGGCGGACTACGAAATCCTCGTGCGCCTATCCGAACAGCCCAACCACAGCATGCGCATGACGCAACTCGCCGAAGACGTCGCCTCCTCCAAGTCGCGCGTCTCCCACCAGGTGGCCCGAATGGAAAAGGCGGGCCTGGTCCTGCGGCGCGAGTGCACAGAGGACGGCCGCGGCGTGCTGGCCGAACTGACCCCCGCAGGCATGCGGCAGCTGGTCGAGGCCGCGCCGACCCACCTGCGCGGCGTCCGCGCGCACATCGTCGACCTGCTCACGCCCGAGGAGGGCGAGGTGCTGGCCAAGGTGTTCGACCGGGTCATGACACACCTGCGGGAGTCGAACGGCTAGGCTTCCCGGCTGACGCGGTTCGCGTCTGGGGAAGCGTGGCAGAGCGGCCGAATGCACCCGCCTTGAAAGCGGGAGACGGGCAACCGTCCGGGGGTTCAAATCCCTCCGCTTCCGCAGTTTGACCAGCACAAAGAGGAGTGGCTCACCAGTCGGTGAGTCACCCCTCTTGTGTCCAGTCTCATTTCCAGTCTCATTCAGGTGCCCAGAGGAAGCCGTTGAGCCTCCCCGCGACGTCCTGTCGCATGGACTTGGTGACGGCATGTACCGCTCCGCCACCTCGAGTTGGATCAGCCCATGAACTCCTGAACGACGCGTTGCGGCACGTTCAGCAGCAGAAGCACCGTTGCTGCCGTGTGGCGCGCGTCCCGAACGTCCGCTTCGGCGAGCAGAGCCTTCCAGGCGTCATGGTCCGTACGCGGGTCGATCGGCTTGCCGTTGGGCTGCGTGAACATCCATTCGCCGTCGTCCCACTCCGAGCCCGCGGCTCTCCTGCTGATCGACCGAACTCGACAGGCGATGAGCCCAGATTCCCCAGTCGTGGCGCTTGATCGTCTTTTGAGGGCCGCTTGAGGTAGCTGCTTACGCCACCAGTGATATCGACAAGGACCTCAGACAGACCGGACTGTGTTGGCCCCGACGTCTTCTGAACGGCGTTGACCTGTGGAAGTGCTCTCAGGTCAACGCCGTTCCGCCTGTGCGACCCGCCTTTTCAGGTTCACTCAGATGGGGGTATTCGGCCTGTCAGTGTCCTGCCAGTATCGATTTCGCTCAGCGAGTTGATCGCTACACGGGGGCGAGTCCGGGGGATTCCAAGCACGTCGAAGTCTTCTTCTGCAGGTATTGCGATGTCGCGAAATTCGCTCTCCTTGTGCGATCAAATCTGCTTCCTACATGAGGGGGAATCATGAGGAACGGTGGTCGAGCGCAGGACGCCGCAGGTTACCGGCGTTGCGTCACCGCCCTTGCGCTCGCGCGGTCGAGCGAGATGTGGTAGCCGCATTCTGAGCCGGCCGTCGCTGCGTTACAGCGGCAAGGTGATCACTGTCCGTTAATGGCAGAAGTTACTGATGCTCATTTGGCGAATAGTCATCGGACGACCCGCTCTGCCAGCCTGCGTTGTAGACCTTGGCTGGTCAGCGAATGTGTTCATGGAAGGGCGGAGAGGCGCCCAAGTTCGGGAAAGTGTAATTCCTTGACCCGTTCACGATGATCGCGGCGAATCCATGAACCATCTTTGAGTTCGAAATTCAGGCAGTCCAAACGGGGGAATAATGCGACAGTGCAAGGCGGGAAAGTATTCCACTGCTCCTGGTCAGGAAAAGGCGACAAGGTTCCAGAAAATTGGTCGGGCCTTGCTGGTGGGAGTTGCAACGCTCGCGACGATGGTCGGCACGACCACTTTCGCCAGTGCTGCTCCGGCGTTGCCGGCGAGCGGAGAAGCCTCCAAGCTAGAGGTCTCGATGCAGGTCGGCGGCTTCGACAGTAAGGTGGCCGAAGCGAACGGTTACGAAATCCGAACCAGCGAAAGCGGGGCTCAGTACTCCGTAAAAAAGGGTACCCTGCGAGGCTCGTCGGATGACATGACCGCGCAGAACGAAGTAGCAGGTAACTGCGGGGTGTCGTTCCTTTACATCAACGGGCGTGGCGGCAATGCGATCGACATGAAAACCGGATTTGCGGTTAGAGATGCGGTATCTGATTTCACGTGGACCGTGACCTTGAACGATCAGGGTGGCCAGACCAAGCATGATTTCCTGGGGCACTACGACGCTGACGGCTATGTGGAAAAGAATCGTATTGTGGGGGGATTGACGCGCGGCTCCGCGAATGCCTACGTCATCGCCCTCGCCAATTTTGCTATTCTCGTGGACGGTACGGTCTGCTTCTCTGGTGGACCTGCCGACGTCACAACCATCTTCTGAGCGCACGCTGTACCGATGAAGCGCTCAGTTAACCGAGAGTGAGTGCTTCATGGACGACCGATCGATGGGGGCTGCGGATGTTCCTCGCAGCCCCCATCCTCGCGACCAGATCGCCGTCTTCCCAGCGCCGGTAGCCTCGGCGTCTTCGGGCATGGGCCTTGGACCGATCGCCACCTTGGCAACCCAGGGTGTCAATGGCCTGCCGTGGGCCGTCGATGTCACCTACAGGAGCTCGGATGGGAGGTTGCTGTCGGAGGTCAAGACCGTTCGGTCGCCGCACGGCCTCGACCCGCGAGGACTTCCTGTGGAGAACACTGAAATCCAGCTGCTCAACTTCCTGGCCAGAACCCGCGAACGCGAGCCTGGTAGCGCAGTGCCAACGCGCGAAAGCTTCGCAGCGGACCATGACATGGTCCGGACCGCCGTTGGCGAGGCAGTCGCTGTGCCCGTGAACATCATGATCGATCAGAATCCGCTTTCAGGGACTCGGATCGACGCGCTCGGTGTCGCAGTGATCGAGGTCAATTGGGGCGAGTGCACCGTCTACCTTACCGGCACGCCGGACCATCTCGGCACTCTTGAATTGCACACAACGACGACGGCCGACGTCGACCATCTCTAGCCCGCTGCTTTCATGACGTTTTTGGGCGACGGGTGTAGATCACGGAGAAGGTGCTCTGAACTGCAAGGATATGACTTGCTGAGGGTCATGTCCGAACCAGTTCAGGAGCAAACTACCAAGAGCCGGGGCACGGCTCCAGAACACGGACTTACCGGGGTGCAAGTCAGGGAGGCGGACCTTGCTGTAGCGCGGTTCAAGAAATCCATCCCGGCAGAGCGGTCTCTCGCCTCGCTCCGCGCCCGTCGGCCGGCGGCACGGTCACGGCAGCGTGAGCCGAAGGCGACTGCGATGAGCTTCCAACGCTCAGTAAGGGACGATCACGCGGCACGAGACCTGACCTGGCAGTCTCATACGTGGCCGTTCACGAGGGTTCGGTCGTTGCCCTATGGGGTCGCTGACCAGCGTAAAGAACCTCTGTGAACATGCCTGAACGGCCATGCCAATCCCTTGAAAGCGGGAGACGGGCAACCGTCCGGGGGTTCAAATCCCTCCGCTTCCGCAATACGAGCAGGGGCGGTGCGCCAAATGGCGTACCGCCCCCGCTCATGTCCCGGCTCAGGAGTGCGGGAGCACGAAGTTGTAGCCCGCCATGCCGTGTGCGCCGCCGGCCGCGCACACGCCGTTGGTCGGATAGCCGTAGAAGAACATTCCAAAGCACTTAGTGCAGAACCGCCAGTTGCCCTGAGCAGTGGGCGTTGCCGGAACGTCGTGCGGAAGCACGAAATTGTATCCAGCCGCGTCGTGCCCTGCTCCCGCAGGACAGCGACCGTCGCTCGGATAGCCGCGGAAGAACATTCCGAAGCATTTCGTGCAGAACCGCCAGTTGCCCTGCGCGGTCGACGTTTCCGAAACGTCGTGCGGGAGGATGAAGTTGTAGCCGGCCATGCCGTGTGCGCCGCCGGCCGGGCACACGCCGTCCGTGGGATAGCCGTAGAAGAACAGGCCGTAGCACTTGGTGCAGAAGCGCCAGTTGCCCTGGTTGCCCTGGATCGTCACGTCGGCCTGCGCGGTCAGTGCGCTGCCGGCGACCGTCAGTCCGGCGACGCCGGCGGTGAGCCGGATTGTGTTGGTGAGAAAAGCACGGCGATTGGATTCCCCTGAACGCAAGACAATCTCCCCTGTCCTGATGCCGTTTCTGAAGAAATGAAGCCACCGGGACAGGGGAGAGGTCAATGGAAATGTGAATCTTCTTCCGGTCAGCGGAACTGGTCAAAAAACGCCAAATAGCTGGCCGAACGTCAGCGCCGCGCGACCGCCAGCAACCGGTGGCTGCCGACCTCGAACGCACCTCCGTCGGTGTCGCCGTACAGGTCGACCGAGGCGTACCCGGCCGCCTGCAGCATCCGGGTCAGCTCGGCCGCCGTGTAGACGTGCTGAACGCAGGTCGACCGCTGGGTCCGCTCACCGTCGGTGAAGGTGAAGTCGATCAGCAGCCGCCCTCCGGCCACGTCGTAGGTGTTGACGGCGACCATGTCGACGCCGCCCGCCGACATCCGCAGCTCGCCCGGCAGCTGCGGCAGCAACGCCTCGGCCGAGCAGCCGTAGTCGATCACCAGAATCGGTGCGACGGAGGCCAGGTCGGCGAGGAAACGTTGCGAACCCGCGTGGTCGAGGTAGCCGAAGCTGTTGCCCATGCAGATGGCCAGGTCGGCGACGACGTCCTGGCCGGCGAGCTCGGCGAGGTCGCCCTGCCGCCAGTCGAGCTCGGGAGCGAGCGCGCGGGCGTGCGCGATGGCGTCGGCCGAGATGTCCAGGCCGGTGACCCGGTGGCCGCGGCGGGCCAGCTCGATGCTGTGCCTGCCGCTGCCGCACGGAACGTCCAGCACGCGTGCGCCCGGTGCGGCGAAGCCGGTGATGAAGTCGACCTCGGCGCTGGTCTGGGCCGGTTGGACGGCACCGCGCCAGAAATCGTTTGCGAGGTCGGTGAAGAAATCGGTGTACCACTTCAAGGTGGATGCTCCTGGTGATCGCGAACGGAATCAGCGATGTGTCACCGGGCAGGGCAGAGCGCGCGCCCGGTGTGTCCGGGGGTGCTCATGGCATCGGCCTTGTCTCGTGTGTGCGCCAGGAGGTTCCACTGAACCACGCCGGCGCCGGAAACCAGAAGCGAATTACACCTTGCGCGGGGTCGAGAAGCGGATCATGTTGCCCGACGGGTCGCGGAACGCGCAGTCGCGGACGCCGTAGAACTGGTCGACCGGCTCCTGCATGACCTCGGCGCCGGCCGCACTGACCTGCTCGAACTTGGCATCCACGTCGTCGATCTCGAAGATGAGCCCCTGCAGGGATCCCTTGGCCAGCAACGCGTTCAGCGTCTCGTAGTCGGTCGGCGGGATCGGCGGGCCGATGCGGGACAGGCCGATCTCGACGTCCGGCTGGTCCGCGGGGCCGACGGTGAGCCAGCGGTAGTCCTCGACGGACTCGTCGGTGCGGACCTCGAGGCCGATGACGTCGCGGTAGAACTTCAGCGCGGCGTCCTGGTCGTGGACGAAGAGGAACGTGTGCGAAAGCTTCATGCCACCGACCCTAGGCAGGCCGGCCACCGGACGCTTCTCGAAACCTGCTCGGTCGCGTGAGGCCCTTCAGGTGGCATCCCGGCACGGCGGCCAGCGCCTCGTGCGTCCGTGCCCGGTAGGCGGAAGGCGTCTCGCCGACCAGCTCGGTGAACCGCGAGGAGAACGAGCCGAGCGACGTGCAGCCGACCTCCATGCAGACCTCCGTGACGGACATCGTGCCCAGCCGCAGCAACGACTTCGCGCGCTCGATCCGCCGGGTCATCAGGTAGCCGTACGGGGTCTCGCCGTACGCCGCGCGGAACTGGCGGGCGAAGTGCGACGGCGACATCAGGGCCGCGCGGGCCAGCGCGGGCACGTCCAGCGGCTTCGCGTACTCGCGGTCCATCAGGTCGCGTGCCCGGCGCAGGTGCGCGAGGTCTTCCGGCGTCACGGCAACAGCATGCCACCGGCGGCGGACACAGCTGTCCGCGCTTTGCTCACGCGCTTCCCCTGCATCGCGTTGCCTTCGTCGCCAGAAAATCTTGAAATGATGCAGAACCGCGTTCCTCATAGCCCGTGATCTGCAGATACTTCCCTGAACGCGGTGGGCTGCGGTACTTTTCGGACGTCTTGCGGGCGTGTGCGGGGGCTTCAGCGCCGGCAAGTCACAACACCATTGGGGTCACTGGGGGATTCATTGTCCGAGACGTCGGTCAGCCGCGCCCTGCGCAGAATCACGGCTTTGACCACCGCGGCCCTGCTGGCGCTGGGTGGGACGTCCGCTGCGGCGTTGGCACAGGACGACCCGACGAGCACCTCGCCGGTGCCGACCGAGACGTCGACACCCCCGCCATCGGCCTCGGAAGCCGCACCGCCGCCCAGCAACGAGCCTGCGTCAGCCCCGCCCGCCAAGCAGACCGGCGTGTCCGGCGTCCTGTACGCGGACAAGAACCGCAACGGGCAACAGGATCCCGGCGAGGCGATCGAGGGCGGCAAGGTCGAGATCTTCGGCGGCAGCGACAGCTCCAAGCACGAGACGACCAGCGCCGCGGACGGCAAGTTCAGCTTCCGGGGCCTCGCGCCCGGCACCTACCACCCGTCCTACCAGCTCGCCGACGGCTGGGTCGTGCACCGCGAGAACTACCTGGGCGACCCGGTGACCGTCACCGCGAACGAGACGGCCGAGCTGACGGCACGCGCCGAGCGGCCCTACTCGGAGCAGCTCAAGGCCACGGCGGCGCTCGACCGCGACGACTACCGCTACCCGGCGACCGCGAAGATCACGCTGACCCTCACCAACACCACGGACCGCGAGATCAAGAACATCCAAGCGGCGTGCGACCGCGACGTGTCCGCGGAAGCGCTCGGCCGCGGCGCCGGTTGGACCACGTTGACCAGCACCGGAGTCACGCTCGCCGCCGGTCAGCAGCACACGATCACGATCGACGAGGCCCTCCCGCAGGCCGCCCAGCAGCAGGGCCTCGTCCGGCTCGGCTGCGACTTCGCACCGCAGGCCGACTGGAACAAGGACGGCCCGGCCGCCGGTGACCAGGCGACCGTGAGCGGCGGCACCGGCGGCTACACGATGGTGCTCGGCGAGGACCGCAACGGAGACCTCCGCATCGACGCCGACGAGGCCGCGAAGAACACGAAGGTCCTCCTGCTGCGCCCGCAGACCGGCGAACAGGCCGCCGAGGGCACGAGCGACGGGACCGGCAAGATCGAGTTCACCGGCCTGCCCGCCGGCGACTACCGCGCCGTGCTCATCGGCTCGTGGGCGTTCACCGACCCCGCCGGCGCCACGGTGCGCATCACCGCGGAAGGCGGCTTCAGCTACCGCTTCCTGAAGCACGCGAGTCCGGCGAACCTGCGCGTCAGCGCCAAGTTCGCCAAGCCGAGCTACCAGTCCCACGAGACCGTCCACTTCGACCTGACCGTCACGAACATCGGCGGCCAGACCGCCGAACGCGTCCGGGTGCCCTCGTTCTGGGAGGTCAGGATCCCCAACGAGCAATTCGGCGACTTCGGGTGGAACGGTCCCGGCGTCCAGATCCCTGCCGGTGAGTCCCGCACCTTCAGCTTCTCCGGCAAGATCCGCAGCTTCGGCAACGGCAGGTTGAGCGTCCACTGCGAGATCGACTACCTCGGCGAGCCGAACCCGACCACCAGCTACGCCGACGCCACGGCCGACATCGTGCAGACCACCGGTGCCGTCGAAGGCGTCGTCTACGCGGACAAGAACCGCAACGGCCAGCAAGATCCGGGCGAGGCCGCTCCCGGCACCAAGGTGGAGCTCAACGGCGGTTCCCCCGACCAGTACCTGAGTGCCACGACCGACGCCGACGGCCGGTTCTCGTTCGCGGGCATACCGACAGGCGACTACTACGTCTCGTACACGCTGGCCGACGGGTGGCTTGTGCGCATCGAGCGCGGCAACCCGCAGGTTCGGGTGGAACCAGAGGCGACGCTGCAGCTCACCGCACGTGCGGTACGGCCGGACAGCGAGGTCCTCACCGCGAGCGTGACGCTCGACAAGACCGACTACGCGGTCGGCGAGGAAGCCAGGATGACCCTCACGGTCAAGAACCGCGGCGACCGGGCGGTCGAGGGACTGCAGATCGGGTGCAACGGCAACAACGACCCGAACGTCCTCGGCGGCGGTGCCGACGAGGTGCCCGGCTGGGAAGAGCTGAGCCACCGAGGCGCGGGGATGACGCTCGCCCCCGGCGAGACGAGGTCGGTCGTCGGTGTCGAGAAGGTGCCCGCCGCCGCGGCCCGCTACCGCAAGGTGGAGGTCTTCTGCGACCTCGCGCGGAACATCGGCTACAACTTCGACGGCCCGCGCGTGTACGACTGGGCCACCGTGCCCGGCGGGACCGGCACGGTGGCGGGCCCGCTCTACTACGACCGCAACAAGAACTTCAAAGTCGATGCAGGCGAGGCCATCGCCAACACCCGCATCGTGCTGCGCACTCACCGCGAGAACGGCGCCAACGTCACCGAGACGGTCTCGGACGCCAACGGCAACGCGCGCTTCGAAGGCGTTCCCCCTGGATCGTGGTGGGCGTGGGTCGACGGCCCGTGGAAGTTCGAAGGGGAGTACGGCGGCCGCCTCGAGGTCCAGGCCGGCTTCCTGTCGGAGGTGGGGTTCCCGGTGGTGCCAGGTCCGCCGCCCAGCCCTGATCCCGACCCCGGCACCGGCGCCGGCGAACCCGAAGGCGGCGGTGGTGCGACGAAGGCCCTCGCGAGGACCGGCGCCAGCGTGCTCGGTCTGGGCCTCGTCGCCGCGTTGCTGGTCGCGTTCGGCATTGGTGCCCGCGTAGCCGGCCGCCGCAGGACCAACTGAGGGAGGTGTCGTCAATGCCCTTGTCCCGCAAGCCGCGCACGATCGCGGTCCTGAGCATCGCCGCCCTGCTGGCAGTCAGCGGCACGGCGTTCGCTCAGGACGACCCGGTGAGCACTTCGCCGGTGCCGACCGAGACGTCGACGCCGACACCGCCGACCTCGGAACCCGCACAGCCGCCGCGCGAGGCGCAGGCGCCCCCGCCGGCCAAGGAGACCAGCGTGTCCGGCGTCCTGTACGCCGACAAGAACCGCAACGGGCAGCAGGATCCCGGCGAGGCGATCGAGGGCGGCAAGGTCACCTTGATCCGCGACCGCGACAACCAGAGCCAGACCCACAAGGCGACCAGCGCCGCGGACGGAAAGTTCAGCTTCCGCGACATCCAGCCCGGCGCCTACTTGCCCGTGTACGAGCTGGCCGACGGCTGGGTGGTGCATCACGCCGAAGATCCCCTGCTGACCGTCGTCGTGAACCAGCCGGTTGAGCTGGCGGTGCGCGCCGAGCGGCCGTACTCGGAACAGTTGAAGGCCGCCGCGTCGTTCGACCACAGCAGCTATCAGTTCCCGGGGACCGCGACGGTCACGCTGACGCTCACCAACGTCTCGGACCGCGAGCTCAGGGGTATCTCGGCCGACTGCGACAGCGTCGAGGTCGAACACGGACTCGGCCGCGCACAGGGGTGGCGGGTGCTGACCGGTGACGGCGTGACGCTCGCCCCCGGTGAGCAGCGCACGTTCACGATCCCCGAAGCCGTCCCGCCGGCCGGCCGCAAGCGGGGCCTCGTCACGCTCGACTGCCACTTCGCACCGGTCGTCGACCTGAACACCGATGGCCCGGCCGTGCACAGGACGGCGGCGGTGAACGGTGTCGCCGGTGGCTACACGGTGGTGATCGGTGAGGACCGCAACGCCGACCAGCGCATCGACGGGGACGAGGCCGTCAGGGACACGAAGATCGTTCTCCTGAACCCGAAGACCGGTGGGCAAGTCGCCCAGGGCACGAGCGGCGCGGACGGCAAGATCCAGTTCTCCGGCCTGCCGGTCGGCGACTACCGCGCGGTGGTCGTCGGGCCGTGGGCGTTCGCCGATGCCGGCGGCAGCCTGGTGCGCATCACCGACGGTGGCGACTTCGGCTACCGGTTCCTGAAGCGAGCGAGTCCCGTGAAGCTGCGCAGCACGGTGAAGTTCGACAAGGAACGCTACGAGTCGCATGAAACTGTGCGCTTCGACCTGACCGTCACGAACGACGGCGGCCAGGTCGCCGAACGCGTCCGGCTGCTCCACTCGGTCTACGACATGGCGGTCCCCGACGAACAGTGGGGCGACTTCCGGTGGGACGGTCCCGGCCTCCAGATCCCGGCAGGCGAGTCCCGCACCTTCAGCGTCTCGGGCAAGATCCGCGACTTCTCCAACGGCAAGCTGACCCTCTACGGGGGCATCGACTTCATCGGCAGGACGAACGCCGATCAGAGCTATTACTCCGGCGAGGTCGACGTCGTGGAGACCACCGGTGCTGTCGAGGGCGTCGTCTACGCGGACAAGAACCACAACGGACAACAAGATCCGGGCGAGGCCGTCGCGGGTGCCGAGGTCGGGTTCGGCGGCGGTGCTCCCTACGTCCACCTGGCTGCCGTGACAGACGCCAACGGCCGGTTCTCGTTCGCGGACGTTCCGTCGGGCGACTACTCGGTCCACTACTCGCTGGCCGGCGGGTGGCTCGTGCACACCGCGCAGGACAACGAGACGGTCCGGGTGGAGCCGGGTCCGGTCGTGCAGCTGACCGCACGTGCGGAGCGGCCGTACAGCGAGATGCTCAAGGCGACCGTGGTGCTGGACAAGACCGAGTACGTCATCGGCGAGGAAGCCAAGATCTCGATCAAGCTGACGAACACGAGCAATCAGACGCTCAGCGGGATCACGGCGCAGTGCAGCGAGTCTCCCTACGCCAACCAGTTCGGCAACTACACCCACGAGGGTGTGAGCGCGGGCTGGGGCGAACTGCTGCCACCGGGCAAGGGCGTGACGGTCGGCCCTGGTGAGACGAAGACCTTCGTCGCCGCCGAGGAGGTGCCCGCCGGGGCGAGGTTGTTCCACAAGGTGGTCGTCGAGTGCGACTTCGCGCCGAACGCGGCGCGCAACACCGACGGCCCACGCGGCTACGACTGGGCCAGCGTGCCCGGCGGTTCCAGCGTGCTCAAGGGCCGGCTCGCCCACGACCGCAACAAGAACAGCGTGGTCGACCCCGGTGAGGCCATCGCCGGCACGCGCATCGTGCTGCGCACCCACCGCGAGAACGGCGCGAACGTCGTCGAGGCCACCTCGGACGCGGACGGGAACGTGCGGTTCGAGAGTGTTCCTGCCGGCGAGTTCTGGGCGTGGGTCGACGGGCCGTGGAAGTTCGAGGGCGACGACGGCGGCCGCGTGTACCTCTTCGCCGAGGGCGAGCAGACGACGCCCTTCTTCGTGGTGCCGGGTGAGCGTCCGTCGCCTGACAACAGCGGTGGCACCGAGAGTGGCGGCACCGGGGGCGCGCTCGCCAAGACCGGGGCCAGCGTGCTGGGGCTCGGCTTGGTCGCCGCGCTGCTGGTGGCGTTCGGCATCGGTGCCCGGATCGCCGGTCGCCGCAAAACCGCCTGAGAGGAGGGTGGCGCACGCCACTGTCCTGAGTGGATTGTTGATGTTGGAAACGGCTTCCCCGAAATGCGGGAAGTCGGGTAGTTTGCCCGAGTCTGCTAGGCGCGTGCGGGGGCTATGACGCCGGTGGACCACCGTCTATGGGGTCTTTGGGGGATTCCATGTCCGAGAGATCGGTCAGCCGTGCCCTGCTCAGATTCGGGGCCTTGACCACCGCTGCCGTTCTGGCTTTCGGCGGTATGTCCGCTTCCGCGTTCGCGCAGGACGACCCGACGAGCACCGTGCCGACGCCGACGGAAACGGTGACACCACCACCACCGTCGTCCACGGAGCCGGCGCCACCGTCGTCGACCGAGCCCGCGCCGCCGTCGACCGAGCCGGCGCCGACCTCGGAACCGTCGGTTCCGACGCAGGCACCGACGCAGCCACCTGTACAGCCGCCTGCGCAAACGCCCCAGCCCCAGCCGACGCCCCAGCAGCCTGAGCGCAAGCTGCCGAAGGCGACCAGCGACGAGAAGCCCGACATCGTGGCGTCCGCGCGGTTCCAGCAGCCGAGCTACCGGTCGCACGAGGGGGCCTGGGCCAGCATCACGATCGAGAACAAGGGCACCGCGGTCGCGCACGGCGTGCGGCTCGCGTTCCAGCCGTTCGGGCTGAGGGTCCACCCCAACTGGTACAGCGACCTCGCCTGGGACGGTCCCGGCGTGGACCTCGCGCCCGGCCAGTCCCGCCTCCTCGAGGTCTACGGGACGTTCGGCGAGCTCGACAACGGCAAGGCCACCTACGCGGGTGTCTTCGCACTGACCGGTGAGGACGCCGACCTCGGCAACAACGGCTTCTTCGCCACCGTCCCGGTCACGCAGGCCTTCGGCAACCTGTCCGGACGCGTCTTCGCCGACCAGAACGGCAACGGCGGCTATGACCAGGGCGAGCAGATCTCCGGCGGCATCGTCGACATCAGCAACGGCACCCCGGCCGGCAGCAAGCAGACCGTGACCGACGGGGAAGGCCTGTTCCACTTCACGAACATCCCGGCCGGCCCCTACAACGCCTTCTACGCGCTGCCCAACGGCTGGGTCGTGCGCAACCAGGGCACCATCGGCTACTTCGTCCAGCCGGACACCACCACGAACGTGATCACCTTGGCGGAACGGCCGTGGTCGGACGTCCTGCGCGCGAGCGTCTCGCTCGACAAGGACCGGTACCGGTCGGGCGAGACCGCGAAGGTCACGGTCGTCGTCACCAACACCGGTACCAGCGAGATCAAGGGCGTCCAGGCGGGCTGCAACCGCATCGGCGACGACCACCACCTGATGCTGCCCCTGATCGGCCCTGGCAGCGGAGGCTTCTCCGTCGGCGCCGGCGAGACCAGGACGATGACCTTCGACGAGATCGTGCCCACGGCCGCTCGTGATCGCGGCGAGGTCGTCGTGCACTGCGACTTCGAGCCGAACGCGTCCTACGACGCCAGCGGCCCGGAAGCGCGCGACACCGCGACGGTCGAAGGCTCCGTCGGCAGGTGGAGCGCGACGCTCGTGCACGACAAGAACGGCAACGGCCAGCTGGAACAGGACGAATACGCCCAGAACGCCGACTTCTTCCTGACCGACCCCGCCACCGGCAAGCGGGTGGCGTCCGCGTTCGGCCCTCGGGTCACCTTCACCGACCTGCCCATCGGCAAGTACCACGGTGAGGTCGGCGGTGACTGGAAGTTCGCGGGCAGCGCCACGCGAATCGACGTCGAGCCCACCGAGTCAGGGTCGGACCGGCTGATCTTCGTGGTGCCCGCCCAGCGCGACCTCACGGTGGACGTCCGGTTCTCCAAGCAGGCCTACGAGCGCGGTGAGCCGGTCAAGGTCACTGTCAGCATCACGAACAAGGGGACCGCGACCGCGTCCCGCGTGTACCTGCAGGAGACGTTCTACCCCGACTACCTCCAGCAGCGGGCGCTCCTGGACGAACCGCGCTGGGGTGACCTCAACGACCACCACAATTCGCCTGTCAGCCTGCGCCCAGGCGAGACCAGGACGTTCGAGTACGACGCCAAGCCGCAGGGGCCGGTGATGCGGCTGGAGGGCTCCGTCGGCGCCCAAGGCTCTGACGCGAACTACAACGACAACAACTTCTCTGCACGGGCGACCGTGGTCGGTGGCCAGGGCAACGTCAGCGGTGTCATCTACGCCGACCGCAACGACGACGGCAAGCGCGACGCGGGCGAGGAACTGTCCGGCGCGCAGATCTTCGTGTACAGCAACGATGCCCCCACGTTCAGCAAGAGCGCCACGACGGACGCGGCCGGCAGGTTCGAGTTCCGCGACCTGCCCGCCGGTGTCTACTCCGTGTCGTACTCCCTGCAGGACGGCTGGCTCGTCGTGGAGCCGGGGTTGAGCTTCAGTGAGAAGTGGACCGTCACCGACGGCTCGAACCAGCAGTTCGAACGCCGTGCGGTGCGGCCGTTGAACGAGTCGTTGACGGCGAAGCTTGTCCTCGACAAGGACAAGTACGCCCCCGGTGACCGCGCCGGTCTCACGGTGACGCTGACCAACACCGGCTCGAAGGACCTCACCGGTGTCAGGGCGTACTGCGTCTACCCGCTCGGCTCCGACCCGAGCTGGGGTGACCTGCGGCAGAACCAAGCCGGCTTGACCATCAAGGCGGGTACCACTTTCACGCTCTCGGTCACCGAGACCGTGGGCAGGACGGGCATGGAGGGTGACTTCAACGCCTCGTGCGACTTCGGCAACCCGGAGCTGCACCCGAGAATGGGCTTTGCGAAGGCGACCGACATCGCTCGACTGCTCAGCGGCGTCGGCGAGCTCAAGGGCACCGCGCTGCATGACCCGGACGGCCAGTGGCCGTTCGAGGGTGACGGTGTCGAGGGTGTCGAGATCGTCGTCGTCGACCCGTACACCGGCGCCGACGCGGCACGGGTGAAGTCCGGTGCGGACGGCAGGTTCTCCCTGCCAGGTCTGCCGGTCGGTGCCTACGACCTCAAGGTCGTCGGCAAGTACCAGCTGGTCAGCTTCCACCTGCCCGGCGATCCTTTGCCGGACCCGGCTCGGGAGTCCGTGTCCGTGCGGGTCTACGCCGACATTTCCGTGGACTTCACGGTGCCGGTCGAACTGGCTCCGGCACCGCCGGTGGATCCTGGTGTGCGGCCCGACGCGACCCCGCGTGCGCCGGCAGCGCCCGCGACGCCTGAGGTCGTGCTCGCCAAGACCGGTGCCAGCGTGCTGGGCCTCGGCCTGATCGGCGCGCTGCTCGTGGCCTTCGGCTTCGGCGCCAGCGTGCTCGGCAGGCGCAAGCTCGCGTAACAACTGAAGATCCACCCACGGGGCCGGCACTCACACTGAGTGCCGGCCCTGCTGTCATAAGCGCCACACTTCGCTGGTCCGAACGGAGTGTTAGCGTCGCTAACCATTGGGTAAGGGGGTGGGTATGACGGTCTGGGAAGCCATCGCGGTGGTCATCGCGGGTGTGTTCGCAGGCGGCATCAACACCGTCGTCGGCAGCGGCACGCTCGTGACGTTCCCCGTGCTCCTCGCCGTCGGCTACCCGCCCGTGGTCGCGAACGTCTCCAACAGCCTCGGCCTCGTCCCCGGCTCGCTGTCCGGTGCGTGGGGTTACCGCGACGAGCTCAAGGGGCAGAAGAGCCGGATCGCCCGGCTGCTGCCGGCCAGCATCCTCGGCGGGATCGTCGGTGCGATTCTGCTCGTGACGTTGCCGGACAAGGCGTTCACCGCGATCGTGCCGGTGCTGATCGTCATCGCGCTGGTGCTCGTGGTCATCCAGCCGTGGCTCAACCGCAAGCTCGCGCACAAGCGAAGCCACACCGACGGCGGCGTGCTGCTGTGGCTCGGTGTCTTCGCCGCCGGCATTTACGGCGGCTACTTCGGTGCCGCGCAGGGCGTGCTGGTCATGGGGATCATGGGCGTGCTCGTCAACGAGCACCTGCAGCGGATGAACGCGTTGAAGAACGTGCTGACCGCGTTCGTGAACCTGGTCGCGGGCGTGCTGTTCATCTTCATCGCCGACGTGGCGTGGCTGGCCGTGCTGCTGCTGGCCGCGGGTTCGGTGGTCGGCGGGCAGATCGGCGCCAAGATCGGCCGCAAACTCCCACCCGCCGTGCTGCGCGGCGTCATCGTGGTGGTGGGAGTCGCGGCGATCGTTCAGCTGCTCATGAAGTGAAAGCGCGTGCTGCGGTCAGGAAGGCCTCGTTCTCGTCCGGCTCGCCGATCGTCACGCGGGCACCCTCGCCCACGAACGCGCGCACGACCACCTTGTGCGCCAGGCAGTGCTCGTTGAACGCGGCCGTGCGCTCGCCCAGCGGCAGCCACACGAAGTTCGCCTGGGTCTCCGGCACCTCGTAGCCCAGCGCGAGCAGTTCGCCGCGCACGCGGATCCGTTCCGCCACGATCGCGCGGCAGCGGACCATCAGCTCCTCTTCGGCGTCCAGCGACGCCATCGCGGCGACCTGGGCCAGGGCGTTGACGCTGAACGGCACGTAGACCTTGCGCAGCGCCTCGGCGACGGCCGGCTGCGCGACCGCGTAACCGATCCGCAGGCCCGCGAGACCGTAGGCCTTGGAGAACGTCCGCAGCACCGCCACGTTGTCGCGGCCGGCTGCCCACTGCTGCTTGGCCAGCTCTACGCCGTCCGGGACGTGCGCGTCGTCGACGAACTCCTTGTAGGCCTCGTCGATCACCACGAGCACGTCCGACGGCACCTTCGCGATGAACGCCTCGATCTCCTCGGTGCGCAGCGCGGTGCCGGTCGGGTTGTTCGGGTTGCAGACGAAGACCATGCGCGTGTTCGGCGTGATCGCCGCGGCCATGGCGTCCAGGTCGTGCTCGTGCGCGGAGGTCAGCGGCACGCGGATCTGCTTCGCGCCCGCGACGTGCACGATGATCGGGTAGGCCTCGAACGACCGCCACGCGAACAGCACCTCGTCGTTCTCGCCGCAGGTGGCCTGGACGAGCTGCTGGCACAAGGACACGGAGCCGCACCCGATCGCCAGGTGATCGGCGGGGACGCCGAGTTTGTCGGCGAGCCTGGCGGTGAGTTCAACACTGCCCGAGTCGGGGTACCTGTTGATACTGGTCGCTGCCTCGGCGATCGCCTTGACGACGCTGGGCAGCGGTCCGGCGGACACCTCGTTGCTCGCGAGCTTGATGGCGCCGGGGATGGACTTGCCGGGCACGTAGGCGGGCAAGGACGCCAGGTCAGCACGGGTTCGCACGCTCATGCGCCCGATCCTCGCATTGCTCCGTCCGATTGGTCACGTTGACTTGGGTTCACCTCGCCGTGGAAGGGTAAGAAACATGACCACTACCCGCACCGAGACGCTCTCCCTCACCGACGGCCGTGAGCTGAGGGTGACGATCGCCGAACCCGACTCAGCCGTGCGCGGCGGGCTTGTGGTGCTCCATGAGGCTCGTGGCATCACGGAGGGCGTGCGAACGCTCGTCAGCAGCCTGGCCGCGGAGGGCTGGCTCGCCATCGCGCCGCACCTCTACGAGGCGGATCGCGTCCATGGCGACGACATCAAGGATCAGGTCAGCAAGCTTTCGGGTGACCGCCTGTTGGAGGACACCGACGTCGCGTTCGTCTGGCTGGGGCAGCAGGGGGTGGGCGCGGACCGGATGGGTGTGGTCGGCTTCGACACCGGCGGCACGGTCGCGATGGTGGTCGCCGCGAGCCGCACGATCGGTGCCGCCGTCACCGTGCAGGGGCCCGGCATCCTCGAGCCGCTCTCGGACGGCCTTCCCGCGCTGGTGGACGTGGCGGGCGACCTCACCTGTCCGTGGCTCGGCATCTACCGCGACGACGACTCGGAAGAAGTGAGCAAGCTTCGGGATGCTGTGATCAGCTCCGAAACTGCGTCCGATGTGGTCCGTTTCGACGTTTCCAGTGACGAAGCGTGGTCTCGTGCGTTGAACTGGTTCGACGCACATATGCGGTAAGAGTCTTTACGGCGGATTGGAACCGAACCGTCGTCCGGGTACATCTAAGGAGTGCTTCGGACGGCTGACTGGGTGTAGCTGTTGGTAACACCCAGTGCTGCGGCGACGAGTAGTAAGCAGTGCAGGGGGTAGTAGAGGATGGCTGAAGGCACTGGGACAACAGGCACCGAGACGCCTGCGGTCACGACGGCGACCACGACGCCGCTGACCGCGGAGCAGCTGGCAGCCGCGAAACCTGTCCTCCAGCAACAGATGCTGGTGGACAAGGCGGTGGCGAGCGATGCCGCCGCCAAGCTCGACCAGGCTGCTGTCAGCGGGAAGCTGACGCTGGACGAGGACGCCGCGGACGCGCTGATCAAGGCCGTCGACGAGGCGCGCGACCACGTGATGGAACTGTGGAAGCGGGCCAGTGACCAGCTGGCGACTCCGTTGCAGTTCGGTGAGAACCCGGTCGCCAAGGCGATCAGCGCGCGGTTCTCCGAGCTCGCTGTCAGCGAGGACTCGGGTGCGGCGAAGGCGTTGCTGGACCTGTTCAAGGTCCTCGACGACATCAGCAACGCGTTGAGCAAGAACCGCGACACCACCCGCCAGGCCGACGAGGATGTCCAGCAGAACATCACGAAGCAAGGGGGGCCCTGGTGAGTCAGCGGTCGCAGGACAACAAGAAGGACCACGAGGGCGAAGGCAAGTCGCAGCAGCACCACCACAACGACGGCGGGTACGACCGCGACGACCTGCACGAGCCGGTCGACTGGATGGTCTACACGCACGAGCAGCTCTACAACATGGTCCACACCGGCGTGAACCTCGCCGGTGCGCAGGCCGCCGCGACGAACTGGCAGAAGATCGGCCAAGAGATCTCCGGCGTGCGCACGAACCTGTTGAAGGCAGTCAAGGACTCCGAGGTGGGCTGGGACAGCGAGTCGGCCCGGCTCGCCCGTGACGGCCTCACCGAGGTCACCAACTGGGTCGACGACACGGCGTCCTACGCGCTGAAGGTCTCGTCGGCGATCACCACCGAGACCACCAACGTCGAGGCCGCCCGCGCCGCGATGCCGCCGCCTCCCAAGGCGCCGGAAGCGCCGGTCCCGGCCCCGGTCCCCGTTCCACCGCCGACGCCGGCGATCTCGCGACTGCGCAACCCGATCCTGGCCGAGCGCGCGGGCGAGTACATCGCCGTGCAGAGCGAGCCGCGCCTGGTGACCACGCTGCCCGGCGAGTTCGGCGGCTTCGCGGCCGTGGGCACCAGCCCGGTCGAGGCACTCGCGGCCGGCGACGCCCAGCACCGCCTCGCGGCGGACGTGATGGCGGCGTTCCAGCGCAACTCGGCCGCGGTCGACCAGACCGTGCCGTCGCAGTTCACGCCTCCGGTCAACCCGATCAACCCGGTGAACCCGGTGCTGACCGGCGCCGAGCACGGCGGCGGCCGCACCTCGACTCCGGACGGTGGTGCGGGCGGCGCCGGTGGCACGGTCGCGACCAGCACGTCCGGGCAGAACCGCGGCACCACGAACACCTCGTCGCGCGGCTACGGCGCCGGCACGGGTGGCGGCGGTGGAGGTGGCGCCGGTGGTTTCGCCGGTGGCATGCGGATGGGGCGCGGCTTCGGGCCCAACTCCAACAGCCAAAGCGGTGGCGCTGGAGCCGGTGGTGGTGGCGGCGCCGGTGGCGCTGCCGGCGTGAACGAGTCTGCGCGCGGTGCCGGAGCGGCTGCCGCGGCCGCGTCCTCGGCGACCGGTGGCCAGACCAGGGCGTTCCAGAACCCGCTCGCGATGGGTGGCGCGCCGATGGGTGGCGCTCCCGCGGCCGGCGGCGGAGGACGTGACGACGACCGCGAGCACAAGACCGCGAGCTATCTGGAAGAGGACGACAACGTCTTCGGTCTGGACCGCAAGGCGGCCCCGCCGGTGATCGGTCAGTGAGCGAACGCCAGTACACGGTCAGCTCGCAGGAGTTCTTCCTGCTGTGGCAGGCAGTGCACGGCGAGGACCGCGCCGTGCCGCTCGGCACTCCCCACGTGGGGACGACCCGGGCGGCGCGGCAACGCCTCGTCGAACAGAGCTCGCAGACCCTCCACGCGCGTGGCCTCGGCACCGTGCAGCGCCCGGACCCCGACCTGCGGGCGTTGGTGAGCGGCCTCGGCGAGTTCGATCGCGCTCTGGAGATCGCGTACTTCAAGGGCACCGAACTGGCCCGCGGCATCGCGTGCGCGGGCTGGAGCGGTGCGTTCGGCGCCCGTGTCAACGACGAGGTGCACCTGCGCGAGTTTCGCCCGACCTCGCTGGCCTCGGCCACGGTGTCATCGTTGCCAGGCCTCGCTCCTGGCAACGGCCGCGCCGTCAACGTGCGCTGGGACGACTACCTGCGAGCGGGCCAGGCAGGCGAGCAGGACGGCAAGCAGGCGTTCCTGGACGTGCTGCGCGACGCCGGCATCCGCGAGCCGGAGGCGCACACGCTGATGCGGATCGTCACCACTCGCATCGGTGGCGGCGAGCTGGGCCTGACCGCCCGCAACCGCGACGGCAACCCCCGCCCGACCGGCCGCTCGGTGTCCTGGCTGGATACCCGTGAAGGCCGCTACCTCCTGCGCAAGCAGGACGGCTGGCTCGTGCTGGCGCCGGCTGACGCGGCCCGCCTGACCAGCGCGGTCGACGAGCTGCTGGTGGCCGGGTAGTTACTACACAGGCGGGTGAACGCAAGTCCGCCAATCACACATGGACGTGCGGTTCTGCACCAACTAGACATGGGGGCATGACCGACACCGACGTCGAACTGCTGTGGCGCCCCGACCCCACGAGGGACAACGGGATGACCGCTTTTCGCTCGTGGCTGCGCACGGAAGGTGGCCACGACCTCCCCGACTACGAGTCGCTGTGGGAGTGGTCCGTCTCCGACCTCGAGGGGTTCTGGGGCGCCATAGCTTCGTACTTCGACGTCCGGTTCCACTCCGCTCCGTCACGGGTGCTCGGCTCCTCGTCGATGCCGGGCGCCTCGTGGTTCCCCGGTTCGACCCTGAACTACGCCGAGCACGCGCTGCGCCGCGGTGCCGACGACGAGCTCGCCGTGATCTTCCACCGCGAGGACGGCGTCACCTCCTCGCTGACGTTCGGCGCCCTGCGCTCGCGAGTGGCCGCTTTCCGGGCCGCACTGGTGTCCCTGGGCGTCGTCGAGGGCGACCGGGTGGTAGCACTCGTGCCGAACGCCCCCGAAGCCCTCATCGCCTTCCTGGCGGCCGCCTCGCTGGGCGCCACGTGGTCGTCCTGCAGCCCGGACTTCGGCACCCGAGCCGTGGCCGACCGCTTCACCCAGATCTCGCCGACCGTCTTCGTGGCGGTCGCCGGCTACGTCTACAACGGACGGTCCTTCGACTGCCGCCCGGTGGTCGAGGAGATCCGCTCGCAGATCCCGTCCCTGCGCGCGACCGTCCTGATCGACTACCTGGACAACGGCGCCTCGCTGCCGGACACGCACTCGTTCTCGGAGCTGATCGCTTCGTTCGACGGCGCTGCCCTGGAGTTCACGCCGGTCCCGTTCGACCACCCGCTCTGGGTCCTCTACTCGTCCGGCACCACGGGCCTGCCGAAGGGCATCGTCCAGGGCCACGGCGGCATCGTCCTGGAACACCTGAAGATGCTCGGCCTGCACAGCGACCTGGGCCCCGGCGACCGCTTCTTCTGGTTCACCACCACCGGCTGGATGATGTGGAACTACCTGGTGGGCGGCTTGCTGGTCGGCACGACGATCGTGCTGTACGACGGCAGCCCGGCCTACCCGTCGCTGAACACGTTGTGGCACTTGGCCGAACAGCACCGCGTGACCTACTTCGGCACCTCCGCGCCGTACGTCCAGTCGTGCCTGAAGGAGGGCCTCGACCCGTCCTCCCGCTTCGACCTGACGGGCCTGCGCGTAGTCGGTTCGACCGGCGCACCCCTGACGCCAGAAGGCTTTCGCTGGATCGCATCGGCCGTGGGCAAGGACGTCCAGATCGCCTCCGTCTCCGGCGGCACCGACCTCTGCACGGCCTTCGTCGCCGCCTCCCCGGACCGCCCGGTCTGGCTGGGCGAACTCTCCTGCCGGGCCCTGGGCGCTTCGGTGCACGCATTCGACGAGTCCGGCGCAGCCGTCGTCGATGCCGTCGGCGAACTGGTGATCACGCAACCGATGCCGTCCATGCCCGTTTTCTTCTGGGACGACACCGACGGCTCACGCCTCCGCGACGCGTACTTCGACACATATCCCGGAATCTGGCGCCACGGCGACTGGATCCGCATCACCCCGCGCGGCTCCGCCGTGATCTACGGCCGCTCCGACTCGACCCTGAACCGCGGCGGCGTCCGCATGGGCACCTCGGAGTTCTACCGCGTCGTCGAGGGCGTGCCCGGCGTCGTCGACTCGCTCGTCATCGACACCTCGGGCGTCACCGAGGGCGAGCTGCTGTGCTTCGTGGTCCTGGACGGCGTGTCGCTGGCCGACGTGGAACCGTTGCTGCGCCAGGAACTCCGCACATCCCTGTCACCCCGCCACATCCCGAACCGCTTCGTGGCGGTGGCCGAGATCCCGCGCACCCTGAACGGCAAGAAGTGCGAGGTCCCGGTCAAGAAGATCCTCGCCGGCATGGAAGTCGACCGCGCCGTGAGCCGCGACGCCCTGCGCAATCCCGAGTCCCTCCAACCGTTCCTGGAACTCGCATCAGGATGATCTAGGTCACTCCTGGTTGCGTGAACTGCGGTTCAACGCCCCTCTTGATCCCCCTGCACGTGCCCTGAGCTGCACGTTCTGGGGTTCGAGGGGGGCGTTTTGCAACTCGGTTGAGGACCTGTGTAACCTATGCGTCGTGGCCAAGGATGGTCCCGGGAGGCTTCGCCTAGTCTGGTCTATGGCGCCGCACTGCTAATGCGGTTTGGGGTAACCCCCCATCCCGGGTTCAAATCCCGGAGCCTCCGCAAGGCCGAGCCTCTTGGGGATCGGTTACAATTAAATACCTGCGCTCGTAGCTCAACGGATAGAGCATCTGACTACGGATCAGAAGGTTACAGGTTCGAATCCTGTCGAGCGCGCCACACAAACCCCAGACAGACCTCGGTCTAGCTGGGGTTTTGTTATGCGCCGGCCATTTCCCTCACCTCCGAATTCGTCGTGTGGATCTTGGGGGTGCCCGATGGGTACCCGAGCGTTCTGGTGGGTGCCCTGGCGGGTGTCCGGGGGATCAGTGCGGTTGTCTTCTCCGCTGCCTCTCGTGCCACCTTGGGCAGCACGCTCGTGTACAGGTTCGCGGTCGTCTGAATCTGCGAGTGACCCAATGTTTCCTGGATCACCTTCATGTCGATACCGGCCGCCAACATCAGTGTTGCCGCCGTGTGCCGCAGGTCGTGCAACCGGATTGGGGGCAGTCCGGCCGCCTTGCACAGCCGCTCGAAGCGGTCGCTGATCGAGCTGGGCCGCAGCGCGGACCCGTCCTCCAGGGTGAAGACCCGGCCGGAGTCGACCCAGGCCGGACCCAGCTTCAACCGACGCTCGGCCTGCCGGGCCTTGCGTGTCTGGAAGTGCCCGTTGGTCTCGTCGTCCAGCGGGATGACGCGCTCGCCCGCCTCAGACTTCGGCTCGCCCTCGACGACCTCCCAGTCGACCTCCGTCAGCTGGGTGGAGATCGTTACGGTGGCGTCGAGCGCGGAGTGCTCCGTCCACGGCAGGCCAGCCAGCTCACCTCGGCGCGGGCCGCGCTTCACCGCCAGGTGCCACAGTGCTTCCCACTCCGGGTCGTGAATCGCGACGTAGTCCAGGAAGATCCCGGCCTGCTCCGGCGTCCACACCATCACCGGCCCTGGACGCTTCCCGGTGCGCTGCCACTCCTCGACCCGCTCCGGCGTCCACACCAACGGTTTCGGTGGCTTCGCCGACACGGTGTAGTGCATCGCTGCGTTGAACGTTGTCTTCTGCTCCGCGATAGCGTCGTTCATGGCGGCCCTCAGCGTCGCGTGAATCCGTGCCTGGCTGGTCGGACCCACCGGCCGCCGGAAGGGTGCCAACTGGTCGAGCTGGCCACGCAGCACGTGCTTCTCCGCACGGCTCCGGGTGTTCTTGATCCGCGCCTTCAGCGCCCGGCGGTCGTCGTTGGTGGCGACGATCCGGTCGTTGTCGTCGTTGATCTTCGCGAACATCTCCGAGATGTGGCTGACAGTCAGGCGGTCGACCCGCACGTCACCGATCTTCGGCTTGAGGTACAGCCGGACATGCGACTCGTAGGACAGCTCCGTCGCGCGGCGATGCGACTCCTGAGCCTGCCATCGGTCCAGCCACTCACCGATCGTCAGGTTCTCGACCAGGTTCTGGCCGGACCGCAGCTTGCGGGCCGTCTCCTCGTAGTCCGGGATCGGCTCGTCCTTGTCGAGCGCGTCGAGCATTGCGGAGACCGCTTCCGCGTCTTCCTTCGATCCTTCGCCCAGCCCCAGCAGGCCGCGGACCTTGTCCAGGTCGCCTTGAGCCGCCGTCTGCGTCTCGTAGCCCTGCCTCCGGAAGATTCTGCGGTTGCCCTCAGCCGTCGGCTCCAGCTCCTGACGGAGCCGCCAGGCTCCGTGAGAGCGTTGGGACAGCTTCGGGCACTTCGAGCCCAGGTCCTTCCCGTTCTCGTCGCGGCACCGGCACCTCCGGGTCACGCTTCCGCTCATTCGGTCACCCCCTTCCCTGTTCGTCTGCTCGACGTCTCGCCTTGAAGGCCGCTACTTGCAGCTTCCTTGGTCGGCTGCTTGCGTTGCCGTTCAGATCTCGTTCGATGTCAATCACGGGCCGGTACCCGAAGGTCCCGTCCGTCAGCTCGATCTTCTTTGTTGAAGCGCTCACTCTTGCTCGTCGATCTCCTCTTCGTGTTGAGTGATCTGGCCTTGCTTGGCCAGCTCGGCTTCGATCTCTTGTGACAGCTCTCGGGTGATGTGTCCGCGGTGGGCGTGTCGTTCGCCGCGGTCCAACGCTCCGAACCGCGAGACTCTCGCGTCGCGCTCTTCGGTAAGCGTGTTGCCCCAAATCTGCAGAGCGATGTCGACAACGATCTGCGGGGCGACATTGAGTCGCTGTGCCAGCGCGTGATCGGCATCCGCCAGGCGGAACTTGCCGACGGTCACCGCGTCGCCCTCCGCGCGAACATCTGCAATCCGGAGGAGTTCAGCTTGGTGTGTCTGGGGGTCCCAGCTGACTGAGCCTTCCGGGACATTCGTTCCTCTCAGCAGACCTCTGATCACCGGCCGGGACAGGACCACATGTTCGGCGATAGCGACAGGGCCATGTCCGTCGAACAGTTCGGCCACCTCGACGTTGTACGTGTGCGCGATGACGAGCACATCGGCGAACGTCAGGTGTGTTCGTTCGCCGGCCTCGATGGCAGCGATCTTGCTACGGCTCAGTGGCGCGCCACGACGTGCGAACAGGCGCGCGGCTTCGTGTTGGGTCATCTGGGCGCGTCGGCGCAGGCGCTCCAGGTTCTTGCCAACGACGGCACCGACACTCTCCGCTTCCATCACGGGCACATCCTGACATCTCGCCTGTTCGCTTGACAAGCAGTTCAAGAGTCATCGACACTGATTCGACTGTTCGCATGACAGACATTCGAGTCGGGGGATCGAGATGGTCGAGGACGTGCGCGACGAGCCTGTCGATGCGCCAACCCTCCACGAGATACGGGGGTGGCCGGCAAGTATCGACGTGCCGGTAGCTGCCACCGCGTTCGGCATCTCTCGTAGTCATGCCTACGAGTTGATCGCGCGTGGTGCGTTTCCGGCCAAGGTGATTCAGGTTGGCACCCGCTACAAGGTGATCACCGCGTCGATCGTTCAGGCTTTGTCTGCAGAAACGATCTGACGCAGCCGGCCGAGGTCGTGGAACGCGGTTGAGGGATATGCGTAGTTGATCCCCACTGTTGGTGAGACGTCGGGCTCGGTTCGGAACCCTGTGCGTCGTGCGATACGCCGGTAGGTTCCCAATTGCTGTGCTGGTGCGATGCTGGTGTTGGACCGTGGGATCGTGGCCTGAGCGAGCACGTTGTGTAATTGGCCCTGTTCGTCCAGGGCAGCGCCGAGCATCCGCGCTCGGCGAGGATCGCAACGTGGTCGCGCCGGAGGACTACACGAAGGGTGGCCGCAGCGCCGAGCATCCGCGCTCGGCGAGGATCGCAACACGCCGGTTCTGGCCGGGGCGCCCTTGATGCCGGCGCAGCGCCGAGCATCCGCGCTCGGCGAGGATCGCAACTTGCAGGATCCTCGCCACATAGGTCAGCGGCTGCGCAGCGCCGAGCATCCGCGCTCGGCGAGGATCGCAACGTGATCGCCGCGCTGGTCAGGTGCGTGGCCGCGGTGGCAGCGCCGAGCATCCGCGCTCGGCGAGGATCGCAACACACGCCGCACGACGGAAGCCAGAACCAGGCGGTGCAGCGCCGAGCATCCGCGCTCGGCGAGGATCGCAACACCAGCGCCAGGTCGGTCTTGACCTGGCTCGGCGAGGATCGCAACTCGTAGATGTCGCGCATGTCCACGAGCGGCTTCGCGGCAGCGTCGAGCGTCCGCGCTCGGCGAGGATCGCAACCTCCTGGCCCACCGCGAGCTGCTGGAGGGCAACACGCAGCGCCGAGCATCCGCGCTCGGCGAGGATCGCAACGGCAACATCGTCAGCGACGTCCTCGGTGACGTCGGGCAGCGCCGAGCATCCGCGCTCGGCGAGGATCGCAACCGTCCCGTGTCGGTGGCGGTGACCTCGGTGCACAGGCAGCGCCGGGCATCCGCGCTCGGCGAGGATCGCAACCCGCACTGCTGGCATCCTGTGGCGTTGTCGATAGCAGCAGCGCCGAGCATCCGCGCTCGGCGAGGATCGCAACCACCACCCGACGATGTCAGCGGGGGCGATGGTCTCGGCAGCGTCGAGCGTCCGCGCTCGGCGAGGATCGCAACCCCGAACTCCGTGGCCTCTCGTCCGAACTGGACGGAGAGAAGCGCTGGGCGTCCGCGCCCGGCGAGGATCGCAACGGGCACCCGATCGACCCGAACGACCTGGTGCACATCGGAAGCGCTGGGCGTCCGCGCTCGGCGAGGATCGCAACATGCCCAGCAAGACCTGGGCTGACGTGGTCCTGACCGGAAGCGCTGGGCGTCCGCGCTCGGCGAGGATCGCAACATCCTGCTTGACGGTGCTGCCGCGCTCGCCCTGGCAGCGTCGAGCGTTCGTGCTCGGCGAGGATCGCAACGAGCAATACCACCACCGCACCGCGGCCGAGCGCATTGGCAGCGTCGAGCGTCCGCGCTCGGCGAGGATCGCAACGGCGGCAAGGATTTCCTGAAAACGGCGACGCCTGGGAACTGGGCGTCCGAGCTCAGCGTGGATCGCAACCAGAAGACCCGCGCATGTCCGACGTGTGCAGCGCCCAGCAGCGCCGAGTGTTCGCGCTCGGCGAGGATCGCAGCATGGGATTGGACGCCGGCGGTACTTAACCCGAGGGGCTGGTCCATTCGGGTGTAGTTACCACGCGGTGGAGCTGAGTGGCCCGGTTTTGTCAGGGTGCGACTTTATGGTCGCGTCGTTCGTCGGGGGACGGGCGATGTGAAGGGGTTTGGCTTGTGTGGGCGCATAGTCCCAGCAAGGTGACCGGCCGCTGGCATCCGTTGGCCGAGCACGTTCGGTCGACATCGATGCTGGCTCGTGGGTTCGCGGATGTGTTTGGCGCGGGCGATCTTGCAGCGGCGCTGGGTTTGGTGCACGACGCTGGAAAGGCGGCGTGTGCGTGGCAGGACAAGCTGGTCAAGGTGAGTGCGACCGGCGACAGGGTGAACATCAACCACAAGAACCTGGGCGCCTTGCTGCTGCGTGACCGCGCGTTGGCGGCGGCGATGGCCGTCCTCGCGCATCACGGTGGACTTGAGTGTCCCCAGGACCTGGCCAGCTTGTCGCCTGGGCCTGGCGACGAGCAGGCGCTCGAACGGTTTTTCGACGTTGTTCCGGAAGCCCGCGCGCTGACGGATGGTCCGCCGCTGCTGCCTGAGGCGTGGGGCGAGTCGATGCTGTTGGGGGAGATGGGTATCCGGCTGGTGTTTTCGGCGTTGGTCGATGCCGATCATCTGGACACCGGTGCTCACGCGGAAGGTCTCGCACGGCCGAGGGTCGCCCCGCCTGCGGACATGGCGGAGCTGGTGCGCCGATTCGAGGCGAACAGAGCACTGTCGCTCGCTGGCCGTGAGCTGTCCGATGTGGATGGTGTGCGTGCCGCGCTGTACGACGACGTGGTGCGCAGGGCGGCAGGGCAGCCGGGTGTGTATCGGCTGCCGGCGCCGACGGGGTCGGGCAAGACCATGACGTCGGCGGGTTTCGCATTGCATCACGCGGCGCGGCATGGCAAGGCGCGGGTAATTGTTGCGGTGCCGTTCACGACGATCACTGAGCAGAACGCAGATGTGTATCGGCAGCTGCTTGGTGCGGATGTCGTGCTGGAGCACCACTCGAACGCGGAGTTGGACGACCGTCGGCTGCGGCTGGCGGCGGAGAACTGGGACGCGCCGTTCGTGGTCACGACGACGGTGCAGCTGTTCGACTCGTTGTTCGGCCGCAAGCCGGCGCGGTCGCGCAAGCTGCACCGGTTGGCGAACGCAGTGGTTGTGCTGGACGAGGTGCAGGCACTTCCGGTGCCGTTGCTTGTTCCGATCCTGGACGCGCTGCGTCTGCTGTCGCGTCACTTCGGCACGACGGTGCTGCTGGCCTCGGCAACGCAGCCGAGCTTTGAACACCTGGCGGTGTGGAAGTCGCTGGAGATCCGGCCGCTGGTCGATGATCCGATTCGGCTGTTCACGCGGCTCAGGCGGGTGCGGTACGAGTGGCAGCTCGATCCGCGGCCGACGCTGGACGACATCGCGGCACAGATCTGCGGCGAACGGCAGGCACTGGCGGTCGTCAACACCGTCGCTCACGCGCGCAGGCTGTACCGCTTGGTGGTGGATCGCCGGCCGGACGCCGAGGTGGTGCACCTGTCTACCCGGATGTGCCCTCGGCACCGGGAGCTGACGCTGAGGCGCATCCGGAAGTTGCTTGCTGACCAGGAGCCTGTGCTGGTGGTGTCCACCCAGCTGGTCGAGGCCGGCGTGGATCTGGACTTTCCCGTGGTGTTCCGCGCGTTGGCACCGGCGGAATCGTTGCAGCAGGCAGCGGGGCGAGCCAACCGCGAGGGCCGCCTTCCTGACATGGGCAGGGTGGTGGTGTTCGACGCCGTCGATGCTCCTGTGCCAGCGTTCTACCGGGCCGGGGTGGACAAGACACGCAGGTTGTTCGGTGAAGGGCGTGATCCCGATGACCCTGTGGCGCTCGCTGAGTATTACCGGCGGCTGTACACGGGTTTGAACGTCGACGACGCGCGGCGCGGTGCCGTGATCCAGGACAACCGGGCCGAGCTTGATTTCCGGGCGGTTGCCGATGGTCCGCGCATTGCCGGCGTGGGCTCGGCTCGGGATCGGTTGCTGGCGTTCCGCATGATCGACGAGGACCCGGTCACCTTGATCGTGACGACCTGGGATGAGCAGGGACGCGCCGCGGAGCTGGTGCGTGAGCTGCGTGCAGGCGAGGGACCAGCGGGTGCGTTGTTGCGGGAGCTGCGCGGATACATGGTGGCGGTGCCACGGGTTGTGGCGTCGTCTGCGCACGTGCGGGCGCTGTGCCGCCCGGTCGTGCACGGCCACGACGAACTCTCGGAATGGTGCGGCGACTACGACGCGCATGTAGGTCTGGATGAGGGCGAGATCGCTAAGGAGACGGTGTGGTGAATCCGGTGTTGCCGCGGTCGAAGTCGGGTGCGCCTCCGGTGGTGGTGCAAGTGTGGGGCGACGCCGCACTGTTCACGCGGCCGGAGTTGAAGGTCGAGCGCGTGTCCTACCCGGTGATGACACCGTCTGCCGCGATCGGGGTACTGGAGTCGATCTACTGGAAGCCACAGTTCCGGTGGCGGGTGATGGCGATCGAGGTGCTGTCGCCGATCAAGCAGTTCACCCAGCGCCGCAACGAAACCACCGACGTCGCGTCACTCGCGGACGCCGCCTCCGGCCAGCGCCGCCTGGACACCGTAGCGAACCGGGTACAGCGCAACGCGGTGTGCCTGCGCGACGTGGCCTATCGCATTCATGCCCACGTCGAGCTCGTCCCAGGGGCGGACAAACCGGAAGCCGCGTATCGCGACCAGTTCCGCCGCCGCGTCACCCGCGGCAGCTGCTTCTCCCAGCCGTACCTGGGGGTGAGGGAGTTCACCGCGTTCTTCAGTGACCCCGACGACCAACCGGTCTGGCCGCACACCGAGGAGCTCGGCGTGATGCTGCACTCGGTCGACCACTCCACCACGCCACCGTCATTTACCTGGTTTCAGGCCGCCCTCAACCAGGGTGTGCTGCATGTGCCCCAGCACGGCATCCCCGCGGGGGAGGCCTGATGCTGCTGCAGCGCCTTGTTCAGCAAGCCGCGCAGGACCCCGCGGCCAAACCCTTTCACCGACTGCTGCGATTTGACTGGGAGTTGCGCCTCAACCCTGACGGCACACTGTGCGGCGACGGCCTGGAATCTCTGCTCGCACCAGACGCCGCCGGAAAACCGCGTGGCGCCGAGCATCTCGTTCCCGCCGTGACCCGCACCGTTGGCGTGGCACCCAACCTGGCCGCCGACGACGTGCAGTACGTGCTCGGTTGGGACGACGCCGACAGCAAACCTGCACGTGTCGCGCAATGCCACACCGCGTTCGTCGAGCTGACACAGCGGTGGGCCGACAGCCCCGAAGGCCAGCACGACCAAATCGCGCAGGCCGTCGCCCGGTTCTACCGTTCCGGTCACACGGCCCGGCTGCGGCGCGAGCCCGAAGCCACCACCAAGCAGCGCGTGCTGATCACCGTCGGCACCACCCCTGCCTATCGCGCCGCCTCGGTAACCGCGTTCTGGACCGCGGAGGTCACTCGCCGCAAAGGCGGCGGACAGCGCGGGTTGTGCCTGGTGTGCGGACGCACCGGGCCGCTGCTGGACACGCTGCCCGGCAAGGTACCGGCGCGTCTCGTGCCCGGCGCTACCAACGACGCGGCCTTGGTCAGCGTCAATGAACGCGTTTTCGGTTATGACCTGACCACCCAGCTGACCTGTTCACCGATCTGCATCCCCTGCGGCGAAGGCGTGTCGGCCGGCTTGGTCCGCGTGCTCGACTCGGACAACACCACCTCCTACGGCGGCCAAGACAGTCGCCTGGCCTGGTGGATTACCGAACCGGTTGCACGCAACCCGATGAGGCTCATTCTGGATGCCGACCCCAAACAGGTCGACGCACTGATCTCCTCGGTCCACTCAGGTAAAGCCGCCCCAGGGCTGGACACCACCAAGTTGTGCGCGCTGACTGTCGGCGGCAACGTCGCACGCGTCATGGTCCGCGACTGGCTGGAAATTCCTTTGTCCACAGTGGAGCGGAACGTCGCGGCCTGGTTCGCCGACCTCGACATGGTGACACTGCATCCCGATGAACTTGTGCGGCCGCCACTGCAACGACTTGTCCGCGTCACCGGACGCTGGCAACGAATCGAGCGCCGTTACGCCTTCCTGGGCGCGAAAGGATCAGCACATCCCCACGCGGCACAACGCGACCTGCTCAACGCGGCACTGCGCAACACCTCGCCGCCGCCGTCGCTGCTGATCCACCTGCTCCATCGCGTCCGCACCGACGGACGCGTGGACACATCCCGCGCGGCGTTGCTGCGGCTGATGCTGCTGCGCTCATACCTGACCACGGAGAAACCGATGCCCGGACTGGACGAATCCAATACCGACCCCGCCTACGTCGCAGGCCGCGTGTTCGCAGCCCTAGACGCGCTGCAGCACGACGCTTTCGACGGCAAGCTCAACACCACCTACGCCAACCGCTATCTCGCCGGCGCCGTCACCAACCCACGCGCCGCCCTGCTCGCCGGCAGCAAACTCGCTGACGCCTGGCTACGCAAGTTCCGCGGCCCCCGTAAGGGAACCGGCGTCAACCACAGCCGCGAACTCACCACATTGTTCGGCCTTCTGGACCCCGCCGCCGGCATCCCGCACCGCACCACACCCGCTCAGCAGGCGCTGTTCTTGCTGGGTTACCACCACCAACGCGCCCACCGATTCGCGGTGCTACGCGACCGTGCCGCCGCACGCGCCGCCACCCCTTCGCCTTCCACCAATGCATCCGACCAGGAGATCAACGCATGACCAGCGTCCAGCCGCACCTCGACCCGACCGTTCGTCACGACATGGTGTTCCTGTTCGACGTCACCGACGGCAACCCCAACGGTGACCCGGACGCGGGTAACCGCCCTCGCACCGATGACGAAAGCGGACAGGGCCTGGTCACCGATGTCGCACTCAAGCGCAAGATCCGAGACACCCTCGCCCTGGCTGCGGCGGATAACCCTCGCTACGGCATCTTCGTCCAGGCCGGGTACGCGCTCAACCCGCGCCTGGAACAGTCCTATGCCGACAACGGACTGAAACTCGGCTCCAAGATCACCAAGGAGAACGCGGCCCAAGCGCGCGCCTGGCTGTGCGATCGCTACGTCGACATCCGCCTATTCGGTGCCGTTCTCTCCGTGGGCAAAACCCAGGCCCTGGGGCAGGTCCGTGGTCCGCTGCAGCTGAGCATGGCGCGCAGCGTCGACCCCGTCTATCCCGCCGATCACACAATCACGCGTGTCACGCAGACTAAGCAGGAAGACATCGACAAAGGCGAGACCACCGAGATGGGCGGCAAGTGGACCGTCCCCTACGGCCTGTACAAGGCCGAGCTGTACTACTCCGCTGCTCGCGGCCGCGACACCGGGGTCGACCTCACCGACCTCGACCTGCTTTACCGCACGCTCGAGATGATGTTCGACCACGACCGCTCCGCGACCCGCGGCACCCTCACCCCGCGGGGCTTGTACGTCTTCAGTCACCCCGATGCCTTCGGCGCCGCACCGGCCCACCGCCTCACCGAACGCGTCGCGATCACCCGCCGTGAACCCGTCACTGACGCCCCGCCGCGCGCCTTCACTGACTACGACATCTCGGTCAACGAAACCGATCTTCCTACCGGCGTGACCATGACCAAACTGATCGGCTAGGTGCCGGAGATGGTCGACGAGACCGCGCTGGGCCGTCGCAGCGTGCCGATCTCGGCACTGGAGCACTACGCTTACTGCCCGCGCCAGGCTGCACTGATCCATGTTGAGGCTTACTTCGATTCCAACGTCGACACCGTGCGCGGAGACCTCGCGCACGCCGCTGTCGACCGTGCCGGAGCGGGCCAGGATCGGCGCCGGTACCCGGTCTGGCGATCTCTGCCGGTGTGGAGCACCGGACTCGGTCTGCATGGCATCTGCGACGTGGTCGAGTTCGGTGAGCACGGCCCGACGCCGATCGAGCACAAGTCAGGCGCGTACCGGCCCGGCGGCCCCGCCGACCTTCAGGTCGCCGCGCAGGTGTTGTGCTTACGCGAGATGTTTGACGCCGAGGTCCCGGTCGGCATGGTGTTCTCCGGCAGGGACCGGCGCCGCCACGATGTCGTCGTGGACATCACGTTGGCCGCTCTCGTTGTGAGCACGGCCGCTGCTGTGCGGCAGCTGCTGGATCTGAGTGCGGTGCCGCAGTCTGTGCACGACACACGATGCCACCGTTGCTCGCTGCGCCCAGGATGCATCCCCGAGGCTCCAGCTCACGTGGCGCACTCGCTGTTCGAACCACGTACAGAGACCGCATGGGAGTGGGATGACTGAACTGCTGCGCACCCTGTACGTCACGACCCCAGGGACGAGTCTGCACCTGGACGGCGAAACAGTGCGCATCGTGCACCCGGACCGTCCGGGGCGGCACCTGATCCCGCTCGTGCGCATTTACCACCTCGTCGCCTGGAATGGCGTCGACGTCTCCGGCGATCTGATGCGCCCGAGAAGCGCTGGGCGTCCGCGCCCGGCGAGGATCGCAACAACCACCGCGAAATCATCTGGCGGCCACTGCCCGCGAAGCGCTGGGCGTCCGCGCCCGGCGAGGATCGCAACTCGTAGATGTCGCGCATGTCGACCAGGGGCTTGGCGAAGCGCTGGGCGTCCGCGCCCGGCGAGGATCGCAACACCTTGGCGTACGCGGTACCGGCAGGAGATGTACGAAGCGCTGGGCGTCCGCGCCCGGCGAGGATCGCAACAGGGTGGCGCCGGGGAACTGCGCGCTGATGATGGCCGAAGCGCTGGGCGTCCGCGCCCGGCGAGGATCGCAACGGGATCGAGGCCCGGCATGCGGATCTGCGGAAGGGAAGCGCTGGGCGTCCGCGCCCGGCGAGGATCGCAACACCGCCGAGAAATCCTTGCGGCGCATGGAACGCGTGTGAAGCGCTGAGCGTCCGCGCCCGGCGAGGATCGCAACTGCAAGGCGTGGTGGCGAAGGGATCGCCACGGCTGCGGAAGCGCTGGGCGTCCGCGCCCGGCGAGGATCGCAACACCGTGTACGCGCCGCAGGACCGCACAGCAACGGTCCGGAAGCGCTGGGCGTCCGCGCCCGGCGAGGATCGCAACATTGATGCCTGGCCGACACCGAACCACACGGCAGAGTCGAAGCGCTGGGCGTCCGCGCCCGGCGAGGATCGCAACAACCCCGACGGCTACAGCGGCCGCCAGCCGTGCGGAAGCGCTGGGCGTCCGCGCCCGGCGAGGATCGCAACTACTCCCAGCCGGACGGCGACGGGCAGGGTACGGCCGGAAGCGCTGGGCGTCCGCGCCTGGCGAGGATCGCAACCTTGAGTCGGTCGATGCGTGCGTACACGATCAGGTGAAGCGCTGGGTGTCCGCGCCCGGCGAGGATCGCAACCAGGCCGCGCTGCGCACCCGCAAACCCGGCAACGAAGCGCTGGGCGTCCGCACCCGGCAAGGATCGCAACCTGTCGAGGATGACTATCTCCTTGATCCGTTCTCGAAGCCTTGGGCGTCCGTGCCCAGAGCTTCGACGTTTCGGTTCCTCCGGCGACATCGATCAGGTGCGGCGGCTGTGAGGCGCAGTGGGTCTATCAGGTTCGAAGTTGCCTCTGTTGCACGGACTACTGGTGGCGGGTGTTCGGCACCGCGAGTCGGGTAGAACCTATCCACTGCGGTCCAGCCGAAGGAAGATTGGCTGCCAGCCGCAGGGCCCCCACCGATGGTCCGCGTCCGCGAGGATGAACTGCTTGGCAACATCGCGGACTTTCTTGGGCACCAGGCCTTCGGGCCGTATTGCAGGCGGCAGCTGGAAGACAGAAGGAACGGGCCGAAGCCAAGCAGAAGGAACGGGAAGAGAAGATCGCGGCTCTCAGCCCAGCCTGAGTCAGGACAAGGGCCCTGTTCGGTCAACCTGATCCAAGCTCTCACGGTATCCATGGCTCGGCCGGGCTGTTTCGGTCAGGCTCGCATGACCGACCGCACGGGCTGCGGGAGCGACACACGCAACTCCTGGGCTGCGGCCCGTGCTGAGTCGAGCAGGCTCTGCCGGAGAGGTTCCGGCATCGTTCCGTTTCCTAGACCGGAGTCGTTCAGCAGATTGGTGAGTGCTGCACGCTGCTCATCGGTTGCCTGGGCCTGCGGGTCGTTGTGCCGCAGTACCTCCCGAGCGGCGTACCCGTCTCCGGACTCGATGACTTCGTCGGCTACCTGTGCGAGTACCTGGCTGGCCGTCTCGGAGTCGACTGCGCCGGCGAGAGTGGTCACGGAGAGCCCGAGTTGGGCGCGGAAGACGGCGTAACCGGGCATCGGCTGGTGTTCGACGAACCGCGTGATCATCGCGGTGACGTCACACGGCCTCGATGGGCTGTCCGGGTCGGCGCACATCACTTTCAGGCAGGAGGCGACCAGGAGTTCCCACGGCTGCTGTGGGGTGCTCTCAGCCAGTGCCGCTCGTGCTCCCGGCAGGTCTCCGTTGACGCAGCGCGCCACGATGGTGGCCTGGCGGCCCTCCATGAGGTGCAAGCCGATTCCGCGGTGGGCATCGGCATGGAGGACCGCGTCGTCCCATCGTCCGGCGAGCGCCAAGGCCCGGATGCCGTCCCCGACGAGATGAAGCCACGCCCATTCGTGCAGCTTGTGGCGTTCGGCGCGGCTGCCGGCGAGGTCGGTCAGCGGCAGTGTGCGTCCCTCGACGACCAGGTCGGTGCTGGACCGGACGGCCTGGAATATCTCGGTGAGCAGCTGCAGCGCCTGGTCGCCGTCACGAGCTCGGAGCTGGAGCCGAGCCAGGTTGAGGACGGGTTCGAGCATGTAGCGGGCGTGGAGCACGGTTAGTGGGCGGGTGGCGGTGCAGTAGAGGTCGATGTGTTGCCAGCACAGCTGGCGGGCTAGGTCCGGCAGACCGCAGTCGCTGGCGATCAGTGCAGCCTTGTTCAGGGCGTGCGCGCCTTCGGCCAGCCGGTCGGCGCCGTCGTGCCCGGCGGCGTGGGCGCTATCGGCGATCTGCTGGACTCGCTCGGGCAAGGACGGGCAGGAGGGCCGCGGACGGCCCAGCAGCGGGAAGCGGCGGACCACAGCGGCCAGCGTGGAGTTCGGCGTCACGGTCATGGTCAGCTCCTGGGAAGCAGGGCGGTGGCCGCCGCGCGGGCGAGAATGCCCTGGCTGGTGGCCGAGAGGCCGAACCGGTTCCAGTGGAAGATCACCACGTGGGTGAGGATGGCCCGCAGACCGCGGTCCAGGCGTCCGTTCCCAGCGTCGTGACCGAGCTGTTCGCCGGCGGTGCGCAGCGCGGCGAGCCACGGCGCGGCGTGCCCGACCGGCCCGCCCGGCGTGAACAGCTCGCTCTCGGCCAGGTTGGGGATCGACAGGAGTACGCGCACGTTTTCGGCCAACTTGCCGATGCGTGCCGTGTCGGTTTCGGCAGGTGCGGGACGCAGCCGGGCGACCCGTTCGAACACGTCGCCGCACTCGAAGGTGTCGAGCCGGGCAGCGCGCATCAGCCCGCTCAGGAGCAGGATGGACAGTTCCCGGCGGCCGAGGCCGGGGGTGTCCTGGCGCAGGTAGTCGAGCACGCCCGCGCTGTCGGCGCAGAACAGGTCGTGCACGGTGCCCATGCCGGCTGTGCCGCCGAAGGCGGCGGTCTCCGGCTCGTACACCGTCGGCCACCAGCGCTCGATGACGCCGGTGCCGGTCAGCTCGTCGAGCACACCGTCCACTGCCGCGGTGTCCGCATGCGACAGCCGCAGTCGCCAGCAGGGGTGTTTGCGCAGGAACCACCATCCGGCCACCGCACCGGCGGCGCGAAGCCGGTCCAAGGCAGGTCCGAGCGCCGTGGCGCCGGCCACCTCGGCGGCCGACCAGTCGGTGAATTGGACACGTACCTGGTACCAGGAGCCTTCGGCCTGTCGTTCCAGCGCAGTGAGCCCGGCAACCTGGTAGGTGCGGACGGCGTCGTCGAGGTCGTCCGGATCCAGGGCGTGGCGGGTCGCGACGGTGCCTGGGTCGGTACCGGCGAGAACCGCCAGCACGGCGGCGGCGAGATCAGCGGGCGCTGTGGTTCGGTTGGTGCTCAGGTGATCAGCAGGCATGCGTCCCATCCCGTGTGAGGCGGCGTGCCGCGCCGTGCGGTCTCGAGCGCCAGTTCCACTCCGGCGCGTCCGGTCAGCAGCCCGGCCGCGTCCACCTGGTTGTTGTCCTCCTCGCCGAGCGGCCGCGCGTGTTGGGCGAGTCGATCGGCCAGCGCAGGGAGCCGATGGGCGATTGAGGGGCCACAGGTGTTAAGGGAGGCGCGGTAGGCGGTCTGGTAGATCCCGGCGATGCCGTGGCACAGGCCCGGCTCGGTGATCCGGTCGAGCTGGGTGTCGGTCAGGCTCGCGGCAAGCGCGTCCTCTGCGGTGTGCTGGCGTTGCGGGTCGTCGGTGGCCAGTGCGGCCAGCTGCAGGGCGCGGGCGATGCCGACCGTCCCGTAACACCAGGAGGAACGACCTGGTCGAGTGTGGGCCGGGTGGCCCGCGCGCAGCTCTTCTCGGGTGATCCACTGAGGCCACCACGGGCCGTCCGTTCCGTCCTGCCTCCACCGCTCGAACCACTCTGTGAGCACGGAGATCGCCTCGCGCTGACCGTCGACTACACGACCGTGCACGGCGGCCAGGGCGAGGAAGGACAACAATCCGGCCGCGCCATGGGCCATGCCGAAGTTCGCATGCCCGCCGGGGGTCGGCATGATCTTGTCCGGGTCGTGCGCCACCCACCAGCCGGGCAGTGCGACGCCGTTCTCGTGGCGCGGCCGGGTCGCCAGCGTGACCACGTACCGCAGAATCCCGGTCAGCTCGTCGCTGTCGGGGTGGTGGCGCAGCAGCAGCGCGCCGATACCGGTGAGCCCGTAGAACAGGTCGTACTCGGCGAACGCGGCAGGCTCCTCGCGGTCGATCCGCGCGGCGGCGTTGGACAGGCGCCGACGGGTCAGGCGAAGCACGTGCTCGTCCATCGTCTGGCTGGCCGCGCGGTAGCGGGGATGGCGGTCAGCGACGGCCTGCAGCAGGAGTGCCACTGCGGGCGCCCCGTAGTACAGGCCGGCGTGTTCGGCGGCGTCGACCGGCCCGGCCACGACCCGGCGGATGTGGTCCTGCGCGGTTGTCCAAGTGCCGCAACCGGTCCAGGCGCGCTCGACGTGCATTAGCGCGGTCCCGGCCGCGCCATTGGCCAGGGACTGGCCGGCCACCTCGGCGAGAGTCAACGTCACCTCGCCGCGCTCTGGGCTTGGATTCGTGCCGGGCGTCACCGGGCACCGCCCAGGGCGAGCAGGCGCAGCACGACCGCGCGGGCGAGGCGTCCTGTCTCCTTCTCGAATGTCGGGTCGACGCCGACGGCGCGGATGTGGTGTTCGTGCAGCAGCGTGCGCAGCACCACGTCCGGCTCTCGCCCCTGCTCAATGAGCACATCGCGATAGGTGCTCAGGGCTGTGTCACGAGCACACCAGGCGGCGGCGACCGCGTCACCACCCGGTTGCCCGCGAACACCGCGGTACTGCTGATCAGGGTCGGCGACGACGAGAGCGTGATTGCGCAGCGCCCGGTCCAGCGGTCCGTGTTCCTGCCGCAGGCATTCCAGCAGCGTCCGGTACCCGGTCGGCGGGTCGGGCGCGAAGGACGCGGCCAGGTGCGCCATCGACGCCGCGGCCAGGGCCTGGGCGGGAATTCCAGACTCCTGCGCCGCTGCGAGCTGGGCGATGGCTGCTGTGGTGTCAGTGGCGAACACGTGCTCGGCCGCCGCTAGCGCGTCGCCGTCGCCGTAGCGGGCGGGGTGCTGTGGGGACGGTGCGAGGGTGAGCTGTCCGGGAAGTCCGCGGGAGTCCAGGTCCGCCGCGAACGCGGCGAGCCGGGCGGCGATGGCTCCGTAGTGCTGCGGGCCGGTCAGGCGCAGGAACACGGCGAGGTGCTGATCGGTCTCGGGCCGGATCATGTCGCGGTGCCGCCGAATCCACCACGACCCGAGCGGACGGTCCGGATCACGCAAGTCGTGCAGTTCGGCGACGAACCGGGGCAGGTGCCCGGTGAGGATCTCGTCGAACCGCGCCGGGTTGCCCGCAAGTTGCGCGTGGACGACAGCGGAGTGACCAGGCTGGAGTGCGGCACCGGGTGCCGCTGTGGCGGGCAGAGGCCGTGCGGGCGGGATGATCGCGGTCATCGGGATCAACAGCTCCGCCGGGCGCCCAATCCAGCCTTGCTCGCCGGGCGGGCCATCCTCATGCAGTTCGACCCGGCCGGCTCGTTGCAGCCGGGCGCGCAGCAGGACACGGTCGAGCTCCTGGTCGAGGTCCAGCGGCAGGCGCAGCTCCCCGTGGACCAGCACGACCCGTGCAGGTACCCGCGACCGCTGACACCACGCACGCAACACCTCTTGCTCGTCGTGAGCTCCGGGCCGCACGGCGAGGTCTGCGGCGGCGAGGATCCAGCGGGCGGCGCAGAGCACCGTGCGCCGGTAGCGGATACGCGGCACGTAGGGCAGGACACGGGCGGCGCCGAGATCGAATCCGCGGAACACCGCGCTGCGGGCGTCGGCGACCTCGGCGAGGAACCGTGCCAGCGGCGGGCTTTGCGCAGCGGTGTCCAAGGCGTGCGGAATCCGGGGGATCACCCGCCGGCCGGTGGAGACCTGCACCAGGTACATCTGCTCGGCGTCGGCGGTGACCGCCAGGTCGTCCGCTCCGACGACGGTGAGGTCTGGGCGCGTCGGGTCACGGTGCTCGGACAGCGAGACGATGTCGCCGAGCAGCGGCGGCACCTGCACCACGTTCTGGTTGTGAGGGCGGCGCGGCGGAAAGGACAACTGCACTGCCACCACGTCCGCGGGTTCTGCGGCGTAGGTCGCTGCCAGCCGGGCTTGGTCGGCCTGGTCAAGCAGGTGGGCGAACCGTCCGGCCATGCTGGTGTACGCACGTGGCGAGGCGGTGACCCGCAGCCCGAACTCGCCTCGGTCGATCGCCGCAGTCGACGCGGCGTGCACCTCGACGCCAAGTTCGATCCGTTGGGGCGGCACGACGTCGGCGTGCTCCCCGACAGTCAGTGCCTCGATGTCGGTGTCGGTCAGCTCGATCTCCCGCGCCCCGGTCACAGTGGCCTGCTGGATCAACGCCAGGAGGGCTGCGTCGCGGTCGGTCAGCACCCGCCATGCTGGCCGGGCGCGTGGCGCGCCGAGGTAGCCGGCGGGATAGCCGAGGCCGGAGTCGGCAACCAGGTCGCGCACCGGCACCAGCGCACCGGGACCGTAGCGGGCGCGGAACCGGGCGTGATAGTCCAGCCATGTGGCCGTTCCGAAGGGTTGCGTGGTGGTCCGCAGCAACACGGTGGCGGCACGCGCTGCCTCGTCGAGCACCCGCTCGGGAACGGTGATCGTCGCGTCGACGCACACGTCGGTGGCCAGCGCATGGCTGGTTCCGGGGACCAGGGCGGTGATCCGGGCGGTGACCGCCGTCCGGATTTCCCTTGCCTGGTCAGGGTCGCTGGCGTGGTTGTGCCGGGCGAGGTCGGCGCCAATCGCGTCGAGATCGCGCAGGTGGCCAGCGACGTCATCGACGGTATCCGCTCCGGCCGCCCGCAGGGCGCCGGCCAGGTGGGACAAGGCGTCGCCGCTGGTCATCGGAGGCCGCAGGCTCGTGATCAGCACACCGGCGTCGACCAGGCCGTTCAGCAGTGCGTCGACTTTGTCTGGGGACGCGGAGGGGAACGCGGCGGCCATCTGGTCGGCCAGCGTGTCGAAGCGAATCGGCGAACCGGCCGCGGCCAGAACGAACCGCACAGGCCGGGTGAGCCGCACCGAGGACTCCCGTAGCGGCCCTGGAGTGGAGGCGCCGACCTCAGCCCGCCGGTGCACGATCACGCGCCCATCGCGCAGCATCCTTGCGTCGTCCACCACGACCGTCAGCCGTGAGCGCAGGCCGGGGTGCTGTTCGAGCCGGTTGATCAGCGTGGTCAGCCACTCGCCGTCCACCCGCGTCACGGCCCGGTGCCGTGTGCCGACGTCGGCCTTCGCGGAGCCGACACCGGCGGGCCCGACTCCGGCGAACAGGCCGAACGGCGTGGCCCGTCGCTGCCAGCGCAGCATGTAGGACGCCACAGACAGCACGGCGCGGCGAAGTTCCTTCGCAGTGGTGACGGTGGTGCTGTCGCCCAGGATTTGGTCGAGGCGAGCGCCGAGGACGGGGCTGGCCTGCACCAGTGCGTCGCGCACCTCCGGGCGTGCCCACAATTTTGCCAGCCACGCACGGCCTTCCTGCTCGACCGAGTCCGGGTCGGCCAGGTGCAGATGCGGAGGCGGGTCGAGATCACCGGGATCGGTGGTAACGCGGGCCAGGACAAGGCCTGCGTGCTGATAGCGCGGGGACACGGTCATCGCGTGTGGCTCCTCACCCGGTGGTCACTGGCAGTGCCTGCCGTCGGCGCCCCAGACAGGCTCGGGCACCGACGACAGGCGGGTTGTGGATCAGAACGGGTCGTTGGAGCCGGAGGCGCACGCGCTGGTGTTGCAGGTATCACCGCACCCGTCGCTCGTCTCGCACATCATGATCACGAGCTTGGTGTTGGACTCCACCACGCGCATATCCAGTTCGAAATCCGCGTCGTCAACGGTGTCCAGGGTCTCCGTGGGCGTGGCCAGTGCAGCTGACATACGGTTCACTCCTCACTTTTCGGTGCTATTGCTGGGCATCCTGGTCGTCGGCGACGTCCGTCGCCGATGACCAGGAGATCGTGGCCAGGCCGTGCGTTTTGGTCAGCACGGCTGTGTTCTCGCTGAACTCGGGACGGTGGGAGCCGGTCGGCCAGTAGGCGAAGGTGGGCTCGACATCGCGGCCGTGGCGGTCCCATGCCTGGATCTGTTCGACCATCGCGGTAGCGGCGTCCTCGCCGTGCGTTCCATAGGCACGCGCGCCGAACTCCACTGCGCCGCCTTCGGGAAGGGGACGGATGGCCAGGTAGGCCAACGAGTCACCGAGCACAACACCGAAGGGGAACCAGCCCTTGCGTTCGGAGGCCATGTCGGTGCCTTCATCCACGGCCAGCTTGCAGAAGCCGGGCAGGAACGCGGCGAACCACAGATGCAGGTCGGCGAAGGACACGCCGTGCTTGATCGTGACGCCGGACCACACGTCGGTGCGTTCGGTCGCCAGCGCCCCGTCCAGCAAGCTCATGCCGTCCGGCACGTCTCCCTCGAAGCGCAGCTTGACGTGGTGACCGTTGCGGTCGGGGAGCAGGAAGACCCGCTCGTCACGGGCGCCCTCGCCCTGCATCGGAACGAACCCGGCTACCTCGGCCGAGGTGCTCACCAGGTGGTCGCCCTCGCGGCGGAAGGCGATGACGCGGGTGATTCCGTTCATCCGCAACGGGACGACGATCCTGCCGCCCTCGACCAGGTGCTCTAGCCAGGCCGGAGCGAGATCCCAGGCCCCGACCGTCACCAGGATCGCGTCCACCGGCTTGTCCAGCCCTGGCAACGGGTTCTCGGCGTCGGCCTGCACCACGATGACTCGGCTGCCGTATCCGTTCGCGTCCAACAGCTCGCTGGCGCGATCGGTCACTTCCGGGTCGATGTCCACGCTGACCACGTGCCCGTCCGGGCCGACGACCTCGGCCACCAGGGCGGCGTTGTACCCGCCAGAACCGATCTCCAGCACGCTCATGCCCCTGCGGAGCTCGGCCTGCTCGATCATCCGGGCTTGGATGTACGCCGCGCTGGTCGACGAGATGATCACGCCGTCAGGGTCCCGCTTGATCGCTACCGACGCGTCGACGTTGTAGGTGACGTCCAGCGGAGTGCCCTCGGCGACGAACAGGTGCCGGGGCACCGTGCGGAAGGCCCGCTCCACCACCGGAGAGGTGATCATGTTCTTGGTGAGAAGCGTGTCCACCAGGGCATTGCGGAACTTTGCGGCGCTGGCGTCGTCGTGTCGGAGTGTGTTCACTTGATTACTCTTTCAGAGGGGTGTTCTTGATTGAGTGCCAGTTGACGGTCAAGTGGACCAGGAGCGCGCCGCGGTCTGGGACGCGTCGCGCCCCCTGGTCAGGAAGCCCCGAGCACCGCGACAGTCGACCGGCCAGCGGCATCAGCGTGCCTGCCGGTGCGGTGTGCGGAAGGACCGTCGGCTGATATCAGGTGCTGGTGGGCGGTGGTCCAGACGCTGCAGGGGTGTCGGCGCGGTCGGCGCCACGAGGAGCAGTGCGGGCAGCGGCCATGCTCGTCGGGAGCATGCAGGTCCAGCAGGACGCGCCATGCGCTCGTGAGCCTGGTGATCTCGGTTTCGGCGAGGGCGGCGCGAGACGGCTCGTCACCGTCGACGGCGAGGTGGTCGAGGTAGTCGAGGCGTTCGTGCACGGCGGCTTTCAGCGTGGCCGCCAGGTTTTCATCCATGACGGTTCTCCCTAGGCGGTAGCTCGGCCAGTTCTTGCTGGTGCAGGGTCTCGATCGTGGTGGTTGCCCACTCGTAGGAGAGGCCGAAGTGGAGTCCGAGCACCTGTGCCGGCGGCAACGTCAGACCTGGACCTTGTTCCTGGCAGGCGCGATCGAGCGCGGCCGCGACGTCGAGGAGGTACTGCTGTTGCAGCACCTCGTGCAGCCGGTGACCGATCGGTGGTGGTTGGCTGCGCGGCCGAGGCGGCAATCGCAACTCCCCAAGCCGGTTCGCCCGGTAGTAGGCGTCACCGAGCTGCCCTGCGGCCGCGCCAAGCGCGTACCGGTTCTCGCCTGCACGGTGCTCGACGAGGTCGACGTCACCGAGCACAGAAAGCAGATGGTAGGTCGTAGAACGCGGCAACTGCAGGTCATCGGCGATCGCTGCCGCAGACATCGAACCCTGCTCAGCGAGCGCTTTCAGCACGGCGACGCCCTTGCGTAGGGCTGGCACATTGCTCACCTGGCACCGTCCGTGTCGTGAGGCTGAAACTCGAACGGGTTGCTCATGATTCGTCCTCGCTCGACGTCGGGCGGGCTTGGGTGACGTAGTAGTCGCCGTCCAGTCGCAGCCGGTCCTCGGCAACGAGCCAACTGCGCAACTCGGTTGCCAGGGACTTGGGGATGCCGTAGCGGGACGCGACTTCGGGGTTGCGGGGCCACCGGTGACCAAGTCCCTGCTGCTGCACCGCTTCGAGCACCGCAGCGCGGACCGCGTCGAAGTAGGCAGTCATATCCGGGCCGTCGTGGCTGGGCACCGGCGACCACGGACGTGGCGGAAGCCGCAGCACCAGTTGCACGAACTTCGGTTCCTGCACGTGGAACAAGCCCCTGTCGGCGCAACGACGGACGAGCACCACCGGGGCCGGGCCCGAAGTCAGGCGGCGCAGCTCGGCCGCACGTTGCCGGCGAGCGTGGTCACCATCGCTCGACTCGTCCCAGCCGAGCTGACCGCACACCCCGCACGTCATCACGGGCGCGTGGCGGGTGCAGCGCTTCCAGCTTGCGCCCATCAGCTCGACACCTCAGGTGTTGACGACCTACATGGGCGACGCCTGCCGGTGTTCGGGTCACGGGTCTGGGCGTCGGTCTTTCCACAGCCTGTCAGCAGGCAACGCGCGACGATGTGGCTACCTCTGCGATCCCAGGTAAACAAGTGCCCGGAGTCGTCCGGGAAACACACAGGGCAGTCCAGCGACGACGATGCGGCGACAATCGATTCGTCGGGACTCGCCGTCAGGCCGCATTCAGCGAACACCCACCGGCCGCCCGCGTTGCCGTGCAAGCCCTTCGGGTCTTCCAGCTCACGCGTCTTAGCTTCCTCGTCGAACCGATGCCACAGGGGCCAGAACCAGCCCAGACCAGTGCCCGTCACCATGTCCTCGGTCTTGGCAACCGGGATGATTGAGATTTGCGCGGTCTGTTCGGTCGCGTTCTCCAGCGGGACTTGCGGCTCGAACACGCCTCGACCCTGGTCTGCGATCAGCTCGTGCTTGGCGTCGCACGCGACGGCGCTCACGATGTCGTTCCCCGCGCACGCTGCTTACGCCACTCGGCGTCGCACTTGACGCAGGTCGGATAGAAACCGACGGCGAGCGTCTCCGAAGTGACCGCGATTGAGTCGTTGCACAGCGTCTGGCCCGGCTTGCCCGCCACCAGGTCCCGGTTGATCGCGTGGCGCTCTCCGGCGTGGGCGTACCAGCGGTACCGCCGTGGTGCGCGGGTGCCGCTTTCGATGGTGCTCACAGGGCACCTCCGGTTGGTAGCCAGGCACGGCGATCGAATTCGCGGAGCGCGACGCGGCCTGCTTCCAACTGCTCGTCGCTCAATGTGTGTCGGTTTGGGCGGATCGCTGCGAGCGTCTGCTGTGACTGCGCCGTCCAATTCGGTTCAGGGGCGAACTGGACGGCGGCCGGCTTCTGCGGCGACTCCATGTGCGGCTCCGGGCTGACGCTGGTGACAGCGGCCCCGTCCAGGCTCGGGGCCAAGTCGGGGCCGCTGCGATCTGGTGAGGACGGCGGCCCGGCCGGCCGTCGGGGGAGAAACCACCGGCCGAACCGCTGCCCTCGGGAGGGCGACCGGGAAGCAGCAACTACGCCCACGGGGGGAGCGAGCGATGCCGCACTCCCGGTCTCAGCAGCTCCGCCCTGCCCAAGGAGATGGGCTCGACGAACCTGCCTATCTATAAAATAGACCTATCCTCTATAAGATAGACAGCACCCTGGTGTGGTCTTTTCGGGTGAGAAGCGAGGATGATCGTCGCTACCGTCAGTATCAGCCGGTCCCTACAGGAGGACAGCAGCGTGGACGTGCGCATCAGCCGTGAGACCGCGCGCCAAATCATCCGCTACCAGCTGATTCACTGTCGTTCGCTCTCCGGTGCGACACAGAAGGAAGCTGCGGATCACTTGGGGATCACGCAGCCCCACTACGCACAGTTCCTCTATCAGCCGACCCACAAGAACTATCAAGCGCCGAAGGAGACCCAGCTCGAAGCGCTGCTGATCTTCTTCGGGGTCGCCGACCGATTCCCGATCCTTAAGCAGGTGCTGGAGATCGCTCGGACTGGAGCACCAGGGAGCATCCACTCAGTCGGGGTCATCAGCGACCTGGACATGTATCTGGCGCTGGAGTTCTTCGCCGAGAGCATCACCAACTACGAGCCGATGCTCATCCTCACGCTTCTGCAGACCCCGCAGTACTCGCGGGCTCTCGCGGAGTTCGCGAAGCGCGGGAATCCCGAGCTCGACGTGGTGGCGGAGGTCAACAAGCGGACCGCGCGTCAGCTCCCCCTTGTCCGCACGCCGGCGCCGCTGCGCCTCAACGCCTACGTGGAGGAGCGGGCGCTCAACGGCATCGTGCACGAGGACCCCGAGATCAACGACGAGATCATGACCGGGCAGCGCCAGCACGTTCTGCACGTCGTCCAACACATGCCCCACGTCACCGTTCGCGTGCTGCGCGACTCGTTCCATCTTCGGGCACCCGGCAACAGGCAACTCTCCCTGGTCACCTTCACCGACCAGTGGAGGCTCGCCTACTCCGAGTCCGCGCTCAGCGCGCACTATTTCGACGCTGCCGTCTCCATCACCGACGCTGAGACCATGTTCACGCGCCTCGATCAGCAGGCGCTGTCAGAGGAGGCGTCGAGGCAGTTCCTGGAAACTGTCGTCGCGGAACACAGGTTGGAGCACGATCAACATGATCAATAACTGGCGCACGAGCAGCTACACCGAGCCGAACGGCTCGTGCGTCCGCATCGGATTCACCAAAGACCAGCACAAACGTGCCGCCATCGGTGATACCAAAGATCCAGATGGTCCGATCATCCTGCTCAGCATCGACGCGTACATGCACTTCGTCGAGCACATGGCGAATCGCGGAGATGCTGGGCCTGCCTGAGCGCGCATGCTACGGCTCGAACAAGACGGTGCCCCGGCCCAGCAAACTGGCCGGGGCACCTTCCGTCGCAAGGGTCGACCTCGGACCACTTCGACTACGCGCTGATCTAGTCCGGCTTCCCGGCTGCGACCTGCGCAAACCAGCCACCAGGCCCTGCCCCATGAAACGCCTGGTGACGACTAACCCCACCCCGAAGGGCACCGCGTGATCCACATCATCTACCGGCTGCAGGACGAGAACGGCGACAGCCACGAGGAGGAGGTCGCGCAGGCTCCGCACGTGCCGCGCGTCGGCGAGCTGGTCGGCTTCGATCCGATGCGGTCGTACCAGGTGATCGACGTGCTGTGGCATCTCGGCGGCGACGATCCGCACGTGTCGATCACCGCGCGCGAGTTGAACTGGCACAGGCACATCGCCAAGGTCACCGCTGACTGGGAGAGCGCCAACCGCTGACAGAAATGGCTCCGGCGGCGTGGTCGCCGCCGGAGCACAACGTGTTGGCCGGACACACAGTCCTGGCTAGAGCAGTAGGCCCATGTTGTGGAGCTGGATGGCCAGCATGACCACGCCGCTGCTTCCGGTCGCGGTCATCCAAATCAGCTTCAGGACCCGGTAGGCGTCCTTGCGGCGCTCGGGGTCCGGGCAGGACAACGCGATGTGCACCGCGTACCCGATCAGCCCCGCGAGGAACACCGCGTAACAGATAAAGAACCAAGTCCACATCGAGTGGGCCCTTCGTCGTCGTTTGGCTGACGACAGTGAAACGACGACGAGTGCACAGATCTCCACATCTGGAAAGAAAGGATCCCGCCCCGGCCGACTGGCCGGGGCGGGACTGGGATGTTGCGCTAAGTTCAGGCTTAGCGGTACGGGTGCAGGCTTACATAGACGCCTACACCCCCACCGGGTGGCAGGCGCGAAGCTGTCTCACGTCCCACCAGTGATCGGCGCCGTTCTCTCCGCGTAGAACTCGTAGCATTGCTCCGAGTGGTTCCACGTTGGCGAGTCGGCGGTTTCGGAAGAAGCCGCGCCGAGACGGTCGGGCGGCATCGTCGTGACCTGAAACGAGCAGCTGAGCGCGAGTAGCTGGTTCCTCGGGTGTTGCGAGGACTCCGGCGGCTACTGCGACAAAGGCGACTACGCATCTGACAGCAGCGATCAGTGGGAGAGGTACGGCGATCACCCCCTCGGGGGAGTGAGTTCTCCGTCGAGCAGACATGCAGTTTCCCTTCCTGTTCCGTTGTTCCGATTTCCTTTTGGTTTAGGCTTCTACATCTAGGTCCTTAGTCTCGGGCTACATGGATCTCGTGGTGGGCCCTGCCGTGCTGGTGTCCCGTCCCAGGGATGACACTTCTAGCTCAGGTAGGTCTCGACGTAGTCCTGCGCGTCGAGATCTCCCGCGTTCGCCGCGCGGCGCCACCACGCAGCTGCTTCGTCGGGCTTGTTCAAGACCTCTTTCAGTTCAGCGATGCGCCGACAGTTCCAAGCTGTCTCCTTCTCCTGGACTTCGCTTTCTCGCAGGCTGAGTTCGCGAACCGCCCACTCTGGAGCCTGTGCCGAGTGGGGGGCCGGAGCCCGGCTGACCTCAGGAAGGTCAGCCAGGCGTGCCGGTTGGGAAAAGGAAGGTTCGGGACCGTCGAGTGCATCCAGCGCCGCGAACACCCGCTGCAGGCCAGCGTCAAGATCAATCGACCTCATCTGCTGGTCGACAGTGGCGGCGTTAGCAGCTAGGAGCTGTTCAACGTCCACTAGGACCGCCTTCCGGATTTCGGGTTCCACCGTTCTAGCTTTTTACGGAGCCGAACGTGGGCCCGGTGAATATCACGGCTGACTTGGGCTTTGATGATCAGCAAATTTTCACTGATCATCGTGTTGTCCCAGCCAAGTTCGTACTTCAGGAAAATCACCCTTTGCAGAGGAAGGGAGAGTTCCGCGACTGCTGCGCGCACATCGTCCGCCATAGCGGCGTCGATGTCCTCTGGTGCCACCTGCTCTGTTCTGACCGTGTCCACTTCCGTGGCGTGATCAGTTAGTGGCATCCTTCGGTCTCTGCGATACGAGTCGACGAGAGCCGAACGGACCGTGAGGAACGCGTAGCCAATGGTGAGGTCGAGATCACCATTGTTCTGGTAGGTGCGGTAGAGCTTCAGGATTGCGTCCTGTACCGCGTCCTGTACCCGGCATATCTTGTCTGTGCTGCTGCATGCGGAAAGTCCGTAGCGCAAGAGCAGGCTGTAGTTGTCCCTGATGAATGCGTCGAACTCTTCGCGTCTCATTCGTGAACGGCCTCGTCGTGGAGGTCGATCATGTGAGATCCCTTGATGTGGGGCCACCAGTGGCGCTGGCGACCCCAGGGACTCAGTCCGGTGCCGCGGTGATCGAAGATCATCGTGACCGGATCCTTTCTCCTGGGCGGGGAGACACCTGCCGGAGCAGGAGCCGAGCATCCGGGGGGCATGCTCGACTTGAAGACGCTCGACGACCCTCAGATCTCCACTTCGGCGCAGACAGATTTCGCGGCCGGAATCAGAAGCCGGTATCGCCGCAGATAGAAGCCCAGCCCGCCCGCCAGGAAAAGCAGGAATGCCACGTGAAGACGACTAGGTCGGCGGTTCATGAGACGTCTGGCGGTGTGCGGCAAGCACTGGCTCCTGGCCAATGGTCAGATCGTCAAGCGACCCAGCGCCGGCAGCGTTCGCGCCGAGCGCGGCGGCTTGCCTGGTCAGAGCAAGCGGCGCGAACGCCGGCAGGGTGATGGCCTGCGTTGCTCGCGCCAGAGGGATGTGGCCGAAACGGAAAGCGACCTGGTTACCTAGAAGCCCTTGTGCCCGGCGCGTTTTACCGCGTCGCGGAGCTGCTCCATCAGTTCGTTGCGCTCGAAGTAACTTGCGGTGCGCAGCTGCGGGATCAGTTCGGCGATCTCCTCGTTCGCGACGGTCTCCATCCAGGCCAGCGCCATGTTCGTGGCGTGGTCGGGGAGGACCTTGATGAGGCGGTCCTTGGTGCGCAGGCTCGGTCCAGTGCCGACGCGCAGGTCGTCGAAGTGCAGCTCGACGCGGACCTCATCGAAGTGTTCGGGCTTGTCGAGGTCCGGGTTGCCGATGTACTGCAACTCCATGTCGACGATCATGAAGCCGAGCTGCTGCGCCATCCAGAACGCCGTGATGTGGGCGCGCCTGCACACGAACACTGGCAGGATCAGCTGATCAGGCCGTGCGAGCTGGAGAACGAGCGCCTTGTTCAGCAGCTGGTAGAGCTCCTCGCTGCCGGGGTAGATCCAGCCGCGGACGTTCTTGACCTCGACCATCACGGTGATCGGTCGCTGCGGCACGCCGAGCAGTTTCGGCACGTGGTAGCCGGCGCTGTCGAGCTCGCCGGGCAGCGGGACGCCGAGCAGGGAGTTCACCGGGCCGAAGTCCGCGCGTTCGGGCTGCAGCTGGCCGGAGGCGAGGATCGCGGTGCGGACGGCTTCTTCTCCTGCCGGGCCGATGTGTCCGTGCGGGTAGCGGACCGAGCCGCTCGCCCAGCTCAGGTACCGGGCGTAGAGCAGTCGCTTGCGGGCGGCCGCGCGCGCGATGGCGGTCTTGCGCCGCTTCTGGTCGGCGGGCTGGATGGTCTTGATGGTGTGTTTGCCGCGGGTCGCTTCGGGGTCGACCTGGATGATGTCGCCCGCCGCGGTGAGCTCGCGCAGCGCGTTGGTGACGTGGTGGGCGTCGATGTTCTGGCCGGACTTGTTGAAGCCGGCCTCGCTGATGCGCGCCGTCAGCTCGGCGCCGACGACGGCGTGTTCGACGTCGAGTACCTCGCGGACGCGCTGCTTCGCGCGCTCGAGGTACTTCGCCGTCTGGTCCATCCTGCAAGTATCTCGGACGCGTGTCACCGGACCCGGTGGTCAAAGTTCGGTTTCACCGCATCTCAGCCGCCGTATATAGGAGTTATTGGGGTGGTGGCCGCGTGGGCGGCGGGTTGTCCTGCTTGCGCGATGGTCTCCGCACCTGGGTTGACCAGGGGTTTTACAAGGTCGCTGGTGAGGCATGCCGGGGGACCGCGCGGTCGTAGCAGCAGGCCGGGTTCGTACAGCTATCGGTGAGCCTCGTGCGCTCAAACGCAAAACACGCCGCATGGGACCGTGACCTGCAGTTTCGGCCGACACCGGGCTTGCCGAAGCCGAACACCGGAGCGGATCAAGCGCCCTTATCCGGGTCAGGCGTGCGGTCGCTGTCCTCGTATAGCTGCCGCCACTGTTCGGGTGTGCGCTCGTTGAGGATCTTTCGCCACGTCGAGCTGCCGTGGATCAGATTTCGCCACTGGGCGGCCGTGCGGTTGCTGGTGAAGCCCTCGTAGCGCACGCGCAGCTTGTCGGGGCTGGGCGGCGGCTTCAGCTCGACGATCTCGACAGCGATTTCGTCGCGGGCAGCCGCGATGGCGTCGTACGGGAGGTCGAGGTACTTGATGGCCCACGGGTTCCTGGAGGAACTGGTCGTGTTCGGCCTCGTCGTGGTGCCGCCGGACCATGTCGTCTGTGCTGATGCCGAGGTGGTCGCAGTGGGCGACGATGGCGAGCTTCTCGACGCCGGGGACGAGTTGCGGGCGCCGGCCTCCGACGATGCAGTCCGCGCACACGGTGCGGCAGTAGACGCCGATCTCGCCGTCGTAGGTGCGGGGCGCAGCCGGTCCGTGCCGCCGCAGACCGCGCATGTCCCGCGGAGAGGGCACCCGTCGGTCATGTCCAGCGGGCCAGCTGCTGTCCGGTCGCACCAGCGGCCCGATCTTCCTGTCCACGCGCCGGGTCGCGGACGGCACCGTGCACGAGAACGACGTCGACCCGGTCAGCAGGCGCCGCCGGATGGGCTACCGCACCGCCGAGCGGCACATCGACACCGCGACCGGCGGGTGGGAGCTGCACGACCTGCGGCACTCCCGGCTCACCCACGCCGGCGAGGACAGCGCGACCGAGGCCGACCTGATGAACCTGTCCGGCCACGAGGACCGGCGCACCCTGCAGCGCTACCTCAAGCCCTCCAATGAGGGAACGCATCGCCGCCTCGACGCGATGGACGTGCAGCGCGGCACCTGGACTCCGACCGCCGTCCAGCTCGCTGCCCGGCTGGCCGATACCACCCAGACCTGACCACCACGCCGTCACCAGCACATGCCGAACCCTTGGGAGAAAAGAAAGTGGTGAGCAACATCCACGTCTGGAGTTCGTGTCACTCGATCGTGGTCTCGTTCGCGCCCGTTGCGGAAGCAGCCGATTAGGCCGGCGACGGCCCGTCTCCTGCCACCTGACCTCAACAGAAGCACCCTGATACGGCAAACACTCGTTTGCCGTATCAGGGTGGCGAGAGCTGAATGCCAACCGCTGACAGCGTGAGGCGCTCTTAGCCCGAACAACCAGAAGCATCTTCGACGCTGACCGCGTGCGACGTCGGCGGGCTCTGGTGCCGAGGCGGGCACGTCCGCACCAGAGCCCCGATCAGGACTTGTGCGGGCCGACGAGCCAGCTGAAGAACTTCACCGCGGCCGCTGCGGCCGCGCACCCGCCGAGGACCGCCTCGGCCGGCGTCCGCTCGGCGAGCAGGATCAGGCCCGCGGCGGCGGCGCCGGTGAGCAGCGCCAGCAGCAGGATCACTGCGGCCCGCAGGCTCAGCAGCGGGTTGGAGGACTCCGGGTCGTCGCGGGACATGTACCTTCTTCTCCTCTGAAACTGGTTGTCCGGAGCGAGGCCCGGCTGTGCCGGGTCTAGGTGCGTCCGCGCTGGTAGCCCCACGTTTTTCTTCTCGGAACCCGGCCGCAAAAGATCTTGAAAAAAGTCGTGGGGTAGGTCTATTTCCGTGACCTACGAGAGGTCGCTTGGGTTCCGGCGGGGCCTGGAGCTTGCGGAAGGTCCCGGCGGGACTTAAGGGACGTCTCGGTGGTCACCGGGTCGTCTGTAGAGCGAGAAGTGGGAGTGCGCAGTGGTGGGTGGTGAGCAGTGGGTCGGCGCGGGGGCGCCGCCTGCTGTTACGCACCTACAACCAGGCAACTCGACCGCGAACGCGCAGGCTGCGAACCCGTTCGACACCGACGCGTCATTCGACGCGGCCCTCGCCGCCACGATCTTCACTCCCGGGGCGCTGAAGGCGCTGTTGCGTGCCGAGCGCATCACCGGCAAAGAAGCCGCCGAGGTGGAGGCCGCGGCCGTGAGCCTGCTGCGCCGCGCCAAGGACGCGATCCTGGTCGAGCAGCTCGCGGCGGCCGGGTTCGCGGGCCCGAAGTACGAGGTGTTCGAGGCCGAGCTCGTCGCGTACGCGCTGCCGATCCTGCGGTCGTGGCTGCGCCGGGGCCTGATCTTCGAGTACTGCATGCAGCGGGGCCGGCCGGTTACCGTCAACGCGATGGACCGGGCCTACCTCGCCGAGAACCTTGAGGAGCGGCTGGGCCTGGCGGGCGAGACCATCGCCAGGGCGCTGCCGGTGTTCCGCGAGCACGCCCTGATCCAGGGCGGCTGGACGCAGGAGGGCGGGGCCAGCCTGCCCACTTACTTCGTCGGCGCGACGCTCAACGAGTTCCCCAACGTGTTCCGCAAGTGGCGCGGCGAACGCGACGCCTGGCGCCATGCCCACGGGTACGGCCTCAATGCCGATGACCTGGGCGGACAGCCGTTCGGAACCGACGGGGAGGATCCCGGCGAGTCGGTGGTCTCCCGCCAGTTCGTCGTGGACACGCTGAGCGGCATGCCGGACAACCTGCGCGAGGTCGCGGTCCGGATGGTCCTCGGCGACGAGAGTCAGGCTGAAGCGGGTGAAGCGGCCGGTCTCACCGAGCGCGCGGTCGAAGGCCGGCTACATCGTTACCGCAACGAACGGGCCCGGCGGCGCGACGAAAGGAGGAACTCATGACGGTGAAGCCAGATGAGCTGACTCCTGCCCTGTTCATGCGCTTGTACTCGGTGATGGAGTTGCGACAGCGGATCACGCCTGATCCTGCGCGCGCGGAAGTGCTAAAGAGTCTTCAGGCGCTGCGCAACGACGTTGCGCACAGCGCAAGTAGCACAGAAGACGTGCTGCGCAAGCTGGCGCCCATGCTTCCTGAACTCGTCGACTATCTACACGTCCTAGAGAACTCGTCGCTTGGCACTCCGTTCGCGAAGAGCATGCGTGCGCTGTCTACACCTGAGGCTATTAACGATGTGCTGCTACGCAGTATTCAGCGAGAAGAAGCAGAACATCGCCGTGCACATGAAGCCCAGACAGCGAGTAACGCTGCACCGATTCGCAAGGAAGAGTCCGTGCGCGAGGCCACCGTGCGCGCGGCGATCACAGGCGATCGCGCCGCGCTGGACAAGGTCATGTCCTCGCTCCGCCCGCTGGTGCGCAGGTACTGCCGCGTTCTTCTCGACGTGAGCGGCCCAGACGCGGAGGCGATAGTCGACGAGGTCACCGACATCATCTGTGTCACTATTGAGGAAGCGCTACCCTCGCTGGAGAACGGCAAAGGACTAACTGCGTTTGCCTACGGTATTGCCGCTCACCATGTCACTCAACTGCTGCATGCCACCAGAAAGCCAGAACCGAGTGAGAATATCGGTGATCTGAGCGAGACTATCGGCGACCTGAGTGAGCACATGGCACGCCTTCTGAAGCTGCTTCCACCCAAGCAAAGGGAGGTGCTACTGCTTCGTGTCGTGGTAGGACTTTCTGCGGAGGAAACAGCCGAAGCAGTCGGATCGACTCCTGGTGCAGTCCGAATCGCCCAGCATCGTGCGCTAGCCAATCTGCGCAAGCAGGTCTCTCGACTGGCAAACCCTCGGACGTCCGATCGGAACATCGCAGAGTTTTAACTAGTCACACCCTCGGCAGAGGCTCAACCTGGGGCTGGTTGCTGGTGGTGTCTGTGAGACACCTGCGGCGGTTCAGTTCTGGCGGGGACTGGCGTCTGCTGGAAGTGAGGCGTGATGCCGGCATACGGCGCGTCGTCGAGTTCGGCACGCGCCGGCGTCGGCTTGGTGAGCGTGAGGTGCCAGGAGTGGTCCGGGTTCGGTTCGTCCCAGCACGCGGTGCACGTGACGCGCAGTTCGCCGCCTTCCGCCACGGCCTTGTAGCCGGCCTCATGCAGCGAGTGGAGCTGACGTTTGCACCGGGCTGGGAGAACTCCGACCCGTGTGCCGTCGCGATCGGTTCGGTACCGCACCACCCCATCAGGTCGCGAGCCGGCACCGATTTTCTGCAGGTTCGCCATGCCGGGAGCCTAGCCCTAGTTCGCACGCATGTTCGAGTACTGACGGCGGCGGCTCGCTGACCTGAGGCTGCGTAGTAGATGGTCGGGTGCTTGATGAACATCGCACAGGGCCCCGTGACCCTTGGGGGAACCAAGGTCGCGGGGCCCTGTCGGGTGGATGCCGTCTGGTCGGTGGTGAGCTCCCAGGCGGCACCCGCGCGGGCGTCGACACGACAGGGTTCTCCAGCTCGCCGTTAGCTGGTTCCGTCGGACGTGGTCGACGCTGGTTGGCACTAGAGGATCTAGGTCGCGATAAGTTGAAGTAGGTCGTTTCCGGGCAGCGTGACCGTCGGGGCGGCGCCTGGATTCAGTGACAGTTGAGCGTTCTGAAGTGCAGGAGCGAGCGAACGCAGACTGATCGATATCGTCGCCACACCTTCTGGGCGTCGATCCGTCGATGTGAAGGCCACTACCGTTGCCGTGCCCGTCGCGTCAGCCACGATTTCCAGCTTGCTGTGATCCTGTGGATCAACCACACACAGAAGATCTGCTTCAGCGAGAGCTTCGAGAAAGTCACTCTCGGCGCCGTATCCGGTTGCCGTCAGCTCGAAAGCGCGTTCGAGTTTGTTTGTGGGTTGCGGCAGTCCGGATACTCGTGGACCTGGGCGATAGTTGGGGTTAGACGAGAAGGCCTCGGCATCAATCTCGCCCTCGTCGGTAATTCGAAAGAGGCCACGAACTCCCCACGGAGGAACACCGGCGTCTATGTCGGTGAACTCGTCGTCCATCACGTAGAGGCGCTGACCCGGGCGATTACGCGCATATTCGCGCATCTCGGCGGTGATCGCTGGCGCAGGCAGCGGCGGCTGGTTCATTTACTTACCTTACCGTAATGAGGATTGGGCGACCAGGAGTCTCTGTTCAGCTCAGGCAGGCCGGTGTCGGGGTCGATCTCAATTTTGTAGCGTCCAACGACGTTATCACGATGTACGCCGCCCACCATCGCGATCTCCTTTTGTCCTTGGTACATGTGCTGCGGAACAGACGTGTTGACGTCGATACCGCCGGGGGCGTCGATGACGTATAGATACTTGCGGTCGGCTTGGTGTAGCCAAATATCTTTGTCTACTGACGTGGAGACGTAGGCGGATGGGGTGTTGTTCGTTACGTAGTCGTCCAGGTCGACGTTTTCCGGATCCTTCGGCGGGAACCCGTCCTCCCACACCATGTTTTCGTCGCGATCGTCTACACGGTAGAGAAGTTCGTTGGTTTCTCGCCAATCAACTCCGTCACGGATCTTGCTGAGATCGATGTTGGGATCGGCGGCGGAGTTGTCCACGTCATGACGCATGCGGTCTTCGAGCGGCTCGGGTGACTGTGGGCTGCTCTGTTCTGGTGCGTCACCACGTGTTTCGGGCGTCGGGTCGGTCTTGACGGGTGGTGCCGGGTCGGCGGGGCGCGGGGACTGGGGTTCGGGACGGTCGGGTTCGAGTCGGTGGGTGAGGGAGTTCCCGCGGTCGGGGAACCCTTCCCTCATGTCCTGCTTGAACTTCAGATTGTCCTCAATGGACCGTTGGATGCGTTGGCCGACGTCGTGGCTGAGCCGCTCAGGGGAGTTGATCGGCGGGGGAGTGTGCGGCCGCTCGGGTGGTGGCTGCACCCGCCGGAGGGCCGGCGGTGGCGCTACCGGGGGCGGTGGCGGCTCGACGGATTGCGGCCGCGGCGGCGTCGGCGGTGTGGGTCGGTTGACCTGCGGAGGCTGGCGAACCGGTGGCGGGGGCGGCGTCGTGGGGACGCTGGAGGTCGCGGTGGTGTCGGGCTTCCTCGACGCTGTCCACTCGGCCAGGTCATCGAGGCGGTGGCGCAGGTCGCCGCCGATGTCGCTGAGTGACTTCCCGATCTGGTCGAACCTGTCGAGTCTGTAGTCCGGCCCGATGCCGCCGATCTCCCCGGTGGAGGGGTGGCCGTCGGGGACGTGCCGTCCGACGTTGGACGCGTCGCGGCCGAGGATGGAGCCGACCTTGCGGACTCCGCCGATGCCGGCCTGCCCAAGGCCGAACAGTCCGCCGGTGGCGGTGTCGACCGCCGCGGTAGCCGTGCTCTTGGCGACGGTGCGGCCGGCGAGCCCGCTACCACCGGTGGCCACCCCGAGTGCGATGTCGGGCAGCAGCTTGCCGAGGGCTTTGCCGGGGGAGTCCTTCCAGGTCTCGACGTCGAGCACGCCCTGGATGAACTGCTCGGGGTTCTGCACGCCCTTCCACAAGCCCTCGGCCAGTTTGGACATGTTCTCCATCTGCGCGCCGGGGTGCGTCAGGTTGTACGGGTCGAACGGGTTGAACATCCGGGCCATGGAGTTGATGCCCTTCAACCCTTCCCAGACGCCTTCCGCGACGTCGATGCCGCCGGTCACGGTGTAGCCGGCGACATCGGAGATGTTCGCGCCGAGGCGGTCCCACCAGTCGGGTTCGGCCGGCGAGCGGGAGATCCATTCGGAGATGACCCGCCCGCACACGTAGCCGGCCTCGGTGACACGGCGCCGCGCGTCCTCCAGCATCTGCTCGGCTTCTTTGCGGCCGGCCTCGCCGGGGTCGGAGTAGACGGGCTGGGGGCCGGGGTCCCCGCCGGCGTCGACAGTCTTGTTGTAGGTCTCGACGCGCTTGTTGTGCTCGCTGATCGCCGTCTTCGTCGCGGCCTGCGCGCCCTTCCACATGTGCAGTGCGCGGCCGGCGGTGTCCTGGGCGGAGTCGAGCACGAGCCGGTAGGTGGCGAGCGCCGCGGAGATCTCGGTCAGAGCGGTGCCGGCGTCGTACCACTGCTTGGGTTTGCCCTGCATCCGCGAACGGAAGTTGTCCGCGGCCTGCCCGGTCCAGCTGGACGCGTCGATCGCGCCGAGCCCTTCGCCGGCCAGGGTCATCGCCGCGCCCAGCTCGGCCATGGCGGTGGCCGACCTGTTGATGTCGGAGGGTTCTCCGGGGATCAGGTCCTTGCCGTTGTCCGCGGCGGCGAACTCGGCGACGTCGCCGGCGATGCCGTGGTAGCTGCTCATCGCGGAGCCTCCGGCGGCGGCGCCTGCTTGTCTCCCATGGGGTTGCCGAAGGTCATCGTGACTAGCGACTTCATCGTGTTGACGACGTCCTCTTCGACCTTCTCGTAGGTGGTGCGGGTGTCCACCAGGGCATCGACGATCTCCTCGGTGCCGCCGATCAGGCCGCGGATCCACCAGCGGAGCCGATCGAGGAACTCGTCCAGGCCGTCGGTGATCACCTGGTGACCGGACTCGTCGACGTCGAGCTTCCACATCACGACGGTCTGGCCGCTGCGTTCCTGACCGTGAAAGCCTGCTTCGCGCAGCTCGCGGATCGAGTCCTTGATGCCTTTCTCGGCGGCCTTGAGCATGTCGAGGTCGACGCCGTAACCGCAGCTCATGACACGTGCTCCGGTGCCGGGCGCTGCTCAAGCGCGACGGTCTCAGGCTCGACGGTCTCGGGGTCTGCGGGGCGCGGCGGATGCTCGGCGGCGTGCCGCAGTCGTGCTTGCTGGATGTCGTCGAGCAGCCGCACGGCGGTGCTGACGAGTTGGTCGACGCTTTGGCTGGTGGCCAGGAACGCGGAGCTGATGGGCAACGCCGGCATGTCGTGGCGCAGCCGCGGCAGCAGCAGGCCGTGCTCGTCGGCGATGGCGACCAGACCGGCGGTGAGCAGCGCCGCCTCGGATGTCATGTCGCCCAGCCGCGCGAGGCGGCCGGAGAGCACGGTGAGCCGCGGATCGACCGGCGGATGCGCTGTCACGTCCGGCCCCCAGGGAACTGGAGGACCCGCGCGTGGACGATGGGCTCGACCGGCGGGAAGGTCATCATGTGCCGCGAGTGCGGGTCCAAGATCACGCCCAGGCCCTCGGGCAGTACCGGCAGCAGCAGGTCGAGCACCTCGGAGCCGAGCAGGGTCATGTAGGCGTGGTGGGCGCCGACCACGCTGGTCAGCCGTTCGACGGTGGTGAAGACCTGCACCCAGGAACCCATCCCAGGCACATCGATGGTGGTCACCGACGGCGGGCTGATCTCGCGGCACACGTGCAACGCGGTGGCGCGGAAGGCAGCGAGCAGCCGCTGCGGATTGCCGCGCCCGTGGTAGTAGGCCTGGACCTCGCGGACGACCGCGAGATCGGTCTGATTGTCGGTGGCGGGCATCGGCTACTCCGCTTCCTCGAGGGCGATCGGCCGGGCGTGCGGGTGGGTGATGACCCGTGCGTGCGGGAGCCCGTGGTCGAGCTCGATGCCGATGTGGTCGGGGATGTGTCGGCGCAGCTCGGCGCCGGTGAGGTGACGGTGCCAGACCTCGTCGTAGCCGTGACGGGCGTCGGGCAGCAGCGTGTAGTCGGTGTAGGCGTGCACCCACTGCTGACCTGCGCGGGTGTGCACGACGAAGTCGTGGGTGTCCGGGTGGGTCGCGACGTAGACGACCGCCCAGTCCATCTGTTCGGCCAGGCCGGCCTTGCGGACGTCGTCCTGGCGCTCGCGTTCGGCCATGCGCCGCAGGTCGGCGCCACCGGGTGCGGGCGGCCGCGGGCCGTTGACGGGTTCGAGAATGCTCACTGCGACCACCTCCCGGTGGAGTCGATCCGGTGCTGCTCGCACGCCGCGGTGCTGATGGCGGCGACGGGGATGACGACGTCGATGACGCCGTCCTGCGGGGCCAGGAACCGCGCGTCCGGGCAGAAGCGGCGGATCAGCGCGCGGGCCCGGACATTGCCGGTACCGAGGTAGGCGACCAGGTAGTCCAGGCCGCCGACGGTCGCGACCTCGGCGAGCATCGCGGCGAACAGGCCGCCCAAACCCTTGTCCTGCCAGAGGTCTTCGACGAGCAGCGCGACCTCGGCCGTGGCGCCGGCGGTGGGCAGCAGCGACCCGGCGGCCAAGACGCGGCCGTCCTGCCAGGCCAGCACGGTGGCGTGGTCGCCATCGCGCACGACGGTGTCCACGTACACCTCGAGCGCGGTGGCCGAGCTCATGTCACCGACCAACTCGACGAGCTCGGCCAGCTCGCCGTCCCGGCCGACCGTAGCGGTGGCAAGGAACCGGGCGCGCAGGGTGTCCGTGGTGCAGCGGGCCAGCATCGCGTGCAGCGCCGGGCCGTCGTTCGGGGTGGAGCGGCGCAGGTAGATCGGCGCGAGCAGCGGCGGGGGAGTGGTCGTCATGCCGCACGCTCCAGCACGGTGGTGTCCGGGTGCACGGTGCCGTGCGGCCAGCCCAGCGCCGCGAGCACCATGTCCGCGCTGAAGTCGCGGACGAAGAAGTGGTCGCCGGCCCAGGTGCGGGCGGTGGCGTGGCCGTGGTGGGCGAGCTCGCTCCAGGGCGCCACCGCGGCGGGTGGCGCGTACCAGTCACTGTTGGCCGCCCATGCGGTCAACCGCACCGCCGGGCCGAGACGGGGCAGCGTCGCGGCCGGCCGGTATCGCTCGCAGGCGATGAGGTCGGCCCGCACGCGGGGCAGCACCCGGTCCAGGAAGATGGTGTCGTAGCGGCGATCCATGGCCAGGCCGCCGAGTTCGATCAGCGCGTCCGCCAGGCCCTCGTCGTCGAGCTCGTGCAGCTGCACCGGCGGATCGCAGTGCGCGGCACGGGAACCGGAGACGATCACACCGTCCAGCCGCACCTGCTGGCCCTGCAGCCGGGCCGCGAGGTCGTAGGCGATCAGCGCGCCGAGGCTGTGGCCGAACACGCCCAGCCACTCGACCTCGCCGTAGCGGGTCGTCAGGTCGTAGGCGAGCCGCTCGGCGATCTTGTCGACGGTGAACTCGCCGTCCTCGCCGCGCCACGCGGTGCTGCGCGGCAGCACCACGGCGAGGAGCTCGACCTCGCCGGGCATCTCCCGAGCCCAGCGGTTGAACACGCCGGGACCGGCGCCGGACCACGGCACGCAGATCAGCCGGTGTGTGGCTCGAGGCCGTGCGACCGGGCGCAGCACATACGCCCGTGATGGTGCAGTCATGGATGAAGCCCCCCGAAATCACTGGCAGGAGAGCGAGAAAAGCGCCCGTGGTCCGTGGCAGGGGTATTTCGTTGCCGTTCAAGGCAGTGCCGTCCACGGGCTCCTTTTCTCGCCCCCACCCCCTTCTCTGTGTCCCCTTACGGGCTGCCACCTGCTACTTCGGGAAGTTGTCCGGGCCCCTCGAAGTCCGCCCTCCCGGCGGGTGTGTGGCTTGTCCAGCATTGGTGAAATGCGCGCGGGAATTCATCGGAAGAAGTACCGATCTTGCGAATCGCGCCAGTAGGTTGGCGGTGGGTAGCCGGTTAGGTACCAGGTGTGCCGATCACCCACACTGCTTAGGTAGGGCATCTAGGCAGAACCACCGATGCGTATTTGGGTACGAATGATCGACGCTGTGGGGAATTCGCCAGCAGGCGTCTGGGGACGGCCGCACACCGCGCGGGCGGGTTGTGGTGGCCGAGATGGGTGTGGGAGGCGCAGGTGTCGACAGACACGTTGTTCAGCAGGCAGTACTTCGCCGACCCGGTGGGAACGGTGAGGTCGATTCGGCCGTTCGGGCCGGTGCATCCGGCGGTGTTGCCCAACGGGGTGCCGGTGTGGGTCGTGACGGACTACGACGACGCGCGGGTCGCGCTGACCGATGATCGGGTGCGCAAAGCGTGGGAGCCGCTCTCGGAGATCATGCGACGCAAGCTCGCCGAGGCTGGGCAGCCGGCGCAGCTCTCGGCGTTCTTCAGCCACAACATGCTGGTGCAGGATCCGCCCGATCACACGCGGCTGCGCAAGCTGCTGAGCAAGGACTTCACCCGGCAGCGGATGGAGTCGCTGCGGCCGCGGATCGAGCAGATCGCCACGGACCTGCTCGACGCGCTACCGACCGGCGAGCCGGTCGACCTGGTCGAGGCGTTCGCGTTCAAGCTCCCCATGATCGTGATCTGCGAGCTGCTTGGTGTCCCGCAGGACCGTTGGGAGCCGATGCGGGCCTGGTCGCAGGCCCTGATGGGCGAGGCCTCGCCGCAGGAGAACCTGGAGGCCTCCCGGCAGATGACGGCCCTGTTCCGGGACCTGGTCGAGCGCAAACGCGTCGAGCCGGGCGGCGATCTGCTCTCCGCGCTGGTCCACGCCAGCGACAACGAGGACCGGCTCACCGAGGACGAGGTCGTCAACAACGCCATCCTGCTGGTGGTGGCCGGGCACGAGACGACGGTGAACCTGATCGGCAGCGGCGCCGAGCTCCTGCTGCGCGAGCACGACACCCGTCGGCGGCTGGTGGCCGAGCCGGGTCTGGTGCCGAAGGCGGTGGAGGAACTGCTGCGGCTGAGCAGTCCGCTGGCGATCGCCACCACCCGGTTCACGGCGCAGGCCATCACGTTCGGCGACGTCACGGTGCCGGCCGGGGAGATCCTGCTCGTCGCGTTGGGCGGTGCGAACCGGGACCCCTCGCGGTTCGACAACCCCGACGAACTGCAGCTCGACCGCGGACCCGGGCACCTGGCGTTCGGCCACGGCATCCACCACTGCATCGGCGCGGGACTGGCGCGCATCGAAGGCGAGATCGCGTTGCATCAGCTGCTGCACCGCTTCCCCGGCTACGTGGGCGCCGTCCCCGCCGAGCAGCTGCGCCGGCGGCGGTCCTTCATGGTGTCCGGGTTCAGGGAGCTGCCGGTGATCCTGGCGCCCTGACGGGACATCCGGGTGCGGTGCAGGCCTTCACCAGGGCGGGCTGGTTCTCCCGCCCTGGTGAAGGTCACTGCTGTTCGCTGATCCACCAGGTGGTCAGGCGCGTGCGGCTGCCGACCCCGTGGAAGTCGAGCTTGGTGTAGATCGAGCTGACCTGCGTGTCGATGGTGCGGGTGGACACGAACAGCTTCCTGCCGATGTCGGCGTTCGTCAGGCCCGCGGCCACCAGGCCGGCGACCTTGTACTCGCGCTGGGTGAGCCCGCCGGGAATGCCGGGCCGCTGACTGCTGGCCACCGCGTGCTCTTGGGCGAACGCGAGGATCTCCTGACGTGTCATGGCCGCCCCGCGCGCCGTGGCCTCCGCGAACTCGTCGCGGCCGAGCTGGGCGCGCGCGACGGTCGCGGACGCGGTGTGCATCTGCTCGACGGTGCCGACGTCCATGAGGCCGACGCTGTCCTGCTGCCACTGCCGCGCGGCGCCCATCAGCACAGCGGCCTGCTCATAGCGGCCGACCCGCACGAAACACCACGCCAGAGCCTCGGTCGCCCAGGTCGGCCCCCAGCGATCGCCCAGCTCCACCCAGCTGGTCAGCGTCTGCAGGATCAACTCGATGGCACGGTAGGGCGAACCGTGGTTGAGCTCGGCGACACCACGGCACCACCGGGCCCAGTTGATGCCCAGCGGCGCACCGGTCTTCTCGGCGCGGGCGAGGCTGTCATCGGTGACGCGCACGGCGTACTCGGCCGTCCCGACATAGGCCGCGCACATCGCGCCGAAGCTGCGCGCGGGATAGACGGCGCCGTCGGGGGCATGGTCGAGCCAGAGCTGCTGGGCCTGCTCGAAGACCTCGATCGCGGCCGGGTCCGCGTCGGCGTAGAGCATGAGCAGGGCCTGGCTGAACATCACCCAGCTGCGCAGCACGGGCGTGTCGCCGAGCTGTGCGGTGAGCCGGTCGGCCTGGGCGTTGCGGAAGCGGACCATGTCGTGGTCGCCCTGGCACACGCCGATGGTGGCGAGCAGCGTGATCGAAAGAACCTGCAAGGGATGCGGTTCGGTCTGCGCGTCCAGGGCGCGTTCCAGGAACAGACGTGCTTCGCCGAGCTGACCCGAGTAGTAGCCCCAGCGCGACTGGCTCAACGCGGCCGCGAGTTCCAGCGCCTGGTGGGCCTGGCCGCTGGTCAGGAACCAGTCCATGCCGGCGCGGAAGTTCGGCATCTCCCGGCGGATCTCGCGCAGCCACTCGATCTCACGCGGGCTCTGCACGGCGCTGGCCACGCTGGCGGCCCAGATCCGGTAGTGCTCGGCGTGCGCCGTGCGGATCTGCATCTCCTCGCCCCGCACGTGCAACTGCCGCTCGGCGAACGACCTCATCGGCGTCAGCATCCGATACCGGGCCTCACCGCCACAGATGTCGGCGACCAGCATCGACTGGTCGACCAGCCCCATGAGCAGCTCGGCGACGTCGGCCGCCGGGATCGTGTCGTCGCTGCACACCGCCTCGGCAGCCCCCAGGGTGAAGCTGCCGGCGAACACCGCCAGCCGATCCCACAGGTGCCGCTCGCTGTCGCTGCACAGATCCACCGACCAGGAGATCGCCGCGGCCAGGCGGCCGGCGAGCAACCCGAACCGGCCGTCCTCGGCCAGCTTGGTGACCAGGATCTTGATGCCGATCGTGCGGAGCCGTTTCGCGGCCAGCTCGATCGCCAGCGGAATGCCGTCGAGCAGCTGGCACAGCCTGTTGGCGTCGGGCCGGTCGTCCTCACACAACTCGGCGCCGGCGGTCTTGGCCCGCTCGAACAGCAGCTGCACCGCCTCGCAGTGGCCGTCCGGAGCGCCAGGGTGCAGGTCGTCGCCACCGGTCTCCAACGGCGGCACCGACATCAGGCTCTCGCCCGGCACGTGCAGGGGCGCGCGGCTGGTCGCGAGTACCCGCACACCGGGAGCGGTCTGCAGGATCCGGCGCACCAGCCCGGCGACGGGATCGGCGAGATGCTCGCAGTTGTCCAGCACCAACGTCAGCCGCGTCTTGCTCAGCCGCCCGAGCAGGATCTCCAGGCTGATCGGCTGCGAGCCGTTGAACGCCCACCCCAGCACCTCGGACAGGTGCGCGGCGACCTGCTCGGCCTCGGTGAGCTCGGCCAGCGACACCATCCACACGCCCTGCGGGCAGTCCTCCGCGCCGCTCTGCGCGGCCTCGGCCGCGAGCCGCTGGGCCAGCCGGGTCTTGCCGACACCGCCGGGCCCGGTCAGCGTGAGCAGGCGCGTCTGCTCGAGCAGACGCCGCCCGTCGGCCAGCTCACAGCGCCGGCCGACGAAAGTGTCCATCTCGACCTGCAGGTTGCCGGGGACCGGCCGCACGTCCGGCACGTCATCCGCCTGGTCGTCATGTTCGGCCTGTTCAGGAGTGTGCGTGTCGGCGGCCGCCGCCTGGCTGCCGGCTTCGGCGCTGCCCTGCGCCGTGCTGTCGGAATGGGCTGGCTCGTTCCCCCCGGGCCGGTGGAGAGTGGGTTCGTTCTGGGTGACCAGAACGAGAGCGGTCTTGTCGCGTGTCACGTCGTTTCTCCCCGTCTGCAACGCCGACCGGGGCCGGTCCGCATGACACATCTGCTGCTCTGCGGCTGGCGCGGCCTCCCCCTGACGCTCACGCGTGAACCCCTGGCCCCACCCCACAGCTGTCTTCAATTCAAGACCGACCGAGTCTCCCGGCCCGCGTCCGCGACGGCGTCCGTATCAGCACGGATATCGCCACTGATTCCCGCGCACACGACTGACCTGGCGCAATCCGCGGCACACCGCCGTGCGTGGCCCTGGACGTGGTCGCTCTCACGCTTCGATCGTGAGGCAGTTCCGTGGAAACACTGATGCGGCCCTCGGCGGTCACCCAGCACAGTCAGCACAGGTCTGAATTCTGGGGAGCACACGAAAGGCCGGGTTTGGTGAACAGCGTCGAAGCGCAGGTCCGCGAGTACTACGACACGGCGGGACCGGCGTACCACAAGCTCATGGGGTCGATCTGGCACCACGGCGACCTGGCGGCCGAGCAAGAGGGACTGTCCCCTGAAGAGGCGGGCAAAGCGCTGGCGCGCAAACAGGTCGCCGCCGCCGGCCTGCAGCCGGGGGAGACCGCGCTCGACTTCGGCTCCGGAGTCGGGGGCACGACGATCTACATGGCCTCGATCAGCCAGGCGTACTTCGTCGGGATCTCCAACAACGAGTGGCTGTCCACGCAGGCCCGCCGGTACGCGGCCGAGCAGGGGATGAGCGAGCAGGTCGCGTTCCTGACCATCGGCGACGAGGACTACAAGAACCTGATCGCGTGGCCGGACAAGTCGCTGGACATGGTCAGCTGGTTCGAATCGGTGTGCCACCTGCCGGACAAGGCGAGCTTCTTCGCCGCGGCGTTCCGCGTCCTGCGACCGGGCGCACACCTGGTCGGCGTCGACTGGATCCAACGGCCCTTCGGCGACAACCAGACCGACGAGCAGATCGCCCGCTGGATCCGCCCGGTCGAGGAGGTCATCTCCATCCCGTGGCTGGGCACCGTGGACAGCTACCGGGAAATGATCTCTGAAGCCGGGTTCCGCGTCGAGGTCGCCGAAGATCTCTACCCCGACGTCGAGTGCTGGGGCAGCACGCCGGTCGACGACGGCCAGGGCTGGGGAGACTACGACGGCGAGCTCAGCTCGGTCATTCACGACGGGAAGCGGGTGCTCGACGCGGCCCGCAGCGCCGGCGTGTTCAGCGTCGGCCGATGGGTCGCACGCAAACCTGGGTGACGGCGCCCGGCGTGCACGTGTTCAAGAACGCAACGATGAACGGCACGCAGGGCGAGACGACGACGCTGAACGTGAGGGATGGCGCCTGACCCTCTGCTGTAAACACGTTGGCCCGTCGCTCCAAGCGGAGCGGCGGGCCAACGTGTTACCTGACTAGCCCACAGGCTGCGTCTGCACTGCCACCGTGTTGTTCTTCAGGTGTCGTCTTTTCCGGAGAGCCTGCTTGCTAGCCAGAAAGATCGCCGAGGTAGACAACACACCGAGAATGCCGACGGCGAACTGGGCTGCCCACGGCGCGCCCTTGGACTTCATGTTTTCCGTGATCTCCGAGACGGCGGTGACGGCCAGCAACGTGGGCATCGTCGCGATGCCCGCGTCGAGCAGTGAGTTCAACGTCGAGCGGGTCAACTTCCACCGCAACTCCAGCAGCACCGGCTCGTGCTCGCTGAAGTCGATGAAGAAATGCGAGAAGTTGACGACGAGGTATCGCCGCAGCCCGGTCGGCAAGCGACCCGCGGAAAGATTCCTCCACGCGTGCACCCACAGCTCCACATCGGCCGGACTGGCCTTGCCGAGCTGGGTGAACTTGCGAATCTGGTACTCGTGGGGGAGCAGCTGGTTCTTCCGGTCGCCACGTAGGTAGCGCTGCAACGTGGAGTTCGAGAAGTTCGCCGTCGACTTGCTGCCCAAGACCGCGATCGTGCGGATCGATACCCCGGCCTCGCGCGCGAGGTTGACCAGCTCGGCGTTGAACTCTGAGTTCCTCTGTACCGTCAGAGCCCTGGCCAGCGGGCCGGTCGTCGGCACTAAGTCGGCGCTGATGCCGGTGGCGTCGTTGTGAACGGACATCGTCGACACCACCCTGCTGGCGAACTTGCCGGCGAACTGCAGGAAGGGCTTCATGACTTCACCTCGTCCGCGTGGACGGCCGCGGTGACGCCGGTGGCGACCTTGCGGAGCATGCCGCCGCCCTTGCCCGAGCCGATCACCACACTGGTGAGCGCGGCGATCATGCACACCGAGGCGACGACGATCAGCGACTCCTTGACGGTGAGGCCCGACCAGAGCAGGGCGAGCTCGAAGACGACGAGGGAGATCAAGGTGCCCAGCCGCACCCACGGCGGATTGGGCGATGTCAGATCCCGGGCAGGCCGGGCCAACTTGGTGAGCATTGGGGGACCACGCTTTCCCGAGGAGGTGTGTGAAGGCCAGACAGGAACAAGCCGAACGGTGTTGGCCTCAACTGCGCCGCGGTTGCACCCGTGGGGCCGAGTCGAACGCAGGCCTACGCCTGTATGGTCCCCCGCCGAGGCCGTCTCCATGAGGGCTCGGCTGCACCAACGCGATCCATCTCGCCGATCGTCGTCGTGCTCACGGCTTTGCCCCAGAGCCCCTCTGAGCACTGCCACCACGCCTTCACGCAGATGTTTGCGCAGGTCCGCTCTGTCCCACACTGATCCAGCCCCCTGACGGCACGGGGTAGAACCCCTACAGTTGGAGGTGCCCGGGCCACGGCCATTAGCGGTCATCCGGGCCAACCACGCTGCTGTCTGAAGGCCGGACGCGCATGGACACGGGACCCGAGTTGCACCTCGGGTCCCGTTCTCGTACTTCTCGACACCCAGGCACCGCGCCAGCACTGCACCGAAGACGACGCGCTCCCGCGACAAGTCCTGACCCGCAGCCAGGGCGGCAACCGACTGCTCCCAGGCCACGATCAACCGGCACTGCTGCGGGTGTGCCGTGCGCGGCCGCAGGCCAGCAGGCCGATTGCGAACGGCTACTAGGCCAGGTGGTCGGCTACCCAGATCATGATCTCGCGGCGGTTGGTGAGGCCGAGGCGGCGCAGGATCGCCGAGACGTGAGACTCGACTGTCCGCTGGGAGATCACCAGGTTGTCTGCGATGTCCTTGTTGCTCGTGCCGAGAGCCACCAGTTTGGCGACGGTGAGCTGGGTAGGGGTCAAGGATGTGGAGTCCTGCTGGTCGACCAGGGCCACGGCCTCGTCGTAGGTCTGGATCCGGGCCCCCAAGGACATCGCGGCCTTGTAGCCGGGTGTGCCCAGCATCTGCCGTACTTCCTGTTCGGCGGCACGCCGGAAGTCGGCGAGGGGCACCATCCGGTCAGGCCGCACACCCCTGAGGTCGGTCAGCGCGGACGCCGCGCCCAGCAGCACGGCGGCCCGGCGGGCTTCGCCCAGCTGGGCGTGTGCCCAGGCCAGGGCCTCGATTGACCAGATCGGGCCCCAGTGGTCGCCGAACTCCCGCTGCTCGCGCAGGATCGCGAGCAGCGTCTGCACCGCGCGTTCCGGCTCGCCGAACCGCATGTCCGCGATGGCCACGGACCACTTCATCCAGGTGATCACCCAGGGCGACTGCTCCCGCTCTGTCTCCTGCAGGGCGGCTGCGGTGATGTCACGTGCTTGTTGCTCGTCGGCGAGCAGTGCCGCACCGATCGACATCAGCATCAGTGCCATGGAGGCGTCGAGGCGCATCTCCGGCCCGAGGGCACGGAACTGCAGGTGCGCGGTGTGCAGCAGCGCGATGCCGCTGGGATCGCCCTCGGCCCAGATCCGGTAGACGCCCTGGATCTGCGTGACTGGCGCGAACTCCACGCCGAGCCCAGCGGCCAGCGCCGCCGCCCGGTCGAGGTGGGCCCAGGTGTCGTCGTGCTGTTGCCCGGTGCACAGCTCGATCCACACGTCCAGCGCGCCGGCCGCGGCACGCAGCAGCGGGTCGGCATCCGGCGCCGCCTGCAACGTGCGTTCCAACCAGCGGATTCCCTCCGGCATCGTGCCGGAGAAGAAGAAGTAGCGGCTGCGGGCCAGCGCGATCGCGACCTGCAGGCCGGTCTGCGCCTGGTCCGGCTCGACCAGTGCCGCGGCCATCACCGCCCGGAAGTTGGGCATGTCCCGGCCGATCTCCTGCAAGACGTCGACCTCGCGGGGCCCACGGCAGTCCGCGGCGGCCTGGTTCGCGACGTCGCGGTAGTAGTCGCGGTGCCGGCACCGCAGCATCGTCTGCTCACCGCGCTCGTCGCTGCGCATCGCCGCGTACTGCCGCATGGGCACCAGCAACCAGTACCGATGCCGTGAGTCCCCGGTCATCACCACAGAGCTGGTCACCAGGCGGTCCAGCGCGTCGACCACGGTCTCGCGCGGCAGTCCGTCACCGGAGCACACCGCTTCCGCGGCCGCGAGCGTGAAGGGGCCGGCGAACACCGACAATCGCGACCACAGCAGCTGCTCAGCCGGGGTGCACAGGTCGTGGCTCCAGCTGATCACCGCGTGCAGGGTCGCGTGGTGCGGCAGCACGGTCAACCTGTTGCGGGTGAGCAGCTGCATCAGCGCGTCCATCCGCTGGTCCAGCTCGTCGATCGACATGCTGCGCAACCGCACGGTAGTCAGCTCGATGGCCAGTGGGATCCCGTCGAGATGCTGCAGGACCCGCACCACCGCCGCCCAGTTCGTGGCGGTGATCCTCCAGCCTGGCGCGCAGCTCTGGGCGCGGGCGGCGAACAGGGCCACCGACTCGTACTCCTGCTCGGGTGCGGCCGGCATCGGCTCGTCCGGGCGAGCGGGCACCCGCATCGGCGGAACCGCCACGACTTCCTCGCCGGACACCTCCAGCAGGGTGCGGCTGGTCGCCACGATCGTCAGCCCGGGAGCGCTGCGCAGCAGGGTGGCCGCCAGAGTGGCGGCCGCGGTGACGACGTGCTCGCAGTTGTCCAGCACGAGCAGCATCTGCCGGTCACGCACGTAGTCGACCAGCGCGGTCAGCGGCTTGCGGGTCGACTGGTCGGGCACGCCGATCGCCTCGAGCACGGTCTGCACCAGCGTCTCTGGATCGTCGACGGGCGTGAACTCCGCCAGCCACACGCCGTCGTCGAACGCGTCGGCCAGCTGCCTGGCCAGCTCTTTCGCCAGCCGTGTCTTGCCCGCGCCGCCTACTCCGGTCAGGGTGATCAGCCGTTCCTCGCTGGCCCCGTCCCGCGCCTGGGTGAGCCGCTCTCGCAGCCCGGCCAGCAGGGACGTGCGGCCGAAGAACGAGTCGATCGCGAGCGGCACCACGTTGCCCGCTCGCTGCTCGTGCGTCTGCTGTCCGGCCATGACGGTGACGCTACGACATTGGGCGCACACTCACGGCGACTTCGCACATTTGAGGCGTATGTCGCATCGCCGCTGGTGAGCGCAGGCTACCGGCCGGTACAGCGGAGGCTGGCAAGCCCGTTTCGGTGCGTGAGCACTCTCCAGAGCACGGTCTCGCGCACCAGCGCCACCGGCACCCCGCCCAGCAGCAGCGTGGCCTGTACGTGCACCACGGGGTGGTCGTCGCGAGGGCGGGTGGCGACGGTGTAGGCGTAGTGGGTCGAGCGGTCCGCGTCGCGCAGCAGCCGGCCCAGCGGGATCTCGCCGTGGCGCAGGGCTTCGCGATCGGCCAGGCTCAAGCCGAGGCGGTGTTCGAGCACCAGCGCGGTGACCGCCGCCATCCGGAACAGTGGGCCTGCGATGCGCGGCACCAACCAACCGTCGCGGTAGGTGGCCTCAGCGCCGGGATCGACGTCGAGCAGCACCGCGTCCTCCCACGACACCGGCCGCAGGGCGTCAGGCAGCCGCGGCTCCCGCTGTAACGGGGTGCCCAGGTAGACGCCCAGTGCCGCGGTGAACGATCTGGTCGTGCGCAGCACGCGGACGAGCCGGGCCGCCTCGTCGGCGAGCAGCGGACCCGCTTTGACCGGCCCCCGGATCGCGGCGGACTCGACGATGGCGTTCTCGTCGAAGTGGGCCGTCACGATCTCAGTCGCGCCGGCTATCTGGCCCTGGAAATGCTGGTCAACCGTCTGCAGTGTCATCGTGCCGTGCCCCTCGTGAAGGCCGGGACGGCAGGCGACTCACGAGGGGCACGGACACCTGAAGCAGGTGCTGGACCAGCCCACTGTGCACCTCGACCGGCGGACGTGGGGCCGATTCGTCGAACAACACCTGCTCAGACGCTCCGGTGTGCGCCTTGCTGTCGCGGCGCACTCCCACGGCAAACACCTCTTTGCCGTTCCTGAACGCTGCTCGGCCCGCACGAGCACGGCATAGGTACCGCAGATCAGCGATCACACCGATGCGGAGCCAGCCGCCGCGTATCGATGCTGGTCACGGGTCAGGAGGGACTGGCCTGTGATGCATGAGGGGGTCGTATGTACGAGGCGAGGAGCGGTAGCGGGCCGCGTCGGGAGTGGGCTGGCGCGCCGTCGCGCACGGCACGCAGGGGGTCCGGTGCGGGTCTGTGCCGTGGCGCCGGCCAGCACGGCGATCGCGAACTGGTGGCGAGCCAGGTTTCTGTCCGGTGTGCCGGCGAGTTCGGGGGCGTGACCAGGGGCCTTTCTCCACTTGGTGCTGGGAGTCGGTGGTCGTGGTGAGCACCGAGTCGATGTTGCGGCCGGAGCCGGATCTGGTTGTTCCGCAGGTGCGGCCGCTGCCGACGATCGGTGTTGATCCTGGGCAGACGTGGACGGCGGCGGTGCTGCGGGTGGGGGACGCCGGCGTGCACGGCTGGACGATGGGCCCGGTCGATCGGTTCGGCGTGATCCAGCGGGACGCGCTCAACGACCCGGACAACTGGGAGGCGTTCGCCCGCTACACCGCCCGGCTGGTCGACGGGCTGGTCGAGCTGGTGGAGTTCGCCATCGCCCGGTTCGGCGAGGTGCGGGTGGCGGTCGAGGTGCCGCGGGTGCCGATCGGCTACCAGCCGGGTTCGTCGAAGCGGTTCCAGCGGCTGCCGATGCAGGACTGGATGATCCCCCGGCAGGTGGCGGCCGCGGTGATCGGGCAGTTCCCGGAGGCGCGGGTGGTGTTCCCGGACGGGTTCGGTTCTCGGCCTGCCTCGGAGTACCCGCAGGAGCTGCGGGGGCGCCGCTCACCGGAGTGGGGGCCCAACGAGACGCCCCGCCGCGAGCGTGACCACGAGAGGGCCGCGTACGACGTCGCGGGCGTGGCCGCGCGGATGCCGCGATGACCGGTCCGGCGGTCACCGACGAACTCGAGGACGAGGGCCAGGCGGCCGCACCATCTCGGCCGCGGCCGCGGCGCGCGCGGTTCGAGTGGTTGCGGGACTGGCGCACGGTGCGGTCGGTGCTGCAGTCGTGGTGGTTCTCCGTAGGCGGCTACGACCTGCGGGCCGCGGTCTATGACGCGCGCCGGGCACCGGGCTGGGTGTTGCTGGGCTTCGTGGCGATCTCGTGGATCGCGACAGACTTCACGCTGGTCCCGGTCGGGGTCGCCGTCGGGTTGTGGCTGGTCATGATGTGGCTGACGCGGTGGCTGCACTGGTGGGTCCGCCGGCGGGTGCGGCGCTGGGCGCGACCGGTTGTCGGCCTGGTGGCGCTGGGCTGGCTGGCGCTGGACGCCGGCGTGTGGGTGTGGGTGCTCGCTCTCGGGTTGTGGCTGATCATTGCCGGGCTCTCCGACACCTGGCGGGCCCGCAACCGGCTGTGCGCGTGGGTGCTCGCCTCGATCGCCCGGTCCGCGCGCGTGGACCCAGGCGAGTTCGCGGTACGGCGCCGGGAGTGGGACGGCACGCGGCTGGTGTTCGCCGAGGTGCCGTTCGGCGACTCCGTGCGAGTGGAGGAGCCCGCGGTGCGGGAGCGCATCGCCTCGGCGGTGCGGTGGTCGCTGCGGCACGCCGGCGACTACTCGGTGTCCTGGCCGGCCGGGCGGGCGGTGTTCGAGCTCAAGGCCGCGCCGGCGTTGCCGGTCAACATCACCGATCTGGTGTGGCCGTCGAATCTGCCCGGTATTCCGGTCGGGGTGACCGATGAGGAATCGGCGACGGGCATTTACGAGGAACGTGACGAGCGCACCGGTGAGGTGCTGCTGCGGCTGCCGTTGCTGATGATCGACCCGCGTGAGGAGGAGAAGCACCTGCTCGTGATCGGCGGGACTGGCGCGGGCAAGTCGCACTTCACCCGCGGCTACATCGCCCGGGGCTTGAGCAACGGCTGGTTTCCCGGCGGTGCCTGGATTCTGGACGGCAAGTCGAGCTCGGACTACATCTGTTTCGAGGGCCGCCGGGGTGTGCATTGCGTGGCCCGTGAGCCGGAGGAGTGGCTGCAGGCTCTGCAGCAGATCTCGGCCGCGATGCGGGCCCGTTACGACGCGGACGCCGAATATCACCGGGGCAACCGGCCCAAGCCGCATCAGCCGCCGTTCCTCGTGGTCCTGGAGGAGGTCCAGGAAATCCGGTCGGTGCTGGGCCCGAAGGTGCTCGACCCGATCCTGCAGCAGCTTTCCCGGCAGTTGCGTGCCAGCGCTGGCCGGCTGATGGTGGTCACGCAGCGCCCTGACGCCGAGGACGCGATTCCGGGCGCGGTGCGCGACATGCTGGAGTACCGGTTCGTGCTGGGCTATGTCTCCCCGATCGGCGCGCGGATGGCGCTGGGCGGCGACTGGAGGCAGGCGGTGGACGAATACGGCGCCGAGCCGATCCCTGGCCGCGGATTGGCGGTGGTGGGGAAGATCTGCCGTATTCAGGGCCTGCGGATCGATCTGCCTCGGGAGCATCCCGAGATGGAGAGGCTGTATCCGCCGAAAACCGGGCAGAGCACCCCCGGAGACGGCGGAGACGGCGGAGACGGTGGCGGCGGTGGCGGGCAGCCGCCGGCGGATCCGCTGCCGTCCAACGTCATCCGGTGGGCGCCCCGCCGCCCGGCGGCCGCGCAGGACGACAACGAGGAGCACCGCGGCGTCGAGGCGGAGGCTCCGACCCCGCCGGCCGGGATGCCGGTAGTGCGGCCCGAACAACTCACCCCTTCACCTGTGCAGGACGCACCGCCGGCGGACATGAGCGCCGCGGACGCGCGTCCCAGCCGGCGGCGCACGGTCTGACCGGCCCCCCGGCTTCGCTGACGGCAACGGCCCGGTTCCTGATCAGGAACCGGGCCGTTTCGTGTTCGGCTGGGCGCGAGTCGGAACAGTGGTTTATGTCCGGTCCGGTCGAAGATGGCGGAGGGCGGTGCGCCTGACCTGCAGCCCGCCAACTAGGTGCGGACAACTCGTCGTCCAACTGTCCGGACCTACCTGGCGGAATCCGCTGCGGAGCATTCCGCCAGTGCGTGAACGGTCCGTCCAGACCACGTCCTCAGCACGCGCCACAACAGTTGGAACCCGGCTAGGGCTGGCCTTCGGGGTCGGACTGCACCTAACTGAAGTAGCGCAGCAACCGGCGAACGCCGAACGTCAGACACACCACAGCCAGCAGCAGGATCACCGCGCCGCCCAAAGGGCCGTCTCCGTGCCAGTTCTCCGGCTTGAGTGCTCCCATGACCAGTGCCCACGTGAACAGCGCCCCGAGGGTGAGCAACCCTACAGTCGCGCCGACGCCTCCAGGCTGGGACCGTCGCGACGCGACGGTCAGTCTGGTCTGCGCCGCAACTGACGCCGGGCTCGCGGCCTCGCCGACTGCCAGACCTGCGGCACGAGACATGACGCGGGCTGCTGCGGCATTGGTCGGAATGACGGCGCCATCGAGCAGGTAGGTGAACAGGGCAATGTTCATGTCGTCGGCGTAGACAACTGCGGTGTTGGTATAACCCGCTCCGGTGAAGAACAGCAGCTCTGCGGCGTAGTCGCGGCCGCGGGCTCCGACAAGGTTCTGCAACTGGGGCCGACCAACCTGCCGCGCTTCGAACTTCACCTGCGCCAGCGCACCATAGGCACAAACGTCCACGCCCCCATCCGCTCCCGATGCAGTCAGCTGCACGCCGCGGTACCCGAAGTGACGCATCCACGCGGCCGCGTTCTCTTCGGCTACCTGCCACGAGTTGATCTGCCGGAACGGCGGTCGTAACTCGACCATGACATGCAGCGTAACCCCGAGGTCCCGCCCAGCAAGATCTCGGCGTCGCCTCACACGGACAGAACCACTACGGCTGGTCCCCGAACTCCGCGACTACCTCCGCCAACTAGGTGCGAACACCGCCATGTTCACGCGGACAAGACACATCGTGTCTCGTCCGGACGAACTTGTCGTCTCCTGGAGCGGCTGACCTTCGATCCGAGAAGCGGGTGCGGACGGAAGGCGTGGAGATTGTGACGGAAGGCGTGGATATTGTCCGGACCTACCTGCGGACGTCGGGACTGGAGCTTCCGGTGGTCGCCACGGAGTTGCCGTCCTTACCTGAGAACAGGTGGGGCTCGACCTCATCCGGAACGGTGCCGCTGAACCGTGTCGCGGCGAACCAGGTACGACCGCTGAACTTCGCCTCGGAGAACTCGGCCATGCCGCTGAACTTCGCCCCGATGAAAGAGGCGTTGCTCAACTTCGCCCGGGAGAACACGGTCGTGCCGTTGAACTTCGCCCCGACGAAAGAGGCTATGCCGTTGAACTTCGCCCCGACGAACCCGGCCGTGCCGTTGAACGTCACCCCGTCGAACCTGGTGGTCACGCTGAACTCCACCGCGTCGAACCTGGCCTCCTGGTTGAACTGTGCCTTGTCGAACGCGGAGCCGCCGTTGAACTGCGCTTGCTCGAACAAGACGCTGGCATCGAACTGCGCCCAGCCGAACCAGGCGCCGCCGTTGAACTGCGTCCCAACGAACCTGGCCCGGCCGTTGAACTTCACACTGTCGAACGTGGCGCGATCGCTGAACTGCGCCATGCGGAGCTGGGTAAAGCCATTGAACTGCGCCTTGTTGAACCGGGCACCACGGATGGCTGTTCCGGTGAGGTCGAAGTCGATGAGGGTGGCGCCGGTGAGGTCAAGGTCGATGTCGGGCCAGAAGGTGTGGGCCGGACGTGTGAACCGCCGCAGCCAGGTACGGGCCGGTATGCGTGGTTGGAGATGGTCGCGCAGAAGGCGTTGGGCTGTGAGCCGGACTTCGCGTTCTTGATGGGCTTCCTGCTTGACATCTTTCGGCGTGGTGTCCGAGACGGAGCCAGAGAGTGGCTGGGAGCGCGCCCGCCTAGGTCGCAGGGGTGCACGAATGCCTCCGAGTTTGCTGGTGCCTGGGGCGCGGGGAGGGGTGTAGGGGGACCGCAGGTAAGCACAGATGACATCGACGATGGTCTGGCGGTGTGCGGGGTTGTCCTGGGCGACGCGTTCGAGAGCGTAGAGCCCGCCGTGGCGCACGGCCGGCTTGTCGGAGCCGAGTTGGTCGACGGCCTTGACGTAGAGCTCGGTCAGCCTGCGTTCGGTGGCGTCGTGCTCGGTGGCCTGCTGGCGTCGCAACGCGAGCGCCAGGGTGATCATGGCGCCGATGCCCGCGCCAATGGCCAACCCCGTTCGGATGGCGTCGAGCCGGTCCTGCGCGGTACCAGGAGCCAGCACCTTGATCAGAACAGCCACCGCCGCCGCGGTGCTGATCAGCACGGGCGCGACGACCGCCAGGATCGGCCGCCACCAACCTGTCCAGCCACGTCGTTTGCTCACCAGGCGATCATCGCGGAACCAGCCGGGCTTTGTCGTGCCCTGTCGGCCGGTGGCCAAGATCAGCGATCTGCGGCTCACTATGCAGGTCCAACTGTCCTCTCCTGTGGCGCGTGTGCCGCCTGACCCGGCCCGACAAATACCTCTGGGCACCGACATCACCAACGACAACCAGGTCTGGACACCGACAACTTCAGTCGGACTAGACAGTTGTCCTGTCCGAGTGAAGGTGGCGGATGACGAGGGTGTTGACCTGCGGTCCGCCAACTAGGTCCGGACACTGCGACCCACCGTCGTCCTGACCTAGTTGGCGGATTCCGTGGTCGAGCAGCAGCGCCTGATCGTCATCGCTGTCCAGGAAAACCAGTACCGCAGACGGCGTTTGAGGTCACGCACGGCGGTCCCACCGCCTGAGGTCACGCACGGTGAGGTGCTTCTGGCCAGTCCCCAGGAGGCGTCGGACGCCCTCCGGCGGCGGCGTCGGCGGCGTCGGGAAGCGGAACATCGTCGTTGTCTGGTCGGATTCGTCGTGGCCGGACGCATGGCCGACCGACACGATCATGTGCTCCGGGGCCGTGTCGAGGCGGCCGTCGATCACAAGCGTGGTCGCCTCCACGACGATCTTGCGAAACGGGGGATCGAGGTCGGTCAGCGGCTGCGTCGCGTCCGGGGGCGTAAGGGAGCCGTCGTCTCGTGGTGACCGTCCCGCCTGGCGCCGTTCCAGAACGCCGGGCCATTCCCGGGGCATATTCCTGATGGTGGGGTAATCACGGGTGAACACCACGCGGACCTCCGTGCGGTGGCGGCGTTTCTCGCTTACGTGGACGGTGCCGGTGGCGTCGACCGGCGACCTGTGCCCGCTGACGCGGAACGCCCCCAGCGTCACGCCGAGGCCGTCGACCATCGCCCCGGCGAGGCTTGTCTCGCCACCTTCGCCGTCGGGGCTGGCGACGGAGGTCGCGAACACCGGCACGCACGGGACGGCGGCGAGTCGGGCGATGCCGACGCCGTGCGCCATTTCATCGGTGTGGAAGTAGAGGATCGGCTGACAGAGCAGCGGGTCGTCGCCGAGGTCGCTCCTGAGCGCCTGGACCGCGTTGAAGAGGGTCGCCAGCGCGTCCCGCTCGCGCCTCGCGTCCGTACGGATCGCGCCGAGCGGGCCGTGCCACAGTGAGCTGGTCGGCGAGCTGGCGTAGCCGCCGATCGCCTTGAGCCGCAGTTTCGCGCCGAAGTCGCCGTCCTGCCGCACCTTGGCCTCGAGTGCGGCCGCGTCTGGCCGGGAGAACGTCCGGACGCTCGCCCGGATTCCCCGCAGCGCCGTCTCGGACGCGTCGGCGAGGGTGTCGATCGCGTCGCGCGCCGAGCCTTCGGCGAGCCAGCACGCTGCGACGTGGACCTTCGCCTGGACGGTCGCCTCGCATGACTGCGCCGAGTGGCTCGCGCGGACGAACGCCTCGCGGGCCCGGTCGATGCTTGCACGGCGATCGCGCGCTTCGCGGTGTTCGGCGGCGGCGATCCTGAGGTGATCGCGACCGGCCCCCATCTCGGTCGTCCAGAGCTGAGCCGTGAGCTTGTCGATCTTCTCCTCGATGCGCGCCAGACGTTCGGTCGTGTCCTGAGGCGCGGTGAGCAGCGTCTTGAGCACGAGTGCTGCCGTGGCGCCGCTGATCTCGCCGGTCGTCGAAGGGCTGCCGTCGTGGGAGCGGAACATCGCCTTGAACGCATGGGACGCGGCGAGCGCTAGCAAGCCCGACACCAGTTCCATCGCCTGCCTCCGCCCGCCGGCCCCCATCGGGATTGTCTCGCGGCGACAGCGAAGGGCGCGACCTCGGTCAGGACACCGCGGCATGTCCAGCGGCTGCGTCCAGATCCAGCACGGCGGGATTCTGCCCAACGGCACCCGAGGCGCCCTGCACCGACCCCGCAAGGTGACCCCGAACCCCGCAATGACTCCCGCAAACTAAGCCCGAATCCCGAGGTTCACGCGAACAGGACAACAGTTGTCCTGTCCGACTGAAGCTTGCGGATAACAGTGCCCTGACCTCGGGTTCGCAATCTAACTCTGAACGCGGCCGACCCGTTCGTCCGGAGTTAGATTGCGAATTGTGCACTCGACGATCAACGACTGTGAGCGTCGCCCTCCTGTGCGGTTGGAACGTGCGTGAGCTTGATCGGCCCCACCTCGACGTCGACCGGTGCGATCGTGAGCACAGCGGTGGTGAGGGCCGCACTGACGACCAGCACCAGTATCAACCGGCCCGTGCTGGACCAGGTGCTGAGCAGACGACCAGCCACACTGATCACGCTCGTGGTCTCGGTCGGGTACTGCGTGTTACCGCAAGCTGGCGAGGACGCAGATGATCTGCCGCGTCGCTGGCGTCGACGTGTCATCACAGGATGTCCTTCCTCTTACGGGCACGGGCTATCTCAAAACGCCGCAAGCGACGCCGCGAAACGATGTGATGTGTCAAGGCCCAGCCCGCCCGGCCAAGGAGCGCCACCGCGCCGGCCACGACGACCGCCATCCAGACGTGCGCATAGAGCACAAGGGTCACGACCGCCGCCGTGGCACCAGCCGCACCCAGGAGCCCCCACCGCAACACCCACAGCGGAATCGCCCTGGACGCCCTGGACCACACCACCATGTCGCGACCAACCATGTCACCGCTCACCCTGTCGCCGATGTGCTGGTCGCGGCCGGCGAAGTTGCCCCGTGCGCGGAAGGCGTGTACCCGGACGGTGCTGCTGCTGACGCCCAACACATCGGCGATTTCGTCGTTGCTCCACTCCTCGACGAATCGCAGATATGCAACGAGCTTCTGGTTGCCGGGTAGCGCGAGGATCTGCTCCACCGCTTCAGCCGCGAGCACCGCTGTGAATACAGGGTCGCCAAGGGGGGTGCGGTGGAACTGCATCGCATTGGACAACACGTCGACCAGCTTCTGCTGCTGCACAGCGCCGCGGTCGACCTGCCGGATCACATGGAACCAAGCCACCTTTGCTACCCAGGCGCCAGGGGTGTGGACCTTGCTCGGCACTCCGCGGGCCTCGCACTGGCTCAGGTGCCTCCAGAATGCGATGAACGCCTCCTGGACCGCGCCCTCTACGTCGATCCCAGCACCGACGTGGTGCGCGACGCGACGCGCTTTCGTGCGCGTTCGGGTCAACACCTTCCGCTGATGTGCGCGGTAGAACGACGTGTACTCGTCCAAACGAACCGGTGCACCCCAGTCCCGCCCGTAGAGATCATCGTAGGCATCCTGGGTGCGCCGGTAGTCAGGGCCGTGGTTCTCGTTGAACTCGCTGGCGTCGGTCATCAAACGCTCCGTGCACGGTGACGCGCCGGAACATTGTTCATGCGGTGGCGGGGCCACCCCGTTGCGAGAACCATGTCCGGATGCCACGCCGCGGCGCAAGCCTCATCCAGCGTCGTGAGCTGAGACATCGGGAACTCCGATCCTTGGGGGCGGGCCGGTCGTCGCACGCCGTCTGCCCGTGCTGTGCCACACCAGGACCCAACTGTTTACCCAACATCTGAAACTTGGCCCTCCCGCCACGGCGGGAGGTCACCGAGATCGTGGTGACCGCGGGCAGCCGCCAGTTGCCTCCGCAGGGTTCCGAGTTGGTGGAGGCGGTGCTGGCGAAGGTGCGACGAGGCGTGCTGGGCAGGCCGTTCGGCGCAGGTCGCAAACTCGTCGCCGCTGGCGGATTTAGCTGTTCAGGAGCCTGGAAACCAGGGCTGACCGGCTCGTGAGGGGCGTGGTTTGTCCTGGTCGGCCCAGGGAACGGGCTCGGTGGCTGCGTCGAGGTAGGTCATGTCTGCGGCCGGGTGCGGTCGGAGGTATTCGCTCATGAGCAGGGCGTTGGTCTGGGCGACCGTGAGGTGGTTGACCTCGCGAAGCTGGGCTGCCATGTCGCTGGTGATGAACTTGCGCGGGTTGACCGGAGTCAGCGCCCGGTGGTGCAGCAGCATGACGCCCCGCCTGGTGGTGGAGAACCAGGCGGCGCTGTGCTTGCGTGCCTCCTCGGCTTTGGTGACCGGCTTGCGGAAGGTGGGCCCGGCGAAGGTCCGCTCGGCCCGGAAGGTGCTGTGCGGGAGCGCGGGCGCTTGCCAGCTGCGCTGGTCGATCCAGTGCGAGATCGCGTCCTCGACGCAGAGCGGCCGCAGGTCGGTCAGGCCGAGGCGGCGCTGGAGTTCGGCGGTGAACCGACGTTGGTCGTCGGGGCCGCCCGCGGCCAGGCGGCGCCAGCGCAGCGAACCGAAAACCTCGGCGAGCTGGACGGCTTCGGGATAGACCGCGGCGAAGAGCCGGGACTTGCTGAAGGTCTCGTCCTCGGTGCCGGGAGGGATGAGCAGGTCGGCGCGGCGAGCCCACTGGTGGCGGGCGTCGGCGTCGCCGGTGGTCTGGCCGTTCCAGCGGTGACCGCAGACGACGAAGCCGGTGAGCACGGCATCGAAGGTGGCGGCAGGGCCGAGTCGGCGCAGCAGCCGCTGGTGCCGGTGCTGGGCGGCGACGATCTCGGGCAGCTCGGCGAGATCGGGCTGGGGATGATCGGCCTGGTCGGGCGGTCCGATCCAGAGCTGGTGCCGGATGCAGACGAAGTCGTGGTGGGCGAGCAGCTGGATCACCGGTCCGCCGGGGTGCCGCGCATTGCAGCGCCAGCAGCCGCGTTGGGGTTCGTGGCGCAGCGCTTTCCAGTCCGGGCGCGGGACGCGCAGTTCGATGATCGAGCGTTCGAGCCGCTCGCGGGGCTGACCGGCGACGGTGGCGAGCAGGTCGGCCTTGACGGCCTTGCCTTTGCCGTAGCCGCGTCGCAGTCCGCTGACCTGCTCCCAGAGTTCGGCGAACGGCATGTCGTGCAGGGCGGCGAGCCGAGTCAGGTAGGAGACGGCGAGTTCGTTGCGGGCGGGCCGGATGGTGATCGGCAGGCGCGAGGTCATCGAGCGCGGGCCTTGTTGAGGGCGGGTGTGCGCTGGTCAGGGCGTTGCGGGGTGCTGCGGGCGGCGGCGAAGTCGACCGGGACGAGGTCGAGCAGGTCGCGGGTGATGCGTTCGCTGCCGTCGTCGATGGCGAGGATCGCGCCGCCGCGGACGAGCTGGGAGAGGCTGCCGATCATGCCGCCGGTGCGGTCGTAGAGGTAGTCGGCCAGGCCGACGAGCGTGTCGGCGGGGTGCTGGTGCAGGCGCAGCGTGGACTCGAGGGTGGCGACCAGGGCGCGCCAGGATTCGCGTTGGTCGGTGCTGCCGTAGGCGAACGGCGTGGAGCCGATCAGGGTGAAGCGCCCGGCGATCTGTCGTCCCCGGACGCCGGCGAACAGGCCCTGGGCTTCGACCTCGATCCCGGCGTAGCGAACGTTGCGGGCAGCCGCTCAGCGAAGTATTTGAGCTGGTCGGAGACCTCCGCGCCGGACCTGGTCGCCAGGTTGAGGTTGTGGATCTCGTCGACCAGGACGAGCTCGACGTGCGTGCGCGCGGCGGTGGTGCAGACGGCGTTGACGATGTCGGTCATGTTCGCGCGGCCGCGGAACTCCAGCCCGAAGAACCGGGCGAACTCGACCGCGAGCATCTTCGGCGTCGCGGCGGGCGGGACCGTCACATAGACGACCGGGACCCGGTTGGTGCTGGCCGGGGCGGTGTGGCGCTTGCGGACTGCGCGTTCGTGGGTGCGGCCGAGCTGGGTGAGCGCTGTGGTCTTCCCGGTGCCCGAGGCCCCGGAGAGGATCAGGCCGCGGCGGGCGGAGATCTGGCGGCGGTTGAGCTGGATCAGCAGCCGTCCGGTGGTCAGGACCTGGCGGATGATCGGCGTGTTCACCAGCGGCAGCTGCGCGTGGTAGTCGCGGCGGGCCTCGTCGAGCTCGGAGCGGGCATCCGACGCGAGCGCGAGTAAGGCGGCCGGGCTGGGCGCGGCCGGCGTTTCGGCCTGGTGCTCGACGAACCGGCGCCAGCCCTCCTTGGTGGTCAGCGGCTCGTCGACCACCAGCTCGTCGTCGGTGTCGTCCTCCAGCAGGCCGGTCATAACCACCTCTCGGCTTCGGCATCGGCGTCGAAGACACCAAACGGGATCACCTGCGCCCCCGGCGCGGGATTGGGTGCGGATGCGGGCTCGTCGACGACGTCGACCGGCGCGGGAAGCTGGGGCCGGTGCGCGGCCGCGGCGGTGCGGGTGCGGGCGACCACGCGGGCGCTGGCCTTGTCCTGCGGGCCGGTCTGCGCGCGGGTCAGCAGATCGTCGAGGACCCGCGCGATCTCGGCCTCGGTCGCACCCACCGGCGCGAGTGTGCGGGCGTGCCGCCAGGTGAAGTCAGCGAACGGCGCGGCGACCAGCGGAAGGTGCGTCCAGGTGGCGGTGACCCAGCCCTCCGGCGTGCGGACGAACACCCGCGAGAGGTCGTAGGGGTCGTAGTGGATCTCCCACCGGTTGTTCTTCGCCGCGATGCCCGAGGGCTGTCGCCGCCAAAGCCCCAGCTCAGGACTGTCATAGGTCCGGTAGTCGATCCGGATCCCGTAGTCGTTGATCTGGCGCCATTCGACCGGCAGCAGCTCCAGGTAGTCCTCGCCGGTCAGCGTCAACGGCAGGTAACCGGCTGCGGCGACCGCCGCGGCGTAGCGCTCGTTCGGCGTCAGCGCCCGATCCGGCGCGTGCGGGTCGCGCAACGCATCGTGCGGCCGGTGCTGCCAGCCGACGATCAGCCACTCGTCCAACAGCTCCTGCAGCTGCTCGATCGACCACTGCGCCTCGACGTCGCGGCCCCGCCGGGTCGGATCGGCGCCGGTGTAGGAGGCGACGTGCTGCGCGAACAGGGTCTTGATCGACCCGAGCGTGGACTCGATCACGCCCTTGTCGGTCGGTGTGCGCGGCCGCGCCGGCTGAACCGAGATGCCCAGGCGTTCGCAGGCCCGCACGAACACCTCGGAGACGAACACGCGGCCGCGGTCGATCACCACCGTGTCCGGGACGATCACCGGCCGGGCGGCGGCCTCGCGCATCCGCGCGTCGATCGAGACCAGCCGCTCGTGCGGGATCCGCGAGCAGGCCAGCCGCAGCGAGGCGTCCCAGTGCGGCCGCATCGGCTCCGGGACCACCATCTTGGCCAGCAGCAGCGCCGCGTCGACCGCCTTGGTGCCGACCGGACGCAGCACTGCCGCGCAGATCGTGCGGGTGGCGATGTCGACCGCGATCGTCAGGTCCGCCCGTCCGGGAACGCCGTCCTCGAGCAGCACCATCACGTCGATCGGCGTGGAGTCGATCTGGACCTGCTCACCGGGCCTGCTCGCCGAGGTCGGCGTGAACATCGCCTGCGGACGGTTGGCCATCTGCCGGCGGGTGACCGCCGAGCCGAACGTGTGCTTGCCAGCGGTGAGCCGCTCCAGCAGCTCGTAGAACGCCGACCGGCCCGGAAGCGGCACCACGTCGGCGCCGTGGATCTCCTCCACCGCTTCACCACGCGCCGCATCAACCGCGACCTGGTGCCCGTCGACGCGCTGGTCTCGGCGGCGATCACCTCCAGCGCGGCCTCAACCAGCCGCGGATCCGCCCGCCCGGTGACCTCCCAGGTCCGGGTCGCGCGCTGGTCGACTAGGCCCCAGAGACCCTGCGCGGCGTAGCGGGCCCGGCGGCCTTGGACGGTGCGGACGCTGACGCCGAGCTCGGAGGCCTTCGCGCGGTCCCGTTCCGCCAGTGTGTGGACGGCCGGGTCGAAGCCGGGACGTGGAACCGCACCCGGTTCGGCGCCGAGCGGAAGACCGGTCTCGACCTCGACGACGTGGCGTTCCCAGTCCCGCGCGGCCGCCAGGACGTCGGCGGGCAGCGCGTCGAGCAGGCCGATCGGCTCGACTGCTGGCAACGCGGTGGCGCCCAGGACGGCGAAGTCCGGCGCGCTCATCATGTAGCCGGCGAGCACGACCTGCTCGGTGCCCTCGGTCGAGCGCAGGCGCACCGACGTGCTGCTCAAGGCGAGGACCTGGTGCTGCTCGCCGTCGAAGTGGACCTGGTCGCCGGGCGCGAGCACCGGTCGGCCGCCGGTCATGCCGGAACTCCGGCGTCGACGGTGGTCACGGGGGTGTCGGGGTGCAGGGGCCGGGACAGACCGGCATGGAGCTCGTGCTGCCAGAGCAGGTGGAACAGCACCGGCAGGACCGCGATCGGGTCGCCGACCAGTTCGGTGCCGCCGTGCAACGGGAGCCCGGCGGCGAAGACCTCGCGCAGCTGCTCGGCCAGTTCGGGCAGCCGGTGCCGGGGATGGCGGTAGCCGGCCAGCCAGCGCACGTTCGCCACGAGCACGTCGTCGTCGGCACCGAGGACGGTGTAGTCCCAGCCCAGCGCGTCGCAACAGCGCCTGGTTAGGTCGAACGCGACCACGTCACGTGGCTTGATCCGGTTCGGCGGGCGGACGTCGACCACGAGCCCGCGGCCGTCCGCGAGCCGGGCGAAGTAGTCCGGGGCGTGCGAGCGAGTCCGGCCGTTGTCCGCGGTCCAGAGCAACCAGAACGGCTGGGACGCGATGCCGACGACGTCCGGATCGAAGTCGAGCAGCATCAACCGGTCGCGCTCCAGCCACGACTCGAACCCGACGTGCCGACCCGTTGTCGCCGACCACCACAAGCCCGGAAAGTGCCGCTGACCACGGTAGGAGGGAAAGCTTCGGGCCGGAGAACACGTCTCGAACGGCACGGACCACACCTCGGTCAACGGCAGCCGGTGCTCGACGCCGTCGAGCGCGAAGCCGACCTCGACCACGTCGACCGGCGGCGAGGCCCCCTCACTCGTCACCGGCGAAGTGTCCACCATCCGCCACAGCGGTGAGCAACGGGCTCGCAACCTAAGTCCGGACGCTCGCAGCGGCTTCGCAAGGTAGGTCCGGACTTCGCAAGGTAGGTCCGGACGGGACAGTGGTTTACGGCTCGCACGCGACATAGTCGGAAGATCTCTGGGGGCTCTGCCCCCAGTATATCCGCTGCGTCGTGCGAGGCGGTGGGCGAGAAGAATTTCGAAGCCGGTATTTCGAATTTTTGGCGGAGTGGGGGAGGGGAGCGAATGCTCGCTTCTCCCACCCCGCAGCAGCGACGCAGGGAGCGCGCCGATGCCCCTGCGCGGCAGGGCTTCGGCGGTGAGGGCGGAGTCGGCCGACCTGCGGCCGCAGTGATCACCGCCAGGGGAGCGAGGCATCACTCCCCTGGCTCGACCTGCTGGTCAGGGGACCGGCGTGGCGCCACCGGTGGGTCGATGGCGTGGCCACGCACTGGCGTCCGGCAGCCGCGCCGGTGCGGCGATGGGGACGCTGGCCCCGGTCAGCCTCGGACCTTGGCCCTCCAAAGGGGGACCGGCGCGTGAATGCGAACGGCCTCGACGAATCGAGAGGCCGTTCGAATGACGGGCCTGTGCCACCAGGTGATCCGCTTGTCTTCTAAAGGAAGCTACCCGCTAGGGGACTGGCGTGAGCAACTCTGGATGTTTCTGGATTCCCGGAGTTCGGTTCGGCCCTGGGCGTAGCCGCGAATCCACATCGAGCGCAGCGCGAGTGCCCGGTCGTCAGCGGCGGTTTTCCACGGGCAGGAGTCCGGCCCGGTTCCGGCCAGGGCGGCCGCGCGTCCTCGCTCTTGTGCGTCGAGAACATCGTTCGGACCGAGGATGTCAGCCGGGTTCGGCTCGTTCATGCGGTCACCTCTCCCAGCGATTGTGCCTTGGCGGTGCGCGCCGCGTCCTTGTCGGATTCTCGGCCGAACCACGAGTACCGCCATTCGGCGAACGTGATCCTGCTGTTCCTGCCCCACCAGGTGCGCAGTTCCTCGCTCGCGTATTTTCGCGCGCGGGCGGCAGGGCCGGAGAACAGGCTGTGCGGGTCGATCCCGGCGGCCAGGCCGTCACGGGAAAGAAGCTGGCCTCGACACTCGGTCTCCGCCTGCATATAGGCCGTGAACAGGTACGAGTCGTACTCCTCGCGGCACGCCTTGTCCGGCGACAGTCTGCGGCCAGGGCGGCGAGCGGGGTTCGTGAGGGGACTGGCGTCGATCTCGGCTAACTCGGCGGCCGCGCGTTCGCGCCGCTCGTGTTCTTTCTGTGCTTCCCAGGCGGCGATCTCGGCGTCACGTTGCCGGGCCAGATCTTCGCGCCATTCGAGCGTCGCGACGATCTGCTCCTGGGCGGCCGGATCATCGTGCAGGCCGCTGAGCGCGGCCATCAGCTCGTCGTCGCTGAGCTTCCACGTGACCTCTGGTGTGAACTCCCCGGCCTGGGTGGGCGGGAGAGGCGGGGGACTGGCGTCCGCGGCGCGGTCCGTGGTCAGCCGCTGCAAAGCGGCGACGTCGCGGTCGAGCAGCGCGACGTAGTGGTCGAGTTTGTCCCAGTCCTGCGCGTCGTTGTTGGCCCGGCAGGCCCGGTCGTAGCGGCCCATCCGCTGCCGGATGTTCGCCCGCTCCCGCCGCTGCCGGTCGCTGTGGCCTGGACACCGGCGCCCGTGCGGCGGCGCCTCATGCCGTGCTCTGCACATCCCCTCACCCCCGGTGTGTTGATCACCGTCCCCGTGTCCTCTGTGTACCTCCGCAGGGACCGTCGTACGGGCTTAACCAGCGGAAATAGGTGGAAACAGGGTGGGGGTCGGCGGAAGTTAGGTAGGGCGGATCGGTGGTCTCACCGATGCGGGTGGCGCGGCGGGCTCTCGACGCTGGAGCACTCACGGGGGAGGCGTGCGCGTGTGCGCCAGGGGAGTGGTGATCATGCAGTGGAAGCTGTTGGTACCGGGGCTGGCGCTGGGCGTGGTCGGCTCGCTCGGGGTGGCGTCGGAGCACCTGCAGGTGCTCACGGTGCAGCGGCAGCAGGCCGAGCAGGCGCACGACTACCAGGTCTCGCAGATGCTGCCGCGCAGCCCGCAGGACGAGCTGCAGGTCTTCCATTCACTGCTGGCCCGGCGGGAGACGCGCCGCGCGTGCTTCCTGCTGGCGGAGCCGATCAGGCCGGTGTTCGCGGCCGCGCAGGGCGAGGGCGACTGCGTTGCGGCGATGGAGAAGCTCTCCGGCCAGATCACCGACAAGGGGCGCTACGAGCTGCCGATCTACGACGCAGCGACGGCGATCAGCGTGCAGGGCGACCGGGCGACGGTCGACGCGTGCGCCGTCTACTGGAACACCTTCACCCGCCCGCCCGTGGACGCGGGCCCCCGTCTGGGCCGCTGGGAGATGCAGCGCCAGCATGGCAATGGCTACCTGATCACCGGCTGGCAATCGTGCCCGGCGACATCGACGCCACCGGCCGTCAGCTCGACGCCCAGCTCGGCGGCCGCCCGGCACGTGCCGCCCCCGACGACCAGCAGCACCGGCGCCCGCTGGTTGCCCAGCTACCCGCCGGGTTACCCGGCGGTGCTGGCGGCCGCGATCGGGCGTGGCAACACCGATGTGTGCGAATCGATGTTCACCGACACCGGCCGGGAGCAGTTCGCGCGGGTCGTCGGCGCGGCCACGTGCGCGGACGCGATCACCGCGCTGTCAGCCAAGGTCACCGACGCGACGAACTACGCCAACCCGCGCGGCGCCTACTCCATCCCGGGCGCACCGGGCCATGTCACGGTCGACGCGTGCTCGCTGACCTGGGCCAGCGCCACCACCGGAACGCGGCCGCCGGGTCCTCAGCTCGGACGGCTTTCCCTGCGCACCCAGACCGGCGGAGTCGGCTACCTGGTCGTCGGCGTCACCCCCTGCTGAATTTCCGAATTTCTTCTTCTCCAGAGCCAAAAACCCACCAGTTGCGCGTTATCTCTGCTATAGTTTTTCTTGTCAGGCCGGGTGTCGCGACCCGGACCGGACACATCCCGCGACAACACGGCAATTCGAGAGGAAACCGCACGTGGCAATGAACTTTGAGGATCTGGCGGTCGAGGTTGCGGTCCAGGTCAACGGCAACAGCGGCACCGTGACCAGCCTGGCGGTGTTCATCAACGGCGAGAAGGTCACGCCGCAGAACTGGCAGGACATCAGCTACAACGGCGCCGACACCACGAAGAGCGAGTTGCGCTACGACGCATGGTTCGAGACCCGTAGGGGTTCCGCGAAGTTCACCGCTCAGGTGGACCGGTGGTACGGCGATGCGGAGAGCTTCGCGCGTGACGACTTCTCCGGCGTGGCCGAGCGGGTGCAACCCGACGTCGACACCGCCGCCAACCTGACCCCGTCGCTGTGGTTCATGCAGAGCCCTGCGGGCAGCAGGACGCGCAAGGCTGCGCAGGCCACAGTGGCAGCCAAGGCGTTTCGTACCTGCCCCTGGCAGTCCTACGGCCCCAAGGCCGTGGGGTTCGCACTGGCCGCCTACCGCGAGGGGATCCAGCACCCCCAGAAGGGCGCGTTCGACGTGCTGGTGTGCAGCCTGCTGACCGATCTGCGCCACCTCGCCGAGGCCTACGAGATCCGGCTGGAGAGCACCCCGAAACCGGATGCGCGACCACTGGCCCATGACCTGGTCTCCCTGTACAGGGAGATCCGCAACGCCTCACGAGGACTGTGGGCCGACGCACTGGCCATGCCCGGCCGCACCGCCGGCGACGTCGAACACGACGCACTCGCGGACTTCCTGCACGACTGCACGACTGACTGAGAACCCAGGTGACCTGAGGGCAGGCTCAACGACCACCCTCAGGTCACCCCGCTCCCTCCTTGCAGAACGGACGTTTTGCAAGGAGGGAGTCACAAGCCGTTGTCCATAGCGCGCACTCCACCTGACGGACGCACGCTAAGTCTGCTATAGTTTTTCTTGCCGGGTTTGGGTGTCGCGACCCTAACCCGGCAAGGCCCGCGACAACACGACAGACCCTCTGGGGAGAACCACATGTTCAGCTTCCACACCACCAACTTCCGCACGCTCGCGCCGCGAGACCCCGCCGTGCTGGCCACGGCGGCCGATCCGCAGCCGCACGTGCCCGCGGCCTCGTTCGACGAGCTGGACCCGGCGCTGTGGCTGGGCGACGACGCGCGGCGGTGGGGCAGCCGCCGCGAGGACGTGGTGCACGACAACACGATGCACGCCGGCCTCGCGCTGATCGCCGTGATCGCGTTCGAAGACGTGTTCAGCGGCACGCCCAGGCCGGTCGCCGAGGCGGCGGTGCAGGCCTACCGGGATGCGGCACGGCTCGAGGACGAGGAGTTCAGCGCGGTCGTGCGGGAGCTGTTCTGCGGCGCGCTGCACCTGATGGACGCGCGCGGCGTCGACCTGGACGCCCGGCCGGTGACGGGCCTGCAGCTGCGGCTGGGCACGATGCTGTTCGAGCTGGAGGCGCACTGCCGGGGACCCTGGGCCGCGCGCCTGGCCAACGAGTGCACCGGCTTCGAGGACCTCCTGCTCGCCGCGTGCGACGACTACCTCGGCCAGGTGACCCACACCCCGCTCACGCGGGTGTGCCCGTCCGTTCCCGTGTCGCGCTGACCCGGCGGAATCAGGAGAACCCGCTGTGCAGACCTACTTTCTCGGGACGCATCGCCCCCGGCACCTTGAGCGGATCATGGACGTCACGATGTCCACCGGGTACGACCGGCTCGCGGCCGAGCTGGACCAGATCGTCGACGACGAGCTGCGCCGGTTGCTGTTCCCGATGCACATGCTGATGTTCCCGACGGTGCCGTCGCTGGCGAAGTACAAGCGGCTGCGGGGCGATGCGTTCCCGAAGGCGTTCACGATCTACGCGCTGGACTCCGGCGGCTACAACCAGTTGGCACTGCACGGCGAGTACGAACTCTCGCCTGACGACCACGGCGGCGCGGCCTACCGGCACGCCGAGGACCTCGGCGTGCCGTCGATGTGGGCCGCGCCGCAGGACATGATGTGCGAGCACGACGTGATCGCCAAGACCGGCCTGACCGTGTGGCTGCACCAGCAGTACACGATCGACTCCCTGCTCTACTTGAGGGAGAACTTCCCGCACATCTGGTGGATCCCGGTGCTGCAGGGCTGGACGATCGAGGACTACCTTCTCCGGACTACGGACTCAGCGCGGCTCTGCCACGCTTGGCGGTGGGGCATCCTCCGTGGTGGCTTCGCTCGCCATGACAACGTTGCTTGCATCGAAGCCTTCAGGCCAGAGGGTTCGGTCGTTAGCAATGGCGCCAGTGAGATCGGCGTACTCGAGGTTCCGGGCCCTCATGTCCGCACCTCTGAGGTCAACACCTCGGAGGTCGGCTTCATGAAGGTCGGCGCCTTCCAGGGTTGCGCCTCGCAGGATGGCATTGGCAAAGCTTGCTTTGGTTGCCCGAACCTGCCTGAGGTTTGTGTAGCACAGGTCGCTCTTATTGAACACTGCAGCCACCATCCAAGAGCGGGCGAGGTTGGCGTGGCGAATCTGCGCGCCAATCAGCCTAGCGTTGTCCAGGTTTGCGCTACGAAGGTCGACGCGGGACAAATAGAGACGAAGAGTGCCTGGCGATATTTGGCGGCGGCCAAGGACGTTCAATGCAGCCTGGACATCTGGGCATCGCACGTAGAGCCAGGGCAGCGAGTCGGGCGTCGTGCCAGCGGAGGACTCCCCGTCATTAACAGCTGGATGAGGCCACGGTGCGTGGCCTCGAATGAATGCCGCCAAGATGTACTGAACCTGGGGTCGATCTGGAGTGGAGTTCTTAGCAACACGTTCGAGCGCGTAGATCCCCCCAATGCGAACGTCTATATTCTCGCTTCCTATCTGATCAACGGCACGCGTGAAGCGCTCGGTGATCTGGCCCTCACGGTTGACCTGGACTTGGCGCCACGTCGCAATCGCTCCTGCAACCACCAACAGACCAGCTATTGCTTGAAGGAGGGCGGACCGCGCGCCGTTCTGCAGTTGCGACTGTGCCTGCTGCAACTGGATGCGCGTCTCAGGGCTGCTCACCGCAAGCAATTCGCCGTCGGTGAGGCGTGGATACAACAGCTGTGGGATCAGCACAAGACTGGCAAGTATGAGGAGAAGCAAGCAGGTCAGGCCGAGCGTCAGGGGCCAGTGGACTCGTCGCATCACGATCGTCCATGCTCCTATGGACATGCTCCTGAGCGGAAGCCGCCGTTGGGTGTTTGCTCGGTATCACGATGGCTGAGCGGATGCATTCCGATCCGGGCGTGTGAACGCGCGTGTCGGGCTCAGTTGGATCAGTGGGTTTTGGGCGCGGACTTTGCGCATCTGGGTGAGTTTCTGGTTGGCGGCGTCGAGGCTGACTTTGAGACCGTCGACTTCGCCGAGCCAGCCGCAGTCATGGGCTTCGCGGAGGCGGTCGTTGAGGTTGACGACGATCGCCAGCAGGCGGGGTTTCCGGATCGCCGAGTAGCGGCCGCGCGCCGCACCGTCGACTCCTCCAGTCAGGAAAGGGATATCCGCATGCGGCACCCCAGGTTCGGTCGTCATCCGCAGCCGCACACCCTGCAGCAGATCGAGATCCTCCAGACGTGGATCGAGCAGCGGGCGACCGCGTTCACCACGCTGCAGGCCAACAACGCCGCGTGGGCGCTGAGGGGCCGCCGGGCCAGCTTCGGCACCACGTACAAGTTCCTACAGGAGTTGCGCGACGACGGACTGGTGCACCAGGTGAACGAGCCTGACGCCAAGACCCACGAGTGGCTGCACGTCGACCAGATTTCCGTCGCGCCGCCCGCCTGACGACACCTTTCACATGCAGCTTTGCCGCCTGCACATTAAGTCTGCTATAGTTTTTCTTGACGGGTTCGGGTGTCGCGACCCGAACCCGGCAGACCGCGACAACCCGCACACGAGCTGGAGACACACACCCATGCAGACGATTACCGCGGCCCCCGTGATCACCTTCGGCCTGGTCTACGGCTTCCGGTCGTACACGGCGATCTGCCCGCAGTGCGACCACAACACCAGCGAACGCACCCAGGAGCAGGCGCAGACGCGGGTCACCGACCACGTGTGCGCCCCGGAGAACGTGCGCCTCGTGGCGGCGGTGTGGACGCTCAACGCCGAGGGGCAGATCGAGGTGGCGTGGACGCGCGACGTCGAGACCGAGCCCGTTCCCGCCGCCCAGTGCGGGTACTGCCTGGAGTACGGGCCGTTCGGCGAGGTCTGCCCCGGCGCGGCCGCGCACGCCGAAGAGCAGGTCGACCGCGAGGAATGCCTCGACGGCTTCACGGCGGCCGCCGCGCTGTTCCCGGTCCCCGAGTACCTCACCGACCACATGGCCAGGACGGAGATCGAGACGCGCCTGCGCAAGCGGGTCGCAGTGCCCGCTCAGGACTGACCAATTCCTCGTGTGGCCCGGGGTGTCGCGATCTCGGGCCACACGCCACCGCGACACCCGCCGACGAACGGAGAAACCCTGATGTCCACGACTCCCGAGCTCGAACTCGTCCCCGTGACCAGGAAGCTGCGCCACTCGACCGCCACCACCGGTGACGGCGACGTGACCACGTCCCGGTTCTACTGCCCCGCGTGCGATGAGGAGGGCCACGTTCGCGCCACCACGTTCACCGCCGCGCGGGACCTCGAAACGCACCGCTGCGCCCCGGACCGCACGCAGACCGTGGCGGTGGTGTGGATCGAGACCCCCGGTCTACTGGATCGGGTCGTGGACTGCTTCGCCCCCGACGAGTCCTGCTCAGACTGCCCGCAGGACGGCGCCGCCATGGCCGCCCAGGCCTGGCGCGGGCAGCTGGGCGCCGCCGTGAAAGCGGGCCTGTTCGTCGTTCCCGCGTTCATGACGCCGAGCGAAGCGGCGGCCGCGATCGAGATCCGGCTGGCCGAGCGCGACGACAGCTGAGCCGCACGGCCCAGAAATGGGAGGAGGGGTCGGCAAGCCCGCCGGTGAAGGCGGGGTCGCGATGCCGGCCCCTCGTGTAGTCCCGCGACAACCCAGCCAGAGCCGGGACGAAACCACAGCTCGGCATTCTACCGCCACGGAAAGAACCATGAGCATCCTGACCGACCAGGCCGACACCCCGGCAGCCGGCCACATGCCGCCGCCCCGCCGCCAGCATGAGCGCTCGGCGCCGGCGCACCACGACGTGCGGATCGTGCGGTATCCCGGCGAGTCGCCCACGCACACGGTCCTCGTCTGCCGCCAGCACGGCCAGGACGTGGCCCAGGTCAGCGCCTGGGACTGCGGGGACCGGCTCTACATCGAGCACGTGCACACCGAACCCGCTCACCGTCGGCGCGGCCACGCCGCACGGCTGCTGGCCGCGTTGTTCGCCCGGTACCCCGGCCGCGTGGTCGAGCTGTGCGCCGCCGCGTTCGAGTTCCCCGGCCTGGTCGCCGAGCACCCGCCGCCGGACACCGCGACGTTGGCGGCCTGGTATCGCAGACTGGGGTTCCATCCCGTCGGTGAATACCTGGTCCGGCCCGCTGAACAGCGCGGACGCGTGAAACAGGCACCCTCTCCGCAGGTTCACACACTAAGTCTGCTATAGTTTTTCTTGCCGGGTTCGGGTGTCGCGACCCGAACCCGGCAGACCGCGACAACGCACGAACCGAAAAGGGACGAACCAACGATGAACAACACGACCGAGCACACCGAGACCACGGCGCCGGACCAGGTGCTCGACCAGGCCCAGGAACCAGACCTGGTGCTGGGCCACACCAGTGCGGACGGCACGACCGTGGTCGGGTCGCGCAAGGGCGACGGGGTGCTCGCCGCGCTGCGCGGCACCGGTGTGCAGTGGCGGGCCACGCGCGACGGCGTGCTCTACATCCCGCGCAGCCGGGACAAGGCGCCCTACCGGTACCGCATCGAGCAGGCCGCCACGGCGTTGCGGGAACTGGGTTTCACAGTGTCCGTGGAGATCGATGGCACGCCGCGCGACGCCGCACAGGTGCGGGCGGACAAGCATGAGCAGGCCGAGCGGCGCGCGGAAGCCCTCGACGGCAAGGCTGCGCGGCTGAGCGCGGCGTCCTCGGCCGCGCGGGCGACGGTCGACAGGATCAGCGAACGCTTCGCTGGCGGGCAGCCGATCCTGGTCGACCACTACAGCGCCCCGAAGGCATTCCGGGACCGCGACAGGATGCACGCCAAGACGCGCCAGGCGATCGACCTGGACCAGCAGGCGACCACCACGGCGTGGCGCGCTGACGCCGCCCGCACGACGGCCGCGAGCCTCGGCAACCCGATCACGCTGGCCCGCCGCATGGCCACGGTGCAGACCGACCTGCGCGGGATCGACCGCGAGCTCGCCGGGAACGTCCGCCGCCACCTCGACGGCCACGGCAACGAGTACATGCGCACCGTCACCAAGCCCGCCGAAGGCGCCTGGCGGACGCAGCTCCTGGAGCGCCAGCAGCACCTGCAGGCCGAGCTGGAGCACTCCCGCGAGCTCTACGCCGAGCACGTACGCGAAGGCCGCGCATGGGGCGGCACGGTCGCGGACATCAAGCCCGGTGACCTGGTCAAGACCCATAACGACTGGGGCGTGGTCGTCAAGGTCAACCCCACGACGATCGTCGTCGACACCGTCCACATGGCGGGTCTGAAGCGGCCGCACTTCGAGATCCAGGACCACCGGCCACGCCCGGCCGGTGACGACGCGAACGCGACTGCCGGGAACACCACGACGTAGCCGCTCACGGTGGCGTGCGGACGACCTCCGCACGCCACCGCAGCCGAGCGACGACACGGCAAGTCCGCCGACCTGCGTAAACCGTTCCTGCACAGGTCGCGTTTGCCCTGCGCTCACGATCTCTGCTATAGTTATTTTCGTTGGCCAGGGTGTCGCGACCCGAACCAACGAACCGCGACAACTACACAGAGGGGAAACACACTGATGACCGCAGCAACGGTGGTCGAGGCCCAGGTGGCGTTCGTGCAGTCGACCGTGGTCACGGTAGCCGGGGAGCAGTTCGGCGAGATCGACGTGCAGGGCTGGGGAACTCCCGATCCGATGGTCAGCCTGCAGATCGGGCCGGTGTTGTGCCGGATCGGTCAGCCGCACCTCACGGTCCCACACGTGGCCGGGGTATGGCGGGGTGCGGCGGTGGTGGCCCAGCGGCTGCCCAAGGCCCTGCCCGCCAGGGTGATCGGGCGGCCGTCGCTGGAGCAGCTGGTGACCGGAGTCGTGCTCAAGCTCTCCGCGCAACCGGGGACCTACGCGCGGCTGGTGCCGCCGAGGAAGCCCGCCGGGTGGCCGGTACTGGAGATCCGGGTCGGCCCGGTCACGTGGCTGCTGCTCGACCAGGCCGCGTGGAACACCACCACCAGCATCTGGCTCAAGGCACTTGACATCGTGAAACCGGAGAACTGAGCGTGAGGGGGACCCGGCACCGGGTCCCCCTCACCCCCGGTTGTCCACAGCTGCGGAAGTTGTCCACAGATCACGCGGGTCGCCACCACGCGTCCCGCGCAAGACGAGACGGTGAGACCGCACACCGACCGCCACACGTCGATGACCGAGCACGACCCGCGACCCCAAGGAGGAACTATGGACCCGCACGTCTGGCAGCTCGTCGTGGAGCACGACGACCCGCCGCGCCGGCACACTGCGCACGCCGGGCACGTCCACGACACCGCCGGCCGCGTTCTGGGGACCGGCGCCGCGGGGACTGGCGCCGCGGGGACAGCGCTCGCCGGCGGCACAGCCTCGAGCGCGGCCGATGCGCTCGAGGAGGCGTTCGACGCCGCGGAGATGCGCGTGCTGCGCGGCGAGCTCGGCGCGTTCGTGCTGCTGCTCGACGGCGAGCAGATCCGCATCGCCCCGTCCCCCGATCCCGCCTGCGTCGACCTCAACCTCGCGATGCTCGCCGGCCTGCGCCACGAGCTGCACCTCGAGCTGCAGGGGGCCGGCCGATGATCCGCGCAGGACGTGACGTCGTCGACCGCGTCGAGATCATGCAGCTGCACGGCCTGACCGAGTCGCAGGGAAACCGCAACAAGCCCTGGCGCAAGGCCGGCCACCCGGCCCCGGTGGGCAGCCAGCGGCAGCTGATGTGGGACAAGCAGCAGGCCACGGCATTCGCCAACGGCGAGCCGATCCCCGCACTGCCCGACACCGACGCCGGCGAGGACCTGCTCGACCGGATCGAGGCCGCGCAGTTCGCCGGCATGAAGCCGGCCGCGTGGGAGTCCGGCCACCAGCGCGGCACGTTCCCCGCCCCGGACGACCACAAGTTCGGTGTGCCGCACTGGTACCGCAGCACCATCACCGCGTTCCTGCAGCAACGCGCCGAACGCGCCGCGAACGGCGGCTACAACCCCACCGGCCGGCCCAAGGGCACCACCGGTAGCCGGCCCGCCAAGTCCCTCGCCCTTGAGAAGCGGATCCGGGCCCTGCTCGCCAAGCGCGTTAGTGCCGGCCAGCCACCCCTGAGCAACGTCGACCTCGCCCAGAAACTCAAGGTCAGCGTCGGCACGTTGCGGTATCACCTCGGCCACATCAACCGCGAGGACCAGGCCGACGGCGCCGACGTCCAGCCGGAGAAAGTGAAGTGACACAACCCGACGACGCGCCCTTTCCGTGCTGCAGGAGTTCTGCCGTGCGGTCCGCCAGCCCGCCTCGACAGCCGCCGTCGACAGCTGGAGAAGGACTGGCCGTGCGCGCAGACCTGGACGCCCTGGTCGTGGCTCGGTGGCGCTGACCGGCCGCACCAGTCCTCTATGACCAGCGGGTTCATCGCCCGCGTTAGGTAGACGATCTCGGCAATTCCACGGATGTGCGGCACCGCGCCGTCCGTGACGCTCGCGACCTGGATTCCAACCTGGCACACGGCCTCGCGGTCGAGCAGCGGCACCAGCGTGTCCCTGCCCCGCCGGGCCTGGGGGAAGGCAGGACGCGCATGCAAGGCACGCCATACGGCCAACGAGCACGCCGGACACTGGACACGATCCGGATTCGGACCGGCACGGCGCTGCTGGTCGTGCTCTACCTGGTCATCGCGGCGGCCGCGCCGACGTTCTGGCGCTCACCACGACCATGCCCGGCCGGCGCGAAGGCGGGCCGGTGATGGACCCCTACGTGCTGCTGGCCGCCCAGCCGCGCCGAATCGGCCTGCTCGACGTGCTGCTGAGCTGGTTGCGCGGGCACGGCGCCGTGCCCGCCACCAACATCAGGATCATCGATGTCCCCGACCAGGACGTCGTGCTCGCGCGCATCGAGTTCAGCTGTCTGAAGAGCGTGGACGCGCTCACGGCGGACCTGCGCGGCGTCGCCGGCACCTGGCCGCTGGAAGCCTGGCATCTGCAGTCACGGCGCCGGCCACGGATCCTCGTGCTGGCCAGCCTCGCCGACCACTGCGCGCACGAGCTGCTCGCGCTGCACCAGCGCGGCCGCCTGGCCGGCGACATCGTGACCGTCGCCGCCAACCACGCGGCGCTGCGCCCGCTCGTCGAGGCCTACAAGGTGCCGTTCGTGCACCTGGACTGGCCGGTGACCGGCGGCGACCCCACCGACGTCGCGGCCGCGCACACCGAGCTCACCGAACTGGTCAAGGCCACCGGCACTGACCTGATGGTGATGGCCCGGTTCATGCAGATCCTGCCGCCGGCACTGTGCGAGCTGGTCCCGGTCATCACCGTCCACCACGTTAGGTCTGCACTTTCGCCGTGTCGCGCACTCGCGGTGGTTGCGATCGCTCTGCTGCTGTTCTCTCGCTGGGAACTCCGTGCGGAGGTGCGCCGATGATGCGGTCGTACGTAGTGATGATTGCCGGCCCCTGCGACACCGACTTGCGGGGTTCGCTGGAGAGCTGGCTGCGTGGCCTCGGTGCGAGGCTGGGCACAAACGTCCGGGCGTTCAGCGATCGAGACAAGAAGTTGGCGTACGTCAGGATCGAGTTCTCGTGCCTGGCCGGGCTGCACGAGCTCCAGGCAGATCTTGAGAGCCGCGTATCTCACTGGTTGCTGGAGGCCTGGCAGGTTCAAAGTCTGGAACGCCCGAAGATCCTCGTGCTGGCCAGCCGCACAGACCATTGCGTGCACGGACTCTTGGCGTTGCAGCAGCAAGGACGTTTGGACGGTGACATCGTCGCCGTCGCGTCCAATCATCAGCTGCTGCGAGGACTTGTCGAGGTCTACAGCGTGCCGTACATCCACATCGACTGGCCAGCGGACCCTGACGGCGCCGTGACCGCACACGCCGAATTGGTGCAGCTGATCAAGCGGACAGATGCGGATTTGGTTGTCATGGCGCGATTTATGCAGATCGTGCCGGAGGAGGTGTGCCGGCTCGTAACGGTGATTAACGCCCACCACGATGACACTCAGCGCCACCGGGGCGCGAACCCGTACGCCCGCGTTCGTCAGTACGGCAATCGCACGATCGCCGCCACTGCCCACTACGCCACGAAGGTGCTGGACGCCGGCCAGATCATCGCTCAGGAGTCCCGCAACATCGATGGTCTCGGGCCGATGCCGTCTACGAGCGAGTTAAGTTCAGAGGGCCGCCAGGTGGAAGTCACCGCGCTGCTCACCGCGGTGAGGAGGCACGTGCGCGGAGAGGTGTTCGTGCTCGGCGACCGCACCATGCATTTCCCGGCGTGACGGGGCGGCGGCCGTGTATTAGGCGTGCACTTTCTCTGTGTCGCACGTCCGGTGCTTGGGTCATCGCGAACGCCGAGGTAGCGCGTTGTGCGCTGCGGCGTAACGGGTCTAGCTTCCGCCGTCATGCACGTGATCATGTTTCGATCAGACGGCTGGGAGTCGTGGGACGTCGAGTTCGAGCCGCTGGTGCGGACCGGCATGCGGTCCTCGTGGACGACGACTCGCTGTTCGAGGACGGGCCGAGGTGCCCGCGGCCGGTGGTGGCGGCGAACCAGTGGTTGCGCGAACTGCCGACGTCGGGCGCGCTGTCGCCGAACACGTGGGAGGCCTACGCGCGGGCGCTGCGGGACTGGCTGGTGTTCCTGGATGAGCGCGGCGTCGGCGCGTTCGAGCAGCGGGATCGGCTGCATCTGGCTCCTTAGAGGCGCTTGTGCACGACGAACGCAGCTTCCGCACCGCGTGGCGGTCGTCAGCCCCGACCGAGAACCGATCCGTACGGCAATCCGACTCCGATACTCGAGTGCGGCCCGGACTCGCCCCTCAGCCAACACAGGGCGCCGCACGCGTCCAGCCGAACATATGTGCGAATACGGTGGTAGCTTCTCACGTCATGGATCGGCAGCTGCTCGAACCGTCCCAAATGGACGGAAACCTCACCTGCAGGTACGACTCAACCGGCCAGCTGGTCGCCGTCTTACCAGCGAGATGCAAGCTCGGCCGGCACACCCTCGGCCACTCCGAGTTCCGCGCGGTCGTGCGAGACGGTGAGGCTCGCATCCGCTGCCTGGCTTGTGCCACCGACAGCGTTGATCACTCTTGGCGGCTGACGGCCACGGCACCCGCTCCCGAGCGAGCCGAGCTGTCCGAGGAGCTCTACTTCGAGCTCGCCCTGCGCCGACCGCAGGCGGCACGGACTTCGAGCGACGGTCGACGTGCTTAGCAGCCCGTTCACCATCTGGGATGGCGATGATGTGCACGGCCGGAGGGCTGTGCTCACCGGCGTCGCGGTCAGCCTGGACCGCTTGTTCGCCCGCAGGCCCGGTGCCGAGAAGCACGTCATCCCCACTGGCCTCGACCTGACCGGCGTAGTGCCAGGGCGGCTTCACGGACGCTTCCCCGGCGTCGAGGGCGACTGGCTCGGTGTCGTCAACTACGAGATCGGGTACGCCGATGGCCGCCGCGACAAGCTGTATGTGGCCGACCAGTTAGTGCCGTTCCACGTGCTCCGGAAGCTCTAGATAGTTCTGGCGATCCCGATCGGCGCTGACGCGCGAAGTTAGGCCGATCGGGTTACCTTCGGATTCCCGGCGACTGAGCAACGTCCTGGGAGCGGAGGTCGCCATGCGTGTGGCACAGGACTCCGTTCCTGCCTGGATCGACCCGATGCTCGCCAAGCCCGACGGCGGCCACCTGCGCGAGGGGCCGCAGTGGGCGTATGAGTACAAGCTGGACGGCTACCGCGTGGCGATGCGGATCGCCGCAGACGGCACCACGATGCTGACCAGCCGCAACGGCCTCGATCTCACCGCCGAGTTCGCCGAACTGATCGGCGTGCTCACCGCGGCGCTGCGAGGGCGCGCCGCGGTGCTCGACGGTGAGGTCGTGGTCTACAACGAGGCGGGCCAGATCGACTTCGGCCTGCTGCAGCAACGACGCGGCCGCTTCCAGAAACACCGCACCGCCAAGCGCGACGAACCGTTCATCGACGTTCCCGCCCGCTTCCTGGCCTTCGACCTCCTGCAACTCGATCACCAGCTCCTCCTCGGCCAGCCGTACGAGCAGCGGCGCCGCCAGCTCACCGAACTCCCGATGCCCGATCTGTTCAAGGTCGCCGTGGTGCCGTCCTTCACGGCCGACGAGCTGGCCGCCGAACGCCTGACCCCACAGCGGCTGCTCGAGCGCGTCGCCGCGGAAGGTCACGAAGGACTCGTTGCCAAGCGCCTCGATTCCCCTTATATCCCAGGCAAGCGGCCCGACTTCTGGTGCAAGCACCCGCTGGTGCAGACGTGGGAAGTTGTCGTATGCGGATGGCGGCCCGGCCAGAGCGGGTTTACCGGCACCGTGGGCGGCTTGCTGCTCGGCGCGCACGACCCGGACACCGGCGAGCTGGTCTACATCGGTGACGTCGGCACCGGCTTCACCCGGCTGGACCGCGATCAGCTGCGCGACCGGCTACAACCGTTGGAGCGTTCCAATCACCCCTTCGCAGCCACACCCCCGCGTGAGGATGTGGTGCGAGCCCGGTGGGTGGATCCGGTGCTGGTCGGCGAGGTTCGGTTCCGGCAGTTCACCCGCGGCGATGACGGCCGGCTGCGACACACCGCGTGGCGTGGCCTGCGCGCTGACCGCGATCCCTCCGAGGTGACCACACCGCAACCTGGTCGCCCCAGCCCACAGCCTGCCGCCGAACTGCCCGAGATCGGCAGCCGCGTGACGGTGAACGCGGGCGGGCGCACGCTCACGCTGTCCAACTTGGACAAACCCTTGTACCCGGACGGCACGACCAAAGGCGAGGTCATCGCCTACTACAGCCGGATCGCACCGGTCCTGCTGCCGCACCTGCGCGACAGGCCAGTCACATTCGTCCGCTTCCCCAACGGGGTCCACGGCCAGATGTTCTTCCAGAAGAACACCGACGCAAGCGCACCCGGCTGGCTGCCAACCGTGTCACTGCGCGGCGGCGGCTCACGACGTAGAGCCGACGCTGACGAGATCGTTCGCTATCCGCTGCTGGAGGAACTCGCTGCACTCGTGTGGGCCGCCAACCTTGCCGCGCTCGAACTGCACGTTCCTCAATGGACTGTTTCTGACGGTACGCCCAACTTGCCGGATCGACTCGTGTTCGACCTTGATCCCGGACCCGGTACCACGATCGTTGACTGCTGCCGGGTAGCTGAACGGCTGCACCAGGTGCTTGTCGCCGATGGGCTTATGCCGGTGGCCACCACGTCCGGATCGAAGGGTCTGCAGATCTATGCGGGCATCGAGGTGAACAGCGCGCAAGCTCCGTCGAACTACGCGAAAGCAATCGCGGCAGCCCTCGGGAGGGAGGCACCCGAGCAGATCACGGCCAACATGGCGAAGTCCCGCCGCGAGGGCAAAGTGCTCATCGACTGGAGCCAGAACAGCACCGCCAAGACCACCATCTCGCCCTACTCGCTGCGCGGCCGCGACGAGCCAACCGTCGCCACACCAGTCACCTGGACCGAGATCCGCAACTGCCGAAAGCCGGAGCAGCTGAGGTTCACCGCAGACGAGGTGCTCGATCGGGCTTCAGACCTTGGTGACCTCTTCGCGCGGGTCGAACAGGACCGCGCTTTGGTTCTGGCTGATTCTGGCGATTTGGCATAGATCTGACGGGTGCGGCGAGGGCCTGCGGAGCGAGCTCCACAGGCCCTCGGGGTAGGTGATTGGGGCGTCAATCCGTTGCACCGCTTCATCCAACGCGTCGTGCTGGAGTCGGGCGCCACGCCCTACCTGGCTCGTAGTGCCATCTTCACCTGGTTCATTCCACCCGCGTGAAGGGCGAACGATTCCAAACGAACCGCCGAGCGGCATACCCCGTCTAGCCGCTGAGGACCAAGTCGCGACGAGACGGTAATCGTTCAGTTCTTCACCCGTTCCGGTGGCGCGATTCGGACGTAACCGATCGCTGGTGAATGCTTGCGCGTGTGGTGCCGCCTGACCATCCCTGTGATCTGTGTGACGAAACGGGCACGATGACCTGGCAGCAACCGGTGCCCGGTCCAGATGGCGCGCTGATCTTGACCGAGATGAAGCACCCGTGCGTCAACGGATGTTCGGGCTGGTTCAAGGTCCCTGCCGCTGAATGCGGCAACGTCGTGGCACCCGACGCGGCCAACGCGCTGAGGGCGGGCAACGTCGCCAGCGTCAACCAGGAGCATCGCACTGAGTGGTTCCGGGCCGTGGGGCCAGACAACCACCCGGCCACACCACCGATCTGATCGCCTGATCGGCTGAACGCCTGCCGGTGGTGGTCGTGTGACCTGCGCCGACGTCACTGCGATGGCCCGCAATCTCGTCCCCGCGGCGGGGAGGCCAACTGCGGTCGGGATGGTTAGCAGCGTGGTTCTCCGCGCGCCGGCCATCCACCAGAGGCCATCAAGCACGAGGCGATTGGCGGGGCACGCCCGGACTCTCGCGCACGAAAGGTGGCGGCTGTACTTCACCAAGGACGAACTGGGGCTCCTGCGTCCATTGGCACCCGTGCCGCGTGGCGCGTTCTCGATCTGGATGGTGTAGCCGCCTGCGCCAACGCTGTCACGACGGCGGCGATCACCGGCCAGCCCACGCCGGGAACCAGCGGCCACAACACGGACTCGGTGATCGCGAGCAGAACATTGATCACCCCGGCCGACAGCAGCGCGGCCACCGACGTGGTGAGCACCAGCCACGCCCCGATGCACGTCAGGTCCCGTTCCGCCATCACGGTCCCTTCCTATTCCCCCAGGTGTGGGTGTATCGCCGGTTGTTGCGCCCTGGTTACGAAAGGAGGTACGTGTGCATGTCCATAGAGTCGCAAGAGCCCTTCGCCCGCTACGTGCAGTGCCTAGGTTGTGGTTGGGAAGTCAGTCGTGGCCGATGTGCGAGGCGGCACTGTGCGCGAGCGCGATGTGGGAGTGCACGGACTCCAGGTGCTTGCGCGCGAATCTGACGAGCTGCACGACCTCGCAGGTGGTGGCGGCGGCCGGGCGGTCACGTCGGTCGTCGTAGGCCTTGGCGGTATTGCCGATGCGAGTCTCTGCGTCGCAGAGCTGCTCCAGGACCTGATCGAGTCCTGCGAGAGTGCCGCTGAGCGCGCCGAGCACGCGGTAGACAGTCGGCCCGAACTTGAGCGTCGTCTTGCCATTGCCGGGGCCGGTGGCATTCCCGAGATAGGTCACCAGTTCGTCGATCGCGCGAGCGGCTTCCATGACGGTGTCCGAGGAGTGCGGACCGTCGTAGAGCCAGTTCTGGCCGACGAGCTCGCGGCCATCGAGTTGCTTGGTGCTCATGCTGTTGCGCCTTCCTGATTGTTGGTCGTGTGGTCGGCAAAGCAGGTTCTGCAGGTGCGTGCAAGCGGGTCGACCAACTTGGTCGCTGACATCGCCGAAGAACGAGCGGCTTCGGTCGGCCTGGCCGGCTGGTGACGGCGGTGTCCACTGGCGGAACGTGGTCGGGTGTTGGCGCGAGGGCGCCAGGCGAACACGCCAGAGGAGCGCCGTGCCGGGCGCCGCTCGCGACCTGGGTTGCGCCTCAAGTCGCGTGCGGAGCGCATCTATGTGCGCTCGGCAGCTCGCTTGGATCGACTGATCGTCAACAGGGCGAACCCTGAGATCACCATGAGGCCGTCGAGTACCAGGGGGCCGACAGCAGCCGCCAGCGGTTCGTAGTGCCACGCGATCAGCACATCTCGCAGGTGGCCGTACGAGATGATCGCGGACCCAAGGGCGACGACGCCGATGCCGCCGAACCGAGCGAGGATCCAGAGCCAGCCACCTGGCCAGCGGACCCGAGAGAGCACTTCGATCGACAGCAGCAGCCCGATGGGCCAGACCGCGGCTCCGATTTGTGGTGCCAGGCCTGGTGACCAACCGGCGGGTTGGTACTGGGCCGGTAGCCAGGTGCTCAGCACGTTGGCCGCGATGGACATGACCGAGCCGAAGACGAACCCGGCCCACGCGACCAGTCGGCCGTCGGCGTTTCCACTGGTGCCAGGGCTGGTGTCTTCTGGCGCCAGCTCCGCCAGGGCTTTGCGGACGGCGTGATCGGTGTCGCCAGTCATCCGCACCAGGGTGGGGCGGCCTGGCGCGGGGCGGCCCTCGGCGAGAGCCTTGTCCAGCGCCTGCCGGACCTGAAGCACAAGATCTCCGTTCGTAGCGGTCACCGGTGCGCCTCCGCCGGGTGCGTCATGCGGGGGTGGCAGCGGGGGCAGAAGGTCGAGCGGGACCTCTCCGAGTCCAGCCACACCACTCGTGCCGAGACGGGGTCGCTGGGGCGGGCGTCGCACTGACCGCAGGGCCGTTCGAGGTCGCGCACGGGACGGTTCCCTGGACGGTTAGGGACGGTTCGGGGGCAGCTATTGCCCCTCGTGCTGCCCTTGTTTGCCCCCCGCTCCTGCAGTGTTTGCCCCTCGTGCTGGTCGACGGGAGGCAGTGCTTGCCCCTCGTGAAGCACGTTGTCCACAGCTACGTAGAAAGGTCGTAGCGCTAGGTCGTAGCCCTTGGGCCTGCGGTCTGCGCGCTTGATGTGTGCAGCGACGATGTCCGGATCGGACGATCGGATGAGCACGAGCTCTTCGAGCGTCCGCAGCGCGTAGCGGACAGTGCGCTCGGACAGGCGCGTGTAGTGCACGAGGGTGTCGATGGAAGGGAAGGCGTTGCACCCGTCTGGGCCGGCGTGGTTGGCCAGCCCAATGAGAACCGCGGCGAGGCTGGAGGCGTCACGCCGGTCTCGTGGGATCGGCGCGACGTTGAGCGCCCAGTGGATCGCTTCGATGCTCACCAGGACGCCGCCTCGGCGAGGTGGTGCAGCGTGTTGGCTTCGGTGTCGGTGAATCCAAACCTGCCGGTCTTGTGCCGCAGATCGTTCTGACTGGCTACCCAGGTGTGGAATCCGTCCTTGGCCTGCAGTTCGGTCATGCCGATCGCGTCGCTGATCACCGCCCAGGAGCTCGTGCCGTCAGCGCCGGCACGAAGCAGCTGGGCCACGACGCACCAGCGGCCGGAGATCACTTCCCGCGCAATGTGCGTCGCGTAAGTGAGTTCGCTGAGCAGATCGTCGACCTCTGGCGGGCGCTGGTAGGCCGCCGTCGCAAGAAGGCTTCGCGTCCGTGCCGCGGACCACTGCTCGATCAGCTCTTCGAGCGGCAGGTTCGGGACGTCGAGCAGGCTCCGGATCGCCTCGGTGTTCGTAGCACCACCTTCGCTGCCTGAGGCGCCGGTGGGCTTGCGGTCGTGATCTGTACTACCCATGTGCATGTCGGAAACCTCCGAGGTCCAATGCCCGGCCTCGGCGCGCGCGAGAGCTACCGAGGTCACTTTGGTTCTGGCTTGGCCGGTCCGTTGTGGACCGTGGAGGTCTGTCTGGGTTGCCCGTATGGGTGCCCTGGGGGTGCCCGGACGTTCAAGAACTGTACGAACGCCTACGGACTGTGTGGACGCGATCGACGTCTGATCTGCACAGATACGGATTCAGCGGACTGAGTCGGACGCAGAATCACGTAGTTCGAAGGACTACGGATCAGAAGGTTACAGGTTCGAATCCTGTCGAGCGCGCCACACAAACCCCAGACAGACCTCGGTCTAGCTGGGGTTTTGCTTTGCTCTTGATCATTTTCCTGATCTTCGAATTCGCCGTGTGGATCTTGTGGGTGCCCGAGCGTTCTGGGTGGCCAGGTTTCCTGGACGGTGTCCGAAGCAGGGTGGATCGTCTTCTCCCGCGCGTCGCGGGGCACCCTGGGCAGCGAGCTCGTGCACAGGGTTGCCGGCGGTCTGGATCTGCGAATGACCCAACGTTTCCTGAGGCACCTTCACGTAGATCCTGTCCGTCAGCGTCGCCGTTGCCTCCGTGTCGGAGGTCGTGGAGTTGGATTGGTGGCAGCCTGGTGGGGCGTGTGCAGAGCCGATCGGGGAGTGTCGATGGGTCAGATGAACCGTTTGGGATCTCCATAGATATCTCTCGATTCCGAGGAAAACTTTCGACGTAGCGTCGAGCCCGTCCACACATCTTCCCAAGCGACCAGAGCCGCTTCGTTATCCCTAGGCTCGCATTGCTGGTTCGCCAGGTTGTTGAGGGAGGAGGCGAGGTTGTGTAGGAATGCGTTGGGATTGGTGTTGGCGAGGGTGCGGTAGTGGGTGACGGCTTCGGTGATGCTGGCGAGTGCGCCGGCCTCCCAGGTTCCGTGGCTCGGCTCAGGCGAGCGGAACCCATGAGCACGCAGTGCCTCCTGGAGCTAACCGATTCGTACGAACGGCGCAACGGCCAGATCTAACGACGAAGAACCTGCCAACAAAACGAGCCATAACCGATACAAATAGACGGTCGGCCACATGGAATACGCGTACAACATGACCAGTGACGACACTTTTGAGCATTAAGACCCTAGTCGAACGCCGACTGGCCGCGTTGGATGACATGCGTAAACCAGCGCCGTTTGCAGAGTCGATCTGCACGATTGGCGTAACGCTTGATTGATTCGGACAACTCTACCGCAGGTCACTCTTACGTGAGGGCGAGATCGCACAATATCGGCGCCGCAGTCGTTGATCATGTTAGTGCCGGGAGTCGACGCCAACACGTCAACCGAATTCGACCGATCCTACACTTCCGGCGGACTGACCGCCTCGAACACGTACGCCACTACCGCCCCTGCTTCCCTCGATCTCACCAACTACCTGGTCCGCTTACTGGAAACCAGCGGACTCAGACCCCGACTATGCCCGCGAGCATAAGAGCCGCTGATGCATCCAGTATGACTTTGTCAGGAAATTTAGCTTGAGCCTAGGCTGAAAATCTTCGTCCGTATTCACGGGGGCGCGACATGTCCGAACAACCGATGGAACCTGGTGCCATCGAAGAAGGCCCGTCGGTGCCCGGACCACCGACGGTCGAGGCACCAGTCGAGCGGTACGGCGCTGCGGTCCAGCAACTGTTCGACAGCGACCATGTCGTGCGAGAGGCGCTGCGCGACAAGCTGGTCGACATCACCGCCGAATCTCTGGAACTGCGGGCAGAGGCGGCCACCGCCTTCTCCGGCTTCTACCCAGGTCGGATCTCGGAGGTCGATCGCTGTAAGACAACCTACTTCGCGTCAGGCGACGACCTGTTCGAACTGCAGACCGTCCAGACCAACGGAGCGCTCGAGCAGCAGAGGGCGTCGTCGGAAGGCGGGCGGTTACGCCTTCACCTGACGCCAGCTCTGCTGGAGACCATCGACACCAGCGACGCGAACGACCAGCGTGTCGGATGGGTTCCGCTGACTGTGCTTCTCGAGCGGCTGCGCGACTCGGTGCCGCTGCCGCCGTCCGATCCGCTATCGGTCTGCCACGCGGAGGCACAGGCCGACGATCTGTTGAACGCAATCACGACGCTATCGACACCGCGCGACCTAGGCATCGATCAGGCCGCCGGGCCACCCAAACCCCCGAAATCCCAGGATCCGCCGAACGACGAACCAAACTGGCCCGAGGTGCTCACGAAGATCAAGGAGCTTCTCGCGGCGATGCGGACCCCGGAGACCGCCCCGGCCTTCGAGGTGCCTGCTCGTGCCGACCAGAGCACCGTCCGCAAAGGCCTGGCCACCTTCGAACTGCGTTCCGGCCCGGCCGACGTCACGTCGTACCACGACTTCACCAGCCTGCGGATCGCATTCCAGGGCGTGTGGACAGAGGTCTTCGACGGGAAGCTCGAATCGACCGGCCGGCAACTGTACGAGGAGGCGGTCAAGCTGAAGACCTTCGCCGGCCTCGACCCGGAGGCGCAGGGCATCGACACCCTCGATGACCTCAAACGCCTGATGGAGGAGGTGCGCGACCTCGCGCAGATCACGGTCGACGCCACACCCGGTGAGGTTCGGCCGGCTGTGTCTGGTGGCAGCCCGGTAAGCCAGAGCACGACCGCCGTCGACGTGGCGAAGACCGTACTGCTCGGCGGCCCGACCGGCGATCCGCTAGCCGACGCCATCCTCAACCCCGGCGGCGCGCTGATCGAGGCGATCGGCAACCTGTTCGCTGGCAAAACACAACTGACCTGGGATTCGTTCCCCGGCCCCCTACCCGTCGGGAACGACGTGATCGTGGTGCGGTTCGAACCAGACACCGCCCCCGCCGGCACCGTCGAGATCGTGATCGAGAACGGCCCCAAGGCCTGGTGGTGGAAGGGCATCGAGTTCCGGGAGTTCGACACCCGCGGGAACGAGATCTCGAAGTTCCGCATCTCCAACGACCCCCGCGACACCGGCGTGTGGCAGCAGAGCAGCTACAACCTGCTGCCGCTCTACACATCGCAGCTGCAGAACGGCGTGCTGGAGTTCCAGAAAGCCGCGCCCGGCATAGGTTTTGGCGTCCACACCGGGTACTACCTGCTCGCAGGTCTGCCGGACCAAATGCCCGACCGCATGCGGGTGATCTTCCGCTGGGAGAAGGACTCCTGACATGGCAATCGCCGACGGAAACGGCACTGGGACATCGCGCCTCGAGAACCTGCTGCGCGACCTCGACCGGATGCTCAAACAGCCCTACGCGTTCGACGTCTTCGCCGCCGACTCGGTCAACTTCGGCGTCCTGACCACCTACCGGCAGACCTGGGAGTCGCAGAGCTACCAGGTCGGCGACCTGATCACCACCATTCCACTGGCCCCGAAGGAGGTCCAGCGCTACACCACGCGCCGGGTCGACAAACGGAGCCGGGCGCAAAAGGAGGTCGACGACAACCTCCGCACTCAGCGGAACGAGACAGCTGACACCGGCCGCGCCGAGTCCGAGATCGTCGAAAAGGCTTCCAAGAAGACGAACTTCCAGCTGACCGCGAACGAAAGCTTCGGCAGCGACCAGACGATGAAGGTCACCGCCGGCCAGCTCGTCGCCGGGTCGCAGGAGAAGGAGTCGCAGAAAACCAAGCGGACCTTCCACGAGAACGTGCACAAGAGCGCCCAGGAGTACCGCCAACAGCACCGCACCGAGATCGACACGGTGGGCAGCACGGAGCTCGAGGAGACCTCGTTCCGCGAGATCCAGAACCCGAACGACGAACTCGCGGTCACCTACCTGTTGTACGAACTGCAGCGCACCTACCGGCTCCGGGAACGACTGCACGGCTTAATCCCGGTCGCGCTGGTCGCGAACGACGTGCCGGCCCCAGATGCGATCGACGACTCGTGGCTGGTGGCTCACGACTGGATCCTGCGCAGGGCCCTCCTTGACGACTCGTTCCGTCCCGTCCTCGACTACCTCACGAAGAGTTTCGTCGGCGCCGAGGTGAACATCGCGATCCTCGAGTCCAACGCCGAGGCTCAGAAGAAGGTCGTCGAGGCGCTCGGTGTGCAGGTGCGGTCTCAGATGGGCATCCTCAGCGCGAGCGAGCGGGACGTGCTCTCCGCCGTCCAGAGTCTGGGTTCAGCCGAAGAGCAACAGGGTCTGATCGACATCGTGAAGGGGATCTTCGACCCGCTCGGCATCGCAGGCACCTCCGAGACCGGCGCGGTCGACGCGGCACAGCTGATGGTCGACTACGCGAACGAGACACGCGATCGGGCCGAACGCGAACGTGCCCGGCTGCTCGACCAGTTCACGCTGGCCGTGAGTGCGTTGCAGGTGGCCATCGACAAACTCTCGGTCGCCGTGCGCGAGCACTACGACAACGTGGCCGCGATCGACCGACTGCGGGTGCACGTGAAGGACAACGTTCTGTACTACATGCAGGCGGTGTGGAGTCACGAACCACCCGATCAGCGATACTTCCGGCTCTACAACATCGACGTCCCGATGGTCGAGTTCGCCTCCGACGGCGTCATGGTCGAGGTGTTGAGGGACGGCGGCAACCTCACCGACGATCTGCTGGGCCGCGAGGTCGGAGCTGTCGAGCTGCCCCTGCCGGAGACCACTGTGGTGAACCGCAAGCTGGTCGATGTCGCCGATCTCGACGAGGTGCTCGGCTTCAAGGGCAATTACACGATCTTTGCGCTCAAGGAGAACAACTATCTGACACTGCGCATGATGCAGGAATATCTCGAGGTCGGCGACGACTTGGTGCTGCGCGACCCCGACGAGTTCGGCGAGCTCACGGTCGAGGAACTCACCGGACTGGCTGCTTGCCTACACGAGCGGGAACCGGAACGGTTCGAGGAACGTTACGAGCAGATCCGGGCCGCGCTAGTGGAGAAGCTGGCCTCCCCCCGGGCCGGCTCCGACCTCGTGATCGTGCCGACGTCCTCCTTGTACATCGAGGCCCTCGTAGGCACGCATCCGCTGCTGGAGGACTTCAAGCTGATCCACCGCGCCCTCGACGTGAAGAAGGTCCAGGCCGATGTGCGGCATCAGGAGCTGGAAAACCTCCGCCTGGCGAGGCGCTTGTTCGCCGGGAAGGACGACGACCCCGACATCGACAAGCACATCGTGGTGAGCGATGGCACCGGCGTCGTCGTCGGAACGGACTGAGCGGTGGCGCAGGGTGATCTGGATCCGCGCAGGATCGCGGATCGAGCCGTTCCACCGCGGGATCGAACGATCGATCCCGGCAAGGCCGCAGCACTCGAGTCGGCGCGCCTGCGGGCACTGGCTCCCAGCACCTATGGGCGTCCTACCGGCGGCCGTCCCGAGCAGCAGGCCTTCGAGACGTTCTCCCGTCAGTACGGGCAACTGGAGAAGGAGCGCCACGTCTGGCGGTTCGCCCGGGCAGACGGCTCGACATACGAGACGAGCTGGACCGGCCTGGGCACCGGGACCACGGCCCGAGCCTGGGCAAGTCAGACCGGCCACAGCGTCGTCGGTGAAGTGGTGGCCGGCCCGGCCGAAACACCCCTCACCCCGCCACCGCTGATCACGGCGGAGCCGAGGATCGACGACACTCAGCGGGCCACGTCGAACAGACTCGACGCTCCGCCCCGGACGCCGCCGAAAAGGAAGGTGGTTCGGCCGATTCCCCCCAGCATCGTCGGCTCGCCGAGAAGCGCCCGACTCCTGGGTCCTCTCCAGCTAGAGGTCTTCGCCGCCGATCCAGCCCTCGGTGGGATCTATGCGGATCCGACCCTGACGCGTGAGCAGCGGGAGAGGAAACTGGCTTTCGGCCATCCGGCATTCGCGTTGTGGCTGCTGTCGTCTCTCACCAAGACCGTGACCAACTTCCTGATTAATCTCGGCGTGCCCCGGAATGACGACACCGTGCTCGCGGCAGCCGGGATCATCTTCCCCGGCCAGTCGGCCGACGACCGAGGCACCGTTCGTGGAAACGGCAGCCAACAGAATGCCTTCCGGCACACATTCGGCCAGGCCATCATCACAAGAGAGTACGGGCGGCAGCGCGCCGTCGAGGTCGGATTCGCACACGAAAACAATCCGGTCATTGACACGACCCGTCGGTCGTTCAAACTCGCATCCACGCCTGGGAATGCGCTCTTCGAAGCGGACACCGTCGCCGATCAACTCAACAACGAGATCGGTCGCCGCATCGCCGAACGCCTCGGGCCGGGGGCAAGCAACCTGGACCTGGCGGGGGCGGTGCTCCGTGAGTTCCGTGATGAGGGTCTGTATGTTGCGACCTTCGACGTGCCCGGCGAGGTCAGGCTGTCGCGGCAACCGCTCACGCCGACGGAGTTCACTCGGATGATGCGCCTACTCAAGACCCTGAAGGAGAACGGCCTGAAGCGCTAGCTGCTTGAGCCCGTTTGTTCGTGCACGATCGACCGCCGCCGGCACACCAGCGCCATGCCATCGGTTACTCAATGCAAATCCGCTCATCGGGCGAATCTGTGCTCGAGGTACGTCCGCTCATCGGCATGGCCGGACATTCGTCCAGCGCGTGCCTATTTTGGTTTGGTGAGCCGGACGCGGGCGTCGCCGAGGTGCTCGAGGTTGAGGTGCGGGGGTACACCCTTCGGCCATGGCGCAAGCTGGTGGGCGACAAGCCAATGGCCTACGTCCGCGCTTCGCAATTCGGTGCAGGCTCGCCAGAACGAGGCGGACAGGGCCACGTTGGTCACGCCATAGGGACCAAGGTCGATCTCAATGGATGTCCATTCGCGGCGGAAGTGCTGATCTCGATCCGCGGCGGAGAGCCGCAGTCCGTAGCCCGCACCGGAGAGCCGTGGCGATCCGTTGCTCCATCCTCGGACGATCATCCTCGATCACTCCTTCCTGGCTTGCCAGTTTGGCCGCCATCATGGGCGCCTGCGATACGACGGCCCGGTTCGTTGCAGGTGTGTTGTCAGGTGGCTGAGGCCATGTAGGCGGCGAGGATGTAGTTGGGGTGGCGGTCGAGGTTCATGCGGGCGCGGTGGTATCGCATGGTGGTGCGTGGGTCGGCGTGCCGGGCCGCGATTTAGACGTCGCGAAGATCGACTCCGGCGTCGAGCATGGTGGTGACGTAGGTATGTCGTAGTAGGTGGGGATGCAGTGGAGGCAGCCGTACTACGGCGGCTTCGGCCAGCCGTCGTAGCCGGCGGGTGGCGCAGTGTCGATCCATCCGCCTGGCGCGCCGATTGAGCAGGATCGGCCCCGCTGACCGGTCGTCTACGGCGTGGTCGATGGCCCGTCCGACCGCGAGAGGCAGGGGCACGAGGGTCTCTTTGCCGCCTTTTCCGTGTACGAGCGGGACCCGGTGGCCGTGTTCTTCTCCGAGATCGTCGGCATCGGCGTGGCTGGCTTCGGAAATGCGAGGCCGAGCAGTCCCAGCATCGCGATCAACGCGAAGTCGAACTTGTTGGTTGACTCGCGTGCGGCGGCGAGCCGGGCTTCGAACTGCAGGTGTGAAAGCCCGAGCACAGGTGATTCGTTGGGTACTCGTGGTCGGCGGACGTAGTCGGCGGGTGAGTGCTCGAGCACTGTGTCGATCACGCAGGTCCGGTAGAACCCGGTCACGACGGCCATGCGGCGCGAGACTTTGGAGGGCTTGAACCGGCGCACTTCCTGCATCCAGCGCATGTACAACTCGATCTGCGCCCGCTGGGCCGCCAGCGGCGGGAGATCACGCTCGACGCACCAGGTGAAGAACAACCGCAGATCGGGCTCCGAGTGCAACCGGGAGACACCCGTGTAGCGGCCGAGATACGCGGCAGCCGCTAACCGCAGCACAACATCAAGAGACGACGCATCTGTTTGAGTCATGCCTCGACGACAGGCGACACTCGGTGTGCCAGCTACCCGATCACACCCGCTGCGGCATGACAGTGCGTTGATCAGCGGCGTGATCCGGCACTGCTCGCGACCCCTACGTAGCAGCAGCATCGATGGCGAGTCTTCCTGGATCAAGGTCAACGGTGTCCACGTGTGTACCTCGCGGATCAACGCATCACAGTTACGCCAACGCTGAGGAGCCCGCGGAGGCGCACCGGTGACCGCAACGAACGGTGACGTCGTACTCCAGGTCCGCCAGGCGCTCGATGACGCACTCGCCGCAGGTAGGCCAGCACCAGGCCGCCCTACCCTCGTCCGCCTGACCGGCGCCACCGACCACGAGCGTTTCCTTTCCGCCTTTGCCATGGCTCTGTCCATGGTTGCGTGATCAACTGACGGTCGAGGTGATGTTCTACGTGCATCTTGCCGTCCCACAACTCGTCAGGAACGACCAGACCGGGGACGACTGAGAGCGCATCGCCGACGTCCTGCAGTGCGTCTTGATCGTCAGCGTAGGTGGGGCCCGGCAGCGAGACCCAAGCTTCGTCATCAGACGCTACCGAGGCGATCTTGCCGTCGGCGAACTGGATGACAGTGTTACGCGGATGAGGGCGTCGGCGTAGGCCATAGTCTCGGTTTCCGGGTCACCGCCGAGATGCAGGCGATTGACGGTGGCTTCGGGAACCTTGGTGAGATCACCTCACTGAGCAACGCCGTGATCAACTACGAGCAGCGATCATGATGGCGCCGACTGATTCTTCCCACCGCTAGATCAACTTCCCAAGATAGTAGTCCGAAGGCACACCGCCGGCGTTGCGGCGCAGCCTCCATGCGGTCCTTGCGTAAATCAGTCTTCGTAACGACCGGCCTCCAGGTCTCGATACCCCAGGTGTGGATCTAGACCCACCTGGCGGCTCCAGGCATCCAACATGCGTCGAGGTGAGGTAATGGCTGGCAGCCCAATAATCGCGACGGTAGCCGTGAGGGTTCCGCTTGAAGAGAGCGTAGCGAAGGCCAAGGTCGAGGAGTTGTTCCCGAACTCCGAGGCCGCATTGAAAAGGTCTCTATTCTATAAGCAGATGACTAAGTTTGAACCCTTGCACTCGAAATTCTTTGTCTCCGCATATCACGATAAGAGCAATTTCACAGTCATCACGAACTTCCAATACGAAGAAGTGGTGGATAGTCAGACACTAAGTCGCTTCGACATTCAGGTGGAACCCGGTATCGGTGTCGATACCAAAGGAGCAGTCGAAGAGATTTGGCGGCGACTCCTTCACGCAAAACACTTAATTCACAATGGCGAGCGGCCACAATTTTGCGGAGCGGCGATCACTAGCGGAGGTTCCGAGATCATTACGGGGCGCCGACCATCGTTAAGCGGCTTAGTAACGGACAGCTCTGAGTTGCGACTACCTGTCCTTGTCGGTGCCATGTCGATGGCCACCTTGACGATGGGGCTCGTTCTAGGCATCGTACCCGCCGCGCAGATTCCCGCTGCGTGGTGGGTCGTGGGCCAGCTAGTTGTGCCGGCCGTTGCAGCCGTGGTGGTCGCGGTTGCGTCCAATCGAGGCAAGGGAATTTCCTGGAGGATCGAATGAAAGAATTCGAACTTGAGAGAAAAATCGTTGATGAGGTCGGCAAGAGTTTACGCCCTTCTGGATGGAGGCTTAAAGAGGCGCCGCTCGACAGTGGGTTTGATGTCATTGCCACATCCCCGAAGGGAAATCTCTTCCCAATTGAGATCAAGGGAGGAAAAGGGGATCTGGATGTATCGACGGTCGTACGTTTTGGGTCGAGCGTCAAGGATTCGACCGACAGCGGTAAGCTTGACGAGTACGCGAATCTGTCGAGCTTGACTGGCAAGCAAATCGACGAGGTTGGCGTCAAACCGCTCATTGTAACCTCACGCCAGTTGCCACCTGCAACTTCCGACTACGCTTCGCGACTGCATATCGAAGTCGTCACCCCGGAGAAGTTAAAGTTTGGCGACAAGACCGAAGTGGCCCATGACGAGATAGGCCAACTGAAGGAGAGACTGCTAGATAGCCTCAAAAATTGGGACACTCGGATTCAAGATAAAAAGGAATTAGGCACGGACTCAGCCGAGCCTCGTTCGATCCCTAGCTGGTACAGATTCAAGCGCCCCGACGAGTGAATAGAGAGGGGCTGTAAGGCTTCGGTACCAAGATGCGACCGCGTCGGCGACGGCCACACCGTCTCGATCTCCGGCTTCACCACACAGCGCACCGCAGGCAACTACGCCGCCGACACCGAGAGCGACCACCACCGCAACACCTGGTTTGACCCCACCCGCGGCCGCAGCACCCTCGCCGAATGGGTCACGACACGTGGCGTCGACGTGGTGTCCGGCTTCTTGATGCGCGGCGGCGAGGTTGGCCAAGGTGAAGGCACACGATCAGCGGCAGAAGAGGACGTTCGAGGATTGCCGCTGTCACTGGCTGTAAGAGAAACGAAGATCAGCGAAAAGCAGGTGGTTGAGCCGCCGTCGAAGATGCCCTGTCTTGCTTTGGTCGGGGGCGTCGTCGGGCGTGAGCAAGGTGAACCTGAGTGAGGTCTCTCCGCCTGCAGCGGCCGTCAGCGCAAAGTGCACCTGATCGCGTGGCCTGCTCGGCCACAGCGATGACCACACGACTCGGTTGGGTTTGTCTGCTTCCATGACCCTGGGGGCGACTTCGTCGGGCAGCAAGCTGAGCCACGGACGAGTTCCTGGCCGATGCGGCTCCACGAGTGACTCCCAGACGACAGAGGGTGGTGCCGGCAGCCTGCGTGCCCTCGAACCGATCTGGATCATCCCGCTAGCGTAGGTCGATCTACCCCGGCGTACACCCCGCATCGGCATGAGCGCGTCTCTGCTCGGCACACGATCAGCGGCATGAGAGTGCGTTGCTGGAAGGTTGGTTCACGTGGAATTTCATTGGCCGTCGATGTCTGGCGCGTTCATGGTTACGAGTCGACCGGTTGCGGCGATGATGCTGATGTGTCGCGCCGTGGCGGGTCGTGTGCAGGCGTAAGTGCTGACCTGGTAGCTCGATGAGGGCATCAAGCGACCGGGTCAGCGCTGGAGATCGGGAGAGGCTGATCTCCAGCGGGCTGCTCGAGGCGGCGAGCTGCTACCTGGTGGTGGTACCCAATCGGCGAGTTTCACTGTCGTTCGAGTTCGCGCTCGATCAGGAGGTGCTCGAGGACCCACTGCAGCGACTCCGACTAAACCTGGAGACACGTTGTCGCTGACATAATTTGTTCACCATTTCGCCTGCTATTAGGAAACTTCATGTCAGTCTTCACTCCTGAGCACGGCGGTGTTGTCTGGACTGCTCTCGGTATTATGGAACAGGCGCTGGCGCCTCTTGTTGATCAAGAGATGTGCAAGGTCTTTGGTACGACCGGGTGGTTTGGCCGATTCAAGGAAATCAGAGACAGCGGTATCTATGGCAGTGGTCGTCTAAACAAAGGCGACTTGACGCTGAGTCTCCGAATCCTGGCAGATCCAGCATATCTTGCCTGTTCGGTCGGTCGAGATTTGAGATCGGAACTCCTCGTAAATCTTGTTGCAGCCCGCAACGCCTGGGCGCATGCGAGCAAGCGAAAGGGCCTGGAATACGCAAAGGAGACCCTGGAATGGGGTAATGAACTCCTGCGGAAACTCGGTTTCGCATCCGAGGCAGAAAAGGTGCAGCATCTGCGGGAGAGCCTTGATGGCAATGTCAAGGATGCACTCGTCATGCCGCAGCAGTCTTTGGCGGGAGCCGTTTCGGCGCCCCCGGTATCCGGTGATCTGCGTGCCCGCCTACATGGACTGACCCAGGTTTGGGCGCAGGACGTTAGCCAGTTCTTTGACGAGTCCGTACGATTGTCGTTCGCTGGCGAGGTGCTAGCGCTCGTTGATCAGTGCGCTATGAGGGGCTACTCTTCGAGAGATGGCAGTTCGCCCGGTTGGGTTCAGCGTTCTGGTTGGTTCTTTCCGCCGGCACTGGAGTGGAACGAGCATTTCGTTCTACTTGAGGGTGTCGATAACCATGCGGAGGCTGCGGAACGAGCCCTTACTGTACGCGCACCAAGTCATGGCGGCGTTATACTTCAAGCCGCCATGCCGCTTGAAACGATGTACATCGACCGGGAGCCGCGCGGGTGGCGTATTAAGGGTGATAGTTTCACGATTGCGGCGAGCAGTCTGACTCGCGTTTCGGACGACCCATGGACGCTAGACCTGACCCGCGATGGCAGGTTGACGAACATGCTTGACCCTACTTGGCGCAAGCGCATGCCGTCAGTCGGCCGAGGGCATGAGATCATTGGCAAACGCGGTCATCGACTCGCCGTGCTAACCACCGGGCCCGACAGTGTAGCGATTATTGATCTGGTGAGCGGGAAGTGTTGGTGGAGTAGGGGCAGTCGCGACAAATTCGTCCTCCATGATGACGGTCATATCGCCCTTGAGGAACACGTTATTAGCCGCTTCACGCTCAATGGACGCAGGCTCTGGATTGCAACGGCAGAGTGCTCGCGGCTGCTAGGTGTCTACGGCCAGACCCTTTTGGCGGGTGACGCCCATAAAAACCTGATGGGATTCAGTATCCAGAATCCGGATGTACACTGGATCGAGATCGCTCGTGGCGACCGTGGAGTCCGCTACACCGCAGGGAACGGTCTTATTGCCTCGTGGGACTCAACGGTGTGTCGTATCCGTGATTGGGGCAACGGAGCTGAACTGGCGACGATTGGCTACCGCGGTGGCATCGCGGATGTGCAGGTGATCTCAGGAGCACGGCTGGCGGTTCTATTCCGTCCTGCCATCTTGGCAGTGCTGGCTCTCAACCGCCGGGCGCACGACTTCATTGATCTGTCGGTGTGAGAGTTGTCTGGTTTGAAGCGTTCTTTGTCACCGTGAGACATCGTCGTTAGCCTGTGGGGAATGACGGATCTTGGCTCGTCATGTCATCCCTGTGTGAGTAAGAGCCGCCGTCTAGGTGTCGAGTTCGACCTTGGTAACGCGGACCCGATGGCGGCCGTTGCCGACCCAGGCTGCAGTCACCAGGATGGCGACTCGCGCTCGATCTCCTCGAACGCCAGTGAGCTCGTTTAGGTGGTCGAGCCCCGAGCTGATGCGTTGAGCACCGCGGAGAGCGACAGGGTTTCTTGCCGTCCTTTGCTTTCACCGTGGCCCGGAAGGTCGGACCATAGCGAAGCGACGCCGTGGCATGTCTCCCCGCGTATCGGTTTTGCTCTCCAAATACCTCTATTGAGGTTGTCCTGCGTCGCTCCCTCGGTGTGGCTTTCCTGTTAGACGGCCTGGCGCCTCGTTCGATCTTCAAGTGGTTAGCGCCTTGTTATTGATGTGACCTCAATGTCTACAGTGACCACATCGGATTGCTTGGCTGGGCGAGCGGTGGGAGCAGAGGTGATACGGATGACGGCGAATGTTTGATTCGTCCGCACGCAATAGTATGTTTCCAGCTGTATTGGGACTTGTGAGCCACTGTAACCTTCTTGGTCGACGCACGCGTGAGGGTCTGAGGAGTTCGTCGCTGTCAGCGCGGCGGAATTCGTGAGCTCGATATAGTAGCCGATACTTCTGCCTGGCTGACAGTCGTCCTTAGTGTCTTCGTCACGGCACTCGACAGTGATGTCAGCGCTCTTGTCCTTGCTGCTGATAGGAAGTGTAAGGGCTTCTAAGTCTAAAGAGTTCTGAGGCGGCTCATACGTCATGTGCAGAGGCATTCTTAACGGCTTTACTAGAGGAGGAGTTGTTGTTGCGTGGGTCGTAGTCTGCGATGTGGATATCGCCTGGCCTGAGTTGGAATCCGGTGGGCATGAGCGCAGCCGTCCGGCCCTCGATCAGCGGCATGTGAGGAAATGGCACAGGTCGTGAGTCTCACCATGTTGCCGTCGCCGTGAAGCTCACGGTGTTCGCGTCTCAGTCAAGTCGTTGAGAGCGTGAAGGCCGGGTTCCTCCGCTCATCTCGGTCGTCCCTCCGTCGCGCACCTCCCGCGTCACTGAACTCCGGAAACGCGGTGCCTTGGGGACATCGCCTTGGCTCTCAAGCGCGAGTGGGCACTTGGTCACGAAATCTAAGCGCTCAGGGGCTCGACTGGAGGTCTGCTGTGAGGTCGTTGAGGTCCGTTGACCAGCGGTTTGGTGCAGTTGAGTGCCGTTGAGGTCGGTTCCAGGACTCCTTCTGTGTGAACTATGGCACCGATGCTGCGCTGACCTGCGGAAACATGACTTCCGCAGGTCAGCGCTATTCTGTTCAGGTCCGTTGAGTGCTGCTCAGGCGCATTCAGAGGGCAGAGCTGCTCCCTATTTGCTTCCAGAGCGTGCTTCCATGACTAACAAGTCACCACGTGGCGAGACCGAACGCTGAGAGCCAGTGTTAACGCGCCGCCACCGATCCACCCAGTTTTCGAGAGTCTCGGCCGTCTCCCCGCATCCGACGAGGAACGCCCGAAGCTGGTCTTCCCGCTTCGGGAATCGAAAAGTGCACAACGCGTGAGCAGTACTCTTCGGTAGCGCCAGATCTCCTGTGTTGTCCGAGACCTGCTTGTACGACAGCCCTTTCGACTGGCGAAGCTGATTCAGTGCGCGGATGAATTCCTCACGTGTGGTTATGTCGAACTGATTTGGGCCGTTTCCGGAAGGATTGCCGTAGTCCCTGATGGCACTATCCTGCGCCGCTGGATGAGGGGCGTTGATGCGGGAACCTGCAGTGTCGCGTTCGCCGTACTCAGCCTTGGCGTTCCTGTAAGAGCCCATCGTGGCTTGAGCTTCCTCGTCTAGGGAGGGGTCGCTCATAGCATCAGCGGCCGCATGTAGTCCCTTCTGCCAGCTCGAAAAGCGTGCACGGACCGCGTCAGCGAGATCCCGTTGTGTTGTCGCGGTGGGCGGAGGGAGCGGCGGTGCCGAAGTGCTGCTCTTTGGCGCCCGTTTGGGAAGCCCTGATGCTGTTCTGGTCTTGGCATGATCGCCAGAGAGAAGCCCTTGCGCGGCCTGCCAACCTTCGTCTGTTGGTGAGGTCCAATCACCGGCAGACGAGGCGACCACACCACTCGGCTCGGCGGCGTCAACTGCTTGACTCTGCGTAGATGCGGCTCCAAACCAACTAGATAGCGCGGCCTCGTAGATCGGCAGCGGTTCATGAGCATCCTGCGCGGACGGAGGTACAGATGTGCTATCTGCGGGCATGGGGGACTGCTCAGGCAGCGGGCGCCCTGTTGCGTGGCGACGAACAGTCTCGATCTCCGTGGCGCAGATGCCGCACTGGGCCACATGGGCTGCAGCGCGGGCGTGGGCGTTCGGCGACAACTCTCCGTTTACGAACGCTGTCACGGCATCCAGAGACAAGTGCTGCCCCTCGGGACTCCATGCGCCAGCCGTTGCGTGTTGCTTAACCTGAGCGAGCATGGCCTCAACATCGATCTCCGCTGGTGTGCTCGCCTCTAGGTCGCGATCGGCCTCGAACAGCCAGGTGTCGATGTCGACATCGTTAGGATCCATAGCCAGGTCCCTCCTCTCCGGGCCGGCGGGTGAGATCCTCGAGCTTCTTCTTTAGGAGGTTCCGGGCGTGGCGTTTGGTCGACCGGACGGTAGCTTCAGATACTCCCAGGTGCCGCGCAATTTCGTCTGTCTCGAAGCCGTCCATGTGCCACACCATCACCTCGCGCTGTTGTGACGGCAGAATGTCGAGGAGCGCTAGGACTCGGTGGTTCCCTTCGATCAACTCTGAGGGAGCAGCCGCGACTTCTCTGGACTCGCTCCAGAGTTGGATGGCACAAGCTGTTCCGGCACGCTTGCGCCTTGCGTGGCGTAACGCGATGCGTTGAGCAGCTACACGCACCCAGGCCAAGGGATTCGTCAGGCGTTCCCAGTGCTGGTAGGCCATCGTCATTGCCTGTGCTGCCGCGTCTCGTGCATCCTCAGCGTCGTATCCGAGTTTCAGTACGAAGGTCACCAGGGACCGGATCTCGCGTCGAAAGAAGTCGTCGAAACTCTCAGGCGGGTTGGACATGCCGCCTCCTCAGCCTCATACGACCGTTGCTGCAGTCCCTCAGTGGTGTCGTTCGTGACATGGCTAGTGCTACCGACCGCTGTGGCGCTGTCGACGAACCACGACTGCGATTGACAGGAACGCGACCAGCGAGGCTGCCAAGACAGTTATCAACACCGACTGCGTCGCAACGTAGGTCGCCGCCAAGCCGGCAAACATCGCGTTCGCGAGGGTGACCATCGCGGCCACGTCACCTGAGCGTGATATCGACGGCTCTGCGGCGTCATCGTCGCTTGAGCTGAGCTGAGAACCTGTCACATGGTCGAAGTACGTCTCGGTGCCTGCTGCGTGCAAACGCGAAAGGAGGAGTTTCGAGGACGTGCGTTGACCTGCGGAAATCGGACTTTGCTGGTCGGCAGAGCTCGATTCAAGGTCGGTCGGGCTTGTTCAGCTCAGGCGACGGCGGAGATCTTCCAGGTGGGCGTGCCGTTCGCGGTGCTCGCGCTGCTCGCGGTGGTGTTCATTAAAGAGAAGCCGCTCAAGGAGGCGAGCGGTGACGACCGGCTGGCGGCGGAGATGGCCGCGGGCCACTGATCATCGTTCGTCAACGGCTGCGGCCCCGACCACATCGGTCGGGGCCGCAGCCGTTTCTCACCTCGTGATAGCCCGGCGCCCAGATGTGGTGGCCTTTCCGATGAGGGTGAGCACCACGGTGTTGAGGCGGTCGATGACCTTGAGGGCTGCGTGTTGGCGTGCCTCCGGAAGAAGCACGATCGTGATGCTGACCAGGAAGATCGCCAGCGTCATGACGATCACCGGGATGCACGTGGCCGCGATGTCGATCAGGCCGCGCTGCGGCAGAAAGTCGTCCACTGTTCTGTACTCCTGTTGCTGGCGTGTGCTGTGCGGCCAGTCTGGGCGCAGAGGCGGGCTCGACGCACCCGCTGTTGATCGACGGATTGGCCCGCATTAAGCGTCTCGGGTTAAGCAAGTCAGCTAACCGGGAACTACGTGCGGGCCAATCCGTCGCGGCCAATCGGTCAGAGTTGTACGCTGAGACCTGTGTCACGTGACGCCGATCGCCGCCTCAAGCGGCTCGAACGCCTCGAGCGGTTGAAGAGCGGGCACGAGACCGCGTGCTTGAACCGGGTGAAGGTGCACACCAAGGGCCTTCGCCCCAGCAAGGTGCACCTCAGGCAGGAACTGATCGTCGCGCCATCTGGAGACAGGTCGCCGCTGTCCAGCCTGATCACCCCTCGCGGCATCGCGCTTCAGATGTATCTGGTCGCCCTCTTCGACGCCCAGTGCAGGCACCGGCCGGGCAGCGCTTTCCGCAACGACCGAGCGCTGCACGGCACAGAAGAGGGCGAGATCGGGTGGCTTGAACTCCTCGCCGCCGACGCGAGCGCCAGCACGGAGACGTCGGTGGAACGGGCGACCGAGCTGGACAACCGGCTTCGGCAGGCGAAGTCCGCTGTTCGGGCGCTGGCCGCGTCGAACCTGGCCCGCCTTGCGGGCGAGGCCACGCGTCACGGCAGGTTCGAGCGGTTCGAGCTCGGGCATGAATCAGGCAGTCAGCCGTTCCTGCCGTACACGGTGCCGCAACACGACTGGTTCAGGCGCCTGTCGCTCCCCTCCGGTTTCTTCTTGAAGGGCTGGGTGCACGTACTCCTGCCGGCGGAGATCGCGACCTACCTGATGCTGCGCCACCTCGCGGCCACTTATCCCGGCCGACACCGGGAAGGCGGCGTCTTCGTCGCGGGGAGCGTTCGCGAAGCCGAGTACGGACTGAGTCGCGACGTGTACGAGGCACATCGCGCGCTGACAGCGTTCAGATTGATCGACCGTGTGCCCGATGAGCGTCGCCGTCCCGATGGCCGGCTCCGCAACTACAAGGAGTTCGCTGCTCGAGACGACGGCGCCGGTCTTCCAGCTCACCGGTTTCGCGTTGTCGCCGACATTTCGTTGAACCGGGACGCGTTGGAGGTTGTGGCCAAGCGGTTGTAACCCCGACTTTGGTCAGGGGTCCGCCCTGTCCTTCGGATCGGGTTTCACGAGCCGCCGAACCATACGTTCAGCCCATGATCTCCTGGGGTTCAGCGCTCACGGGACCATCGGCTCTCCGTCCTCTGGGCCTGCGTGCGTGCACCTCGGCGGTATGAGAGTGCGTAAGGCAGAGCATGCGGACTCAATTGTGATGGTCGGCAAGACGGTCGGCCAACGGCATGGGCAGGCATTCGGTCCACAGTCATGGCGGAGATTCAGCGGCTTGCCGCCATGTGAGGTGGACTTGGGCGAACCAAGCCGGATTGTCCTCGACACTGCTCCGCGTCATCGTGGTGCGGACGTTCTCGCGAGTGTCAACGAGCAGACCGCGGCCTTCGATCCGCAGTAGACACTGCCGTCGGGCGCGATCACTGCGAGTCGGTTGGAGAAAGGTCCGCAGGGCTGCGGCGAGCCCACGCCTCAGTCCCCGACCGCAGCCTGGGCAGCAGGACCGACACAAACCACAGGCCGATCTGGGGAGTAGGCGACTGTTTGGTGCGCCGTGCCATCGCTGCTTCGCGCGAAGGCGGGGCGCAGACTGAACTTGGCGGGTTACAACGGTGTGTCCGGATGCTCCGAGATTCGCCAGACGATGAACAACAAGATGCCTCCGAGCACGGCAAAGCCGAAGCTGGAGAAGATGTACGCGGTGGCGAGCAAGCCGAGCCCGGTGAGCAGCACGGCGAACCACGCGGGTGAGAAGGTTGGCGCGCGCTGTCCGAGCCGGCTGATGAGCTTGTCCTCGGCGGTTGTCGCGAGGTAGATCGCGTACAGTGCGCCGATTCCGGCCACGACAGCGAGGACGATCCAGCCCACCACGCCCGCCCGGCCCGCCTCCCCCTCGGCGAGCACGGTCACGAAACCTGTCATGCCGCTCTCCGTTCGTTGCCAGGGCCCCTGGGCAGCTAGGTGGATTCGCACTGCCTGTCGACCCGCAGGAGATCAACGTGTCGGCAGTGGCGGCATTTCAGCCTGATGGAGCAGCGCTCTCACAAGCTGTGCGACGCGAGCGTTCAGCGGTGGGCGACGGCTTTCTTATCGACGCGCTGCTTGCGCATGGTGCTGCGCTCTGTGGACGCCACGGCATCAGGCTTGTAGGTTCTCGCCACCGGTGACAGGTTGATCTTGCGTGACCTGCGCGGTTACGCGGTCCGCCGACAGCAACTCCAAGTTGCGCATCGCCATCTCGTTAGGAACCGGTCCGCTCCCCAGTGCACGTCGCCACGCTTCGCGCGCGCCGACAATGTCTCGTCGGCGCAGTCTGAGGAAGCCGCGGTTGATCCAGGCCATGCCCGCCTGCTCGGTGTTGTCCGACTCGATCGCGATGTCGAGCATTGCATCGGCCTCGTCGAGATCTTGTTGAGCGGCGAGAATGGCGCTCAGGTTGATCGCGGCGTACGGCGTGATGTTCGCCGTGCCGGCCGCGATGACCCGCTCGTACAGGACGCGTGCGCCTGCGGAGTTGTGCTCCTGCTCCAACGCCACGGCCATCTCGTACAGCGCGTGCGGAGCGTGTTCCGGGTGGCGTGAGTCCACCGCGACAGCCCAGGCGGCTCTAGCGGCTGTCGAGTCGTCGAGCTGGTGGTAGTACAACGATCCGAGCCGTACTGCCCCGAGCGGCCGCAGTTCCGGCCCGCCGATGTCAACGGCCTCGCGGAGGAAGAACGCGATCCGGTCCCGATCCTCAAGGAGTTTGATCCTGTCGTCGACCGTCCCGGACAGCGTCTCGGCGTCCTCGAACAGGATCGCCTGCTCGAGAACCGCACCAGCTTGCTCACGCAGGTCCTGCGCGAGCAGAGACCTGCTCAGCGTGAGCGCCGCTCGGACCGCGCTCGCGGCGTCGCCATCCGTCCGGTCTAGCCACGCCGACATGGCACCGACTCGGTCGCCCCGACGCAGCCGGACGTCGGCCAGCCTCGACGCGACATGCGGGTCCAGGCGGTCGTCGTGCAGGACTGGGATCGACAGCCACAGTCGTTCGGCTTCCGCAGAGTCCAGCATGACGGCCAGGTTGAGTGTGGCTTCCGCTGCTTGGTCTGTAGACCTGGCCGTCGAGATCGCTCGTCGCAGAGCGGAGGCGGCGCCCGTGCGATCTCCTCGCCACATCATGACCACTCCCGAGATGATCAGGGCTGCGGGGACTGCGTCGAGGTGTCCAGAGGCGAGCGCTTGGTCGGCTGCGTTGGCTGCCGTGGTGAGATCATCTTTCCGCAAGGCGTGCCAGGCGATGCGTAACCAAGCGAGGGGGCTGCTCTTCGGGTCGTCGGCCGCCGCCGCGCGCCGGTAGGCCTCCAGTGCTCCGGCCTGGTCACCCTCCAGGCTCAGCATTCTGCCCAGGCTCAGCAGGGCTGGGGCCTGGACAAATAGATCATCGGTCCGAGCCGCGTATTGGTAGGCCTCCCGCGCGCCGAGTCGATCGTCGAGCAGCTCGAGCGTCCGGCCGAGGTTCAGCATTGCTCCGGCGTGCCCCTTGGTCAGCACGATGGCCTTTTCGAAGGCGGCACGTGCCTTCTCGGGTTGCCCCGCTTCGAGCAGTAGCGTTCCGGCCACGTTGGCGGCATCCGCCGAGTCTGGGCAACCGTCGGTCAGTGCGACCGTCAGCCAGGATTCGACGTTGCCGCCGTTCGCGCGGAGCAGTTGCGCAAGATGCGCCGCGGCGGCTGGGTCGCCGGTCTGGGCGGCACGTTCCAGCTTCATACGAGCCGCTTCGACATCGCCCGCTTCGGTTGGCGACTCCGAATCCCCACGCGAGGTGTCGTCGGGTTGCGCGCGGGCGATGTGGTCGGCCACGGTCTCGACGTACGCGAGTGTCTGGACATCTCTGCCGTTGCGGGCCAGCGTCGCCGAGCGCAAGGCGTAGCCGAGTGCTCGGCGTGGGTGACCGGACTCGAATTCTGTGCCCGCTAGGTTGATCAGCACATTGGTCATGTCGCTGTACGCGCCGATCTGCACGTCGATCGCGTAGGCCGACTGGTAGTAGTCGATGGCGCGAGCCGGATCTCCTTGCGCTCGGTAGACGTTTGCGATCTCGCCGAGCATGTCTGCTTCGGCGGCGCGATCCCCACTTTCGCGGATGATCATGAGTTGCTGTTCGTGGCACTCGATCGCCTTCGAGTACTCACCGGTGTCGGCACAGGCCATCGCGAGATCGCCGAGGACGCATGCCTCGAAGCTGGATTCGAGTGGTGACCGCAGCGCCAGCTCCCAGTGCGAGACGGCCTCGGCGAGGTCACCAGCGGCGTGGTGGTCGGCCGCCAGTGCCGCGTAGGTGATGCCGTAGGCGTTCGCCGCTGCGGACATGCCGAAAATCGCGTCCGGCAGGTCGCGCTGTGGCACGTCCGACAGGTCGAGCCGGTCATCCTCGCGCAGGTAGGGGCTGATCTGCTGGGCGAGTCGGATCGCATCGCCGTGCGTGGCGAGTGCGTCGTGGTGCCTGTTGAGCAGCCGGTACACCTCGCCCAGCTTGATTAGCGCCGCCCAGCGTTGCTGGATGTCGTCGATCTGTTCAGCGAGCCGCACTCTGCGGTCGGCGAAGGTCAGCGCCTGCTCGAAGTCGTGGATGGCGATCGCTGCCTCGGTCGCGACATCAAGCACCGCGATCTCCTTGTGGACCCCAGCCTGCTTGCCAGCCACGTCTAGTGCCTCAATCAGCAGCGGTATGGCGTGTGATGGCTGCTCCAGGCGGAGGTGGCCGCGCGACAGCCGTAGCAGCGCTCCGATCCTCTCGTCCGTGTTCGGCGCTCGCCGGGCCTGGAACAGCAGCGCCTGGTATCCCCGATGATCGGGATCGACCTCGCCGAGATCGAGCAGCGACTCGCCGAGCGTGGCTGCCGCCGCGAGGTCCTGTCCCAGATCGCTGAGCACGGCGGCGGCTTGTTGGGCGTACTCGTGACCGATTCTCATCCGGTTCAATGCCCGGTATCCGCGTGCCAGGCTTCGCATGACGAGTGCCTCGCCAAGATGGTCGTTGGTGTCTCTGACGAGGTCGAGTGCGCGGTGCAGGTGGTGAATTGCTCGTTGTGGCCAGCCGAGTTCCAGATACGCGCGCCCAAGTCCAACGCGGTCCTGCGCTTCGGTACGGGGATCGCGGTGCGTCAGGCTGACGCCGAGCGCTTCGTCGAATCTGGCAGCGGCTTTCGCGGCGTCACCGAGCTCCAGGTAGGCGCCACCGAGGTAGTGCGACAGCGCGCCGGAGGCATTGACATCAGCAAGCCGGTACGCCGCCGTGTGCGCGGCACGCAAGCGGTCGAGTCGCTCGTGTGCGGGAAGCAGGCTGATCCAGCAGGGCTGCGCCGTCATTGGGTAGTGGATGCACAGTTCGTCCGCCTCCTCGCCTGACTGCGTGGCGAGCCACCGGTGCGCATGTTGGACCTGCGGCCACAAGACTTCGAACATACGAAGGTCCTCGTTGGACGCGCTGAGGTCCTCGCCCTGTAGTTTGTGGAGCCGCTCTAGCCTGCGCAGAAAGTTCTTGGCGTGCAACAGGTATGCGCGTGTACGGTGCGTCGTCACGCTAACTCCGTCAACAACGCGTTTGCGTGGAACACGAGGATCGCGTGCATGTGGAACCGGCCACTGCCGACCGGTTCCAGCAGGCCGCGGTCGACGAGCTGGTGAACTGTGTGTTTTGGACTCGTCGTTTCCCACACCTCGGCCATGTCCTCAAGCTCGAAAGTGGCGGGCTTGGGCGCAAACGCACCGAGGTAGGCAAAGCGAAGGCGGGACTCCTCGTCTAGGTGGTCAGTGCTCTTGCGTAGCAGCGCCGCCACGGTGGGAATCGTGTGGTCGGGCTCAGCGCGATCCAGTGGCGCCCGCTCGGCGAGCAGGGCGCTGCCTTCGGCGAGCTCGTCGAGCAAGTCCCCGACGTTCCAGTCGTTCGTCGCGTCCCTGTGGAGCAACCGCCCTGCGACCCAGATCGCGAGAGGTAGACATTCCAGCGCACGGACCAGCGCGAGCGACTCCGCCGGGTACGCCGGTACCACCTCGGGAGCCAGGAGTGACAGCAGCTCGAGCGCCGCTTCCTCAGACAGGATGCCCAACCGGTAGATGTTGTCGTTTCTCGTCGCGGTGAGCGCGGCGGCGATCTCGGGTAGCCGTGTCGTCACCAGCGTCGCGCACCGTGCGCCGCCCACCAGGAACGGGACCGCGTGCGCCGCGTCCCACAAGTCGTCGACCACAACCAACATGCGCCGTTCTTGCAATGCCGTGGTCAGCTCACGGGTCAGCTGCTCGACCGGCGTCGCCGGCCCAAGATCAGGTAACCGCAACTGCCGCGCCCAGGACGCCAGTTCGACGGCGATCCTGGACACCTCGCCGACCGAGGCCCACAGCACGCCGTCGGGAAACACATCCTCGATGAACGCGCGGTCGTTCGCTAGATGGGACGCCACAGTGGTCTTACCGACGCCCGGCCACCCGTGCACCGCGGTGAGCACCTGCAACCCCGAGGCACCGAGCCGAGTGCGCAGCTCGCGCATATCGGCATCTCGGCCGACGAAGTGCGACGACGATTGCGGCACACCGTGCGGCCGCACCTTGGGTTTGGAAGGTGCGGCATCTGCCTGTTCGAACCGCGTCAGCCGCTCCAGCATCGAGTCCAGCCTGGCGAGCGTCACGCGGTTGAACAGCGGCGCCTGCGCCGCCTCGGCCGCCGCGCGCAGTTCGGAAGCCAACGCGAGCTGAAACCTCATCATCGCGAGATCCAAGTCTGTCAGCAACGTCGACTCGTCGAATCCAAACTCAGCGAACCGCTCGCGGATCCGTTCCATCGGCAAATCTGTGCCCCGCAACGCCACCGACACGAGGAGTTCCGCGATCTCCGGGTCCCTCGCGAACGACTTCAGCTGACCTCCCAGTAGGCCTGCCAGCTCAGCGTTCGCAGGATCGTCGGGCTTCCACTCGCGCGTAATGTCGTCGAGCAACACCTCGAATGCCCTGTCGAACGCCTTCTCCAGCGCCCGCTGCTCCGCACTGCCGAGCGCAGCGTCGCGGACTTTCCCCAACCCCACCTTGAGCAGGTCGCTGGACAGGTTGGTGGCGATCCCAGAAGTGAACGGCTCCACACCAGGACGTCGCAGCTGGCCTGGCAGAAGTTACCGAACGCCGCTCACGTGGAATTACGGGGTTCCGAGGGGTCACATCCAGCAACTCAGTAACCATTCGGTGTGGACAAGCCGTCGAACTACGTGACCAATCAGCTGCGCGGCGGTCAGCAGAATCACCAGAGGCTACAACGCACAACCTCACGATCATTCGCACCGGCAGCGTAGGCATCAGCATCACTCAGGGCTCAGCGACGAGCCGGAGGGCGTCTCGGTCTTCGTAAACGCAAGCCGACCGGAGCTCGGTCCTCGGTGCCGATCTTCGCAACTCGCGATTCGCGGCATGAGAGTGCGGTGGCTCAGACTTCCACTGGGAAGAAGGCTGGATCGTCGTCGTCCGGCTGGAGGGGCGCATACTGCCTGAACTCCCCACCGCGGAACATCCACAGCCGGAAGAAACCCTCCTCCTGATCCATGATCAACATCTGGACGGCGAGGGGTACCTTCCAATCGATCTTGCCAACGTGCGCAACAAGCGCGTCGAGATCAGCGTGATTGAGTGCTCCTGCCCATACATGGCACTCGGGGTTCTTCCAGCCACCCCAACGGGAATCCTGGTCGGTGATCAGGGCGAGAAAGCCACAGCCGGCGCCCGCGTCATCTCGCCGAGGCGCGTCCGTGCGCAACCACTCACTCAACTCTGCGGCAGTGCTGTTGTCCCAGCCACTCACCGACAGCATCAAATTCGCAACCCAACTCACGCAAGAAGTGTCGCTGGCCAATGCCACCTGGAGCTACCAAGTTTCCGCTCGCTCATCGGCAGGACAGTGCGTCAGGTCGTGCGCGGGCCGGCAGGCCGAGCCGCGATCTGAGCGTTCCGCAGGTCGACGCCCGCCAGCGCCGGTTCACGCGCGCTTCGCCGGTTGGATCATCGACGACCTGCGAGCTTCTCGAAAGCGTCCTGCAACGTGACGAACGCGCTGTCGTCTGGCGGCGTGCGGGGATAGATCACGACGCACACGTTGCCGCCTCTTGTCACGACCTCGAACCTCCCGTCCGCGAAGACCCGGACGCGATCACCTGCGGCACAACCAGTTGCAAGGCCTGGACTGCCAAGGATCTCGTACTCGGTCTGGGAGGTCCGCATGGCCGGGACGACCTCGTAGACTGGTTCGCCAGAACTGGCAGTGCCTGCGAAAAGGCGAACATGGCTGTCCTGCGTCGGCACGTTACAAAGCTCATCAGCCACGTCAGAAGGTTCGCTCTCCTCGTTGTTCCTGGTTACCCACCTAGAGTTGGCTGCCTCAGGAGACCCTCTCATCGGCAGTAGCGGACGTCTTAGGCGCGTCTGGTCGGGCCGCAGGCTTAGTTCGGAGCCGCCAGCCGGGACCGTTTGACTTGGCGGCTGATTTTGTCCAAGGCCGAGTGGTGCAGGTCGGCCTTGGCTGGCAGCGTCGATGTGCGCTGGTGGACGGAGCTGGCGAGGGCTCGCCGGGAATTCCAGTGAGTGCTGTGCTGGGGTGCCGCTCGCGACTCGGGCCAGGTCTGGAATCGCTCCGCACGAAGTCGTCTATGTAGGCGCAGCAGCTGGCTTGGATCGGCTTATGGCCAGCAGGGCGAACCCGGAGATGACCATGAGGCCGTCGAGTACCAGGGGGCCGACAGCGGCCGCCAGTGGCTCGTAGTGCCAGGCGATCAGGACGTCTCGCAGGTGGCCGTAGGAGATGATCGCGGATCCAAGGGCGACCACGCCGATGCCGCCAAATCGAGCGAGGACCCAGAACCAGCCATGTGGCCACGGCACACGAGAGAGCACCTCGATCGATAGCAGGAGCCCGATCGGCCAGACTGCGGCTCCGATTTGTGGTGCCAGTCCTGGCGACCAGTCGGTGGGCTGGTGTTGGGCTGGTAGCCAGGTACTGAGCACGTTGGCGGCGATGGACATGATCGAGCCGAAGACGAAGCCTGCCCACGCCACGAGAAGACCACCGGCGGTGCTGGTGGTGTCGTTGACCGGCTGGGGCTGATTCGCGCTGGCGCCAGGGCTGGTGTCCTCTGGCGCCAGCTCCGCCAGGACTTTGCGGACGGCGTGATCGGTGGCGCCAGTCAGGCGCACCAGGGTGGGACGGCCCGGCGCGGGGCGGCCCTGGGCGAGCGCTTCGTCCAGGGCCTGCCGGATCTGGAGGGCGAGGCTTCCGTTGGTGGCGGTCACCGGTGTGCCTCTGCCGGGTGCGTGCCGCGGGGGTGGCAGCGAGGGCAGAAGGCCGAGCGAGACCTCTCCGCGTCGAGCCAGACGACCCGGGCTGAGATGGGATCGCTGGGGCGGGCGTCGCACTGGCCGCAGGGCCGTTGGCGAGCCCGCGTGGGACGGTTCCCTGGACGGTTAGGGACGGTTCGGGGGCAACCATTGCCCCTCGTGCCGGGCCTGTTTGCCCCCCGCTCCTGCGGTGTTTGCCCCTCGTGCTGGTCGACGGGAGGCAGTGCTTGCCCCTCGAATTTCGAGTTGTCCACTGGCTCGTTGAAAGGCCGTAGCGCTAGGTCGTATCCCTTGGGCCTGCGGTCTGCGCGCTTGATGTAGGCGGCCACGATGTCCGGGTCGGACGGTCGGATGAGCTGGAGCTCTTCGAGGGTTCGTAGTGCGTAGCGGACGGTGCGTTCGGACAGGCGGGTGTAGTGGACGAGGGTGTCGAGGGAAGGGAAGGCGTTGTGTCCGTCGGGGCCGGCGTGGTTTGCGAGTCCGATGAGGACGGCGGCGAGGCTGGAGGCGTCGCGTCGGTCTCGTGGGATGGGGGCGTCGTTGAGCGCCCAGTTGATGGCTTCGATGCTCACCAGGACGCCGCCTCGGCGAGGTGGTGCAGCGTGTTGGTCTCGGCGTCGGTGAACCCGAACCTGCCGGTCTGGTGCCGCAGATCGTTCTGACTCGCCACCCACGTGTGGAACCCGTCCTTGGCCTGCAACTCGGTCATGCCGATCGCCTCGCCGATCACTGACCAGAAGTGCGCGCTATCGGTGCCCGTGCGCAGCAGCTGGGCGACGACGCACCAACGACCGGAGATCACTTCCCGGGCAATGCTTGTGGCGTACACGAGTTCGCTGAGCAGATCGTCGACCTGTGGCGCGCGCTGATAGGTCGCCATCGCAAGAAGGCTTCGGGTCCGGGCTGCGGACCATTGCTCGATCATTTCTTCGAGCGGCTGATTGGGGATGTCGAGCAGGCTTCGAATTGCTGCGAGGTTCACAGCGTCATCTCCGCTGCGCCCGCTGTCGACGGGCGTGCGGCTGTGTTCTGTATTGCGCATGTGCGGGAGACCTCCGAGGTCTGAAGCCCGGCCTCGGCGCGTGTGAGATAGCTGCCGAGGCTTCTTAGGGACCTGGTTGACCGGTCCGGTGCGGACTGCGGAGATCTGTCTGGGGCTGCCCGAATGGGTGCCCTGGGGGTGCCCGGACGTTCAAGAACTGTACGAACGCCTACGGATCATGTGGACGCGATCGTCTTCTGATCTGCACGGATACGGATTCAGCGGACTGGGTCGGACGCAGAATCACGCAGCTGGAATAACTACGGATCAGAAGGTTACAGGTTCGAATCCTGTCGAGCGCGCGATACAAGAGAGTCCCTGTTTGCGAAGCTGCAAACAGGGACTCTCTTGTGTGGCATGCCAACGTGTCGCGCTGGAGATCGACTTCCTGGACGGGACCCTGCTGGGCCGGCTGGGACCGAGCGGGCTGCAACCTCTCCGACGGTGGCGAGGAGATCTCGGGCTCGCTGCGCGGCTGGGCGGCAAGGCGGGCGGGTCGTCCGCCGTACGGGTGACGGTCAGCGCCCATGTGGTGAGTGGTACACCAGGGCTGGATGCTTGCGACTGTGGCTCATGTTGCACCGGGTATGGCGATCCTGTGAACAAAAGCATCCACGCGATACGAAATTCCATTGCGTCAAGAATCGCTTCGAGTGATGAAACATCCCGGCTGTCGTTGCGGTGTGACGTGGATGTTCTGTCCGATTTTTGGTCTGTGACCTGGGGATACGGGTCTTCCAGTCCATCTTGGCTGAAAGGAATTGGCTGCGGGCGTTATCATTCGGTAGTCGAGTGTTGCGCCAACTGGCAAGCAAATCCCGTGCTATATTGGCGCATGGACTTGATAGCTCCAGTTCACTCGGTGGAGCGTAATGCAATGCATTCGCTCGACCGGGCTACCCCCGTCGTGGTAGCAGTGGACGGCCCTGCGGCAGCGGGGAAGACCACGACGTGCGTAGCGCTCGCCGAACGGTTCAAGCTCGGCTATCTCGAAAGCGGACGAACGTATCGGCTAATTGCGTTCGAAGCCCTGCGGCGAGGCGTCCTGACTCGTGATCAGGAGAATCTGGTGTCTCTGTGCGACGAGTTGCTCCGGGAGAGTCGCGATCAGGACCTGCTCACATCCGATCGGTACCAGAGCGCTGATCTCAGGTCGCCATCTGTCAACGTCGCCGTGTCGGACGTCGCTCGGATCGAGGACCTGCGCAAGCGGGTCACGCAGCTGGTTCGACTGTGGGCCGAGCGGCAGAGTAGGTGCATCGTTGAAGGTCGCGACATCGGCACCGTGGTCTTTCCGGCCGCGCCGATCAAGTTCTACCTGACCGCGAGCCCGGAGGTGCGTGCCCGCCGACGCCTCGACCAGGAGCATCGAGGCTCCTACGAGGACGTCCTCAAGGACGTCATTCGCCGCGATGAGGCGGACATGTCCCGTTCTGTTTCACCGCTCGTTCCCGCTGATGACGCAATAACCATCGATACGACGACGCTCACCATCAAAGAAGTGCTCGGTCGAATGAGCTCGGTGTGTGAGAGCCGAAGTGTAACGTTTTCATGATCTCCAACGACGGTGACGTGCTACCGGTTGTCCGAAGACGATCACAACCTGACACACTCGAACGGTGGACACCGGATCGTGTTCGGTGGTTCGGTAGATGTCGCGCTACGTTGTCCAGGCGCTTCGGCTTGAAGTGGGCGACTGCGATGGTACGTGAGAAAAGGGGCGCTATGGGGCAGTCAGTCGAGGTGAAGGAATCCGGAACCAGGCCACGTGGCCAGGCTGATTGCTTGTTCTGCAAGCTGGATGACAGTTCTCTGAACGAGATCTTGATTGAGAGCGTCAACTTCGTCGTCCGCCGGGACAACTACCCGAGCTCCAGAGGCCATGTAGAAGTGGTGCCGCGTCGGCACGTTGAGTCACTGTTCGATCTGACCGCGACGGAGATGGCCGAGGCTTTCGAACTCATGCAGGAAGCGCGCAAGAAGATCGACGACCAGTTCAGTCCCGAGGGCTACACGATCGGCGTCAACGACGGCGCTGCGGCAGGTCGGACAGTCGATCATCTGCACATCCATCTCATCCCGCGGTACGAGGGAGACGTCGAAGATCCTCGCGGCGGCATCAGGCAGATCCTGCCGGGCCCTCATCCCGATGAGTGGGCCCACAAGTCTTGATCGCTTCGACGATGAACCAGTTGCGCCGCCCGCAGTACGCCCAGCTGACCGAAGTGAAGCCAGTGGACTCCATCTCCTGCGCCACCTGATCGGGATGGCGCAAGGTGAACCATCGCTTGCTGTTCATACGTTCGCCCAGGCGCCATCCCTCGGCCTCGCCGTCGCGGAGACTGATCGCCGTCGCTCCACCGTCGGACAGCACCCGGTAGATCTCGTTGAGCGCCTGTGGATGGGCGGTGCTGGGCACGTGCAGCAGGCTTCCCGATGCCCACACCCCGGCGAACGCACCGTCGCGAAACGGTAGGGCCAGCAGGTCGAGTTGGACCAGTTTCGTGCCCGCCTCGCGGCCGGTGATCTTGAGAAGCTCGCTGCTCAGGTCACCGCTGACCACGTCACGTCCACCTGAAATGAGATGCCGGGTGTCGCGTCCGGCACCGCAGCCCAGGTCGAGCACACGACCGCTCGGCACCATGGTGCGGAATCTTTCCAACTCCTCTTCGATGCCAGGGAAGTACTCGAGCTTGTCGGTCGCGCGTGCATATTGAGCGGCGTTCTCGTCGTACGCCTGTCTGGTCGCTGCGGTGATCGCGGTCAGGCGTGGATCATCTACGTGCACTCGAAGTTCTCCTGACCTATCGCCAGACCGAGTTCAGTCATCTCCTCGATCAGCTCGCGACAGTGGAGCACCTCGAAGCCGCGGCTCGCGTCGACGCTGATGCAACCGATGAAGCGGCTCCGTCCGTTGCGGATCGGCGTGGCGAGCAGTGCCGAGCGATGGTTGAACTCGCTGAAGTCCTTCCACGTCAGGCTCATCACAGCTGCGGCACCGTGCGATTGCACGTATTCGTCGAACTTCTCCTCGGTGTTCAGCATCGCGATGAGCGGGCTGGCGTTGAAGAAGATCTCCTTGTTGAACTGCCAGCATTGCCCGACGATGCCGATCCCCTTCTTCGGTGTGAACGTCCGATTCAGCGGGAAGGTCGACATCCTGTAGGTGCTCATCCTGGTCAGCACTCCGCCGATCGGGTGCCGCAGCGTCCTCTTCCGCCGCCAGATGTGCATCGCCAGATCGCCGGTGTTCAACGGCGGCTGGATCTTGCTGCTGATCTCGAGCATCCTGCCGAAGCCGGAAAGGATCCTCCGCCGGCTCGTGACGTTTCGATCGAGCATTGACCGCTTGTGGTGGCTCTCGAACGGCGTGAGCGCACCGAACACGCCTGCCAGTCCGAGGAGCACCAGCGGTACGTAACCCCGGCCTTGGACGAGCGTGTCCCAGAACTGCTTGGACGGGACGTCGTACGCCTTGCCGGCCAGCCCGATCGTGGCCAGGAGCAGTGCCGATCTGTCCAGCAGCCTGGCCGTCATCTGCTTCACCCATTACCTGCCGACTTCTTCGGGAGCGTGTCTCCACGCCTCACCGGGCAGGGATGCGTGACTGCCATCGGATCTGCGCAGCAGGACCTCGCCGGAGTCGGTGACCTCACCGATCACGTGCAGCGCCATCTGTTTCCTCAGCTGGTCGACGGCGTCGGGAGGTGCTGTAAAGGTGAGCTCGAAGTCGACGGAATCGCCGAAGACGAACACGAACGGATCCAGGCCCAGATGGCGAGCGACCGCGGCGACGGATGCGGGTACCGGAACGGAGTCTTCGAAGACAGTGATCCCGACCCCACTGGCTGACGCGATGCATTCGATGGTCGCCTTCAGTCCGTCTGACGTGTCCTGGCAGGACGTGACGCGTCTGCTGGCGGCGAGCGCGATTCCCTCGTCGACCCGTGCGCTGGGGTACCGCCAGCTGTCGAGCATCGTGTCCAGATGCAGGTTGTCGACGGTTGGACTGGGCTTCTTCGCGCGGAGATAATCCATGGCGGCTCCGGCCAACCCGGTCGGGGCGGTGATGCAGACAAGATCGCCGAGCTTTGCACCGCTGCGGAACAGTGCAGTCCCACGCCGGCAGGTACCGAGCGCCGATGCGGACAGGATCAACCTCTCGGCACTGCCGATGTCGCCGCCGATGTTGGGACAGCGGAACCTCGTGCAGGCGTCTTTGATGCCTTGCATGATGCTTTCGAATGACTCGTCGCTCATGTCCGACGGATAACGCACAACGGACAGCAGACCGATGGGGTGTGCACCCATGGCGGCGATGTCGCTCAAGTTGGCTGCAACAAGATAATAGCCCAGGTTGTACTCACTGAGGTGACCCATTTCGTATAGGCGGAACTTGGTGCCCCGGACGTAGTCGGAACCCACCACCAACTCGTGCTCGCCGCTCAAGCGGAAGACCGCGCAGTCGTCTTGGGCGTCTGCTCCGGCGATGAGGTCGACGGTGCTTCTTTCGTCCACCACGATCTGCTCGGTCTCGGTGGACTGGTCGCGGAAGAGACTCGCAATGATGTTCGCAAGCCGGGTGGGTTCGTCGGATCTCATCGTGACCAGCTTTCGACCAGTTTCATCGTTCGACGCAGGCAGTCCTTGCGAACGATCACCGCGTAGTCCCATTCGGGATCGGGGATGTCGAGAGTCGTGCCGACAATGGAGCGGAGGTACTGACGTTTCTGGTTTCCGTTCGGCATGTACACGCGACTGTGCCCTCGGTGGTGGCGCAGGAAGTAGGGCGATTCAAGCCACGGCGGGTTGCGGAGGTCGGTGATCGATTCGAGGTCGACGTACGAGAGCGCGTCGCTGATCAGCAGCTCGTCCACAGCAGACGCGTCGACCGGGAGCAGGTGGAGGTGGGCGTGAGTGATGCACGCATGAGTTTCGTGGTCGACACCTGAACCGTGTTCCAAGATCAGCGGTTCGCCGAACGTATGGCGGTACATGCTCGTGATGTCGCTCAGTAGTTCTTCGGTTTCGCCGGGGTGGTCGCCGAGCACTTGGGCGAACGACAGGTAGTGCTTGCGGGGGAGTAACAGGAGGTGGCCCGTTACAAGAGGTGACATGTCGGCGAGCACTTCGAAGTTCGCAGTGGACCAGGCTCGCCGATGTGGCGGGTCGCCTTCGTAGAATCGGCTGAACGACGTCTCGGTGGCTCCGGCGATTTCCTCGCAGAAGTCTGCGCCATCGCACTGCGACATGTTGATCACCTGCGACCCCTTGTGTCGAACTTCGGACATCGCCTTGGGCAACGTGTCTGAGATCGTGGCGCAGTTCGATGGCGAATCAGTGCGTGCTGGCCGAGGTTAGCTCGAATGTCGCAACCGGATTAATGGACATTCTATGGACATCAATCTCCGTATCGCTTTGGTGGCGAATTCCGGCTGGTCGGGAATTCGTTCGGATGGCTGGTGGCAATTTGATGTCGGATGGAATCGTTGCGGCCGTGGCAGGTGGCATGCGCGGCGCAGCGCTCCCTCAGTTCACGCATGGGGCCAGCCCCCCGAACCCCTGCCGGGCCTTCGCCTCCGGACCCCGGCCAGCTGGCGCTTCGCGCCTAGATGGCCTCGTCTCTGGGACGCGTTTATCGGACATCAGCACCAGACGACGGGGATGCCGGTTTCGACTGACGCCCTGAAGAGCTTGGCCAGGGTGTTGACGGAGTAGGTGAAGAAGTCAGGGCTCTGCGGCTGGGGTGCGGACTGCAAGGCTGCGGGATGCGGATCCGATCGGATGGATCGGGAGCGTCACGGAATGCGGACCATCGGTGAACGTCACCTTGCCCTCGGCGACTCCCTGTCGGAAGCGCGTGGAGCAGAACACCTCGCCGGAGTCCACGAGGACGAAGAAGCCGTTGAGGTCCAAGCCCATCTGGGCCTTGGCGGTCATCACGACCAGGCCGCCGTACACGTGGATCTGCTCCCAGATGACCTCGCCGGTGTGTTCACCAGCCAGGTGAAGAGCTCCAGTTCGGAGAGTGCGGCCGCAGCCGAGGACGACGGGTGGCGCCGCCGTTGCCATCGGGCAGCGTGGTGTGCAGGACGGAGAAGTGGTCCCGGCCTAGCAAGGCCAGTTCGTGCTGGAAGCCGTGGTACAACGTCCAGTTGCCAACGTTCTCGAAGGCGTGGTCCATGCGGGCGGGCGCCTTCTCCCCACTGATCCAGGGCGGCGTGGAGTTCCTCGTTGCCCTTGTAGGGGACCGAGAGGGCGAAGAACCTTTCCTCGATCACGATCAGGCCGGTGAGGCAGGCCGGCGGCGTGGCCTTGACGTCCCGCCAGCAGCGGCAGCGCACGAAGCCGTCGATCCCCCATGAAGTGCACATTCGGCTGTGAACGAACCTGAACGGCGCACACTTTTCACAGCGGTTGATCTGCGGAAGCGTTTGGGAAGCAACCGGTCGTCGCGACACGTACGCCGTTCGGCGCCCCCACCCGCCACTCAACGACGCGACTGAGCACTCAGTTAGTGGGACTCGCCACACTCGAGGTATGGGGATTCTGGCGGGCAAGGCCGTGGTCATCACCGGCGCGGGACAGGGCCTGGGGCGGGCGTTCGCCACCCACGCCGCCGCAGCCGGAGCCGCTGTAGTGGTCAACGACGTCGACGGCCCGCTGGCGACGCAGGTCGCTGAGCTCATCACCCTCAAAGGCGGGAGGGCCGTCACCAGCCCCGGCAGTGTCGCGGACCCCGCGCAGGCCGAGGCGATGGTGGACACCTGCACGGCGGCGTTCGGCCGGATCGACGGGCTCGTCAACAACGCGGGCATCCGGTACCAGGCGGACCTGGGTCACGACGACCCGGCGAGGATGCGCGAGCTCATCGAGATCAACGTGCTCGGCACGCTCTACTGCACCAACGCGGCCGTGCAGAGCATGCGGCGCGGGTCGATCGTCAACCTCGGCTCGGTGGCGATGGTCGGGCAGCCGACCGCGCTCACGTACTCCGCGTCCAAGGGGGCCGTCGCGAGCATCACGTCCGGTGCGGCGGCTGAGCTGCACGATCGGGGGATCCGGGTCAACGCGGTGTGCCCGATCGCCTGGACGCGGATGTCGGTGGCGGATACCAAGGCCGTCGTGCCCAGTCCGCCGCCGGAGACGATCGCGCCGCTGGTCACGTACCTGCTGAGCGATCTTGCGGCGAAGGTCACCGGGCAGTTGATCAGGTTTGCCAGGGGGCGGCTGCACGTCATGTTGCAGACCTCGCCGAAGGAACCCCTGCTCGAGCGGGACGAGTGGGACCTCGACAGCATCGCCGAGGCCTTCGAGCGGCAGCTCGTGCCCGAGGATCCGGCCTGGGTCAGGTGGGGACGCTGATCCCCGTACCGTTTCCGGTGTGGAGCAGCGCGAGATCATGCAGCGGGCGCTCGGCGTCCTGACGCTCAGCTACGACGGCGCGGAGTCGAACGACTACCTGCGCATGGCCCTCAAGTCGTTGCAGGAGGGCGTGTTCAGCTACGAGGTCAAGGTCGACGGCGAGGTGAACGAGGCCAGCGCCCAGGCGATCAAGCAGGCCATGGACCAGGTGCTTTCGCAGTTCGGCTGGTTCACCGCCGGGCTGCTCTACGCGTTCCACGGCGTCGCTCAGGCGTACGAGAACGACTACGAGGACGCCGACGTGCAGGAGATCCTCCGGCAGTTGGCTCTCAGGCTCGCTGACTGAGTTCCGCGCGCACGCCGTCGGAGAACGGCGTCCACGCCTCGACGGCCCACGGGCCGAAGCGCAGGTCCGTCAGCGCGACGCAGGCGGCGGAGATGTCCGGGTCGACCCACAGGAACGTGCCGGACTGGCCGAAGTGGCCGAACGTCCGCGGCGAGTGGGAGAGGCCGGTCCAGTGCGGCGACTTGCCGTCGCGGATCTCGAAGCCGAGGCCCCAGTCGTTCGGCTTCTGCATGCCGTAACCAGGCAGAACGCCGTTCAGGCCGGGGAACACCACTGAGGTCGCCTCGGCGACCAGCGATTCCGAAACCAGCTTCGGCGAGAGCAACTCCAAGGCGAAGAGCGCCAGGTCTCCGGCAGAAGACTCGGCACCGGCGCCCGCCGAACCGACCAGGGCCGACGAGTTCATCCCCAGCGGCGCGAACACGGCTTCGTGCAGGTATTCGGAGAAAGGGATCCCGGAAGCCTCAGCAACAAACGCCGCCAGCACGTCGAACCCGGCGTTCGAGTAGATCCGGCGGGTGCCCGGCGCGGCCTGGACCTCGGGCTTGTCGAACGCGTACCCGGCCGTGTGCGAGATCAGGTGCCGCACGGTGGCTCCAGGAGGCCCGGCCGGCTGGTCCCACTCGACCGCGCCCTCCTCGACGGCGACGAGCACCGCGTAGGACGTGAGCAGCTTCGTCACCGACGCGAGCGGGAACACGCGCTGCTGGTCGCCCAGCGATCCGACCACGGCCCCCGAGGACACGACGGCCACCGCCACGTTGTCGACCGGCCAGGAGGCCGCCACTTCCACGCTCCGCATGGGACAGACGTTAACGTTCGGGGGTGACAGTCCGGGAACTGATCGTCCTGGGAACGGCCAGCCAGGTTCCCACGCGCCAGCGCAACCACAACGGCTATCTGCTGAGGTGGGACGGCGAGGGCTTCCTGTTCGACCCAGGCGACGGCAGCCAGCGGCAGCTCCTGCGGTCGGGTGCCGCTGCGAGCGACATCACGCGGATCTGCCTCACGCACTTCCACGGCGACCACTGCCTGGGCGTCCCCGGCATCGTGCAGAGGCTCTCTCTCGACCGCGTCCAGCACACCGTGCACGCGCATTTCCCGCGATCAGGCGCGCATTTCTTCGAACGCCTCCGCTACGCGAGCGCCTTTTACGACGCCGCGGACATCAAAGAGGAGCCGGTCGACGACGACGGGCTCGTCGCGGAGGGCAAGTTCGGCAGGCTCGAGGCGTACCGGCTGGACCACGGCATCGACTCGTTCGGTTACCGGCTGGTCGAACCGGACGGCCACCGGATGCTCCCGGAAAAGCTCAAGGAACACGGCATCTTGGGGCCGCAGGTGCGCGTCCTTCAGCAGCAGGGCGAGCTCGACGGCATCAAGCTGGCCGACGTCAGCGAACCCAGGAAAGGCCAGCGGTTCGCCTTCGTCATGGACACCCGGATGTGCGACAACATCTACGAGCTGGCCGACAACGCGGACATGCTGGTGATCGAGTCGACCTATCTCGCCCGCGACACGAAACTCGCCGGCGACCACGGCCACCTCACCGCCCAGCAGGCCGCCCGCGTCGCGCAGGACTGCAAGGTCCGGAAACTCGTTCTGACCCATTTCTCGCAGCGCTACGAGGATCCCGCCGAATTTCAGGCCGAGGCGGCGAACGAGTTCGACGGCGAGATCGTCATCGCGAAGGACCTGGACCGGGTACAGGTGCCGAAGCGAGCCACTGGTCCCTGACGATCTCCGCGAGCGACGAGTGGGCTGGCTTCCAGCCCAACGCCCGCAGCCGCGTCACGTCGGCCCGCTGGACCGGCGCCTCACCGGGATGCGCGGGCCGCCAGGTCACGTCCACGGACCGCCCGGTGACCTCGGCAACGGTCGTCAGCACGTCCCGCACGGACGCGGGCGTCGCCGCGACGTTGTAGACGGAGGACGTGCCCACCGTGCAAGCCTCCAGGGCCACGACGAAGGCAGCAGCAACGTCGCGTACGTGCACGAAGTCACGCACGGCCGTGCCGTCCCCGTAGACCTCCATCCCCGGCACCGTGCCGGCGGCGCAGGCCACTGCTCGGGTGATCACCCGAGTGGTGTCGGAGTCGCCACCTCCGGCGACGTTGAACAGACGCAGCGTGGTCGCCCCGATCCGGCCGGACCGCGCCGCCCACGCCGCGAGATCCTCGGCCGCCGCCTTGGTCGCCGCATATGGAGAAGAAGGTTCCCGAACCGATTCCTCCGTCAGCGGCGAGGAGGAGGGCCGATACACGGCGCCAGTCGACGCGAGGAGGAATCGCTGCCCCCGCAACGCCTTCAGCAGGTTCAGCGTTCCGGCCACATTGGTCTCGTAGTACGAAAGTGGATCTTCGAACGACTCCCGTACGCGGGCGACGCCGGCTAGGTGGATGACGGCGTCCGCGTCCACTGAGTGGAACGGTTCGGAGAGGCGTTGACGGGACAAAACAGGTTCATGCCCGTGAACCTGCAGCTCACGCACCACGGCACGGCCGACATACCCAGTGGCACCGGTCACTAGAACTCGCACAAGTTGACCCTAAAGGTCCACCCGAGTCGCGCCGATAACACACGAGTGAGTTACCCCCATCGCGCTATGCACACGAGCATCGCCGGGCTCCTGCACGATCACGCCGTGCACGAGTTCAAGCGGCAGGAGTTCTTGCGCAACGTGGCCGACATCGTCGGAGCCGCACCCGCGCCCGAGCAGGCGCCTGCCGAACTCACCGCGCCACTGCCACCGCTTCCGTCGGTCCGCTCCAAGCGCAGCTTCCTCAACGCTGTCGACCAGGTGCTTCGGGCCGCCGCCCGCTCGTAGGGCGCGCACAGATCATCGCCTGATCCAACATTCATCCGGCCGTTGCCGGACCGTGCTTCGACACACATACCGGGTGGCTCTACGCTACGCGTCACCCGGCGATCGCCGGTCACGTCCTCCGCTTCTCTTAAGCGAGTTTTCGGCGATGAATCATGTCCTTGCAGCGCTCAACGAGCGCCTCGGCAGGTTGTTCGGTGACCGGCTGGTAGTTCTGGCCGGTGGTACGCGTTTGGCGAAGCGCGCGCACGAGCTCCATACGCTCGGTGCCCGCCATACGCTCGTGCTGGATACCGATGATCATGCCCCGCTGCATGATTCGGTTATCGCCCGCTGGGTGTCGCTGGGCATCAAGGGCGGCTTCGTCGCGGTCGAGCAGCGCCGTCTCGGCAAGCTGCTGACCAAGCCGAGCGCCGAGGTCCGCGCGATCCTGCGCGACTTCGACGCCGAGGCCGAGGCCGTCGTGATCAGCACGCCCTACAACGAGATCGACACCTTCCAGGGGCGTCCGGTGCTCAACGCGCGCCGCCGCGAGTGGGTCGAGCTCGAGAACAAGACCACGATCGACGCGCTCTGGGACGAGCTTTCCGCGCCCCGCGCGCCCGCGATCGTGTTCGACCTCGACTTCGAACGCCTCTGGGGCGCCACCGAGATCCTGGACCGCGGCGCGGGCGTCGTCTGGTCCGGTGACGGCCCGGCGATCAACGGTGGTGCGAACTTCGTGCGCCGCGTGCGGTCGTACGAAGAGGCCAAGGAAGCCTTCGACGTGCTCGCACCCAAGTGCGACCAGGTCCGCGTGATGCCGTTCCTGGAAGGCATTCCGGTGAGCGTGCACGGCATCGTGTTCCCGGACGGCACCGCGGTGCTGCGCCCGATCGAGATGGTCGTGCCGCGCCGCCAGGGCCAGGCCAAGTTCCTCTACGCGGGCTGTGCGTCCTTTTACGACCCGCCTGTGTGGATCCGCGACGAGATGCGCAACCTGGCCCGCCGCGTCGGCGAGCACCTGCGCGAGACCGTCGACTACCGCGGCACGTTCACGCTGGACGGCATCGCGACCGAGGACGGCTTCCTGCCGACCGAGATCAACACCCGCTACGGCGGCGCGATGGTGTGCTTCGAGGACGCCGTCCCGACGCTGCCGCTCGCGCTCGTGCAGGTCGCGCTGGTCGCCGGCTGGGACCTCGGCATCTCGTCGATGCAGTTCGAGGAGCTCGTGCTGCAGGCCGCGGACAACATCCGATCCGGCGCGGTGGGCGCGAACGTGCGCGCTGTGCAGCCGACGACGGTGGACGAGCGCCGGGTCATCTTCACCGGCTGGGCGTGCCGCCTGGCGCACCCGGAGGAGCCCGCGCACGCCACGCTTCGCCTCAGCCCGTCGCCGATCGGCGGACGCCTCGACCTCGACCTGCACCGCGAGAACATGGCCGTTGGCGCGCCCGTGGCGGCACTGACCGTCGCGGCGTTCGCACTGGCCGACCAGGAGTGGGGGACGGGCCTCGGCGCCCTGGAACCCGCGATCGCGATCGAGGACTCCCAGCCGGTCGAGCAGGCGATCGAAGAGGCCGTCACCGCCTAGTCAGACCTACCAGGCGCCCTCATCGCCGTACGCGGAGATGAGGGCGAACCGGTAGCCCATCAGCGCCGCGGCGACCTCACGTGGCTGGTGCGCGGGCCGGACCAGCCCTTCGCCGAGCACCTTCGGCCGGGGCTGGTCCACGCCGAGTAACTCGGGTTCCCGCTTCAGCAGCGTCACGGCGATCTCTGCGGCGTCCGCGAGCATGTCCTCGCCCGGCAGGTCGGTCATGTCCCCGATCAGCCCGAGGACGAACGACGGCTGCTTCTCCGGCACCGCGCACGCCAGCGCGACGAGGCACGCCACCCGTTCGGAGGCCAGCGCCTCGAAGATCTTCGGCGCGCCCTGGGCGACCGCGTGCCGGGTCTGCGTGAGCCAGTCCGGTGCGGTGCGGGGGAGTTCGCGGCCCAGCGCGTTCCACCGGCGGTGCGTGCGCCGGCCGTCCTCGGTGAACCCCTTGCCCGCCAACGCCAGCGCGGCGAGCAGGAAGATCACCCGGTCGCGTACGTCCCCGGCGACCTTGTACGAGGCACCCAGTTCCACCAGGTAGGGCACGGCGCAGAACGAGGCCTCGGAGACCGTGTCGTCGGTCAGCAGCCGGTCGGCGAGCGCGGCCAGCGCGTCCAGGCGCACGTCGGCGGACGGGTCCATCAGGGAGCGCAGCAGGCGCGGTACACGACCGGCGCCACCTCGGCCGTCGTACACCTCGACCCAGGAAATCCTGTCGAGGCCACGCAACGGATCAGGCCGTTGCCACGCACGCGGCAGCTCCATGCGCAGGAAGGTACGGGATGTCACGGAAGGCCCCACGGCGCCTCGCCCGTACGATCTCGCCGTGTCCTTCTCGGTGGCCGACATCTTCTCGGGTGCGGGCGGCATGAGCTTCGGCTTCCACGCCCACCGCGACTTCCGGGTCGTCGGTGCCGCGGACGCCCAGATCGGCAAGCCGTCCAGCCGCCTCGGTTCGTTGCGGTGCAACGACACCTACCGCGCGAACATCGGCGTCGACCCGTTGGAGGTCGACCTCTCGAAGGTGTCGCCCGCGGCGTTGCGCGAGGTCTGGGGGCTGCGGCGCGGTCAGCTGGACGTGCTGCTCGCGTGCCCGCCGTGCTCGGGTTTCAGCCGCCTCACCGCGCAGAACCACCTGCGCGACGACCCGCGGAACTCGCTGGTCGGCCGGATCGCCGTGTACGCGCAGGAGCTGCGCCCGAAGGTCGTGGTCGTCGAGAACGCCCGCGAGCTCGTGAAAGGCAGGCAGCGCCACCACTTCGACAGCCTGGCCGAGGAACTCACCCGGATCGGTTACACCGTCACCGGCGGCACGCACATGCTGTCCAGGTTCGGCCTGCCGCAGCTGCGCGAGCGAACGCTCATGGTGGCGGTGGACGAGGGCCTGCCGTTGCGCACGCTGGACGACCTCTGGGAGGGCAGGCAGATCCGCCCGTCCGCGATCACGGTCCGGCGCGCGATCAGCAAGCTGCCGGTCGTCGCGGCCGGCGAGGCGCACCCGGAAGACCCCATTCACGTGTCGCCGACCTTTTCCCAGGACCGCAGCCTGGAAAGAATGCGTGCAATTCCCGCTAACGGCGGTTCGTGGGCGGATCTGCTCAGGTCGCCGGAGACCGCGGAGTTGTTGAATCCGGCACAACACAAGATCGTCGAACAGCAGAACTGGGGTTCGCACCCCGATGTCTACGGCCGCATGTGGTGGGACGAACCGGCCAGGACCATCAAGCGGGAATGCGGCCACGTCGGCAACGGGCGTTATGCGCACCCCGTGCAGCACCGACTCTGCACGGTGCGGGAGATGGCGCTCCTGCAGGGGTTTCCCAAGCAGTTCAGGTTCGACGTCTCGATTCTCGGGAACGCGTACCGGCACGTCGGCGACGCCGTTCCGCCGCTCATCGCCTACCAGTTGGCCGGGCTGACCCGGTGGATTCTCACTGGCCGCCGCCCCGAGCCGCGGGAGATGTGCCTGCGCGGCACTTCGTTGCGTCCGGGCGACATTCGCCAGGTGGAAGTTACCGAATTGGTGGCGTAGGTCCCTGAACCGTTGGTGTCGATCATCCGTAGCGGGTCGTCGGCTATTGATAACTGTTCGGCAACGAATTTAACGTCACCTGACAAAATGAATGCATCGCAGACCTATCCACTGTGGACACCCTGAGTATGTTTTCGCTGGTCACGCACTGTTTGTGGTGATCGCTATACCTCACCCGGTCGTGTGTAACCCGATCGGATACTGTGCCGTCGCTTCCTGTCGGTTCTGTGTCGATGGCGACATGCCGACCGTCCCGACGGGCGACTGACTTCCCACCGCGTTCGGGCTAACTTCAGCGAACAAGGAGACCCATGGCTTCCGGGTTGAGGATCGGCACGGCGCTGCTCGGCGCCACCGCCGTTCTGGCATTCACTGCACTTCCGGCCTACGCCGACGTCAAGATCACGCCGGACCGCGGCGGCCAGGAGAAGGGCCACGACGTGGTCCTGAAGCCGGTCGGCAACATCAGCGACCCGAACGAGCTCAAGCAGGACACGTCGGTCATCAAGCTGCGCATCGAGGACGACGAGAAGCGCTCGACCGTCCTCACCTACTGCGTCGAGCTGCCGACGCCGCTCGAGGACGGCGACGTCCTCAAGGAAGCGCCGTGGGGCACGCACCCCAACAAGAAGTCCAAGTTCCCGCAGAACGCGGGCAAGGTCCTCTGGATCCTGCAGAACTCCTACCCCGGCCAGTCCATGGCCGAGGTGAAGAAGGCGTTCGGCGACCAGTTCGACAAGGAGGAGACGATCGCCGCCACGCAGGCCGCGATCTGGCACTTCTCGGACGAGGCTGAGCTGGACCCGGACAAGACCGACGCCGACGTCGTGAAGCTGTACGAGCGTCTGGTGAAGGACGCCGTCACGAACGAGATCAAGGAACAGCCGAAGCCGACGCTGGAGATCGACCCCGCGTCGAAGTCTGGCAAGTCCGGCGAGAAGATCGGCCCGTTCAAGGTCACGACCACGGCCTCCGAGGTCAAGCTGACCGCGGACCTCCCCCAGGGCGTCACCATCACCGACGCGCAGGGCAACCCGCTCGCCGTGCAGAAGAAGGGCCAGGAGCTGGCCGTTCAGGGCACCGGCGAGAAGGTCACCGAGTTCTTCGTGAACGTTCCGGCGAACGCGCCGAACGGCAACGCGACCTTCAACCTCTCGGCCGAGGCCGAGATCGCGATCGGCCGCCTGTTCGTCGCGCACAACAAGAAGCAGGACGACAAGGCGCAGTCGCTGGTCGTCGCGCAGCCGCAGAAGGCCAAGGTCGAGAAGGAGGCCAAGGCCGACTGGAAGCTCGAGGTCAAGCCGTCCGAGCCGACCACGCCGTCCTCCACGGTTCCCACGGTCCCGTCCGAGACCCCGACCACGTCGTCCACCCCGAACAACCCGGCTCCGGGTGGCAGCGGTGACGACGACCTCGCCTCGACCGGTGCCTCGATCATGTGGCCGCTGCTCGGTGGTCTGGCGCTCGTCGGCGCCGGTGTCGGTGCGCTGTTCGTGGTCCGTCGCAAGAAGGCCGGCGCCTGATAGCAAGCGCCTCACAGACGAACGCCCCCTGGTTCCGCGCCGGTCCAGGGGGCGTTTGCCGTTTGCGGAACGGTTAGCGGCGGCTGATGCCCGCCACGGTGATGTCTCCGTCCGCGATCGCGACGTCTCGGTTGGAAGACGCACCCGAGAAGATCGCCCGCGCCGGGTCGCGGAAGTTCTCCACGATCTCGACGCGCTGCACCGGCTTGGCCGTCGGGATCACGGCTTCCGGAGTCCACGTGCGACCGAACCGCACCAGGTAGGTGTTCACGTTCGGCTTGCCGTCCTCGGTGGCGTAGACGCGCCAGGTGAACGGGTCGATCGGTTCCATTTCACGAGTGCGCAGTCCCCGCGCCACTTCCTTGGTCTCCCAAGAGCGACCGTTCCAAGTGGACATGTAGTTGCGCATCGGGCCCTTGTCCGGGTCGCCCATGAACCACAACAGGAACGGGCGGCCCAGCGTCGTGCCGACCTGCTGGATGTAGTCGGGTGACTTCACGGCGTTCGGCAGGGTCAGCGGGGTCTCCGCGACCTTGAGATGCGTCTCCTGGTCGGCGTCGTCGATCTGGGTGCCCAGATCCTTGCCTGCCGCCGAGTAGAAGTGCCGGTTCCGCGGGTCGAACCACGTGTAGTAGATGTTGCGGTGGTAGCGGTCGTGCAGATGTCCTTCCGTGCCACCACCCGCGAGCGTGTAGACGATCCGCACGCGGCCGTTGTCCTCCTGCCGCAGCTGACCGATGTAGATCTCGTTCATGTTGTCCGCGCGGGAGGTCGAGCCGATCGCGAACCGGTCACCGGTCAGCTCCGTGGAGTTCTTCCACGTCTTGCCGTTGTCCTTGGACACCACGTAGAGCATCGGACGCGTGTCCGTGGGCGTCACGTGGTCGAGGTCCCGGGTCGTCTCGCGGTAGAAGACGTAGATCGTGCCGTCGCGCGTGACGAACGGCATCGGGTACGTGGCCGCGTTCTTCGAGATCAGCGTCTCTTCCCAGACACCGTCCGCCGAGTGCGCCTCTGGCGAACGTGACATGCGCAGCTCGATGTTGTGCATGCCGCGGAAGATGAGCAGGTGCCCGTCCCTGGCCTGGACCATGGTCGGGTAGTTGTGCGCGTCCGAGTCGCCGTCCGCGATCCGGTTGGGCGTCGACCAGGTGGCCTTGCGGTGGTCGTACGACTGGACGTAGCTGTCCTCGTACTGACCGGCCCACGAGATGAAAGTCTTGCCGACCTTCTTGTCGTACACCCCACCCGCGACCGGGCGCCGGTCGCTCCTGGCCGCGACGTTCGTGGCCGTGGCCGTCACCGTGAACTTCGCTTTGCCCTGAATGTCGGCTGTGGCGTTGGCCGACGGGGTAGCGACTAGTGGCAACAGCAGTACTGCGGACATAACTCCACGCAGGAGCCGTGTCATCTTGGCGATCCTCCTGGTTCTGGCCGCTGAAGGCGGCCGACCAGGCGGCGGCGCCGTCATCATGCTTTTCGCAGAGCCGACTTGTCCAGGCGGAGTTAGCGTGATCGCGGACTATCACCACGCGGGGGCCTCTCGGGTACCCTGCGTCAGGAGCGGAGGAGCGCCACATGAACTTCGACGAGATCAAGAACAAGGCCCTGGACCTGGCTGAGGAGAACCACGAGAAGGTCGACCAGGGCATCGACGCGGCGGCAGGGTTCGTCGCTGGGAAGTTCGGTCACGACGAGCAGGTCGACTCGGTTGCCGAGAAGATCAAGGACATCCTTCCGGGTGGAGAGTGAACTCCTTCAACGCCACTGACGCAGGGCGGGTCACCTCGAACGCGGAGACCCGCTCCCCGGCTGCCCGCCGGCCAGAGATGATCACCTGGCAGGGCATCCACGAGCCACGGCTGGAGCAGGTCCGCCTGCTCCTGTCGAGCGACCAGCGCCTGCGCGCGACCGGACGCCTGGTCGCCGCCGGCCCCGACGAGCACTTCAACGCCTCCTTCGAGGTGTCGGTCGGCGAGAGCGGCCAGGTCAACCGGCTGCTGCTGCGCACGGCAACGGTTCTGGAGGAGCGCCAGTGCTCCTTGTCGAGGACCGAGGACGGCGCCTGGCTCGTCGACCACGGCCAGGGCAGCAAGCGCGAGACGTTCAACGACGCGCTGGACGTCGACGTGCAGTTCTCCGTGCTGTTCAACGCCATCCCGATCCGGCGGCTGGGGCTGCACCGTTCCGAGGGCGAGCACAACCTGCCCGTCGTGCGGGTGTCGTTGCCCGACCTGTCGGTCAAGGCCGTGACGCAGACGTACAAGACGGTGTCGGTCGGCGACGACGTTTCGGTGGTGCGGTTCAAGAGCGGCGGGTTCGAGCAGAACATCAAGGTCGACCCGAACGGCCTCGTGGTGGAGTACCCGCTGATCTCGAAGCGCATTTAGAACCCTTCCAAGAAGTACTTCCTTCGTGGCGAGTCGGCGCCTGGCGCTGGATGGAAGGGTCGCGGCCTTCTAGCTTCCCGACCATGCCGAAACGAACTTCGAGCGTGGTGGGCCGCTCGTTCGGTGATGGTGTTCGTGACGCCATCGGGCGGGCGGGGATGACCCAGCGCAGGCTCGCTGAGTTGCTCGGCTGGGAAGAGGCCAAGGTCTCCGACCTGGTCTAGGGCAAGGGCGGGGTCAACGAGGTCGAGCTGGCGATGCTGCTCGGCCTCTGCAACGTCAAGCCGGACGAGGCGCGGCGGCTGCTCGCGTTGTTCAAGGAGTCGCGCGAGAAGGGCTTCCTGGTCTTCCCCGAGGACGGGATCCCGGACCAGGTGCGCTCGTTGATCGAGCAGGAGCGCCTAGCCAACAAGATCACCGTCTGGTCGATGAACGTGATCCCCGGCCCGCTGCAGATCCCGGACTACATCCGCGCTCTCATCGAGCGGTCCGTACGCGCGCAGACGGTGAGCGCCGAGGAGATCATCGCCGCGAAGACGGCGCGGCAGGGGATCTTTCACTACAGCCGTGAGTTCGTCTTCTACATCCACGAACAGGCACTGCACCTGCCGGTGGGTGGCCTCGCGGTGATGCGGGAGCAGCTGCTCCACGTGCTCGCGATGGCGAACCGCCTGTACATCACCGTCAGGGTCGTGCCGATCTCCCTCGGAGCACATGCCGGGCTCTCCGGCTCCTTCCGGCTCCTCAGCTACGAGAAATACGAACCCGTGGTCTTCACGGAGACGGAGAACTCCAGCCTTTTCGTTGAGGACAAAGCATCCCTCCGCACGTACGTCGACGTGCTCGAGCTGCTCGACCACCAAGCGCTGGATGCGGAACAATCGAAGGAGCTGATCACCAGCATCCTTGGCTGAGGAGATGTTCCGATGTCGGTTTGGCGTAAGAGCAGCTACAGCCCTGTGGACAACTGCATCGAGGTCGGCCGTGGCATCGGCATCCGGGACAGCAAGGCGCCGACCACGCACCTGCCCGTCTCGGACAAGGCGTGGTCGGCGTTCCTGACCGAGGTCAGAAAATCTCGCTGAGCAACTCCGGCCCGATCGGGATCGGCGCGGGCCGGTAAGCAGGCGGCTCCACGCCCATCAGCGAGCGCACCAGGAAGTCCCAGCAGCGCGTCCGGACGTAGGACAGGCTGTCGAGGAACATGTGCTCGGCTCCCGGCACGATGAGCATCTCGAAGTCCTTGTTGGCGGCGATGAGCCGAGCCGCCAGCCGCAGCGTGTGGTCCACGTGCACCTGGTCGTCCATCTCACCGTGGACGAGCAGCAGCTTGCCCTCCAGCCTGTCGGCGATCTCCACGTTCGAGGAGCGGGCGTAGGCCTCTGGGTTGTCGGCGCCGTCGTAGGTCTCGATGAAGCCCACGTTGAAGAAGCGGGCGTCGTGCCAGCCGGACAGCGACGCTCCGGCCTTGTACGTCTGCGGGTGTGTCAGCAGCGCCCGCACGGTGGCGAAACCGCCTCCCGAGTGGCCCATCGCGCCGACCCGGTCGAGGTCCATCCACGGTCGGGACGCAGCCAGCTGGTGCAGGGCCGCGACGTGGTCGTCCAGGCTGCCGGCGTCGGCCAGGCGGCCGTAGCCACCGTCGTGGAAGGCTTTGCTGCGGCCCAGGGTGCCGCGGCCGTCGACCGCCATGACGACGAAACCGAGTGCTGCCAACGGTTCTGCGTCCATGCCCATGCCGCCGGGGTCGAAGGACGGGTCGACGCGGTTGGTCTGCGGGCCGGGGTAGATGGTGTCGACGACCGGATAGCTCTGAGCGGGGTCGAAGTCGCGTGGCCGGTACAGCACGCCGTAGATGTCGGTCTCGCCGTCGGCTGCCTTGACGCAGAAGCGTTCCGGTGCCGTCCAACCGACCGCGACGAGCCTCGTGATGTCGGCGCGCTCGACCTCGACGAGCACGCGGCCGGACCAGTCGCGCACCGTCGTCACCGGCGGGGTGTCCACAGTGGACGCCGAGTCGACGAAGTACTGCTTGGTCTCCGGCACCGTGACGACGTGGTCGAGCGAGTCGTCGGTGATGCGGGCGAATCCGGTGCCGTCCAGGTTGATCCGGCAGACCGAACGGCGGTACGGGTCTTCTGCCACGAGCCCGCCGGCCGTGAAGTAGACGACCCGTTCGGTCTCGTCGACGTGCAGGATCTGCCGCACCAGCCACTCGCCGGAGGTGACCTGGCCGAGCAGTTCGCCCGTGTTCAGGTCGTAGCGGTAGAGGTGGCCCCAGCCGTCGCGCTGCGAGAACCACAGCACCTCGTCGGCCAGCACGCGGACGATCGCCTGCTCGTAGATCCACTGGTTGGGCTCGACGCGGGTCTCGCCGGTCTCGCTGAGCACGACGGTCACCTCGCCGGTGGCCGGGTTCATCCGGTTCAGCGTGAGGGTGTGCTGGTCACGGGACTGGCTGAGGAAGTACACCGCCGAGCTGTCCGCGGCCCACCACGCCCAGCCGGTCGCGATCGGTGAGACCTGGGGCGTGATCAGCGGCTCGGTCTGGGCGCGCACGACGGTTCCGGAGGCGACGTCGAGCACGACCAGCTCGACCAGCGGGATGTGTTCGTCGCCGCCGTAGCCGTACCGCTGGGTCCGCACCGTCGGGGCACCTCCCGCGGCGGGTGCGGCCTCGGTCAGCAGGGTCTCCCGGACGTTGCGCTCGTCCGTCTGGTGCGCGAGCACCTTGGTCGAGTCGGGGGACCAGGCCAGCATCGGAGGCAGGTGGGGCAGGCCGAACTTGTTCATCAGCGTTTGGAAGCTCATGCAGTCCGGGCTGTAGCCGTAGCCGTAGTTCGGCTGGCCGTCGGTTGTCAGCGCCCACTCGTTCTCGCCGGACCGTGCCCAGAGGTCCTGGCCGCGGCGGGACACCGCGACCTTGCCGTCCGGCGAGGTGACCTCCAGCGGGTTGCCCGGCGCCGGCAGGAACGGGGTGGGGTCGAAGCCGGGCTCACGGGTGCCCGCCGCCGGGTCGACCAGCACGAACTGCTGGTCGGCACCGTCGCGCAGGGAGTACCAGAAGCGGGCACCGCCGTCGATCCACTGCGGCTTGACCTTGTCGCCGACGATGAGCTCGCCAGGGCTGGCGGGACGGCGGAGAAGCTGTTCTGCGGACTTGTAGTTCTCGGTGCTGCTCAAGGTGGTTCTCCCCAGTTCTTCGGTGTGGTCGGTCAGAGGCTGCGCGCGGAGATGTCGCCGTACGCGGTGGTGGCGCGGATGGTCAGATCCGGGGTGCCGTTGTTCTTGAGGGAGTTCTGGATCCGGCCGTAGGAGGTGCCGGCGTCCAGCGAGGCGGAGAGTCCGGCGGCGACGCCGACGGTGATGTCGCCCTTCTGGGTGCCGATCTCCGCAGAACCGGTGAGGCTGCCGATCGTGACGTCACCGGCCTGCGTGGTCAGCCGGACGTTCGCGGCCTCGTCGATCTTGATGTCGCTCTGCGCGGCCTCGAAGGCGATGTCACCGAGGCGTCCGACGCCGCGGAACTCGGCGCTGGCCGCCTTCGCCTCGACGCGGGAACCGGCGGGCAGCTGCACCGTGACCTCGACGACGCCGGACGCGCCGAGGATCTGGTTGCCGGTCTGGCCCTTGATCCGCAGGACACCGTCGGCGAACGCGACCTCGGTCTCCTCGGCGGCCTTCACGTCGCGGCTCTTCGAGGCGTCCGCGGGCCGGACCTCGACCGCGGTGTCGGCACGGTCCGCGGCGATGAACTGGATGCGCCCGGCGGGGATGTCGAGGATGGCGGCGATGGGGGCGGTGGTGGTGAAGGTCTGCATCTCTTGCTCCTGTAGCTCGTCGTTTCTGATAGGCGAAAAGCTACGTTGCGTTCATAGAAGTCGCCAACGAGCTTGTTGCGTTGAAGACGCATTAGTGCAGTTCAGAGGCCATAGATTGTTGCAATGGATCGTAAAACTAACGCAACGATCTCGCTTGATCGTTGCAATGGACTGACGGTGAACGCTATGCTCCCGGCATGCCAGGAGGCCGACTGACCCAGCAGGAGCGCCGGCAGATCGCCATCGGCCTGGCCGACGGCCTCGCCTACGCGGAGATCGCCAGAGCGCTCGACCGCCCCACCTCGACGGTCACCCGCGAGGTGATGCGCAACGGCGGTCCGGCCGGCTACAAGGCCGATCTCGCCCACCTCGCCACCGAACGCCGTGCCCAGCGCCGCAAGCAGGCAGCGCCCCGAGGCCGTCAGGTTCCCGAGCGGGCCGACGGACGCGATCCCGAGGCGGTGCGCGAGTTCGAGGAGGCGTTCTCCGGCATCTTCATGGCCCAGGGCCTGCCCAAGATGACGGCCAGGGCGCTCGCCAGCCTCTACGCCACCGACTCCGGCAGCCTCAGCGCCTCAGAGCTCGTCGGGCACCTGCAGGTCAGTCCGGCGTCGGTCTCGAAGGCCATGGCCTACCTGGAAAGTCAGGGCCTGATCGGTCACGAGCGCGACGAACGCCGCCGTGAGCGCTACGTCGTCGACGACGGCGACATCTGGTACCAGTCGATGATCGCCAGCGCCGCGGGCACCACGCGACTGGCCGAGGCGGCACGGAACGGCTCCGGCGTCCTCGGCAGCGGCACCCCGGCCGCCACCCGGCTGGAGAACATCGCACGGTTCCTGGACTTCGTGTCCGAGAGCATCGTCCGCGCCGCCGAGCAGGCCCGCGACATCCTGCACACGAAGGACTAGTGGCGTGGCTCAGAACGTTGCCGGGGAATTCGCGTTCAGACGGGTGCATCGTGGTGCCGCCCCCACGTCCTCATACTGGATGTATGTGGGCGTGGGGGCGGTGCCGCGAGACGCCCTGCTGAGCGTGAATTACCCGCCCACGGTCTGAGTCACGCCACTAGACGCGGACCGCGACCGCCACGCCCTGACCGACACCCACACAAGCCGCGGCAATGCCCACGCCGCCACCACGCGCCCGCAGGTGACGACACACGTCGATGATCACGCGCGGCATCGAGGCCCCGAGCGGGTGCCCGTAGGCGATCGCGCCACCGTGCACGTTCACCTTCTCCTTGTCGATCTCGGGAAGGTGGTGCAGCACCGAGAGAGCCATCGCGGCGAACGCCTCGTTGATCTCCCACAGGTCGACGTCGGCCGCATCAAGATGCAGGCGCTTCAACAACTTCCGGATCGCCGACACCGGCGCGATGGTGAACCGGTGCGGCTCCTCGCCGGTGGTCGCACTGCCCAGCACCTCACCCAGCGGCTCGACACCCAGCTCCGCCGCGATCGCCTCGGTGCCCAGCAGGGCAGCCAAAGCGCCGTCGTTGAGAGGCGAGGCGTTGCCCGCCGTCACCGTGCCGTGCTCGGAGAACGCCGGCTTGAGCTTCCCGAGCTTCTCCAGGCTGGTGTCCGCGCGGACGTTCTCGTCGCGCCGCACCGCGGACCCGTCCGGCACCTGCACGGGGAACGCGAACCCGTCGTGCACACCCGCATCCCACGCCGCCGCCGCACGCCGGTGAGACCGCAACGCGAAGGTGTCCATCTGCTCGCGCGTGATGCCGAGCTCGAAAGCCACGTTCTCCGCGGCCAGCCCCAACGGCACCGTGTAGTGCTTGGGCATGCGCGGGTTCACCAGGCGCCAGCCCAGGGCCGTGGACACGGTCTCGATGCGGTCCGGGAACGCCCTGTCCGGCCGCGCCGTCACGAACGGCGCCCGGCTCATGCCCTCGACGCCACCGGCGACGATCAGGTCGGCGTCGCCCGCCGCCAACGCCCGCGCGCCCTGGATGATCGCCTCTCCGCCCGAGGCGCAGAGCCGGTTCAGGGTCACGCCCGGCACAGAGACCGGCAGGCCCGCCAGCAGCGCCGCCATGCGGGCGACGTTGCGGTTGTCCTCGCCGGCGCCGTTCGCGTCGCCCAGCAGCACGTCGTCGATGCGCGCCAGGTCCAGCGACGGGTAGCGGCGCAGCAGGTCGACGATCGGCAGCGCCGCGAGGTCGTCCACCCGGATGCCGGACAGACCTCCCCGGTACCTGCCGAACGGCGTGCGGGCGGCGTCGATGATCAGTGCGCGGGCCATACCCCCATCTTGCGGTACTACGGCTTCAGCAAGAAGGGAACGTAACCCGTTTCGGTGTGCACCTCTGAATCGGTGCTGAAGGCCCTCACCTCGATGGCGTGCGCACCGGCCGCAAGCGCGGTCGCGTTGAGTGAAATCCGCCACCGGCCCGCGGCGGCCGGTCCGTCTGCGGTGGTGGGGATGGTCGCGATGTGGTTGCCGTCGAGCCGCACCTCGAACCCGGCCAGGCCGGCGACCGAGGAGTCCAGCGCGTTGACGCGGATCTCCAGGACCACCCGGCCGCGGTTGTGGGCGGCGCCGTTCTCGATGGGCTGGCCGCCGGCGTCCAGGACCTCGGGCACGGGGTCGGCGAGCACCGGGTGGGCGTCCACCAGCGGCGTGCCGGACTGGCGTTGCGAGACGCCCTTGGGGCCGGTCAGCTCCACGTCGGTGTGGGTGATCTGGATGCGTTCCTCCGTCACGAGCTGGACGGTCAGGTTGTCGGTGAACGCCTCTTTGGGCAGGTCAGCGACGGCTGGATACTCCGCGCCGGGCTTCCACGGCGTTCCTGGCACGGCAGGACGCAGCGGCACTTCCACGCCGTTGACCTTCACGGCCGCGACCGGCTGGCTCTCTCGCGACGGGACCATGGCAATCCGCAACTGCCCTGCGGTGACGTCGGCGATCGGGAGGGTGCTGCTGCTCACCGGAACGTCCACGCGGACCTGGGGCGTGGGTGCGTTGGGCGGTGCGTCGGCCTTGGCGGTCCGGTAGCCGATCAGGTCGATGCCGGCCCGGATGCGGTCGCCCGCGAGCGCCGCGACGCCGATCAGCGCCGTCGCCTCGCGCCATTGCGGCACGAACGGCGAGCTGGCGACGACGTCCCCGTCGCGCACGACCCGCACTCCACTGCCGGTCAGCACGAGTTCCCAGCGCACGGTCACGCCGGGCACCGCGGGCGGGATGGCCTTCACCGCGGCACCGTCCGGGGCCAGTTCGACGATGGAGTTGCCGGTGACGTCGGTCGACACGGTCGCGCGGATGGCGTTCGGGAGCACCGCTTCGCTCTGGACGCTGACCGGCCCGGGTATGAGGTCGAGGAGCAACTTGCCGCCGGTGGTGGGGGCGTCCGTCTCGACCACGAGGCTGCTTTCGTCGTCGCCGCGGACGAACGGGGTGCGCGAGCGGAGCGTGACCGCGCGTGTGCCGCAGCTGCTGCTGATCACCAAACGGTCGTGGTCGTCCTCGTCGCCGGAGGTGGCGCGGGCGCAGTCGGTGCGCTTGGCGAGCCGCCAGCGTTGCAGGTCGGGCTCGTCCGGGTGGTCGAAGCGGTCGACGAACGTGTACGGCGCGTTGTCCGCGCGGGCTGTCGCTTTCGTGGTGGCGGGCTGGGAACGTTGCCCGAACGAGTCGACCGCCCTGACCTCGATCTGCTGCTCCTGGTCGTTCGCCAGGCCGTTGAGCTGGGTTCCCGGTCGCGTGACGAGCTTTGTCCGCGAGCCCCACCGCACCTCGTACGCCGGCGCGTCGCCGGTCCAGCTGAGCCCGATCTTGTGGTGGCCGGGGTGCGCGACGAGCTTCGCGGGTGCGTTCGGGCGGCCCTGCGGGCTCGGTAGGAGGACCTGCTCGGCCTCGAACGGCTTCAGCTTCGTCGGCGGCGGGGGAGCGGTGGGCAGGCTCGAGTCGCCGCCGTTGGTGTTGCGCAGCACGACCACGCCGATCACCAACGCGAGGCCTGCGACGACGAAGGCGACCCGCTTCATGCGGTCACGCTAAGACGTTTTGCCCAGCTCGAACACGGTTTCGGTGGTAACGGGTTCGCCATGGTCCGCCGGAAGGACGCTCAGCTTGAGCCGAGCGTTCGCACCAGGCGTCAGCGCCGAGCTGTCGAGCCAGAACTCCTGCCTGCCGGGAACCCCCGCGCCCTGCTCGTTGGTCGGCATCGCGACGATCCGCTTGCCGTCCAGTTCGAGCTCGATGCCGCGGTGCCCGATGGCGTTGATCTCGGCGGTGACGAGGATGCGACCGTTGGGCAGCAACGGCTGTGGGGGTTTGGTGCCGTCCTCGTGCATCACGTGCAGTCTGGGCGCGCCCGTCTTGATCCCGCCGGGGCGGTCGGCGAGCCGTGGCAGCGTGCCGGGGCGGCTCTCCGGCTTGCGGATGACCACGAGCTGCGCCTGCCGCGCGGCCGCGATCTTCCTGCCGCTGAGCGGGATGTCCGCGATCGACACCTGGTTGCCGGCTTCGAGCGTGATGACCTTCGCCGCCACGGCGTCCGGCGGCACCTCGGTGTCCTGGTCGAGCGGGATCACCTCGGTGGGCAGCACCCGTTCCGGCACACCGCCGACGCCGAACGCGTCCAGGAAGCCGCCACCGTCGATCCGGATCCGCGGGTGCGCCACCCGAGTGCCCACGACGACGGGTTCCGAGGCCACCACGACGCCGTCCCTGAGGGCGATCACCGCGTCCGGCAGCACCCGCAGCTCCCACCGGTGCCGCACGCCCGCCACGAGCCCGGTCATCGGCGAGTCGCCGAGGGGCACCTCTCTGGCGGTCCTGGGCAGTTCCGGGTCCGCGATGATCCGCGTGCCCTGCGTCGTGATGTCGAGGCTCACCGCGCCGCGCGGCTGGGCGTCGTTCTCCTTGAGGTACTGCCACGGGTCCGGCAGCAGCGTCAGCCGCACGTGGCTCGACTCGGCCGCGCCCGCGACGCTGATGATCGCCCGCCCGATCGCGCCATCGCTGGCGGGGACGCCGAACCTCATCGGTGTGTTCGACTGGAACGCCGCCATCGAGCAGTCCACGTCGATGCGCTTGCTCGGCCCGAACGGCCGCAGTCCGAGGCACTCCGGTTCCGCCTCGACGCGCCACTTCCGCGGGTCGAGCGACTCCGGGCCGTCGAACCTGTCCACCTGGCCGACGAGCAGGTCGTCCCACCTGTCGTTGTAGAGGTTCTTGGGGGTCGCGGCGATCTTCAGCGGCTCCGACCGCTTACCGGTCGCGCTGACCGCCCTGATCTCGACCGCGACCTCGTCGTCCGGCGCCAGTCCCGGCAGCTCGACCTCGGGGCCGGGCACGAGCAGCTCCTTGCCGTTCCACCGCACCTCGTACGCCGACGCCGACCCGTTCCAGCCGATCTGCAGCGCGTCGACGTCGAGCGCCTGAGCCCTGGGGTTGGCCGGCCTGGCCGGCTCCAGCTGCTGCACGACCTCGACGGCGTCGTCGATCTCGCGCTTCAACGTGTCCGGCGCGTTTCCCGTCCTGAGCACCACGACGGCGGCCACGACGAGCGCGAGGCCACCGAGCCCACCGGCGAGCGTCCGTCGATCCACCCGGCGACCCTACGATGTTTCCGCTGCGGCGGTGCTGCCGTTCAGCCCAACCACACGCCCGCCACGTGACCCGAGGTTCCGCAGTGCGGCCAGCGCTCCCGGCTTGGTCAGATCGATCGTGATCTCGGTCCGCTGCGGCTGGTTGACCAGCGCGTTCCGTCCGTCATGACCCGCTTCGATCGTCTTGGCGAGCCCGCCCGTGGACGCCAGCGAGCCTCTCGCCGCCCCGAGCCGGCCAAGTGCGTCGTCGACGGCCATCAGAAGCGCGTCCCGGTTCCCCTCGCACATCGCCCGCACGAGCTCGGGCCTGCTGCCGGCCACCCGCGTGCCGTCACCGAAGCTGCCCGCCGCGAGCGCCATGGCGAGCGGCCCGCCATCGGCCCCGACCGCCGCCAGGATGGCCGCCATGATGTGGGGGAGGTGGCTGATCCGCGCCACCGCCTCGTCGTGCTCCTCGGGCGTGGTCGGCACGACGTGCGCGCCGAGATCGAGCGCCAGCCGCATCACGTCGTTGAGGTGATCGTCGGCCTCTTCCGGCGTGACGACCCAGGCGGCGTTCTGGAAGAGCGTCGCGGTGCTCGCGTCCCAGCCGCTCCTGCTGGTGCCCGCCATCGGGTGCCCGCCGACGAACCGGACCTTCGGCGCATACCGGTGCACGGCGTCGTGGACGGGCCCCTTCACGCTCGTGACGTCGGTCAGCCGGGTGCCCGGGGGGATCTTGCGGAGCAGGTCCGGGAGGGCAGGCAGGGGCACGGCGAGAACCACGAGGGCCTCGGGATCCCTGGCGAGCGCCTCTTCGATCGTCATGACGTCGAAGCCTTCGGAACGGGCCTTCGTCGCGTCCTCGTTGCTCGCCGTGGCACCCCAAACCGTGCGCCCGGCCGCCTTGGCTGCCCGCAGCACCGAACCGCCGATCAGTCCCAGTCCGATCACGCACACGTCTCGCACGGGGTCCATCATTCCGTGCGACCGCGCCGCCGAACTACCGGAGGGCGTCCAGCGCGAACGCCGCGTACATCGCCACCCCGTGCTCCATGGCCGCCTCGTCGAACAGCACCCGGTTGGAATGGTTGGGCGCAGCCTCCGCCGTGTCGATCCCACGAGGACACGCCCCGATGAACGCCAACGCCCCAGGCACCCGCTGGAGCACGTACGAGAAGTCCTCAGCACCCATCAACGGATCCGTCATCTGCTCACTCCACGACGGCCCCATCGCCTTCGCCGCGAGGTCCACCACGTGCTGCCCGACGACCTCGTCGTTCACCGTCACCGGGTAACCCGGCACGATGCTGACCTCCGCGTGGCACCCGTAAGCAGCGGCCGTGTGCTTCACGACCTGCTTGAGCTCCTTGTGCACCTGCGCCCGCGTGGCCTCAGACAACGTCCTGATCGTCCCGTCGAGCGTCGCCACCTCCGGGATGATGTTCGTCGTCGTACCGGCCTTGATCTGCGCGACCGTGATCACCGCCGGCTGGTGCACGTTGATCCGGCGCCCGAGCATCGTCTGGATCGCCCCGACCATCGCGGCAGCGGCCGGCACCGGGTCGAGTGCGTCGTGCGGCATGGCCCCGTGCCCGCCGCGCCCCTTCACGTGGATGTGGAAGGTGTCTGCCGAGGCCATGATCGACCCCGGCCGGCACGTCACCACGCCGGACCGCAGCGTGGACGTGATGTGCAGGGCGAACGCCTTCTCCACACCGTCGTCCAGCAGGCCTTCGTCGATCATGTGGCGCGCGCCGTGGAAGCCCTCCTCGCCCGGCTGGAACATGAACACGACCCGCCCCTTGAGCGCGTCCCGGCGGTCCGTGAGGAGCCGAGCCGACGACGCGAGCATCGCCACGTGCGTGTCGTGCCCGCACGCGTGCATAGAGCCGTCCACTTCGGACGCGTAGGGCAGCCCCGTGTCCTCCTGGAGGGGGAGCCCGTCCATGTCGCCGCGCAACAGGACCGTCGGCCCCGGCTTCTCGCCCTCGAGCACGGCCACCACCGAGGTGGTCGACTTACCGGGGGTGACCTTCAACGGGAGCCCCTCGAGCGCGTGCAGGACGGCCGCCTGCGTCTTGGGGAGCTGAAGGCCCTGCTCAGGGTGCCGGTGGATCTGGCGCCGCAGCGCCACCGTGCGGGGCTGCAGCGAACGCGCCCCTTCGAGCAAGCCGGCGAGACGGGGGTCCGGTGTGGTTGTGCTCATCTACCGATGGTGCCACCGTTACCTGGGATTTGGACCTTCGTCCGCCTGGGCCAGGCAGCCGCCACCTCGCCATGCCACCGCCAGCGAGTCTGCTGCTCAGGAGTCGCGTCGCGCGCGTTGCCCGGATGGGCCGCAGCTCACCCCTCAGCTACCGGGAAGGTCGTTAGAGCCCTACGGTGTGCACATGACACAGCAGGAGCCGGTCAACGGCTTCGCGGTCGCGGTCGTCCGGGAGGACGGCCGCTGGCGGTGCAGCAGGATGGACGGCTCCGCGCTGTCCGAGCTGGACGCGGCGATCACGCAGCTGCGCCAGCTCCGATCGACCGGCGCCGTGTTCGGTCTACTGGCCGTCGACGACGAGTTCTTCATCATCCTGCGCCCCGTGCCGGGTGGCGTCGCCCTGCTGTTGTCGGACGCGGCCGCCGCGCTCGACTACGACATCGCGGCCGACGTCCTCGACCTGTTGCGCGTCGAGCCTCCGGACGAGGAGGACACCGAGCTCTGGCCCGAGGGCGACCTGGGCGTCCTCGCCGACCTCGGCATGCCCGCCGGCGAGCTTCAGATCATCGTCGACGAGGTCGACCTCTACCCGGACGAGCAGCTCCAGATGATCGCCCAGCGCATCGGCTTCATCGACGAGTTCGCGAAGCTGCTCGACACCATCCAGGCGTGATCTCCTCAGAGGACATGGTCCGCGCGGCCATCCGGGCGGCGGCCAATGCCGGTGCGGACGTCCCGATCGGCGCGGTCGTCTTCGCGCCGGACGGCACCGTGCTCGCCGAGGCGTGCAACGCCCGTGAGGCGCTCGGTGATCCGACGGCCCACGCGGAGATCTTGGCGTTGCGGGAGGCTGCGACGAAGTACGGCGACGGCTGGCGGCTCGACGGCTGCACGCTCGCCGTCACGCTGGAGCCGTGCACGATGTGCGCGGGCGCCTTGGTCCTGGCGCGTGTTTCTCGTCTCGTCTTCGGTGCCTGGGAGCCCAAAACCGGGGCTGTGGGGTCGCTTTGGGACGTCGTGCGGGACCGCCGGCTCAACCATCGGCCGGAGGTTTGCGGCGGTGTGCTCGAGGAGGAGTGCGCTGAGCTGCTCGAACGTTTCTTCCGGACCCAGCGTTAAACCTCTGGATCTGCCCCTGTATTGTTCTTACCGGTGGCGTGTCCGAGCGGCCGAAGGAGCACGCCTCGAAAGCGTGTGAGGTGAAAGCCTCCGTGGGTTCAAATCCCACCGCCACCGCTGACGAAGGGCCCCGGAGCGATCCGGGGCCCTTCTCGCATTCTCAGAACCTGATGCGGTCCAGGAACAGCTCGAGCAACTCGACGTCGCCGAACACCTCCAGCCCGGCGACCGAACGGCGCCGGTACACGGCCAGCACCAGATCCAGCAGCGGCCCGCGCACCGCCACCGCTGCCTTTTCGTGGCCCTCCCGCACGACCGGCCTGGGGCCGGTGAAGTCGATCACAAGCTCCAGCTCCGCGTCGGTCGCGTGCAGGTGCACCGTGTTGCCGGGGCCGAGCAGTGGCGCGGTCTCCGCGGGCTGCCGGACGAATGCGAACGGCAGGGCCACCGCGGTCCACTCGGTCACCGTGTCGGAGAGCACCTCGGGATCGGCGGAGAACTCCACGCCCAGCGTGGTCTCGACGTCCCAGCGGTGCATCACCATCTCGTGCACCATGCGCCGTGACCACATTCGTGGGCCGGGCAGACCAGGGGCGATCATCGCGATCGGCTCATCCGGTGACACCGTCTCCAGTGCCTCTGCCAGCGAGGACGCGCGTTCGGCCAGCCACGGCCCCAGTGTGTCCGCCGTCTCACCCGTGTACGCCGACACGTCCAGCCCCTTGTTGGCCGCCAGGTCGATGCCCGGCTGGCCGGCGCGGATCATGTCGTCCACCCATTCCAGGGCGTAACCGACGTGGCGGACCAGCTGGTTCACCGACCAGTCCGGGCAGGCAGGTACCTGTTTGGCCAGGTCGAAGCCTTCCAACGACGCGGCCAGCAGTGCGGTCTGGTTGATGATCTCGGCGCGACAGCGCTCGTAGCTCAGGATCCCCATGCCCTTAACGTAGGGACGCTGACCGGCGCCTGGGAGGGGCCCACCGGTCAGCGTTCCGAAATCGAGCATACACCATGATCGAACACTTGTTCGAGTGATGTTTGCGGGGCCAACTGGTTAACCGTTAGTAACAACGCCTTCCAAACCTCACCTGATCGAGGAAAGATGCGTCGGTCCGCCGCATCCCCTGGAGGAGTTTTGAGACCCACCCTGCCCGGCGTCGGGACAGCGGTGGCGGCACTTGTGCTCGCCGCCGTCCCCGCCGTTGCCGCACCCAGCACAGACGCGCTGATCTCCGAGGTCTACGGAGGAGGCGGCAACTCCGGCGCCACGCTCAAGCAGGACTTCGTCGAGCTCGCCAACAAGAGCACCTCGGCGATCAGCCTGGACGGCTACAGCGTCCAGTACATCTCGGCGACCCCCGGCGCGAACACGCAGTGGGGCGTGACCCCGCTCGCAGGGTCGATCGCGCCCGGCAAGACGTTCCTCGTCGCGGAGGCCAAGGGCACCGGCGGCACGGTCGAGCTGCCTGCACCGGACGCCACCGGCAACATCGCCATGAGCGCCACCGGCGGCACCATCGCGCTGGTCAACGGCACCGCGGCGCTCACCTGCAAGACGGTCGCCGACTGTGCTGCCGACGCGCGCATCAAGGACCTCGTCGGCTACGGCACGGCGGCCGTCCGTGAAGGTGCTGCGACGAACGCCCTGAGCAACACCACCTCGGCGTTCCGCAACATCGAGTTCGGCGACACCGACGACAACTTCACCGACTTCAAGGTCGGCGACCCCAGCCCGACCAACGCCAAGGGCGAGACTCCGGGTGGCGGCAACCCGGATCCCGACCCGAACCCCGTGCCCGGTGACAAGCGCATCCACGACATCCAGGGCGTCACGCGCTACTCGCCGTTGTTCGGCCAGAAGGTCACCAACGTCCCCGGTGTCGTCACCGGCACGCGCGCCACGGGTGACCGCGGCTTCTGGATCCAGGACGTCACCGGCCAGGACGCCGACCCGCGCACCAGCGAGGGCGTCTTCGTCTACACGGCCGGCACCGCGCCGACCGTGGCCGTCGGCGACAACGTGCTGGTCAGCGGCACGATCGCGGAGTACCGGCCGGGCGGTGAGACGGGCTCCAACCAGACCCTCACCGAGATCACCCAGCCCACCACGATCACGCTGTCGAAGGGCAACCCCGTCCCGGCGCCGGTGGTCGTGAAGAACATCCCGGTGGGCTACCTGCCCGCGCCGGGCGGCAGCATCGAGCAGCTGCCCCTGGAGCCGGAGAAGTACGGCCTCGACTACTTCGAGTCGCTCGAGGGCACGCTGGTGCAGGTCGACGACGCCCGCGTCGTGGGCCCGAGCAACGCGTTCGGCGAGGCCTGGGTGACGGTCAACCCCGACCAGAACAAGAACCAGCGCGGCGGCACCACCTACACCGCCTACGACCAGGCCAACAGCGGCCGCCTGAAGATCAAGGCGACCCCGCTGCCCGCGTCCAACGTCGGTGACGTGTTCGCCGGCGCGACCGTCGGTGCCATCGAGTACACGAACTTCGGCGGCTACACGCTGGCGGCTCTCCAGCTCGGCACGCACACGTCGTCGAACCTGGAGCGCGAGATCACCGCGCAGCAGAAGGAGAGCGAGCTCTCCGTCGCGACCTACAACGTCGAGAACCTCGACCCGTCGGACCCGCAGGACAAGTTCGACCGGCTCGCGGACGGCGTCACGACCAGCCTGCGCAGCCCGGATGTCGTTGTGCTGGAAGAGATCCAGGACAACAACGGCGCGGTCAACGACGGTGTCGTCGCGGCCGACGCGACGCTGCAAAAGTTCTCCGACGCGATCTTCGCCAAGGGCGGCCCGCGCTACCAGTGGCGGCAGATCGACCCGGAGAACCTCAAGGACGGCGGCGAGCCCGGCGGCAACATCCGCGTCGGCTTCTTCTTCAACCCGCAGCGCGTGTCCTTTGTGGATCGTCCTGGTGGCGACTTCAAGACCGCGGTCCAGGTCGTGAAGAAGAACGGCCGCGCGTCGCTTTCCGTGTCACCGGGCCGCATCGACCCGCTGAACGACGCGTGGGCGAACAGCCGCAAGCCGCTCGCCGGTGAGTTCAAGTTCCGCGGCCGCACGGTCTTCGTGGTCGCGAACCACTTCAACTCCAAGGGCGGCGACGAGGCCATCCACGGCCGCAACCAGCCGCCGAACCGCACCTCCGAGGTGCAGCGCGCCAAGCAGGCCACGGCGTTGAAGGCGTTCACCGAGCAGATCCGCGCGATCGACAAGGGCGCCAACGTGGTCCTCGCCGGCGACCTGAACGACTACCAGTTCTCGCCCGCGCTGAAGACGCTGACCGGCGACGGCAACCTCAAGGCGCTGATCGAGTCGCTGCCCGCGAACGAGCGGTACAGCTACGTCTTCGAGGGCAACTCGCAGACGCTCGACCACCTCGTGATGAGCAAGAACATCACCCGGTTCAGCTACGACGTGGTGCACATCAACGCCGAGTTCGCCGATCAGGCGAGCGACCACGATCCGCAGATCGTCCGCGCCCGCCCGTCCACGGGTGACGCGAACATCGACAAGATCGTGTTCGCGCTGGAAGACATCATCGACTGCCTGAAGAAGTAACCCCGATCCGCTGCCGCCGCGTCATTCTCCTGACACGGCGGCAGCGGTCGCGGCACTCACGCCGCCCTGAATCGCTTCCACCGCCCGGCGCACGGCGTCGCCCGCCCAGTTGCCCGCAGCGATGTCCTTGGCCCGCTTTTTCATCGCGCGCTTGTCGCCCTCGAACACCTTGTGCACGGAATTCACCGCGTACAGCAACGTGATCAGCGACCCCGTGCGCCCGTCCGCTCCCCGATACCCGTGCACGACGTCGCCGACGGCCTTGCGCAGCTCGTCGTACGCGCGCTCGTCGTTGATCAGGTAGCTCTTCGCGGGGAAGATCCCGAGCACCTTCCGCGGCTCGGTGCGCAGGACACCACGGCCTGCCAGCTCTGCGATCACGTTGTCGCGCAACTTCTTCCTGATGCGTTCGACCGCACTCTGCGGCCTCATCGCTTTGTGGATCCGCGTCACCGACTCCTGCAGCAACGGGTCTCGCAGCGGCGTCGGGTCGACGACCTGGAGCTTCTTGCCGTTCGGTTCGAACGCGACGCGCCCCGAGTTCACCAGTTCGAGGAGCACGGCACCGGCGAGCGCGTTGTCGATCGACGCGTAGTCGGAGTTCAGCCTTTTGGTCTGCTGGTTGATGAACAGCAGCATCAGGTCCTCGTGCAGCATGAAATCACGGTAGTTGCGCGGCTTACCTCAGGAATCCGACTTTCGTCTCAGCCGGAACTCACCGACGTCGCGGCCGCTGTTATCCCCCCGACGCTGCGGCGGCCGCAGCAGCCGTCGCCGCGGTCACCCCGGCCTGAATCGCCTCGACCGCCCGGCGCACGGCGTCGCCCGCCCAGTTGCCGGCGGCGATGTCCTTGGCCCGCTTGTTCAGCTCGCGCTTGTCGCCGTCGAACGCCTTGTGCACGGCCTTCACCGCGAACAGCAGCGTGATCAACGCCCCCGTGCGCGCATCCGCTCCCCGGTACCCGGCCGCGACCTCGCCGACCGCCTTCCGCACCTCGCCGGACACGGTCTCGTTGGTGATCACGTAGCGCTTCGCGGGGAAGATCCCGAACACCTTCCGCGGCTCGGTGCGCAGGACGCCACGGCCTTCCAGTTCCGCGATCACGTTGTCGCGCAGCTTCTTCCTGATGCGCTCGACCGCGCGCTGCGGCTTCATCGGCTTGTCGAACCGTGCCACCGACTCCTGCAGCAACGCGTTCTTCAACGGGGTCGGGTCGACGACCTGGAGCTTCTTGCCGTTCGGCTCGAACGCGACGCGCCCCGAGTCCACGAGCTCGATGAGCACGGCGCCGGCGAGGGCGTTCTCCACGGACGAGGAGTCGGCCAGCAGCTTGCCGTTCTGCTGGTTGATGAACAGCAGCATCAGGTCTTCGGTCAGCATCAGCTGGAACCGCCACCCGAGGTAGCGGCCACGGTCGAGGCCACGAGGGCAGCGGTAACCGCGGCGTGCACCGCGTCCAGCGCCTTCTTGACGGCAACCCCGGCCCAGCTGCCCGCAGCGATCTCCTTGGCCCGCGCGTTCATCTCGCGCTTGTCGCCCTGGAACACCTTGTGCAGGCCCTTCACCGCGTACAGCAGCGAGATCAACGCCCCGGTGCGGTCATCCGGCGCCCGATACCCAAGGGCCACAACGCCCACCAGGCGACGAAGATCGCTGACCACCTGAACGTCGTTCAGCGTGTAGGTCTTGATCGGGAAGAGCCCAAGGATCTTGGTCTTCTCGACCGTCAGCACCCCACGGGCGTCGAGTTGCGCCATCACGTTGTCCCGCACGTGGTTGCGCAGCTTCTCCACCGCCCGCTGCGGCTTCATCGGCTTGTTCAGCCGCGTCAAAGACTCCTGCAGGAACGCGTTCTGCAACGGAGTCGGGTCCACGACCGCGAGCCTCTTGCCGTCCGGTTCGAACGCCACCCGCCCGGAATTGACCAGCTCCAGCAGTACGGCCCCGGCGAGCGCGTTGTGGATCGACGTCGAGTCCATCCGGACGCCGCCGGCGACCTCGTCGAGGAACAGCAGCATCAGGTCTTCGGGCAGCATCATGCAACGTTAACGCCAGAAGGGCGCCGAACGTTGAAGTTCGGCGCCCTTCTGAAAAGAGAGCGGAGGATACGGGATTTGAACCCGTGAGGGGGTGAACCCAACACGATTTCCAGTCGTGCGCACTAGGCCGCTATGCGAATCCTCCGTCGAGAACCTTACCGGACGGGTGTTCCGAGACCCAAAACGGGGGTCGGAGCCAACCCGCCGAAAAAATCTTGAAGACCCCTGTCGATCTGGCGGCGGGCCGCTCGTCGTGATCCCGTAAGACCGGACCGAGGAGGGCGAACGTGAAGTACATGCTGTTGATCTACGCAGCCTCTGACCAGCAGAGCGGCTGCACGGTCGAGGACTGGATCGCCTACGAGAAGGAGATGAAGGAGGCGGGCGTGCTCGTGTCCGGGCACTCGCTCGCCGATCTGGTGACCGCGACCACCGTCCAGGTCGGACAGGACGGCAGGCGCACCGTCACGGACGGGCCGTTCGCGGAGACGCGGGAGGTGCTCGGCGGCTACGACATCATCGACGTTCCCGATCTGGACGCGGCGCTGGAGTGGGCGGCGAAGTGTCCTGGTTCACGTGACGGTGGCGCCGTGGTCGTGCGGCCGATCGCCGAGTTCTGACGTGGACGTCGAGCAGGTCTTCCGCGAGGAGCGGGGCAGGCTGCTCGCGACGCTGGTCAAGCGGTTCGGCGACCTCGACCTGGCCGAGGAGGTCACCTCGGACGCGATCGAGGCGGCGTTGCGGCACTGGCCGGTGGACGGGGTGCCGGACCGGCCCGGCGCGTGGTTGCTCACGACCGCGCGCCGCAAGGCCGTCGACCGTCTGCGTCGCGACCAGACCTACGCCGCCCGCCTCGCGGTGCTGCAGGTGGAGGTCGATCGGGCCGATCCACCCTCGGCAGCGGGCCTGCCCGACGAGCGGTTGGAGCTCTTCTTCACCTGCGCGCATCCGGCGCTGGCTGCCGAGGACCGCGGGGCGCTCACCTTGCGGTGCCTCGCCGGCTTCACGACGCCGGAGGTCGCGCGGGCCTACCTCGTGCCCGTCGCGGCCATGCAGCAGCGCATCGTGCGGGCGAAGAAGAAGATCAAGGAGGCGCGCATCCCGTTCCGCGTGCCGGACGCCGACGAGCTGCCGGAACGGCTGCCCGGCGTGCTGCAGGTGGTGTACTCCATTTTCACCGAAGGCTATGCGGCACAACGGGAAGACCTCGCCGAGGAGGCCATCCGGCTGGCCAGGATCCTGCGCGGGCTGCTGCCGGACCGGGAGGTCACCGGACTGCTGGCGCTGATGCTGCTCGTCCACGCCCGGCGTGCCGCGCGTGCCGAGCTGCTCGAGGACCAGGACCGGGGGAGCTGGGACCGCGACATGATCGACGAGGGGTCCGCGCTGGCCGAGGTCGCGCTGACCGGCGGCCACGGGCCGTACGGGGTGCAGGCCGCGATCAACGCGCTGCACGACGAGGCACCGGACTTCGCGAGCACCGACTGGCCGCAGATCGTCGCGCTGTACGACGTGCTCGGCACCATCACCCCGTCGCCGGTGGTCGCCCTGAACCGTGCCGCCGCGATCGCCATGCGCGACGGCGCCGAGGCCGGCCTGTCCCTGCTGGACGAACTGGCCGGCGAACCCAAGCTCCGCGACTACCACCCGTACCGCGCGGCGAGGGCCGATCTGCTGCACCGCCTGGGCCGCACCGCCGAGGCCCAGGCCGCCTACCGCGAGGCCATCGCGCTCGCGGGCACCGAGACCGAGCAGGACTTCCTGCGTCGCAGGCTGACCGCCATCGAGGGGCAATCATGATCATGAAGTGGCTGGAGGCCGAGCGGCTGAGCGTCGCCGATCTCCTCGAAGACCTGACCGACGACGAGTGGCAGCGCGAGACCCTCTGCGCCGGCTGGACCATGCAGGAGATGGCCGCGCACCTCACCACGTCCACGCGCACCGGGTGGCGGGATGTGATCACGGGAGCGGTGAAGGCGCGCTTCGACTGGAACCGCATGGAGGACGACAGGGCTCGCGCGCTGGCCGCAGTGTTCAGCCGGTCGGAGTTGATCGCGCAGATCCGCGAGACCGCCGGCTCCCCGAAACGGGCGCCCATGGCCGCACCGATCGACCCGTTGGTGGACTTCCTCGTCCACGGCCAGGACATCGCCCGGCCGCTGGGTCGCGTCCGGGAGATGCCGCCCGAACCCGCTCAGGCCGCGCTGGACCACGTCCTGAAGAGCCCGTTCTGGGGTGCCCGCAAGCGTTTCCGCGAGACGGGCGTCCCCGATCTTCCCGCCCCTGACCTGCTGATGCTCGCCACCGGACGGACGTTGTCCACAGGTGGGGACAACACTGTGGGCAAGTCGAACACACGTTCGATCTAGCTCACAGGTCGGACGCCTGGTCCAGGAACTTCTCGAGCTTCCCGTCGCCCGTGCGCAGCTTCTTGTCGAGCCGCTTCACCAGTTCGTCCGAGTCGCCGAACCGGTCGCGGTTGCCGCCCAGCCCGTCCACCGTGGCCTGCAGCGCCTGGCCGAGCAGTTCGCATCGGGTGAGCCAGGGTCCGGAATCCGTGACGAAGCCCTTGTCCACCCGGTCCCGGATCAGCTTCGGGGCACCGGCCATCAGGTCGGCGTAGGCCCGCAACCCGGCCACCGCGGCCTGCTTGTCCCCGGCCTTCCACTCGTCCTGGAACTCGTAGAGCTGCTCGGCGAGGCGCGGCGCCGTCCACGAGTTCAGGTCGAAGAACGCCAGCAGCGCGTTCATCACCCGCTCGTCGCCGCCGGCGAGCAGGTCCGCGTAGCCGCGTTCCGACTCGTGCTCGTCGTACGCGCGGTCGTTCCAGGCGTAGTCGGCCATCTCGAACATCGCGACACGGCTCGCATAGGCCTGGCTCATCGGGTTCGCGAGGAGTCCCTCGACCTGCAGGCCGGGTTCGCGGTCCGAGTACGAGCCCAGGAAGAGCCGCCCGGCCGCGTCCGGGTAGTCGTTGACCGGGTAGTTGTCCCAGATGAGGGTCTTGCGGCCCCAGAGGTCCCTGGCGCGTTCCGACTCGCGCCTGGTGATCGCCCTGGGCACGACCGCGGTCCCCGTCCACATGACCTGAACGGACTTGTCCAGGTGGTCGCGGAAGACCTTCTTGTAGGGCGACGGGTTGATGTCGCCGTACTCGGTCAGCACGGTCACCAGAGGGCCGACGTCCGGCATCTCGTTCTTGATGGTCTGTGCGGTGTCGTTGAGCAGGTCGTTCTGCGCGCGTGCGGCGTTCGTCTGATTGGGCGGCCCGAACTCCTCCCGGTCCTCGGGGCAGTTCCACTTCGCGTAGTCGATGTCGTCCAGCAGCAGCGCGAACGACCTGATGCCCGCGCGGTGCAGCTGGGTGAGCTTGGCCTGGATGGCGTCGCGGTCGGCGTCCTTCGAGTAGCACATCGACAGGCCGGGAGCGAGCGAGTAGGTGAACTGGATGTGCGAGGTCGCGGACCGTTTCGCCAGCTCACCGAGCTGGGAGAGGCGCTCCTCTGGGTAGAGCTCGCGCCAGCGTTCGCGGTGGAACGGGTCGTCCTTCGGCGCGTAGACGTAGGAGTTGGACTTCACGGAGGCGGCGAAGTCGATCTGGGCCTGCTGCTCGGCGTAGGTCCACAGCCGCCCGTAGAAGCCCTCGACGATGCCGCGCTGCCGCAGCGACGGCCGGTCGTCGATCTTCACGGCCGAGACCTTCCCCTGCTTCACCAGCTGGCGGAGTGTCTGGGCGGCGTAGAAGGCACCCGCGGAGTCCGCGCTCGCGATGGTCACCTCGGCCGGCCCGACGTTCAACGCGTAAGCCTCGGCCGGCAGCGCCTTGTCCGTGCTGAACCGGACCTTCAGCCCGGTGCCGCCGGTGCCGCCCGCCAATGCCTTCTCGACCACGTGACGGGTGACGGCCTCGACGTCGCCCTCGATGGTCACCGAGGCGGGGACCGGCACGTCCGTGCCTACACGTTCGATCATCCGCGGTGTGGGCCACACCTTCACGTCGGTCGCTCGTTGCGGTACCGCGTCGTCACCGGAGACCAAGATCCCCGTCGCCACCGCGGCCACCACCACGATCACGGCCACCAGCAGGCCCTTTTTCCCCATGATGGTCATCCTGCCTCAGTCGAAGTCGAGCCCGCGTGCGCCCGTTCCGGTGTTGTCCACAGGTGGGGACAACACTGTGGGCAACTCGAACATGCGTTCGAACAACACGCTCGGCTACACTTGCTGAGGACCTCGTGCGGCACACATCTCGCGAACCTCCCCAGGGCCGGAAGGCAGCAAGGATAAGCGGGCTCTGGTGGGTGCACGGGGTCCCCTTTTTGTCTCCTGTTCGGCGCTGTTGCGCCATCCCGGAGTTGCCTGTCAGTGCGAGCTCGTTGCACCGTGTGGCGGGAGTCGCAGGACTGTCGGTGTCCACCGGTACTGTCTCGGGCGTGGCGCTCGCTCTGTATCGCAAGTACCGTCCGGCCACGTTCTCCGAGGTCGTAGGCCAGGAGCACGTGACCGATCCCCTGCGCGTGGCGCTGGCGGCGGGCCGGGTGAACCACGCCTACCTGTTCAGCGGCCCTCGAGGCTGCGGCAAGACATCCTCCGCCCGCATCCTGGCGCGCTCGCTGAACTGCGTGCAGGGCCCCACGCCGGACCCGTGCGGTGAGTGCAACTCGTGCATCGGCCTCGCGCCGAACGGCACCGGCAGCGTCGACGTGGTCGAGCTCGACGCCGCGTCGCACGGTGGTGTCGAAGACACTCGCGAGCTCCGCGAGAAGGCCTTCTACGCCCCGGCCGAGGCCAAGTACCGCGTCTTCATCATCGACGAGGCGCACATGGTCACCACGCAGGGCTTCAACGCCCTGCTGAAGATCGTCGAAGAGCCGCCGGACCACCTGATCTTCATCTTCGCCACCACGGAGCCGGACAAGGTCCTCCCGACCATCCGCTCCCGCACGCACCACTACCCGTTCCGGCTGATCCCGCCCGGCGTGATGCGCAGCCTGCTCGAACGCAACTGCGCCGCCGAGGGTGTGGCCGTCGAACCCGCCGTCTTCCCGCTGGTCATCCGCGCGGGCGGCGGCTCGGCTCGAGACACGCAGTCGGTCATGGACCAGCTGCTGTCGGGCGCGGGCCCGGACGGCGTGAAGTACGAGCGGGCCATCACGCTCCTGGGCGTCACGGACTCCGCGCTGATCAACGACGTGGTGGACGGCCTCGCCGCCGGTGACGGTGCCGCCGTCTTCGGCACCATCGACCGCCTGGTCGACGCCGGCCACGACCCCCGCCGCTTCGCCAGCGATCTCCTCGACCGCCTGCGCGACCTGGTGCTGCTCTGCGCCGTGCCGGACGCGGGGGAGCGCAACCTGGTCTCCGCGCCGGAGGACGAGCTGGCCACGATGTCGGCCCAGGCCGAGCGCATCGGCCCGGCCGCGCTGACCCGCTACGCCGAGATCGTCCACACCGGACTGGTCGACATGCGCGGCGCCACCGCCGCCCGCCTGCTCCTGGAGCTGCTCGTCTCCCGGATGTTGCTGCCGTCGGTGAGCCAGTCGGAAGCCGCGCTCCTGCAACGCATCGAGCAGCTGGAGCGGCGCCCACCCGCCGCGATCGTCTCGGGCGAGGGTGGCGCTGCCGCACCTGCGGGCGGCCCGGTCTTCACGCGCAGGTCGCAGCAAGCCTCCGATCAGCCGGGTCCCGCGCCGGCCGCTCAGCAGGTCGCCGAACAGCCCGCTGCCCAGGCCACCGCGCCTGCCACGCCGCCACCAGCCGTCGCTCAGCCAGCCGTCGCCCAGCCTGCTGTCGCCCGGCCAGCCGTCGCGGCCCAGCCTGCCGTCGCCCAGCCTGCCGCGGCCCAGCCAGCCGTCGCCCCGCCTGTCGCTGACAAGCCCGCGAGCATCCAGCCACCGCAGCAGGACCAGCCCCGCCCGGCCCCTGTCGCCGCGCCCGACCCGGCCCCTGCCACGGCTCCGGCACCGGCTCCGACCCCTGAGCCGGCGACGCCCTCGATAGGCGGCGTCATCGACGCGGCAGCGGTCCGCCGCCTCTGGTCCGAGCTGCTCGCCGCGGTCCGTTCCTCCAGCCGCAGCACCGAGGCCATGCTGACGAACGCGATGGTCGGCGATGTCGACGGCAACGTCGTCACCATCACGCACTCCTCGGCCCCGCTGGCCCGTCGCCTGGCCGAGCCCCGCAACACCGAGGCCATCGCGAACGCCCTGGCCTCGGTCCTCGGCGGCACGTGGCAGGTGCGCTGCGTCCACGGCGCTCCCGGCGCGGCCACCCAGGCGACCCCGGCGAAGGTGTCCCGCCCGGCGCCTACCCGGCCCAGTCAATCCCAGCAGGGTCAGGCCCAGCAGGGTCAGTCCCAGCCGACCCGCAGTCAGGCCGAGTCGCAGCAACGCCAGGCCCCGCGCCCACCGGCGGACGACGTGCCACCGCCTCCGGAGCCCCCGGAGCCCGATGAGCCCCTCCCACCGGAGCCGGACCCGGAACCGGACGACGAGATGGCGATGCTGGCCGAGGCCGCCCGCCCGGCCGACCCGGCCACGGTGACCGAGGCGCGCGACCCCGAGTCCGTGATGATGAAGCTCCTCGCCGACGAACTCGGTGCCCGCCCGCTGAAGAAGGCCTAGCCGTACGCTGGAACTGGTTTGGCGGGGTAAACACACGCGGGGCCACTTAAGGCCCCCCCCAGGGGTTTAGGCCCCAACCCGGGGGGCGGACGCGGGGTGACAACAACCCCCCCCGGGGGGAGCCA
>NZ_JBITEX010000009.1:315115-432581 GCF_044455585.1 Lentzea sp. NPDC051213
ACCACCGGGGCCCCCCCCCCCTTAAACCGCCACCCCCGACCGTTGTAATTTTTTGGCCCAAAAACCCCCGCGGGGCAAATACCCCCCCCCCACCGTGTTTTCCCCGCCAAACCAGGGTCGCCGTACGCTGGAAGACAACACCCACCTGAGAGAGGACCAGCGGTGCAACCCGGTCAGTTCGACATGCAGGCCCTGCTCCAGCAGGCCCAGAACATGCAGCAGCAGATGGCAAGCGCCCAGCAGGAACTGGCCGAGACCGAGGTGACCGGCAACGCGGGCAACGGCCTCGTGACCGCCACCGTCACCGGCGGCGGCGAGCTGACCGACCTCACGATCGACCCGAAGATCGTGGACCCGGAGGACGTCGAGACCCTCCAGGACCTCGTGATCGCCGCGATCAAGGACGCCAACCAGAAGGCGCAGGCGCTGGTGGAGCAGAAGCTCGGCCCGCTCGCTCAGGGTGGCCTCGGCGGATTGCTCGGGTAACCGGTGTACGAGGGCCCAGTACAGGACCTCATCGACGAGCTGGGCAGGCTTCCCGGCGTCGGCCCGAAGAGTGCCCAGCGCATCGCTTTCCACCTCCTGGCAACGGAACCGGCCGACATCGAGCGGCTGCAGAACGCGCTCCAGAAGGTGAAGGAAGGCGTCGTCTTCTGCGACGTCTGCGGCAACGTCTCCGCCGAGACCAGGTGCCGCATCTGCCGCGACCCCAAGCGCGACCTCGCGCTGGTCTGCGTGGTCGAGGAACCGAAGGACGTCCAGGCCATCGAGCGCACCAGGGAGTTCAAGGGGCGCTACCACGTCCTGGGTGGCGCGCTGGATCCGCTCAGCGGCGTCGGACCGGACCAGCTGCGCATCCGCCAGCTCCTCAACCGGATCGGCACGGCCGTCGACGGAGTGGACATCTCCGAGGTCATCATCGCCACGGACCCGAACACCGAGGGCGAGGCGACGGCCACCTACCTGGTCCGGATGCTGCGCGATTTCCCCGGCCTGACCGTCACCCGGCTGGCCAGCGGCCTGCCGATGGGCGGCGACCTGGAGTTCGCGGACGAGCTGACGCTGGGGCGTGCGCTATCTGGTCGCCGGAGCATGTGACGAACAGTCCACCGCGGCTGGGCACGACTCGCCTGGTCGCGGTGGACGGTCCGTCGGGCGCGGGCAAGTCGACGTTCGCGCGGAACCTCGCGCAGGACCTCGGCGCCCAGCTCATCAGCACCGACCACTTCGCGACCTGGGACGACCCCACGACCCGGTGGTGGCCACGCCTCGCGGCAGCTCTCGGCCGAGTAGCGGAGGGTCAGCCGGGCCGGTACCGGAAAACCGACTGGTCCCAAGGCTTTCCGTGCGTCGGCGAGGGCGACGAGGTCGAGATCCGTCCACAGGAGACGGTCGTCCTCGAAGGATTCTCGTCTGCCAGGAAAGCCAACAAATGGCTCAGCCTGGCCATTTTCGTCGACTTCGAGGACGAAGCGGCGAGGCTGGAACGTGCTGTCCGGCGTGACGGTGAAGAGCATCGGGAGCACTTCATCCGTTGGCAGCACTACGAAAGAGGCTGGTTCGCCGTTGACGAAACCAAAGCCAGGGCTGACTACGTTGTCACCTCGAGCTGAGCTCGGACGGCGGAGGCTTCAGGCGTTCCGATCGCGCTGAACACCTCGAGCGACGACGTCCAGTACGACCGAGCCGCGGTCACGTCGTCCCGCGCCGCCGAAGCATCGCCCGCCAGCTGCAACGCGCGCGCGAACACCCACCGGTGCCCGGACTTCTCGCCGACGGCGGCGGCCCGCAACGCGCACTCCAGCGCACCGGCGGCGTCCGCGGTGTCGAGGTGGATGCGCCCCAGCACGAGCAGCACCTCCATCTCCGCCAGCCGGAACTGCGAGCGGCCCGCCTCGACCAGGGCCGAGGTCGCCATCGACAGGGCCTCGTCGAACCGCCCCACCCCGCGGTACGCGGAGGCCAGGCCGCGGCGGGCCGAGCAGACGCCCCACGAGTAACCGGTCTCGACCGCGATGGCCAGTGCCGACGAGAACTGCTCCACCGCCTCCTCGTACCGCCCCGCACCCTCCAGGGAGCGGCCGAGCAGGTTCATGGCGTCGCAGACGCTCTTGACGTTCTCCAGGTCCTGGGCGATCTCCATGGCCGCCCTGGCCTCGATCGCCGCCTCGTCGTAGCGGCCGCGCATGATCAGCGTGATGGCCATGCCCTCGTGCATCGTGTGGCCGAAGTTGCGGGCGGCCGCACGTTCGTACAGCTCGCTCGCCTGCATGAAGTAGGAGGCGCCGAGCTCTGGCTCACCGCGGTACGCGTGCACCTCGCCGAGCGCGCGCATCGAGCTCGCCTGGGTGATCCACGAGTCGAGGCGGCGCCCCGCGTCGAGGGCCTCCTCGAACACCGAGGTCGCGCGGTCGAGTTGGCCGAGCTGCATGTAGACGCCGCCGACGTTGAACAGGGCGTTGGCCAGCAGCTGCGGCGCGCGGCTCTGGCGGGCGATCACCAGCGCGCGTTCGAGGTGCTCGGCGGCGTGCTCGAGCTCGCCGAGGTCGATGTACACGCTGCCGGCGTTGGACAGCACGGCCGCCTCCGCCTCCGGCAGGTCGATGCGTTCCTGCAGCGCGATGGCCTGCTGGTAGTAGCCCAGCGCGTTGCGGTGCTGACCCGTCACCCAGTACAGCGTGCCCAGCGACGACAGCATGGCGACCTGGCCGAGCTCGTCACGCGGCGCGCGGGCGCCCAGCAGCCCGGCCTTCGCGGTCTCACGCCACTCCGCGGTCAGCCCCTGGGTGTAGTAGTAGCCGCGCAACGCGTCGGCCAGCTGCCACGGCGAATTTTCGGGGTCGCGTTCGACGCCGTGCGCGACCAACGCGACCAAATTGGCCCGTTCGATGTCGAGCCACGCCAGCGCCTCGGTGCTGGTGCTGAACGTCCGCGGCACCACGCCGTCCAGCGGCGCCGGGCGCGGGAAGCGGAAGAGCGTCGACTTCATCGCGGACGTGGCGTTGTCGACCGAGCGCACCGCCCAGTCCAGCAGCCGCCGCAACGCGAGCCGCGAATCGGCGCGGCCCTCCTCGAACGCCAGGCGCTCGGCCGCGTAGTCGCGCAGCAGGTCGTGGAACTGGTAGCGGGACGGCGCGTGGTTCGCGATCAGGTTCGCGGTGGCCAGCCGGTCCAGCCGGCGGCGGGCGTCCTGGGTGGTCAGGCCCGACAGCGCGGCCGCCATCTCCGGCGTGAAGTCCGTGCCGGGCACCAGCGACAGCAGCCGGAACATCTGCGCCAGCTCGGGCTTCAGCGCCGTGTAGGAGAGGTCGAACGCCGCGTGCACCGCGACCCGCTCGTCGCCCTCGACCGCCAGCGCGGCGAGCCGGTTGCCCGCGCGGAGCTCCTCCACGTAGTCCGCGATGGACAGCTCCGGCCGCGACACCAGGTTCGCCGCCGCGATACGCAAAGCCAATGGCAGATGAGCGCACAACGACGCCAGCTCGTGCGCGGCCTCCTCCTGGGAGGCCACCTCGTCCGCGCCGAGGATGCCGGCGAGCAACGACTTCGTCTCGTGCCAGTCGAGCACGTCCAGCCGCACGTTCGAGGCCGCGTGCGACACGGCCAGGCCGCGCAGGGTGTCGCGCGAGGTGACCAGCACCGCACACCCCGGCGAACCGGGCAGCAACGGCCGGATCTGCTCGGCCGACGAGGCGTTGTCGAGCAGCAGGAGGACCCGCTGGCCGGTCAGCGTCGACCGGAACATCGCCTCCTGCTCGTCCTGATCGAGTGGCACCTGATCGGGTTCAGTTCCGAGGGCGCGCAGGAACCGCGGGAGCACGTCGACGGCGCTCAACGGCGGGCCGGGGGCGTAGCCGCGCAGGTTCACGTACAGCTGGCCGTCCGGGAAGTCCCCACGCATCCGATGCGCGGCATGCACGGCCAGCGCGGTCTTGCCCACGCCCGGCGGGCCCGCCAGCGTCACGACCGGCACCCCCTGCGCGGTCCGCAGCAGCGCGATGATCAACGAAACGGCCTCGTCCCGGCCCACGAAGTCCGGGATGTCCGCAGGTAGCTGCGACGGCACGACCCGCTCGGGCTTCGCGGCCACCATCGGCGTGCCGGCGGCGGCGGTGGCCACCGCGTCGATCGCGCCGGAGAGCACCTGGCTGTGCACGCGGCGCAGCTCGTCGCCGGGATCGATGCCCAGCTCGTCGCCCAGCAACCGGGAAACCCGCTGGTAGGCGGCCAGCGCCTCGCTCTGCCGGCCGGAGCGGTACAGCGCCACCATCAGCTGCGCCCAGAACCGCTCGCGCAACGGATGATCGCTCGTCAGCCTGGACAGCTCCGCGACCAGCTCGCCGTGGCGGCCGAGCTCGAGATCCACCTCGACCCGGCGTTCGAGCACGTGGAGGCGGCGTTCGTTCAGCCGTGGCACCTCGTCGCGGTGCAGGATCTCCGACGGCACGTCGACCAGGGCCGGACCACGCCACAGGCCCAGCGCGGCGGCGAACGCGGCGGACGAGGCCTGCAGGTTGCCGGCGCCGCGCTCCTGCTCGCCCTGGTCGATCAGCGGCTCGAAGCGCATCAGGTCGATCGTCTTCTCGTCGACGTCGATCAGATACCCGTCCGGCACGGTCCTGATCGGCACAGACGGCCCGAGCAGCTGTCTGAGCCTCATCACGTAGGTCTGGAGGGTCGCTCTGGCCCGTGCGGGCGGCTCGTCGCCCCACACGTTCCCGGCGAGCTCGTCCACGGACACGCTCGTGCCAGCGCGCAGCAGCAGCGACACCAGCAGCGCCCGCTGCCGGCCTGCACGAACGAGCAGCGGTTCGGAGTCGATGAGCACCTGGAGAGGGCCGAGTACGCGGAACTCGACCTGCCTGCTCATGCGACCTCCTCCGCGTGTCGTTGTTGTTTCTACAGCCTAGGAGAGCGTTCGACGTATCTGCCGTGCTCACGTTGGGTCAGCGGGCGTGCGCCGGACGTATCAGAATGCCTGGTCTAGTGGCCGGATCGTGACCTGAGTTGCCCCGGAGGGGGTATGTACAACGGTTATGGTCGGCGACCACACCGTGAGATGTGCGGATTGTCCAAGGGGTGTTTGATGGTCCACTCAGTAACGGCTCGCCGCCGTTGGGTTGCCGCGATCGGCTTCCTCAGCGTCAGCGCGCTCGCCCTGTCCGGGTGCGCACAATCCCAGCGCGACTCCGGGGGTGGCGGCCAGCAAGGCGGCACGCTGACCTTCGGTGCCGCTGGTGCGCCGAAGTTGTTCGACCCGTTCTACGCGACGGACGGCGAGACCTTCCGGGTCGCTCGCCAGATGTACGAGGGCCTGGTCGGCTTCAAGGCCGGTACCGCCGAGGTCGAGCCCGCGCTCGCCACGAAGTACGAGCCTTCCGCGGACGGCAAGACGTGGACGTTCACCCTCAAGGAGAACGTGAAGTTCCACGACGGCACCGCGTTCAACGCCGAAGCTGTCTGCTTCAACTTCGAGCGCTGGTACAACCAGAAGGGCGCCGGCCAGAGCGACGCGGTGTCGCAGTACTGGCTGGACAACTTCGGCGGGTTCAAGGACACGCCGGACAAGCCCTCGCTGTACAAATCGTGCACGGCGAAGGACGCCAAGACCGCGGTCATCGAGCTGAACGACGTCACGTCGCAGTTCCCGTCGGTCCTCGGCTTCACCTCGTTCTCGATCTCGAGCCCCGAGGCGCTGAAGAAGTACGACGCGGACAACGTGGTCGCCGCTGGTGACGCCTTCACCTACCCGGCCTACGCGAACGAGCACCCGACCGGCACGGGCCCGTTCAAGTTCGGCAAGTACGACAAGGCCAACAACACCGTGGAGCTCGTCCGCAACGACGACTACCACGGCACCAAGGCCAAGCTCGACAAGGTCGTCTTCAAGATCATCCCGGACGAGACCGCCCGCAAGCAGGCGCTCAAGGCCGGCGACATCGACGGTTACGACCTGCCGAACGCCGCTGACTGGGCCGGCCTCAAGACCGACGGCTTCAACGTCGCGATCCGCCCGGCGTTCAACGTGTTCTACCTGGGCATCAACCAGAAGAACAACCCGAAGCTCGCCGACCTCAAGGTCCGTCAGGCCCTGATGTACGCGATCAACCGCGAGCAGCTGGTCAAGTCGCAGCTGCCCGAGGGTGCCAAGGTCGCGACGCAGTTCATGCCCGACACCGTGAACGGCTACAACAAGTCGATCACCGAGGTCAAGTACGACCTCGAGAAGGCCAAGTCGCTGCTGGCCGAGGCCGGTGCCACCGACCTGACGCTGAAGTTCTACTGGCCGTCCGAGGTCACGCGTCCGTACATGCCTTCCCCGAAGGACCTGTTCGGCGCGATCTCCGGCGACCTGCAGAAGGCCGGCATCAAGATCGATGTGGTCACGAAGCCGTGGAACGGCGGCTACCTGACCGACGTCGACAACTCCATCCCGGACCTGTTCCTGCTCGGCTGGACCGGTGACAACGGCACCGCGCACAACTGGGTCGGCACGTTCTTCGGCCGCACCGACAACCGCTTCAACACCGGTGTGTCGGCGTGGGGCGCCTCGCTCAAGGACGACCTGGCCAAGGCCAACGCCGAGCCGAACGAGGCCAACCGCACCAAGATGTACGAAGAGATCAACAAGAAGATCATGGAGCAGTACCTGCCCGCGGTCCCGATCTCGCACTCCCCGCCCGCTCTGGTGTTGAAGTCGGACATCAAGGGTGTCGTCCCGAGCCCGTTGACCGACGAGAAGTTCGGCCCGGCCTCCAAGGGCTGAGCTGACTAGCTCCCACCACAGAGAACAACGGGGTAGCTCAAGTGCTCCGCTACACCATTCGACGGCTGATTCAGCTGGTCGGCGTGGTGATGGTGCTCTCGCTGCTGCTCTTCGCGTGGATGCGACTCCTCCCAGGAGGGCCGGTTTCGGCCCTCCTGGGAGAGCGCGCTACGCCGGAGTCGCGCGCGGCACTCACCATTCAGCTCGGCCTCGATCAGCCGATCATCGTGCAGTACTTCAAATTCCTCGGTCGCGCCGCGACCGGCGACTTCGGCGTCTCCACCGGTGTCCAGCCCGGTGACTCGGCGCTCGACATCTTCATCCAGCGGTTCCCCGCGACGCTCGAGCTCAGCTTCTTCGCGATCGTGCTCGCGATCGCGATCGGCGTCCCGCTCGGCTACCTCGCCGCGAAGCGTCGCGGCGGCTGGTTCGACAACATCGCCGTCATCGGCTCGCTGATCGGCGTGGCCGTGCCGGTGTTCTTCCTCGCCTACGTGCTGAAGGACGCGGCGTCGGTCGGTCTCGGCCTGCCGTCGCAGGGCAGGCAGGGTGACATCAACGCCACCCGCGTCACCGGGTTCTTCACCCTCGACGGCGTGCTCACCGGTGAGTGGGACGCGACGTTCGACGCGCTGGAGCACCTGATCCTGCCGGCGATCGCGCTCGCCACCATCCCGTTCGCGGTGATCTTCCGGATCACCCGAGCGGCCGTGCTCGACGTCCTCGACGAGGACTTCGTGCGCACCGCCGAGTCCAAGGGCCTCACCGCACAGCTGATCCGCCGCCGGCACGTGATGCGCAACGCGATGCTCCCGGTCGTCACGACGATCGGTCTGCAGACCGGCGCGCTGCTCTCCGGCGCGGTGCTCACCGAGAGGGTGTTCGCGATACCCGGCGTGGGCCAGGCGCTCGCGATCGGGTTCGAACGGCGTGACTACCCGGTGCTGCTGCTGTTGATCATCATGGCCACGATCGTCTACGTCGTGGTCAACCTGCTGGTCGACCTCTCGTACGCGCTCATCGACCCGCGCATCAGGACGAGGTGAGCGCAGTGGTACTCGGAATCTCCAAGAAGGAAAAGATCGACGGCCTCGCCGAGACCGCGGGCGTCTCGCTCGCGGCGAGCGCGTGGAAGCGGCTGAAGCGCAGCCCGGTGTTCCTCATCGGCGCGGTGATCATCGGCATCTTCATCGTGGTCTCGCTGCTCTCGCCGTGGCTCGCACCGCACAGCCCGTCCGAGCCGATGCTGATCGACCAGGTCGTCAAGGCCCGCAACGAGATCCCGCCGCCGCAGCCGGGCCACCCGCTCGGCGGCGACCTGCAGGGCCGTGACTTCCTGTCGCGCCTGCTGGTCGGTTCGCAGCAGACGTTGATCGTCGGTGTCGGCGCGACGTTGATCGGCCTGACCGGCGGCCTGATCCTCGGCACGCTCGCGGGCGCGATCGGTGGCTGGGTCGACTCGGCCGTCATGCGCCTGGTCGACGTCATGCTGTCGCTGCCGAGCCTGCTGCTCGCGTTCTCGATCGCGGCGATGTTCGCGCGGCCCAGCCAGTTCAGCGTGATCCTCGCGGTCTCGATCGTGCAGATCCCGGTGTTCGCCCGGTTGCTCAGAGGCTCGATGCTCGCGCAACGGCACAGCGACCACGTGCTGGCGGCGACGGCGCTCGGCGTGAAGAAGGGCGCGATCGTGTTCCGGCACATGCTGCCGAACTCGCTCGGCCCGGTGATCGTGCAGTCCACGCTCGTGCTGGCCACCGCGATCATCGAGGCGGCCGCGCTGTCGTACCTCGGCCTCGGCAACCCGGACGACCGGCTGCCGGAGTGGGGGCAGATGCTCGGCGACGTGCAGAACGTCTTCGACACGCATCCGCACCTCGCCGTGTGGCCCGCGGTCTGCATCATCATCGTCGCGCTCGGCTTCACGCTCATGGGCGAGACGCTGCGCGAAGCCCTCGATCCGAAGAACAGGCGGTGAGTCGTCGTGGCACTGCTCGAAGTACGTGACCTCACCGTGGTCTTCCAGCGCAAGGGCGAGGAGCCGTTCCGCGCGGTCGACGGCGTCAGCTTCGACGTCGAACCCGGCCAGACGGTCGGCCTCGTCGGCGAGTCGGGCTGTGGCAAGTCCGTGACATCGTTGGCGATCATGGGCCTGCTGCCCAAGCGCGGCGCGACGGTCACCGGCACGGTGACCTACGACGGCACGGATCTGCTGAAGCTGTCGGACAAGCAGATGCGCGACAAGCGCGGCAGCGAGCTCGGCATGGTCTTCCAGGACCCGCTGTCGTCGCTGAACCCGGTCATCCCGATCGGCCTGCAGGTCACCGAGGTGCTCGAACGGCACCGCGGCCTGGCCCGCAAGGAAGCGATGATCGAGGCGAAGAACCTGCTCGACAAGGTCGGCATCCCGGACCCGAACCGGCGGCTCAAGGAATACCCGCACCAGCTCTCCGGCGGTATGCGGCAGCGCGCGCTCATCGCGATCGCGCTGGCGTGCCGGCCGAAGCTGCTGATCGCGGACGAGCCGACGACGGCGCTGGACGTGACCATCCAGGCCCAGATCCTGTCGCTGATGAAGGAACTGGTGCAGGACCTCGGCACCGCGCTCGTGATGATCACTCACGACCTGGGTGTCGTCGCCGGCCTGTGTGACGACGTGAACGTGCTGTACGGCGGCAAGGTGGTCGAGAAGGCCATGCGGCACAAGCTCTTCGCCGAGCCGCGCCACCCGTACACGCACGGCCTGCTCGCGTCCATCCCGCGACTCGACGCCGCCAGTCACTCGAAGCTGACGCCCATCAAGGGTTCCGTCGCGGACAACATCCCGTGGGCGAACGGTTGTGCGTTCGCACCGCGGTGCCCGAACGCCCTGGACCTCTGTTTCGCGGAAACGCCGGCGGAGGAAGACCAGCTGGGCCGGCTGCTCCGCTGCCACAACCCGGTCGTGCCGGGAACTCCCGCCGCCGAGGAGGAGGTGCCGGTATGAGCGAGACCCTGGTTTCCGTCCAGGACATGAAGGTGCACTTCCCGATCAAGCGGGGTGTGCTGCTGGACCGCACCGTCGGCTACGTCTACGCGGTCGACGGCATCGACCTGGAGATCAAGCGCGGCGAGACCTACGGGCTCGTCGGCGAGTCCGGCTGCGGCAAGTCCACCCTCGGGCGGGCGATGCTGCGGCTGAACGAGCCGACCGCGGGCAAGATGATCTTCGACGGGCAGGACTTCTCGGCACTGAAGGGCGAGGAGCTGCGCAAGATGCGGCGCCGGATCCAGATGGTGTTCCAGGACCCGCTGTCGTCGCTCGACCCGCGCCAGTCCGTGGAGTCCATCCTGATCGAGGGCCTGCGGGCGCACGACCTGGACAAGGGCAAGGAGTCGACGAACAAGCGACTCCGCGACCTGCTCACGGCCGTCGGTCTGCCGACCACGGCGCTGCGCAAGTACCCGCACGAGTTCTCGGGCGGTCAGCGCCAGCGCATCGGCATCGCGCGTGCGCTGGCACTCGAGCCGGACCTGATCGTCGCCGACGAGCCGGTGTCCGCGCTGGACGTGTCGGTGCAGGCCCAGGTCGTGAACCTGATGGAGGAGCTGCAGGAGCAGTTCGGCCTGACGTACCTGGTGATCGCGCACGACCTCGCGGTCGTCAAGCACATCTCCGACCGCGTCGGCGTGATGTACCTCGGCGGCCTGGTCGAGGAGGCCAGCTCCGAGGACCTCTACTCCGAGCCGCTGCACCCGTACACGCGGGCGCTGCTGTCGGCGATCCCGGTGCCCGACCCCGTGATCGAGGACCGGCGCGAACGGATTCTGCTCGCGGGCGACCTCCCGTCGCCGGCGAACCCGCCCAGCGGCTGCCGGTTCCACACCCGGTGCCCGTGGCGGCAGGCGACCAAGTGCGACACCGAGCGGCCTGTGTTGAGGGAACTCAAGCCGGGCCACAAGGTGGCGTGCCACTACGCCGAGCAGATCCAGTCCGGCCGGATCCAGCCGCACGAGGTGAAGCCGATCCTGGTCGAGGAGGACACCGGCCTCTCACCGGACATCCCCCTCGTAGGCCCAGCCTCCGTAACCGAAGCGCTCAACCCCTAGTTTCAAAGTCACGCGGGGGCCCTACGTTTCCTTCAGGGGAACGCGGGGCCCCCGCGTGCGTTTCGCTAGGCGGGCTTGAGCGGTGGCTGGTCCAGTCGTGGGGTGGACAGTCGTGGGGCGATTCTGCTGAGGGCTGCTGAGATCGCGTCCGTCGACGGGCTCGAAGGGGTCACGATCGGGCGGCTCGCGATCGAGCTCGGCATGAGCAAGAGCGGGGTCTTCTCCCACTTCGGCTCCAAGGAGGAGCTGCAGCTCTCGGCCGTGCACAAGGCCGCGGAGATCTTCACGCGCGAGGTCGTGATAGCCGGTGGTGCCGCGCTGGACCTGTGCGAGCGCTGGCTCGACTACTCGAAGCGCCGCGTGTTCCCCGGCGGCTGCTTCTTCGTCGTCACGCGCTCGGAGTTCGCCGCCAGGCCAGGCCGCGTGCGCGACGCGTTGATGCTCTTCCACCTGCGCTGGGCCTCATTGCTGGAACGGCTGACCGGCGACGCCCAGCTGGCGTTCGAGGTCGACGCCCTCCTGGCCGCCGCAGACCGGTTCGCCGTGCTCTACGACGACGCTTCGGCGTACGAGAGAGTGCGGTTGGCGTTGCGCGCCCGGATCGCCATGCCGACCGGCACGGAGATGAGCGTCGCCAGGCCGAACGACAGCAGCATCGCGAGCCAGGTCTCGTCGATGATCTGACCGCCGATGTACCCCACGGTGGCGGGGTAGAGGCACCACAGCGCCGACCCGACCGCCGCAACGGGCACGAACCGCTTGGTGGGCCACTTCAGCGCACCCGCCAGCAGCGCGCCCACGATGCCGCCCGCGGGTAGAAACCGCGCCGCGATGAGGATCGTCTCGCCCTTGGACCCGAGCTGGTCGGCCGTCCACACGACCATGGCCCGCGACTTGGCGCTCTTGTTGAGCCGGTCGAGGGCCCTGATCCCCATCCGGCGCCCTGCCGTAAAGTTGATCATGTCGCTGGCGAGGCAGCCGACCGCGGCGACGGCGACGACGAGGTACAGCGGGACCTCACCGGACGCGGCCAGCACGCCGGCACCGATGAGCACGGCCTCCGTCGGTGCCAAGGGCACGACGGCGACCAGGAACAGCACGACGAGGCTGGCGGCTGTAGCGCTCATGATCGGTGAACGTACGTGACCGAGGTGAACAATCCCGACCTGGGTGTTTCTTCAGGGTGCCTACAGGATTGAGGCCGATCTAGGGTCGAGGTGTGCCGTTCACCCTTGCGCATCCGGCCGCTGTTCTGCCGCTGCGCCGGTATCTCTGGTTCCCCGGACTGGTGGCCGGTGCTGTCGCGCCTGACCTGGGCTATTATCTCCCGGTGGCGCCGACGCACGACGTGCTCGGCGGATCCCTTGCCGCGGTTGTGTTGCTGTTGCTCGGGCGCTTGCTGCTGCCTTCGGTGATGGCGATCACGCCGGCGTTCGTGCGGGAACGGGTGGCGCGGCCGGGGCCGGCGCGCAGGCCGTTGTGGATGGTTCTGTCCATTGTGGCCGGTGTGCTCACCCACCTGCTGTGGGACGCCTTCACGCAGACCGACGGGTGGTTCGTGCAGCGGTGGGACTGGCTGACGGTGTCGATCGCCGGTCCGCACCGGCTCTACAACGTGATCGGCTACGTGTCATCGCTCGGAGGCATGGCCCTGCTGGCCTGGACGGCCTCCCGCCGCCCCGCCGCGCATGACTGGCCGTCACGTACCGGGAAATCCCGGTACAAATTCTGGATCTTCATCGCCCTCGCGGCGGCGGCAGGCGCGACCTGGTCTTTGTCCGATCCTGTCAGCCAGGTCAGCCTGTATGACTGGATGCGCAGGCTGCTCCTGGGCGTGATCCAGGGCACATGCGCGGCCCTGATGGCTCACGCCCTTCTGTGGCAATTCAACAAGTCACCAAATGACAGCCGGTGACCGCCGCTTTCGGCCCAAAACCTCCGATCTGTCATGTGTTCATCCGGCACTTCTGCCGTTGACCGTTGTGTTTGCCCGCCGTTAACCTCCGATCTCAATCGGATACCTTCTTTACCAATCCTTCGAGCCGCCGCCTGTGCCCAGGAGGACGAAGTGATCAGAAAGCACACCCGGACGGGTGTCGCCTTAGCCCTGTTTGCGCTGGTGATACCCCAGATCGCGGCGTCAGGCACGGCAAATGCGGCTGATTCCCTGCTGTCTGCCAACAAGCCCACCACCACCTCGTCCGTCGAGGCCGCGACCTTCGGCGGCGCCAATGCCGTGGACGGAGATCCGACCACTCGCTGGGCGAGCCGCGAAGGCGTCGATCCGCAGTGGATCGCTGTCGACCTCGGCGGGAACGCCACCATCTCGAAGGTCAAGCTCAGCTGGGAGGCCGCGTACGCCTCCAGCTACCAGATCCAGACATCGACCAACGGCACGTCCTGGAGCACGAAGAAGTCGCTCACCGGCCAGAACGGCGGCATCGACGAGACCAGCCTGAGCGCCACGGGCCGGTACGTGCGGATCTACGGGACCAAGCGCGGCACCCCCTACGGCTACTCGCTCTTCGAACTGGAGGTCTGGGGCAGCAGCAACAACGGCGACGTCACGCCGCCCACCGCACCGACCGGCCTCGCCAGCACCGGCACCACGTCGAGCTCGGTGAGTCTGCAGTGGACGGCCGCGACCGACGAGAACGGTGTGACCGGCTACGACGTCCTGCGCAACGGCAGTGTCGTGGGCACGCCCACCGGCACTTCGTTCACTGACAGCGGTCTGGCGTCCGGCACGACCTTCACCTACACAGTTCGCGCGCGGGACGCGGCCGGGAACCTCGGGCCCGCGAGCAACGCGGTGCAGGCGACGACCCTGCCCGCCGGACCCGGCGAGAACATCACGGTCGTGGTCTCCGGCGACATCGCGTCGCTGACGAACAGCGAGCACTACGAGACCGCGAAGCTCATCGACCAGATCAAGCCGAACTACGTCGCGACGGTCGGCGACAACCAGTACGACAGCGGCACGATCGCGGAGTACCGGGCCCACTACGACAAGTCGTGGGGCAAGTACAAGAGCATCACCAGGCCCGCGACCGGCAACCACGAGTGGTACGACGAGCTCCGCGGCTACAAGGAGTACTTCGGCTCCATCGCCTTCCCGCAGGGCAAGCCGTACTACAGCTGGAACGTGGGCGAGTTCCACATGGTCTCGGTCGACTCCTGGCCGCTCGACGAACACGGTTCGGACTCCGCGCAGCTCGCCTGGATCAAGTCGGACCTGGCCGCGAACACCAAGCCGTGTGTCGTCGGCTACTGGCACCACCCGCGGTTCACCTCCGGCAAGTACGGCGACAACTCGGCGATGGCTCCGTACTGGAACGCGTTCGCGGACGCCAAGGCGGACCTGGTGCTCGGCGGCCACAACCACCACTACGAGCGGCTCTCACCGTTGAGCAAGAGCGGGGCGATCGACCAGGTCAACGGCATGCGCTCGGCCGTCGTCGGCATCGGCGGTGACTTCCTCTACAAGGAGCGCACCCCGCGGGTGGGCGTCGAGAAGTACTTCTCGGACAGCCACGGCGTCATGAAGCTCACCCTGTCCGGCCGCTCCTACTCGTGGGAGGTCATCGACACGGCCGGCACGGTGCGCGACAAGGCCGGTCCCTACAACTGCCGTTGAGCTGAGGCCGTCGTGTACATCGCAACCGCTCGACAAGCTCCCGCCGCGGGTGGCACCGGCAGGATCGCGGCGAACGTCATCGCCCTGGGGGCCGTCTCCCTCCTCACGGACGTCTCCTCGGAGATGGTGACCGCGATCCTGCCGCTGTACCTCGTGCTGGGGCTGGGGTTCTCCCCGCTGCAGTTCGGTGTGCTCGACGGCATCTACACCGGTGTCTCGGCACTGGTCCGCATCGTTGGCGGTCATGCGGCTGACCGCTGGCAACGGCGCAAGCTCGTGGCGGGCCTCGGGTACGGGATCTCGGCGGTGGGCAAACTCGGACTGCTCGCCGCCGGGACCTCCGCGACCGCCATGGGTCTCGTCCTCACCGGGGACCGGACGGGCAAGGGCTTGCGCACGGCGCCGAGGGACGCGCTGATCACGTTGAGCAGCGAGCCCTCGGCGCTCGGACGCGCCTTCGGTGTCCACCGTGCCATGGACACCGTTGGCGCGTTCCTCGGTCCACTGGTGGCGTTCTGTCTCTTGTGGACGCTGCCGGCTCGCTACGACGTGGTGTTCGTGGTGAGTTTCTGCTTCGCCGCGCTGGGTTTGCTGGTGCTGGTGCTGTTCGTGCGGGACCACCGGGACGTGCTGCCACGCGTCGCGGTGTCGCTTCGAAATGCTTTCGGGCTGTTGCGGTCCAGGCCGTTCCGGCGGGTCTGCCTGGTCGCGTGCGGGCTCGGGTTCCTGACGCTGGGCGACGGGTTCATCTACCTGTTGCTGCAGAAGAAACTCGACGTCGACGTCGCCTACATCGCGTTGCTGCCCCTCGGCACGGCGGGCGTGTACCTGCTCGCCGCCGTGCCGATGGGTGCGCTGGCCGACCGGTTCGGCCGGTGGCGGATGTTCCTGGCCGGCCACCTCGCGTTGCTCGGCGCGTACCTGCTGTTCGCGGGCTCGTCCGGAATCGCCTTGCTGGCAGGGGTTCTGGTGTTGCACGGACTCTTCTACGCCTGCACGGACGGCGTGCTGATGGCCGTCGCAGGCCCGCTGATCCCGGACGAGCTGCGCACGTCCGGTCTGGCCCTGCTCCAGACCGGCCAGGTGCTCGCGCGGGCGAGTTCCTCAGTCCTGTTCGGCGCGTTGTGGACGTGGTTCGCGTGGTGAGGATCCTGCTCGTCGTCGCTGCCGTGATCGTGTTGGGCGTGGGCGCCACCGCCTACGCCTTGCGCCCACCGGCCGAGGTCTCCGTCGCGATCGAGCCGGGTCCGGTCGAGCTGACCGGCGGCCGGTTGCTGTTCGTGGACGACGCGAGCGGCAAGGTGGCGTCGGTGCCGCTGGCCGATCCCGGTGGCCCGCGCCGGGTGAGCACGTTGTCCTGCAAGCGGTTCTTCACCGCGGCGCGGCAGGGGCTGTGTCTCGCGGACCGAGCAGGCCCGTTCCCGGGGTCGGTCTCGATCTTCGTCGACCAGTCGCTCGCGGAGACGCACCGCATCGACGTCGCGGGCGTGCCGAACCGGGCGAAGCTGTCGGCGGACGGGCGGATGGCGTCCTGGACGACGTTCGTCACCGGTGACTCGTACGCGCAGACCGGTGCGTTCTCCACCCGCACTGGCATCTACGACCGGCAGACGCAGGAGTACCGGAGCAATCTCGAGGGCACCCGGATCGCCGGCATGAAGCGGACGGAGGACATGAACTACTGGGGCGTCACGTTCACCGGCGACGACCGCTCCTACTACGCCACGATGTCCACGGCCGGCAAGACCTACCTGATCAACGGCGACGCGGCCGACACCTCCGCGAAGCCGTTGCGGGAGAACGTGGAATGCCCGTCGCTGTCACCCGACGGCACGCGAGTGGCGTTCAAGAAGCGAGTGCCTGGCGACGGCGCCCGGCCGTGGCGTCAGCACGTGCTGGACCTGACCACGATGGTGGAGACACCGCTGGCGGAGATCCGCGGGATCGACGACCAGGTCGTGTGGCTCGACAACGACACCATCGCCTACGGCCTGCCCGGAGAGGGCATTTGGGCCGTGCAGGCGAACGGGGAGGGCGCGCCGAGACAACTCGTGCCCCACGCGTCCTCCCCGTCCGTCGTGCCTTAGCGCTGTGCGCGGTTGATCGCGGACACGATCGCGCGGAACGACGCGGCGACCGTGGAGGAGTCGATGCCCACGCCCCACAGGACCCGGTCGCCCACGGCGCACTCGAGGTACGCGGCGGCGCGGGCGTCGTCACCGGCCGAGAGCGCGTGCTCGGCGTAGTCCAGCACCCGCACGTCGTAGCCCACGGACGCGAGCGCGTCGACGAACGCGGCGATCGGGCCGTTGCCGGAACCCGTGATCTCCTGCTGCTCGCCGTCGATCAGCAGGACCGCGGTGATCTCCTCGTGGCCGCTGCCGTCCGACGAAGCCCGGTGCCGCAGCAGGTGCAGCGGAACCTTGCCGTGGAGGTACTCCTCCGCGAACGCGTCCCACATCTCCTTCGGGTTGATCTCGCCGCCCTGCGTGTCGGTGACCTCCTGGATCACCCTCGAGAACTCGATCTGCAGGCGCCGCGGCAGGTCGAGGTGGTGCTCCTGCTTCATCAGGTAGGCCACACCGCCCTTGCCGGACTGCGAGTTGACCCGGATGACGGCCTCGTAGCTGCGGCCCACGTCCTTCGGGTCGATCGGCAGGTACGGGACCTCCCACTGGAAGTCGTCGACGTGCTGGCCCGCGTCCTTGGCGTCGGCCTCCAGCGCTTCCAGGCCCTTCTTGATCGCGTCCTGGTGCGAGCCGGAGAACGCGGTGAAGACCAGGTCGCCGCCGTACGGGTGCCGCTCGGGCACCGGCAGCTGGTTGCAGTACTCGACCGTGCGGCGGACCTCGTCGATGTCGGAGAAGTCCAGCTGCGGGTCGATGCCCTGGCTGAAGATGTTCATCGCCAGCGTCACCAGGCAGACGTTGCCGGTGCGCTCGCCGTTGCCGAACAGGCAGCCCTCGATCCGGTCCGCGCCGGCCAGGTAACCCAGCTCGGCGGCGGCCACACCGGTACCGCGGTCGTTGTGCGGGTGCAGCGACAGGATGATCGACTCGCGGTTGGCCAGGTTGCGCGACATCCACTCGATCGAGTCTGCGTAGACGTTCGGCGTGGCCATCTCGACGGTCGCCGGCAGGTTGATGATCAGCGGCTTCTCCGGCGTCGGCGCGATGACCGCGGAGACCGCGTTGCAGACGTCGAGCGCGTAGGACAGCTCGGTGCCGGTGTAGGACTCGGGGGAGTACTCGTAGCGGAAGTCCGTCTCCGGGTAGTCCTTCTCCTGCTCACGGGCGAACTTCGCGGCGTCCACGGCGATCTTCTTGATGCCGTCGCGGTCGCTGCGGAACACCACGCGCCGCTGCAGGATCGACGTCGAGTTGTAGAAGTGGACGATCGCCTTGTTCGCTCCGCGCAGGGACTCGAACGTCCGCGCGATCAGCTCCTCGCGGCACTGCGTCAGCACCTGGATCGTCACGTCCGGCGGGATCGCGCCGTCCTCGATGATCTCCCGCACGAAGTCGAAGTCGGTCTGGCTGGCCGCCGGGAACCCGACCTCGATCTCCTTGAAGCCCATCCTGACCAGCAGGTCGAACATCTTGCGCTTGCGCGCGGGCGACATCGGGTCGATCAGGGCCTGGTTGCCGTCGCGCAGGTCGACCGCGCACCACAGCGGGGCCTTCTCGATGCGTTTGCCCGGCCAGGTGCGGTCCGGTACCTCGACGACCTCCACGACCTCGTGGAACGGCCGGTAGCGGTGAAACGGCATCAAGGAACCGAGCTGGGGATTCCAGGAGGGCTGGCTGTCCGGGGCAGGGCGCGCGGGCTGGCGCAGGCGGCTGTTACCGGAGGTGTAGGCGTCAGGCGAAGTCATTTCGGGGTGCTCCTGCTGGTCGCTTGAGAACTACGACCGGCGGCAACGCTGAGTCCCGCGACGGGGGGCCGGTCTGATCAGACCCCGTCACGGCAGCGAAGCAGGAGGGAACGCCACACGCCGAACAGACTAGCCACTGTCATGCCGAAGATGGAACTCGGGGACCGGATCGTGGGATTTCGTTTCGACCGGGGCAAACCCGGGAAAAGCTCATGTATGGCCAGATTACGTACGACTAGCGGCCGCGGCACGGCGTCACGCGTGATCAGCGGCATCGGAGCGGTCTTCGCCCTGATCGAGATCCTCTACATCCTGATGATCATTCTCGGTGCGAACCAGGCGAACGCGTTCTTCCGGTTCGTCGGGTCCCTCGCCGAGCCCCTCGCGTTGTTCTTCCCCGGTCTCTTCCAGACGGGGAACTACAACCTCGACGTATTCCTCAACTACGGTCTCGCCGCCGTGTTCTGGCTGGTCGTGACCGGTCTGCTCGCCCGTGCGGTCTCTCGCTACTGAGTAGTAGATTCCGGCCATGCGAACGCGTGTGGTCGGGATCGCCGCCGGGGTTGTCAGTTGGGTCGGCCTCGCGCTGGCGGTCGTGCTCGTCGTTCACGTCGTGCTGACCGTCGGCGGGGCCAACCCCGACAACATCATCACCAGCACCGTCCGTGCTCTCGCGGAGCCGTTGGCGCTGGCGTTCAAGGACCTCTTCACGCCCGCCGACGCCAAGCTGCGGGTGCTGGTCAACTTCGGGCTCGCGGCGCTGTTCTGGCTGGCCGTTCGAGCGATCGTCCTTAAGCTCGTGAGGCGTCTGAACTAGGTTCGACCTCATGGCGCGCGACGACTTCTGCAACAACTGCGGCACCGCCTACGCGGACACCGCCTCCTACCCGCGTACGTGCGCGAGCTGCGCGCACATGGTGTGGGCGAACCCCTCCCCGGTCGTCGTGCTGCTCGTCCCGGTCAAGGACGGCCCGCGCACCGGGCTGCTGACCGTGCGGCGCGCGATTCCGCCGGTCGGGCAGCTCGCGTTCGTCAGCGGGTTCATCGACCGCGGTGAGTCGTGGGAGCAGAGCGCGGCCCGTGAGCTGCACGAGGAAGCCGGCGTCACGGTGAACCCGGACGACCTGCGCCCGTTGCACTTCGTCTCCACCCCGGACGGCGGGACGGTGCTGCTGTTCGCGACCGCCCCCGCCATCAACGCCGAGGACATGCCGCCGTTCGTGCCCAACGACGAGGCCTCCGAGCGCAGGGTCATCTTCGAGTGCGAGCCGCTGGCGTTCCCGCTGCACAACGAGGTCGCGACGAAGTACTTCTCAACCGAGCTGTGACCCGTCAGAACAGGGATTCACCCCAAGACCCGGTGAACACGGTCTCGGACAGCGGGTGCCGGAGACGTTCGCGCTGCTCACGAGCCTGAAGGTCCTCCGGGAGGTCCTCCAGCCGGCCCGGTCGCCCGATCGCCATCACGACGAGCGGGCGCACGTCGTCGGGCATCTTGAACGCCTCGTGCGCGGCCGCCTTGTCGAAGCCGCCCATCATGTGCGCGATCAGACCGGACTCGACGGCCTGCAGGGCGATGTTCTCCATCGCGAGCCCGAGGCCGAACTCGACGTTGGGCAGGTCGCCCCGCGCGTCCTGGGTGATCACGCAGCCGACGAGCAGCACCGACGCCCGGAACGCCCACGTCTTGTTGCCGGGACGCAGCGTCTCGAAGGTCGCGTCGAACGTCGGTGTGCCGCGGTGCCCCACGACGAACCTGGCCGGCTGGCTGTTGCCGTGCGACGGCGCCCAGCGCGCCGCCTCCAGCAGGATGCGCAGCTCGTCGTCGGAAACCGTTGCCTCAGCGGAGAAAGCGCGCGGACTCCAGCGCTTCGAGATCAGCTCGTTCATCAGATCGCATACTGCCAAACCGCGAGCGCGTAGGCGCCGAACCAGGCGCTGAGCAGCGTCGCGAAGCCCAGCAGGGTCAGCAGGGTCGACATCCGGCGCTTCGCCAGCGCCAGCGCCACCGGGATCAGCAGCGTGAACGCGGGCAGCAGCAGCCTGGCCTTGGAGTTCATCAGGCCGTTCGAGCCGATGTCCATGATCAGCACGCCCAGGCCGTACACGATCAGCGGCCACTCCAGCCGCCGCCGGAACGCCCAGACGACCAGCAGGATCGCGACGATCAGCAGCCACACCGTGCCGGTCTCGAGCTCCGACTGCGGGTTGCCGAGGTGCTTGAGGGTGAACTCCAGGGTCGCCGCCCCGCCGTCGAACTTCGAGCCCCAGCCGCGCTGCTGCACGCCGAACCAGCCCGCGAGGTCGCCCGTGCGGATCGCGACCCAGCCGAGGTAGCTGAGCAGGCCGAGCGGGGCGACCAGGGCACCGACCCACGCCCGCCAGTCGCGCCTGTCCGCGATCACCGCGACGAGCGCCGCGAGCACGACCGCCGCGATCAGCGCGGCCGCCGTGGGCCGCACCAGACCGGCCGCGGCGCAGCACACGCCGGCCAGGATCCAGCGCTTGCGCACCACGCCGACCAGCGCCCACGCGGCGAACGCGCAGAACGTGGCCTCCGAGTACGTCATCGACAGCACGACCGCCATCGGGGACGCGGAGAAGAGCGTGACGAAGATCAGCCCGGCCTTCGACGAGCCGCCGAGCACCGAGCGGCCCAGCACGAACAGCCCGTACACGCAGAACAGCCCGCTGATCACGCTGACCGCGAACGCGGCGCCCTCCACGGTCACGCCCGGCAGGCCGTCGACCCACCTGATCAGCGCCGGGTAGCCGGGGAAGAACGCGAGCGGCGTCTCGGCCGAGCGCCTGCCCGCCGCGTCGGTCAGGCGGGCCGGCACGTCGTTGTAACCACCGGCGGCGATCCCGAGGAACCACTCCCCGTCCCACGACTTCAGCTCGCCGGACGCGGTGTTGCCCCCGCCGCGGAGCTGGTTCTGGTAGTCGACCACCAGTTGCAGCACGAAGAGACCCACCTGGCGGACGAACAGGTAGATCAGCGCGGGGGCCGCCCAGAGCGCGGCGGGGTGTCTGAGCGCCTCGGTCAACCGTGTGCGCGCACTGCTCTCATGCACGGCTGCTGGGGCCTCCACGACATCGACGGACGACACCCGGACAGAGTAGTCACGCGCATCACGGCTCAAGAGTCTCACCAGGTGGTCCGGGTAGGCTGCCTTCGACGTGGGGTTTTAGTCGCTCGAAGGAGGTCAGGTCGGTGGCGCTCGTCGTCCAGAAGTACGGCGGTTCATCGGTTGGAAGTGCCGAGCGGATCAAACGCGTGGCCGAGCGCATCGTCGCGACCAAGAAAGCGGGCAACGACGTAGTGGTCGTCGTGTCCGCCATGGGTGACACGACCGACGAACTGCTCGACCTCGCCCGCCAGGTGTCTCCGGTACCGCCCGCACGTGAGCTCGACATGCTGCTCACCTCGGGCGAGCGGATCTCGATGTCGCTGCTCGCCATGGCGATCCACTCGCTCGGTGCCGAGGCGCGCTCCTACACGGGGTCGCAGGCAGGCGTGATCACGACGGCCGTGCACGGCAAAGCGCGCATCATCGACGTGACGCCGAGCCGCATCCAGGACGCGACGTCCGAGGGGGCCATCGCGATCGTGGCGGGCTTCCAGGGTGTCTCGCAGGACTCGAAGGAGATCACCACGCTCGGCCGTGGCGGCAGCGACACCACCGCGGTGGCGCTCGCGGCAGCGACCAAGGCCGACGTGTGCGAGATCTACACCGACGTGGACGGCGTCTACACCGCCGACCCGCGCATCGTGCCGAACGCGAAGAAGCTCGACACGATCACGTACGAGGAAATGCTCGAGATGGCCGCGTGTGGCGCGAAGGTGCTGATGCTCCGCTGTGTGGAGTACGCCCGCCGCTACAACGTGCCCGTGCATGTCCGCTCTTCGTTCAGCAACAAGACCGGAACCATCGTGTCCGGTTCAGTGGAGGACCTTCACGTGGAACAGGCGATGATCACCGGCGTCGCGCACGACCGGTCCGAGGCCAAAATCACCGTGACCGCCGTGCCGGACCACCCCGGTATCGCGGCCAAGATCTTCCGGGTCGTGGCGCAGGCCGAGCTCGACATCGACATGGTCGTGCAGAACGTCTCGCAGGCCGCGTCCGGCCGCACCGACATCACGTTCACGCTGGCCAAGGTCGACGGCCCGCGCGCGGTGGCGGCGCTGGAGAAGTCGCGTGGCGAGATCGGTTTCGACCAGGTCCTCTACGACGAGCACGTCGGCAAGGTGTCGCTGATCGGCGCGGGCATGCGCTCGCACCCCGGCGTCACGGCCACGTTCTGCGAGGCGCTGGCCACGGCCGGCGTCAACATCGACATCATCTCCACCTCGGAGATCCGCATCTCGGTCATCTGCCGCGACACCCAGCTCGACGACGCCGTCCGTGCCCTGCACGACGCGTTCGAGCTCGGTGGCGACGAAGAGGCCGTCGTTTACGCAGGGACTGGACGATGACCGCCCCAGTACTCGCGCTGGTGGGCGCGACCGGTGCCGTGGGCACTGTGATGATCGACATCATCAACACCCGTTCCTCCGTGCCGTGGGGCGAGATCAGGCTGATCGCGTCCCCGCGCTCGGCGGGCAAGAAGATCAACGTGCGTGGCCAGGACGTCACGGTCATCGCGTTGTCCCCCGAGGCCTTCGACGGCGTCGACATCGCGATGTTCGACGTGCCGGACGAGGTCTCGGCCGAGTGGGCCCCGATCGCCGCCGAGCGCGGCGCGGTCGCGATCGACAACTCCGGTGCGTTCCGGATGGACGACGACGTCCCGCTGGTCGTGCCCGAGGTGAACTCGGACCAGATCGGCAACCGCCCCCGCGGCATCATCGCGAACCCGAACTGCACGACGCTGTCGATGATGGCGTCGCTCGGTGCGCTGCACCGCGAGTTCGAGCTCCGCGAGCTCGTCGTGGCCTCCTACCAGGCCGCTTCCGGTGCCGGCCAGTCCGGCATCGACCGCCTGTACGCCGAGATCTCGGCACTGGCGGGCAAGGAAGCGGGCGTCGTCGCCGGCGACGTGGCCGAGGTGCTGTCCGCCGCCGGCCTGTCCGCCGCCGACTCCCCGTTCCCGGCCCCGCTGGTGCTGAACGTGGTGCCGTGGGCGGGTTCGCTGAAGGACGACGGCTGGTCGTCCGAGGAGCTGAAGGTCCGCAACGAGGCCCGCAAGATCCTCGGCATCCCGGACCTGAAGGTCTCGGCCACCTGCGTCCGCGTCCCGGTCGTCACCACGCACTCGCTGTCCGTCCACGCGACGTTCGCGCGTGAGGTCACGGTCGAGGCCGCGCACAAGATCTTCGAGTCGCAGGCGTCGATCGTGCTCGTGGACGACCCGGCGGCCAAGCGGTTCCCGACGCCCGCGGACACCGTGGGCGAGGACCCGACGTACGTGGGCCGCGTGCGCCAGGCGCTGGACTTCCCGAACACGCTGGACTTCTTCGTGTGCGGTGACAACCTGCGCAAGGGTGCGGCGTTGAACACCTACGAGGTCGCGGAAGAGCTCGCCAAGCGACTCTGAGCTGGTTCAACCGGCCCCTGTTGCCCTTCGGGCGACAGGGGCTTTCAGCTTTCTCGCATGAGAAGCTGCCCCGCTGGCCAGGAAGAGCCGGCCGACCGGCTGAAGTCCGTGACGGCGCGGTTCAACACGGCGACCGACGGCTCGGTCGTGGTTCCTGCCGAGTACCTGGAGGTGATCACGATCCGCTGAGTGGCCGATCAGGTACCGGCCGACCTGATTTTCTCTAGGCTGCTGTCATGGCGGAGAGCGACGATCAGTACGACGCCCTGGGTGCGGTTTACGAGCGTGCCAAGCACATCCCCACCGGACTGGCCGAACGAGCCACCCTGCTGTCGGCGGTCGGTGACCTGCGCGGCAAGTCCGTGCTGGACGTGGCCTGCGGCACCGGGTTCTACGCGAGGCTCTTCCACGACCTGGGCGCGGCGAAGGTCGTCGGCGTCGACTCGGCGGGGGAGATGATCGGGTACGCCCGTCACGTCGAGAACCGCGAACCGCGCGGCATCACCTACGAGCAGCAGGACGCGACGGACCTGCCCGTCCTCGGCCAGTTCGATGTCGTGACGGCCGTGTGGCTGCTCGGCTACGCGGACGACGAGGCCGCGCTGGACGCCATGATCGGCAACCTCAAGGCGAACCTCGCCGACGGCGGCAGGCTCGTCGTGCTGGTGCCGAACCCGGACGCGGACTGGGACCTGCTCGGGCAGTACGGGCGCTACGGCTACGAGATCATCCGGACCGGCCCGATGAACCTGAAGCAGCCGGTCCGGGTGCACGTGCTGGGCGATCCGCCGTTCGACTTCGACTCGTTCTACTGGCAGCGCGGGGTGTTCGACGCGGCGCTGACCCGCGCCGGCCTCTCGGACGTGACGCGGCAGCCGACCGTGGTGCCGCAGGACGAGCGCGGCGAGGAGTTCTGGGGCCCGCTGCGGCTGTCCCCGAGCTTCGGCGTGTTCACCGCGCTGCGGAACGGCAGGTAGTCCGTGGCGGTCGTGCTGGCGGTCGACCTCGGCACCACGGCGACCAAGGTCGTGGCCGTGGACGAGCAGGCCCGCGTGGTCGCGTCGACCGAACGCGGCTACCCGATGCGGACCAGCGGTGCCGAAGCCACGCACGACCCGCAACAGGTGCTCGACGCGGCGTTCGACGCCCTCCGCGAACTGGCGTCAGACGAGGTCAGAGCGATCGCGCTGACCGGCGCCATGCACTCGATCATGGGCCTGGACGCGGAGCTGAAGCCGGTCACGGAGTCGCTGAGCTGGGCCGACAACCGCGCGGTCGAGCAGACCGAACGCCTCAGGGGCACCGCGGAGGGGCGTGCGCTCCACCAGGCGACCGGCGCGCCGATCCACTCGTTCACGCCGCTGATGAAGCTCGCGTGGTTCCACGAGAACGGCGTCCGCGCCGCGAAGTGGTGCGAGATCAAGGACTTCGTGCACCTCCACCTGACCGGCGAGCTGATCAACGAGCACTCGTCCGGCTCCGGCACCGGCCTGATGAACATCCACACCCTGCAGTGGCACCAGCCGTCGCTGGACTTCGCCGGCGTCACCGCCGACCAGCTCCCGCCCCTCGTCGAACCGACGCACTCGACACCGCTCACAGCCGACATCCCCGGACTGCCCAAGGGCATCCCGGTGATCGTCGGTGGGGGCGACGGACCGCTGGGCAACCTCGGCGTCGGCGCGGCGACGCCCGGTGCGGGCGCGGTCTCGCTCGGCACGTCGGGCGCCCTGCGCGTGGCGCAGCAGGGTCCGGGCGTCGACGAGGAAGGCCGCACCTTCAGCTACGCCATCGCCGAGGGCCTCTGGGTCCGCGGCGGCGCGATCAGCAACGGCGGCGTGGTCGCCCAGTGGGCCGCCGAGACTTTCGGCATCGCGGTCGGCGATCTCCTCGACCAGGCCGCGGGCGTGGACTCCGACGGCCTGGTCGCCCTGCCGTACCTGCTCGGCGAGCGGGCACCGTGGTGGGACCCGACCGCCCATGCCGCGATCCTCGGCCTGCGTCGCGAGCACACGCCTCAGCAGATCACGAAAGCGCTGGTAGAAGGCGTGTGCCAGCAACTGGCGCTGGTGCTGGACGCCGTGCCGCGGGTCGACTCGCTGCGGATCACCGGCGGTGCCTTCCGCGCGCCGATCTGGGCTCAGACGCTGGCGAACACGCTCGGCATGCCGCTGCACCTCACCGAGGACAGCGGCGGTTCGGCCGTGGGTGCCGCCCTGCTGGCCTGGCGCGCGCTGGACGAGATTCCGAGTCTGACGGTCGACCTCGTGCGGCCGACGCAGACGATCACGCCGGACGAGGCCGCGATCGAGAAGTACGCGCGGGCACGGCCGTTCGTGGCGAAGGCGTACCGGGCGCTGGAGGAGCTGTACGGCGAATCACATCGTTAGCAAAGAAAACCTTTTGCCATCCGAGTGAGGATGGCGGTGTGAACCTCGCCCCCTTCAAGCACGTCCTGATGCTGCCCAGGGTCCGTCCCCTGGCGTTGCTGATGTTCTTCGCGAGGATGCCTCCGGCCGCGACCGGCGTGATCCTGACGCTGCACGTCGCGGTCACGCTCGACAAGGGCTACGGCGCTGCGGGGTTGGTGGGGGCGGTGGGCACCATCGGCATGGGGCTGGGTGCCCCGCTGATGGGCAAGCTGGTCGACGAACGCGGCCTGCGGCTGATGCTGGCGGTCAGCGTCACGGCGTCGGCGGCCTTCTGGCTCACCGCGCCGTTGATGGGCTACTGGACGCTGCTGTTCACCTCGTTCCTGGTCGGCCTGCTCGGCGTGCCGATGATGTCGATCGGCAGGCAGGTCATCACCGCGCTCGTGCCGGAGGGCCAGCGCCGCGTCGCGTTGTCCGTCGACTCGATCTCCGTCGAGCTGTCGTTCATGGGCGGGCCCGCGCTAGGCGTGTTCGTCGCGACCCAGTTCTCCACGAACGCGGCGCTCGCGTTCATCGGCGTCTCGACCCTGGTGGCCGGAGCGCTGCTGTACTGGGCGAACCCGCCGATGGTGCACGAGGACGAGGTCGTCGACGGGCCGAAGCCGCGCGTGGCCGAGTGGCTGCGCGGCCGGCTCGTCGGCGTGCTGGTGGTGTGCGTCGGCGCGACCGTGTGCCTCGCGGGCATGGAGGTCTCGGCGATCGCGTCGCTCGAGCACATCGGCAAGCAGAGCTGGCTCGGTGTGGTGTTCTTCGCGATGTGCGCGGCGTCGATCCTGGGCGGCCTGGTCTACGGCGGCGTGAAGAAGGCGCCCAGCGTGCTGGTGTTGCTGGTGCTCATGGCCGCCTTCGAGATCCCGGTGGGCCTGGGTGACGGCAACGTGCTCCTGCTGTGCCTGCTCCTTCTCCCGATGAACATCATGTGCGCGCCGTTGATCGCGGCCTCCGGTGAGCACATCAGCAGGCTCGCGCCGCCCACCGCCCGTGGCCTCGCGATCGGCCTGCAGGGGTCGGCGTTCACCGTCGGCAACGCGATCGGCGCGCCGATCGCCGGTGTCGCGATCGACCGCGGTGGCGCCCCGGCCGGGTTCGCGATCGTCGGCGTGGTCGGGCTGCTGGTGGCGGTCGTCGCGTGGGTGCTCGCCCGGCAACGTAAACCCGTTGCCAGCCAGGTCACGATGGCACCGTGAACCTCGCCCCGTTCAAATCGGTCCTGGCGCTGCCGGGGGTACGTCCCCTGATGCTGCTGATGCTGTTCGCCAGGATTCCGCCGACCGCGGCGGGCGTCACGGTGACGCTGCACGTCGTCACCACGCTCGACAAGGGGTACGCGGCGGCGGGCTCGGTCGGCTTCGCGACCATGGTCGGTCTCGGCCTCGGGTCCCCGCTGATGGGCAAGCTGGTCGACAGCAGGGGCCTGCGGTTCGTGCTGGTGCTCAGCGTGCTCGAAGGCGCCTTCTGGGTCACGGCGCCGCTGATGGACTACTACGTGCTGCTCGTGCTCGCGTTCGCCAACGGGCTGGTGGCGGTGCCGATGATGTCGATCGGCAGGCAGGCGCTCACCGCGCTCGTCCCCGAGCCGCACCGGCGTCCGGCGTTCTCGCTGGACTCGATCTCGGTCGAGCTGTCGTTCATGGTCGGACCGGCGGCGGGCGTGCTGATCGCGACCAGGTTCTCCACCGGCACGGCGCTCATCGCGATCGGCGTCGCGATCCTGGTGGCCAGCGCGGTGCTCTTCGTGGTGAACCCCGTGCTGGTGCACGAGGACGAGGTCGTCGACGGTCCTCAACCCAAGGTGAGGGAGTGGTTGCGCGGGCCGGTGATCGCGGCGTTGATCATCCCGTTCGGCGCCACGGTGACGTTGTCGGGCATGGAGATCGCGTCGATCGCCAGCCTGGAGCGCGCGGGGATGCAGGGCTGGCTCGGCTTGGTCTTCGTGGTGATGTGCGCCGCGTCGGCCGTCGGCGGGCTCGTCTACGGCAGCCTCAAACGCGTGCCGGGCGGTGTCGTGCTGCTGGCGGTCATGGCGCTGCTCGAGATCCCGGTCGGCCTCGGCGACGGCAGTGTGGCGTTGCTGGCCATCGCGCTCGTCCCGATGAACCTCCTGTGCGCGCCGACCATCGCCGCATCGACCGAGCTGATCAGCAAGCACGCGCCCGCCACCGCGCGGGGACTGGCGCTGGGCCTGCAGGGCTCGGCCTTCACGTTCGGCGTCGCGGCCGGTCAGCCGCTCGCGGGGGTCGCCGTTGACCACAGCGGACCCCCGCTCGGCTTCGCCGTCGCCGGTCTGGCCGGACTGGTGATCGCCGGCCTCGGCTGGGTGTTCTCCCGCCAGGGTCAGGCGGTGTCGGCCACGTCCTGAGCGGAGTTCGCCAGCGCGAAGCCGGTCCGGAGCGCGCCCACGGCCTCGGACACGGCCTCGCGGAAGATCCCGCCGACGCCGAGCACGTTCGCGAAGCCGTGGAACAGGCCCTCGTGCCTGCGCAGCACGACCGGCACGCCCTCGGCGGCCAGGCGTTCCGCGAAGGCCTCGCCCTCGTCGCGCAACGGGTCGTAGCCCGCGGTCGCGATGTAGGTGGGCGGCAGGTTCGAGAGGTCCTCGGCGAGCATGATCGACAGGCGCGGGTCGTGCCGGTCGCGGCCACCCTCGGTGTACTGGTCGAGGAACCAGTCCATCTTCTCGTCGGTCAGGAAGAACCCGTTGCCGAAGATCTCGCGCGACCGCCGGCGCACCGAGGCGTCCACGCCGGGGTAGAAGAGCAGCAGGAACGCGAGGCCGATCTCGGCGCTGTGCGCGGTCACCGCGGCCAGGTTGCCGCCTGCGCTGTCACCGCCCAGCGCGATCCGCGCCGGGTCGATGCCCAGGTCCTCCGCCTTGGCGACGGCGTACCGCAGCACCTCGGCCGCGTCGTCGGCCGCCGCCGGGAACGGGTGCTCGGGCGCGAGCCGGTAGTCGGCGGCCAGCACCCGCACCCCGGCCTCCCGCGCGAGGAACCGGCACAGGTTGTCGTGGGTCTCCAGACCACCGGTGACCCAGCCGCCACCGTGGTAGAAGATCAACAACGGCGAGCCCTCAGCCAGGCCGTGCGGGGTGTAGAGGCGGCCGGCGAACTCACCGATCGTGAGCTCCCGCGCGCCGACCCCGGTGATCTTCGGGCCGGAGACGAGTTTCGAACTCAACTCCAGGTCTAGTCGGCTCTCGGAAGCTGACTTCGTGCGCCAATCCGTCCCGGACAGCTGCTGCAGTCTCAGCAGCAGCTGCGCTTCGGGGTGCAGGTCCTGGCCGTCCAGGCGGATGGGCGTACCGGCGATGAGGCGGCGCACAGGGCCGGGCAGACCGAATGCGAAGCGCAGAGCGCCGGCCAGTACGCCGGCCTGGAAGTTCGACATGTGTTGCAGGTTACTCGCGAGTAGTGCTGGATCTCCAGGTATCTGGAGGTGGAAGGATCGTTGCTATGACGGTGACGGTGGTGGGCATCGGGGGCTCGATCAGGTCCGACTCGCAGTCCGAGCGGGCGCTGCGGGTGGCTCTGGAGGGCGCACGCGAGCTCGGTGCGGAGACAATCCAGTACAGCGGCCCTGATCTGGTGCTTCCGTTCTACGACCCGTCGGTGCCGGAACGCACGGACATCGCCAGGAAGATGGTCGAGGACCTGCGCAGGGCCGACGGCGTGATCGTCGTGTCGCCCGGCTACCACGGCACCGTGTCCGGTCTGGTGAAGAACGCCCTCGACTACATCGAGGACCTGCGCGAGGACGAGCGCCCGTACCTCGACGGACGGGCCGTGGGCACCATCACGGCCGCGTACGGCTGGCAGGCCGCGGTGAACACGCTCGCGGCGGTCCGGTCGATCGTCCACGCGCTGCGCGGCTGGCCGACGCCGCTGGGTTCCGCGATCAACTCCGCGCAGGTCAAGTTCGACGGCGACGGCGCCTGCTCGGACGCCGACGTCGACCGCAACCTGCGGGTGATCGGCCGCCAGGTCGTCGAGTTCGCGCTGCGGCAGGCGCACATTCCGACGTGAACTGAATCACGATCGGGCAGATAAGTCGTGCGCGATCCGTTCGAACCAGTGGGTAACAAGAAACCACTGACTCGAGGGAGAGCGGAAAATGAGCACGCTGTACACGGCTGAGGCGACTGCTTACGGCGAAGGGCGCAACGGCGAGGTCCGGTCCTCCGACGGTGTGATCGACGAGGTTCTGTCGATCCCGAAGGAGATGGGCGGCCCCGGCGGCGACGCGACCAACCCCGAGCAGCTGTTCGCAGCCGGTTACGCGGCCTGCTTCAACTCCGCCCTCGCCGCCGTCGCGCGCGCCGGGAAGATTCAGCTCCCCTCGTCCGAGGTAACCGCCAAGGTGGGGATCGGCCCGAACGGGACCGGCGGCTTCCAGTTGTCCGTCGAGCTCGCCGTGCACATCCCCGGCATGGACAAGGCGATCGCGGACAAGCTCGTCGAGCAGGCCCACCAGGTCTGCCCGTACTCGAACGCGACGCGCGGCAACATCGAGGTGGCGATCACCGCCACCGTCTGAGGAGGCGCGTTCAACCATGGCCAGGAACCCGATCACCAGCCCGCTCCCCGACGCTGACCGTGATGCTGTCGGAGCGGTGCTGCAGGCAACACTCGTCGACCTCGTCGACCTGTCCCTGATCGGGAAACAGGCGCACTGGAACGTGATCGGCAAGAACTTCCGCAGCGTCCACCTCCAGCTCGACGAACTGGTCGTCGCGGCCCGCAACGCCGCCGACCAGGTCGCCGAGCGAGCGGCCGCTCTCGGTGTCACGCCGAACGGCATGGCGAAGACCATCGCCGCGTCGTCCGGCGTGACAGGGGTCGAGAGCGGCTGGCTGAAGGAGGAGCAGGTCGTCACGGCGATCACGTCCTCGCTGGCGTCACTGATCTCCCGCATGCGTTCCCGCATCGACGAGACCGACAAGCCGGACCTCGTCACCCAGGACCTGCTCATCGGCATCACCCAGCAGCTGGAGCAGGCCCACTGGATGTGGCAGGCCCAGGCCGCCTAGAGCATGAGTTGACGGACGGCCCGTTCCTCGATGGAGCGGGCCTCGTCGACTTTGTCGGCCAGTTCGGCGTAGTCACCGCCGCGCGCGATCTGCGACCAGAGCTCGCCGGACTGCCGGAACTCGTGTGCGCCGGGCAGCCCTGCCTCGTCGAGGAAGTCGGCGTACAGCGGCCGGGTCGCGCCCGATGCCGTGTACTGCGTTTCCAGGCACTCGTGCAGGCGCTGCTTCACGAAACCGGGGTCGTCGGCCCAGCGCTGCGTCCAGCCCTTCTTCCCCTTGTCGCGCAACTGCTCCGCGAGCTTGCGCATGCCGGAGAAGCCGAAGTTCACGTCGAAGTTGTTGCCCAGCACCGGACCCGTGAGGTGCTCGCACGTCATCCGCACGGCGGCTTCGACGTCCGGCTCACCCGTCCGTTCGCCGATGCTGATCATCTCGTGCTTGCCCTGGCCCCAGTTCGTCATGAACTCGGCGAGTGGCTGGACGTTCGTGCCGTGGTTGTGCACGGTGACCGCGTCGTCGTCGACGCCGAGCACACCGACCGGATGCTTTTCCTTGCCCAGCAAGCAGATCACCGGACCGTCGGCATTCCTGAGCTGGGCCTCCGCCTTGCGCGCGGACGTCGTGGACGTGACGTCGTGGGCGATGTTCGCGTGCATCAGCGCGGTCGGGATGAACGGTGCGGGGTGGTGCCGCGCGACGATGGTCATCGTGGGCGTGTGGCCCTTGTACTCGAAGACGAAGTACATGAACCCGATGCCGCCGGCGAGCCCGGCCAGCATCGCCTCGGACCACTCGTCGTCGAGCATCTCCCGCAGCAGCCAGGAGTCGTGCATCTGCCCGGTCGGGCGGGCGTCCTTCAGCACGTGCCGGCGTGCGGTGGTGTAGGACTCGCCGGTGCGCTCCATCCGGGCGCGAACCAGGCGCTTGAACGATTTCTGCTCGGTCATGACGTGCCTCTCGCGGACGCGCCGGAGCCGTTCCCCACGCCTTGCTCTGCTCGTCCGGGCTGCGTTCCTGCACACGACTGACCGGCGCCGGGAGGACAGGAGTCCCCTTTGCCTCCGCGACGCCGGTCAGCGTGGGTGACCGATCAGGAGGTGAGGCGCTCGGCAGCGCCGTCACCAGGTTACTTCGCGAGGTGCCGCCGTGCGAAGTCCACTTCGGCAGCCGTCTGCCGCATGGTCTCGGCGACGACCAGCGAGCCGTGGCCCGCGTCGTAGCGGTACATCTCGTGGGTGTGGCCGCGGGCCGCGAGCGCGTCCAGGTAGTTGTCGATCTGCCGGATCGGGCAGCGCGGGTCGTTCTCGCCCGCGAGCACCAGCACCGGCGCGGTCACCTGGTCGACGTACGTGAGCGGCGAGCACTTCTTGTAGAGCTCCGGCAGCTCCTCCGGCGAGCCACCGAACAGCGCCCGGTCGAACGCCCGCAGCGGCTCCATCTCGTCCTCGTAGGCGGCGAGGTAGTCGGCCACCGGGACGCCCGCGACGCCGACGGCCCAGCGTTCCGGCTGGGTGCCGATGCCGAGCAGGGTCAGGTAGCCGCCCCACGAAGCGCCGTTCAGGACCGACTTGGCAGGGTCGGTGAGCCCGGACTCGACCGCCCAGTCGTGCACGGCGGCGATGTCCTCCAGCTCGACGAGACCCGGCCTGCCCTCGATGGCGTCGCGCCACTTCGAGCCGTAGCCGCTGGAGCCGCGGTAGTTCACGTGCACGGTCGCGAACCCGGCGTCCAGCCAGACCGCGCGGTACGCCGAGAAGCGGTCCTCGTCGGAGGAGTGCGGACCGCCGTGAATGAGGAAGACGGTCGGGAACGGGCCTTCGCCCTCGGGCTTCGCGACCAGCGCGTGCACCTCGCCGACGAAGACGTCCTCGAGCTTCGCCGAGGTCGCGGGCTTCGCACCCTGCGGCTCGACCAGCACGCTCTCGGTGCCGTCGGTGGTCAGCGCGCGGATCACCGTGGACCTCTCGGCGGACGACCACGAGTACTCGATCGTGCCGTCCGGCCGCACGCCCGCGGAGCCGATCACGCCGGGCGCGGTGTCCAGAGTGGACAGTTCGCCGGTCGCGAGGTCGTAGCGGTGCACCGTGTTGCGGGCGTGGTGGGTGTGCACGATCAGCAGCGCGGTCGCGTCCGGGTACCAGTCGGCGGCGACCTCGCCCGGCAGGTCGAGGACGATCTCCTGCTCGGTGTCGGCGGCGACGTCCCAGATCAGCAGCTCCTCGCGGCCGCGCCGTTCGTGCAGCACGAGCAGCCGCTGGTCACCGCGGACCGGGCTGAACGAGATGGCGTCGAGGCCCCTGCCCTTGCCGTCCCACTTCTCGGCCTTGGTCTCGCCGCTACCGGCGTCGAGCGCCCGCAGCGCCATGTGCCGGTTGTCGCCGTGCTCGGAGTGCGCGATCACGACGATCGACTCGTCCTTGGACATCGCGGTGACGCCGGCGTCGTTGACGTGCTGGTAGAGCACCTCGGTCTGTCCGTTGCGCGACAACCAGACCGTGGTGCCGTCGTCGGTCGAAGCGGCGACCGCGACGACGTTCCTGCCGATCTCCAGCCCGGCGGGGTAGCCGGCCGTGACGCCCTCGACCGCGGGCTCGGCCTTGCTGCCGTCGGCCAGGAACGGCTCGCGCACCCACACGCCGAACTCGTCACCGTCGTGGTCGTCGAACCACCAGATCTCGGTGCCGTCCGGGTTCAGCGTGGCGTGCGAGGTGCCGTTCGGCCGGTCCGTGACCTTGCGGTGCTCGTTCGTCGCGCGGTCCCAGGAGTAGATCTCCCAGACGCCACTGGCGTTGGAGACGTACAGGGTGCGGTCCGGTGCGTCGTCGGCCCAGCCGGGCAGGCTCATCCGGGGAGCGGTGAACCGCTCACGCCACCGGGTCTCGGCAACCGGATCTTCGAAAAGCTGGTCCGGAACGTTGGGAGCGGGGTGCGTCGTCACGTCTCAACACTAGAGTCAGCTGAGGTCCTAGGGGGATTCGAGATGACACAACCACCACAGTGGGGAGGGCCGCCGCCACCTCAGCGGCCGCCGTTCCAGGCTCCACGTCCGCATCCACAGCCCGGATATGCACCGCCGCCGCAGTTCTACGCGCAGCAGGCGCCGCCGATGTACCACCAGCCTCCCGGCTGGTTGCCGCCGAAGCCGTCGCAGCTGACGATCCTCGCGCTCCTGAACTGGGTGCTCGCCGCGGGCATCTTCGGCATCGCGGCGTTCGTGATCGTGAGCTTCCTGATGTCCGAGGGCACCCTGGTCGTCGGCATCATCCTGGCAGCCCTGATCACGCTGTTCGGTGCGTTCAACGCGCTGGGCGCGCTGTCGATCAACCACCCGTACTTCCCGAACACCACGGCATCGCAGATCTCCGGTGGCATCACGATCGTCCTGCTCGGCGTGATGCTGGTCCGCTCACTCCGCCACGGCGCGGCCGAGCTCATCCCATCACTGGGCGTCGGCGCGTTGATCTGCGTCTGCGCGTTCAGCCTGTTCCTCGCGACCCGGCCGGCCGTGAAGCGGTGGATCGTGGCGAAGCACCAGCTCTCGCTCGCACAGGGACACGTGCCGAGGAACCGCCGATGACCGCGGAACTGGCCCAGGTCAACATCTCGCGCTTGCTGACGCCGCTGGACAGCCCGCAGCTCAAGGAGTTCGTCGACGCCCTGGACCCGGTGAACGCGGTCGCGGACGCCGCCCCCGGCTTCCGCTGGCGGTTGCAGGGCGAGGAGGGCGACGCCACCGCGATCCGGGTCTTCGACGACGACTGGCTGATCGTGAACATGTCAGTCTGGGAATCACCGAAGGCATTGCTGGACTACGTCTACGGCGACGCCCACAGGGCCATCCTGCGCGGCCGCCGCCAGTGGTTCCACCACCCGGCCGAGGCCATGACCGCGCTCTGGTGGGTGCCAGCCGGCCATCGACCGTCGGTGGCGGAGGCGGAGGAACGCCTGGTGCACCTGCGCGAGCACGGCCCTACTTTCACCGCGTTCACGCTGAAGCAGATTTCACCCGCGCCGGAATACCTAGGTGCTGAGCCGGGCAAGAGTTAACGTTGATGCATGTCCGACACGAGGGAGCGCCTGGCAGAGGCCGCCACCTTGGAGGAAGTGCAACAGGTCGTGCGCACCACGGCCCGAGCGTCGCTGTCGGCACACGGTGCGACGTTGGTGCTGCTAGACGGTGACCTCTGCTATTACGCCGACGAGGACTCGATGAGCCCCCTGTGGAAGGGCCAGCGTTTCCCCGCCGTGAACTGCATCAGCGGCTGGGCCATGCTGCACCGCCAGACCGTGGCCATCCGCGACATCCGCGTCGACGCGCGGATTCCCCAGGAGGCCTACCGCCCGACCTTCGTGCGAAGCCTGCTGATGGCCCCGATCCTGCGCCCGGACCCGATCGGCGCGATCGGCTGCTACTGGGCCGTTCCGCACACCGCGACCCCGGCCGAGACCGAGCTGCTGGAGTCGCTGGCCCTGGCCGCCGGCGACGCCTTGGAACGCTTCCCGGAAGGCCTGCCCCCGCGCGGCTTCTTCAACTGACGAAGTGCCTCAGCACGAGCGGCCGCTGCAGGAACTCGTCCTCGTCCGGAAACGTCACCGGGTCGGTCCGCCAATTCGGGCCCGCGTACTCCACGAGCGCCTGCTCGTCCCGCCACCGGCTCACGTACTGAACGCGGCCGGGATCATCCAGGTCGACGAGCACCTCATGGCCGAGCAACCCGGCATAAGTGGAGGGAAAGGTCGCGACCAGCGCCCGCACCCGTTCGACGAACTCCTGCTCCCGCCCCGGTTTCACCAGCGCCTCGGACACACGGGTCATCATGGCGCCGATCGTATTCGTCAGCCGAGCTCTTCTTCGAAGATCCGGTCGATCTGCCGCGAGGCCCGCGACAACGTCCTGATCGCCGTCATCACCAGTACGAACACGGCCGCCACCGCGACCGTCACCCAAACAGAGGTGAGCAGGTAAACGATCCCCAGCGACTGCAACACCACAATGGTCTTGGCCGCTATGACGATCCAGGACCTATGGACTCCCTTGAAGATGGCGGCGGAGTTCATCAGAACGTATCTCCCGACTTTTCAACGAGGGCCAAACGAACCGCCCGTTGTGTCGCAACGATCATGGAAGCCGTTACGTACCGTGAGTTGAAACTTCAACCGTCACTCGTACGGGTTAACGCGACGTGACAGTTCCGGATTGTTTGGTGTGGAACGGTGGCGCAGCGTGCATACAGACACGGTGGCCTTCTGGGCTGCCCGTGTCGAGCTTCCTCACTCGATCGAGTGGCTCGTACGCGTGAATCGATGCCCTTTCCCGGAGCAGGCGGAGACGTTGGACCCTGCTCCGGGCGGGACGTTTGATCACCCTCAGGAGGGCCGGCGGCGTTGCCGCTGACCATCGCAGCCTTACGCGGCTACAACCACCTGCAATTGAAATTCCCGTTCCAGCCGCCGATCATTCCCGAAGGGGGGCCGGACGTCGCCCCCGGAGACCATGTGCCGTTGTGAATGGTCCCCTTCATCGGGCTACCCGCCCGGAAGGACTGTCGATCTTTCAATCCGCGAACATCTACCTGAAGGCTCGCGCACGCGCCGCCGTTGAAGAAGGCGTGGACATTGAAGTTGCTGACTGCTCCCAGCATGAGGTCGAGTCGTACGAGGCTGCTGAATTCCAGGCTGGTCTCGGCGTAACACCGGGAATTTCCGTTGGCGTAGGTGATCATGAAGTAGCTGCCGTTGTCGCAGTTCACCCGAGTCCTGGCGGCGTTGGCGACACCGGTCCCGATCGTGGCCGAGGCCAGGGCGACCACCGCTGCGATGGCACCGGTGACGGCTCGCCTGCTGATTCGGCCAGACTTCCGATTACCTTTGATCTGCATCTTTTCCGCTCTCCATCCATGCGCCATGGCTGACGAATCGGCCTTGCCGCAGGTCGCCCTGGTGGCCACCCTCCACACGAGACTGCAAGCGCTTACAGTCTCCTGTCAAGGTTTGTGGCGAGTGACATGCTCTACCTGGAGATAACCTGTGGAAGCGCTTCCAAATGAGATGCGGAAGGCTTGCTGGGAGATCACTTGCTTTTCTCAGAACGGCCCGAAACGCAAATCAGCCCCTGTCCACATCAACTGTGGACAGGGGCTGATCTATAACTATTTAAATCGGGGTGACAGGATTTGAACCTGCGACCTCTTCGTCCCGAACGAAGCACGCTACCAAACTGCGCCACACCCCGGTTCGAACGAGTTGAACTCTACATCATGTCCGCCCCAGCTCCGAATCGGACCCCCTCACTTCGCCCCTGACCAGGCGTAACGGGCCGAGGAACCAGAGTCAGCAGCGAAGCCTCCGGCGGGCAGCAGAACCGCACCGGCGCGTACGGCGAAGTGCCCATGCCCGCGGACACGTTCATCCACATGTGCGAGCCCCACCGCGACACCCCGCGCGCCCGTGAGCGGTCCAGTTCGCAGTTCGTCACGAGGGCGCCGTAGAACGGCACGCGCAGCTGGCCGCCGTGGGTGTGGCCGGCCATCAGGAAGTCGTAGCCGTCGGCGGCGAACGGGTCGAGGACCCGCGGCTCCGGCGAGTGCGTGACACCCAGGCGCAGCACGGCATGAGGGTCTGGGGCGCCCGCGATGTCGTGGTAGCGGTCGCGCTTCAGGTGCGGGTCGTCGACGCCGGCCGCGAAGATCGTCTGGCCGTTCACGACGATCGACTTCCGGACGTGGGTCAGGTCCTCCCAGCCGCGCTCGATCATGCCGGCGCGCAGGTCGCGCCACGGCAGCGTCACGCCGTGGATGCGCTTCGTCTTGGACGACGGCAGCAGGTAGCGCACCGGGTTCTTGAGGCGCGGCGCGTAGTAGTCGTTGCTGCCGAAGACGAACAGGCCCGGCTTGTCCAGCAACGGGCCGAGCGCGCGCAGCACGCCGGGGACGGCGTCCTTGTGCGCGAGGTTGTCGCCGGTGTTCACGACCAGGTCGGGGTTCAGGTCGGCCAGCGCGGCCACCCAGCGCTGCTTCGACACCTGGTTCGGGGTCATGTGCAGGTCCGAGATGTGCAGCACCCGGATCGGCTTGGCGCCGGGGGACAGGACCGGCACCGTCGCTGTGCGCAGGGTCCAGTGCCTTCTCTCGATTCCCGCCGCGTACGCGATGGTCGCGGTGCCGAGAACGGTCGTGGCGAGGAGGGCGCGGCCGAGCTTGTTCACGTGTCAAGGGTACGGAAGGCGGTTAACTCGATCGGCGCGGCATCCGGAGGGCGGTACCGTTCCCGGTCATGGCGGAGTTGAAGACGCGGCTGAAGAACGACCTGACTGTGGCTATGAAGGCCAGGGAGAACGTCACGGCCGGCGCGCTGCGCATGGCTCTCACGGCGGTCACGACCGAGGAGGTCTCCGGCAAGGTTGCCAGGGAGCTCTCCGACGAGGAGGTCGTGAAGGTCCTCACGCGCGAGGCGAAGAAGCGCAAGGAGGCTGCCGAGGCGTTCGCCGGCGCGGGTCGCACCGAGCAGGCGGAGCTGGAGCGCAAGGAGCTCGCCGTGCTGGAGGCCTACCTGCCCGCCCAGCTCGACGACGCGGAGCTGGCGTCCATTGTGGACGCCGCGGTGGCCGCTGTCGCCGCGCAGCTCGGGGAGACGCCGGGGCCGAAGCAGATGGGTCTCGTCATGAAGGCCGTCAACGCCGAGGTCGCCGGGCGCGCCGAGGGCGGTCGTGTCGCCGGCGCGGTCAAGGCCAAGCTCACCAGCTGACGAACGGAACCCGCGACCTCACCGCGAGGTCGCGGGTTCGGAAATCAGAACGCCCGCTCGACCGCGTCCGCGAACTCGCCCATCGAGGCGAACTCCAGGTCGTAGCTGAAGTCACCGGACGGCTGCGGTGTCGCGCCCCATCCCGGCCGGTCGCTGCGCCGGTTGATCCACACCGACGGCAGGCCCTCCCGTTTGGCCGGCACGTGGTCGTGGAACAGGCTCTGCGCCACGTGCAGCAGGCCGGAGCGATCCACGCCGAGCTCGCCGAGCGTCTTGTCCAGCGCGCGGAAGTGGTTCTCGGCCGGCTTGTACGCGCCGACGTCCTCCGCCGTGATGATCGCGGCGAACTCCCCGCGCAGGTGCCTGTTGCTGCCCGCGAACCCGGCGCGGTGCACATTGGACAGAATGATCAACTTGTAGCGCGCGGCCAGGCGGGCCAGTGCGTCCGCGGAGTCGGGGAACGCCGGCCAGTCCGGCACCGACGAACCGAGCCGGCGCGCCCAGTCGTCGCTCACCGGAACCCCCAGCACGTCGCCGGTTCGGCGGAACGCCGTGGCGAGCACCTCCGGGTACAACGCGGACGGCGTTGAAGCCTCCACGGCGGCTTCGTGGTCGCCGTAGGTGAGCAGCAGTTCCTCAGGGCTGAGCGAGAGCCCCTGTTCGTGCGCCCACGGCGAGAGCACCGCGGCGATACCGGCCTCCCAGTCGATGAGCGTGCCGTAGCAGTCGAAGCTGAGCGCCTGGAACTTGGTCAGGTCCATGAGAACAAACTGTAGTACAGTTCAACTGTAGGGCAACTGGTTAAACTAGGCGTCATGTCAGCCCTCGACGGCCTCGAAGTGCGCCGCACCACTACTGCCCAGCAGCTGGCAGACGGCCTGTCGGAACGGATCATGGCCGGCGCCTTCGGGCCTGGTGACCGCCTTCGCGAGAGCGCCATTGCCGCTGAGTTGGGCGTCGCGCGCAACACGATCCGCGAGGCCGTCCGCATCCTGGAGCTCACCGGTCTCGTCCGCTACGAGGTCAACCGCGGCGCCGTCGTCATCGCGCCCACGCCGGAGAACGTCGAGGCCCTCTACACCGCGCGCGAACGGCTGGAGACGGCCGCGGCCGCCCGCACCCCGCGCCCCGGGCAGCTCGAGGCGATCACCGCGGCGTTCGGTGAGCTCGTCGAGGCCGCGGAGACTGGTGACACGGGCAAGATCGTCGACCGCGACCTCGCGTTCCACCAGGCGATCGTGGCGCTGCTCGACAGCTCACGGCTCGACGCGTTCTACGCCGAGATGACCAAGGAACTGCGCTTCTTCCTCACGGTGCTGTCGAAGTCGGAGACGCCCGAGCAGGTCGTCGCCGAGCACGAGGTCATCCTGAACGCGATCAAGGAGGGCGACCGCGACCGGGCCGTTGCGGAGATCCGGGCACACATAGACACGAACGCCCAGCGTCTCAAGGAGATGCTGGGCGAACGTCGCTGAGGTCTACCTGCGTGGCACGGGTTCCGTCGGGAGGGTGATCGGCGGCGGCTCCCCGGGATTGCCCGGGTTGCCCGGGTTGCCGGGATTCCCCGGATCGGGATTGCCGTTCGTCGGCTCCGTCGGCACCGGTGGCGGCACGTACCCCGAGCTCACCGACAGCGTGACGATCGTGCCGCGCAACGCGTTCCCGCGCGGCGACTGGCTCACGACCGTCCCCTTCGGCTGGTCGGAGTTGATCGTCTGCTGGCTCACCTTGTAGCCCGCGTTCTCCAGGATCCGCACCGCGTCGTTGATCTGACGGCCGACGACGTCCGGGATCTGGATCTCCCGGCCGCCCTTGAGATAGCGCGGCTCGACCGGTGCCAGCTGCTTCACCGGCAACCCCGTGTGCAGCTTCGTCATCGTGTCGAACCAGGTGCGGGCCGGGATGGTGCCGCCGAAGATGTTGCCGCCGCCGCACAGGCGGGGTGCGCCGCCCACGCAGATCGGCCGGGGCGTGATGCCGTCGTTGAACGTCTGCACGGCGCCGGCCAGATCCGGGGTCGCGCCGATGAACGCCGCCGACTTGTACTCCTCGGTGGTGCCCGTCTTGCCGATCATCGGGCGGGTCCACTTGAACTGGCGGGCGGGGGCCGCGGCGGTGCCGTTGCCCTGGTCGTCCTTGCTCATGCCGGCGGCCAGGCCGTTCGCCAGGCCCTCGGCGACGACCTGCTCGCACGGCGCCTCGTTCAGCGGCACGGCCTTGAGGTTGCGGTCCAGCACCTTCGCGATCGGCGTCGGCGGGCACCACTTGCCGCCGGACACGATGGTGGCGGCGACGTTCGCGAGTTCCAGTGTGGACACCGGCGCGGGCGAGAGGGTGAACGACGCGTTGCCGCCGTTCTGCTTGTAGAACTCGGTCTGCGAGATCCGGTTCTGCTTGTCCTTGGCTTTCGGGTCCGGGCGCGTGCCCTGCAGGTTCGTCGCCATCGTCTCGCGCATGCCGAGCCGCGAGGCCATGTCGACGACGGCGTCCATGCCGGTCTGCTCTTCCAGGATCACGAAGCCGGTGTTCGGCGAGGTCTGCAGGGCCTGCTGGAGCGACATCGACGACGGGTAGCTGCCGTCGAAGTTCGAGAGGCAGTACCAGCGGGTGCCCGGTTCGCCGGTGCTCGGGCAACGCTGGGCGCCACCCTTGAAGACCCGCGAGACGTGGTGCGTCGGCGTCGGGATGACGTTCTCGATGCCGAGGCCCTTCTCCAGCGCGGCCGCCGCCGTGAAGACCTTGTAGACGGAACCGGCGCCGAACTTGTTCTCCACGCCGCTGGGCAGGTCGAACGTCGTCTGGTTCTGCTGCGCCTTCAGGCCGTAGTCGCGGTTCGCGACCAACGCCAGCACGTCGTGGCGGTCCTTGCCGGGCCGCACGACGGCCATCGTGTTCGCAATTCCGTCAGTGCCCTTGCCGACGCCCGCCTCGGCGGAGGCCTTCGCCTGCGAGGTGACCGCTCTGTCCAAAGTGGTCTGAATGGTGTAGCCGCCGGTGCGCAACTGCTCTTCGCTGAAACCCGCGCGCTGCAAGTAGTTCACGACGTACGAGCAGAAGAATCCGTTTTCCGGACCGGCGCCCACACAACCGTTCGGCGGGGTGCGCACGGGAGTCGCGAGTCCGAGTCCTTCCTTCTTCGCCGCCTCACCTGCGTCACGGGACAGCTTGTCGTTCTCGACCATCCTGTCGATCACTTTGTTGCGACGCTCCAGCGCTTTGTCCGGATACGCTTCGGGGTCGAGTGCTGACGGACTGTTCACCATTCCCGCGAGCATCGCGGCCTGAGGAACCGTCAACTTGTCCGGAGTCGTGCCGAAGTAAGCCTGCGATGCCGCCGCGATGCCGTAAATGGTCGAACCAAAAGGAACGACGTTGAGGTACCTGGCGAGGATCTCCTCCTTGCCGAGCTTGCGCTCGAGCTGCAGGGAGATCCGGGCCTCGCGCATCTTGCGCGCGATGGTCTGCTCCTGGGCCTTGGCCTGCTCCAGCTTGTTGTTCCGCGCCACGACGTGGACCAGGTAGTTCTTCACGTACTGCTGGGTCAGCGTGGACGCGCCCTGCGACACCGAGCCGCTGACCTGGTTCGTCAGGCCGGCGCGGATGGTGCCCTTCCAGTCCACGCCCTGGTGCTCGTAGAACCGCCGGTCCTCGACCGAGATCAGCGCCGCCTTCATGGTCGGCGAGATCTTCTCGGGCGGTGTCAGGACTCTGTACTGGTCGTACAGGTACGCGATCGGAGCCCCGTCCTTGTCGGTCACTGTGGTGATCAACGGTGGATCGGTGGTCACGAGGTCGGCGGAGATGCTGTCCACGGTGTCGCTGGCGCGGTTGGAGACCAGGCCTGTCGCGCCCACCACCGGGAACAGCATGCCGGCGAGGAGAACCCCAGCCAGCAGGCACAGGCCGAGCATCTTGAGCACGCCATTCCTGACTCGCACGCGGGTCAGCGTACGCCGTACACGAACGGGTGATCGAGATCAGTAAGGGCCGTTACTCAGCATGAGTAGAGATACGCAAGACAGGTAACAGTCGGGTGACCCAGGCTTGGACGGGGAACCGAACGGCACTACAGTCCGTCAACGTCCAAGGAATGCAGCCGTGGCTCGAACGCTACGGCATCCGTGGCAGGGGTGTGGCGGATTTCCACATTTGGACAGCACTGAGGAGTGGGGGATATGAACCAGGGGGATTGGCGTATCAACGCTTCGTGCCGTGATGAGGAGCCGGATCAGCTCTTCGTCCGAGGTGCGGAGCAGCGCAAGGCGAAGCTCGTGTGCCTGGGTTGTCCAGTGCGCATGGAATGCCTGGCCGAAGCGCTGGACAACAGGATCGAGTTCGGGGTCTGGGGTGGCATGACCGAGCGCGAACGCCGCGCTCTGCTGCGTCGCCGTCCTGACGTGACGTCGTGGCTGGAACTGCTCGACAACGCACGTCAGGAGCACTTCGAGGACTCCAGGGTCGGCTAGGGCTACTCCCCGGCGAGTCGGCGGCCTATCTCCCGCAGACCGTCGAGGTCGTGCACGTCCGCGGGCAACGCGGGCACGCCGACCAGCGCGACGCCGGGGTGAGCACGGGTGAACCGGGCCAGCAGTCGCTTCTCTCGATCCGCGACTGCTACCCGGTCCGCGTGCAGCCGGAGCACTGCCGCGGCGAGCGGCGCCTCACCGGAGCGGTCCAGATCTTCCGCTGCGGCGAGCGCCTTCGCCGCGGGCAACTCTGCCGCGATCACCGGATGCGTCCGGTTCGCGACGAGCCCGCACAACGGCATCTTCTCGGCGCTTAGTCGCTCGACGAAATAGCTCGCTTCGCGCAACGCGTCCGGTTCCGCGGCCGCCACCACGACGAATCCGGTGCCCGGTGAGCGGAGCAGCTCGTACGTGCGCTGAGCCCGTTCGCGGAATCCGCCGAACATGCTGTCGAACGCCTGAACGAACGTCGAGGCGTCCTGCAACAGCTGGCCACCGACGATCGTCGAGACAGCACGGGTGAAAAGACTGAAACCGGTTCCGACGATCTTGAGCAGCCCGCGGCCGCTCGCTCGCGCGGGCGCCGAGAGCATGCGGATGAACTTGCCGTCGAGCACCGTCGAGAGCCGCTGCGGCGCGTCCAGGAAGTCCAGCGCCGACCGCGACGGCGGCGTGTCGACGATGATCAGGTCCCACTCGTCCTGCGCCACCAGCTGGCCCAGCTTCTCCATCGCCATGTACTCCTGCGTGCCGGAGAACGACGAGGAAATGGTCTGGTAGAAGGGGTTCGACAGGATCTGGTCGGCCCGGTCGCGGCCCGCGTGGGTCAGCACCATGTCGTCGAACGTGCGACGCATGTCCAGCATCATCGCGAACAGCTCGCCCTTGGGCTCGAAGCCCTCGACCACGACCTCACGCGGATGGTTGTCGAGCTCGCGCAGGCCCAGCGACTGGGCCAGCCGGCGCGCCGGGTCGATCGTCAGCACGACCACGCGCCGGCCGCGTTCCGCCGCGCGCAACGCCAGCGCCGCCGCCGTGGTCGTCTTGCCGACGCCACCGGAACCGCAGCACACCAGCACGCGCGTCGCCAGATCGTCCAGCAGCGGGTCGAAGTCGAGCCTGGTGGTCACCGGACACCTGCCGCGACCAGCACCTCGGCCAGCTCGTACAGCGCGGCCACGTCCACCCCGTCCGTCAGCTCGGGCAGCTCCACCGTCGGCAGGTCCGAGTGGCCGAGCAGTTCCATCGCCTCCTGCTGCGACTCCACCCGGATCGCGTGCTCGACCGTCTCGTCGACCAGGCCCTCGACCGTGAACTCGTCGAGGTCGAGCCCGGCGGAGGCGAGCCCGGCGCGCACCCGTTCCGCGTCCACCCGGCCTCCTGCCGCGGCGGTGACCGAACGGGCGGGCAGCCTGGCCGGATGGACCCGGTTGACCAGCACCGCACCCGGTCGCAGGTCAGCGCCGTCCAACTCGGCGACCGCGTCCAGGGTTTCGCGCACCGGCATCTCCTCCAGCAGCGCCACCAGGTGGACCGCCGTGTCGCCGGAGTGCAGCAGCCGCACCACGCCGTCGCTCTGTCCCTTGATCGGCCCGACCTTCGCGAGGTCGGCCATGGCCTTGGTGACGTCCAGGAACTTGACCACGCGCCCGGTCGGCGGCGCGTCCAGCACCACCGCGTCGTAGAGGTGGCGGCCGTCCTTGCCGGTGCGGTTCACGCACTCCTTGACCTTGCCGGTCAGCAGCACGTCCCGCAGGCCGGGCGCGAGCGTGGTCGCGAACTCGATCGCGCCCATCTTGCGCAGCGTCCTGCCCGCGAAACCGAGGTTGTAGAACATCGCCAGGTACTCGAGCAGCGCCGCCTCGGCGTCGATCGCCAGCGCGTGCACCTCACCGTCGCCAGGCGCGGTCGCGATCCGTTCCTCGGAGTAGGGCAGCGGGGCGTGGTCGAAGAGCTGGGCGATGCCCTGCCTGCCCTCGACCTCGATCAGCAGGACCCGGCGGCCTCCGGTGGCGAGAGCGAGCGCCAGTGCGGCCGCGACCGTGGTCTTCCCCGTGCCGCCCTTGCCGGAGACCACGTGCAGGCGGGCTCGGGTCAGCTCCTCGGTCCACGACGTCACCCGTCCAGACTATGTGTGAATCCGGCCGGGTGTGGACTGGTCGGTCAATCCATCATGGTGAGGAAGAAAACGGCCATAGCGGTTGCGGCGACCAGCGCCCACGCGACGACCGAGGGCAGCCACAGCGCGATGCTGACCGTGATGACGGCCACCACGACGAGCCCGATCAGCCCGGCCTTCACGACGTCCGCGTGGTGGCTGTGCTTGCGGTCCCGGACCTGCGCCATGGCGACGAGCACCATCACCAGCCCGCCCACGCCGAACAGGCTGGTGGCGACGATCCGCCAGGTCTCCATGTGATCAAGGTAGCCCGAACAGCGAGAACCGCGCAGAGGTCGATCGGGTGGCAAGTTAGGCTCCGAGCATGACGAAGTGGGAGTACGCGACCGTGCCGTTGTTGATCCACGCCACGAAGCAGATCCTCGACCAGTGGGGCGAGGACGGCTGGGAGCTGGTCACCGTGCTGACGAATCCGACCGGTGAGCAGCACGTCGCGTACCTGAAGCGGGTGAAGGCGTGAGCACCTGGTCCACGCGCCTGAAGGAGCTCGGCATCGAGCTGCCCGGCGTCGCCGCGCCGCTCGCCGCGTACGTGCCGGCGATCCAGACGGGCTCGCACGTCTACACCTCCGGCCAGCTGCCGTTCGTCGACGGCAAGCTCCCCGCCACCGGCAAGGTCGGCGCTGAGGTCTCCCCGGAGGAGGCCAAGCAGTACTCCGCGACCTGCATCCTCAACGCGCTGGCCGCCGTGCACGCGCTCGTGGGGATTGACTCGATCAAGCGAGTCGTGAAAGTTGTCGGCTTTGTGGCCTCCGCCGAGGGCTTCACCGGCCAGCCCGGTGTCGTGAACGGTGCCTCGGAGCTGCTCGGCGAGATCTTCGGTGACGCCGGCAAGCACGCGCGCTCCGCCGTGGGCGTGGCGGAGCTGCCGATCGGTGCGCCGGTGGAGATCGAACTGATCGTCGAGGTCTGAGTTCCCGGTTCTCATCCCGGGTTCTGGGGAAGGGTGTGACATGTCGGACACGTGCCACGAACTGCTGCTGCGGCTCGCCGGGCGCCTCCCGGACGAACTGCTGTGGCGGTACCGGGACTGGGCGGCCTCGGACGCGTATGCGGTGCTAGCACGGTCTTTGCCGCGCACCCTGCTGCACGGGCGCATCCCTCTGACCGATCACGAACTGCGCCTTTTGCAGGACGCGCTCGTGCCCTACGGGGCGGAACCGGGTGCTGTCAGTTCGGTCAAAGGGCTGGACGAACTGCCACCCACCGACTACACCTTTTCCCCGGAATCACCCGATCGGGTGCCGATGGGGGATTCCGCGACCGTCGTGCTCGGTGCCACGCTGCGAGGCCGTCATGGGGTCGGTGAAGTTCGCTCGTGCTGGCGCATCGGTCCCTCCGGGATCAACCGCGTTCTGCTGGTGGCGGCCACCACCGGCCACTCCCGGCTGACCGGCGAGTTGCAGCGCGTTCTGCGGGCATTGGGCGAACACGATCCGTGCGTCGAGGTCGTGCCGTCCGGTCTGGACCTGCCGCCCTACCACCGGGCGGCGTTGGCGGCTTCGGAACTGGTCTGTGCCGGTGCCGAGTCCGAGGAGCACCTGGTGCTCAGCTAAGGAGAGTTGACGTGACGAACGACGGTGTCGGTCTACCGGTCCGTCTCCACGATCTCCTGCTGTCGATGGCCGGGCGCGTCGACGACGCCGCCCTGTCGCAGGCACGCGAGTTCCTCGCGGTCGGAGAGCTCGACCGCGCGGTAGAGATGCTGATCGGCACGCTCCTCGCGGGCAGCATCCCGGTGCTGCCGGACGAGCGAGCGGCCATCACGTGGCTGCTGCACGAGGTGCGTTCCGACGGCTCCCTCACCGACCGGCTGCCGGTCGTCGAGATGCTGCCGTTCGTGCGCCACCGCTTCACCTCCGAGACCGACCCGGCCTCCGACCTCATCGGGCCGCTGACCCGCGCGGTGTCGGTGCTCCCGGACGTCCGCTCGGTGCGGTGCGTCTGGCGTTCCTCACCCGCCGGCTCGACGCCCGGTCCGCTGCCGCAGCGCGTGGTGCTGGTGGACATCGGTCCGCAGGGCTTCGCGCCCGCGACCGCCTACCGGGTCGACTCTGTGCTGCGCAAGGCCGGCGTCCGCGCGTCGGTCGAGGTGCTGACCACCGGTACGCAGCTCAGCGAGTACCACGCCGCCGCGGTGACGTCGTCGACCCAGGTGCCGATCTCCGGTGCTCCCGCACCGGTCGCGGCCGCCAGGGAGTCGGTGTCGCCCACGGCGGCCTGGTTCGACCAGTCCGAAGAGGTTCCCGCTCCGGCGCCGGTGGCCGAGCCGACACCGGCGCCGGAGCCTTTGGAAGAGACCGGCTCACGTCGCGCGCGTTCAACGTCGTCGTCGACACTCGAAGGATCCCAGCCGTTCCCGCCCAAGCCGGTGAAGCGCATCCACGTGGCGCCGGTCGAGCCGGAGATCGAGGCTCTGCCGGAGCCGATGCCGATCAACCGGGCCGAGGTGACCACGGAGCTGAAGGCGGACGAGCTGGCGGCGTTGCAGGCCGCGCTGGCCGAGTCGCCGGACGAGCCGTCGTCGGTGGACGCGAACCTGTCCGAGCGCGAGCGGGCGTTGCTGCAGCAGCTGCACGAGGAGCTGGCGCAGCGGGAGCAGACCGGTGCCAAGGCGACTGACACCGGTCGCTGGCAGATCGACAGGTCTTCTGCCCGTCAGTCCGCGTTCGGGGCCACGAACAACGGCCACCCGACCCCGTAGTTCAGGCCCCGGCTTTGCGCCTCGCGAGGTCGATGATCCTCTGCAGGTGCAGGCCACGCCGCACGTCGCAGTCGTGAGCCGTGGTGCCGCTGTGCACCATGGCCACGAAGTCGTCCAGCAGGTTCGTGAAGCAGTCCAGCGCGGACGTGTCGCGGCTGTTCAGCGTGCGGTGGCCGTTGGTGCCGAACACGGTGAAGTCCGCGAACGGCGGCTGCAGCGGCAACGACAGGGTCAGCGACAGCGTGCTCGTGGCGCCGCCCGCGTGCTGCAGGATCAGCTGCCACAGCCCGGTTTCCGACACGTTCGCCGCGATCACGTCGGTGATCTCGCCCAGTGCCGCGTCGAGCAGGTCGAACGCGTGCGGGCCGATGTCGTCCAGCGCGCCCCTCTCGTGCCGCCACTGGGAGTCCGAGAACGGGCCGTCCAGCAGGGCACCGGTCAGCCAGCGTCCGTCGGCGCCTGTCCAGCCGCCCGTGCGGTGCAGCTGGGTCAGCAGCTCCTTGGTCTCCGGGGCGTACCGGCGGGTCAGCACGACCAGCGACGCGACGCCAGCGGCCTCGACCGCCGCGACGAGGTTCTCCGCCACCTCGGCCGACTCCGCGATCGGCTTCTCCAGGATCACGTGCTTGCCCGCGTTGGCGGCCTCGATCGCCATCGGCGCCTGCACGCCGGGCGGCACGCAGAACGCCACGGCGTCCACAGTGGACAGCAGCTCCGCGTAGTCCGCGAACGGCTCGGCGCCGTGCGCGTTGGCGAGCTCCGTCGCGGCCTCCGGCCGTCGGGCCCACACGCCGGTCAGCGTGGTTCCCGGGTGGTTCGCGATGCCGGGGGCGTGGATCATGTTCGCCCACGGGCCCGCACCGACAAGTCCTACGCGCAGCTGTTCGTCCACTCGCACATCCTGCCTCAGGAGTAACTGGCCTTGGGGACGAAGATCTCGCCCCCGTTGTCGAACTTCAGCCGCATGCCGTCGCCGGTCGTCTCCCGCTGCGGATCGTGCTCCCAGCCGGCCGGGACGGTCACGACGTGGCCGCGGTCCGGCGAAGGGCCGAGCCAGATCTCGTAGTAGGTGCCGCCGACCACCCGGTCGACCTTCTTGACGTACACGCCCGGTGCCGTGGACGTCGGGTCGACGCTGATCACGGTCGTGCGGTCGGGGATGAACAGCAGCACGCCCGCCACCGCGGTGAGGCCGGTGCCCATCACCACGCCCAGCAGGAACACCAGCATCTTCACCAGACAGCCGGAGACGTTCGTCGCCATCACACCACCCTTGACTGAGCCCGGTCGTACGCTCGGACAATGCCCGAGGACATGACCTTGCCGGGAAACCTGGTACCCACCTCGCCGGTGACTCAACCAGCCGAGGCCCGCGACGCCGTCACCGTGGTGCTGCTTCGTGATGGTGCTCCGGGCCTGGAAGCCTTCCTCCTGCGCCGCGTGAAGGGCATGGCTTTCGCGGGCGGCATGACCGTGTTCCCCGGCGGCGGAGTGGACCAGCGCGACGCCGACACGTCCGTGGCCTGGGCCGGACCGCCGCCGTCGTGGTGGGCCGCCGCGTTCGGCGTCGACGACGCGCTGGCCCGCGCCTTCGTGTGCGCGGCCGTGCGCGAGACCTTCGAGGAGTCCGGCGTCCTCCTGGCCGGCCCCGACCCCTCCTCGGTGGTCGAGGACACCTCGGCGTTCGCCGCGGCCCGCCAGCAACTCGTGGATCGTGAACTCTCCCTGGCCCAGTTCCTGGCTGGCGAAGGCCTGGTTCTGCGCGCTGACCTGCTCCGCCCGTGGGCGAACTGGGTGACCCCGTACGACGAGCCCCGCCGCTACGACACGCGCTTCTTCGTAGCCGCCCTCCCCACCGGCCAGCGCGCCGACGGCGAGACCACCGAGGCCTCCGACGCGGCCTGGCAAACCCCCGCCGCCGCCATCGAGGACGCACAGGAGGGCCGCCGCATGCTCATGCCGCCCACCTGGCGCACCCTCGACGAGGTAGGCGCGCTCGGCACAGTGGCCGCCGTGATGGCCGCCGAACGGAGCGTCGAAAAGATCATCCCCAAGCTCGTCCGCGACGGCGATGTGATCCGGGTGGTCCTCTCGTGAGCGGCTCGCCCCTGATCGGCGCCCGCGCGTCCCACCCTCTGTACGGCGAGCTGCGTCAGGTCACCTCGCACGCTGCCGTGCTGCTGGCCGACAACCCCTCACCGATGACGTTGGACGGCACCAACACGTGGCTCCTGAAGGCCCCGGACGCCTCCTCGTTCGTCGTGGTCGACCCTGGGCCGTTGGATCTTGTGCACCTGAAGCGGATCGCTTCGTTCGGCCCGGTCGCCGAGATCCTGCTGACCCACGGTCATCCCGACCACTCCGACGGCGCGCGCGAGCTTTCTTCGCTCGTCAACGCTCCGGTGCGCGCGCTGGACCCGTCCTTCACCTACGGCTCTGAGGGTCTGGTGCACGGTGACGTTGTCACCAGTGCCGGGCTGGAGCTGCGTGTGCTGGGCACGCCTGGTCACACCAGTGACTCGCTTTGCTTCGTGCTTCCGGGGGAGGCCGTGCTGACCGGGGACACGGTTCTCGGGCGCGGCACGACGATCGTGGCGCATCCGGACGGGAAGCTCGGCGACTACTTCGAGTCTCTGCGGGTTTTGGCTGATCTGCCGCCGGACACCGCTGTGCTGCCTGGGCACGGGCCGGAGCTCGCGGATGCCGGTGAGGCTGCTCGGGCTTATCTCGTGCACCGGACGCAGCGGCTGGAGCAGGTTCGGCGGGCGGTGGAGTCGCTGGGTGGGGCTGCTTCGCCTCGGCAGGTTGTCGAGGTCGTTTACGCGGACGTTGATCGGGTGTTGTGGCCGGCGGCGGAGTGGTCGGTGCGGGCTCAGCTGGAGTACCTGCGCACCGAGGGCTAGCGCCCTGAGCCGTGAGCTCGCCGGGCGTCTGCAAGTACTACCAACTCTTGATCGAATCGCCGCCAACTACACCCAACTCGCCACGCAAGCGTGCGGGCGACTCAGGACGCTAGAAGTAGGCCCGAAGCCGGGCGCAGAGCTCAGCAGGATCACCGGTCGGCGCCCCCGGCCACTCCACCTCGGTCCACGGCAGCTCGGCCGGCGTGCCACGGTGCCGCGCGAACACGTGCTGGTGGAAATGCGCCACGCCCCGCCCCGCGATCGCCGAGAAGACGAACTCGGGAGCCAGCTCGGCCCGCAACGCGATGGCCGCCAGCCGCGCCGCCCGTGCGACCGCCTCCACCTCGGCGACCGTGAGCTCGTCCAGAGCCGCAACGTGCCGGCGCGTCTCGACGAAGAGGTAGCCGGTCACCCCGCTCGGCCGGTGGGACACGACCACCAGATCGTCGGCCCACACCACCGGGCCGACCAGCGGTCCCTCGCCCCTGTGCTTGGCGCAGATCAGGCACCCGTCCGTCGTCATGCCCGAAATTGTCAGGGGTCGTCGCTAACGTCCAAAAGCATGGACCTCACCGCCACGACAGCCGAGCTGGCCGGCGCCGCCGCCGAAGTGGCCAGGCTCCTCCCGGCCCGCGTGCTCGACCCGGTCCTGGCCGGCCTCCGCCTCCGGGCAGGCACCGACGTGGAGATCGCGGGCAGCGACCGCGAACACGGCGTGCGTCTCACCGTCAACGCGACGGTGCACGCCGAGGGCGAGGTGCTGGTGCCCGCGAAGCCGCTGGCCGCGACCCTCCAGGCGCTGGACGACCCCCAGGTGCGGCTCAAGGTCGAGGGGCAGCGGCTGGCCATCCGCACCCCGCAGTCGAGGTTCGCGATCCCGCTGCTCGACCTGGACGACCACCCCGGCATCCCGGAGTTGCCGCCGCTGCAGGGGCACGTCGACGCCGAGCGGCTCAGGGTGATCGCGGCGGTCGCGAGTGCGGCGTCGAAGGACGACGCGTTGCCGATCTTCACCGGTGTCCGGGTCCAGAGCGACCAGCGGAAGTTGCACGTGATCGCCACGGACCGCTACAAGATGGCGTACGCGACGCTGCCGTGGGACGCGCACGGCGCGATCGACGTGCTGGTGCCCGCGAAGGCCATCGCCGAGGCCGCCCGGCAGGCCGGGGGAACCGTCGCCCTGCACGCCGACCAGGACCGCATCGGGTTCGGGTGGAACCGGAACTCGATCACCACCGCGCTCTTGGCCGCACCGTTCCCGGACGACCGGGCGCGCCGACTTCTGGAGGCAGTCATCGACAGCACGGTGCTCGTGGACGCGGACGCGCTTGCTCGCGCGGTCCGGCGTGCCACGCCCTACGGCGGGCCGCACCAGGCGGTGACCATCCAGGTCGAGGACTCCGAGATCAGGGTCAAGGGCAGCGACCCGCAGCACGGGGAGTCGGAGGAGTTCGTCAAGGCCACTGTGGAGGGTGACCGGGTGACCAAGACGTTCCAGGCGCGCTATCTCGCGGACGCGCTGAAGGCGTTCGCAGGCCGCCGGATCGAGTTGAAGATCCAGGACGGCCTGCGATCGACGGTGCTCACCTCGACACCGGGCGAAGACGGCGTCGAGCTGACGTACCTCGTCGTGCCGATGCGGTCAGTGGCCTAGAAGGTGCACGCGGGGAGCTTTCGTTCGCTTGTTGCGCACGGAAGGGCCCCGCGTGCGGTCTCAGCGCGCGGCCAGTTCCATCTCGGAACGCGCCGGCAGCGGCTCCGCCACCGGCACGCCACGGCGGACCGTGCCGCGCAGCAGCCAGACCGCGAGAGCGATCAGCAGGCCGAAGACACCCGACGCGACGAACGCCGGCCGCGTGCCGAAGTGCTCGATCAACTGGCCGGACAGGCCCTGGCCGATGGCGAGGCCGACGGTCACCGAGGTGATCACCCAGCCGAACGCCTCCGCGGCCATGCCGTTCGGCGTGACCTGCTCGATCGCCGCGGAGTGCGCGGTCGACTGCGGCGTGATCAGCGTGCCGACCACGAACAGCGCGACGCCGAGCCCGACCAGCGTCAAAGGGATCGCCAGCAGCAGCGCGAGCAGGGCGAAGCCGCCCAGCAGCACCGGCAGCCGCAGGTGCATCGGGCGCGGCCACGGGCGCATGCCGTACAGCACGCCGAAGATCACCGAGCTGATCGACCACAGCGAGAGCATCAGGCCACCCATCGAGGCCTGGCCTGCGGCCTTCGCGAACGCGGGCACCGCCACCTCGACGAAACCGATCGTCACGCCGAAGCCCAGCGCGGCCAGCGCGACCGTGCGCATGCCGGGGTACGCGAACGCGCCGAGCAGCGGACGCGGGGCCTGCTGGACCGGACCCCAGGCGCGCACGACGGGGTTGAACGCGAACCACATCGCACCGATGACCATCGCGACGGAGCCGACCACGACGCCGGTGCCCGCCCACGGCGCTGCCAGCAGCAGACCGGCGAGACCGGGACCGAGGATGAAGAAGACCTCCATGCTGATCGACTCGTAGGCGTAGGCCGCCATCCGCGTCGCGCCGCTCGGGAGCATCCGCTCCCACAGCGCACGGGACGCCGAGCCCACCATCGGCTCGGTCGCGCCGACGCCGAGGGCCAGCGGCACCAGCACGAACACCGGTGCGCCCGCCTCGACACCGATCACCGAGACCGTGACGAAAAGCGCGAAGAAGACCGTCACCACCGTGAGCGGGCGGGTGGGTCCGAAGCGGTCCATCAGCCTGCCCTGGACGACCGAGCCCATCGCCACACCGACCAGCGCCGCCGCCGAGACCATGCCGGCGGCCGCGAACGAACCCGTCGCGCGCTCGACGTAGAGCAGCAGCGAGAGCCCGACCATCGCGATGGGCAGGCGGGCGAGCAGCGACGCGACCACAGGGCCGCGCATGCCGGGGGTCGTCAGTGCGGCGCGGTAGTCGGAGAGGCGGGCAGAGTGGGACATGTGTACCAGTATGCCAAACCTGGTACGGATGTACCAGTTCGGGTGCGCAGGGTCACCCTGGTTGCGATTGGGTCACGAGAATGGGATGACCGGGTGAAACATGCAACGAAATGACCAGACATTGGGTCCTTGAGGGTGAAAGGACTTGAGCGGTCGGGGTGGAGACGTGCGAAAGTTGACTCATCCACCGAGACCAACCTCTGGCCTGAGGGTCGGGGCCTGCACGCCAGAGGGATGGAAGGCACGGTTCGTCGGGGGATGGGCCGTGCAACACAAAGGACCGGTGCGCCACGTCGGGGGTGGCGCCCGGTCCTTTGTGTTTGCCTGAGCCTTAGCGGGCCCTGCGCGCGAGGCGCTCGGGGTCCAGGATCAGCACGCTCTTGCCTTCGAGCCGCAGCCAGCCGCGGTGCGCGAAGTCGGCGAGCGCCTTGTTCACGGTCTCGCGGGACGCGCCGACGAACTGGGCGATCTCCTCCTGCGTCAGGTCGTGCGTGACGCGGAGCAGACCGGCCTCCTGCGAGCCGAAGCGCTGCGCGAGCTGCAGCAACGCCTTGGCCACGCGGCCGGGCACGTCCGTGAAGATCAGGTCGGCCAGCATGGAGTTCGTCCTGCGCAGCCTGCGGGCAAGCGCCCGAAGCAGCTGTTCGGCGATCTCCGGCCGGTTGGTGATCCACTGCCGGAGCGCGGGGCGGTCCATGGACACCGCGCGCACCTCGGTCACCGTCGTCGCAGTCGACGTGCGGGGGCCGGGATCGAAAATGGACAGTTCGCCGAACATGTCGGAGGGCCCGAAGATCCCCAACAGGTTCTCGCGGCCGTCCGGCGACTTGCGGCCGATCTTCACCTTGCCGGACTGGATGATGTACAGGCGATCGCCCGGCTCACCCTCCGCGAAGATCACGTGGCCACGCGGGAACTCCACCGTCTCCAAGGTCGTCGCCAGCGCCTCAGCGGCTGCCGGGTCAACACCTTGGAAGATGCCCGCTCGCGCCAGGGTCTCGTCCACCTCGTCCCTCCTAATCGACGCGACGGCACGCCTACCACCATCTTTGGTGGAGTCAGCGCCGTGCCGCCGATCACTGCGTTGCAGTCTAAGGGCTCTCTTGTGGATCGTCGCTCGGCTCGCCGTCTTACTAGGAACAACCCGACTGGCTCGATCCAGAAGCCCAACGAGGCAGCTTACGCCATCTAGCGGACGCGCTTGCGCACACCGCCGCGGCCGCGACGACGAAGACGGAACAGTTCCAGGGCGCGACCGATGCCGTGGCCGTAGAGCGCCTTGACCTCTTCAGGCCTGGCGGACTCCAGGAACTCCTCGACCTCGTTCTCCTGCACGGCCACGTGCCGGAGCTTCGCTTCGACGCGCTCCATGAAGAGCGCGAAGAACATGATCACGATCGGGACGACGATCACAAACCAGGCAGTCATGATGCTCCGCAGTGTGGCGCATGAGGGATTCGAGTACGGATCTAGGGGGTGGGTTCGGCGTGTTGACTACGCTGAATCAGTGCCCGCTACCAAGAAACCGGAAACCAAACTCGGCCTGACCCGCAGGGCCCGCCGGATGGTGCGCGTGCTTGCCGAGGGATACCCCGACGCGCACTGCGAGCTGGACTTCACCACGCCGCTGGAGCTCGTCGTGGCGGTCATTCTGTCCGCGCAGTGCACCGACAAGAAGGTCAACGAAGTCACTCCCGCGCTCTTCGCGAAGTACCCGACTGCGGCCGACTACGCCGGCGCCGACAGGGTCGAACTCGAAGAGATGATCCGCCCGACCGGTTTCTTCCGGAACAAGGCGACGTCTCTGATGGGTCTCGGTGCTGCTCTGGTGGAGCAGTACGACGGTGTGGTGCCGGGCTCGATGGAGGAGCTGGTCAAGCTCCCTGGTGTAGGACGCAAGACGGCCAACGTGGTTCTCGGCAACGCGTTCGATGTGCCCGGGCTCACAGTCGACACCCACTTCGGCCGCCTCGTGCGCCGGTGGGGGTGGACCGATCTCGAAGACGCGGTGAAGGTCGAACACGCCGTCGGTGAGCTCATCGAGAAGCGCGACTGGACCATGGCCTCGCACTGGATCGTCTTCCACGGCCGCCGCGTCTGCCACGCCAAAACCCCTGCTTGCGGGGCATGTCTGCTCATGAAGGACTGCCCGTCGTACGGCCTCGGGCCCGAGGACCCGAGCAAGGCCGAGAAGCTCGTGAAGGGTGACGAGAAGCCGCACCTGATCGAGCTCGCCGACCGGGTTCGGTCAGGTGAGAAGCTGGTCGGGTGAGCAACCGCACCCGCTGGCTGGTCCTCGTGCTCGTCGTGGGCGTGGCGGGCGTCGTGGCGCTGTGGCCGCGTGACCGCGCGCCGGACCCGCAGCCCACGTCGGCCCGCCCGGCCCAGGACGTGTCGGCGTTGCGCGCCCAGGCTCAGCTGAGGGCCTGTCACCCGGCGGGCGAGGGCGGCGTCGACGTGACCTGTCTCGGCGACGGCACCCGGACGGCCCTCGCGCTCAAGGGGCCGCTCCTGATCAACTTCTGGGCGACCTGGTGCCAGCCGTGCCAGGAGGAGCTGCCAGTGCTCGACACCTACGCGAAGCAACCAGGTGCCGTCCCGGTCGTCCCAGTTCTTGTGGAGAGCAGGGAGGCCGACGGCCTCGAGTTGCTCGCCCGGCTCGGCGTCCGGCTGCCCTCGGTCTACGACGGGTCCGACGAGCTGCGCAAACGCGTCAAGGCGCCGATAACGCTGCCCGCTACGTATTACGTAGCAGCGGACGGCTCGGTCCGCCAGGTCACGGACCCGCCGCTGTTCACGGCGCCCGAGCAGGTGGAGAAGGCGGTGCGATGACGGAGGCGACAGAGCCACCCGACTGGATGCAGCGCCTGGCCAAGGCCACCGAGACCATCGACGCACGAACGTTCATGCGGGGTCCGCGCACACCGACGGAAGGCGTTCGCAAGGCGTCCGTGCTGATGCTGTTCGGTGACAACGAGGAGCACGGGCCGGACATCCTCCTGCTGCGCCGATCGGACACGCTGGGCTCGCATCCGGGCCAGGTCGCCTTCCCCGGCGGGTCGGTCGACGAGGACGACGACGGCCCCGTGGGCACCGCATTACGCGAGGCTTACGAGGAGACCGGTGTACTTGAGTCAGGAGTGAGACCGCTCGCCCTTCTACCGGAGCTGTACGTGCCGGTGTCCGGGTTCGTGGTCACGCCCGTGCTCGCCTACTGGGAACAGCCGAGCCCCGTCGCCCCTGTCGACCCGGCGGAGACCGCCGCCGTCGCACGGGTGCCCGTCGCGCACCTCGCGGATCCTGCGAACAGATTCCGGGTGCGTCACCCTTCGGGCTACGTCGGAGCGGCCTTCTCCGCACCGGGCATGCTGGTGTGGGGCTTCACCGCGGGGTTGATCAACGGCCTGATCGCACTCGGCGGCTGGGAACAGCCGTGGGATGCGACCGATGTGCGTGACCTTGAACTAGCGTTGCGCGCTACACAGTGAGGCGGAGGTTTTCGGTTGAACTGGGTTGACCTGCTCGTGCTGGGCCTCGCCGCGATCGCCGCGCTGTCAGGGGCCAGGCAGGGCATGGTCGTCGCGCTCCCGGCTTTCGTCGGTGTGCTCGTCGGCCTGATCCTCGGCACACAGATCGCACCGCTGCTGGTGTCCCAGTTCGAGAACGTCGTCACAAAGGTCGTGTTCGCGGTCGGCATCGTCGTGCTGCTCGTGGCGCTCGGCGAGACGATCGGCGTCTACATCGGCCGGACGATCAAGGCACGGGTGAACGCGTCGCCGTTGAAGGGCGCGGACAACGCGCTCGGCGCGATCGTGCAGGGCCTGGTCGTCTTCGTCGTGGCGTGGATGATCGCTCTCCCGCTGACCTCGGTCGTCGGCCTTCCCGACCTCACCTCGTCGCTGAAGCAGTCGGTGATCCTCGGCAAGGTCGACAAGACCATGCCGCAGGCCGCACGCGTGCTGTCCGGTGACCTGCAGAAGCTCTTCGACGTCTCCGGCTTCCCGCAGGCGATGGACCCGTTCAACCGCACGCCGCTCAAGGACGTCAGCCCGCCGGACGGCGCGCTGGCGAACTCCCCGGTGGCGAGCAAGCTGCGGTCCTCGGTGCTGAAGGTCCGCGGCCGCGCGCCTTCCTGCTCGCGCGCCCTGGAGGGCACCGGGTTCGTGATCGCGCCGGAACGCGTGATGACCAACGCGCACGTCGTCGCCGGCACGAACGAGGTGACGGTCGAGGTCGGCCGCGGCCAGTTCGACGCGACCGTGGTCGCCTACGACCCGAAGGTCGACGTCGCCATCCTCGCGGTGCCCGACCTGGAGGCCACGCCGCTGCAGTTCCGCTCGGACGAGGTGCAGCCGGGCGAGGACGGCATCGTGCTCGGTTACCCGCTGGACGGCCCGTACAAGGCGTCCCCGGCCCGTGTGCGCGAGCGGATCCCGCTGCTGCGCGGCCCGGACATCTACGACGCGCAGACCGTGACCCGCGACGTCTACACCGTCCGTGCCGAGGTGCGGTCCGGCAACTCCGGTGGCCCGCTGGTCGACCCGACCGGCCGGGTGATGGGCGTGGTGTTCGGTGCCGCGGTCGACGACCCGGAGACCGGCTTCGTGCTCACGGCCCAGCAGGTGCAGCAACTCGTGCAGAAGGCGCAGACGCTGACCCGCCGGGCCTCGACCCAGGGTTGCGCCTCCTAGAGGTCGTGCCGGGCGGCGATGCCGTCCAGCACGTAGTCGAGGCCGGCGTCGAACACCTCCGCGGGGTCGCGGTCGGCGGCGTCGAAGACGACCTTGGTCAGCATCGGGAACCGGCCGGTGGCGAGCATCCGTTCCATGTAGGGCCCGGACGCGCGCTGCCACTGCTCCTCGGTCATGCCGGTGGACCGTTCCGCGCGGAGTTCGGTGACCTCGCTGCGGACGGCGCCGTAGACGTACGCCATGACCGTCCCGACCGTGCCGAGCACCTGGTCGATGTTCTCGAAGCGGACCGTGGCGAGCGTGCTCTCCATGTGCGCGTAGGAGTTGGGGCCTTGGTGCGGCCGGCCGCTGAGCAGGTCGATGAACCACTCGTGCCGCTTCACCGCGTCCCGGATGCCGTGCGCGACGTGCCTCAGCCCGGCGCGCCAGTCCGCTGACGGGTCCGGTGGCGTGATCTCGCCGTAGACCTCGTCGACCATGAGGTCGAGCAGCTCGTCCTTGGTCGACAGGTAGCCGTACAGCCGCATCGGGCCGGCCTTCAGGGCGGCCGCGACCTTGCGCAGCGACACGTCGTCCAGCCCGCCCGCGTCGGCGAGCCTGATCGCGGCCTTCACGATCAGATCCCTGCTCAACGGGGTCGGCGACGGCTTGCTGGGCGGCTCTGGGCGGTCCCACACGAGTTCGTTCGACATCGGGCTGGACGATACACCGTCTCATCGCGATACAGTGTATTGAGCGATACGGCGTATCGGGAGGATGCGATGAAGACTTCGGTGTTGGTGGTCGGTGGGGGACTGGCCGGGACCTCGGCGGCGCTGTTCCTGGCGTGGCGCGGGGTGCCCGTGACGTTGGTGGAGAAGCACCCGGGCAGCTCACCGCACCCTCGGGCGGTCGGATTCACGGCGCGGACGGGCGAGTTGCTGCGCGCCGCCGGGCTGGAGGACGGGTTACCGCCGAGCCGGATGGCGAAGGGCTTCGGGATCCGGCGGGTCCGGGTGGCGAGCCTGGTCGGGGAGCGGTTCGAGGAGACCTTCTGGTCGCCACCCGCCGAGGTGTCCCAGACCGAGTACTCGCCCAGCGCAGGCGTCGGGGTGGCCCAGGACAGGATGGAACCGATCCTGCGCGACAGGGCCCGCGAGCTCGGCGCGGACATCCGCATGAGCACCCGGATGCTGGAGTTCACGCAGGACGACGACGGCGTCACGGCGGTCGTGCAGGGCGACGGCGAGCCCTACGAGATCCGCGCCGACTACCTGATCGCTGCCGACGGCCACCGCAGCCCGGTCCGGGAGGCGCTCGGCATCACCCGAAGCGGCCGCGGCTACATGCACACCTCTCGCAGCGTGCTGTTCCGTGCGCCGCTGGAGGAGTACCTGAAGGACGGGATCGGCCAGTTCATCGTCGACGGCGTCGGCTTCCTGACCACCTACGGCGACGGCCGCTGGGTCCTGATGCTCGAAGACCGCGAGTACGACGAGCCCGAACTGAGGGAGAAGATCTTCCAGGCCATCGGCCGCGACGATCTGGACGTCGAGATCATCACCACCGGCCGCTGGACGATCAGCGCGGCGGTCGCGGACCAGTTCTCCCAAGGCCGGATCTTCCTGGCCGGCGACGCCGCGCACACGTTGCCGCCGAGTCGCGGCGGGTTCGGGGCGAACGTCGGCATCGAGGACGCGCACAACCTCGCCTGGAAGCTCGCCGCCGTCCTGAACGGCGAGTCACGTCCGTCCCTGTTGGACACCTACGACGCGGAGCGGCGCCCGGTCGCCTTGCTGTGCCACCAGCAGATCTTCGCGCGCAGCGACGGCCACAACCGGGACGGTGAACCGGAGGACGCGCCGCTGATCGACAACAACGCGATGCACTACGGCGTCCTCTACCGCTCGGCCGCGGTGCTCGGCGCGGGCCCGGAACTGCCGCCGGCGCAGCTCCCCGAGCAGTGGAACGGCCAGCCAGGCACGCGTGCCCCGCACGTGTGGATCGAGCCGGGGAAGTCCACTTTGGATCTCTTCCAACGCGGCTGGGTGCTCGTCGCCGACCACCCGCAGTGGGAGGAGGCCGCGCAGCAGACCGGAGTCCGGTACGAACGGGTCGAGCAGCTGGACGTCTTCGGGCTGTCCGCGAAGGGGGCTTCGCTCGTGCGCCCCGACGGTTACATCGCCTGGCGCTCGACCGACCTGCCCGACGACCCGGCCGGCGCGCTCAAGGCCGCGTTCAGCTCGTCTTCTGCAGGAACTCGGTGATCAGCCTGCTCGTGGTGTGCGGCGCTTCCTGGTTCGGGAAGTGCCCCACCTCGGGCAGCGAGCGGAACTCCGACCCTGCGCCGAGCCACGGCCGGGAGTCCAGTGCCGAGGACTCCAGCGTGATCGGGTCCAGCGCGCCGTGGATCTGCAGCACCGGCACCTGCATCGGCTTGTCCACGGCCTCGGCGAACCGCCGTCCGTCGCTGCGCAGCTGTGAGCGCACCGCCCAGCGGTAGTACTCCATCGCGCTGTGCGCGACGCCCGGCACCGTCATCGCCTGCCGGCAGCGGCGGATGACCTCGTCGAACTCGGGTGCCGACCGCCACTTCGGGCCCGACCAGGCGGACAGCAGCTTGGCGACCTGCAGGGCGTTCTCGCCGGTCAGCCAGCGTTCCGGGTAGAGCGGGAGCTGGAAGCGCAGCACGTGGGAGTTCACGCGAGGATGCCTGCGGAACGCCCGGCGCGTCACCAAAGGGTGCGGTGCGGACAGCACGGAGATCGACGAGACCACGCGCGGGTGCATCGCACCGACCGTCCACGCCGTGGCGCCGCCCCACGCGTGACCCACCAGGTGTGCGCGTTGGGCGCCGAGCGCTTTGACCAGGCCCGCGATGTCACCGGCGAGCGTGAAGCCGTCGTAGCCGCGCGGCGGTTTGTCCGAGTCGCCGTATCCGCGCAGGTCGACCGCCACCGCGCGGTAGCCGGCCTCGGCCAGTGCGGTCAGCTGGTGCCGCCACGACCACCAGAACTCGGGGAACCCGTGCAGGAGCAGCACGAGAGGTCCCTCGCCGAGCTCGGCGACGTGCAGGCGGATGCCGTTGGCCGAGACGTCGCGGTGCGTCCACGGACCCGCGACCCGCACCACCGACGGGTCGGGTTTGCGGCTCAGTTGTCGTCGCCCCTGCGAGTGAGGGCCGCGACGGTGTCCTTCGCGGCCGCGATCGACTTCTCCGGCGCCTTGATCTTCTTGACCTTGCGCCAGCCGAGGAACCCGAAGAGGCCGGCGGTCAGCAGCATCAGGCCGAACACGAGAGCGAAGCCGCCCCACGTGGGCCAGCCGAACCAGTGGGCGAACCCGAAGCCGAGCGTCATGAACAGGAAGAACAGGCTGAAGCACAGCACCGTCAGCGCGATGATGAAGAAGACGCTGCCCTTGACGCCCTTCTTGACCGAGTCGGCGATCTCGCCCTTGGCGAGTTCGACCTCTGCTCTGACCAGAGTCGACATGTGCGAGGTCGCGTCGCGGACCAGACCGCCGATCGAGGCCTCGGCTGTCGGGTCGTCTGCGGTCAGCGGAATCGACGCGATGTGCTCCCTGGTGGTCACCCGGACATCGTGCCATGTGCCCGGCTGCGACGAATGAGCAACACCGCTGCGAGCAGCGACGCGATCATGGAGGCGAGCAGCACGGCCGCCTTCGCGGTCTCGGCTTGATCGAGTGAGAGCTCCGCGATCAGCAGACTCACCGTGAACCCGACCCCGCCCAGCACCGCCACCGCGACGATGTCGCGCGGCCCCGCGCCGGACGGCCAGACGGCCGCCTTGAGCCACACCGCCAGCGCCGACGCGCCCACGATCCCGATCACCTTGCCGACGATGAGACCCACCATCACGCCGATGGCGATCTTGTCCGAGAAGAGCTTCCCGAACGCCTCCGCGCCCACCGGCACACCCGCCGCGAACAGCGCGAACACCGGCACCGCCACCCCGGCCGACCACGGCTGCAACCGATGCTCCAGCCGCACCGCCGGCGCCTCCTGCTCGTACGGGTCGCGCTTCACGCGGGTCAGCAACGCCAGCGCGACCCCCGCGATCGTGGCGTGGATGCCCGACTCGTGCATGAACCACCAGGTCGCGAGCGCGATCGGCACGTAGAGGAACGGCGAGGTGATCCTCTTGTGCTGCAGGAACCAGTACAGCGCGAGCAGCAGCACGACCGCGCCCGCCGCCAGCAGGTTGAACTTCGCCGTGAACAGGATCGCGATCACCACGATCGCGCCGAGGTCGTCCACCACGGCCAGCGACAGCAGGAAGACCCGCAGGCTCGACGGCAGCCCCGACGCCGTCAGCGCGAGCACCCCCAGCGCGAACGCGATGTCCGTAGCGACCGGAATCGCCCACGCCTTCTCGATCCCCGGCTCGCCCCAGCCGATCGACAACGCGATCAGGGCGGGCACGATCATCCCGCCGATCGCCGCGACGATCGGGAGGATCGCGGCCTTGAACTCCGACAGCTCCCCGACGACGAGCTCGCGCTTGAGCTCGAGCCCGGCGACGAAGAAGAAGATCGCCAGCAACCCGTCCTTGGCCCAGTCGCCGACGGACAACGGCCCCAGGTGCAGGTCCCGCAGCCCGAAGTAGGCGGGGGCGAGCAGCGAGTTGGCCCACAGCAGCGCGACGGCCGTGGCGGCGAGCAGCACGGTGCCACCGACGGTTTCCGTGCGGAGGTAGCGGGCGAACTCGGCGACTACGGCCTTCTTGCGCGACAACAGGTCTCCCGGGGCGTTCGGCGGGTACAGCGATACTCGCGCCGACCAGACTTCCCGGCTCACCTAGACGGGATCTTAACGCGAACGGGCGCCCTCCAATGAGGACGCCCGTCACGTTGGCCCAGATCAGATCAGTCTTCTGCCTTGCCCGACTGCAGGCCTGCCGAGATCAGGTCCATCACCGACGAGTCGGCCAGCGTCGTCACGTCGCCGACCGCGCGGTTCTCAGCCACGTCGCGCAGCAGACGGCGCATGATCTTGCCGGACCGCGTCTTCGGCAGCTCCGGCACGACCATGATCTGCCGCGGCTTCGCGATCGGACCGATCTCCTTGGCCACGTGGTCGCGCAGCGCCTTGATCGCGTCCGCGCCGCCGGCGTCCGCACCCGCGCCACCGCGCAGGATCACGAACGCCACGATGCCCTGGCCGGTGGTCGCGTCGGCCGCACCGACGACGGCCGCCTCGGCCACGGTCGGGTGCGACACGAGCGCCGACTCGACCTCGGTGGTCGAAATGCGGTGACCGGACACGTTCATCACGTCGTCGACCCGGCCGAGCAGCCAGATGTCGCCGTCGTCGTCGTACTTCGCGCCGTCACCGGCGAAGTAGAAGCCCTGGTCCTTGAAGCGCGACCAGTACGTGTCGCGGTAGCGCTCCTCGTCGCCCCAGATGCCGCGCAGCATCGACGGCCACGGCTCGTCCAGAACGAGATAGCCACCGCCACCGTGCGGGACCTCGACGCCCTCGTCGTTGACGACCTTCGCTCCGATGCCGGGCAGCGGGCGCTGCGCGGAGCCGGGCTTCGTGGACACCACGCCGGGCAGCGGCGAGATCATGATCGCGCCGGTCTCGGTCTGCCACCACGTGTCCACGATCGGGGCGGAGCCGCCGCCGACGTTCTCGCGGTACCAGATCCACGCCTCGGGGTTGATCGGCTCGCCGACCGAACCCAGGACCCGCAACGAGCTGAGGTCGTACTTGGCCGGGATGTCCGCGCCCCACTTCATGAAGGTGCGGATCAGCGTCGGCGCCGTGTAGTAGATCGAGACGCCGTACTTCTGCACGATCTCCCAGTGGCGGCCCTCGTGCGGGGTGTTCGGCGTGCCTTCGTAGACGACCTGCGTCACGCGGTTCGACAGCGGGCCGTAGACGATGTAGCTGTGGCCGGTGACCCAGCCGATGTCCGCGGTGCACCAGTACACGTCGGTGTCCGGCTTGAGGTCGAACACGTTGTGGTGTGTGTACGACGCCTGCGTGAGGTAGCCGCCGGACGTGTGCAGGATGCCCTTCGGCTTACCCGTGGTGCCCGACGTGTAGAGGATGAAGAGCGGGTGCTCCGAGTCGAACGCCTCGGGGGTGTGCTGGTCGGACTGCGAGTCCACCAGCTCGTGCCACCACACGTCCTTGTCGGTCCACGCGACGTCGGAGTTGGTGCGCTTGACGACGAGCACCTTCTCCACCGACGGCGCGGCGGCGACGGCTTCGTCGACGGCCGGCTTGAGCGGGAACGGGTTGCCGCGGCGGTACTGGCCGTCGGTGGTGATGACGAGCTTGCACGAGGAGTCCTCGATGCGGGTGCGCAGCGCCTCGGCGGAGAAGCCGCCGAACACGACGCTGTGCATGGCACCGACACGGGCGCACGCGAGCATCGCGAAGATCGCCTCGGGGACCATCGGCATGTAGATCGCGACGCGGTCCTCGGCGCCGACACCCAGCGCGGTCAACGCGTTCGCGGCCTTGGAGACCTCGCGCTGCAGCTCGCCGTAGGTGATGGCGCGGGTGTCGCCGGGCTCGCCCTCCCAGTGGATGGCGATCTGGTCACCGTGGCCGGACTCGACGTGCCGGTCGACGCAGTTGTAGGCGACGTTGAGCTTGCCGCCGACGAACCACTTGGCGAAGGGCGCGTCCGACCAGTCCAGGACCTGGTCCCACTTGGTGTCCCAGTGCAGCCGTTCCGCCTGCTTCGCCCAGAACGCCTCGCGGTCGGCCTTCGCCTCCTCGTACAGCTCGGGCTGCGCGTTCGCCTGCGCCGCGAACTCGTCGGAAGGCGGGAACGTCCTGCTCTCCGTGAGCAGGTTGTCCAGGGCTTGGCCCTGGCCTGGCGACTGGGTCATGGTGCGAGACCTCCTGGAAAATCCAGACCGGTGGGGGATGCGGGTACTGACCGTAGTGCGAGCCAGTTCACTTCCAACAGGCTCCTCCCCCGAAAGGTTCAGACCAATCTGGGGAGGTGGGTTACACAGCTGTCATTGTGTAACCCGTTTTGTCTGGTCTAGGCACGTGTGAGGCGTTGAACGGGCGAAGTTGCGCGCTCAACGGTCTGCCCAGTGAGCTGGGTCACGCGTTTCACCTGGTCAGGTACTCTGCGCCACCGTGACCGATGCGCTTGCTCCGCTGCTTTCCTTGCCTGGTGTGGCAGATGCCGCCAATGCGGCCAAGGACGCCGTCTTCCAGGTGCACCGCCATCGGGTGAACCTGCGGGGCTGGGCCACGACCGCGGCGGAAGCGTCGGTCCGCGCGGCCCGTGCGTCGGCCGCTCTGGAGGGCGGCCCGACCGAAATTCCGGCGTCCGGCGAGGTGTCGGATCCCGTGCTGGCAGGGTCTTTGCGGATCGCGGAGGCACTGGGCGGACTCGTCGCCACGTGGCAGCGCGCGCCGTTGCAGGCCCTCGCGCGGTTGCACGTCCTCGCCGCCGCGGACCTCACGGCGGACGTCGGACGGCCACGGGTTTCGCAGGACGTGTCGGCGCGGCTCGACCTGATCGGCTCTCTGGTCACCGGCGGCACGTCCGTACCGGCGCCCGTGCTGGTCGCCGTGGTGCACGGGGAACTGCTCGGGCTGGCACCGTTCGAGGTCGCCAACGGCGTGGTGGCCCGTGCCGCCGCCCGGCTGACGTCGATCTCCACCGGCCTCGACCCGAAGGGCCTCGGCGTGCCGGAGGTGGCCTGCCTGCGCCGCTCGACCGAGTACGAGGCCGCCTCCGTGGCGTTCGCGTCGGGCGAACTCGAAGGCCTGGCTCAGTGGATCCTCTTCGTCTGCTCGGCGCTGGAAGCGGGCGCCCGCGAGGCGAAGAGCATCGCGGACGCCGCACTCACGAGTTGACGACCTCGGCCAGGATCTTGGCGGCCTGGATCGCGTCCTGGCTGGTGTTGTAGAGCGGGGCGAACCCGAACCGCAGGATGTCCGGCGGCCGGACGTCACCGATGACGCCGCGCGCGATCAGCTTCTCCATGACTCCGGCCGCATCGGGACAGCGCACCGAGATCTGATTGCCGCGCGGGATCTCGTTCGGCGTGAGGATCTCCAGCGAGGTCAGCTGCTCCACGTGCGAGCGGAACAACGCGGTCAGGCTCAGCCCGCACTTCCACAGCACGTGCAGGTCGACGTCCTCCCACACGTCCAGCGCCGCGTCGAGCGCCAGCATCGACAGGATGTCCGGCGTGCCGACGCGTGCCCGCGCGATGCCGGGATCGGGGTCGTAGCCAGCTTCCATCGCGAACGGCACGCGATGGCCGTTCCAGCCGGAAAGCGGGTTCTCGAAGGACTCCTGCCGGTCCTTCGGCACGTAGATGTAGGCCGGCGAACCCGGTCCGCCGTTGAGGAACTTGTAGGTGCAGCCGATCGCGAAGTCCACCCCGAGTTCGTCCAGCTTGATCGGGATGACGCCTGCGCTGTGGCAGAGGTCCCAGACCACCTGTGCGCCAACGGAATGCGCTTGCTCGGTCAGCTTCGCCATGTCCAGCATCGCGCCGGTGCGGTAGTCGACGTGGTTGAGCAGGACCACGGCGGTGTCTTCAGAAAGCTCCAATGAGGACGGTGCGGTCGCACGGATCTTCATGCCCGTCAACGAGGCCACGGACTGCGCGATGTAGCCGTCGGTCGGGAACGTCGACTCGTCGACGACGATCTCGGACCGCGTGGTGCCCTTCACCGCGCCCATCAACGCCTTGAAGACGTTGACCGAGGTGGAGTCGCCGACCACGACCTGGCCTTCCGCTGCCCCGATCAGCCGGCCGATCCGGTCACCGATCCGTTGCGGCGCCTCCCACCAGCCCTCGGACCACGAGCGGATCAGCCGCGTGCCCCACTGGTGCTTCACGACCTCCTGCATGCGTTCGGCGACGGCCTTCGGTGGCGCGCCGAGCGAGTTGCCGTCGAGGTAGATGACGCCTTCCGGCAGATCGAACAGCTCACGCCTCACACGTAGCTCCTTGCCGTCCACAGCTCCGGGAACACCGCTCGTTGGGTGCGCTTCTCCAGCCAGGCAACACCAGCGGACCCGCCCGTGCCGACCTTGGAGCCCATCGACCGCCGGGTCGCGAGCAGGTGGTCGTAGCGCCACCGCGCGAACTCCTCGGCGATGTCCGTCAGTGCCTCACCGAGTTCCAGCAGGTCGCGGTCGTTGCCGCGGTAGATCGCCGCCCAGACCTGCTCGACCTCGGCCGACGGCTCGTACGCCTTGGTGAGGTCGCGTTCCAGCACGGCAGCGGGAATGTCGAAACCCTGGCGCTTCAACGCGGCCAGCACGTCGTCGTAGAGCGAGGGCAGGCCCAGCGAGCGCTCCAGCTGGTCGTGCATCGCCGGCACCGCCCGGTGCGGCACGAGCATCGACGCGGACTTCTCGCCGAGCAGGAACTCCATCTCGCGGTACATGCCCGACTGGAAGCCGGAGCCTTCGCCCAGCGCGTCGCGGAACGAGTTGAACTCGGTCGGCGTCATGCGCGCGATCGGCCGCCAGGCCGCGGACAGCGCCTGCAGGTGCAGGTCCGAGCGGCGCAGCGTGCGGATGGCGGCGCGCAGGTCGTCGGCGCGCAGCTCGGTCTGGGCCTGCCGCCACTCGAAGCAGAGCAGGCCGAAGTACAGCTCCATCACCTGCGTGATGACCAGGAACGACATCTCGCGTGGGTCTTTGGACCACTGCTGCTGAAGGGTGTGCAGCACCGACGCGTGCACGTAGTCCTCGTACGGCGTGGTGCCGCCGAAATCCAGCTTGGGGGATACGGGGCAGCTCATGCCCTCAATCCTCCTTCGAACCGGCCGTCACCTGAATGGGCGACGAAAGGCGTTGGCCCGAGACTTCTTTCAAACACAAATCAGATGGGCGAGTAGCTTTGCGTTCATGCTGGACGAGGTGGACAAGGCCCTCTTGGAGGCCCTCCAAGAGGACGCGCGGCTGTCGTACAACGAGCTCGCACGCCGGGTCCACGTCTCACCGCCGACGGTCGCGCAACGGGTCCGTCGGTTGGAGAACATGGGCGCCATCACCGGCTATCGCGCCGTGGTCGACCCCACCGTCGTCGGGCGTCCGGTCGTCGCGTTGGTGCGCATGAAGTGCTACGGCCCGAGGTGCATCACGGTGCACCCGGAGCTGCTCGACGACTGCCCGGAGGTGGTCGAGGTGGTGCGGCTGACCGGCGACATCTGCTCGGTCGTGAAGGTCGTGACCACGTCGATCCTGGAGCTCGAACGGCTGCTGGTCCGGCTCGCGAGCCACGGGGAGACGTCGAGCGCGATGGTGCTCTCGACGCCGATCCCGTGGCGTCCCGTCCTACCCGGCTAGCCGGTCCAGAGCGTTGCGAACGTGGCCCTTCGTGTCTTCCAGGGCGGCGGCCGCACGTTCGGTCGGCACGCCGGAGAGCAGGTGCACGAGCGCCACCTTGAGGTCACCGGACGCCTCCGCCAGCGCCTGCTCGCACTCGGCCTCCGCCAGGCCCGTGGCCTCGCGCAGGATCCGGATCGTGCGGCCGCGCAGCTTCGCGTTCGTCGCCCGCATGCTGACCATCAGGTTCGAGTAGGTGCGGCCGAGCTTGACCATCACCGCGGTCGAGAACGACGTCAGCACCAGCTTCTGCGCCGACCCCGCCTTCATCCTGGTCGAGCCTGCGATGGCCTCGGGGCCGGTGTTCAACGCGACCAGGACGTCCGCCGCGAACGGCACGGACGCGTTGTTCGAGACCAGGACCGTGTGGGCGCCAAGCGCTTGCGCCTCCTGCAGCGCGCCGATCACGAACGGCGTGCGCCCGGACGCCGTCACGCCCACCACCAGGTCCTTCGCGGTGGCGGAACGGCGGATCTGCGCGGCACCGGAGCTGTCCTCGACCTCCTCGACCGCGCGGACCAGGGCCTCGGAGCCACCCGCGTGGTGAGCGACGAACCAGTCACCGGGAACGTTGAACGTGGGCACCAGCTCGGCGGCGTCGAGCGTCGCCAGACGGCCGGACGTGCCGGCACCTACGTAGTGGACCCGGCCGCCGGACATGATCGCGGCGACGCCCAGGTCGACCGCGCGCGCCAGCTCCGGCAGTGCCTCGGCGACCGCGGCCGGGACCGTGCGGTCCTCGTCGTTGATCATCCGCAGCACGTCGATCGTGGGGACCCGGTCGATGTCGGTTGTGCGAGGGTTCCGCTGCTCGGTCGGAGATTCCACGCGCACCACCACACCGTTCCGGGGGGAGATCATTTAGTCGTCTCCCGAGACCGTCGGCGGCCGTCTGGTCTTGCTCCCAGCCGGTGGCCGGACACCGCTTCGTAAGTCGCCTCCAGCGCGGTCTTCGCCGTGTCGACGTGGTGCTGGGCGACCCCGATGAACAGACAGTCGATCACCGTGAGCTGGGCGATGCGGCTCGCCATCGCGCCGGAGCGGAACGTCGTCTCGCGCGCGGCCGTGGTCAGCACGTGGTCGGCGACCTCGGTGATCGGCGAGCGCGGGAAGTTCGTCAGCGCGACCGTCGTGGCGCCGGTCTCCTTGGCCACGCGCAGGGCCTCGACGGTCTCCGAGGTCGAGCCGGTGTGCGAGATGCCGACGGCGACGTCGGCGGGGGTCAGCACGGCGGCCGAGGTCAGCGCGATGTGCGTGTCGTTCCACGCGAAGCAGGTGAGGCCGATCCGGTGCAGCTTCTGCTGCAGGTCGAACGCCACGAACGCGCTCGCGCCGAAGCCGTAGACGTCGACCCGGCGGGCACCCGCGACGGCCTGGATCACCTTGTCGAGCGACTCGATGTCGAGCTGCTCCGCGGTCTCCTCGACGGCGCGGGCGTCCGCGAACGCGACCTTGCCGACGACCTGCTTCAGGTCGTCGCCCGGCCCGATGTCGCCGCCCATGTCGTGGTTGGCCCTGGCCTGACTGCGGGCGGTGTCGGCGGCGAGCGCGATGCGCAGCTCCGGGTAGCCGCCGACGCCGATCGCCTTGCAGAACCGCGTCACCGTCGTCTCACTCGTGCCGGCCTGTTCGGCGACCTCGGTGATGCTGCGGTGCGCGACCGTCCCCGGGTTCTCCAGCACCACCTTCGCGACGCGCTGCTCGGCGCGCGCGAGACCCGGTAGCAACGACCGGATCTTGACCAGTGGACTGGACTCGGCACTGCTGTCAGTGGACACGTGGGAAACTTACTAACCGTCACTCCGAGGGTCAACGGAGTGTGGGCGGAACTCACCCCAACTGTGTCCCAAAGTCACTCCGGTCGGGCGAATTTTCCGCGGAATGTCACCGAACGTCGGGCACCTTCCTCGTGGACACGGCGATCCGGTTCCAGGAGTTGATGGTGAAGATCAGCGCGATGAGCTGGGCCAGCTCCTCCTCGCCGAAGTGCTTCGCGGCCCGCTCGTAGACCTCGTCGCTGACGTACTCGTGGCTGCTCAGGACGGTGATGGCCTCGGTGAGGCGCAGTGCGGCCTGCTCCTTCTCGGTGTAGAGGTCGCCGGCTTCCTCCCACGCGCTCAGCAGGTAGATGCGGGCCTCGGACTCACCACCCTTTCGGGCGTCGACCGTGTGCATGTTGAGGCAGTAGGCGCAGTGGTTGAGCTGGGAGGCGCGGATGCGGACGAGCTCGGCGAGCTGCTCGTCCAGACCTTCGCGGGCGGCGGCGTCGAGGGCGATCATGGCGCGGTAGACCTTCGGTGCCTTCTTGGCGAGGTCGATGCGGTTCGTCATGTCCACAAAGTTAGGGCGCCGATTGTCCTCCGGCATGGTGCAATTCGATCGTGGAATCGTGGGCCAATCTTGACTTCCACCTGGACCTGTCCGGTCCGGGTGGACTGCGGCAGCGGTTGACGGCGTCGCTGCGGGACGCGGTCCGGTCGGCGCGCCTGCCGCCCGGCACGCGCTTGCCGGCGTCACGGTCGCTCGCCGCCGATCTCGGGATCGCGCGGAACACCGTCGCCGAGGCGTACGCGGAGCTCGTGGCTGAGGGCTGGCTGACCGCGCGGCAGGGTTCTGGAACCGTTGTCGCGCAACGGGTCGCGCCACCTCCGCCGCTCAAGCGCGTGACGCCAGGACCGGACGTGCGGTTCGACCTCACGGTGAGCACGCCGGACATCACCGAGTTCCCGCGCGCGGAGTGGATCAGGTCGACACGGCGGGCGTTGCTGGCGGCGCCGTCGGAGGCGTTCGGGCCGGGTGACCCGCAGGGGCGGATCGAGCTGCGGACGGCGCTGGCCGAGTACCTGGCGCGGGCCCGCGGGGTGCGGGCCGGTCCCGAGCGGATCGTGGTGTGCTCCGGGTTCGCGGACGCCATCCGGATGTTCAACCAGCTGCTGAAGCCGCCGGTCGTCGTGGAGGAGTACGGGCTGGGCTTCCACCGGTCGTTGTGGAAGTCGACGGTCCCGCTGGCGGTGGACGACCACGGCGCGAACACCGAGCAACTGCCGGACAACCGGCGTGCGGTCGTGCTGACTCCGGCGCACCAGTTTCCGTTGGGAGGCCCTCTGCACCCGTTGCGGCGCGCGTCGGCGGTGGAGTGGGCACGGCGCGTTGACGGTCTTGTGCTGGAGGACGACTACGACGGCGAGTTCCGCTACGACCGGCAGCCCGTCGGGGCGGTGCAAGGGCTTGATCCGGAGCACGTCGTCTACCTGGGCACGTCCAGCAAGGCGTTGTCACCGGCGTTGCGGATCGCGTGGATGGTGCTGCCGGACCGGTTCGTGGACCCGATCTTGGCCTTGAAGACCGATCGCGAGCAGTACATCAGCATGCTCGACCAGCTGACTTTGGCCGACTTCCTCGAATGCGGTGCGTACGACAGCCACGTGCGGCGGATGCGGCTGAAATACCAGCGACGGCGTGACCGGCTCGTCGAGGCCGTCTCGCCGTACGTGGAGGTCTCCGGCATCGCGGCGGGGATGCACGCCGTGCTCGACACCCCGCGCGAGTCGTTGATCGTTCAGACGGCGCGCGAACGTGGCATGGAGGTCAGTCCTCTCTCGTGGTTCCGGCACGAGCTGAGCGACGACGACCGCACGGGGATCGTGGTGAGCTTCGGAGCGCCCGCGTTTCCACGGGCGCTCGACACCTTCGCGTCGGTGCTAGCGGCGTGCCACTGACCAGCCTTCTGCCGTGACGTCGCCACGGGCGTGCACGTAGACGCCACGGCCGTTGTACAGGTCTGCCTTCGTGTAGACGAACCTCGTCTTGACGGCCTCTGTGGGCACCCAACGGCGGTTCGTGCTGGTGATCGTGCGGACGTCCTGCCAGGCGGTGCCGTCCCAGTGCTGGATCGTCAGCTTGTCGCCCTTGTCGACGTCGACGAAGACCTCGACCGGGCGATCGGTCGTGAGGGTGCCGCCGGAAGTCGTTGCGCGCCACTGCTTTCCGGAAGTCTTGACCGCGAGCGCGTTGGCCAGTCCGTCGGCGACGGCGCGGCGGGCGGGGTTCACGCTGCCCCAGTCACGGCTGGGGTGCACGCGGTTGCTGAGCAGGATCGCGATCGACCGGGAGGCCTTGTCGATCACGAACGACGTCCCGGTGTAGCCGGTGTGGCCGGCGGTGCCCGGTGCGCTCAGCGCGCCCATGTACCAGCGTTGGTTCAGCTCGAAACCGAGCCCGTGCGCGTTGTCCGGGAACTGCTGGTTGAAGTTCGTCAGCATCAGTTCGACGCTGTGCTCCTTCAGGATGCGGCGGCCGTTGTAGGTGCCGCCGTTGAGGATCGTCTGGCCGAGGACGGCGAGGTCCCGCGCGGTGCCGAAGACACCCGCGTGGCCGGCGACTCCGCCGAGGGACCACGAGTTCTCGTCGTGCACCTCGCCGCGGACGATCCCGCGCGGCGGTGCGACCTGGAACTCCGTGGCGGCCGTGCGGTCCTTGGCTTTCGGGTTGTAGCCGGTGTCCTTCATGCCGAGCGGCCTGGTGATGCCGTCCTTGACGGCCTCGTCGAGCTTCTTGCCGCTGACCCTGTGGATGATCTCGCCGAGCGTGATCAGGTTCAGGTCGCTGTAGACGTAGGTGGTGCCGGGCGTGGACTTCGGCTTCACGTCCATCACCGCTTTGATGCGGGACGGGACGTCCGGGTACAGCTTCCACAACGGGATGAACGGTTCGAGGCCGCTCGTGTGTGTGAGGAGCTGCTTGACGGTGATGTTCTCCTTGCCGTTCACACCGAACTCGGGCAGGTAGTGAGCGACCTTCTCGTCGATGCTGACCCGGCCCTGCTCGACCTGCTGGATCACCGCGATCGACGTGAAGAGCTTGGAGATCGAAGCCAGGTCGAAGATCGTGTCCTGCCTCATCGGCACGCGATCTGCTTCCGGCAGCTGGGTCTGCTGGTCCTGGTAGAGGACGGCGTAGCCGGTGCGATCGTGCGTGACGATCTTGCCGTCGTGCACGTACATCGTGACGGCGCCGGCGAACAGCGGTTTGCCGTTGGCCTGAGGTTTGGTGAAGTCCCTGACCTGGCGCAACGCCGCGTTGATCGGTTCGGGATCGAGGTGCGCCCAGTACGGGTTGGACTGCCGCAGCGTGGTCCACGCCGGTGCGAAGCCGTCCTGGGGCTGGTCGAAGTGGCCGGGCATGGCGGCAGTCACGAGAGCGACGGCCAGTGCAGGGATGAGCATCGCGTCCTCACCGGTAGCGCAGGTAGGGCAGGCGGGTGCGGCGGAACTGCTGCAGTTCTTGTTGCCACGCGCCGATGATGTCGTCGAGACTGGCGTTCGCGTCGATCATCTTGCGCAGCCGGTCGGAGCCGCTCAGCTTGTCGATCCAGTTGTCCGGTCGCCAGGCGAACACGCTGGGGTACAAGGACTTCGCGGTGGCGATCATGGCGACGGCCGCCTTGATCGCGTCGAACTCGTGCGGGTCGGTCACGTGCAGGGTGACGCCGCCGCAGGTCTTGCCCTGGAACTTGTTGAACGTCGGGGCGAAGTAGGTCTCCCGGAACCTGACTCCCTTGAGGCTCAAGGCGTTCAGGGACTCGGCCCAGCGCCAGTCGATGCCGGGTGCACCGACCGTCTCGAACGGGCGGGTGGTGCCGCGGCCCTCCGAGAGCACGGTGCCCTCGAACAGGCACGTGCCGGGGTAGACGAGCGCGGTGTCCTGGGTGGGCATGTTCGGGCTCGGCGGCACCCAGGGCAGGCCGGTGTCGAGCTGGTCCCGGCGCCAGCCCCTCACGTTGACGACTTCGAGGTTGGTCTTGGCGTCGAACTCGTTCTTGAAGAATCGGGCCAGTTCGCCGACGGTCATGCCGTGCTGCTGGACGATCGGTTTCAGGCCGACGCCGGTGGCATAGGCGGGATCGAGCTGCGGGCCGTTGGCCTTGCCGCCGATGGGGTTCGGGCGGTCGAGGACGATGAAGTCCAGGTTCGGGGCGGCCTGCATCGCCGTGTACATCGACCAGATGTAGGTGTAGAAGCGCGCGCCCACGTCCGCGATGTCGAACACGACCGTGTCGATGCCGGCCTTCGTGAACATCGCTGCGAGCTTCGTGGCGTTGGCGCCGTACGCGTCGTACACCGGGACACCGGTGCGTGGGTCCTGATAGTCGCCCTCGGATCCGCCGGCCTGTGCCGTGCCGCGGAAGCCGTGTTCCGGGCCGAACACCGCCGTCGGCTTGGCGTCGTGGGCGACCATCGAGTCGACGATGTGCGTCTGGTCCTTGAGCACGCCCGTCGGGTTCGTGAGCACGCCTACCTTGCGGCCCTTGAGCTTGCGCCAGCCGTCCTGCGCCAGCTGCTCCGCGCCCGTGGTGAGGGTGCAGGAGGCGTTGGCTGTTCCTGTTGTGAAGAGCGGGACTGACAGTGAACCGGCTACGAGGAACTGTCGTCGCCGCATCGTCACCAGCTCAATCCGTGGCCGAACGGGTAGGAGGCCGGGCCTGGCACGTCGACCGGGAGCTTGCCCTGCGGCTTCGTCTCGCCGAGCAGGATCTTGGCCAGTGCCTCCATCGAGACGTTCGTGGTCGAGTAGCTGGCGAGCCACGTCTTGGCGTTGCTGTGGGCCACGTCGTACGGCACGCCCGTGGCGACCGCGATGACCGGCTTACCGGTGGCGACCAGCTGGTTCAGCAGGTCTAGCTGAGCCGGCCTGGTGCCCAGGCCGTTGGTCAGCACGACGATCTTGTCGGCCTTCGCGGCAGCCGCGAGGGTCTGCTGGACCTGCGCCGGTGTGGGGCTGGTGGCGGTGACGGACTTGGTCGCCTTGAGCCTGGTCGCGAGCGCGGTGACCGGGGCGTCGCTGGTGCCGACGACCAGGGGAGCGGTGGCCTGCAGCGGGATCGCCTGAGCGTCGTTGCGGACGGCCGTGATGGTGCGGTCGGCGATGCGCTGGGCGGCCTGGGTGTTGGAGCCGACGATCTGGTCGACCTTGTTCTCGTCGACCTCGGCGGTCAGCATCACGCCGCGCAGGAGCTTCATCTTGAGAATGCGCAGCACGCTCTCGTTGATGCGCTGCTCGGAGATGACACCGGTGCGCACGGCCGTGAGGACGCTCTCGACCGCGACGCCCAGGTTCGGCGGCATCAGCAGCTGGTCGACACCGGCCTTGAGGGCGAGGATCGGGATCTCCGCGTCGTTGGGGTGCAGCTTGCGAACGCCGGCCATCTCCAGCGAGTCGGTGACGATGACGCCGTCGTACTTCAGCTCCTCGCGGAGCAGGCCGGTGATGATCTTCGGCGAGAGGGTGGCCGGCTCGCCGGACGGTTCGATCTGCGGCACCTGGATGTGCGCGGTCATGATCGAGTCGATCTTGCTCTCGATGGCCGCCTTGAACGGCGGCGCGTCGATCTGACGCCACTGGTCGAGGCTGCGGTTGGAGACCGGCAGGCTGGTGTGGCTGTCCTCGGACGTGTCGCCGTGGCCCGGGAAGTGCTTGGCGGTCGCCGTGACGGAGTCCATGGCGAACCAGCGGCGGCCCTCGTAACCCTGGACCTGGGCCTTCACCATGTCGGCCGCGAGTGTCGGGTCGCTCGAGTAGGAGCGCACGCCGATGATCGGGTTCGTCGGGTTGGAGTTCACGTCCGCGTCCGGGGCGAAGTCCTGGTTGATGCCCATCGCCCGGAGTTCCATCGCCGTGATGTGGGCGGCTTCCTCCGCGTCCTGCGTGCTGCGGCCCGCGCCGAGCGCCATGTTGCCCGGCAGCTGCGTGGCGGGCGGACCGATGCGCGTGACGAGGCCCATCTCCTGGTCGGTCGAGATGAGCAGCGGGATCTTGCTCGCCTTCTGCAGGCCGTTGGAGAGCTGCGCGATCTGCTTGGGGGTGTCGATGTTGTCGCGGCTCGAGTTGTTGAAGTAGATGACGCCGCCGGGGTGGTACTTGCGGACCATCTCCGCGGGTGTGCCCACGCCGAAGTCGGTCTGGTTCTTGGGGTGCGCGACGTCGGCGGCCTGGCCGTTGACGTAGGTGACGAAGAGCTGGCCGACCTTCTCCTCCAGCGACATCCCGCGCAGCGTGGTCACGGACGCGTCCGCTCGCCCCGCCGGAACTACGGCGACCATGGCGACGGCCAAGCTGAACGCGGCGATTTTCCGCACGGTGTTGCGCCTCCCGGTGATCTTCCCACTAAATAACAGGCTCGTTACGCAAGTTAGTGACGTCGAGCCGATGGGTCAACGGGGGCGCATTCTGCCGTCCGGGTGGGTTCTTCACAGGGTCAGAGCGACCCTTCACACAAAAGCGACAGGGGCACCCAACGAGTGGGTGCCCCTGTCGACAGCGCGGGCTTGCGAGTTACCAAGCGTGCAACTCCAGTCGTACAACCCTGGCCTCGGCGTCCGGCGTCCCGGTACGCAGGCCCTAGACGACAAGCCTCCCGCGGCGTGCTGCGCGTGGGTACTTGTAAGTCCGCGCACGGAGCTTGGTCGGGGTGGATCCTGACTTCTCTTCGTCTGGCCCCTGGCCGACCCGAGGTCCGCACCACCCATTTAAGTGCGTGGGGCCGGTCACAGCAAGGGCTCGAAGGGGTGCACCGGTCAAGCCACGTTAAGTAGTGAAAGTACTGCGGTTTCAGCGTTTGTGAGGTTCTGTACATGTTCGGGTACCGCTGACAGGTTGGCTCCGTGCACTCACGCGGGCACCACGAGTGCACGGCGTTGCCGCTACTCGCGAGTACCCCTCCCGAAGGCTTCGACTTGGGTCGCGGGGCTTGACTAATCGCGGTTGCGCCTGCGTCGCAGGCCGTACCAGGCGGCACCGGCCGCGGCGACCGCGCCGAGGCTGATGGCCGTGACCGCGACGGTCTTGCCCGACGGCGTCGGGATGCGGTGGCGCAGGCTCACCGGATCCGAGAACTGGAGCACCGGCCAGCCCTTCAGCGCGGCGGTGCGGCGCAGGCCCCGGTCCGGGTTGACGACCGTCGGATGGCCGACGACCTCGAGCATCGGCAGGTCCGTGACCGAGTCCGAGTAGGCGTAGCTCTTGGTCAGGTCGTAGCCGTGCTCGGCGGCGAGCTGTTTGATCGCGACGGCCTTGTTGTCGGCCGCGCAGTAGAAGTCGACGTCGCCGGTGTAGCGGCCGTCCTGGATCACCATCTTGGTGCCGACGCTGTAGGAGGCGCCGATCATCTCCGCGATCGGGGCAACGAGTTCCTCGCCCGACGCGCTCACGATGACGACGTCGTGACCCTCGGCCTTGTGGTCGGCGATCAACTGAGTCGCCTCTTTGTAGACCAACGGGTCGACGATGTCGTGCAGCGTTTCGCTGACGATGCTGCGGATCTGCTCGACGTCCCAGCCGGCGGCCAGTGCCGTGATGTGCGCGCGCATGCGATCCATCTGGTCCGCGTCCGCGCCGGCCAGCATGAAAACGAACTGCGCATACGCGCTCTTGAGCACGGCGCGGCGGTTGATCAGGCCCTCCTGGAAGAAGGGACGGCTGAACGCCAGCGTGCTCGACTTCGCGATCACGGTCTTGTCGAGGTCGAAGAAGGCGGCGATCCGACTCATTGCCTCAGCTTAGGCGTACTCGTCAGTAGGCCGTTCGGGCGGCATTTCGCCGTTGGACGAAACCGTTGTGCGCCACGGTTACCGAAACTTGGCCCGCAGCTGTTGCGGAAGTTGCGCGCGGCACTGGCGCATGGGGATACAGTAGGAGGGTCCGGTTCGACGGACGGGTTCAGTCCGACCCCCCGGGACTGAACCATTGACGACCCCCGTCCCTCCCCCCTGGCGGGGGTCGTCCCATATCCAGGGCCCGTTTCCCCGCGGCTGGGACTGGACCTCTGCGGCCCTTGCGGCCCTGTTTGGTCCCCAACCCCTCACCATCGCACACAGGTCCGACACTTCTGCCTGTTCAGGGCACTCAAGATCGCGACTTGTCCACACCCGCCGATTTGTCCACATCTGGATCTTCACCCGTTGTGTCGTTCATCACGACTCAGCACGGTGGACCCATGACCCACCCCATCGCCCTGCTCAGCGACCAGGACCTGCTCGACGAGGTCCTCCGCATCGCCGCCGCCGCGGACTGCCCGCTCTCCTGCGCTCCCGACGTGACTTCGTTGCGCTCGCAATGGAGTTCGGCCCCGCTGGTGCTGCTGGACCCGCCCGCCGTCTCCGCCTGCCTGGAGGCAAACCTCCCGCGCCGCACCGGCGTCCTGGTCGTCCACGGAGGCGACCCGCCCTGGGCACCCGCGGTGGCCCTGGGCGCGGACGGAGTCCTGGAACTCCCGGTGGAAGGCCGCGCCCTGGTGAGCGCCTTCGCCGACCTGGGCGAGGGCCCACCCTCCGACCGAGGCCGGGTGGTCTCCTTCGTGGGAGGCCGCGGCGGCGCGGGCGCCTCGATCCTGGCCATCGCCTGCGGCCGAGAGGCAGTGGCGTCCGGCGGCGAGGCAATGCTCGTCGACTGCGACCCCTTGGGCGGCGGCCTGGACCTGGCCCTGGGCACCGAATCCGACGAGGGCGCCCGCTGGCCGGGCGTGCACTGCAGCGGCGGCCGAGTCCCGATGTCGGCCCTGCGCGCAGCCCTCCCGGTAGCCGGCAGCCTGAGCATCCTGGCCTGCGACCGAGCGGGCCCAGACCCAGAACCCGCCGCGGTAGCAGCAGTCCTGGACGCGGGCCGCCGAGCCGGCTGCACCGTCGTGTGCGACCTCCCCCGCCACCCCACAGCCGCCGCCGCGGCCGCCCTGGACCGCACGGATCTGACGGTCCTGGTGGTGCCGGCCGAAGTCCGCGCCACCGCCGCGGCCACCCGAGTCGCCTCCCGCCTGCTGACCCAAGGCCGCAACCTCCGCCTGGTGGTCCGCGGCCCGTCACCCGGCAACCTGCAGCCCTCCGAGATGGCGGACGTGATCGGCGTGCCGCTGCTGACCCAGATGCGCCCCGAGCCGGGCCTGGCCGAGACGGTGGAGCGGGGGCGCTTTCCCCGCAATGCCAAGGGCCCTCTGGCTACCGCGGCCCGCCTGGTGCTGAAGGAGCTGTGCCCGTGACGCGCCCGGTTGCCGGTGGTGTGGAGGGAGCCGTGGCCCGCGGGGCAGGTGGTGCTGGCGGCGGCTGGCTGGCGGGTCTGCGGCCACACCAATCCCCGGCCGGTGCGGAGCAAGCGGTACCCACCACCCGCGTAGCGAGCCGTTCCGCCGACAGCCGCCCACGGGATCCGCGACCACACCAATCCCCAGCAGCCGCAGTAGGAACAGCACCCGAGTCCGGCCCCGACTGCGTCCGCCGAATGGTGATCCTCCGGCGGATCCGTCTCAGCGCGCCAGAACCCCCACCTACGACCACCTCGCCGCAGAACCAGAAGGAGCCGCTCCCATGACCCGCCTCCGCATCTGGTGCCGGATGCTGCTCAACCTCCTGCGCTACGGCCGCCCCATCCCACCGCCCTACATCTTCCGGGAGCCACCGAAATGACCTGGTTCCTAGCGTGGTGCAACGAAACCTGGCAGCGACTCCTAGGCCGCGAGATCACCTACGGCCGGCACGCCCGCCGCCCAGGAGCCGCGACATGACCGCGGCGCTGATCGACCGGGTCCGCCACCGCCTGGCGGGCGCGGACATGGAGTTGACGGCCGCCGTCGTGGCGCAAGCGGTCCGTTCGGAAGCCGGCGGCGTACTCGCCGACTCGGACGTCTTGGAAGCCCTCCAAGTTCTCCGCCAGGAGTTCACCGGCACCGGGCCGCTCGACCCGCTGCTCACCGACCCCGGCACCACCGACGTCCTGGTGACCGCGCCGGACCAGGTGTGGGTCGACGGCACGAAAGGCCTGCGCCGCACCGGCATCGCGTTCCCCGACGAGGATGCCGTGCGCCGGCTCGCCCAGCGTCTCGCGGTGGCCGCGGGGCGGCGGCTCGACGACGCCTCCCCGTGCGTCGACGGCTGGCTGCCCGGTACCGGGGTCCGCCTGCACGCGGTGTTGCCGCCGATCGCGGAGAGCACGTGCCTGTCGCTGCGCGTCCTGCGCCCGGCGACGCACGACCTCCCGGCGCTCCAGCGGCTTGGCACGTTCGACGCCGAGATCGCCGAAGTGCTGCGCGCGATCGTCCGCAAGCGCATGGCGTTCCTGGTGATCGGCGGTACGGGGTCGGGCAAGACGTCGTTGCTGTCCGCGTTGCTCGGGTGCGTGCCTCCGGCTGAGCGCATCGTGTGCGTGGAGGACGCGGGGGAGTTGCGGCCCGATCACCCGCAGTTCGTGCGGCTGGTGGCGCGGCCGCCGAACGTCGAGGGCGCCGGAGAGATCACCGTGCGGTCGCTGGTGCGGGAGGCGTTGCGGATGCGGCCTGACCGGATCGTCGTGGGCGAGGTGCGCGGCGCCGAAGTTCGTGAACTCCTCACCTCGCTGAACACCGGGCACGAAGGCGGTGCCGGCACCCTCCACGCCAACTCGCCTGCCGAGGTTCCGGCGCGGCTGGAGGCGCTGGGGGCGTTGGGCGGGCTTGAGCCGCAGGCGTTGCACAGCCAGGTGGCCGCGGCGGTGCGGCTGGTGCTCCACATGCGACGGACCGAAACCGGTGCTCGCCACCTGGTGGAGATCGGTGCCTTCGCACGAACCGCAGGCGGACTGACGGTCCGTCCTGTCTGGACCAGAGAGCAAGGCTGGCAGAACAAGGAGCTGCTGTGGTGAGCCTCCTGCTCCTGGCGACGGCATTGCTGGTGTGGCCGCAGCTCAAATCGATCCGCCGGCTCAGACCGGCGGGCAAACGAGAAGTCGTTGTGCCGCACTGGGTCTGGCTGGTTGCGGCAGTCGCGGTGACGTACCTGGTCGCAGGTATCGGCGGGCTGATCGCCGGGGCCGTTCTCGCTTCGGTCACCTACCGAATCCTCAAGCAGAGCAGGCGAAGTCGTGCATTGAGAACGGCGACCGAAGCCCTCAGCAACGGCCTGGGCGGCGTGATCGACGAGCTCAGAGCGGGTGCGCACCCCGCCACCGCAGCCGAAGGTGCCGCCCAGGACACGCCTGCCCCGGCCGGCGATGTGCTCAGAGCCGCCGCGGCCACCTCGCGGTTGGGTGGCGACGTCGAGCGAACCCTTCGCGACCTCCGGCAGCCGCTGCTGCACAAGGCGGTGGACCAGCTGGCCAAGGCGTGGCACGTGTCGGCGAAGCACGGCGTGGCGCTGGCGGACGTGCTGGACGCGACCCGTCGTGATCTCGACCAGCAGGCCGCGTTCGCACGGCAGGTGCACGCGCGGATGGCGGGGCCGCGGGCCAGCGCGGTGGTGCTCGCCGGGTTGCCGGTGTTCGGGGTGGTGCTCGGTGAACTCAGCGGCGCCAGACCGCTGCACGTGCTGCTGTCCACCCCGGCGGGGCAGGTGCTGCTCGTGCTGGGCGCGGTGTTCCTGGCGGCCGGCCTGTGGTGGACGAAGCGGATCACGGAGGTGGAGCCGTGACGTTCCTCCTCCTGGCACTGGCGGTCCTCGTCGCCCCGATGCCGCCACGAGCGGTCGACCGGCTGACGCCCAGGGCGCACGACCCGCCCCGCCTTCGAACACAACAGCAGGGGCCGTTCGAACGGTCCGCTGCCTGGGACCTGCTGGCCGCCTGCCTCAGGGCGGGGCTGCCGGTGCCGACGGCGATCCAGGCGGTCGGCATCCGGGAACTGAGCCAGGTCGCCGACCTGCTGAAGCTCGGTGCCGACCCGGTCACGGCCTGGGCGGCCGCGCTGGAGCAACCGGGTACGGCCGTGCTCGCCAGGGCTGCCAGGAGGACCGCCCGGTCCGGGGCGGCGCTGGCCCGGCAGGCGGCCGAGCTCGCCCAGCGGACCAGGGCCGAGGCCGTCGACCTGGCCGAGGCCAAGGCGCAACGGGCCGCGGTGGCCGTGGCCGCGCCGCTCGCACTGTGTTTCCTGCCGGCGTTCCTGTGCCTCGGCGTCGCGCCGGTGGTGCTGGGGCTGGCAGGCCAATTCCTCAACTAGAGAGGCAAGACTGATGGAACTGCTCAAGGACGACAGCGGCATGAGCACCGTGGAGTACTCGCTGGGCGTGCTGGCCGCGGCCGCGCTCGCCGGGGTGCTCTACGCGTTGGCGACCAGCGACTTCGTGAACGACCTGCTGCAAGGGCTGATACAGCGTGCGCTGTCTTCGGTCTGATGACCGGGGCATGGTCACCGTGGAGGCGGCCATCGCGGTGTGCGCGTTGCTCGTCGTCGTGGGGCTCGGGGCCGCCGGGCTGACGGCGGTGATCGAGCAACTGCGGTGCACCGACGCCGCGAGAGAGGCCGCGCGGCTCGCGGCTCGCGGTGAACGGCAGCGGGGTGAGGCGGCGGCCGGCGAGATCGTGCCGGGGGCTGCGGTGGTGTTCCGCGACGAAGGGGACGTCATCAGGGTTGTCGTCAGCCAGAAAGGGCCGTTGGGGCTGCCGCTCAGCGCGGAGGCGGTCGCCGTCGTGGAGCCGCGATGAACGGTGAAGCACCTGGTTGCGAGCGAGGTTCGGCTGCGGTGAGCGGTGTGGCGGCGATGCTCCTGCTGCTCGTCGTCTCAGTCGGCGGTGCGCAGATAGGCGCGGCGGTCGTTGCGCGGCACCGGGTGACCGGTGCGGCCGATCTGGCTGCGCTGGCCGCCGCCGCTGGCCTGACGGAAGGCGAAGGAAATGCTTGTGAGCAGGCGAAACGCGTGGCCGAAGCCAACGGTGCCCGGACAGATCAGTGCACGGTGAGTGGCTGGGAGGTGGTTGTGGAGGTGTCGGCCACTACGCCGTTCGGCCCGGTGAGCGCACGTGCCAGGGCAGGTCCTGCCGAAGATCGAAGCGTTTGGAGCGCGACGAGCGGTCGTTCGTCCGCGGTGAGCGGACTCACATCGCCGCTCGGACATGCTGAACGGTGATCGAACTAAACGTGCACAGTTCAGTGCCTCGTTCTGGGTAAGGGCGTTCGCCGTCCCGTAGCTACCAGTTGTCGAGCGGGGGTTACGCGGGCTGGTGCCGGTGTCGTTAGTTGTAGTGGCGGCACCGACGCGGTGTCTCAGGAAAACCGACACCACGTCGATGTCGATTTCGAAGCCTTGGAGGCGAAGGAAGATGGATTGGTCGGATAGCTGGCGCGGGGCCTTCCGCATTGAACTGCGTGCCGAGGCCGTCAGCCTCGCGTACCGCGGTTGGCCCGTACTGCCCGGCACGTATCCGGCCGGTTCTGAGCAGGGTGTCACCCAGTGGGCGGGTCGCAGCGGGCTCGAGCTCCACGGGCCCATCCCCGTGCACCGCGACTGGGTCGACCGCATCGGTACGCGGTCCGACCAGGTCGCCACCTGGTGGGCGGGTCGCTCCTACAGCCTTCTCCTCGCCACCGGTCACGTGGTGGACGCGATCGAGGTCGGCACCGACCTCGGCCGCCGCGCGGCCGTCGCACTGCGTTCGATCAGCGTTCCCGTGCCGATCGCCGCGACCCCGTCCGGCCGGTGGATGTTCATGGTGAAGTCCGGCTCGAAGCTCAACGCCGAGCTGGCCAACAACCAGGACGTGCACCAGTACGCCCAGGGCGAGACCATCCCGCTGCCGCCCACCCCGATGGCGCACGGTGTCGTGCACTGGCGGGTCAAGCCGTCCATCTGCGGCTGGAACCTGCCGGACTCGCACATCGTGCAGGACGCACTCGTCGAGGCGCTCCACACCCCGACGGGCTACCAGCTCGAAGCAGCCTGACAACAACTACAGAGCCCGGCCGCGCTGGGTGTCGTCGTGGACTCTCCCCGACAACCCCGAAGACGATGCCCTGCGCGGCCGTTCCACCCCAGCCCGATCCGATGATCGGCCTCCGTACCCCGCACTTCGGGGGCCGCTGAGGAACGGGCGAAAAGCCGAACACGCACCCCGAAGGACAGCCTCCCGCACCAGTGACCGGACCGAGGAACGTTAGTGGCAGGGCAACAGCTCTGCCGCGGTCGGCGAAGCCGGCTCCTCCCCGGAGTTCGTCCCAAGACAGTCGACACCGTCGCCTCCCGCGTGTCCTGTTGAGACGAACAAACGAGATCCGCCGATGTTCCACGGATCCGGTCGCGAAGCGGTAGCAGGCGGGAACACAGTGTTCGGCACGTGGAGAGCGCGCGCCGCAGGAAACCCGTGAAACCTGCGGCGCGCGCCCACGAAACTCGGGGGACGTATGTCCGCGGAGAGCGCGGACCGCGTCGTTTCGGTTGTTGTCTGGGGAACGACCCCCAGACCCCCGAGGGAGCTAGAACCGCACGAAAGCTAGAACCGCTCGGCGTAGGCAGCGAAGGCGTAGGTCGCCTCCATGCTTCCCGGGCGCGGCACCGCCTCGGCGTCCCAGCCGAGATCCCGGTCCCCCAAGACCTGCTCGATCAGCGGGTGCCACCGCTGATCGAGCATTTTCATCGCCCAGAGCAGCGCACCGCGCTTCGACTCCACCTCTCCCGTGTGGATCGTGTAGAGCATCCGGCAGTACGTCGAGACGATGTAGCGCTGAGTCCAGGCATTGCCCTTCGGCGCCCACTCCTCGATCCCGGTCAGCACGTGCGGCATCTCGGCTCGCATCGCCGAACGCAGTGCGGAAGCCGGCACCTCGTCCACCAGTGTGGTGATCGGCGGGCCGTCCAGCACGATCCCGTGGTGGCGCAGGATCCAGCGGGCGTGCGGGCTGTTGCAGTGGGTGTCCCAGACCAGCGTGCGGTGGCCGTGGTCGTTGAACAGCCACGGAACCCCGAGGCCCGCCACCGAGCGCAGCGACTCCACGTCGGCGTACGAGCCCTCGATCTCGGTCGACCAGTGGCCCGGCCGCAGCGGGATCTCGTCGTGCAGGGCCCGAAGCCCGTCCAGAGCAGCACCGGACGGCAGTTCGGTGCAGGCGATGATGAAGTCGCAGTCGCTGTGGATGTCCCCGGCGCCCAAGGCGAACGAGCCCTGGAGATAGGCGCCCACGTAGGTGGGGCCGAGGATCTCGCGGACCGAGGAGACCAGGTCGGCGAGCAGTGCGTTCAGATCAGCAAAAGGCGTGAACAAAGCAGACTCCTATGAACCCGTGGCTGGACAACGGGCGCGGCGGAGCATCGGACTCGGCCGCGCCTAGAGGCGACGGGTCCGGTCAGTGGCGTTGCATGTGTTCACCAGGCAACCGTAGCCAAGAAAAGGCCACCCGGTCAGGCGATTTTGCTCAGCACCACATCCAGCACCAGCACGGCGCCGGCCTTGTCCAGCGGGTCGTTGCCGTTGCCGCACTTCGGCGACTGCACGCACGACGGGCAGCCCATCGGGCAGGAGCACGCTTTGATCGCCGAACGGGTCGCCGAGAGCCACGCCCGCAGTGCCGAGTAGCCACGATCCGCGAAGCCCGCGCCGCCGGGGTGGCCGTCGTGCACGAACACCGTCGGCATCCCGGTGTCCGGGTGCGCGGCCGTCGAGACGCCGCCGATGTCCCAGCGGTCGCACGTTGCGAACAACGGCAGCAGGCCGATGGCGGCGTGTTCGGCGGCGTGCAGGGCGCCGGGGATCCGTTTGCCTTCAACACCTGCGTCGAGCAGCAGCGACTCGTCCACGGTGTACCAGACGGCACGGGTCTGCAGGGTCTGCTCCGGCAGGTCGAGCGGGATCTGGTCCAGCACCACGCCGGACGGCAGCCGACGCAGGTAGCCGACGACCTGCGTGGTCACCTCCACCTCGCCCAGACACACCGACACGCCGCCGAACTCGGCGTGTTCGATCTCGCGCACGACGGTGATGTCGACGCAGTCACGCGGCTGCGTCGTCCACTCCGGGTCCTCGCGGTGCACCATCGCGAGGCCGCTCTCCAGATCCAGGTCGTCGACCACGTACGCCCGCCCCTGGTGCAGGTACACCGCACCCGGATGCACCTGCCAGCAGGCCGATCCCGGGTCGACCGTGCCGAGCATCCGGCCGGAGTCCGCTTCCACCACGGCCACCTGGTCGCCCCCGGAGCCGCGGATGTCGACACCCGCGTGCGGCCGGTCGTGCGACGCCCAGTACCACCCGGCCGGGCGTTTGCGCAGCAGTTTCTCCGCCACCAGCTCCTCCAGCACGGCCTCGGCGAGCGGCCCGCCGAAGTCGTCGAGGCATGTCCGGGTCAACGGCATCTCGGAGGCGGCGCACGCCAGTTGAGGTCCCAACACATAGGGATTCAACGGATCCAGCACGGTCGCCTCGACCGGCCGGTCCAGCACCGCCGCCGGGTTGTGCACCAGGTACGTGTCCAACGGGTCGTCGCGCGCCACGAAGACCACGAGCGCGCTGTCACCCGACCGGCCGGCGCGGCCCGCCTGCTGCCAGAACGACGCGAGCGTGCCGGGGAACCCCGCCACCACCACGGCGTCCAGCCCGGCGATGTCGACGCCCAGCTCCAGCGCGTTCGTGGTCGCGACACCGAGCAGATCGCCCGTGGACAGCGACTTCTCCAGCGCGCGGCGCTCCTCCGGCAGGAACCCGCCGCGGTAGGCGGCCACCCGGCCGGGCAGCTCACCGTCCACTTCGGACAGGATCCGCTGGGTGCCCATCGCGGTCAGCTCGGCACCGCGGCGCGACCGCACGAACGCGAGCGAGCGTGCGCCCTCGACCACCAGGTCGGCGAGGATCCGCGACGTCTCCGCGCCGGCCGAACGTCGCACCGGAGCGCCGTTCTCGCCCTCCAGCGACGTCAGCGGCGGCTCCCACAACGCGACGGTCCGCGACGCGCGCGGCGAGAAGTCGTCCACCACCGCGGAAACCGGCACGCCGAGCAAACGCTCCGCCGACGAAGAAGGATCAGCCACAGTGGCCGATGCCAGAACGAAGATCGGATCCGCGCCGTATTTGCGCGCGACCCGCCGCAACCGGCGCATCAACAACGCCACGTGCGACCCGAAAACGCCGCGATAGGAATGGCACTCGTCGATCACCACGTACTTCAGCCTGCGGAAGAACCGCAGCCATTTCGGGTGCTGCGGCAGGATTCCGCGGTGCAGCATGTCCGGATTGGTGAAGACCCAGTTCGCGTGCGCCTTGACCCAGTCGCGTTCGGCCATCGGGGTGTCGCCGTCGTAGGCCGCCGCGCGGACCCCCTTGATCCCCAGTTCGTCGAGCGCGCGGAGCTGGTCCGCCCCAAGGGCTTTGGTCGGTGACAGGTACAGCGCGGTGGCCTTCGTGTCCGCCAAAAGAGTGGAAAGCACGGGGAGTTGGTAGGCAAGAGACTTGCCAGAAGCGGTGCCCGTCGCGAGCACCACGTGGCTGCCCGACCACGCGAGCGTCGCCGCCTCGGCCTGGTGCCGCCACGGCTCGCGCACACCCGTCTCGGTGAACGCGGCGACCACCGGCGGGGCGGCCCACGCGGGCCACGGCACGTGATCTGCCTGCCGTAACGGCAGATCACGCGCATGCGTGAGGGGAGACTCCCCGGCGGGCACTCCCGCCAGCACGCGGTCCAGCAACCGGCGTCCCTGATCCACCACGAGGCCGAGCTTCGCACACGGCACCGACAGTTCCGGCCGGGCCGTACTCGACTTCCTGCGCAGATAACGGTGTGTGCACGGATCGGGACACTTCGTTGCCTCGTTGCAAGCAACCCCTAGACTCCCCGCTCATCGCATCCAATGAGGGATGCGTCACGTCGCGCTGGGCGGCTGGACTGCCCTGGCGCTGCACATGGCAACTCACCAGGAGGACGGATGTCCCGGCAATTCCTCGCGGAGAGCCTCGAGCTCTCCGGGGGTGATCGCGGCGTCGTAGCCGTGGTCGCCGTGGTCGCCCTGGCTGCTCTCGCCGTCGGGTACGTGCTGCTCAAGGAGGTGCTGGCCGCCGGCCAGGGCACCCCCAAGATGCAGGACATCGCCAAGGCGGTTCAGGAGGGCGCAGCGGCCTACCTCAACCGGCAGTTCCGCACGCTCGGCATCTTTGTCGTGATCGTGTTCGTTCTGCTGTTCGCGCTACCGGCAGATGATCTTGCCGAACGAATCGGCCGATCTCTGTTCTTCATCGTCGGTGCCGCGTTCTCGGCGACTATCGGCTACCTGGGCATGTGGTTGTCCACGCGCGCCAACGTGCGTGTCGCCGCCGCCGCGAACGAAGAAGGCGGTCGCGAAAAGGCGACGCGCATCGCGTTCCGCACCGGTGGTGTGGTCGGCATGACCACGGTCGGCCTCGGTCTCTTCGGCGCCGCACTGGTCGTGCTCGTTTACGCGGGTCAGGCCCCGAAGGTCCTGGAGGGCTTCGGTTTCGGCGCCGCGCTGCTCGCGATGTTCATGCGTGTCGGTGGTGGCATCTTCACCAAGGCCGCCGACGTCGGTGCCGACCTGGTCGGCAAGGTCGAGCAGGGCATCCCCGAGGACGACCCCCGCAACGCCGCCACCATCGCGGACAACGTGGGTGACAACGTCGGTGACTGTGCGGGTATGGCCGCGGACCTCTTCGAGTCCTACGCCGTCACGCTCGTCGCGTCGCTGATCCTCGGCACCGCCGCCTTCGGCGCGCAGGGCCTGCTCTTCCCGCTGATCGTTCCGGCGATCGGTGTGCTGACCGCGGTCATCGGTGTCTACACGACGAAGGCGAAGGCGGGGGAGAACGGCCTCACGGCCATCAACCGCTCCTTCTACATCTCCGCGGTCATCTCCGCGGTGCTGTGCACGATCGCGGCGTTCGCGTTCCTGCCGAGCTCCTTCGCGGACCTCAACGGCATCTCCGACGCGATCAAGGCCACCAGCGGCAACCCGGCGCTGATCGCGTCCGTCGCGGTGATCATCGGCATCGTGCTCGCCGGCGTCATCCTCTGGCTGACGGGCTACTACACCGGCACCGAGCACAAGCCGGTCAAGGAGGTCGGCCAGACCTCGCTGACCGGTGCGGCCACGGTGATCCTGTCCGGTATCTCGGTCGGTTTCGAGTCGGCCGTCTACACCGCGCTGGTCATCGGTGCCGCCGTCTACGGCGCGTTCCTGCTGTCCGGTTCGGTCGTCGTGTCGCTGTTCGCGATCGCGCTCGCCGGTTGTGGTCTGCTGACCACCGTCGGTGTCATCGTCGCGATGGACACCTTCGGCCCGGTCTCGGACAACGCGCAGGGCATCGCCGAGATGTCCGGTGACGTGCACGGCGAGGGCGCGCAGATCCTCACCGAGCTCGACGCGGTCGGCAACACCACGAAGGCCATCACCAAGGGCATCGCGATCGCGACGGCAGTGCTCGCCGCGACGGCGCTGTTCGGCTCGTACCGCGACGCGATCGAGCAGGCCATCGCCAAGGTGGGCACCATCACGGGCGACCTGCCCGTGTCGTTCACCAACTTCGTGTTCAGCCCGAACATCCTGGTCGGCATCACCATCGGTGCGGCCGTCGTGTTCATGTTCTCGGGCCTCGCGGTCAACGCCGTGACGCGCGCTGCCGGTGCCATCGTGTTCGAGGTGCGCCGTCAGTTCCGCGAGAACCCCGGCATCATGGACGGCACCGTCAAGCCGGAGTACGGCAAGGTCGTCGACATCTGCACCAGGGACTCGCTGCGTGAGCTCGCGACTCCGGGTCTGATGGCCGTGCTCGCCCCGGTCGCCGTCGGCTTCGGCCTCGGCGTCGGCCCGCTGGCCGGTTACCTCGCCGGTGCGATCGCGACCGGCACGCTGATGGCGGTCTTCCTGGCCAACTCCGGTGGTGCCTGGGACAACGCCAAGAAGCTGGTCGAGGACGGCAACCACGGCGGCAAGGGCTCCGACGCCCACGCCGCCACGGTGATCGGTGACACGGTCGGTGACCCGTTCAAGGACACCGCCGGCCCCGCCATCAACCCGCTGATCAAGGTCATGAACCTGGTCTCGGTGCTGATCGCGCCGGCCATCGTCACCTTCTCCATCGGTGACAGCGCCTCCGACCCGATCCGGATCGCGATCGCCGTGGTCGCGACCCTGATCATCATCGGTGCGGTGGTCGTGTCCAAGCGTCGTGGTACCGCGATCGCGGACGCTCCCGCGGAGACCGTGAGCAACGGCGCCGCGTAGTTCCACAGCCGGTCGGGGTACGTTCGGGTCTCCCCCCGACGTACCCCGACCGAGGAGTTACGACATGAGGCTCCGCCTCGTCGCCACTGCCGTTGTCGCCGCCGCTGCGCTGGCCGGGTGCACCAATGGCGGCGGCTCCGGCACTTCATCGACGCCCACCAGCGGCGCGGCCAGCCCCGAGGCCGTCGCCTACATGGACAAGGTGTGCGGCGCCGCGTCCGAGTTCGCCAAGGTCGACAAGAACACTCCGAGGCTCGACGCCGGCGACCCGGCCAAGCTCAAGTCCGAGATGGCCGCCTACATGGGCCAGCTCGCCGACGCCTTCGTCAAGTCCGCCGACGAACTCAGGAAAGTCGGCCCGTCACCCGTCGCGGGTGGCGAGGAGGCCGTCAACAAGCTGACCGAGACCTTCACCTCGCTGAGCGCTCTCTTCGCCGACGCCAAGGTCAAGGTCGAGCAGGCCGACCCCAACAACGCCAACGGAGGCCTTCAGGCCGCCGGAGTGGCCATCGGCAGGCTCTCCGAACTCGCCGATCCGCTGCGCGACCTCAAGGCCGTCCCGGAGCTGCAGAAGGCCACGCAGGCCGCGCCGAAGTGCCAGGAGATGCAGCGGCTCAACGTTTCACCGACCAGCTGAGCGAGGGCGTTCGGAGTAGCTTCCGGCCATGACGAGCCTTCGCACAGCCACCGCGCTCCTCGCCGGCTGCCTGCTCGCCGTCACCGCGTGCAGCAGCGGAGGATCTTCCACGCCACCGGCGGCCAGTGAGGCCGACGTGGTGGCGTGGATGGACAAGGTCTGCGGTGCCGTCAACGGCACCGTGCAGTCCATGTCCGACGAACCCAAGATCGACATGAACGACCCGTCGGCGCTCAAGGCCGGCCTGTCCGAGTGGTTGAACGGCAAGGTCGCCGCGATCGACAGGTCGATCGCGGACCTCAAGGCGCTCGAGAACGGGCCGCACCCGAAGTCGAAGGAGCTGGCCACCGCCGCCGAGAACGGCCTGGGCCAGGCCAAGACGCTGCTCGCGGACACCCGGTCGAAGCTGGACTCGACGACCGACGCGACTCAGATCATCGCCGCCTTCACCGAGATGCTCGGCAAGGCGGCGACGATGGACAAGACGGGCGCCGAGGTGCAGAAGAAGTTCGACGAGACGGGTCTTGGGGAAGTTTCCAAGAAGGCCGCGAACTGCAAGGGCCTCGCGGCAGCGCCGGCCTCGTAACAGCTCATTCGCAGATCGCCCGAACGAGTACTGTTCGGGCGATCTGCGATCTGAGCTGGGGGTTCAGTGAGAGCAAGGTTGTTCGCGGGCGTCGTCCTCGCCTGCGTCGTTCCGGTCAGTGCGTGCGCCGGGCAGCCGCCGGCCTCCCCGCCGACCATCACCAGCACGGTCACCACGACGGTGGAGGTGCCCGGCGCCGACCCGACGGCGTGGTTCGAGGCCTACTGCGGCCCGATGGGCGTCGTGGAGACCGCGCGACTTGCAATTTCAGGTCAGGTGCCGCAAGGCCCGGCCGCCGTGAAGGAGGCTGCGGCGAGCTGGGCGTCGACGGCCGCGGCGTCGAACCGCAAGATGGCGGACGACATCGAGAAGCTCGGCCCGCTCGGCTCCGACGTGCAGAACCCTCATGGGCGGCTGATCAAGTCCCTGCGCCTCGAGGCGAACGGCTTCGAGGAGGCCGCCGGGAGGGTGCGGGCGCTGGCGGCCGATGACAAGTTCCCGGAGCGGTTCCAGCAGGTCATGGCCAGCCGCGGGGGCAACAGCGATGGTGCGGACGTGATGTTCAAACAGATCGTGGACATCCCGAAGTACGCCGAGACGTTCCGCACGAACAAGGTGTGCACGGACTGGCAGAACCTCGCCAAACAGCCCGGTGGAAAATAGAGCGGTGAGATCACGCCTGATCGCCGTCGTGCTGGCCGGTGCCGTCACCCTGGTCGGCGCGTGCGGCTCCGACGAGGACAAGCCGCTCACGGACGCACAGGGCCGCTGGATCGACGCGTTCTGCGGCGGCCTGCTGCCCGGGATGAAGGCCGGTCTGGAACTCAAGGCACAGGACCCGGCCGACCCGGCGGCGGTCAAGGCGGCCTACCTGAAGCTGGTCACGGGCAACGCCACGGCGCTCGCCGACGCGGAGAAGAAACTGAAAGAGCTCGGCCCGCCGTCGGACGAGCTGAAGAACACGCACGAGCGGCTGGTCACGTACCTCGGCGAGTCGGCCAGGTCCTACGAGGCTGCGAAGGCGCCGGTCACCGCGCTGGAGCCGAACGGCCAGTTCTGGGAGGGCGCCGAGAAGGCGCTGGCAGACACCTCGCAGGTGGGGAGCCCGGAGCAGTTGCGGGCGACCTTCGACGCGCTGGAGAAGTCGCCCAAGTACGCCGCCGCGATGGGCAAGTCGACGCCGTGCACCGAACTGAAGAGCGGTGGCCAGCAATAACTCGACTGGCGTAGTTAACAACTGCCCCACTGGTCACAGTCGAACGTCTGTTCTACTCTGTGGGCCGTGGTTGGGCAGCTGTCCTTCTTCTCGGCCGAGGCGAGAACGCCGGCCAAGGCGGATCTCGCCGGCTTCCTCTGCGGGCCGGGACAGGCCGTCAGCTTCGCGCGCGGCACGGCTGCCCGCGTGTACGTCGAGCTGCGCGACGAGTGGCGCCACCGGCCGCTCAGACAGGCCTGCGCCGAGCGAGGGGTCACGTCCGACCTGTGCGTCGACGAGGAGGGCACGCGGTTCGTCCGCACGCCGTTCCGCACCGATCTCACTCCTCTGGCCGCCCGCTGGCTGGACGGATCTGTCAAGAACGTGCCGCCGGACTTCGAGCTGAACGGCGCAGTGCTGCGGGTCTGGGCGCTGGCGGCGGGCAGCTGGATGGAGTCGGCGTACCTGCTCGGTTTGGACCCCAACGCACCGCAGACACACCTACCGTTGCAAAATGCCCTGCTTGCGGCCGGACTTCCGTGCACCCTGGTAGGGGCGCCCGCGTTGCGGGTAACCGGCCGACGGCGGCTGGCGAGGCTGGCTGAGCTGGTCGGAAGCCCTCCGCACGGGGTGGCGATGAGCACCTGGCCGGCGGCCTGAGCGGGCGGTCGGGCATGGTTGTGTCACTCTGTCTCGTCGTACGGGCGTCGCAGATGGTGTGCTTTTCGGCTGACGCTGGGTAACACTGGCGGGCCTGGGAACCGGGTTTGGAAGAGAGCGGGACGGCGAGTGGCTGGATCGACACGGACGAGAAAGAGCAGCGGAGGAGAGGGCGGCAACATCCGACGGCTTGTGATCGTCGAGTCGCCCACGAAGGCGCGAAAGATCGCGTCGTACCTCGGCAGCAACTTCGTCGTGGAGTCCTCCAGGGGACACATCCGGGACCTGCCGCGCGGTGCCGCCGACGTTCCCGTGAAGTTCAAGGGCCAGGCGTGGGCCAGGCTCGGCGTGGACGTCGACCACGACTTCGAGCCGCTCTACGTGGTCTCCGCCGACAAGAAGTCGCTGGTCACCGAGCTGCGGGAAGCGTTGAAGGACGTCGACGAGCTCTACCTCGCGACAGACGGTGACCGCGAGGGCGAGGCCATCGCGTGGCACCTGCTGGAGACGCTCAAGCCGAAGGTCCCGGTTCGCCGGATGGTGTTCCACGAGATCACCGAGTCCGCGATCCAGGCCGCCGCCGCGAACCCCCGTGACCTCGACCAGGACCTGGTCGACGCGCAGGAGACCCGCCGCATCCTCGACCGTCTTTACGGCTACGAGGTCAGCCCGGTGCTGTGGAAGAAGGTCATGCCGAAGCTCTCGGCTGGCCGCGTGCAGTCCGTGGCGACGCGTCTGGTCGTGGAGCGCGAACGCGAGCGGATGAAGTTCGTCTCAGCGAGCTACTGGGACATCTCGGCCCAGATGGACGCCGGTGCCCAGGCGACGCCGCCCAAGTTCGGCGCGCGGCTCGTCGCCGTCGACGGCACCCGTCTCGCCACCGGCCGCGACTTCGGTTCGGACGGCAAGCTGACCGGCAAGTCCGACGTCACGGTGCTGGACGAGGCGCAGGCCCGTGCCATCGCCGCCGGGCTGCAGAACGCGCCGGTCAAGGTCTCCTCGGTCGAGGAGAAGCCGTACACGCGCAAGCCGTACGCGCCGTTCATGACCTCGACGCTGCAGCAGGAAGCGGGCCGCAAGCTGCGGTTCTCCGCCGACCGCACGATGCGCACGGCGCAGAAGCTGTACGAGAACGGCTACATCACCTACATGCGTACCGACAGCACGACGCTGTCGGAGACCGCGATCAACGCGGCCCGCACGCAGGCGACGGACCTCTACGGCGCGCAGTACGTCTCGGACAAGCCCCGCCAGTACACGCGCAAGGTCAAGAACGCGCAGGAGGCTCACGAGGCGATCAGGCCGGCGGGCGAGGAGTTCCGCACGCCCGGCCAGGTGGCCGCCGAGCTCGACGCGGACGAGTTCAAGCTCTACGAGATGATCTGGCAGCGGACGATCGCCTCCCAGATGGCCGACGCGCGGGGCAACACGACCAGCGTGCGCATCTCGGGCAAGGCGGCGACCGGCCAGGAGGTCACGTTCGCCGCGTCCGGCCGCACCATCACGTTCGCCGGCTTCCTCAAGGCCTACGTCGAGACCGTCGACGCGGAGGCCGGTGGCGAGTCGGACGACGCGGAGTCGCGCCTGCCGCAGCTGGTCAAGGACCAGGCCCTGACGATCGCGGAGCTGTCCGCGGACGGCCACACCACCTCGCCGCCCTCGCGCTACACCGAGCCGTCGCTGATCAAGACGATGGAGGAGCTCGGCATCGGCCGTCCCTCCACCTACTCGTCGATCATCAGCACCATCCAGGACCGCGGCTACGTGTGGAAGAAGGGCGCCGCGCTGGTCCCGTCGTGGGTGGCGTTCGCCGTGGTCGGCCTGCTGGAGGGCCACTTCGGCCGCCTCGTCGACTACGACTTCACCGCCGCGCTGGAGGACGAGCTCGACGGCATCGCCGCCGGTCGCCAGCAGCGCACGACGTGGCTGTCCGGTTTCTACTTCGGTGGCAGCATCGGCCCGGACGGCTCGATCGGCCGCTCCGGTGGCCTGAAGAAGCTGGTCGGCACCGGTGTCGAGGACATCGACCCGCGTGAGGTCAACTCGATCCCGCTGTTCAGCGACTCCGAGGGCCGCACGGTCGTCGTGCGCGTCGGCCGCTTCGGGCCGTACCTGGAGCGCGAGGTCGACGGGGCCGCGCAGCGCGCGAACCTGCCGGACGACCTGGCGCCGGACGAGCTCTCGAACGAGATCGCGGAGAAGCTCTTCTCGACGCCGCAGGAGGGCCGTTCGCTCGGCACCGACCCGGTCTCGGGCAACGAGATCGTGGCCAAGGAAGGCCGCTTCGGGCCGTACGTGACCGAGGTGCTGCCCGACCCGGCCGAGAACGGGGCGGCGGCCTCCAAAAAGGCGCCGAAGCCGCGCACCGGCTCGCTGTTCAAGTCGATGTCGCTCGACACGGTCACGATCGACGACGCGTTGAAGCTGCTCTCGCTGCCGCGGGTGGTCGGCAAGGACCCGGAGACGGGCGCCGAGATCACCGCGCAGAACGGCCGCTACGGCCCGTACCTGAAAAAGGGCACGGACTCGCGGTCGCTGGTCGACGAGAGCCAGATCTTCTCCGTCACGCTCGAAGAGGCGCTGAAGATCTACTCCGAGCCGAAGAAGCGCGGCCGCGCCGCCGCCGCTCCGCCGTTGCGCGAGATGGGCAACGACCCGGTGTCCGGCAAGCCGATGGTGATCAAGGAAGGCCGGTTCGGCCCGTACGTCACCGACGGCGAGGCGAACGCGTCGCTGCGCAAGACGGACAGCGTCGAGTCGATCACCGATGAGCGCGCGGCCGAACTGCTGGCGGAGAAGCGCGCCAAGGGGCCCGTGAAGAAGAAGGCTCCGGCCAAGAAGCCCGCGGCGGCGAAGAAGCCGGCGGCGAAGAAGGCTCCGGCGAAGTCCAAGAGCTGAGGTTGGTGGAGGTGGCGGTGCCGACGAACGAGTTCGGTCCTGATGGGACACAGGCGCCGCCACCGCCTCGCCTGTTCCCGGACCCGACCGCGGGTCTGGTGACGGCCGACACGTGGAGGTCGTCCAAGTGGTCCGGCCAGTGGTCGGAGTATGCGGAGTCACGTGTGGTGGCGGCCATACCGCCGACGCCGACCGAGGAGATGCGCAAGGCCATCTGGGCGGCGATGGAGCAGGAGCAGCGGCGGCCGCGCGGTCGTCGTCCGCATCCTCCGGCCCCGCAGCAGCACCAGTACGCGCCGCAGCAGTACCTCCCGCCGGCGCAGATACCTGTGGCGCAACAACAACAGCCCACCAGGCAGACGAACGGCGTGGCCGCGTTCATCGGTTGCCTGGTGGTGATCGGTTTCTTCGTGCTGGTGGTCGTCAACATTCTTGGGGCGATCTTCAGCTAGCCGTGCTGAGAGTCCGGCATCCTCACTCACCACCTCCGGTTACGCTGATCGCACGGAGTGGGCCGATTAGGGGTGACTGAGATTCAGGACGCGGACACAGGAGTGACCGAGGCAGGCCAGGCTGGGCAGGCCCAGTCCAGCGTGTCCACGGTCCACCGGCTGCGCTCGGTGCTGGCCATCCGGCCGTTCCGGCGGTTGTGGCTGGTGACCTACCTGTGCAGCGTCGGTGACTGGTTGTCGCTGCTCGCGCTGACCGGTCTGGTCTCCGAGATGATGGACAGCTACCAGTGGCAGTCCTTCGCGCTGAGCCTGGTCGTGCTGACGCAGCTTCTGCCCGGCATCCTCTTCGCCCCGATCGGCGGCGTGCTCGCGGACCGGTTCGACCGCCGCAAGGTGATGGTCGTCTGCGACGTGCTGCGCGGGTCGCTGTTCATCTCGATCGCGCTGATCGGTTCGCCGATCTGGCTCTTCATCGCGAACTTCCTGGTCGGCTGCTGCGCGATGCTGTGGATCCCGGCCAAGGAGTCGGCGGTCCCGAACCTGCTGCGCCGCCCCGACCAGGTCGAGTCGGCGAACCAGCTCGGCCTGGTGATGACCTACGGCATCTCGACGATCAGCGGCTTCGGCCTGTACTCGCTGATCGCGGGCATCCCGGGGTACCTGAACCTGCAGGGCGGCAACCTCGAGTTCCGCATCGCCACCATCGCAGTGATCATCAACGGCCTGCTGTACTTCACCTCCGCGATCTTGATCGCGACCCGCCTGCCGGAGCTGTCCGGGCGGGTCGAGTCGGCGCGCAAGAAGGCGGAGGACGCCGACAAGCCGGGCTTCGTCGCGATGTTCCGCGACGGCCTGAGGTTCGCCGCCGCGACGCCGCTGGTCCGCGGCCTGGTGATCGGCATGATCGGCGCGTTCGCCGCGGCCGGCGTGGTGATCGCGACCGCGAAGCTCTACTCGCAGTCGCTGCTGGGCGGTGCCTCGACGTTCGGCCTGCTGTTCGTGGCCGTGTTCGTCGGGCTCGCGATCGGCATGGCGACCGCGCCCCGGCTGGCTCAGCGGCTCGCCTACAACCGCCTGTTCGGCGTGACGATCGTGGGCGCCGGCGTCACGTTGACGCTGGTCGCGCTGGCTCCGCACCTGTGGATCGCGCTGCTGACGGTGGCGATGGTCGGCGCGTGTGCGGGCGTGGCCTTCCTGACCGGCCTGACGATCGTTGGTTCGCAGGTCGAGGACGAGATGCGCGGCCGCACGGTCGCGTTGATCCAGTCGTTGCTCAAGGTCGTGCTGTTCGGCGCGTCGGCCGGCGCCCCGCTGCTGGTCGCGCTGCTCCAGAAGCGGCAGGTCAGCGTGTTCGGCCACCCGATGGAGGTCGACGCGACCCGCCCGGTGATGCTCGGCGGCGCGGTGATCGCGATCGTGCTCGGCCTGGTCGCCTACCGGCAGATGGACGACCGCCGCGAGGAACCGGTGCTGTCGTCGCTGTTCGCGGCGATCCGCGGGCGAAGGCCCACGAAGGGCATGCTGATCGCGATCGAGGGCGACACCCGCGAGGACACGTCGGTGCAGGCCCGCCGCCTGGCCGCGACGTTGCGCGCCGAGGGCCTCGACGTCCTGCTGGCCGCCGACCCCGAGCACGACGAACGCCGCCTGCGCACGATGCTGTCCTCCGCCGACCTGGCAGGCGTGCGAGCGCAGGCACTGGTCGCCGCCGCCGTGCGCGCCGATGTCGTCGAACGGCAGGTGCGCCCTGCTCTGGACGAGGGTTCCGTCGTCGTGATGGAGCGCTACGTCGACTCGCCGCTCGCGCACTTCACCGCCACGAGCTCGCTGGAACACCAGGAACTCGAAGGCCTGGTCGACTGGGCCACCGGCCGCCTGCGCCCGGATCTGACGATCCTGCTGGACCGCGCGGCCGCCGACGGCAAGTCGATCGGCCTGGAACACCACTGGCGGGTGCAGCGCCTGCTCAGCGAGATGGCCGCCGCCGACCCGGATCGCTACCTCGTGGTCGAGGCCGACGGCGACGCCGACCTGGTGGCCGACCGAGTCCGCTCCGCCGTGCTGCCGCTGATGGCGACCCGCCGCCGCGCGGTCCCCCAAGCCGCGGTCTGACCGCCCGCTGGAAGACTGCACCCATGAGCGTGTGGGACGAGGTGGTCGGCCAGCCCGACGCAGTGGAAACCCTGTCCGCGGCCGCGGAAGCCGCAGCCATGATCGTCGCGGGCGGCACCCCGGCACCCGGCGTGATGACCCACGCCTGGCTCTTCACCGGCCCTCCCGGGTCAGGCAGGTCCTCCACCGCACGCGCCTTCGCCGGCGCGCTGGAGTGCGTGGTGGCCGACGACCGCCCCGGTTGCGGCGAGTGCTCAGGTTGCCGCACGACTCTGCACGGCACCCACGCCGACGTGCGCGTCGTTGCCCCCGAGGGCCTCTCGATCTCGGTCGCCGAGATGCGGTCGCTGGTCCAGATCTCCGCCCGCCGCCCCACCTCCGGTCGCTGGCAGGTGGTCATCATCGAGGACGCGGACCGGTTGACCGAGGGCGCCGCGAACGCGTTGCTGAAGGCCGTCGAGGAGCCGCCGGAGCGCACGGTGTTCCTCCTGTGCGCGCCCTCCGACCATCCTGACGACGTCTCGGTGACCATTCGCTCCCGCTGCCGTCTGGTCTCTCTGGGCTCACCCCGTCCGTCCGCGATCGCCTCGGCGTTGGAGGCGGTTGACGGCGTTCCGCCGGAAATGGCGCAGTGGGCGGCTTCTGTGTGTGGCGGTCACGTCGGCCGTGCGCGTCGGTTGGCCGTTGATGCCGAGGTTCGGGAACGTCGTGAGGCCGTGTTGCGGATCCCGCTGGGTTTGCGCCGGCCCGCTGATGTCTTCACGTGTGCCGATGAGCTGATCAAGGCCGCGGAAGAGGACGCCACCACGGCCAACGAGTCCCGCAACGACGCTGAGCGGTCGGCGCTGGAGACCGCGATGGGCGCCGGCGGCACGGGCAAGGGGACCGCTGCCGCCACCCGTGGGGCCAAGGGGGCGTTGAAGGATCTGGAGAAGCGCCAGAAGTCCCGCGCCACCCGGACCCAGCGCGACTCACTGGACATGGCCCTGGTGGACCTCGCCGGGTTCTACCGCGACGCTCTGGTGACCAAGACCGGTTCCGAGGCCGCTCTGATGCACCCGGACCGGTCGGGGGACTCGCGCACGGCGGCCGCCCAGTGGTCGCAGGAGTCGATCCTGCGCCGGCTGGAGGCGGTGCTGGCGTGCCGGGAGGCGATCGAGGTCAACGTGAAGCCGCGCATCGCGATCGAGGCGATGGTGACGACGTTGCACCGGGGCTAGCTCCACCCGAGCGCAGCGGACACCTCGTCCGCCGCCCGCAGCACCCGCGGCCCGAGCGCGATCAGCTCAGGCAGCGAGTGCTCCAACGCCAGCGAGGAAGCCGAAACCCCGCCGATCACGACACCGGCGTGGTCCCGGACGGCTGACCCGACGCAGCGCACCCCGACCTCGTTCTCCTCGTCGTCCAGCGCGAACCGCGACCGCCGGACCCGCGTCAGCTGCGCCTTCAACCGCGGCGCCGAGGTGATCGTGCGCGGTGTCCGGCCCGGCAGGCCCACCCGTGCGAGGTACGCGTCCAGTTCGGAGGGCGCGAGCGAGGCCAGCACGGCCTTGCCGATGGCGGTCCCGTGCGCGGGCAGCGACATGCCCAGCCGTGACGCCATCCGGTACGGCTTGTTGGCCTCGATCTTGTCGACGTAGACCAGTTCGTCGCCGAACAGCACGGCCAGGTGCACCGTGCACCCGGTGGATTCCTGCAGCGAACGCAGGAACGGCCGTGCGCGCTCCACCGTGTCCATCGGCCGGAGGACCTTGCCGGCCAGCGCGAGCACGCGCGGGCCGGTCAGGTAACCCTCCGAGCCGAGGGTGGCGAAGCCGCGGTCCACCATCGTCTGCAGCAGACGGTGGACCGTCGACTTCGGCAGGCCGGTGACCCGCGCGATGTCCGTGATGCGCGTGTGGTCGGCCAGGGCCTCCAGCACCGCGAGCGTTTTTTCCACGGCGGTATCGGTCATCTCGCCAGCCAGCCTCCATCGACCACCAGTACGTGTCCGGTCACATAATCGGACGCAGCGGACGAAAGGAACACCGCCGGACCAACCAGATCTTCCGGTGTGCCCCATCGGCCGGCCGGGATGCGGCTGCGGATGGCGGGCTCGCGGTCGGGGTCCGCGCGCAGCGGAGCCGTGTTGTTCGTTTCGATGTAGCCCGGTGCGATGGCGTTGACCTGCACGTTCGACGCGGCCCACTCGTTGGCCAGCAGCTTCGTCATACCGACCAGCGCGTGCTTCGAGGCGGTGTAGGCGGAGACGAGGATGCCGCCCTGGAACGACAGCAGCGAGGCGATGTTCACGACCTTGCCGCCGCCGTTGGCGATCATCTGGGCTCCGCACAGCTTCGAGATCTCGAACGCCGAGTCCAGGTTGACCGCCATCACCCGCTGCCAGTCCGCCAGCGAGACGTCGACGGCGGCCCCGCGGTGGATCGTCCCGGCGTTGTTGACCAGCACGTCCACCCGGTGCTCGGCGAGGACCGGTGCCAGCGCGGGTTCGATCGACGCCGGGTCCGACAGGTCGACGGACACGGTCGCGAGCGCGGGAGCCACGTCGGACAGGTCACCCCGCCCGACGAGGATCAGCTGGGCACCCGCGTCGTGGAGACCGCGGGCGATGGCACGACCGATGCCCGTGCGCGCGCCGGTGACGAGCGCCGTCTTGTCCTGCAGGGAGAAGTTCACCGCAGCTCCGTCACGGCGACGGGATCCATGTCGTCGTAGGCCTGGTTCTCGCCGCCCATGGCCCAGACGAACGTGTAGGAGTGCGTTCCCGCTCCACTGTGGACGGACCAGGACGGGGAGATCACCGCCTCCTCGTTGCGCACCACGATGTTGCGGGTGTTCTGCGGCTCGCCGCAGAGGTGGATCACGCGGTGGTCCTCTGGCAGGTCGAAGTACAGGTAGCACTCGGTGCGGCGGTCGTGGGTGTGCGGCGGCATGGTGTTCCAGACGCTGCCCGGCGCCAGCGACGTCACCCCCAGCACCAGCTGCGAGGAGCGGATTCCGTCCGCGTGCACGAACTTGCGGATCTCCCGGACGTTCGCCGTGCTCTGGTCGCCCAGCTTGAGTACGTCGACGTCGTCGAAACGAGCGACGGCCGTGGGGAAGGAGGCGTGCGAGGACGTGGAGAACAGGTAGAAGCGCGTGTTCTCGTCGGCGGCGTGGAACTCCACGTCCACCGAGCCCTGGCCGACGTAGACGCAGTCGCGGGTGCCGAGCTTGTGTTCCGTGCCGTCGACCGTGACGGAACCCGAGCCGCGGACCGCGAGCACCGCGAGTTCACGCCGTTCGCAGAAGTACGACGACCTCAGCGGGGGAGCGCTTTCCAGCTTGAGGGGCTTGCCATGCAGCGGCGTCGCACCGCCCACCACAATCCGGTCCTCGTGCGTGTAGACGGTGCGGACCTCACCCGGTACGAAGAGAGAGTCCACCAGGTAGTGCTGCCGCAGCCCTTCCGTGTCGAACCCCGGCAACTGCGCCGGATGGGTCGAGTGCCTGATTTGCATCAGTGGAGCCTTCCGATCGGGGCGGCGGAGTGACACGATGTGCGCCGACCAACATGGAACTACGTTCCGTGGACTGGAACAAGCCTCCGCCGACCACGCCGCCGGTCCCGCGAGGCGACGAAAGGCGGCCTTGGTGTACCAGCAGAACCCCAATCCGATGGGGTCGTTGTTCCTCTCGGCTCTGCTCGCGTTGATACCGCTCGTAGCCGTGCTCGTGCTGCTCGGCGGTCTCAAGTGGAAGGCGCATTGGGCGGGTCTGACCGCGCTCGTGCTGGCGATCGGCGTAGCGGTGTTCGGCTACTCGATGCCGGTCGGCCAGGCGCTGAACTCGGCGGCGTTCGGTGCGGCGACCAGCGTGCTCGTGGTCCTGTGGATCACGTTCAACGCCATCTGGATCTACAACCTCACTGTCCACAGCGGACATTTCGCCGTGCTGCGGCGGTCGTTCAGCTCGATCTCCGACGACCAGCGGGTGCAGGCGATCGTCATCGCGTTCTCGTTCGGCGCGCTGCTCGAAGCCCTGGCGGGCGGCGGTGGCCCGGTCGCGATCTGCTCGGTCATGCTGATCGCGCTGGGCGTCGACCCGATGAAGGCGGTCGCGCTGTCGTTGATCGCCGACACCGCGCCGGTGGCGTTCGGCGGCATGGGCAACCCGATCACGGTGCTGAACACGGTCACCGGGCTGCCCGCGGACACGTTCGGTGCCATGACCGGTCGCCAGGTGCCGTTCCTGGCGCTGCTGGTCCCGTTCGTGCTGATCTTCGTGGTGGACGGCAGGCGCGGCTTCAAGCAGGCGTGGCCCGCCGCCCTGGTGGCAGGCGGCTCGTTCGCGATCACGCAGTACCTGGTCTCGAACTTCTGGTCCTACAAGCTTTGCGACATCATCGCGGCCGTCGTGTCGGTGCTCGCGGTGATCGGGTTCATGCGCGTGTGGCAGCCGGAACGCTCGATCCCGCCGGTGATCGCGGGCGGCTCGACGACGGACTCGCGCCGTGACGTGATCACCGCCTTCACCCCGTACGCGATCATCGTGGCGATCTTCTCGGTCGCGCAGATCGTGCCGGTGAAGAAGTTCCTCGACTCGCTGACGTACAAGTTCGCCTGGCCGGGCACGCACCTGGTCGCGCCGAACGGCAAACCGATCAAGGTCGAGTACGCGTTAAACTGGGCGTCCGCGACGGGCACGCTGCTGTTCGTGTCCGGCCTGATCACGCTGGTGCTGCTGGGGATCAGCGCCGGCAAGGGCGCGCAGATCTACGGCCAGACGATCAAGCAGTTCAGCTGGGCGATCCTGGCGATCTTCGCGGTCTTCTCGCTGTCGTTCGTCATGAACTACTCCGGCCAGATCACGACTCTGGGCCTCTGGCTCGCGGGGACCGGCGCGTTCTTCGCGTTCCTGTCGCCGGTCGTGGGCTGGTTCGGCGTCGCGATCACCGGTACGGACGCGGGTTCCAACGCGTTGTTCGGCGGTCTGCAGGTCACCGCGGCGCAACAGCTGGGTGCGTCACCGTTCCTCTTCGGCGCCTCGAACAGCTCGGGTGGCGTGATGGCGAAGATGATCTCGCCGCAGAACCTCGCGATCGGTACCGCCGCGGCCGGGCTCGTGGGTCGCGAGGGAGACCTGTTCCGCAAGGTCTTCGGCTGGAGTCTGTTGCTGCTGCTGGCGATGTGCGTGATCGCGTACCTGCAGGCGACACCCGTGCTCGGATGGATGGTGCCATGACGTTCAGCCGCAGAACCCTGCTCGGCGCGGCTGCCGCCGGTTCCGTCGCGGTCGGCATGACCCCGGCTGCGGAGGCTGCTTCCGGCCGGCTCTTCCGCGAGTCGCTGGACTACGCGGTGCGGAAGCTCCGCCAGGTCGCCCCGAACGTCACCTCCTTCCCCGAGGAGACCAAGTTCGAGAAGTGGATCTACGTCAACTCGGGCGGCTGGGTCGGTGGATTCTGGCCGGGCATGCACTGGCTGGCATTCCTGGACTCCGGCGACGAGCAGTTCAGGACGTGGGCCGTCGAGTCTGCGCTGCGGCTGTCCCCGCGGCGCACCGACACGTCGATCCACGACCTGGGCTTCCTGTTCTACCCGTCGTGGGTGACGGCGTTCCGGCTGACGGGCGATGTCTCCTGGCGTGATGGCGCGGTGCAGGCCGCGTCGTCGTTGATCCAGCGGTACAACGAAAAGGGCCGCTTCATCAGGGCGTGGGGAGCGCTCGGCACGCCCAGCAACGCGGGCCGCGCGATCATGGACACGATGATGAACCTCGACCTGCTGGCGTTCGCGTCCGAGCAGACCGGGGACCCGCGGTTCCTGGACGCCGCGGTGGCGCACGCGCGGACGACGAGCGCGAAGTTCATCCGCCCGGACGGTTCCACGCCGCACGTGTTCGACTTCGATCCGGAGACGGGCGCGGACATCGGCCCCAACACGAACCAGGGCTACAGCCCGACGTCGTGCTGGTCGCGCGGCCAGGCGTGGGGCATCTACGGGTTCACCACGATGTACCGGCGCACCCGCAAGCGTGAGTTCCTGGATTCCGCGAGAAAACTCGCGGACTTCGCGCTGGACGCCCTCACCCCGGACCACATCCCGGTGTGGGACTACCGCTCACCGTTGGCGCCCAACGACGTCAAGGACTCGTCGGCGGGCGCCATCATGGCGTGCGGCCTGCTCGACCTGGCTGCCGCCTCTGGCCGGTTCTCCTACCGGATAGCGGCCCTGCGCATCCTGGATGCGTTGTGCCGCACGTGTTTGACGACCCGTTCCGAACGGCACGAGGCCGTCCTGGCGCGCGGCACCCGCAACCGCCGCATCGAGGTCGGCATCGAGGTTTCCCTGCCGTACGGCGACTACTACCTGATGGAGGCGTTGCTCAGGGTTCTGAAACCTCGGGAGCTCGCTCGCGCGATCGGCCTCTGACCGGCAGCGCGGCCACGAGCACCACACCCACGAGCAACAGTCCCGTACCCGTCCAGAACAGCGGCAGCGACTGGTACGCGGCGTTGGTGTAGGCGAGCGGCGGTGCCTTCTGCTTGGGAGGCGCCGCCGGCCCGCCGGGCTGTTGCGGCGTGTTCGTCGTCGGCGGCTGCGCCGTCCCGCAGACCACGCCACCCTGCGGCGCCGCGGCCCGTGCGATCTGCTCGCCCAGCGAGATCTGCGCGAGCGCCGCCGGCAGGTTCGGCAGCTTCAACTTGTCCGTCGGCAACACCTGCACGTCGAGCATCCGCGCGGTCGCACCGAGCTGGAACCCGCTGAACCCGCTGCCGCTGAAGCTCGCCTTCTTCTCGTTGAGCCCGGCGATCTGCAGCTTGAGCACGACCAGGTCGAGCAGCAGCGGAACGTCCAGCACCGGGTGAGCGGCATCGAGCGTGCCGAGTTCCTTGCCGTTCTGACTGACCTTGAGCACCGGCGCCGTGTAGGTGATCTTCGACGTCTTCTCGTCCCCGGTCGCGAGGGCGGTGAGCGTCGGCGGACTCACCACGTCGATCTTGACGCCGCCCGCGAGCTCGACGCTGACCGCGCGCATCGTCGACGTCGATTCGACAGCCTTGTTCTTGGAGCCCGGCAGGTCGACGAGCCGCACCTTGGACGACGCCTCGAACGTGTCCGGAATGCTGACGAGGCTGGTCTTCACCGGCAACGGCACCTCAGCCGGCAACGCACTGAGCACCTGCAACCCGGCAAGCGAAGTACGCGCGGAAGCCAGCGGCTCGACGCACGGCCCGACCTTCTCGTCCCACCGCGCGTGCACACTGCCGTTGAGCAGTCCGACCTTCGCAAGCGGCGTCTCCGGAATCGGCAGCCCGCCGTTAGTCGGCTGCGGGTTGTCCGGAATCGCCGTCTGCACCAGCGTGCCCGGCGTCTGCGGCGACCGCCCGGCCACCGCGAAGCCGAACGGGTTCGCCTGCGTGACCACCCGCTCGGTGCCCAGGAACGCCTCGGTGTTGACCTGCGCGCTCGCGAGCCCCAGCCCCAGCTCGGTCACCGACTGCTTGGGCAGCTGGTCACCCAGCCCGGGCAGGATCGTGTTCGTCGGTACCCCTTGCGGCCCAAGCCGGATGATCGTGAGCCCGGTCCCCGCATCCCCCACGGCGTGCGCGAGCGGCTGCGGCCCGTTGGGCGCCGACGCGGGCGGCTGGTTGGGGTCGCGCGGCCCAGGCACCGGCGTGGTGGGAGGCTGCGCGAGCGCGGGTGCTGCCACCAGCGCGAGCAACAACCCGGCCAGCGGCACGGACAACGAACGGCGCATGAACCACTCCTCGGCGGTGAGGGGTGACATCGGTCACGGACCGTACAACGAAGGCGACCCCCGTGAGTGACGGGTCGCTGGACCCGCTATAGTTAACGCGTCTCGCCGCCTTAGCTCAGTCGGCCAGAGCGGCTCACTCGTAATGAGCAGGTCATCGGTTCGATTCCGATAGGCGGCTCGGTGAGACGGAAGGACCAGGTCACTCGTGGCCTGGTCCTTCTGCTTTTAGCGATACGGCAGGCCATCGCCTGAACGGCGGTCTAAGCTCGCACGTACTCCTGAGGAGACGCAGTGACCAGGCGCTTCCTCAGGGCCACCTAAAGTGAGGGTGAACCTGGTGGCTAACATGCGCGTCCTTCAGCGCGATCAGGCCACCAAGGGATCCGGCGAGCCTCCACTGCCGCCCCGCGCGGTGGTGATCTGATGCGCACCACTTTGAAGGCAGAAGGAGGAACGCACAGCATGTCGTACATGGGCGGCGAGAACGGCGACAAGTGAGTCGCTGACCTGGGCTTCGTGCCTGCACCGCACCCGGCCGTGCAGGCTGTTCTACCTCTTGAGCTCCAACAGCATCCCGACCTTGCGGTCGGCGGGCAGGTTGTTGAGCGTCAGTTTGATCTCGGTGCGGCCGCCGGTGTTCGTCGGGACGATGTCGTAGTCGTCCCTGACCCGGTTGAGCGAGACCACGCCCCAGCGCACGTCGACGCCAGGTGGCAGCACGATCTTGTACGTCGCGCGCTCGACCGGTTGCCGGAAGTAGAAGACGAACCGGTCCGGTTTCTTGTGAACCATGAGCGGAACGCACTTCTTGGGCCAGGTCCACTCCATTTTCAGCCGCACTTCGCTGTCCACTTCGGCGGGCGAGTGGAAATGGGACACCATGTCGAGCTTTCCGTCGTCACGCCAATGTGAAGTGACCACGAAGCTGGGGCCTTCGGTGCCGTCCACCTCCAGGCTGCGGACCCTCGCGGTGACGTCCTTCTGGATCGCCTTCGGCTGATCCCAGCCGGCCCCGAAGACCAGGCGGAAGAAGTCGGCGTCCGCGCCGCGGATCACGGCGGTGACCGTGATGAACTCCTTGGTGTCGCCGTTCGCCTCGATCACGGCCACCTGCTCCCAGACCTTGATGTCGAACACGCTGGGCTGCAGCTCGGTGAGCATCTTGCAGTACGTGGACAGCAGGGCGCGGTACTCGCGGGAGTCCGACTCGAGCTTGGCGACGCGGGTGCTCAGGTGGACCACCAGGAGGAGCACCAGGACGATCGCGGCCACGACAAATGCCGAGCGAATGGCGACCGGGCCGAACAGCGTGGACAACACCGCGCCGAACGCGACGAGTCCGAGCAACCCCTTGACGAACCCGACCGCACCTTCCTCCTGCAGGAATTTCTCCAGCCACTGCGCGAACGACTTGAGCACCCAGTCCACCCCTCTGCTCGGTCGCACGTGCCAGACCAAGAAGAGTAACTCGGTTGAGTTGGCGTCGTCATCGAAGTTGGTACAAATGGGTGGAGGGCCAATTGTCAATCAATTGGCATTGTTCCGCGGTTTATGTAGCAGGAGGTGTGTCGCAGGTGGTGAGTGCGTTCTCCAGTGCCGCCCGTTCCACCGGAGCCACACTCAGCGCATACGCCGCTTTGACCGTCACATAGATCCGCCCGTACGAACACGCATACCCGGCATTGGGCGGCATCCACTCATCCGGCGTCTTGTCGCCCTTCGACTGGTTGACCTTGCCCTCGACCGCGACCAAGTTCCGCAGGTCGTTGGCGGCGGCGACCCGTTGGTCCAAAGCCCACCCGGCGGCCCCGCTGCGCCACATCTCGGCCAACGGCACCACGTGGTCGATCTGGATCTTCGACACGGTGGTGATCCGCTTGCCGGTGTAGGGGTCGTCCAACGTCCCGGCTTGCACGCCGCACCGTCCCGGCTTGCGCTCCACGGCCGTCAGATCGCGTGCCAGCACCTGGCTGCGTTGATCGCAGCCGTCGCCGTCGGTGTCGAACCACGGCTGACCGAACACGCACGCGCCGTCCTTGCAGTCGCGTGAGTACCCGTCGAGCCGGCCCGGTGTGGCGACAGGCAGCGCTGCGAGAGAGGTACGTGCCGTCGCGGCGTCGAGGGTGCCTGCGGGTACTCGGTCGACTTGTGCCGGGGGTGTCAGGGGGAACGCGGAGCAGCCGGTCAACAGGATGATCAGGAGCATCCACCGCATGGTGAGGGCTTACCCACCCTCAACGCTGGTGATGGCCGCCCAACGGCGTAACTAGACGCGCTGTTCGGCGGCCTCCACGACTTCACCACCCAGCGTCGCCCTCATCTCCTCCAGATCGAGCATGCCCTCCCACCGCGACACCACGAACGTCGCCACGCAGTTGCCCAGCAGGTTCGTGAAGACCCGCATGGAGTCCATGATCCGATCGGCGCCGAGCAGCAACGCGACCGCCGCGGCCGGGATCGAGCCGACCGCGGCGACCGTGGCGGACAGGGCCAGGAACGCCGAGCCCGGCACGCCCGCCATGCCCTTGGAGGTCAGCACGAGCACCAGCACGATCGTCAGCTGGTCGCCGAGGTCGAGCGGGATGTTCAACGCCTGCGCCAGGAACACGGTCGCCAGCGACAGGTAGATCGAGGCGCCGTCCAGGTTGAACGAGTAACCGGTCGGCAGCACGAGCCCTACCGAGGTGGGTGCGCAGCCCGCGCGCTGCAGCTTCACCATCATCCGCGGCAGCACGGCTTCCGACGACGCCGTGCCGAGCGCCAGCAGGAACTCTTCCTTGGCGTACCTGATGAACCGCAGGAGGTTGACGCGCGCGAAGACCCACGCGATCACGCCCAGCAGCGTGCAGAACAGCAGGGCCGCACCGTAAGAAGCCAGGATCAGCCACATGTACGTGCGCAGCGACCCCAGCCCGTACTGCCCGACCAGGAACGCCATCGCGCCGAACGCACCGAGCGGCGCCAGCTTCATCACGTAACCCAGCACCGCGAAGAACGCCAGGTTGACCCGCTCGATGAGGTCGACCACGGGCTTGCCGCGCTCGCCGAGCTGGGCCAGTGCGCAGCCGAACAGGACCGCGAACAGCAGCACCTGAAGCAACGCGTTGCGAGCCAAGGCATCCACCACGCTGGACGGAATGAGGTCCAGCAGGAACTGCACGACGCCAGGCAGGTGGCCGCCCTGCGTCTTCGCCTCGACGGCGGAGGCGTCCAATGTGGACGGATCGACGTTCATGCCCTCGCCCGGCCGCACGACGTTGCCCACCAGGAGCCCGAACGCCAGTGCGGCCGTCGACACGACCTCGAAGTAGATCAGCGCCTTCAGGCCGATCCGGCCGACCGCGCGCAGGTCGCCGACCTTCGCGATGCCCGTCGCCACCACGCAGAAGATCAGTGGTGCGATCACCATCTTGATCAGCTTGATGAAGCCGTCACCGATGGGCTTCAGGTCGGCGCCGAACGCCCGGAAGTAGTGGCCGACCAGCACGCCGGCGACCACGGCGATGAGGAGCTGTACGAACAGCGACCGACTTTTCACCTGCCGGAAGCTAAATCTCAATTGTGAGTGATGGAGTGCCCGTCGTGTTACGCCTGGGCGAACGCCTGATCCAGGAACGCCTTCCACTTCTCGTTCTGACCCGTCGCGTCACCGAACACGTGGTGCCCGACGGCGCGAGTGCCGTGGAACCGGTACATGCCGTCCGCCGCGCGCACGCCGAGGAACACCCCGGCCAGGCCGTAGTCGACGACACCGGTGATGCCGAACGGCTCCAGCGTCACCTCGTCGCCGATCTTGAAATCAGCGGGAACACCGAGCGCCGCCAACAGCTTCGGCCAGTTGTCGGTGCCCTCCGGCTGCTCGGGCGCCTGCGCGAACACGTAGGTGGCGCGCCGGCCGGAGAAGTACTTGACGTACGAGGCCATCGTGAACAGGTACATGTCCCAGCCGTGCGAGCTCTGGTCGAGGTACTCGTCGCCCCAGCCGTCGCCGAGGATGCCGCTGTGCACGAACCGCAGCACCGTCGTGCCCTGGTCACGGCCCTCGATGAGGTACTCCATCGCGTGGAACGTGCCGTCTTCGCCCTTTTCCGTGGAGTAGGCGAAGTGCTTGCCCGGCTCCCACGTGGTGATCGTCGAGGACTCCTGGAAGAAGCCCAGATCGAGCGTCATGCGGCCGCCGACGCCCGGTTCGACGGTGTGCGGGCCCATGAACCACGCGTCGATGCCCGGCCCGGTCGCGATGGCGTCCCAGACCTGCTCGGGGGTCCCTTCGACCTCGACTTCCTTGGCGATCTCGAACTCGCGGGTCACGACTCTTCCTCCTTGGCGGTGACGCTGGGGTGCAGGGCGACGATGACTCGGTGCGGTCGCCCTCCTTCGGCCTGTTCGTCGTGGTACTTGGAGACGAGCTGGGAGACGGACGTGGCGAGCTCTTCGGCGAACGCCGCTCGGTCGGCCGCGGTGGCGAACCGGACCTCGCCGTCCAGCGCGAAGGTCGCCAGGCGCTTCTTCGCCTTCGTCGCGCCCGTGATCAACGTGCCCACGTCGCGCACCAGCCTGGCGGACACCGCGAGCAGCCACCGCGCGGAAAGCCGGTCGGGTGAACGCGCCGGGTCCGGCTGCACGGCCGCGAGTGCGATCGGGGAGATCACGTAGGACGCCGCGGTCGCCTGCAGCACGCGCTCGTTCACGTTGCCCTTGCGGCGTTCCTCGACGAGCTCCACCAGGCCGTGCTTCTCCAGTGCGCGCAGGTGGTAGTTCACCTTCTGCCTGGGCAGGCCGACCTTCGCGGCGAGCATCGTCGCCGATCCTGGCTCGGCCAGCTCCGCGAGCAGGCGTGCCCGCACGGGGTCAAGCGACACCTCGGCCGCCTGTGGGTCCTCGATCACCGCCACTTCGAACATGACGCAAGGGTCACACCGAAAACAAAATTAGTCAAGAACTGAGTAGCTGTCGGTGACTTTGCTCCACCTGGGTGGCTTTGGACCCGGTACCGTAAGCGCTGTCTCGATTGGTCGTTGCTTGTTCGCAACCCTTGAGGAGACGACATGATCATGATGCTGGTGCTGACCGTGCTGGCGTTACCGTTCGCCCTGTCCGCTGCCAGCGTGGGTAGACGCAGGTGGATCCGGAAGAGGGGCGTCGCCAGAGTGCGCGCCGAGCTCGACGCTTTCCACGGCGAGCTGGCGCGGCAGGGGCTCAGTCACTTCTCCGGGCGTTGAAGCACGTTCTTCGACGGTGAGATCCGGGTGACGACGTCGCCGTAGCGGTCCAGCAGCCCGGCCGTGACGGTCTCCGGTGACCCGATGACGGCGAACTCGGCCAGCACCTCGTCGGTGATCAAGCCGCTCATCTCCGCCCACTGCTGCCGCCGGGACATCCGGTGCAGCTCCTCGTGCAGCTCACCCCAGCCGTGCAACGCGAGCACCGGCTTGTACGCGGGCGTCGACCCGTAGAACGCGATCTGCCGCTTGACGTCGGCGATCTCCTCGTCATCGGTCGCGGTGAACACCGGCCCGCTGATCTCGAAGCCCTCCAACGACTTGCCCGACTTGGCCCGCCCGCGTTCGAGCGCCGGCAGCGTCACCTCGCGCAGGTACCGCTCGGTCGTGAAGTTGTGGCACAGGAAGCCGTCCGCGACCTCGCCCGCGACCTCGGTCATCAGCTCGCCGACGCCCGCGAGGTAGATCGGCGGGGTGCCGTGCGGGTTCGGGCCGGGGTCGAAGAACGGCGTCATCAGCGTGTGCTTGTAGAACTCGCCGCGGAACGCGAGCCGCTCGCCGGTCTCCCACGCGTGCCAGATCGCCTGGATGGCCAGCACGAACTCGCGCATCCGCGCGGCCGGCTTGCTCCACTCCATCGAGAAGCGCTTGGTGATGTGCGCTTCGATCTGCGAGCCGAGCCCGAGGTTGAACCGTCCGCCCGACAGCAGTTGCAGGTCGTTCGCGGTGGTCGCGATGGTCATCGGGTTGCGCGCGAACGCCACCGCGATCGCCGTGCCGAGCTCGATCCGCTCGGTCGCCGCGGCGGCGCCGCTCAGAGCGAGGAACGGGTCGTGCTTCGTCTCGGCGAGCCAGAACCCGTCGTAGCCGCGGTCCTCCGCCCGCTTCGCGATGGCCCCGACATCGGTCGGGGTGTAGTCGACGGCACTCCTGTCCAGCTTCATGCCGTTGAGGCTATGGGCTACCGGTAGGTGGTGTACCGGGACTCGCAGGCGACGCCGTTGCGGTTGTCGTCGAGCTCGACCCGGTAGCCGGGCTGGCCCCAGTAGAGCGGGGCCGCGCCGGCCCGCTTGGCGTCATCGCAGGTCGCGTAGAAGACCGGCTTCGGCTTGGGAGGCGTCGTCGTGGTCGGCTTGGGCTTCGGGGCCGGAGCCGGCGGCGGGGGTGGCGGCGGGGTGGTGGGCGTCTCGGTGGTGTCCTTGCCACCGCACGGCGTTCCCCACAACCCCATCGGAACCTTCTGCGCGGCCGCTTCAGCTTCCTTCTGGGCAGCGGTCGGGGTGCCCGCGGTGCGCCCGGCGCCGTTGCCCAGCGCGAGCAACGTGTAGTCCGTGCCGTCCGTGAGGCTGAGCGCGCCGGTGACCCGGTCGTAGCGCACCTGCTGGTTGAGCAGCATGCTCTTCGCGAAGCTGGCAGCGGCCTCGGCCCAGCACGGTCCCGGCTGGGCGAGGCTGCTGACCTCGGCCTTCGAGCCATCGGACAGCATCACCGAGCGGCCGTCCACCACCGATGCGACGGTGATGCCGAGCTGCGCCGGCGGGACAGATGGCGACGTTGTCACCGGCTGGTCCTCGACCGGCTTTTCCACTGCAACGGGAGTCGACTGCTGTGCCTGCGCGGTACAACCCGCGGTCAGCACCAGGACCAGGACCCCGCCCACACTTCTCCACCCCGACATGAACCCGAATAGTGCTACGTGGGCGGAGTGTGGCCAAGGTTACGTATTTGGCTCAGATCGGTTCACAAGGAGTCCGAACTGAAACCCGGGCTCAACGGGTGGGCTTCAGCGTCCAGACCACGACCATCTCGCCGGTGGTCACGCCCTCGGCATTGGTGATCGTGATGGTCACCGGGAACTCGGGCCGCGTACCGGATTCCAGCTCGGCCAGGACGTCCTCGGCGGCCCTCCCCAGCACGGCCTCGGCACGCAGGGGGCCGAGCGCGAGCTTCTTGTAGGAGATGTCCGCCCGAGCGACGAGCGGCGTGGCCGTGCCCATGTGCGCGGCGAAGGCGGCCATCACGACCGCGCCGGACGCGGTCTCGCCGAGCCCGAACATCACGGCGGCGTGCGGGCCGCCGACGTGGTTGCGCAGGGTCTCGTCGTCCGGCAGCGACGCGACCACGCGGCTGACGGAGACTTCTTCGAACTCGATGCCGGTGGTCTTCACCCACGGCACGGCCTGCTTCATGGCGTCAGCGATGAACGACACGTCTTGGCTCATGAAACGGATGCTACCGGCGAGTAACCAGTCTCGCTACCCGTCAGTAACCGGACATATCAGTCCGCCGTGGAGTGAGACTCGGAACTCACTTGCATTTTGCCGGACCGGGATGGATGCTTGTACCGAGCAACTAGTTGGGTGATACAAGCAACGAGGTGTCTGATGGTCGATCCGGGCAGGTGCATGGGCCTCGATCCCGAGCATGAGCTCGCGGATCGGGTCGGCATGGCGATGGTGCGGATGAACAAGATGCACGCCCAGGTCGCACATCAGATGGCGAAGCAGGGCATGGACAAGTCCGCCTTCGTGCTTCTCGCGACGCTCTCCGGTCTCGGTGAGTGCCGCTCGAGTGCGCTTGCGGAGGCGGTGCTCTCCGACCCGTCCACGGTCAGCCGGCAGGTGGCCGCGCTGGTGAAGGACGGGCTCGTGGAGCGGCGAGCTGATCCGGCGGACGGCCGGGCCAGCGTGCTCGCGGTCACCGAGGCGGGGCGCGAGTTGATCTTGAAGCGACGCCGGCAGCGCAACGAGGCGATCGAGCAGGTGTTCGCGGACTGGGCCGACGAGGACTTCAAGGGCTTCGCGGACCTGTTCGAACGCTTCGTCCACGACTACGAGCGCACGATTCCGGCGCTTTTGACCGAACGCGGAGTGGGGATCCGCGCAGGAGGGGAAAACTAGAGATGTCACAGACAACCGAGGCGACACCTGCACCAGGGGCCTCGCTGACGCATCGGCAGATCATGACGGTGCTGTCCGGCCTGATGCTGGGCATGTTCCTCGCGGCGCTCGATCAGATGATCGTCGCCAGCGCCATGAAGACCATCGCGGACCAGCTGCACGGCCAGACCCTGCAGGCGTGGGCGACGACCGCCTACCTGATCACCGCGACCATCACGACCCCGTTGTACGGCAAGCTTTCCGACATCTACGGACGCAAGCCGATGTACCTGGCCGCGATCTCGTTCTTCCTGCTCGGATCGCTGCTGTCCGGCATCGCGACGTCGATGTACGAGCTGGCGGCGTTCCGCGCGGTGCAGGGCATCGGAGCGGGCGGTCTGATGTCGCTCGCCTTCGCGATCATGGCCGACATGATCTCGCCGCGGGAGCGCAGCAAGTACTCCGCGTACTTCATGGCCGTGTTCGGCTCGGCGAGCGTGCTCGGCCCGGTCATCGGCGGCCTGTTCGCCGGTCTCGACTCGTTCGCCGGCATCAGCGGCTGGCGCTGGGTGTTCCTGGTGAACGTGCCGATCGCGCTGCTCGCGCTGGTCGTCGTCGGACGCGTGCTGAACATCCCGCACCAGCGGGTCGACCACCGCATCGACTACCTCGGCGCGCTGACGCTGACCATCGGACTCGTGCCGTTGCTGATCGTCGCGGAGCAGGGACGTGAATGGGGCTGGGCCTCGGCCACGTCGCTGGCGATGTACGCGATCGGTGTCCTGGGCCTGGTGGCGTTCGTGTTCGTCGAGCGCCGCATGGGTGACGAGGCGATGCTGCCGATGCGGATGTTCAAGAACCACACGTTCGCGCTGGGCAACACGATCAACTTCGTGCTCGGCATCGGCATGTTCGGCGGCATGGTCTCCATCCCGCTGTACCTGCAGATCGTGAAGGGCGTCTCGCCGACGGTGTCGGGCCTGATGCTGCTGCCGATGACGCTCGGCATCATCTCGGCGACGGCCATCAGCGGCCGCATCACCGCGCAGACCGGCCGGTACAAGATCTTCCCGATCATCGGTGCTGCGCTGATGTCGGTGGCGCTGCTGCTGTTCAGCACGATCGGCACGGACACGCCGAACTGGCTGACCATGATCTACATGTTCGTGATGGGCGCCGGCCTCGGCCAGTGCATGCAGACGCTGCTGCTGGCGATCCAGAACGACGCCGAACCGCGCGACATGGGTGTGGCGACGGCCTCGGCGACGTTCTTCCGCCAGATCGGTGGCACCGTCGGTACCGCGGTCTTCCTGTCGATCCTGTTCAGCACGGTCGGCGACAAGATCGCCTCCGGCCTGCGGTCGGCGATGCAGACCGACGCGTTCAAGGTCGCGCTGGGCCAGAACCCGGAGTTCGCGAAGATGCTGCAGAGCGGTGGCGGGTCCGGTGTGGACATCAACAACACCGAGTTCCTCAACGGCCTCGACCCGGTGCTGGCGCGGCCGTTCCTCGACGGCTTCTCCGGTGCGATCGACACGGTCTTCATGACCGGCGGGTTCGTGATGGTGGCGGCGTTCGTCCTCGTGTGGTTCCTGCGCGAGAAGCCGCTGTCGACCAGGTCGGGCCTGGAGCGGGTCGCGGACGCTGAGGCGCTCGCCGTCTAGTTCTGGAACGCAAAAAGAGGGGGCCGCTTGTGAACCGCTCCCCGAAAGTTGGACTGGGAATCCAGTTCCGACTCTTCGGGGAGCGGTTTGGTGCATCCAGGAAGTTCGTTGTCGCAGGGTCAGCG
>NZ_JBITEX010000010.1:0-376446 GCF_044455585.1 Lentzea sp. NPDC051213
GGCTCGACTACTACAACACTGAACGCGGTCACACCGCCCTCGATGGTCACCCACCCATCAGCCGCACCCAGTCACCAACGTGACAGCCAGGTACATCTAGTACCAGGTGTCGGGCAGGAAGCGTGTGCCGCTAGTGGAAAGCGTTTTGCGCCGCTTCCAGCCCCTTGGTAACGAGAGCCTCAGCAGCGTCCGCCGCCCGATCGATCTCCAACGCAAGCTGCTTGCGCTCCACGGTCGAGAAGTCCTTCAACACGTAATCGGCAGGGTCCTGACGCCCAGACGGCCGGTCCACACCGAAGCGGACGCGGTGGTAGTCCTTGGTACCCAGGGACTTCGTGATGGAGCGGAGTCCGTTGTGGCCGTTGTCGCCCCCGCCGAGCTTCATGCGGATGGCGGCGAACGGGAGGTCCAGCTCGTCGTGGATCACGACGATGGTGGTGGGCTTGAAGAACTTCACGGCGCTCGAGACCGGGCCGCCGGAGAGGTTCATGAAGCTGCGCGGCTTAGCGAGCACTACTCGGTGGCCGTTCAGCCGGCCCTCGACGATCTCGGCGCCGGACTTGTGGGCCTTGAACTTGCCGCCGACTCGGCCGGCGAGTTCGTCGAGGATCAGGAAGCCGATGTTGTGGCGGTTGCCCTCGTACTTCGGGCCTGGGTTGCCCAGGCCGACGACCAGGGTCAGCTCATCGTCCACGGAACCGCAACTCCTGCTCGAGATCGTCCAGCAACGCGTCCACGGCCTGCACCTGGTAGCCCTTGCCCAGCAGGCCGGACGTGGTGCTGAACCGGGTGTTGCGGACCTCGGTGGAGGTCATGGCACCCCGGCCGTCCAGTTTGGCCGCGGCTCGGACGAGGAAGGCGTCGACTTCGGCGCGATCGTATCCGGTGCCGGCTTTCGGCAGCTTGCGCTCGTACAGGTCCTCGCCGGTGTTCAGGCCCGTCGGCGGCACGATGCCGTTGCGGACCTGGAACTCGAGCAGGTGCAGGACACCGTCGACGCTCAGCGGGTCGTAGCCGTTGGGGACCGAGGCGAACCTGACGGTGCGCACGTGGTCCGGGTCCAGGCGGAGCCTGCCGGCCAGTGCGTCGGCGATGATCAGCAGGAACTCGTTCACCTGCTGCGGGTCGTAGCCCTGCCGCTTGCGGCGGAAGGTCTTGGCCCTGATCTCGGTCGGCCGCAGGTACGCAGACGGCGCGCCTCCCCCCTCGTGAGGGGGTGGCGCGCCGTCTGTCCGGCCCGACGTGATGGGGCTCAGCTTTCCTCGGTGGCCTCGGCCGGCGCGGCGGCCTCGTCACCCTCGAGCTGCGCCGCGGACGGCGCCTCGTTCACCGCGACGACCAGAGCGTCGCCGTCGGTGACCAGGACGGCGCCTTCCGGCAGCGTCAGATCGCTCGCGTGGATCTGCGTACCAGCCGCGACACCGGCGATCGACAGCTCGATCTGGTCCGGGATGTGCAGCGCCTCGGCCTCGATCTGGATCGTGCTGAGGTCCTGGGTCAACAGCGTGCCCGAGACGGGCTCGCCGGAGATGACCAGCGGCACCTCGACGGTGACCTTCTCGCCGCGCTTGACGAGCAGGAGGTCGACGTGCTCGATGTAGTTCTTGATGGGGTGCGTGGTGACGGTCTTGGTCAGCGCCAGCTCACTACCGCCATCGATGGCGAGGGTGAGGACGGCGTTCTGACCGTGCTCACGGACAACACGGGCGAACTCGAGCGCCGGCAGGGCCAGGTGCTTCGGGTCGGAACCGTGGCCGTAGAGCACCGCGGGGATCTTGCCAGCGCGACGGGTACGGCGGGCTGCGCCCTTGCCGAATTCGGTGCGCTGCTCAGCGGCGAGACTGACCTCGGACACGGTGGGGCTCTCCTTACAAGTCTGACCTTGTACGTCGGGGCGGTGCACAAGTTTTTCAGCGTTGGGGTGGTGGCCAGCGGCGGCGAGCAGCGCGGAACGGGTCAACACGCGCGGCATCAAGCCACCGCGTCGATCACGCCGAGCCTGTGGAGCTCGCCCTCGCCGAGGCAACCCGACCAGTGTAGGTGAGTGGTTCGCTGGTTGCTAATCGGGGGTGCCCTGGGCAATTGCTGCCGGGTGCGGACACGGCGGAGGCGCGCACCCGGACCCGGATGCGCGCCTCCAGAAGCAGATCAGGCGTTGCCGTCGAACAGGGACGTGACGGACCCGTCCTCGAAGACCTCCTGGATCACCCTGGCCAGCAGCGGGGCGATCGAGAGCACGGTCATGTTCGGGAACCGCTTCTCGGCCGGGATCGGCAGCGTGTCGGTGAACACGACCTCGCGCGCACCGGAGTTCTCCAGCCGCTCGGTCGCCGGGCCGGACAGGATGCCGTGCGTGGCCGCGATCACCACGTCGGCGGCGCCCTCGCCCAGGAGCTGCTTCACCGCGCCGGCGATGGTGCCGCCGGTGTCGACCATGTCGTCGATCACGATGCAGAGCCGGCCCTCGACCTTGCCGACCACGCGGTTCGAGACGACCTCGTTCGGGCGCAGCGGGTCGCGGGTCTTGTGGATGAACGCGATGGGCGTGCCGCCCAGGGTGTCCGCCCACTTCTCGGCCAGCTTGGTGCGGCCGGAGTCGGGGGAGACGACGGTGATCTCGTGGCCCGCGTACTTGCTGCGGATGTGGTCGGCCAGCAGGGGCATGGCCCACAGGTGGTCGACCGGGCCGTCGAAGAAACCCTGGATCTGGGCGGTGTGCAGGTCGACCGACACCAGGCGGTCCGCACCCGCGGTCTTGAACAGGTCGGCGACCAGGCGGGCCGAAATGGGCTCACGGCCGCGGTGCTTCTTGTCCTGCCGGCTGTACGGGTAGAACGGCATGATCACGGTGATCCGCTTGGCCGAGGCGCGCTTCAACGCGTCGACCATGATCAGCTGTTCCATCAGCCACTGGTTGATGGGCGCGGTGTGGGACTGGATGACGAAGGCGTCGCAACCGCGCACCGACTCCTCGAAGCGGACGAAGATCTCGCCGTTGGCGAAGTCGTACGCCTGCTGCGGGGTGACCGTGACGTTGAGGTGCTTCGCGATCTCTTCCGTCAGCTCCGGGTAGGCACGCCCGCCGAAGAGCATCAGGTTCTTCTTCGGTGTGCCGGGCATCTGCGGGTTCACGATCAGCGACCCTCCTCTGTCTTCTCGTCATTCTGGCCAGCGATGGCGGCTTCTGCTGCCTGAGCCGCCGCGGTACCCGCCCGTCGGCTGATGACCCAGCCTTCGAGGTTGCGCTGCGGGCCTCCGGACACGGCGAGCGCGCCCGGCGGGACGTTGCGGCGCAGGACGGTGCCCGCGCCGGTGTACGCGCCGTCGCCCACGCTCACCGGCGCTACGAACATGTTGTCCGAGCCGGTGCGGCAGTGGGATCCGACGATCGTGCGGTGCTTGTTGACGCCGTCGTAGTTGACGGTCACCGATGCTGCACCGATGTTGCTGTGATCGCCGATCGTGGCGTCGCCGATGTAGGACAGGTGGGGGACCTTCGAGCCCTCGCCGATCTGCGCGTTCTTCGTCTCGACGAACGTGCCGATCTTCCCCTTCACGCCCAGCGACGTGCCGGGGCGGAGGTAGGCGAACGGGCCGACGGTGGCGTTGTCGCCGATCACCGAGTCGCTGCCGTGGGTCCGCACCACCGAGGCGCCGGAACCCACCGTCACGCCGGACAGCGTCGTGTCCGGGCCGACCAGGGCCCGCGGGCCCACGACCGTGCCGGCGCGCAGCTGCACGTTCGGCTCGATCAGCGCGTCCTGGCCGATCTGCACGTCCGCGTCGATCCACGCGGAGGAGGGGTCGACGAACGTGACGCCGGAGCGCATGTGGCCCTCGACGATCCGGCGGTTCATCTCGGCGCCGACGGCGGCGAGCTGCACGCGGTCGTTGATGCCCTCGACGAGCCACGGGTCGGACGCGATCAGCGCACCCACCCGCCTGCCGTCGCCGCGGGCGATGCCCAGCACGTCGGTCAGGTAGAGCTCGCCCTGGGCGTTGTCGGTGGACAGCCGCGACAGGCCGTCACGCAGCACCGCGGCGTCGAACGCGTAGACACCGGAGTTGATCTCGGTGATCAGCTGTTCGGCAGCAGAAGCGTCCTTCTGCTCGACGATCCCCAGGACGGACCCGTCCGCGTCGCGCACGATCCGGCCGTACCCGGTGGGGTTCTCGGCCACGGCGGTCAGCACGGTCACGGCGTTGCCGGCGGAGGCGTGCTCGGCCAGCAGGGCCTGGAAGGTCTGGGTGTCGAGCAGCGGCACGTCGCCGTAGCTCACGATCACGGTCCCGGCCAGGTCGTGCGGCAGCTCGGCCAGGCCGCACGAGACGGCGTGCCCGGTGCCCTTCTGCTCGGCCTGCACCGCGACGGTGACCTTGCGGCCCAGCGCCCCGGCCAGCGACTCGAGGTGCTCGGCGACCGCTTCACGGCCGTGGCCGACGACGACGGCCAGGTGATCGGGGTCTGTGCCCGCCGCCGCGCGCACCGCGTGTTCGACGAGTGAGCGTCCGGCGATCCGATGCAGCACCTTGGGCGTGGACGACCGCATGCGGGTGCCTTCCCCGGCGGCGAGCACGACAGTGCTGACAGGGCCCTCGAGCATCAATGCTCTCCCTAACAGGCTGGGTGGTTCGAAGTCCGCGACCAGCCTAAGCCTCCGCCGAGGGCTCCCCTGCCACGGCCGCAACCTGGCAGCCACCCTGACGCTTCGCCACGTACATCGCCGAGTCGGCCCGGGACAGGGCCTGGTTGGCGGATTCGCGCGGCCGCAGGGAGATGACGCCGACCGACAGCGTCACCCCGCGGGAGAGGTCGATTGGTAAGCCTGCCACCGCATCCACGGCCCGGCCGAGTGCTGCTTCGGCGGCGTGCAGAGGGGCTCCCGGCAGCAGTACGACGAACTCGTCGCCGCCGTAGCGGGCCACCATGTCGTCACCCCGCAGGGCCTGCCGGAGTGTGCTGGCAATCACCCGAAGAACATCATCACCATCGGCGTGCGAGTGCCGGTCGTTCACGCCCTTGAACCCGTCGAGGTCCACCAGTGCGACGGAGAACGGGTACACCTGGCCGGAGATGAGCTCGGTCATCTTGTCGTCGAGCGCCCGCCGGTTCGGCAGCCCGGTCAGCGGGTCCTGCAACGCCTGCTGCGCGATCGCGCCGTGCGCCCGCGTCAGCCGTTCGTGCTCACGACGCGTCGTCAGCGTGGCCACGCGGGACTCCCGCATCTGCCACAGCTCGTACTCCAGCGCCGAGTTGTAGGCCTGCAGCGCGGACGTCGTGTGCGGGCCGCAGAGGTGCGCGTACTCGCGCTCCAGCGACAGCACCAGCGACGGTTCCGACGTGTCGTGCTCCATCTGCGTGCGGGTGTCGCCGAGGACCTTCAGCGCGTCGTCCATCCGGTTCGCCTGGACCAGGCACCTGGCCAGCGCGATCGCGACGATGATCAGCTCCCGCGCGTACATCGACAGGCCGCGCAACGACCAGAGCCGGTCGAGGTGGCTCTCGCTGGGGTGCGTGAGCGCCTGCGCGGCACCCAGGATCGGCACCTGCTCGGCGGCGTCGAGGTCACGCCTGCCGGGGTGCAGCGACTGCCGGAACGGCACCTCCGCGGCCTCGGCGAGGCCCGCCGCGACGGCGAACTGGTCGGCCGCCTGGTCGTCGAAGTTCACACGTTCGAGCCGCAGTCCCCACCCGATCCGCAGCCGGGTCCTGTTCACGAGGTGCACGTAGATCTGGTGCGGCTGACCGCTCTCCCACAGCGCGTTGTGCGCGCGGGCCAGCACGTCGTCGGCCATCTCGTAGACGCCCAGCTGGGTCAGCACCAGGGCGATGTCCTGCAGCGTCGTGGCCAGCAGCTGGTCCCACGTCCGCTTGTCGAACACCGGGTCCGCCTCGGGCTCCTCGTCGAGCATCATCGCGAGGGCGGCGGCGATCTCGGTCAGCGCCTTGTCCTCGGCGTTGCCCAGCAGGAACCTGCGTCCGCGCAACGCCCGCGCGTCCGCCTCGAGCACGATCAGGCCGTGGCGGCGGCAGTGGGCGAGCATCTCGTCGAGCTGCGGGTCGGACATGTCGACCAGCCCAGGCGTCACCAACCGGACCACGGCCGCGGCTCTGAGCAGCTGCGCGACGATGCGGGGCTCACCGCGGCCCTGGGCCTCGGCGAGGATGTGGTCGATCTCGGTCGCCGCCTCGAGCTGTGCGGCGAGGTGGCTGCTCTGGGCCACGGCGACAAGTTCGCTCGCGCGGCCCACCAGCCACGCGTCGGACATCTCGTGGTGGCGGTGGCCCACGTTGCCCTGCTCGTCGACCGTTTCCTCGGGCAGCTTCGCACCTCCCAAAGACCACAAACCTTGTGTCCTGCTCCGCCACCAGGATTCGAACCTGGACCATCTGAACCAAAATCAGAGGTGCTGCCTTTACACCATGGCGGAATGGGCGAACTCGCGCCCGCCCTGCGCACATGTTGTCACGAGACGTGCTCTTGTTGTCCAACCACCACTCATCCGGCTCAGCTCATGATCACGGCTTGGCGCCGATTGACCTGGTCAGGAAGTCGCCGAGCGCGTTCCGGTACGTGTCCGTCGCCACATTCCATCCCGAAGTGTGGTCGGCGCCGGGGATCTCCACGTACTGCAGCGGCCACCCCAGACCGGCCGCGGCGGTCGCCAGATCGCGTGAGGACTGGGTGGGCACGGTGCCGTCCGCCGAGCCGTGGAACAGCAGCGTCGGCGGCTTCAGCGCCGGTGGGTTGCGGATCAGGTCGAACCGGTCGAAGTCGATGCCGGCGCGCCAGCCGGACACCAGCTCGGCGATCGGCGTGAGCCACGTCGGCACGCCCCGGTTCTCGGCCTGCAGGTTCAGCGTCTGCGTCCAGTTCGTGACGGGGGAGTCCAGCACGACCCCGCTGACCGCGGCCGCGACGCTCGAGCGGGCCAGCGTCTGGCCCACGAGCGCGCCGCCCATCGACCAGCCGTAGAGCACGACCTTCTGCGCGCCCTGGCTCTGCGCGTACTTGATCCCGGCCTCGACGTCACGCCATTCGGTGTCGCCGAGGTGGTAGAGCCCGTCGGGAGAGGCGGGTGAGCCGACGTCGTTGCGGTAGGTGATCAGCAGAACGGGCAACCCCGCACCGTGCAGCTGAGGAACCACGCGCAGGGCCTCCTCGCGGGACGCGCCCCGCCCGTGCACGGTGATCACCCACGTGTTGTTGTCCGCCGCGGGGACGAACCACGCGGGCATCTCGCCGAGCTCGGACGGCACCCGCACCTCGCTGTAGACCAGGCCCAACGTGGTCTTCGGGTTGCCTTCGTAGACGTCGGTCTCGATGCGCACCTTGGTGCCCTCCGGCGGGGCGGTGCCCTCCAGCAGCGGGCGTTCGACGCGGCCGTCCTTGTTCGCCGCGATGTCGCCGACCTTCGCGGTGCCGCCTGGCCAGACGATGCCGAAGGTGCCGCGCTGCAGGGTGAGCTCGGATTCGGCCAGCACGACGTTCTTGTCGTCCACGCCGAGCGCGGTCTCGGGGTAGCGCTGCGGCACTTCCCCCGGTTCGAGCAGCTCGCCGCTGTAGTACCAGCCGATGCCGCCCAGAGCCACCGTGACCAGCACGAGCAGGGCGAGCAACGAGGTCGCGGTGATCCGGATGATCTTGCGTCTGGCCATCCTCCGATGATCCCGCGTCAACGTCTCGATTCCAGGCGACACCACGCCAGGAACCTGAGAACTGGCCATGAGTTTCCACGTGGGGGCTGGCGAAGTAGGTGGCCCTAACCTACGCTTCCGTAAGTTACGGTTGCGTAGGTACATCACCCCCTGATCCCCCGATCCCCCCTCGAGGTATCTGTATGACCACGACGATGGACCCGTCCACCGACCAGGGCCCGAAACCGTTGTTCGACGGGCGGCGCAGCAACGCCGAGCAAAGCGGCGTCTACGTGTTCGTCATCGTTCCCTTTGTAGCCTTGCTGGCTGCCGTTCCCTTCGCCTGGGGCTGGGGCCTCGGCTGGGTCGACGTGGCGCTCTTCGTCGCCTTCTACTACCTCGCCGGGCTCGGCGTGACGATCGGTTACCACCGGTACTTCACCCACGGCTCCTTCAAGGCGAACCGCGCGCTGAAGATCGCCCTCGCGATCGCGGGCTCGATGGCGTTGCAGGGCCCGGTCATCGACTGGGTCGCCGACCACCGCCGCCACCACGCGTTCTCCGACCGCGAGGGCGACCCGCACTCGCCGTGGCTGTTCGGCACCGGCCCCGCCGCGATCGCCAAGGGCTTCTGGCACTCGCACATGGGCTGGCTGTTCGACCGCGACAAGACCAACCACAAGCGCTTCGCCCCCGACCTGATGGCCGACAAGGACATCGTGTGGGTCGACAAGCTCTTCGTGCTGTGGACGACGATCTCGCTGGTCGCGCCCGGCATTCTCGGCGGCCTGATCACGTGGTCCGTCTGGGGCGGCGTCACCGCGTTCTTCTGGGCCGGCCTCGTCCGCGTCGCGTTCCTGCACCACATCACGTGGTCGGTCAACTCGATCTGCCACATGGTCGGCGACCGCCCGTTCGCGGCGCGCGACCGTTCGGCCAACGTCTGGGCGCTGGCGATCCTGAGCTTCGGCGAGTCGTGGCACAACCTGCACCACGCCGACCCGACCTCCGCGCGGCACGGCGTGAAGCGCGGCCAGATCGACACCTCGGCCCGGCTGATCTGGTTGTTCGAGAAGTTCGGCTGGGCGACGAACGTGCGCTGGCCCAGTGAGCAGCGACTGGCCAGGATCAGCGTCAAGAAGTGAACGCCGTAGGCTGATTCGGTGACCAGGGTCCGGATGACAGGCAAGGAACGCCGCGAGCAACTCCTTGACGTCAGCCGGGCCCTTTTCGCCGAAAAGGGCTTCGAGGCGACCTCGATCGAGGAGATCGCCCACCGCGCCGCGGTGTCGAAGCCGGTCGTCTACGAGCACTTCGGCGGCAAGGAAGGCATCTACGCCGTCGTCGTGGACCGCGAGATGCAGCGCCTGATGGAGCAGATCGTCTCGGCGCTGGACGAGGGCAGTCACCCGCGCGAGCTCCTCGAGCAGGCCGCCTGCGCGCTGCTGGACTACATCGAGGGCTCGACGGACGGCTTCCGCATCCTGGTGCGTGACTCACCGGTCGCGTCGTCCTCCGGCACGTTCTCGTCGCTGTTGAACGACATCGCCTCGCAGGTCGAGCACATCCTCGGCGTGCACTTCGCCCGGCAGGGCTACGACCGCAAGCTCGCGGCTCTGTACGCGCAGGCGCTCGTCGGGATGGTCGCGCTGACCGGGCAGTGGTGGCTCGAGGTGCGCAAGCCGAAGAAGGACGAGGTCGCGGCGCACCTGGTCAACCTGGCCTGGAAAGGGCTCTCGGCGTTGGAGCACAAGCCCAAGCTGCGCATGCCCCGGTCCTGATCGGGCCGTTCCTCCGCAGCCTCACGCGTCTCCTGTGAGCCTCAGCAGCTTGTCGTCGGAACCGTTCGACGTCGTGATGTAGAGCGAGCCGTCCGGCGCGGTGCGGGCGGCGCGCAGGCGGCCGTACTTGTCGTTCAGCTCGTCGGGGATGCTGACGTTCTGCACCTTGCCGGCGTCGTCCAGCGTGAAGAGCAACAGCTTCGTGCCCTTCAACGCGGTGATCGCGAGCTTGCCGTTCCAGAACGCCGCCTGGCAGATCGCCTCGGTCGTCGACCCGGAGGACCACACGGCCGGGACCGCGTCCGGGAACCGCTGCAGGTCGGTCATCGGCACGTTCTCGTTGTACCCGCCCTGCGTGCCGCCCTTGGACGGGTCCCAGCCGTAGTTGGCGCCTGCCTTGAGGAGGTTCACCTCGTCGTCGACGTCGGGCCCGTGCTCGCTGGAGAACGCCTGGCCGCTGCCCGGCCGGAACACGACACCCTGCACGTTGCGGTGGCCGTAGCTGTAGATCCGCCGCTCGTTGGCGTTGCCGGACGTGGCGAACGGGTTGTCCTTCGCGCCCTCGCCCGTCTCCGGGTCGATGCGCAGCACCTTGCCGCCCAGACTGGTGCGGTCCTGCGGGTTGGAGGCCCGCGCGATGTCACCGGTCGCGACGAACATCGTCCCGTCCGGCGCCAGCGTCGGCCGGCACCCGGAGTGGCGCCCGCTCGAGTTGGACGGCAGCCCGGTGAGCAGGTCCTTCACCTTCGTCGCCCTGTTGCCCTGCAGCCGGTACGTCACGAGCCGCACGTCGCTCGTGGTGTTGAAGCAGGTGGTGAAGCGCTGGCCGTCCGGGTGCACGACGAGCCCCATCAGCCCGCCCTCGCCCCGCACCTGCAGGTTGGGGAGATCGACCTCGACGGGGGTGACCTGGCCGTTGCGGACGAGCTTGATCCGCCCGGGCCGTTCGGTGACCAGCATCGAGCCGTCCGGCAGGAAACCGACGTCCCAGCCGTGCGAGAACCCGGCCGCGACCTCCTCCACCTTCAGCCCCTGAGGCGGCGCCGCCGTCGAGGGTGCGTTGCCGCCCGCCTCTGGTGACGAACAGGAAGCGACCGCCAGCACCAACCCTGCAGCAACTAGTGCGCGCATGTCCTAACTATGCGTTTGGTGCCGTGGAGGTTCCGTAAGGCCGCTCAACGGGCAGCAACGCGCGTGCTCCGTCCAGGTCCTGCGCGCGCACCTTCTCGTGAATCTGCCTGGCCAGCGGCGTTACGTCGGTGATGCTGACCGTCCACTCGTCGACGTACTTGTGCACGGCTTCGCGGGTCAGGCCGATCTGGATGGATCGGTGCTGCAGCGGTTCGTGGTGCAGGCCGCGTTCGGGATCCCACTGGACGCGCACCGCCGGCTTGCCGGAGATGTTGCTCTCGAGGGCGTGCGCCACCGCCCAGTCGAAGCCCTCGCGGGTGATTCGCACTGCCAGGACTCGCTCCTGGCCTTCCTTCTGGGCGTAGCCGCAGCGGTACATCATCCAGAGGAACGACGGCTTGATCCACGTCATCCGTTCCATCTTGAACGGAGGCACGAACCGTTGGGCGGCTAAGGCCGGTTCGGCTATCCGGGGTGAATAGGCCTGGTAGACCACGATGGACTGATCGTCGTAGTCAGCCCTGATCTCTCTCATTTCCACCCGCACAGGGTGACCGTTCGATATTCGCTGGAGCCAGCCGATTTCGCCGTGGCAGGGTCGGCGCGTGGAGATCACCCGAATCAACCCCGCCGAGCTGCACGAACCGCCCGGCTACCACCACGTCACGATCGTCGAGGCAGGCCGGACCGCCTACCTGGCCGGCCAGTGCCCGATCGGCCCCGGCGGCGAGCTGGTCGGCAGGGGAGACCTCGCCGCTCAGGTCGACCAGGTCGTGTCGAACGCCCTGATCGCCCTCGCCGCGGCCGGCACCGATCCCCGCCACGTGGTCCGGTCCGTCGTGTACGTGGTGAGCACCGACGGCGCCGCGCTGGCCGACGTCTGGCGGCGGCTCACCGGCTCCGCGATCGGGCCGGCGTTCACCACCGCGAGCACGCTTCTCGGGGTCGCGCAGCTCGGATTCCCAGGTCAGCTCGTCGAGGTCGACCTCACGGCGGCCCTTCCGGAGCCACCCGATAAGGCGTAGCCACACGAGCTAAGGTGGTCGGTGAGACCCCTCGTCCCAGGCAGGGGTCTGTCTGGCGTTCCGCACTCGACGGGGTTTCTCACATGCCGCTGCTCGGCCTGCTCGATGGTGTCCTGCCCGACAAAGCCCTCCGTTCGCTGATCGATTCCGCCGGTGTCCCCGAGCTGGAGCTGGACGGCCCGCTGGCCGCCCGCCCGCTCGTCACCGCGGCCCTGTCCACCGTCCGGCCCGTGCTCGCCGTCACGGCGACCGGCCGCGAGGCCGAAGAGCTGACGAACGTCGTCAAAGACCTCATCGGCAACGACAACGTGGCGTTGTTCCCGAGCTGGGAGACGCTGCCGCACGAACGACTCTCGCCCCGCGCGGACACCGTCGGTGCCCGGCTGCAGATCCTCCGCCGGCTCAAGCACCCCGACGGCAACCCGATCAAGGTCCTCGTCACCACCGTCCGCAGCCTCATCCAGCCGATGGCGCCGGACCTGGGCGAGCTCAAGCCCGTCCACCTCAAAACTGGCGAGGAGCAGGACTTCGTCGAGCTGATCACGCGGCTCGCCGAGAACGCCTACACCCGCGTCGACATGGTCGAGAAGCGCGGCGAGTACGCCACTCGCGGTGGCATTCTCGACCTCTTCCCGCCGACCGCGGAGCACCCGTACCGCGTCGAGTTCTGGGGCGACGAGGTCAGCGAGATCCGGCCGTTCTCCGTGCAGGACCAGCGGTCGCTGCCGGAGGAGATCACCGAGTTCGTCGCGCCGCCGTGCCGTGAGCTGCTGCTGACCGAGGAGGTGAAGCAGCGCGCGGCCGACCTCGCGCTGGAGCACCAGTCGGACGCGCACCTCGCCGAGATGCTGGAGAAGATCTCCGGCGGTATCGCGGTCGAGGGCATGGAGGCGCTGATCCCGGCGCTGTGCCCCGGTGAGCTGCAGCTGCTCACCGACGTGGTGCCCAAGGGCACGCACGTGCTGCTCAACGACCCGGAGAAGATCCGCGCGCGGGCCGCTGACCTGGTGCGGACCGGCCAGGAGTTCCTGGAGGCCTCCTGGATGGCTGCCGCCGGCGGTGGCAAGGCGCCGATCGACCTCGGGCGCAGCGCCTACCAGAGCATCCGCGAGATCGCGGAGGCGGCGAAGGCGAACGACCGTCCGTGGTGGACGCTCAGCCAGCTCACCACCGACCTGCCGGACGTGGTGCACCTCGATGTCAAGCCGGTCGAGGCCTACCAGGGCGACGTGGAGCGCGCGTTCGCGGACCTCAAGGCGCACACCGCGACCGGCGGCGCGGCCGTCCTGGTCGTGCCCGGTGCCGGTACGGCGCAACGTGCCGTCGAGCGGCTCAAGGAAGCCGACGTCGCCGCCACCCACGTGGAAAGCCTTGACGCGGCACCGAAAGCGTCCACCGTCACGGTCGTGCGCGGTGCGCTGGAGGACGGCTTCGTCCTGCCCGACCTCGCGCTGGTCGTGCTCACCGAGACCGACCTTACCGGTGGGCGCGGCGGAACGTCCACAAGGGACATGCGCAAGATGCCGTCCAAGCGGCGCAACGCGGTGGACCCGCTGGCGCTCAAGGCCGGCGACTTCGTGGTGCACGAGCAGCACGGCATCGGCAAGTACGTGGAGATGGTCCAGCGCACGGTCGCCGGAGCCACCCGCGAGTACCTCGTTCTCGAGTACGCGTCGTCCAAGCGCGGCCAGCCGGGCGACCGGCTCTTCGTGCCCACCGACCAGCTCGACGAGATCAGCAGGTACGTCGGTGGCGAGCTGCCGACGCTGAACAAGCTCGGCGGCAGCGACTGGAAGAACACGAAGTCCAAGGCGCGCAAGGCGGTCAAGCAGATCGCGGCCGAGCTCGTGCAGCTCTACGCGGCCCGCCAGAGCGCCCCAGGCCACGCGTTCGCGAGCGACACACCGTGGCAGCGCGAGCTGGAGGACGCGTTCGCGTTCACCGAGACGCAGGACCAGATGGCCGCGATCGACGAGGTCAAGGCCGACATGGAACGTGGCGTGCCGATGGACCGCGTCATCTGCGGTGACGTCGGCTACGGCAAGACGGAGATCGCGGTGCGGGCGGCCTTCAAGGCCGTGCAGGACGGCAAACAGGTCGCCGTTCTGGTGCCGACCACGCTGCTCGCCCAGCAGCACCTCAACACGTTCGCCGAGCGGATGCGTCAGTTCCCGGTGAACGTCAAGGGACTCAGCCGTTTCACCGACCCCGCCGAGTCGGAGCAGGTGATCCACGGCCTCGCGGACGGCGAGGTCGACATCGTCATCGGCACGCACCGGCTGCTGCAGAAGACCGTGCGCTACAAGGACCTGGGCCTCGTGATCGTCGACGAGGAGCAGCGCTTCGGTGTCGAGCACAAGGAACACATCAAGGCGCTGCGGACCCACGTCGACGTGCTGACCATGTCCGCGACGCCGATCCCGCGCACGCTGGAGATGTCGCTCGCCGGCATCCGTGAGATGTCGACGATCCTGACCCCGCCGGAGGAACGGCACCCGATCCTGACCTACGTCGGCGGGTACGACGACAAGCAGGTCGGTGCCGCGATCCGCCGCGAGCTGATGCGGGACGGCCAGGTCTTCTACGTGCACAACCGGGTCTCGACGATCGAGAAGGCCGCGAAGCGCATCCGCGAGCTGGTGCCGGAGGCCCGCGTGGTCACCGGGCACGGCCAGATGAACGAGGACAAGCTCGAGCACCTCATCCAGGGGTTCTGGGAGCGAGAGTACGACGTGCTCGTCTGCACCACGATCGTCGAGACCGGCCTCGACATCTCGAACGCCAACACGTTGATCGTCGAGCGCGGCGACCTGCTCGGCCTGGCCCAGCTGCACCAGCTGCGCGGCCGCGTCGGCCGTGGCCGCGAGCGCGGGTACGCGTACTTCCTGTACCCGCAGGAGACCCCGCTGACCGAGCACGCGCACGACCGGCTCGCGACGATCGCGCAGAACACCGAGCTCGGCGCCGGCATGGCCGTCGCGATGAAGGACCTGGAGATCCGCGGCGCCGGCAACATCCTCGGCGCCGAGCAGTCCGGGCACATCGCGGGCGTCGGGTTCGACCTGTACGTCCGGCTGGTCGGCGAGGCCGTCGAGGCGTTCCGCAAGCACGCGGGGGCGGAGAGCGTCGAAGAGGAAGAGCTCGCCGAGGTCCGCGTGGACCTTCCGGTCGACGCGCACATCCCGCACGAGTACGTGCCAGGCGAACGGCTCCGGCTGGAGGCGTACCGCAAGATCGCGGCCGCTTCGGACGAGGCCGCGCTGCAGTCGGTGTGGGACGAGCTCAAGGACCGCTACGGCACGCCGCCGGAACCGGTGGAACGCCTGCTCAGCGTCGCCCGCCTGCGGCACACCTGCCGCCGGCACGGGGTCACCGAGGTGATCGCGATGGGGCAGAACGTGCGGTTCGCGAAGCTGGAACTGCTCGACTCGCAGCTGGTCAGGATGCGCCGGCTCTTCCCGAAGGCCGTCTACAAGCAGGCGATGGGCACCGTGACAGTGCCTAGGCCGACAGAAGGAGCGGCAGGGGGCCGGATGGGTGCACCGCAGTTGCGCGACCAGGAGCTGTTGAACTGGTGCGGTGCGTTCCTCGACTCACTGGCGGGGACTCCCGTGACCCCGGTCACCACGGCGTGAGAGGGTAGATCCTCGTGAGCACTGTTCTGAAGCGTTTCTCGCTGGTCGGTGTTGCTGTGGCGCTGTTGGCCACCGGCTGTGGCAGCGGCCCGGCGAAGGCCGGTTCGGCCGCGATCGTCGGGGGTCAGGCGATCAACCTGGAGACCGTCCAGGACCGCACCGTGACGGTGCTCAAGAAGGAGCCAGCCGCCCAGCAGATGCAGGACCAGGGCAAGCTCGACCAGGTCTCGCGGCTGGTGCTGGCGGACGAGATCACGCACAAGATCGCGGAGTACGCGGGGCAGCGCGAGAACATCACGGTCGACGAGACCAAGGTGTACGACGCGGTGCAGGAGAAGGGTGGCCCCGAGGCCGCCGCGAAGCAGAGCGAGCAGGACGCCACCACGATCTACCGCCGCACCCGCGACGTGCTGATCATGGGTGAGCTGGCCCGCCGCAACCTCTCCACGCTCGAGGTCACGATCGACTTCTTCCAGAGCAAGGACCCGAAGGAAGCGAAGGAGAAGGCCGCCGAGGTCGCGGCCGACCCCTCGAAGATGGCGCGGTTCGTGCAGGAGGCCCCGCGCACCACTGGCGGCCAGCAGGCGTCGGCGTCGAACCAGAAGGTGCGCGTCACCGAGAACCCGTCGCTGGTGCACACGATGCTGTGGGGCGTGCAGCCCGGCACCGTCGTCGCCTTCCCGGCCGACGAGCAGCAGTCCAGCTGGATGGTCGCGCTGGTCAAGGCGCGCAACAAGGTCTCGCCGGTCCCCGGTGAGGACGACCTCGCCGACCGGATCGACCCGCAGCTGCTGGCCGCGTTCGGCCTGCGGATCGCCCAGTCCCTGGCCGCCGACCTGCCGATCGAGGTGAACCCGCGCTACGGCGTGTGGGACCCGACCGGCGCGACGGTCGTGGCCCGCTCCGGTGAGAAGGCCGGTTTCGTCGGCGTGACCGCGACGACGAACAAGTCTTGATCACCGTCGTCGTCCTCAGCGAGCGGCTCGACGCCGTGCTGCCCGCTGCCGCCCTGCCCGCGTTGCGCGCCGCCACGGCCGTCTACGCGGGCGAGGGCGTGGCACTGGAGTTCTGGTCGTCGCTGGGCGTGGACGGGCCGGCACCGGCCGTCGTGGAGGACGGCGCGGTCGTGATCACGACTTCGCCGGACGCCTATCCGGGCGCGCACGTGATCACGACGCCGGAGCCGCTGGGCGCCGCATTGCTCGACGCGGCCGCGGTGATGCACCGGTTGCGCTCGCCCGGCGGCTGTCCGTGGGACGCCGAGCAGGACCACCTGTCGTTGCGGCAGTACCTGCTCGAAGAGACTTTCGAGCTGCTGGAGGCGATCGAGGACGGCGACCGCGCGGCGATGCGCGAGGAGCTGGGCGACGTCCTGCTCCAGGTGCTGTTCCACGCACGGGTCGCGGCCGACCACGCCGAAGATCCGTTCGACATCGACGCGGTCGCGGCCGAACTGGTGGCCAAGCTCGTCGGCCGGCACCCGCACGTCTTCGAGGGTCATGATCCGGCCGTGCACGACGCGACCTCGCAGCAGCACCGCTGGGAGGAGCTCAAGCAGGCCGAGAAGCGCCGCGAGTCCAGTGTGGACGGTGTCGCGCTGGGTCAGCCCGCGGTCGCGCTGGCCGCGAAGCTGGTGCAGCGCACCAAACGCGCGGGATTCCCCGTCGATCTGCTGCCGGAGGGTGACGACACGGGCACGACGTTGTTCGTCGTCACCGCGCTGGCGAAGCTCGCGGGCGAGGACCCGGAGACAGAGCTTCGCCAGGTGTGCCGCCGTTTCGCCGCGAACGTTCGTGAGGCGGAGGCCAAGGCCAGGGCAGAAGGCCTGGAATCTCTCAACGTTCGGGACTGGCGTCGGTTTTGGCCCTCCTGAAACGGTGAACGTGGGCTAACGTCGATCACGTGACTTACCTGCGGTATCCGCACCTTTGCGGTGACTTGGTGACGTTCGTGGCCGAGGACGACGTGTGGCTCGCGCCCGTCGGCGGAGGAAGGGCCTGGCGCGCGTCCGCTGACCAGGTACCGGCCCGCTCACCACGTTTCTCCCCGGACGGCGCGCATCTCGCGTGGGCCAGCGTCATCGACGGTGCGCCGGAAGTGCGGGTGGCGCCTGTGGACGGTGGTCCCGCGCGCCGGTTGACGCACTGGGGTGTGGGCCGCACGGCCGTATCGGGGTGGACGCCGGACGGGCGAGTGCTCGCCGTGTCGACCACCGGGCAGATGAGTCGCAACCGCAAGCAGGCGCACGCCGTTCCGCTGGACGGCGGACCGGCCGAGGTGCTGCCGTACGGGTGGGTCAACGACGTCTCGTTCGGGCCGGACGGGCAGGTCGTCACGTCGTCCAGCTACATGCAGGAACCCGCGAACTGGAAGCGTTATCGCGGCGGCACGGCGGGCAAGCTGTGGGTGGATCTGGCCGGTGACGGCGAGTTCACCCGGATCCTCGGCGACCTGAAGTCGTCGCTGGCGAACCCGATGTGGGTCGACGGGCGGATCGTGTTCCTGTCCGACCACGAGGGCGTCGGCAGCGTGTACTCGGTGCAGCCGGACGGCTCCGATCTGCGCCGCCACACGTCAGGGGAGTTCTACGCCCGCAACGCCTCCAGCGACGGTTCGCGGGTGATCTTCCACCAGGCCGGCGAGCTGTGGCTGCTCGACGGCCTGTCGGACCTGCGCAAGCTCGACATCAAGCTCGGCGGGCCGCGCACCGGCCGGCAACCGCACCACGTCAAGGCTTCCGGGAACGTCGAGTCGTTCAGCGTCGACCACACCGGACGTGCTTCCGCCGTCGAGGTTCGTGGTTCCGTGCACTGGGTGACGCATCGCGACGGCCCGGTGCGCGCGCTGGCGGAGCGCTCGGACGTCCGCGCGCGGTTGCCGAAGGTGCTCGGCGAGACCGATCACGTCGTGTGGGTGACGGACGTCGAGGGCGAAGAGGCCCTGGAGATCGCGCCGGTCGGCGGCGTCGAGCCGGGCAACACCGCGCGCCGCGTCGCCTCCGGTCAGCTCGGCCGGGTCATGTCGCTGGCCGCCGCGCCGGACGGTTCGCGCGTCGCGGTCGCCACGCACGACGGCCGGTTGTTGTTGGTGGACATCGCAAGCGGTGAGGTGCGCGAGGTCGTCGCCGGGGCGAACGCGCACATCACGCATCTCGCGTTCTCGCCGGACTCGGGCTGGCTGGCGTGGTCGCATCCGGGGCCGACGCCGTTGCGGCAGATCAGGATGGCGAACACCGCCGATCTGTCCGTTGTGGACGTCACGCCGCTGCGCTTCGCGGACTTCTCGCCGACGTTCACCGAGGACGGCAAGTACCTGGCGTTCCTGTCGATCCGCACGTTCGACCCGGTGTACGACGCGCACGTGTTCGACCTGTCGTTCCCGACCGGTTGCCGCCCGCACCTGGTGCCGCTGGCCGCGACCACGCCGTCGCCGTTCGCCCCGATGCACGGCGGCCGTCCCGTCGGTGACGAGGACAAGGACTCCGACGACGAGGACGAGAAGGCGCCCACCACGAAGATCGACATCGAGGGCCTCGCCGACCGCGTGGTGCCGGTGCCCGTCGCGGTCGCCGAGTACGTCGGCCTGAAGGCGGCCAAGGGCGGGTTGCTGTGGCTGCGCCGGCCGTTGCTCGGGGTGCTCGGCGACAACCTGGCCTCGCCGGACTCCCGGCCGCCGCGCACGGTCCTCGAACGCTTCGACTTCGGCAAGCGCAAGACCGAGGTGCTGGCCGACAGCGCGGAAGCGTTTGCGGTGTCCGGTGACGGCAAGCGGATGGTCGTCGAGGACCGCGGCGACCTGCGGGTCGTGCCGTCCGACAGCAAGGTCGACGACGACTCCGCCGACCACGTCGAGATCGACCTGTCGCGGGTCAGGGTCGTGGTCGACCCCGCCGCGGAGTGGGCGCAGATGTACGCCGAGAACGGGCGGCTCATGCGCGACCACTTCTGGCGCACCGACATGGGCGGCGTCGACTGGCAGGGCGAGCTGGACCGCTACCGGCCGCTGGTGGCCGAGGTGGGCAGCCACGACGACCTGGTCGACCTGCTGTGGGAGGTGCAGGGCGAGCTCGGCACGTCGCACGCGTACGTGTGGGGTGAGTCGCCACGCGTACCGGCGTCCCGCCGTCAGGGCCTGCTGGGCGCTGATCTGGTGCGTTCCGGCTCCGACTGGGTCGTTGCGCGCGTGATCCCCGGTGAGACGTCAGACCCGCACGCCCGTTCGCCGCTGGCCGCTCCTGGCGTGGCTGTGCGCGCGGGCGACGCCATCGTGGCCGTCGACGGTCGTCCGGTCGACCTGGCCGGGCCGGGCGCGTTGCTGGTGGGCACCGCCGGCAAGCCCGTGGAGCTGACCGTGCGGCCTTCGGGTGGTGGGGAGCTGCGTCGGGCCGTGGTCGTGCCTCTGGCTGACGAAGAGCCGCTGCGCTACCACTCGTGGGTGGCTGACAGGCGTGCGTTCACGCACAAGGTGTCCGGCGGCCGGGTGGGGTACCTGCACGTGCCGGACATGATGGGCGCCGGCTGGGCGCAGCTGCACCGCGACCTGCGCGTGGAACTGGCCCGCGAGGCACTGGTGCTGGACGTTCGCGAGAACGGTGGCGGCCACACCTCCCAGCTCGTGATTGAGAAGCTGGGCCGCAAGGTCATCGGCTGGTCCGTCGCCCGCGGCTACACGGCCTCCGAGTCGTACCCGCAGGACGCGCCGCGCGGCCCGGTGGTCGCGGTGGCCGACGAGTTCGCCGGTTCGGACGGCGACATCGTGAACGTGGCCATCAAGGAACTGGGCATCGGACCCGTCGTCGGGGTCCGGACCTGGGGCGGAGTCATCGGCATCGACATGCTCTACACGCTCGTCGACGGCACCATGGTCACCCAACCGAGGTACGCGTCGTGGTTCAAGGGCCACGGATGGGCAGTGGAGAACTACGGGGTAGACCCGGACATCGAGGTGGTCATGTCGCCATCCGACCGTGTTTCCGGGCGCGACCCGCAGCTGGAGAGGGCCGTTTCGTTGGCTCTGGAAAGCCTTTCATCTTCGCCTGCTGCTCACGCTCCGGAGTTGCCTCCGCTGACCTGAACACCCCATCGTGTGACTAAAGAACTGTGACGGACTGTTCCGTGTGGACGATCAACAAGACGGAACAGTTGTCACCGTTCGGGGGTGTGCCAGATGAGTCACCGTGATGAGCCGCGAAGTGGTCGCGGGTGCTTCGGAGCCGTGGTCGTCGTGCCGTTCCTGGCGCTGGGCGGCATGTTCGTGCTGATCGCTTTGACGGGGTCGCCGGATGAGGCGCCGTTGGCTGCGCCTCCGCCTTCTCGGCCCACTTCTCAGTGGTGGACCGAGCCCTTCGAGACTTCTGTTTCCACCGTTACCGAGACCGTGGTGGTGGAGGGGCAGGCTCGGGAGGTTCGGGCTGCTCGGCTTGCCACTCAGACTCGGGCTGTTGTGTCCACTGTGACTGAGACTGTTCGGTCCACTGTGGTCAAGCCTCCGGCTGGGGGGCGGAACGAGCCTCCTCCTGGGGAGGAGGATCCCTCGGAGCCTTCACCGTCTACTTCGGACTCTGCTTCGCCGCCTGTGGTCACGTCGTCTGTTGTTACTGCTCCGCCTGTGTTGGAGCCGCCGGTTGTTTCGGGGCCGGCGGAGCCTTCTGGGCCTTCTACTGAGACGCCGGTGCCTTCTACGCCTCGGTCTGAGGAGCCGGTTACGCCTACCGCTCCTCCGTGTGAGCGGGGTGAGCCTGGGCCTTCCACGCCGGAAGAGCCGCCTGTGGTTGAGGTTTCGGTTGAGTTGGCTGGGGGTTCCACCGGTGCATCCCCCGGTGCTTCCTCAAGTGCTTCCCCTGCTGAGGTTTTGTCCACGTCCTCCGCGCCTTCGGCAGGGGTCTGAGAAAGGGGGTTGGGGTCTTCTTCCGCCAGGCCCCAACTTCCTTCATTTTTCTTGAGAACGCACAGAAAGTGTGTGCAGTGCGGGGTTGGGTGTTTGCCCGCGACCGGTTGCCCCGACTTGCCGGTCCTTCGTCCTCCGGGTCACCTGGCCTGCGGGGCAGCGGTTTTGGCCGCTGCCCCGTTTCTGCTTTTCTTCGGGCGCTCCGGTTGCCTTGGGGGTCGGGTTGCGTTGGCGGGTTCCTGGTGCGTGCTTTCCCTGGGGGCTCTGCCCCCAGACCCCCGGCAATCTGATCGGGGGGTTAGCGCCGCCTGCGGGTTGATGGCACGCCTGTTGCTTACGGCGGCTGCCTGTTGCTTTGTGGGTTGCGTTGGCGGCGGGGTCCCGTCACGAGTCACACAGGAGGCGGCCACACCTGGGGGATGAGGTCAAGTCGACGAAAAGCGTGTCGACTTGACCTCATCCCCCAGGCGCGGCAAGAGCTTCAGTGCGACTCGTGACGGGACCCCACCGCCGGGTCTGTGTGACTAGAGCGTGGGACTGCTCGCCTTCGGCGTCGCTGCTACTGGGGGATGCTTGCCCTTGCGTAGGCGTCGGCTCCGCTGAACACGTTTTGGCCGTACTCCACGGAGTTGTTGTACGCCATCACTGCTGCCCACCAGCCCTGGCCTGTGCCCAGGTCGCGGGATCCTGCTCCGCACAGGTAACGCGCTGCTGTTAGGGCTGCGTCGTCGATGTTTTGCGGGTCTGCTGGCTGGCCGTCGGACGCTGCTCGCTTTGCCCAGCGGTTCCAGGTGCCTGGGATGAACTGCATCGGGCCTACTGCTCGGTCCCAGGTTTGGTCGCCGTCCAGGCGGCCGTCGTCGGTGTCCTGGATTGCGCGTACGCCTGGGCCGCCGTTCAGTGCGACGCCGATGATCGGGCGGGATGGTAGGCCGTTGTCTTGCAGGCGGGAGCCGTTGATGCTGCCGTGGCGCGATTCGACTCGGCCGATACCCGCCAAGGTGGCCCACGAGATGCGGCAGGCGGGGGCGTCTCGTTGCATGGTCAGGTCTGCTGCTGCGTAGGCGTGCACGGCGCGTAGGGGGATGTCGGTTTTCTGCGCCACTCGGGTTGCCCACTCGTCCAGGGGGTTGGCGCCTGCCACTACGGCGCTGCCGGGGGCTGCTGCTCCCGGTTGGACCTCTTGGATCGGTACCAGGAACGGGGGTGGTCCCAGGGGTGCGGCCTCGCGGCGGTTCAGGGCGCCCAGGCCCCAGGCGCCGGCTGCTACTACGACGATCAACAGCAGTACCAGGACTATGCGGCCGAAGATGTTGCCGAAGCTTCGGGGGCGGCGGGCGGGTTCCTTGATGTGCGGCTGGGGGACCACCTGACCCAGGCTACGTGCTTCTGGGGAGGGGCGACGGGCGTGAACCGTGATGAAACCGCCACGGTTGGCGGCTGGACATACAGGTGAGCCTTACCTAAATTCAGGCCGACCTAATTTCACGGAGGCGGCGGGATGTTGTTCACCAATGGCTTGATCGGGCTGCGGGAAGGTCTTGAGGCCGCGCTCGTGGTGAGCATCCTGATCGCATTCCTGGTGAAGACCGATCGGCGCCATGCGCTCAAGTGGGTCTGGGTGGGTGTCGCGGCGGCGGTGGTGCTGTCGGTCGTGGCTGGGGCGGTGATCACCTTCAGTACCGCCGGCATGACCTTTGAGCAGCAGGAAGCGTTCGGCGGGACGATGTCGATCATTGCTGTTGCGTTCGTCACCGGAATGATCTTCTGGATGCGGCGGGCGGCCAAGACGATCGCGGCCGAGTTGCGCGGCAAAATGGACGAAGCGCTCAACGTTGGGCCTGTTGCGGTCGTTGTTTTGTCCTTTTTGTCGGTTGGGCGGGAAGGGCTGGAGACGGCCGTCTTCTTCTATTCCAGCGTGCAGGCTGCTGGGGGTGGCACGGTTCAGCCGCTTATCGGGTTCCTGTCGGGGATCGCGGTGGCTGTGGTGATCGCCGCACTGCTGTACCAGGGGGCCATCCGGTTCGACCTCGGCAAGTTCTTCTCCGTCACGGGTGTGCTGCTCGTGTTCGTGGCGGCCGGGGTGCTCAGTTATGGCGTGCACGACCTGCAGGAGGCCGCGATCCTGCCGGGGTTGAACACGCTCGCGTTCGACATCAGCGACACCGTGCCCGAGGACTCCTGGTACGGCGCGTTGCTCAAGGGCTTCTTCAACTATTCGCAGCGGACGTCCGTGCTGCAGGCCGTCGCGTGGGTCGCCTACGTGGCGGTGGTCCTTTCCCTGTTCCTCATCCGGCCGCGCCGTCGCGCCGCCGTGGCTAACTGATCAATGGAGTGACGGTGCGCAAAGCGGTAGTCATCCTGGGCTCGCTCGCGGTGCTTGCGGCGTGTGGCAGCAACACCACGAGCGGTACTGCCGGTTCGATCGCGGTCGAGGCGTCCGACGATGCCTGCAAGGTCGCGAAGACCGATGCTGTCACGGGCAACGTGACGTTCGAGGTGACCAACAAGGGCAGCAAGGTCACCGAGTTCTACCTCTACGCCGAGGGCGACCGGATTCTTGGTGAGGTCGAGAACATCGGGCCCGGGCTGACCCGCAAGCTTATCGTCGAGGTCACCGAGTCCGGCAAGTTGCAGACCGCGTGCAAGCCCGGGATGAAGGGCGACGGCATCCGCGGCGAGTTCACCGTCACCGGTGACAGCAAGAAGTCGACCGACGGCAACGCGTTGCTGGCCGAGGCGACCAAGAGCTACCAGCGTTACGTGAACTCGCAGGCGGACCAGTTGCTGGTCAAGACCGAGGAGTTCGTCAATGCGGTCAAGGGCAAGAAGGTCGACGAGGCCAAGACGCTCTTCCCGGTGTCGCGGATCTACTGGGAGCGCATCGAGCCCGTCGCGGAGAGCTTCGGTGATCTGGACCCCAAGATCGACGGCCGTGAGGACGTGATCGAGCAGGGCACCGAGTTCACCGGTTTCCACCGGCTGGAGAAGGACCTGTGGGTGTCCGGGCTGCAGGCCGACTCGGACAAGATCGCGGACCAGCTGCTGGTGGACGTGAAGGAGATCGTGGCCAAGGCGAAGGCCGTGGAGCTCACGCCGCTGCAGCTCGCGAACGGTGCCAAGGAGCTGCTGGACGAGGTCGCCACCGGCAAGATCACCGGTGAGGAGGACCGATACTCGCACACCGACCTGTGGGACTTCCGGTCCAACGTGGACGGTTCGCAGGCCGCGATCGCGGCGCTGCGCCCGGTCGTGCAGCCGAAGGACGCCGCGCTCGTGTCCACTTTGGACGCCAAGTTCAAGGCGCTCGACGAGGCGCTGGAGAAGCACCGCAAGGGTGACGGCTTCAAGCTCTACACCGAGCTGTCGCAGGACGAGATCAAGGCGCTGGCCGAAGCCGTCGACGCGCTCGGCGAGCCGGTCAGCAAGGTCGCAGAGGTGGTGTCGGCCAAGTGAGCGGACTTCCCCGCCGCAGGCTGCTCGGGTTCGCGGGCGCCGGTGTGGCGCTCGCGGGCGCGGGTGCGGCTGCCGGCGTGCTGGCGGCCACGCCGTCCCCTGAGGTCGAGAACCTCGCCGCGGCAAAGGTTCCGTTCCGCGGCGACATCCAGGCCGGCATCACCACGACCGCGCAGGACCACATGCACTTCGTCGCGCTGGACGTGAAGACGTCCAGTCGCGAGGAGCTGGTCGACCTGCTCAAGCAGTGGACGCTGGCCGCGGAACGGATGACCGCGGGCCAGGAGGCGGCCGAGAACGGTGCGGTCGGTGGCAACGCCGATGCCCCGCCCAAGGACACCGGTGAGGCGCTCGACCTGCCCGCCTCCGCGCTGACCCTCACGATCGGCTTCGGCCCGTCGCTGTTCGACGACAGGTTCGGGCTCAAGGACAAGCGGCCGGAACGCCTGATCGACCTGCCGCGCTTCCCGCAGGACGACCTGGATCTCGCGCGCAGCAACGGCGACATCTGCATCCAGGCCTGTGCGAACGACCCGCAGGTCGCTGTGCACGCCATCCGCAACCTGGTTCGCATCGGCTTCGGCCGGGTCGCGGTCCGCTGGTCGCAGCTCGGGTTCGGGCGCACCTCGTCGACCACGCGGGACCAGGCGACGCCGCGCAACATGTTCGGCTTCAAGGACGGCACCCGCAACATCAAGGCCGAGGACACCGAGCACCTCAAGAACCACGTCTGGGTCTCGAAAGAGGACGGCCCCGACTGGCTCGTCGGCGGTACTTACCTGGTGTCGCGCCGAATTCGCATGCACATCGAGATCTGGGACCGCACGTCACTGGTCGAGCAGGAGCAGATCGTCGGCCGCAACAAGGGCGAGGGTGCGCCGCTCGGCCAGCAGAAGGAGTTCGACGAACCCGACCTGCACGTCAAGGGCGCGGGCGGGATCCCGTTGATCAACGACATCGCGCACATCCGGCTCGCGTCGCCGGAAGCGTTGAACGGGGCCAGGATCCTGCGCCGCGGCTACAACTTCACCGACGGCTCGGACGGGCTCGGGCACCTGGACGCCGGGCTGTTCTTCGTGGCGTTCAACCGCGACTCACGCACGCAGTTCGTGCCGATGCAGCAAGCGCTGGCAACCAAAGACGAGATGATGGAGTACATCGAACACACCAGCTCGGGACACTTCGCGGTGCCGCCGGGCGTGAAGCCCGGCGGCTACTGGGGCGAAACCCTGTTCGGCTGAGCCGTCAGGAGATCGTCTTGATCCGGACGTCCTGGCCGGCCAGCTGAGCCATGATCGTCGGGAAGAAGATCCGCTGCGAGCACCTGCGACCGTTGCCCTCCGGCACACCGCTGCACTGGCGGATGTCGCCGGAGGCGACGGAGATCGCGGTCAGCGTGCCGCGGGCGGTCAGGCGGTCACCCGGCTGCGACACCGAGAACACCGGGCCACCGCTGTCACCGTTGCCGCCCGCGCTGTACCCGCCCTGGTGCAGGGCCTCGACCAGGTTGTTCACGCAGCCGAAGCCGCCGAGGCAGATCGTCAGGTTGGTCTGCATGGCGCGGATGTCGCAGATGGTGCCGGAGAACGCACCGGAGTCGCACAGCCAGTCGCCGGGCAGCGTGGACGCCGCACCGATGACGTCGAGGCCGTACTGGTTCGCCCCGGTCTCGATCGAGTCGCCGATCCAGACCCTGGCCTGGCCGGTCGCGCCGACGATCGCGCTGTCCGACGCCACCGCCCGGCCCTCGACCGTGCCGACGTAGTCGCCGGCGCCGTTGGTGAAGTAGCTGCCGGTGTCACCGCAGTGCGCGGCCGTCAGGAGCTTGTCGGCGTTCGTGGCGTTGCTGATCACCGCGAAGCCCGAGCTGCACGCGCCCTGCACGGTGCCGTTCTTGTAGTTCTCGATGTACGCGCCACCCTTGTAGGGCGGGCTGTCGACGAGACGGGACGCCGCGAGCTCGACCTCGCCCGCCTCGACCTCGACCGCGACCGAGCTCTGGATGCCGGACTTCGCGGACAGGCCCGCCGCCTGCTTGACCGCGAGGCCGCTGCCGTCGTACTTGGCGGCGATGCTCTGGATCGACCCGTTGTCCTTGACCAGGCGCGTGGCCTCGGCCTTGAGCTCGGCCTCCGAGTGCTTCGCCGGGTGGACCTTCACGGTGAGGCCCTGCGCCTTGGCGACGGCGGCCGCCGCCGTGACCTTGGCCGGGGCCTTGCCCTTCCAGTACACGTTCAGCGTCTTGCTGCCCGCGTCGACGTGCAGGCCGCTGAAGCCGTTGCCTCTCTCGACCCGCTCGGCGATCTTGTGGAGCTTGTCCTGGGTGGCCATGAGCTTGACGACCTCAGGCGTGATCGCGCTGGGCCCCTTCGGCTCCTGGGCGAGCGCCGGCGTGGTCGACGCCAGCAGCACTGCGGCGGAGAGCGCCGCCAGTGCGGAAAGTTTCACCATCTTCACTGCGAAAACCCCTCTGTTCGTGGCCGTGACGGCACACCAGAAGGGCAGCGCGATATGCGCGACAGGATGTAGATCCCCCCAGATCCAGTGCGGCCGTCAGACGCTGTTTGCGTCCCCCCGTGGTGGCCTCGCACTGAATTTAGTCGGTTACAGAGGGTCTCCGTGCAGCTGAACGGAGTAATGTGACCCGGTCCTCAGTGGACGGTCAGCCGCCCTCGACGGCCTGCCTGGCGCGGACCTCGCCGAGCGCCTCCTGGTACTCCGGTGAGGGGTTCATCGCGACGGCCATCCGCAGCTGCGCGATCGCCTCGGTGAGCCGGCCCTGCCGCTGCAGCGTCTTGCCCAGCGCGAACCGGGCGTAGTGATCGCTCGGATCGAGGTCCAGCACCTTCCTGAACGCCTCTTCGGCCCGGTTGAGCTGCGCGGATCCGAGATAAGCCCGGCCGGCGAGCAGCTGCACGGACGGCGCTTCCCCGGCTTCTGCCAGCACCTGCTTCAGCTCGCGCAGCGCGTCGAGAGGCCGGCGCTGTGCCAGCAACGCCTCCGCCTTCCTGAACGCCTCGAAGGTGCCGTCCGTCATTCGATCAACGTTACCTACCGGGGGCCGGTTCTTCGACTGCCGTCCGGGCGACAGGACTCGAAGGGGTGGCGGTCCCGAGCCAGCACGCCAGGAAACCGAGCACCAGCCCCACCACCACTCCGGCCGTCGGCGTCTGCCCGAGCAACGGCCACGCGATCATCGCCGTCACCGACGGGACCACAGAGGACAGCGTCGTCATCGCGGCCGCGCCGCCGTTGCGGACCCCGACCAGGAACAGCGACGCCCCGCCCATCGAGTTCACCAGCACCAGGAACACCATCGTCAGCCAGAACTGCCGCCAGTCCGTGACGCCGGCCGACTCGGTCAGCGCCAGCAACCCGACCACCGGCACCGACACGGCGTGCTGCACCGCGTTGCCGCTGCGGAAGTCGGTGTCCCGGCAGAACTTCTGCTGGTAGACGCTGCCGGCCACGAACCCGAGCATGCCGAGCACGGTGAAGACCGCGCCGGACCCGAACGACCCCAGCCGGTCCCACAGCGCGGCCAGCACCGCCGTGACCCCCAGCGCGAGCCCGGCGACCTGCCTGAGTCCAATTCGGACCCGGAACACCCAGGCCGCCACGACCGCGGTCAGCACCGGTGTGCAGGAGATGATCAACGCGGTCACCGACGCCGGCACGCCGAGCCGCAAACCCAGGTAGACGCCCGAGAACTGGCACGCCTGCACGAGCAGCCCCGCCACGCACGTGTGCACGAGCGGCCATCCACGAGGCCAGCGCGCGCTCGTCACGAGTGCCACCAGCGCCATCAACGTGGCCGCCAGCGCGAAGCGGATCGTGGTCATGAGGAACGGCGGCGCCACGGCGACGGCGAGCGAGCCCACGGGGTAGCCGGATGCCCAGACCAGCACCGTGACCGCCGCGAAGCCGGGTTTGATCCGCACGGCTCCAAGCACTACCAGTCAGCCGGGCTCACGACGAGCTTTCGTTCCACGCGGACGCCATCCGGTGAACCGCCTCGGTGAGCACCTCCGGCGAGGCCGCCAGGTTCATCCGCACGAACCCCGCGCCACCCGTGCCGAACGGCAGCCCGGAGTTCAGCGCGACCTTGCCGCGCTGCAGGAAGACCTTGGCCGGGTCGTCGCCGAGCCCCAGCCCGCGGCAGTCCAGCCAGGCGAGGTAGGTGCCCTGGCCCGGCGCGTAGCGGACCGCGGGCAACCGTGCGGCGAGCAGCTCGGCCAGCAGCCGCCGGTTCTCGTCGAGCCCTTTGAGCAGCTCGTCGAGCCAGTCGCCGCCGTCCCGCAACGCCGCGGTGTGGGCGATGATCCCCAGGTGGCTGGGCCCGTGGCTCACCTCTTCCGGCAACCGCGCGAGATCTTCGGCCGCCGCGGGCCCGGCGACGGCCAGCGCGGCCTTGAGCCCGGCGAGGTTCCACGCCTTGGAGGCCGACATCAGCGACAGCCCGTCCTCCGCGACGCTGAGGTACGGCACGAAGGACGCGCCCGCGGCCATGATCGGTGCGTGGATCTCGTCCGCCACGACCCGGATCCCCTGAGCCCGCGCCAGCGCCGCGACCTGGGCGAGCTCGGTGGCGGTGTGCACGGTGCCGGTCGGGTTCTGCGGATTGCACAGCAGGTACACCGAACCCCGCCCCGCCCGCACGAACGCGCTCTCCAGCGCGGCGAAGTCGATCCGGAACGACGCGTCCAGCGGAGCCTCGACGACGGCTCGCCCCGCGGACTCGATGAACTGGTAGAAGGGCGGGTAGACCGGGCAGTTGACGACCACGGGCGCGTCCCGCCCGGAGACCAGCCGCAGCATCTCGACGACGCCCATCATCACGTCGGGCACGATCGCCGTGCGCTCCACGGCGGGTTCCCAGCTCCAGCGCTTCCTCGCGAACCCGGCGAGCGCCTCGGCGTAGGCCGTTCCGGCGGGATAGCCGGTGTCACCGAGCGCCACCGCGTCGGTGATCGCCCGCGCGACCGGTTCGGCCAGCATGACGTCCATCTCGGCCACCCACACGGGCAGCACGTCCTCGGGGTACTGCTGCCACTTCACGCTGGTCCGCCGGCGCAGCTGGTCCAGGGAGAGCTGACGTAAGGGGTTCGCGCTGCTCATAGGCAAAAGCTAGGGGAACTCGCGCGCCAAGTGTTTGCGTTCTTTGCTCATGGACGCCGTGGACCGCAAAATTCTTGCCGAGTTGCAGAGCGACGGCCGCATCACCGTCACCGACCTGGCCGACCGCGTGCAGCTGAGCATCTCGCGCTGCCAGCGGCGGCTGCGGGAGCTGGAACGCACCGGCGTGATCCGCGGCTACCGGGCGGTGGTGGACGCCGCCGCGATCGGGTTCGGCTTCGAGGCGCTGGTCTTCGCCAAGCTGAGGCTGGAGTCGATGGACGACTTCGACCGCGCGCTGGCCGAGGTGCCGAACGTCGTGGAGGCCCAGCGCCTGTTCGGCAGCCCTGACTACCTGCTGCGCGTGGTCACCGCGGATCTCGCGTCCTACCAGCGGCTGTACGAGGAGACGCTGGCCCGGTTGCCAGGGGTGCGCGGGCTGACCTCGACGATCGTGATGAAGCAGGTGATCGAGGCGCGTCCGTTGCCGGCTCAGCCGTGACGTTCTGGGCTACCAGCCCAGAACCTCTCCGTACGAGCTGCCGACCAACTCGAGGCACCACTCCGGCGAGGGAAGTTCCCCTGGTCTGGTGCCCCAACTGCGATTGCCACTCGAGTGCGGGAGGCAGCGAGGCGAATTCGTGCTTCTGCACGGAGACACCTGTGGCGGCGCGTACCAGGGCGGCTGACTCTTCCGTCAGCGCACCCAACTCGGCGAGGCGCGCGAGGTCGTACAGGTCTCGTGCGGCGTGTCGGTCCGACCAGGCGAGTGTCTTCATCGCCGCGAACGCCGGCAGCGTCGGAACTCTGAACCCGCACCCGGAGATCGGTGGTGGTGACGAGCAGACCTGGCTCGACCGCCTTAGTGGATCGCAGCGGAGGATCCCACGTCGTCCCGGGGAATTCCCTGCGCAGGAATCGTGGAAGCCGCTCGTCGAGCGCGGTGGCGATCGCACGACGGTCCGACGTCCACAGGTCGATGTCCTCGGACAACCTCGCACCTGCTGCGGGGTCAGCGAGATGCGTCCTGGCCAATGCGGTTCCGCCGACGAACAGCACCTCGGGCGCGATCTCGGCCAAGGCTGCCAGCGCGTGGCTGATCAGGTGGTCGTGCCGGACCTGCTCCTCGGCGACTCCGAACATGTCGGCCACCGCGGCGAGTTCCTCCTGCTCAAGCACCCGCTGCCTCCTTCACCCTGGTGAGCGCTGCCGGCCGGTGCTGAGCACGGGCCAGGTCCTCGATGAGCGCCCAGTCGACCTTGCGTGCAAGCGCGCGCAGGATCGCCGAAGCATCGGCCTCCTCGATACCGCCGAGGCCGGGGCGGGCAGCGATGTCGAGGGCGGTCTGTTCCGGCGTGGTCATCCAGCCTGCCGTGAGTTCGGTGTCCACTCGCTCCAGATCCAGGCGTGCAACGTCGCGCTTGACGAAAACGATCTCGCCGACGTCGGTGTGCAGCTGGGGCCGCTGTTTTGGCACTGCTACGACCGCGGTGCCGATGGCGCGTGGCAAGGCCCCGTGGCGGCGTGCGGCCGTGACCCCCATGAGTGCCACGGCATCTCTGCCGTAGTCGGCCTGGGCTATCCCGAGCGCTGCGGCTGCGAGATCCGGACGCCACCGGATGTCGCCGAGGCGCTCCATCGGTGCGAGTGCGTAGTAGCCGTTGCTGATGCGGCGGAGCACCGCCTGTTTGAGCAGGCGTTCGAACTCGCCACGAGGGTGGGCGTAGACGTCGGCTGCGTCTCTCGGGCGCAGGACTTTGTTCGTTCTCCTGGCGAGCGCGGTCGGAAGTGTGACGCGGTCATTCAATACGACCTCCGTAGGTCCGATGCCTACGTTCATAGTACTTGTTACCCTCAGGAAAGCTGGGGAAGCAGGGAATGGGCACCGGCGTTGTGCTGTTGCATGAGCCTGCGCTTCTCACTGATGGGTCCGGTTCGCGCTTGGCGAGAAGACGAGGAGATCGACCTGGGGCCGCGTCAGCAGAGGGCGGTGCTGGCGGCGTTGCTGCTGAACAACGGCCTCCGGCTGAGCAACGACCAGCTGATCGGCATGGTCTGGGACGACCCGACGCCGAGCGCTGTGATGGCGTTGCGGACGTACATGTACAAGATCCGCAAGAACCTCCCCGGGCTCGACCTGAAGTCCAAGGACGGCGGGTACACGGTCCGGGCCGAGATCGTCGACGACTGCCGGGGCGAGCCGCTCGAAGGCCTGAACAGCACCTACTTCGAGGCGCAGAGGGTGAGGCTCGGCCAGCACCGGCTCAAGTCCCGCGAGGACTGGCTCGAGCGTGAGCTCGACGTCCTGGAGCTGCAGAAGCACGTCCAGGCCTACCCGCTTCGGGAACGGCCGCGCGCACTCCTGATGCACGCCCTCTACCGGGAGGGCAGGCAGGCCGAGGCGCTCGACCAGTTCCACCAGGCGCGCGCACTCCTGAACGAGGAACTCGGCCTCGAACCGGGCCCCGAGCTCAGGAAGATCCACGCGCAGATCCTCAAGGGCGACCTCCACCTCGCCCGCAAGCCGGAGCAGCTGCCGCCGGACGTCGCCGACTTCACCGGCCGTGAGCGGGAGATCGCGCAGGCGCTCGGCATCCTGCCCGGCACGGTCGGCATCACCGGCATGCACGGCAGCGGCAAGACCGCGCTGGCCACCCGCATCGCGCACCTCGCCAAGCACCGTTTTCCGGACGGTCAGATCTTCGTCCGGTCCGCCGACATGGCGAACGAGCTGCTGCGCGCGGTCGGCGTCGAGAACCCGACGGGCGACAAGGCTGCGTTGTGGCGGGAGAAGGCGCGCGGCAAGCGGTTCCTGATCGTCCTCGACGACGTGCAGGACGTCGCCGCGATCAGCGACCTGCACACGCCGGGCTCGGCCATGATCCTCACGAGCGTGCGCCAGCGGAACGAGCTGCCGGGCGTGATCTGGCTGAAGATCGCCGGCCTCACCGAGGCCGAGTCCAGGGAGTTCTTCCGCAAGGTCCTCGATCCCGCGCGGATCGACGCCGAGGCCGACCAGGCCGAGGAGGTGCTGGTCCGCATGTCGCGCCTGCCGAACCCGGTGCGGGTGCTCGGCGGCAAGCTGACCGCGCGGCCGGGCTGGACGATCGCGATGCTGCTGACCCAGATGGAACGGGAGACCCGGCTCGGCGACGCCATCCCGTCCGACTGCCGGTCGGTGCTCGCGCCGTTGATCAAGGCGGACAAGCAGCTGACCGACGAGGAACGGCACCTGCTCACCTGCTTCGCCAAGCAGAACGCCGAGGTGATCAACGTGAGCGAGGCGGCGGAGATGTCGGGCAACGAGATCGGGACGATCGAGCCGGTGCTGGAGGCGCTCGCGGACGTGCACCTGATCGAGCCGCTGGTGCTCGGCCGGTACCGCGTGCCGCGGTTCGTGCAGATGTACTTCGGTCTGCGGACACTGAGCCTGACCAGCTGATTCACTCGGAATTTATGGCCTGACGATCAGGTGCGGGCAAGTTCGTAGACATGTCAACCAAGACTCTTGCGAACCAGAAGGCCCTCGTCACCGGCGCCACCTCGGGCATCGGCCGCGCCATCGCGGTCAAGCTCGCCGAGGCCGGCGCGACCGTCTACGTCACCGGCCGCCGCGCCGAGCTCGGCAAGGAGACCGTCGAGCTCATCGAGAAGGCGGGAGGGACGGGGCACTACATCGTCGCGGACGTCGAGAAGATCGAGGACGTCCGCAGGCTGGCCGAGGAGGTCGGCGAGGTCGACGTGCTCGTGAACAACGCGGGCATCTTCCCGTTCTCGACGACCCCCGAGCAGACGCTCGACGTCTACCAGCAGGTGTTCGACGTCAACGTCCGCGCGGCGTACTTCCTCACGGCCGCCCTCGTCCCGGCGATGGTGGCGAAGAAGCGCGGCGCGATCGTCAACATCTCCTCGATCGGCGCGGACGTCGGCAACCCGATCACGAGCGTCTACAGCGCCTCCAAGGCCGCCCTGGACGCCCTGACCCGCTCGTGGGCCATCGAGTTCGGCGCCCACAACGTCCGGGTCAACTCGGTCGCACCCGGCCCGATCCGCACCGAGACCGCGGTCGTGCAGGCGGGCGAGGTGTTCGACCAGATCAGCGCGAGCGTGCCGATGACCCGCGCGGGCGAGCCGGAGGAGATCGCGGAGGTCGTGCTGTTCCTGGCGTCCGACCAGTCCAGCTACGTCAGCGGCGCGGTGCTCGCGGCTGACGGCGGCTACCTCGCCAGCTGAGCCAGCACGGTGTGCAGGGACGAGGGCGACTCGACGTGCACGTTGTGGCCCGCGCCGGGGAACTCCACCGGTTCGGGCACCAGCTCCTTCAGGTGCTCCTGAGGGCTCATCGGGTCGTTCTCACCCGCCGCCAGCACGATGTGGGCCTGTGCGGCCATGATCAGACCGGCCATGTCCGGCCTGCCCACGCCGAACGCCTTCATGTCCAGCGACGGCGCCCATCCACCGTCCACTTCGGACACGCCGTGGCGGAGTGGCACGCCCGCCATCTTGGACGCCCGCTCGACGGCTTCCTGTTCTGTTTCGAAGACTTTGGCAGGCTTTGCGGCTAGCGCCGCGGCCTTCGCGAGCTCCTCGTCGGTCCACTGGACCTTGATTCCGACCCCGACGCACGTGGTCACCTCGACGCCGAACCACCCGCTCGCCAGCGCCAGGCCGACGACCCCGCCCAGCGAGTGCCCGATGATCGTGACCGGCTCGCGCGGGATGTGGTTGGCGACTTCCGCCGCGAACGAGCCGAACGAGTAGCGGTCGATCGGTTCGCTGCGCCCATGACCAGGCAGATCCGGCACCAGCCAGCTCCCGGACCACCCGTCGACGACGCCCTTCCACACCTCACCGGTCGCGCCCAGGCCGTGCAGCAGCACCAGCAGTGGTCCGTCTCCGCCACGTTCGACATGAAGCACGTCAGAATCCTCTTCTATGCGGACCGATGCCGAGCTGATCGTCGACCCGGACACGTATACCTCGGGTGTCCCGCACGACGCACTCACCCGGCTGCGCGAAAAGAACGTCGTGCGCATCGACGACTTCTGGGCAGTCTTCCGGTACGACGACGTCCGCGCCGTGCTTCGGTCGCCCGCCGTCTTCTCGTCCCACCGCGGCGCCACCCAGATCCGCGATCCGCAGCCGGAGGATCTCGCCTACGTCCAGCGCATGATGCTCAACCAGGACCCGCCAGCACACTCCCGGCTGCGCCGCATGCTGACCAGGGCGTTCACCCCACGCGCCGTAGCGCGCCTGGAAGACGGCATCCGCGCGAACGCCCGCGCGATCGTCGCCGGCCTGTCCGGCGACTTCGCCGCCGACGTCGCCGACCTGCCGTTGCTCACCCTCGCCGACGTCTTCGGCGTGCCTCGCCAGGACCGCGCGCTGCTCTACGACTGGAGCAACCGCGTGATCGGGTTCCAGGACTCCGAGTACGCGCTGTCGTCGAGCTCTACCGCGGGTATGACCGACATGGCTCTTGAGGCGTTGGAGCTTCGTCCGTCCGACGGTCGTGATCCGCGCTCACGGGATGGCATGCCTGACCTCTACGCGTATGCGCACGCGCTGGGCTCGTACAAGCGTGCGCATCCGTCTGACGATGTGTTGAGCAACCTCATGCAGGAGGACGTCTCTCTTGAGGAGTTCGAGAACCTCTTCTGGCTGTTTTCGGTGGCGGGCAACGAGACCCTGCGCAACGGGATTCCCGGCGGGATGATCGCGTTGCTCTCACATCCGGACCAGTACGAGCGCCTTCGTGCCGACCGTTCGTTGCTGCCTTCCGCCGTCGAGGAGATGCTGCGGTGGTGGACACCGGTCATGCACTTCCGCCGCACGGCCGTTCAGGACACTTCGTTGTCGGGGCAGGAGATCAAGGCGGGGGACAAGGTCGTCGTCTGGTTCTCGTCGGCCAACCGGGATGAGCGGGTGTTCGCCGAGCCTCATCGGTTCGATGTGGGGCGGCGGGAGGCTGACCATCTGAGCTTTGGGTTCGGGCCGCATTTCTGTCTTGGGGCGCAGCTGGCCAGGACGCAGATGCGGGCGATTTTCGAGGCGGTCCTGGACCTGTCGGGTACCTTGCGGCTCGACGGTGAGGTGAGCCGGCTGAGGTCGAACTTCCAGAACGGCGTGAAGCACCTGCCGGTCGCTCGTTGAACTTGTGCTCGCGCTCGTTGCCGGATGCGGGAGTCAGTCGGCCCCGGACTCCGCGTCCGGAACAACAACCACCACCACGACCACCACGCCGACCACCAGCGCGCCGCCGAAGCTGACCGCCGCCGAGGTCGAGCAGAAGATCGGTCAGGTGGTCGCCGCCACGACGTTCGACGCGCTGGGCGGGCAGTTGCGCAAGGGGCCCGACCAGCACGTGAAGTCGAAGGTCCTGACGGTGACCTGCGGAGGAAAGCTGCCGTCCAACGGGTGGATCACCAAGGAGAGCGGTGCGACCTGGGAGGTCGCGGGGTCGGTGGTGAAGACCGGCGTCGTGCACTACGACGGGTTCAAGGCGAACGAGGTCTTCGACAGCCTGCGCAAGCTCGTTTCCTGCGGCACGTACGTCGAGACCTGGACCGCTGACAAGGCGACGGTGACCGTCACCGGGGAGAACACCATGCCCAAGGTCGCAGAGGCTGACGGGCAGTTTTCCTGGTGCGAGAACGTCTCAGCGACGTTCGCGCGGTGTTATGCGGTGCTCGCGCGCGGTGCCTTTGCTTCTGTCGTGCAGGTCGGCACGGGTAGCGGGGACCAGGGGAAGGCCGTTCTCGCCGACACGGTGCCGGTGGCCGCGAAGGCACTCGCCACCGTCGGCTAGCCGAACAGGTATGTGCGGCAGGTAGGTCGTCTGGCACGATTCAGACGACCGGCGCCGGCGGCCCACTGTGATCCGCAGGTGTCGAGCCCCAGCCGGTCACCTGGCCCAAGTAGGCTCGTCGCGAGACGAGACGCAGGAGAAACAGGGAGCGCAAGTGGCGGTCATCGAGCAGGTCGGAGCACGCGAGATCCTTGACTCGCGCGGCAACCCCACCGTCGAGGTCGAGGTGGCGCTGGACGACGGCACGCTGGAGCGTGCGGCCGTCCCGTCGGGTGCGTCGACCGGTGAGCACGAAGCGGTGGAGCTGCGCGACGGCGACGCCAAGCGGTACCTCGGCAAGGGCGTCGAGCGTGCGGTCACGGCGGTGCTCGACGAGATCGGCCCCGAGCTGGTCGGCATCGAGGCCGTCGAGCAGCGCGTCGTGGACCAGAAGCTGGTCGACCTGGACGGCACGCCGGACAAGAGCCGCCTCGGCGCGAACGCCATCCTCGGCGTGTCGCTGGCCGTCGCGAAGGCCGCCGCGACCAGCAGCGGCCTCGAGCTGTTCCGCTACATCGGTGGCCCGAACGCGCACGTGCTGCCGGTGCCGATGCTGAACATCCTCAACGGTGGCTCGCACGCCGACACCGACGTGGACATCCAGGAGTTCATGATCGCGCCGATCGGCGCGGAGACCTTCCGCGAGGGCCTGCGCTGGGGCGCTGAGGTCTACCACGCGCTGAAGTCCGTGCTGAAGAGCAAGGGGCTTGCGACCGGCCTGGGTGACGAGGGTGGTTTCGCGCCGAACCTCGCGAGCAACCGCGACGCGCTCGACCTGATCCTCGAGGCGATCGAGAAGGCCGGTTACCGGCCGGGCCGCGACATCGCGCTCGCGCTGGACGTGGCCGCGACCGAGTTCTACTCGGACGGCGCCTACACGTTCGAGAACAACAAGCGCTCCGCCGAGCAGATGACCGGCTACTACACCGAGCTGGTGCGCGACTACCCGATGGTCTCGATCGAGGACCCGCTGTCCGAGGACGACTGGGACGGCTGGGTGCAGCTCACCGCCGAGCTGGGCGAGAAGGTCCAGATCGTCGGCGACGACCTGTTCGTCACGAACCCGGAGCGCCTGGAGGAGGGCATCTCCCGCCGCGCCGCCAACGCGCTGCTGGTGAAGGTCAACCAGATCGGCACGCTGTCCGAGACGCTGGACGCGGTCTCGCTGGCCACCTCCTACGGCTACAAGTCGATGATGTCGCACCGCTCGGGCGAGACCGAGGACACGACCATCGCCGACCTCGCCGTGGCGACCGGTGCCGGCCAGATCAAGACCGGTGCCCCGGCGCGTGGCGAGCGCACCGCGAAGTACAACCAGCTGCTCCGCATCGAGGAGAGCCTCGGCGACGCGGCGCGCTACGCGGGGGAGCTCGCGTTCCCGCGCTACACGCCGGAGAGCTGAGAAACTGAGGTATGGCCGAGCGCGCGCGTCGTCCCCGCCGCCCCCGCGAAGAGCGGGAGGCGCGGCCAGCACGCGCGCGCAAGCCACCTCGTCCCAAGGCGCCTGCCCGGCGTTCTGACGGCACGGGTGGCGCGTTCGGCATGACCGGCACGCGGCGGGCCGCGATGTTCGCGATGGTGCTGTGCGCACTGGCGTTGAGCATCGCGGTCCCGTTGCGGACCTACCTCTCGCAGCGCGACGAGCTGCGTGACGTGGGGGCCGACCAGCAGAAACTGCGCGAACAGGTCGCCGCGCTGGAACAGCGGAAGTCGCAGTTGCAAGATCCGGCGTACGTGGAGATCGAGGCGCGCAAGCGGCTGCACTGGGTGCGGCCGGGCGAGACGCCGTACATCGTGCAGCTGCCGGGTGACGAGAACCGCAACACGGAATCGGAGAGGCCGTCGGGCAAGCCGTCGGCTAACAGGTCTTGGTACGAGGAACTGTGGGAATCGGTGACGCACAAGTGAGCCCGGTGAGCCCTGAGGACCTGGAGACGGTCGCTCAGCAGCTCGGCCGCACGCCGCGAGGAACCCGTGCGATCGCGTCGAGGTGCCCCAGCGGGCACCCGAACGTCGTGCAGACGGACCCGCGACTGCCGGACGGGACGCCCTTCCCGACGCTGTACTACCTGACGTGCCCGAAGCTGAACTCGCTGGTCAGCACGCTGGAGGGCGGCGGGCTGATGAAGGAGCAGCAGGAGCGTCTGGCGGAGGACGCTGATCTTGCCGCCGCCTACCTGCGTGCGCACGAGTCGTACCTCGCGGAGCGGGACGCCATCGAGTCGCTGGGCACCCAGGTCACCGCGGGCGGCATGCCGGGCAGGGTTAAGTGCCTTCACGTGCACGTCGCTCATGCCCTTGCGAAGGGCCCTGGGGTCAATCCCTTCGGGGACGAGGCCCTGGCACTCTTGGGTGAGCAAGGCCTGTGGCCCGCCGGCGACTGTCAAAGTTAACAGTCAACGGAACCGAACAGACGCTTCACTCCGTCTTGGGTACACCTAGGCTCTAGCAGTGGGGCAGGGTGGAACAGGTCAGCGAGGGGCGTCCGCCGTAACTGTTGGACGGCGCGCCGCGATGACGCACGAGAGGTGAGTATTCGTGGCAATGGCCAGACTGCGTGGACCTGCGGCATTGACGGCCCGGCAAAAGGGCCTCGCCGTGGCTGCGCTTGCTGCCATGCTCGCGCCGGCCATGATCGTCGGCACGAAGCTCGTCGACTGGGTCAACCTCTCCAAGCACGATGACATCGCTGTCGCCCTCGGCCCTGCCGACATCTGGGGAGCCCTGCAGCGCGACCCGGCCGAGCTCGGTGCGTCCGGCCGCCTGCCGCTGTCCGAGGAGCTGAGCGCCGCACTGCTCGCCGACCTCCAGGACGGCTCGATCGACGACAACCTCGACGACGGTGGCGTGATCGACGACTTCCCCGGCGACTACGGCATTCCCGGCGTCGTCCTCGAGGCCTACCTGCGCGCCGAGGACAAGATGGCCGACCTGGTCCCCGGCTGCAAGGTCGACTGGGCCCTGCTCGCCGGCATCGGCAAGATCGAGTCGAACCACGCCAACAACGGCCGCGTGAACGCGGTGGGCGACGCGACCCCCAAGATCCTCGGCCCGGTCCTGAACGGCGCCCCCGGCATGGCCGCCATCCGCGACACCGACGGCGGTCGCCTGGACGGCGACACCGCCTGGGACCGCGCGGTGGGCCCGATGCAGTTCATCCCCGGCACGTGGGCGGGCTTCGGCGCCGACGGCAACGAGGACGGCACGGTCAACCCGAACAACGTCTACGACGCCGCCCTGGGCGCCGGCCGTTACCTCTGCGCGGGCGGCGGCGACCTGACGAAGGCGACCGACCGAGCCAACGCCGTCTTCCGCTACAACAACTCCACGACCTACGTCGAGACGGTCCTCAAGTGGGCCAGGACGTACAGCAACAACATCGACGCGCTGCCGACCCTGCCGGACACCGGCAACAACGTGCAGAACCCGCAGAACCCGCCGCAGAACCCCAACCCGGGCACCCCCGGCAACCCGGGCACGACCCCGACGCCGTCGATCCCGACGAAGCCGAGCACCCCGTCGTCGCAGCCGTGCACGCCGACGCCGACCTCCTCGTCGTCCTCGACCTCGTCCTCCTCGTCGACGCCTTCGTCGACCCCGTCGACGTCCTGCCCGCCGTCGTCCTCGACGTCGTCTTCTTCCCCGACGCCGTCGACGGATCCCTCGACGCCGTCGAACCCGCCGGGCTCTGGATCCACGCCGTCGAACCCGCCGCAGCAGTCGTCCGGGACTTCGTCGGGGACTTCGCAGTCGTCGACCTCGGCGACCGGGAACTCCTCGACGGCGGCCAGCAGCACGGCGCCGCCCTCCTCGCCCAGCCTGGTCACGAGCACGCCCAGCTAGTCCGGCGTGTCGCATTAGAACGCTTCCAAGCCGTACCTCGTTCGGGGCGATTCGGGCAGAAACGTTGGAGCTCAGGGGTTTCCGTCTCCTAGCTTCGTTGCCATGCCGAAGCGCAACTCGAGCGTGTTGGGCCGGGAGTTCGGCACCGGGGTCCGCAACGCCATCGAGCAGAGCGGGTTGACCCAGCGCAAGCTCGCCGAGCTGTTGGACTGGCAGGAGGCCAAGGTCTCCGATCTGGTGCAGGGCAAGGGCGGCGTGGACGAGGTCGACCTGGTCCGGCTGCTGTCCTACTGCCGCATCCCCGCCGCCGAGGTCGAGCAGATCCTCGCGCTCTTCCACGAGTCACGTGAGAAGGGGTGGCTGCTCTTCCCCGAGGACGGAGTACCGGACCAGGTGCACTCGCTGATCAGTCAGGAGCGTCTCGCCAGCAAGATCACCGTCTGGTCGATGAACCTCGTGCCGGGCCATCTCCAGATCGCGGGCTACATCCGGGCAGCGAGCGAGAAATCGGCCAGGATCCAGCCTGTGGACATCGATGCGTTGATCAGGGCGAAGCTCGATCGGCAGGCAATCCTGAGGCCTGGCCGCGAGTTCGTCTTCTACGTGCACGAGCAGGCGCTCCGACTGCCTGTCGGCGGCCCGGACGTCATGAGGGCACAGCTGAACCACATCCACGTGATGCTGGTGCGTCAGTACATCAGCCTTCGGATCGTCCCGATCGCCGTTGGTGCGCATGCGGGGCTGTCCGGTTCGTTCACTCAGCTCGGCTTCGAGAAGTTCGAACCGGTGGTGTTCATCGAGAGTGAGAACTCCGGACTGTTTCTAGAGGACAAGAGATCGCTGGCCAGCTACGCCGAAGTGCTGAAGCGGTTGGATCGGGACGCCTTGGATGCGGAACAATCGAGGAGGCTGATCACCACCATGTTCGTCTGAGGAGGCCTGCCCCATGTCTGCGTGGCGCAAGAGCAGCTACAGCCCGTCGGCGAGTGACTGCGTCGAGGTCGGCCGCGGCATCGGCATCCGGGACACCAAGGCCCCCGCCACCCACCTGCCGGTACATCGCGAGGCCTGGCAGGCGTTTCTTGGCATCGTGAAGGCATGCGCCCCGCCTACCCGCTGAAGACCGCCCGCCTGATCCTCCGCCCCTTCGAAGAGGGCGACCTGGACGACTTCCACGCCTACCGCTCGCGCGAAGAGGTCACCCGCTACGTCTACGACGAGCCCTCGGACCGAGCCGACGCCACCAGACGCCTGACCAACGCCATCGGCATGAGCGAACTGACCGAAGAAGGCGACTGGCTCGTGATGGCCGTCTACTCACCCGAGGCGGAGAGGGTCATCGGCGACGTCGTCCTCAAGTGGCTCAACGAGAAGGAACGCCAGGGCGAGCTCGGCTACATCTTCAACCCGGAGTTCCAGGGCAAGGGCTTCGCCCGCGAGGCCTCCGAGGCGATCCTGAGTCTCGGCTTCGACGAACTCGGCCTGCACCGCATGACCGCGACCTGCGATCCGCGCAACGAACCGTCGTGGCGGTTGATGGAGCGGCTGGGTATGCGCAGGGAAGCGCACTTCCGCGAATGCGAGAAGCTTGGCGGCGAGTGGGCGGACCTGCTGGTCTACGCGATCCTCGCCGAGGAGTACCGCAGCCGCGCAGATGAAGGACGGTAAGACGAACGTGCGACTCGAAGACCTGGACATCTCGTCACCCATCGCCACGGACGCCGGGTTGTTCGGCCTGTGGCGATCAAGTGCCTTCTCGCACGTGGTCAGCCTCGACCAGTGGGAAGACGACGTGGCGGAAGACGCTTCGCTGCTTCAGCACATCGCGCGAGGGGCCTTCGCGCCGATCAACATCGGCGGCGACGGCGCGTTCCAGTTCCACCTTCGCGGAACGCAAGAGCCCGGCAACCTGACCGCGCGAGAGCGTTCGCACTTGCTCGTGTCCTCGCAGCCGTACCTTCTGAAGTCGGACGGCTTGCTCGAGCTCGGCGGTCTTGAGGGAGTCGGCTCCTACGCCGGCGCGGACACAGTCGCGATCCCTCTCGACGCGGGCGAGTACGGAGTCGTCGTACATCTCATCGACTGGCGGGCCGAGAACGGGGCGGTCGGGCCTGATGGCGAACCGACCGCGGAGGCGTTGCCGGACTTCGTCGTCGAGGTGTGTCCGGCGGCCGGCGGCCAGTACCGCCTCGACGTCCACACGTTTGACCGACCCGCCGATTGACGCCACTGTCAGCGTGTGATGTTCGAACGCTTTGCCGCGGCATACCCGTCAGACGGAGGTGTGGCGTCGCCGCCCGTCAACGTCGAGCCGCTCAGGCAGGTGCGGGGCCTTGCTGAGCTGGTCACGCTGGCCGCCGGATGTTCGTTCGGAGACGGTCTCCTGCGCGTGTTCACCGACGACGAGGCGCGCCGGGCGCAGAGTCTGGTGAGCGCCATGTTCCCGGAGCGGGCGGTGCGGATCAGGCCGTTCGCGCAGGACTGGCTGGGTCGCCAGTACGTGCTGGATCTGCGCAGGAGCGGAATGCTGCTCCTGATCGAGCCTGGGTCCGGCGGCGTCTACGAACTCGACGAGGAGATCCCGGAGCTGTTCGACCTGCTCATGGTCGACGAGCCGGACACCTTCCTGGCCCTGGATCTGTTCAGCGCGTGGCGCGAGGTGCACCCGGAAGCCATCCCGGCCGGCAAGTGTGTGGGCTTCGGAACCCCGCTGTTCCTGGGCGGTGACGGGGCTGTGGCCAACCTCGAGGTGATCGACGAGGAGGTCTACTGGTCGATCCACGGACAGCTGTGGGCCAAGATCAAGGATCTGCCGCCGGGCACGTCGATCGACAGCGTCCAGATCAGGTGACGCGGGGTGCGTCCTGACTACCCGCTCAAGACAGCTCGCCTGACCCTCCGCCCCTTCGAAGCACGCGACCTGGACGACGTCTTCGGCTACCGCTCGCTCCCCGACGTCAACACCTATCTATATAGCGAGCCGTTCACACGCGAACGGGCCGAAGAGGTGCTCGAGCAGTGGGCCCAGCAGCACGAGCTCACGTCATCGCCCAGGGTGAGGTGCGCAACGAACGGTCGTGGCGCCTGATGGAACGCCTGGGCATGCGCAGAGAGGCGCACTTCAGGCAGTGCGAGATCGTCAAGGGCGAGTGGGCCGACACCTACGTGTACGCCATGCTTGCCGCAGATCATCGGAACCACTGAGGAGTGCCCATGGCGCGGGTTGCCGCCATCGACTGCGGGACCAACTCCATCCGCTTGCTGGTCGCAGACGTGACCAAGCGCGACGACGGCACCGCGTGGCTGCGCGACGTGCACCGCGAGATGAAGATCGTCCGGCTCGGGCAGGGCGTCGACGCGACTGGCCGGCTGCACCCCGACGCGATTCAGCGGACGCGGGAAGCACTCCTCGACTACGCGCGCACGATGCAGCGCAAGGGGGTGGAGGCCGGCCGGATGGTCGCGACGAGTGCCACGCGGGACGCCAGCAACCGGGAGGACTTCTTCGGCATGACCGAGGAGATCCTCGGCGCGCCCGCGGAGGTGATCACCGGGGACGAGGAGGCGCGGCTCAGCTACCTCGGGGCGGTGGCCGATCTCGACCCGGACGAGGGGCCCTTCCTCGTCACCGATCTGGGTGGGGGCAGCACCGAGTTCGTCCTCGGCAGCGGCACCGAGGTCGAGGCGGCGCGGTCGATGGACATCGGCTGCGTGCGGCTGACCGAGCGGTTCATCCACTCCGATCCGCCCGCGGCGGACCAAATCGCGGCGGCGGAAGCGTTTGCGCGGGAATCCATCAAAGAAGCATTCAACGTCGTGCCCGTCGAGAAGACGAAGACGTGGATCGGCGTAGCTGGAACGGTTACGACATTGTCAGCCCTGGTCCAGGGGCTGGATGTGTACAACAGCGAGGAAATCCACCTCAGCCGCATCACACTTGACAATGTTCACGAAATCACCGACCGTATCCTCTCCATGACGCATGATGAGCGTGCCGCGCTGGGGCCCATGCACCCCGGTCGAGTGGACGTGATCTGCGGTGGAGCGGTCGTTCTACGTGCGATTGCCGAGGAGCTCTCGAATCGCGCGGGCATTCGCGAGCTCGTTTGCAGCGAGCACGACATCCTCGACGGCATTGCGTTCTCGCTGGTCTAGGGAAGAATTAAGGTCGACTTGAGCTGATCGTGACAAGTTTGTGACCGATTTCGATGCGCGTACTCCTGGACGCCCCGGTTAACGTCCTCTCACGTTTTGGGAGGTGAACGAGACCTCCCGGGGAGGCGCTCGCCCGCACATCCGCGGCGGCGCCGGGGAAAGGCGGGAGCGAGAGATGTCGCGATCACGGATCGCGTGGGTGGCTTTGCCAGTCGCGCTGACCTTGACGCTGAGCGCGTGCGGCGGTGGGGGCGGAACCACCTCGACGGGCAAGGAGAATCCGGACGGCACGGTGTCCATCTACGGCACCGAGCCCGAGAATCAGCTCTTGCCGGCCGCCACCACTGAGGCGGGCGGTAGCAAGGTCGTCGACGCGCTGTACTCGCGTCTGGTCGGCTACAAGGCTGAAGACGGCTCCACGTACGACCTGATGGCGGAGTCGATCAAGACGACCGACGCCAAGGTCTACGACATCAAGATCAAGTCGGGCTGGACCTTCCACGACGGCACCCCGGTCAAGGCGAAGAACTTCGTCGACGCCTGGAACTACGGCGCCTACGCGAAGAACGCCCAGCAGGCCGGCACGTTCTTCGCGCCCATCGCGGGCTACAGCGACGTGCACCCCGATGACGAGAAGGCCGAGCCGACCAAGGACAAGATGTCCGGTCTCGAGGTCGTCTCCGACACCGAGTTCAAGGTCACGCTGAGCGCGCCCAACTCGGTCTTCAAGACGATGATCGGCTACACGCCGTTCTCGCCGCTGCCGGACTCGTTCTTCGCGGACCCGAAGGCCTTCGAGGCCAAGCCGATCGGCAACGGCCCGATGAAGTTCGTCTCCCGCACGCCGAACGCGCTGATCAAGCTCGAGCGCTTCGACGAGTACAAGGGCGAGGACAAGGTCCACTTCAAGACCTTGGACGTGAAGATCTACTCCAGCCAGGAGACCGCGTACCAGGACCTGATCGCGGGCAAGCTGGACTTCATGGAGGCCCTGCCCCCGTCGGCCAAGGTCGGCGAGAAGTACAAGGCCGACCTGGGTGACCAGGTGCTGAACGCGAACCTGCTCGGCCAGAGCGCGATCGCGTTCCCGCTCTACGTCCCGGCGTTCCAGAACGTCAAGCTGCGCCAGGCCGTCTCGATGGCCCTCAACCGGGAGCAGATCACCAAGACCGTGCTCGCGGGCTCCTACGTGCCGTCGGACGGCTTCGTGCCGCCGGGCATCGAGGGCTACGAGAAGGACGTCTGCGGCGAGTTCTGCAAGTACAACCCGGAGAAGGCCAAGGCCCTGCTGGCCGAGTCCGGCTTCAAGGGCAAGCTGACCATCCAGTCCAACCAGGACGGTGGCCGCAAGGAGCCCCTCGAGGCCGCGTGCAACAGCATCAAGCAGGCTCTGGCCATCGAGTGCGAGTTCGTCGGCGCCACCAACTTCGGTGCGTACCGGCAGATCGTCAACGGCAAGCAGCTGACCGGCATGGGCCGTTCGGACTGGTCTGCCGACTACCCGTCGATCGAGAACTTCCTCAACCCGCTGTACCGCACGGGTGGTTCGTCCAACGACTCGAACTACTCGAGCCCCGAGGTCGACAAGATCCTGAAGGAGGCCGACGCCACTGCGGATTCGGCCGCGGCGATCAAGAAGTACCAGGAAGCGCACAAGCTGATCGCCAAGGACCTGCCGTCGATCCCGACCTGGAACGAGAAGGGCATCGGCGCGCGTTCGAAGAACCTGCTCGCGGCCAAGCTGACCTTCACCCGTGACGCCGAGCTCGCGGCGTTCCGCGTCAAGGGCTGACAGCCGAACACATCTGAGCAGTAACCTTCCGGCCTCGCGTCCGCCAAGCGTCACGGGCGCGGGGCCGGAGGGGTGTTCGGGCTCAGACGCCTCCCACCACGCAAGGAGCCGACCTCATGGGTCGCTATGTGCTGCGCCGTCTGCTGCAGCTGATACCGGTCTTCCTGGGGACCACTTTTCTCATCTACGCCCTGGTCTGGGCGATTCCGCAGGACCCCTTCTCCGGCAAGTGCGGCCAGAGGGCGTGTGATGCGACGTACGTCGCGCAGATGAGCGAGAAGCTCAATCTCAACGACCCGCTGGTCATCCAGTACTTCAAGTACCTCGGCAACCTTTTCACCGGCGACTTCGGCACCACGTTCAACGGGGTCTCCGTCGGCGAGCAGATCGCCACCTCGTGGCCGATCACCCTCAAGATGGGCATCATCGCCCTGATCATCGAGGCGCTCATCGGCATCACCGCCGGTGTGCTCACGGGCCTGCGCAGGCAGGGCTTCCTGGACAACCTGGTCCTGGTCTCGACCCTGTTCCTGATCTCGCTGCCGGTGTTCGTCACCGGTTTCGTGCTGCGGCTGTACCTCGGCCCGCAGGGCTTCGACATCATGGACACGTCGGTGAGCTCGGATCCGACGATCGGCGAGTTGATCTTGCCAGGCTTCGTGCTCGGCAGTCTCTCGATGGCTTATGTGGCCCGGTTGACCCGCACCAGCATCGTGGAGAACCGCCGCTCCGACTACGTGCGCACGGCCATCGCCAAGGGCCAGCCGCAGTCCCGTGTCGTCGGCATCCACCTGCTGCGCAACTCGCTCATCCCGGTGATCACGTTCCTCGGCACGGACCTCGGCAGCCTCATGGGCGGCGCGATCGTCACCGAGGGCGTCTTCAACATCAACGGGATCGGCGGCCTGATCTTCCGCGGCATCTCGCAGAAGGAAGGCGTCATGGTCACGGGCATCGTGACCCTGTTGGTGCTCGTCTACCTGCTGATGAGCCTGATCGTCGACCTCCTGTACGCCGTTCTCGACCCGAGGATTCGCTATGAGTGACCCAGGATCCGTGTCCGGCGGCACCGGACTCGAGGCGTCCGCGGCGGCCGGGGTCGACCAGGCCAGCCACGTCGACGACTCGTCGCAGAAGCAGCGCAAGCCACGCTCGCTCTGGAGCGACGCGTGGGGCGACCTCCGCCGCAAGCCGACCTTCGTCGTCTCGCTGGTGATCATCGCGGTCGTGGTGCTGATGGCGATCTGGCCGACGCTGTTCACGTCGGTCGACCCGGCCCACGCCGACCTCGACAAGTCGCTGGCCCCGCCGTCGGGCGACGCGTGGTTCGGCCACGATCTGCAGGGCTACGACGTCTACTCCCGCGCGATGCACGGCGCTCGCGCGTCGCTGCTCGTCGGGTTGTTCTCGACCTTGCTGACCGTGCTGATCGGCGCGACGGTCGGCATCATCGCGGGCTACGCGAAGACGTGGATCGACAGCCTGCTGTCCCGGTTCGGCGACATCTTCGCCGGCATCCCGTTCGTGCTGGGCGCGATCGTCATCCTCACCACGCTCAACGCCCCCAACGAGAACCCCGGCCAGGTCCGGATCATCACGCAGGTGGTGCTCTCGATCGCCGTGCTGTCGTGGCCGGTGGCCATGCGCATCATGCGATCCGCGACGCTGGTGGCCAAGCAGCAGGACTACGTGCGTGCTGCCCGCGGCCTGGGCGCGTCGCCGCTGCGGATCGTGTTCCGGCACCTGCTGCCGAACACGCTCGCTCCGGTGATGGTCTACGCGACGATCGCGCTGGGCGCCTTCATCGGTGCCGAGGCGACGTTGGCGTTCCTCGGCATCGGCCTGCGTCCGCCGGTCGTGTCGTGGGGCGTGATGATCTCGGAGTCGCGCGACTACTTCCAGTCGGCACCGCACATGCTGCTGTTCCCCGCGGGCTTCGTCACGATCACCGTGCTGGCCTTCGTCATGCTCGGTGACGCCGTGCGCGACGCCCTCGATCCCAAGTCCCGATAGGGAGATTCTCGTGACTCAGCCATTGCTGGAGGTCGAGGATCTCCACGTGGAATTCCGCACCCGCGACGGTGTCGCCAAGGTGCTCAACGGCGTGTCCTACCACGTCTCCGCCGGTGAAACCCTTGCGGTGCTGGGTGAATCCGGTTCCGGCAAGTCCGTGACCGCGCAGACGATCATGGGCATCCTGGACATGCCGCCGGCGTTCATCACCAAGGGCTCCATCAAGTTCCGCGGTGAGGACCTGCTCAAGCAGTCCGCAGAAGAACGCCGTCAGGTTCGTGGCGAGGGCATCGCCATGATCTTCCAGGACGCTCTCTCGGCGCTGAACCCCGTGTTCACCATCGGGTTCCAGATCGAGGAGCAGCTCAAGGTCCGCCGCGGAATGTCCAAAGCGGACGCCCGCAAGCGCGCCATCGAGCTGCTCGACCAGGTCAAGATCCCGAACGCGAAGGGCCGGGTCTCCGACTACCCGCACCAGTTCTCCGGCGGTATGCGGCAGCGTGCGATGATCGCGATGTCGCTGGCGCTCGACCCGGAGCTGCTGATCGCGGACGAGCCCACCACCGCGCTGGACGTCACCGTGCAGGCCCAGATCATGGACCTGCTCGCGGAGATCCAGAAGGAACGCGACATGGGCATGATCCTGATCACCCACGACCTCGGCGTCGTCGCCGACGTCGCGGACCGGATCTCGGTCATGTACGCGGGCCGCATCGTCGAGCACGCCGACGTGTACGAACTGTTCCGCGCGCCGGGACACCCGTACACCGAGTCGTTGCTGGAGTCCCTGCCCAGGCTCGACCTGAAGGGCCAGGAGCTCAAGACGATCAAGGGTCTGCCGCCGTCGCTGACCAACATCCCACCCGGCTGCCCGTTCAACCCGCGCTGCCCGCGCGCGTTCGACCTGTGCTCCACCGAGGTGCCGACCGTGCACCAACTCGGCATGGGCCGCACCAGCCGGTGCCACATCGCGGAGGAGGTCGTCTCTCGTGGCTGAGCCAATCCTCGAGGTTTCCAACCTCGTCAAGCACTTCCCGGTCCGCGTCGGTGTGCTGTTCAAGCGCACCGTCGGCCACGTCAAGGCCGTCGACGGCGTCTCGTTCACGCTGAACAAGGGCGAAACCCTTGGCGTGGTGGGCGAATCCGGTTGCGGAAAGTCCACTTTGGCCCAGGTGCTGATGCGTCTGGAGCCGCCGACGTCGGGCACGGCTCGCTTCGAGGGCCGCGACATGTTCGCGATGAAGGGCGCGGAGCTGCGCAAGCTGCGCCGCGACATCCAGATCGTGCTGCAGGACCCGTACACGTCGCTGAACCCGCGCATGACGGTCGGCGACATCGTCGGTGAGCCCTACGAGATCCACACCGAGGTCGCCCCGAAGGGCTCGCGCCAGCAGAAGGTCCAGGAACTGCTGGAGATCGTCGGCCTGAACCCGGAGCACATCAACCGGTACCCGCACCAGTTCTCCGGCGGTCAGCGCCAGCGCATCGGCATCGCGCGTGCGCTGGCGTTGAAGCCCAAGGTGATCGTGTGCGACGAGCCGGTGTCGGCGCTGGACGTCTCGATCCAGGCGCAGGTGATGAACCTGCTGGGCGACCTGCAGACCGAGATGGGCCTGTCGTACGTGTTCATCGCGCACGACCTGTCGGTGGTGCGCCACCTGTCGGACCGCGTCGCGGTGATGTACCTCGGCAAGATCGTGGAGATCGGCACCGAGGACGAGATCTACGAGCGCCCGATGCACCCGTACACGCAGGCACTGCTGTCCGCGGTGCCGGTGCCGGACCCGACCCAGCGCGGTCGTCGTGACGTCATCCGCCTGACGGGTGACGTGCCTTCGCCGATCGACCCGCCGTCGGGCTGCCGGTTCCGCACGCGGTGCTGGAAGGCGCAGGACATCTGCGCCACCGAGGTGCCGGAGCTCGTGGTGCGCAACGACGGGCATCCCGCCGCGTGCCACTTCGCGGAGGAGCGCGCGGTCGTCTGAGTTTTTCCACGTGGGGAGGGGTCGTGCCGGTGGCGCGGTCCCTTCTCACGTTTCCGGATGTGGGCGGGGCGTCGGTGCTAGCTTGCCGAGAAACCCGTCGGGAACCCGGGACCTGAGCTGATTCCAGAGCATCTGCTCCGGCATCACGACTCGGAGTTGCGCACGCCGGCTCCCGTCACTGGAAGCGTCGACTAGAGCAGATGGTTCCGCAGACGATCGGGGCGCTGGCCTCGCTCCTCGCACTGGTCGCACCGGGCATCGTCTTCGAGCTCCTGAGGGAACGCAGGCGGGCCGGTGGCCGTGAAACCGTGTTCCGCGAGGCGTCGCGGGTGGCGCTCAGCAGTCTCGCCTTCAGCGTGGCCTCGACCGCGATCCTGCTCGGGGTCCACGCCGCGACCTCGAAGTGGTTCGGCTGGACGCTGTTCGTCGATCTGTCGGCCTTGGTGGCCAAGCCCGACTACGCGAAGCAGAACGTGGCGCTCATCGGCTACAGCGCCGTGGCGGAGCTGGCGCTGGCATGCCTGCTGGCACTGGCGGTCGACGTGGTGCTGGCCCTTCGGCGACGGCAGCCGCCGTCGGTCGGCAGGCAGTCGGCCTGGGTGAAGATGTTCCGGGAGGATCGTCCGCAGAACGCGCTGTGCTGGGTGCACGTCATGCTGGAGGACGGGAATCGTTCTTCGGGTTCCTGCGGTCCTACGACGCCGCCGGTGATCCCGACAAACGCGAGATCGTGCTGGAAGGCGTCAAGCTGACCTACGTCGGCGAGCCCGTTTCCGGCGGCGACGAGAAGAAGACCACGGCATCGGCCGCGACTAAATACCTGCGCGTGCAGTACCTGGACGCCGAGACGGGCGAACGCGTCGACTCGGCCCGGCGCCCGCCTCAGGAGGTCACGGAAGCCGCAGGTGGGTGAGCGACACCCCCGGCGCGATCTCCTGCTCACCTGTCTCCACGAACCCGCGCTTGCGGTACAGCCGGAGCGCGGGTTCGTTCTTGCTGCCGGTGCTGACGATCTGCGGTCCCTCGGGCAACGCGTCGAGCAGCTGAGTCGCGATGCCACGGCGATGCGCCCGCGGATGCACGACCAGCCGGCAGATGTCCACAGTGGACCCGTCCAGCTCGTACGACACCGCGCCGATCAGCCCCTCGTCGTCGTAGAGCCCGAGGAAGGTTTCTTTGGTGGCACGGAGTTCTTCGAGCGTCTCGTGCAACGGCGGGATGCCGTCGAAGCCGATCAACTCGGCCTCGACGGCGTACGCCAGCCGTTGCACCGTCCAGAGCTCGTGCAGGACGGTGTCGTCGGACAGGTCCAGGATCACGTGTTGGACGAGTTCCGCACGAAGTTCGCGAGGTCCTCGGACTGCTGGATCCTGCTGGGCTCGTGCACGTACATCATGTGGCCGGCGGGGTAGTAGGCCGACTCGATGTTCGCCGTCAGCGCCTTCGGAATCTGCAGGTGCGCGATGAGGTGCTCGGCCGCGAAGTACGGCGTCGCCCCGTCGTACCAGCCGAACGCGACGTGGACCTTGAGGTGCGGGTTCGCCCGCATCGCCGCCGACAGCTTGCCCGCGGTCGTGACGTGCCGGCCCTCGAACTCCTTGTACGACCACTGTTCGATGGCCCGCGAGAGGATCTCGTACGGCAGGTCGTTGGAGTAACCGAGCTCCGCGTGCAGGTAGTGGTTCAGGGTCGCCGCGTAAGGCCCGACGATCGCGTCGATGGACGGGTCGGCGGAGATCTCCTCACGGCCGTAGTCCTTGTCCCACCCGGTGAAGCGGCCGTCGAGGCGGCCGACGGTCTTGCGGTCGCGGCGCAGCAGCTCGGTGAAGAAGCGGATGTGCTCGATGCGCAGGTCGACCGCGTCCACGTATTCCTCGGACAGACCGGTGAGCCGGGCGAGCTTCTCGATCGTGGCGGCACGCTCGTGGTCCGACAGCCGGTTGCCGCGCGCGAGGGCGTACGGGTAGTCGCGGACCGCGAACTCCTCAGCCTCGGCGAGCACCTCCTTGAGCGGCCGGTCGCCGTGCAGGCCGTGGTAGTGCGCGATGGCCGTGTACGTGGGCAGGTAGAGCGCGTAGCCGAGGTCGTGGCCCTCGTTGAACTCCAGCGTCGCGAAGTCCAGCACCGAAGAGATCAGCATGAGCCCGTTGAGGTACATGCCGTACTTCTTCTGCAGGTGCTCCGCGAGGCCGGCCGCCCGCAGCGTCCCGTACGACTCGCCGCAGACGAACTTCGGCGACATCCACCGCCCGTTGCGCGACGTCCAGAGCCGGATGATCTCGGCGATGGAGTCGACGTCGGGTTGGTAGCCGTGGTAGCTGCCGGGCTTCTCGCCCTGCACGGCCCGCGAGAACCCGGTCGACACCGGGTCGATGAACACGAGGTCGCTCTCCGCGAGCAGGCTCTCCTCGTTGTCCGCGATCCCGTACGGCGGCGCCGTCAGGTTGCCGACGTCGCCCGACAGCACACGGCGCGGCCCGAGGAGCCCCATGTGCAGCCAAACGCTTGCGGACCCCGGCCCACCGTTGAACGCGAAGGTCACCGGCCTCTTCAGCGGGTCGGCGCCGTCGAGCGTGTACGAAGTCAGGAACACCTCGGCCTTGGGCTTGTGGCCCTCGAACACACCGTCCTTGACCACTTCCTCCTTGAGCACGACCCGCCCGGCGGTGGCGGTGTAGCTCAGCTCGCGGCCCTTGACGGTGATGCTGTGCTGGGTGGTGACGAGATCGTCGGCCGGGGCCTCTGGCTTGGCGGGTGCGTCGGTCTTCTCCTCGGGCATAGGAGCAACATTACGGAACTCGACGATCGGATAACGGCCTGTCGGGCCTGCCCGCGCCTGGTCGCGTGGCGGGAGTCCGTCGCCGCGGTGAAGCGCGCCGCTTTCCGGGATCAGGAGTACTGGGGCAAGCCGGTGCCGTCGTTCGGGCCGCTGGACGCCTCACTGCTGATCGTCGGCCTCGCGCCGGCCGCTCACGGCGCCAACCGGACCGGGCGGATGTTCACCGGCGATCGGTCCGGTGACTTCCTCTACCGGGCGTTGTACGAGGTCGGGCTGGCCTCACAGCCCGACGCGTGGGCTCTTGACGACGGGCTGGAGCTGTACGGGGTGCGGATCGCTTCGCCCGTGCGGTGTGCGCCGCCTGCCAACAAGCCGACGCCCGAGGAGCGGGATCGGTGTTCGCCGTTTCTGCGTGAGGAGCTCGGGCTGATGACTTCCTTGCGGTCGGTGGTGGTGCTGGGTGGGTTTGGGTGGCAGGCGTTCTTGCCGTTGCTCGGGTCTGCTCGGCCCAAGTTCGGGCATGGGGTGGAGGTGGAGGTTTCGGGGTTGCGGGTGTTCGGGTGCTACCACGTTTCGCAGCAGAACACGTTCACCGGGAAGTTGACCCAGGAGATGCTTCAGGACGTGCTGAAGCGGGCTGTCGCGCACGCTGAGCTCGCCTAGGCTGCGCGCCGTGGACTTCTGGAGCGACAGCCCCAACGGGGTGCACCCGCCGCTGACAAACGAAACAGTGCGGGACGCCGAGACGTTGCTTGGAGTTCGGCTGCCCGAGTCGTTGCTCGAACTGCTGCGGGTCCAGAACGGCGGTGGGGTGGTACCGAGCCGGTCTGCGTTCCCGACGACTGCGCCGACGTCGTGGGCTGCGGACCACGTGCCGTTCGAAGACCTGATGGGCATCGGGCCAGCCGGGCGCGCACTGACGATCCTGGGCACCCCCTACCTGGTGAAGGAATGGGGACTGCCCAGCCCCGTCGTCCTGCTCACCGGTGACGGCCACTGGTGGATCGCGCTGGACTACCGCACGTGCGGCCCCAACGGCGAGCCGGCGGTCGTCTGGCTCGACGCCGATTCGGAGACTGAGCTCGCGCTCGCCCCCGACTTCCGCTCATTCCTAGCGGGCCTGGTGCCCACCGACCGTTTCGAGTAGCTACCGCTTCGAGACGTACGGGTCGTGCGTGAGCACGAACTCGACGACCTCCCAGAACTCCGCCACCAACGGATGCGACCGCGCACCCTCAGCCGCAATCACCTGCCCGTTCACCGGCGCCCCAGACCGCCCACCCAGCGGATCGACAAGGGCACGACCACCGTCTGAGTCGACGCGGCAGCCGAACGTGATGTGGTCCGGGTGGTCGTACCGCGTCCAGGTGCCGAGAACGACGTCGATGACCACCTCGCGCGGCGTGTGGTGGTAGCGGTTGGCGAAGTACATCGCGCGGCCCACGGCGTCGCGGTGCACCCAGTTCCAGACTCGGTCGATCGGCTCCTGGCAGCACTCGCAGCGGTAGTGCCTGACCTCGTGGTCGCGCATGTCCATCGACAGGGTCACGGATCCGAAGTTAGCCAGCAGAACATCACAACGATGGGGAAATGCGCCGGACCGTGCCACTCTGACCGGCATGAAGTGGTGGCGAGCCGGGCTGGCGGTGGCGGCGTTGCTGATCGTCGTCGTCGCGGCGCGCGGTTCGTCGCCGATCACGTTCGTCGACCGCAGCGGCGAGCCGGACCCGCCGAGTGACAGCGGGGTCGCCATCGAGATGCTGCCGCAGCAGGAGCTGCCGGACCTGGTGGTCCTGCCGTTCACGGTGTTCCTGCTGATCCTCGCGGGGCTGGTCCTGTTCGGACTGGTCGGCATCGTCCTCGCGATCGAGTTGCCCCGGTGGCGCCGGCGTGGCGTCCGCGGTGTGGAGATCGAGGGGTTCGAGGTCGGGCCGCTGACCGCGGTTCAACGCATCCAGAAGGCGCGGCAGGAGTTCACCGAGCATCCGCAACGGCCGCCGCGTGACGCCGTGATCGCTGCCTGGCTCGCGCTGGAGGCGGCTGAGCCGCGCAGCCCGCACCAGACGCCCACGGAGTTCACCGAGCAACTCGGCGTTGATGCGACCGTGCTCAGGAACCTCTACCAACGGGCCAGGTTCGGGCACGAGGACGTGACTTCGGCCCAGGCCGAGGAAGCCAAAGAGGAACTCGACCGCATCATCCGGGAGCTCGCGTGAAAACCGTGCTGGCACTGGGAATCGGCGTGGTCATCGGGGTCACGGTGTGGTGGCTCGGCGCCTCGCCGTTGTGGGCGACAGCGCTGGCCGTGCCGCCTGCCGCGTTCGCCGTGCTCATCGCCAGGATGCCGCGGGCCACGGACGTGGTGTGGGCCGCTGATCCGCCGCTGCCCGGTTCGATCAGCACCGCGCACGCCAGCACGCTCGCCAGCAGGCTGGCCGAGGCGGCGGAAGATCCGAAGCGGTACGACGCGCGGTTCCGTGCGAGGTTCGAGCGGCTGGGGATCGACGCCGCGGGACTGGCAGACCCGAAGGAACTCGCCGAAAGGCTCAGGAGGGTGGAGTGACGATCGCTCTGGAGGCCAAAGCGGTCCTCGACGAGATCGGCAAGGTCGTCGTCGGGCGCACGCGGACGCTGCGGCTCGCGCTCGCGGCCGTGCTGGCGGGCGGGCACGTGTTGCTGGAGGACGTGCCGGGGCTGGGCAAGACGCTCATCGCGCGGTCGCTCGCGCAGGCGCTCAGCCTCGACTTCCGGCGGCTGCAGTGCACGCCGGACCTGCTGCCCGCGGACGTCACCGGCTCGTTCCTCTACGACCCCGGCAGCCGTGAGTTCGAGTTCCACCAGGGGCCCGTGTTCACCGGGCTGCTGCTGGCCGACGAGATCAACCGCACGCCGCCCAAGACGCAGTCCGCGTTGCTGGAAGCCATGCAGGAACGGCAGGTCACCGTCGAGGGCCGCACCTTTGTGTTGCCCAGGCCGTTCCACGTGCTCGCCACCTCGAACCCGGTCGAGTACGAGGGCACCTATCCGCTGCCGGAGGCACAGCTCGACCGGTTCCTGGTGCGGCTCGACATCGGCTACCCGCCCGCGGAGGAAGAGGTGGAGGTCCTGCGCCGCAGGATCGCGCGGCAGCGGGAGGAGGCCGAGGTGGCGCCGGTGCTCGCCAAGGGGCGTCTTGCCGAGCTTCAGCAGGAGCTCGAACAGACCACTGTGGACGACGATCTCCTGCGGTACTGCGTTGATCTGGCCGTGGCGACGCGGCAGCACCACACCGTCGAGGTCGGCGCCTCGCCGCGTGGAGCGCAGGCCCTCGTGCTCGTCGCCCGTGCACTGGCCACTTTGGACGGACGCGGTTACGTGACGCCGGAGGACGTCAAGGAGTGCGCGGTCGCCGTGCTGGCGCACCGGCTCGTGATGAAGCCCGAGACCTGGACCTCCGGCATCGCGGGTGTGCAGGTCGTCACCGAGCTGCTCGGCAAGGTTCCGGGACCGCCCAGCTCATGAGCAGGGCGGACAAGGTCAGGGAGGCACTCGCCGGGTCGCACGGCGCGCGTTGGCACGCCACGGACGCGTACGCGCGGGCGGTGTGGCTCGGGGTCGGGCTCGTCGCCACCGGGCTGTTCCTGCACCAGGTCGAGCTGGTCCTGTTCGGTGTGCCGCTGCTGCTCACCGTGTTGCTCACACGCAAGCCCCGAGGAAGGCCGGCGGTCGAGGTCCGCCCGGTGCCGCGAGGGGCGGGCGCCGGCGTGGTGCACACCGTCGCGCACGTCGACGGCGGGCCGGACGCGGAGATCGCGGTGATCAAGCTGCCGGGCGGCTCCCGGGCGGTCCCGGCCTCCTCGCCTGATCTGCCGGTGGAGGTCCGCCGGGACGCGTGGGGACCCGGCGTCGACCTCCGCCTCGACCACCTCTTCGCCGGGCCGGACGGCATGTACGTCTACGGCCCGATCGTCGGCACCGAGCACGTCCGCACGATCCTGCCGCCGGTCGAGCACCACCCGGCCGGACCGATGCCGCCACGTCCGGCCGGGCTGGTCGGCATCCACCGCTCGCCCCGCGCGGGCGACTCGACCGAACTGCGCGACATCAGGGCGTTCCAGCCCGGCGACCGGCTCAAGCGCATCGACTGGCGCGTCACCACCCGCACCGGCACGGTCCACGTCCGCGAGCGGCACGCCGAGGCTGACGCGGACATCGTGCTGGCTCTCGACACCAGGGCCGACCTGACCGCGGACGTCGCCGACTGGTCGTCTCCCTATTACGGAGCCATGACGCGTCCCAGCGGCAGCCTGGACGCGGCGGTGCGCACGGCCGCGTCGATGGCGGCGGGCTACCTGAGGCAGGGCGACCGGGTGGCGTTGATGGACCTGGGGCGTCCGCAGCTCAACGTCCGCTCCGGCGTCGGCAGGCGGCACCTGATGCGCATCCGCACCCAGCTCGTCGTGTGTGCGCAGACGGCCGGATGGGCGTCGCGCGTGGCGTTGCACAAGCTCCCGCACGGATGTGTGGTCGTGCTGCTGTCGCCGTTCCTCGACGACGAGGTCGCCGACCTGGCTGTGCAGACGCGCAAGCACGGTCACGTGGTGGTGGCCGTCAACACGCTGCCGTTGCCGCTCATCCCCGACCAGGAGGCGGGGGCGTGGGGTGAGGTGGCCGCCGAGTTGATCGCCGCGGAACACCGGCTGCGGCTCAAGCGCCTGGCGCGGCACGGGGTGGCGGTGACGGCGGAGTGCTGATCCGACTCGCGATCGTGCTGGCCGCGCTGCCCGTGGCGGCGATCCTGCACTTGGAGGCCGACACCGTCGCGCCGCTGGCCATCGTCGCGGCGCTCACGGCGATCACGGTGCTGATGCCGGCGAGCGCGGGGGCGGCGTTGCTCATCGGCTACGCGGCGTTCGCGATGGCGTTCGCGGACGGGCACCCGTTGCGGCTCGGCGTGCTGCTGATGATTCCGCTGCTGCATCTGATTCACGTCACGTCCGCACTCGCGGCGGTCGTTCCGGTTAAAACGAAGATCGAGCCCGCTGTGCTGAAAGCACCGGCGCGGCGGTTCGCCATTGTCCAGGCGATCTCATTCCTTGTCGCGGCGTTCGCCGCGTTCGTCCCGTCGGGGCCCGGCATCGGGCTGATCGAGCTGCTCGGACTGGGGTCTCTGACGATCGTGATCGGGGTCGTCGCGCTGAGGATCTGAATCGCTCCTCTCAGCGAGAACCCCTCAAATCCGACTCAAGGCGCAGGTCAGTGGCGGCAGTGTTCGGCATCACCCGGCGACGGCGGTCACAACGGCCCGTTCGAGCGCGCGAAAAAGGGGGTCTCGGTGCCACCATGTACGTATGGCTGCTGTGAAGTCGCAACCCACGCGGATCGTGATTGTCGGCGGTGGGTACGTGGGGATGTACACGGCTCTCGGATTGCAGAAGAAGCTGCGATCCGGTGAGGCGTCGGTCACCGTTATCGACCCGCAGCCGCACATGACCTACCAGCCCTTCCTGCCTGAGGCGGCAGCCGGCTCCATCGAGCCGCGCCACGTCGTCGCCCCGTTGCGCAAGGTCCTCAAGCGCTGCCACGTCGTCACCGGGCGCGCCACGAAGATCGAGCACGCCCGCAAGGCCGTGACCGTCGAGCTCTCGGACGGCCACGTCGAGGAGATCGAGTACGACGTGCTCGTCTCCGCGCTGGGCGCGATCTCGCGCACGCTCCCGATCCCCGGCCTGGCCGAGGTCGGCATCGGCATGAAGACCATCGGCGAGGCGATCTACGTCCGCAACCACGTGCTCTCGCGCCTGGACCAGGCCGCCAGCACGAACAACGCGGACCTGCGCCAGCGCCTGCTGAACTTCGTCGTCATCGGCGGCGGTTTCGCAGGCATCGAGACGCTCGCCGAGCTCGAGGACATGACGCGGTATGCGCTTCGGTACTACGAGGGCATCAAGCCCGAAGAGATGAATTGGGTCCTCGTCGAGGCCGCCGGGCGGATCATGCCCGAGGTGTCCGCGAAGCTCGGCGCCTGGACCGTCGAGGCGCTGGAGAAGCGCGGCATCAAGATCTACCTCGACACCCGCGTGAAGTCGCTCGAGGGCGGCCACGTCGTGCTCGACGACGGCACGGAGTTCGACTCCGACACGATCATCTGGACCGCCGGCATGAAGGCGAACCCGATGCTGCGCAACACCGACCTGCCGCTCGACGAGCGCGGTCGCGTGCGTTGCACCGCCGCCATGCAGGTCCAGGGCCTCGACGGCGTGTGGGCCGCCGGTGACTGCTCCGCGGTGCCGGATCTCTCGCGCACCGAGGAAGACCCGACGGCGACGTGCGTGCCGAACGCGCAGCACGCCATCCGTCAGTCGAAGCTGCTGGCCAAGAACATCGTCGCGTCGATCCGCGGCCAGAAGCCGAAGGACTACTTCCACAAGTACCTCGGCTCGGTCGCCGGCCTCGGCCTCTACAAGGGCGTCGCGGACGTGTTCGGCCTGCGCTTCAAGGGCCTGCCCGCGTGGTTCATGCACCGCAGCTACCACGTGATGTTCATGCCGACCGTGAACCGCAAGCTCCGCGTCCTGATGGACTGGACGCAGGCGCTGTTCTACGGCCGCGAGGTCGTCGCGCTCGGTCAGATCAACGACCCGAAGTCGGACTTCGACCGCGCGGTCCAGAGCTGATCAGGCTTGACGAGGTTTGACGTTCACTCCCTGTGAGTGACCCGGTGCCCCGGACGACGTTCTCGTTCGGGGCACTCTGCTGGGCCAGAGGCGGAACTTAAGCCCCCAATAGGAGTAATGCTTCGGGGATCGCCTTGACATTGCGTTACGTGAACCAGAGACTACGGCTGGTGCATCACCTGAATGCGTGATTCGCCTGTGTGGGGAGAGAGGTGATCCCGATGTCTCTCGAGGAGCTGGCCGCACAGCTTCGTCGTGGCGAGATCGAGGACCCCGCGTTGGCGCAGTACGCCGCAGAGTACGCGCAGGCGGGGAAGAGTTTCCGCAGCAAGAAGGACGATTGAGCAGGTCGGCTGACGGGCGGGTGCCAGGTGCCCCGTCCGACGCTGCCAGACCACTGCTTCTGCAGGGTCAGGACTACCTCTTCCGTTCGCCACCCAAGTGCCTGGACTTCCAGGAGCAGGTGCATCGCCTCGGCATGGTCGACGAGGGCGACGGCAACCCCCAGCCCTGTGTGCTGGTGCTGGCACGCGCCGCCGACATGGAGATGAACGAACTCTCCATCGCACTGGCCGAGCGCGGCATCCGGATGGCCCGCATCGACGCCGACCGCTGCATCGATCTGCCGCTGTCCGTGTACACCGACCAACCGCTGGTCGAACTGGACCGCTGGCTCCTGCGCCCCCTGCTGGTGTGGCGCCGCCACTTCGAACTCTCCGCCGTGCCCGTCGAGCCCGGAACCCTGGCCGGCGCCTACGCGGTCGACCAGTGGGCCTCAGTGGCCAACTGGCTGTCGTCCCGCTCCGACTGGGCACACGTGAACCCTTCACGCTTCTCGACGCACCTGGACCGCCTCACGCAGCTTTCCGACGCGGCCGCGTTCGGACTGCGCATCCCGCGCACGGCCGTGACGACGCGTCCGGGCCGAACGCGCCCCGGCGGCGGCCGCTGCATCGTGAAGACCGCGGGCCGGCACCTGCTGGAACCGCGGCCCGGCGTGCAGCACGGCCTGTTCCCGCGCCCCCTGGAAACGTCCCGCGCCTCCGACGCTCCCGAGCCCGCGCCGGTGATCGTGCAGGAGTACGTGCCGTCGGACACCGAGCTGCGCGTGTTCGTCGTGGGGGAGCGCTGCATCGCGTTCCAGGTCGACAAGCTCGACCCGGCCCAGCTGTGGGTCGACCCCGACGCCGTGCGCGTGACGCCGACATCTGTGCCGTCCTCCTTGACGGACCGCCTGCTGGCGCTGGCCCGGCACTGGCGCGTTCAGGTGGCGGCGTTCGACCTGCTCGTCACGGGTCGCGACCACGTGTTCCTGGAGATCAACGTCAACTGCGACTGGCGCTGGTTCGAGCACCGGGCGGGCGACAACTCCGTGTCCGCTGCCGTGCACGACTGGGTCGCCCTGCGGTTCAAGGAGCTGCTCGGAGCAGGGAGGACGCGCTGATGTTCGGGGCCGTTCGACGCTTACCTGAATGCTCGCTCTAGTCCAATTCGCTGGGCCGTGCGGGCGAGAAAAGACCATCCGCTCACACAAGCCGACGATCAAGGCCTAGGCTCCCCGTCGCCCCCGTAGCCCAATCGGTAGAGGCAGGTCCCTTAAAAGGATCACAGTACGGGTTCGAATCCCGTCGGGGGCACCATCTGTCATGCGGTGCCTGAACAGGCGTTTTGTGGATCTCGCGCAAGGCTTCGGCGATCCTTTCAGCGGTATCCGCTACCTCCGATGGTGCGCTGAGGGAAGCCGGAGAGTAATCAGAAGTTGATCATGATCATCGTTCAGGTTGACGCTGAGCTGAGTGATCTTGATCCAGGCTGTAGCTGCAGGTCAGGGCTATTGTCGCCGTCCGGGTCCAGGCGTGGCGCCGCAGCCGGGGTTCCGGTCCGCTGCGGCGTGTCAGTGGGTGTGGCCTTCGTCACCGGGTCGACAACCCTTGCGTGACAAGCTACTGTGTGTGGCGTGAGTGAGGAGCCGGTCACAACGGCACTACTGCGCGGCACGCTTGAGTATTGCGTCCTCGCCCTCGTGGCGGAGGAGGAGCTGTACAGCACGGAGCTGCTTCGCCGGATCAGTGACGAGCTGCATCTGACGGCCAGTGAGGGCGCGATGTATCCGTTGCTTTCCCGGCTCCGCAAGTCCGGGAAGATCGCCAGCGGCTGGCGCGAGTCGGCCAGTGGTCCGCCGCGCCGCTACTACACGCTGACTCCTGAGGGGGCGGTGGTGCTCAACCAGTTCCGTGAGCGCTGGGCGACCTTCCGCTCCGGGGTGGATCGGATTTTGGGGACGGAGAACGCATGAGCGAGCGCAACGACTCGTTGGTCGCCGAGTACCTCGCTCGCGTGTCGCGGGCGACGGCGGGTCTGCCCGCGGATCGGCGCGATGAGCTGGTCAGCGACCTTCGAGAGCACATCGAGACGAGCCGGGCCGACCTGTCGGCCGAGACCGAAGCCGAGGTGCGCGGAATTCTCGACCGGCTCGGTGATCCTGCGGCCATCGCCAGGGCCGCGGCAGAGGACGCCGGGCTGGCTGCGACGGGCGGGACGTCGGACGTCGTCGAGGTTCGTTCGACTGCGGATTCGTCCAGCAGGCGCCGCCTCTGGCTCATCGTGGCGATCCTTGGGGTCATCGTGTTGCTACTTCTGGTCATGGCCGCGCTCTACTTCACGCACAGTTCTGAGAGTGGTGCGGCGATGGCGCTGATCACAGGTGCTGTTCCTGCAGGATGAGTCGACTGTGTAGCCTTTTGATCAAAACAGTTCTGAGTGGAGCATTTTTCGGTTGAAATGTTCCACTGTGGAGCGTCCTGTTCAAGTGTGTCTTGACGGTTGTTGAGTGGTCTCGCTAGCTTTCTGCTGCTTTGGCAGGGGGTAAACATTGCTCTCTGTTGTTTGTCTATCCTGGGGAGAATAGATGAAAAAGCAGTTGGCAACTGTGTTCGGTCTGGCCGTCGTCGCTGGTTCCGTGCTCAGCGGTACGGCGGCGGCGGCACCGGTGGTGGCCCAGGGGCCAGTGCCGAGTTGTGTCGCCACGGACGCGTGGGACGACTTTCCTTGGACGTACGCCAAGGCGACCAACAACTGTGGTAGCTCGCAGCGGTTCTACTTCCTGTGGGACCGTGCGGTTGATGGGGGCTGCATCACCCTGAACCCAGGCTGGTGGCGTTCGGAAGGTCGCGCGTACCAGGCTCGTTTCGCTGGCTTGGACAGCTGCTGATCGACGGTTGGCCCGGCCCTTCGCGGGGCCGGGCCGCTGTCCGCCCAACCCTTCGAGAAATGGCGAGCAAATGACTGTTCCAATTCTTGAGGTAAGTACGCTGGACGTTAGGTACGGCAGGCGGCACGCCATTCGGCAGGTGTCGTTCCGCATCGGAGCCGGAGTGACGGGACTGCTCGGTCCCAACGGTGCCGGCAAGTCGAGCCTCCTGCGTTCCGTGGCGACCGCGCAGCGCCCGGACGGCGGCTCGGTGCGGATCAGCGGAGTGGAGGCGACCGAGCCCCGCAACCACCGGGCAGTCCGCCGCCGTATCGGTTATCTGCCGCAGACGCCCGGCTTCTACCCAGGGTTCACCGTGCGGGACTTCGTGCTGCACATCGCTATCCTCAAGGAGATCAGCGGTCGCCGGGCCCGCTTGGAGGAGCTCGACAGGGTGCTCACGGCGGTGGAGCTGAACGACCGTCGTCGTGATCGGATCAGGTCGCTCTCCGGCGGCATGCGGCAGCGGCTCGCGCTCGCGTGCGCCATGCTCGCCGACCCCGAGCTGCTCGTTCTCGACGAGCCCACGGTGGGCCTCGATCCCGAACAGCGGCTGCGTTTCCGAGGCCTGATCACCGACCTCGGACGGGAGCGGTCGGTGCTGCTCTCCACGCACCAGACCGACGACGTGGCCGCGCTGTGCTCTCGAGTGATCGTGCTCAACGGCGGTGCGGTTCGCCTCGACGACACTCCTCACGCGGTCGCCGAGGCGGCCAGGGGACGGGTGTGGGAGAGCGCCGAGCGCGACGGCAACGCGCTCGCGAGCTGGTCGACCGGAAACGGGAGGCACCGCAACATCGGTGACCCACCAGCCGGCGCCCACCTGCTCGAACCGACGTTGGACGACGGATACCTCGTGCTGATGAACTCCACCCAGGGCAACGTCACGACGGGCGGTCGCCGATGACCACCACACTGGACATCCCGCGGGAGGTCCGGCCCGCCCCGCGCGGGATCTGGCGGGCTCTCGTGATCAGCGAGATGCGCAGGCTGATGACCCACCCGGCCGTGCTCGTGTCGCTCGCCGCGATCCTCGCGCTCTGGTTGGTTCCGTTCGCTGTCAACCCGGCCGGGAGGAGTTTTCCTTACCTGACAGCTCTTTCGGTCACGGTGCAATACCCGCTGCTGCTGCTCGCGGGCGGCACGTTCATCGCGGCCAACATGATCGCGCTGCGCCCGCACCGCCACCGCACCTACGAGTTCGAGTCCGTGCTGAGCATGCCGTGGTGGCGGCGGACCGCAGCTCTGGCCGCCGCGACGCTCGCACCGGCGACGATCGGGCTGCTCGTCGCGGGTGCGCAGCTCGCGGTGCAGGTCTCGGCACCCGGTGCCGCCGGGGTCGTGCGGCCGGGGGAGCTCCTCGCCGTGCCCGCGGCCATCGTGCTCGCCGGGCTGTTCGGCACCCTCGTGGCCGTGGCCTCGCGGAACACCGCGGCGGGGTTCATCTCGATCGTGGTGCTCGCGATCGTCACCTTCTTCGGACTGGCCTCTGAGAACCGGGGCCGCTGGCTGACCTTCGTCGCCGGTCAGAACCCGTTTGCCGAACCGCCGATGCCCGCCGCGCTGCTCGACCGTCCTCAGTGGTGGCACCTCACCTGGTTGCTGGCGCTGTCCGCGGTGGTGGTCGGCGTGACGCTGTGGCTTTCCGGGCTGCGCCCCCGGATCGTGCCCGTAGCGACCGCGCTGTCGTTGGCAGTGGCCGTGCTCGCCGCGACCATGCAGCTGGTCCCGCCGTCCGACGAGCTGAACCAACGGCTCGCGCAGGCCCAGAACGCGCCTGCCGCGCAGCAGGAGTGTGCCGTACGCGGCAAGGTCACCTACTGCGCGTTCCCCGAGTTCCGCAGCCGGGTCGACGCGTGGTCGGAGATCGTCGAGGGGCAGCTCGCCGTGGTTCCGAGGGATCAGGCACCGGCGGCGCTCTTCGTCCGGCAGCACCTGCCGATCGCGACCGGGAACGAGGGCACCGGACTGCCGCTTCCACTGGACCAGTGGTCTTCGGACGACGCCGCGGCCGGAACACCAGACGCCATCCCCGTGTCCACCCGCTGGACGGAAGGCGGCGCCGACTCGTTCGACGAGACCGAGGTGATCGGCTTCTCCGCGTGGGTGGCGGCGGTGCTGATCACCCGCGGGCAGCTCGGGGCGGACGGGACCGAGTTGTGCGGAGGCCGTGGTGTCCTGGCGCTCTGGCTCGCGACGAGCGCGACCCCGGAGACCACCAAGGCACTGGCCACGATCGAATCGCACCGCTCCGGTGGCGGCGGCGTGGTTTCCCTGGCCTCGCTCAACTCCCACGCCGGCGTGATCGTCGGTCCACGGGAGGCGGCCCTCGCCCGGACCCTGCTCGCGGCCGACCCGGCGACCGTGCGGGCCGCGGTGGCGGCGAACTGGAAGGAGCTGACGGCACCGGGCACCGACGTCGCCCGCGCCGCGAAGCTGCTCGGCCGGTCGGAACCAGGACCCGCCGCGCCCGGCATCGGGATCTGCGGGTGAACGCGGACGTCCTCGCGACCATCGTCCGCACCACCCGGACCGGCCCGCTCGTGTGCAGCGTGGCGCTGAGCGTGCTGGTCCTGCTGGTGCCGATCGTGCTCGGTGCCGAGCTGGACTTTCTGGACGCGACGCTGACGCTGCATCTCGCGATGGTGGCGATGCTGATCGGCACCGCGTTCGTGCTGGATGATCCCGCCCAGACGTTGACCGAGGTGCTGCCCTTCTCCGCCAGGTACGTCAGGGCGGTCCGCATGGCCCTGACCCTGGTGCCGGTCACGGCGTGCTGGGCGGTGCTGCTGTGGCTCGCGCCGATGACGGTGACCAGCGCGGCCGCCTACCCGCGGACGGGTCTGGTCGTGGAGCCCTACGCATTCCTGGCCTGGACCTGGGCGTGCGCCGGTTCCGCCGGCGCACGTCGCGCGGGTCGTGGCAGCACCCTCGCGGCCCTCGCTCTGCTCGTGTTGAGCGTGTTGCCGGCGTTGTTGCCGGACTCCGTCGCGTTCTACGTGTCACCGGGTGCGCCCGCGTACGAGGAGTCCCGGCTGCGCTGGGCAGCGCTCCTGGTTGCGGGGCTGGTCGCTCTTCTGCTCGTCGTCGTGGACTGGAGACCGGCTGCGGTTCGCCGGACGGGTTAACGTGCCGATCATGGCTCTCTCGGGCAAGACGTGTGTCGTCACCGGCGCGGCCAGCGGGATCGGGAGGGCTACAGCCGAGCTGTTCGTCGCGCTGGGCGCCACGGTCGTCGCCACGGACATCAACGCATCCCAGCTCGACACGCTCGAAGGCGGCGCGAGGGTTGTGGGCGACGTGTCCGGGGACGAGGACGCACGGGCCATGATCCAGGTCGCGGTCGACCTGTCCGGGCGGATCGACGTGCTGGTGGCGAACGCGCCGAGGTGAGCAACCCGTCCACGATCAGTGGCAGATCGCCGCGGTTGTCGCATCGGCGCCGTACCGGAGCGCGAACTCCCGACCACGGCGATACGACGCATACGCCGCGCCGAGTGCCACCAGCCCGGTACAGGCGCATTGGAGCCACAGAGACCAGTCCCGGCGCCTCATCGAGCACCACCGCTACGGCGCCGACGGCGATGTGTGATCGGTATGGTCGCAGATATCTGCAGTTCACGACGCGTGCGATCCAGGAAGGACGTAGGGCGCACCGTGTCGGGGGCACCACGCGCTTCACCCCCTCTGGCGATGGTGCTGACCAGCACAAGCGTTCTCTAAGATGATCTTGTGACTGTGGGTGACGCACCCGTTCCCGTCAGTCGCTAGCCTGAAGATCATGAGCCTCTCCGGCAAGACGTGCGTCGTCACGGGCGCGGCCAGCGGCATCGGGCGCGCAACCGCGGAACTGTTCGTGCAACTAGGTGCAGTGGTCGTGGCGACCGACATCGACGCGGACGGCCTGGCGACTTTGGAGGGCGTCACGCCCGTCGTCGGCGACGTGGCGAGCGACGAAGATGCGCGGGCCATGATCCGGGCCGCCGTCGACCTGTCCGGGCGGATCGACGTGCTGGTGGCGAACGCCGGCGTGATCCCGTTGATGGACATCACCGAGGCGACCGGGGACGACTGGGACCACGTGATGGCCGTGGACGGGAAGGGCATGTTCCTCACCTGCAAGTACGCCATCGAGGCCATGCGGGGTCGCGGCGGTTCGATCGTGTGCGTCTCGTCGATCTCCGGGGTCGCCGGGCAGCCGCAGCAGGCGGTCTACGGGCCGGCCAAGTTCGTGGCGTCCGGGCTGACCAAGCACCTGGCCGTGGAGTGGGCCGGGGAGGGCATCCGGGTCAACGCTGTCGCGCCCGGCACGATTCGGACGCGGGTCGTCAAGGAGCTCGAGGCCACGGAGGAAGGTGCCGAGTACATCGCCGGGATGGCCGCGATGCACCCGATGCGGCGGCTGGGCGAACCGGTGGAGGTGGCTCGGGCGATCGCGTTCCTGGCGTCGGATCAGGCCTCGTTCATCACCGGCGCGATTCTTCCCGTGGACGGCGGCTACTTGGCACAGTGACCGGTGCCGCGAACTCGACGCAGGCGATGAGTTCGCGGGTCAGGTCGCCGGGCAACGCGCCGGTCACCGTGGCGCACAGCAGATAGGTGCCGGCGGGATGTGGGCCCGCCGGGGGCGCCATGGTCAGCATCATCACCGCGTCGCCCGTGTCGCACTCGAACATGCCTCTGCCAAGGCGTCTTGTTGTGCAGCCGAGCGCGCGCACCTTCTTGAGCACCGCGCACAGCACCGCGTGCGCTTCCTCTGGGCCTGCTTGGAACGTCGTCACTGCGGTGCCGGTCGCGCCTACGAGCATGAGCCGATGTTGGGGTCCGGCGGGCTCGAGCGCGTGCTGGGTCAGCCCTTCGAGCTACCAGGTCGGGCGTGCCGTGACGCCGCCGTCGACCACGAGGTCGTGGCCGGTGATCCACGAGGCCAGGTCCGAGGCGAGGAACACGCAGGCGTTGCCGATGTCCTCCGGCGTGCCGAGGCGTTGTAGCGGGGCGGCTTTGGACCAGCGTTCGACGCCTTCCGGCCACTGCGATTCGATGGCGGGCCGCGCGATCAGGCCGGGGGAGACGGTGTTGACGCGGATTCCCCGGGCGCCGTACTCCAGCGCGGCTGCTCGCGCGTGCATGATCAGCGCGGCCTTGGCGGCGCTGTAGTGGGCGTGGCCGGGTGCCGGGTGGGTGCCCTCGATCGACGCGATGTGCGTGACCGAGCCGCCCGGCGGGAGGTGGTCGGCGGCGGCCTGGGTGACGGCGAACGGGGCCGTCAGGTTCGCGTCCACAACGGACTGCCACTGCTCGGTCGTCATGCCCGGCAACGGTTCGACGGGCTGCACGCCCGCGCAGTTCACCACCGCGTGCAGGCCTTGACGAGCTGCTTCGTCGACGACGCGGCGGGCCTCCGTGCGCAGGTCGCCGTCTTCGCGGCCGCGGTGGTGGATCACGGTCGCCCCCGCGCGGGTGAACTGGCGTGCGATGCCCGCTCCGATGACGCCGCCGGTCCCGGTGACCAGCACGACCTTGCCGCTGAGATCGATCACTTGACGATGCCTTCCAGCCGTTCGGTGAGCCAGTCGACGATCTCACCCCGGCCAGCCACGAACCCGTTGGTGCCGATGTGGCGGAACGTCCCGCCCGCCGACCGCACCAGCACCGCACCGGCCGCGATATCCCACGGGTGGATGCCGAGGTTTGCCGCCGCATCCGCCCGCCCGGCGGCGACCCAGGCGAGTGAGAGCGCGGTCGAGTAGATCCGCCGCACGTCGGCGAGAGCCATCAGCTCGCCCAGCACTTCCATCTCGCCGGAGTAGGGGCTACCGGGCAACGGGATGTCGGTCAGCACGACCGGCCGCGGGCTCGTGCCGGGCGGGATCGTGAGGCCGCCCGACCGGACCGTGAACACGCCTTCGGCCGCCGCGAACAGCTCGTCGCGGAACGGGTCGAGCACGCACCCCGCGACCAGCTCGCCGTCGACGGCCGCGGCCACCGAGATGCAGGACAACGGGATCCCGCGCACGAAGTTGCGGGTGCCGTCGATCGGGTCGACGTACCAGGTGATCTTCGCGTGCTCGGCCCCCAGTTCCTCACCGACGACGGCCGAGCCAGGCGCACCGCCGGTGAGCGCCTGCCGCAGGAACGCCTCCACCTCCAGATCGGCAGTGCTGACCTGGTCGAACGTGCCCTTCAGCGCAACGTCGACCGGCAGCTCGCGCAGCAGCTTCGCGGCGTCGACGCAGGCCTGCTCGGCGAGTGACAGAAGATCCCCGGCGTTCACGGGCCCATTGTGATCGGTCACAAACCCGACCGGCTGACTCTGGGCAACGTCCTACCCGCGCGAGTGGCCCAGGCCACCACGATGAGCAGATCTGACAGCGACGTTGGAGGTTCGGAATGCGGATCGTGGCCGGGTTGGCGGCGCTCGTGGTGTTGGTCGCGGGGACAACCACAGCGCAGGCGGACACCCTGGAGTACGTGGCACTCGGCGACTCGGCGGCGGCCGGCCCGCTGATCCCGAACCAGGACCCGGACCTCTGGTGCCTGCGCAGCGACCGCGACTACCCGCGCGTCGCCGCGAAGACGCTGGGCGCCACGCTCACCGACGTGACCTGCTCGGGCGCGACCACCGACGACCTCGCGGGGCGCCGGTTCGGCCTGCTCGCCCCGCAGTTGGACGCGGTGAAGCCCAGCACCGACCTGGTCTCGGTCACGATCGGCGCCAACGACATCGGTCTCTTCCAGACGGCGTTGAGCTGCATCAACGCCTTGCCGGAACCGTTCGGGCTCTCGTGCAGGGACCGCTTCACCGCGGGCGGCCGCGACCAGCTGGCCGAGGCGATCCAGGCCTGGGCGCCTGAGCTGGGAGCCGCGCTGGACGAGATCAAACGCCGCGCCCCGCACGCTCGTGTGCTGGTCACCGGCTACGGCACCTACATCCGGCCCGGCGGCTGCTACCCGGTGCAGCCGGTGTGGGCGCGGGACGGGGACTACCTGCAGGGCGTGATGAACGGGGTGAGCGCTGTGGCGAAGGCTCAGGCGGCTCAGCGCGGGATGTCCTATGTGGACTTCGCCAGCGTCACGGTCGGGCATGACATCTGTGCTGCGCCTGGTGATCGGTACCTGGAGGGGTTGATCCCGGCCACGGTTGCGGCGCCGTTGCATCCGAACGCGGCCGGGATGAAGGCGTTCGGGGCGTCGATCGCGCGGGCCGCCGATCTTGTCGGGGCAGCTGAGTAGGTTGAGCTGCAGGGGTTCCCAGCAAGGGGTACCCCTGCGCCAGCGCGGAACTGCTCACGGCCCACCCGGCCGTTGACCAACAGCTGACCGCGCCGCCAGAGCCGCAGTCAGCAGCGTGACGTGCTCGATCCGAGTCGGGTCGAGCCTGGTCAGCTCCGCCACCCGCCGCAACCGGTAGTCCACGGTGTTCGGATGCACGTGCAGCTCGGTGGCGGCGGGCCGGCGTGAACCGCGCCGCAGATAGACCTCCAGCGTCTGCACCAACTCGTCGGACAGCGGGGACACGACAGCGGCCAGCGGTTCCAGCGCGGCGCTCGGCCGGGACAGCTGGTACTCGAGCAGTACATCGGTGAGTTGGTGGACGCCGGGCGGGCGACCGGACCGGACGGCGACGTCCAGCACCTCACGCGCGAGCCGGGTGGCGGCCGCGACCCCGGAGGGTGGGGCCGCGACCGCCCCCACCGTGAGGTCGACACCCGCGGCCTTCGCGACGTCGGTGACTATCCGCGCGACGCGGCCCACGTCATCGCCCGGCAGCAACGCCACGCCGCCGTGCGGGGTCAGCGCGGACAGCACCGGCTCACGGCTGTGCCGTTCCAGCTCCGTTCGCAGCCGCCGCACCTTTCGCCGTCCGGCGATCGCCGCGTCCACTCCTGGCGTGAGCTCGTCCGCGTGTGGTGGTGCGTGCACGGCCAGCACGACGTACGGCCCGTCAGCGTTCTGTGTGCCGTCGAGCAGACCGGTCAGCAACGTGTGCCGGGCGGACCTCTCGTCGTCGAACATCGTCTGGCGTTCGTCTAGGTACCCGGCGCTCACCACGGGTGTCACGACCTGCAGGTAGCGCATCGCCAACGCGTTGAGCGCCAGCACCTCGCCGACCTCGTCCGGCCGTGCCTCGGGCACGAGCACGTCCCAGACCACCTGGATGCCCACGTGGTACGCGGTCAGGACGACGTCGATCGGCACGCCTTCCTCTGCTCGCCGCGCCGCCGATTCGCGCAGGAACCGCAGCTCCTCCGGCGACGGGAGTTCGCGGCTGCGCAGCACTTCGGCGAACGCGCGCAGCGTCCCCTCGATCACGCGGGTGATGTCGCCGGCCAGCTCTTCGGCGGGCAGCTGCCGGTACGCGGGGACGCGGGCGGTGATCTCCGCGAGCACCAGCCGCACGAACGACGGCATCTCCGCGACGATCCGCTCGGCCAGCGGGCGGCCGCCGATGGTGAAGGACATCAGCCGATTCTGGTGGCAGAGGTGCCCAGTCCGCGCGGTGCGAACGTGCGGAGCGGCCACTTCCGGTAGCGCGCGGTCTCGGCGTGCCAGCGGAGGTCGCCGGCCAGCCACTCCCGCATGGCCGTGATCAGCAGCATCGTGTCGGGGGTGGCGAGCCGTTCGCACAGCTCGTCGAACAACGCGGTCCGCGCCGCCAGCAGCTGTTCCACCCGGAGAACGGCCTCGGTCACCGAAAGTCCGAAGTGGACCTGCCACACGACCACGGCGTTGTTGACGTCGTGCTCGTACTCGGTCTCGCGCCGGTACGACACCAGGTCGTTGTGCAGGTCGACGACGTCGGCGAACGCGTCCGCGAACCGCTGCCAGTCGAGGCTCTCCGGAACGGTGACCTCGACGCCGAGGCCGACCTCGATCAGCACCATCGCCCACGGCACGCCACCGGACAGCCGCCGCATCTGGACGTAGTCGACGGGGTCGGGCACGCGGCTCCGCGCCGTGTTCTCGACCTCCCACAGCCCGTCGCCGATGGCGTTCGGGAGATGCCGGGCCAGCTCCGGCCGTGGTGTGCGGGCGAGCAGGTCTCGCAACGAGCGCCCGACGACGGTGTCGCCCTCGGCCACGGCACCCAGGAACTCCCGCGCGCCGTCGATGTCACCGGTGCGCTTGAAGCGGTCCACGATCAGGTCGTCGAGGTACCAGCCCCAGACGTACCAGTCGGAGAGCAGATCCAGGACGGACCCGCGAGCGTGCGGGTGGGTGAGCGCGGCGAACAGCGGCAGGTCGAAGTCGAGGAAGTCCTGCTCCGACCAGTTCTCGGAGAGCAGGCCGAAGCGGTGTGCCCACTCCAGGCTGTGGCTGCGGACTCGATCCAGATCTGTCACGCGCCAGATCGTGGGGCCCTGCGCCACAACGCGCAAAGGCAACTCACCCGAACGTCCTAGAGTTCGATCACCGTGCCGTCCACCGGCACCTCGACCCCCGCCTCACGCAGCTTCGCGGACTCGGGCGACTCGGGATCCAGCGCCGGGTTGGTGTTGTTGAGGTGGGTGTAGATCCGGCGCACGGACGGGAAGCGCCGCAGCTCCGGCAGGCTCGCCGTGATCGGCAGGTGGCCCATCGCGGCCTGGCCGGACGAGCTGCCGGTCGCCGAACCCATCTCGGAGGCCGCGTAGAACGTGCCGTCCAGCAGCACGCAGTCCGCCGAGGCGACCACCTCGTCGAAACCGGAAGGCCACGACGCCAGGCACGGCGCGTAGACCAGCACGCCACCGGAAACGGGATCCACGAACCGGTAGGCGACCACCCAATGGCCGTCCACTGTGGACGAGCGGGCGTACTTGGGACGCTTGCCGCTGATCGGGATCGCGCTCACCTGCAGGCCGCCGGCCAGCTCGAACGTCTGGTCCGGATCGACCTGACGCCACGCCACGGGCGAGTAGTCGTCGATCACCGTGCGGAGGTCGAACTGGTCCTTCAGCGCGTGCAGCACGGTGCCCGGCGCCCACACCGTGAGCCCGGCGCCACCGCGCAACGTCAGAAGTCCCAGCGTGTGGTCGAGTTCCGCATCGGTGAACAGCGCGCCGCGCAACGGGGTCTCGCGCGGGCCCGGTCCGGGGTTCAGGAAGCCGCACGACACGATCTGCGTGCGGATGTCCGGGGACGCGTTGACCAGCCACCAGTCGGTGCCGTCGCCGCTGATCGCCAGGCAGTCCTGGGAACGCGACGGCAACGAACCGGAACGGGCGCGCACGCACAAAGCGCACGCGCAGTTCCACTGCGGGAAGCCGCCGCCTGCTGTGGTGCCGAGCAGTACCGCCTTCACGAGAGTCAGCCGCCGATCTTCCGCATCGCCATGGCAGGCACCTCGGCGGGTGCCATCTCCGTCTCCAAGATGAGGTCCACAGTGGACCGTTCTGGCGACAGCGAGCACACCGGGTCGGTGTTCGCCGCGTCACCGGTCAGCTGGAACGCCTGGCAGCGGCAGCCGCCGAAGTCGATCTCCTTGCGCGGGCACGAGCGGCACGGGTCCTTCATCCACTCGAAGCCGCGGAAGGCGTTGAACGACGACGAGTTGTGCCAGATGTCGTGCAACGAGGCATCTCGGACGTTCTCGATCTGCAAGGTGGTGATCACGGTGGCCGCGGGGCACGGCAGCACGTCGCCGTTGGGTGCCACCGTCAACTGCCGCGCGCCCCACCCGTACATGCAGGGCTTGGGGTGCGCCTCGTGGTAGTCCGCGATGACGTAGACGATCTCCATCCGGCCACGCAGGCGAGCCTGCGCGGCGGCCACGATCGGGTCTGCCACGGCGAGCTGTTCCTGGGTGGGCAGCAGGACCGCGCGGTTGCGCAGCGCCCAGCCGTAGTACTGGGTGTTGGCGAGCTCCAGGCGCTCGGCGCCCATCTCCTCGGCGATCGCGATGATGCCCGCGATGTTGTCCAGGTTCTGCCTGTGCAGCACGGTGTTGACGGTCAGCGGCAGGCCCTCGTCGCGGACGTACGCCGCGGCCTCCACCTTCCGGTCGAACGCCTTGATGCCGGCGATCCGGTCGTTGCCCGCACGAGTCGCGTCCTGCAGGGAGAGCTGCACGTGGTCGACGCCGCGCGCGGCCAGATCCCGCAACCTGTCCCGGGACAGACCGACTCCCGACGTGACCAGGTTGACGTAGCAGCCGAGGCTGTTCGCGTGCGTGACCAGCTCGGGCAGATCGGGCCGCAGCAACGGTTCTCCGCCCGAGAGGTGGATCTGCAGCGCACCGAGGGAACGGGCCTGGTCGAAGACGCGCAGCCAGTCGTCGGTCGACAGCTCGGCGTCCCGGCGCACCAGCTCGATCGGGTTCGAGCAGTAGCCGCACTGCAACGGGCACCGGTGCGTCAGCTCGGCCAGCAGGCCGAAAGGTGCCTCAGCCATCGACGTCCACCACCCTCCGCTCAACGAGCCGGGCCACCAGCTCGGCAACATCTTCAGGCTGCACACCGGCGTAGACATCGCCTAGGGCAAGCGCGATGTCGCCGACGGACCGCTCGCCATCGCAAAGCGCCACAACGGAAGCAGCGGTCTCGTTCAGCACCAGCACACCTTCGGGGAACAACACGACGTGCGACGAGCGGATCTGGTCGTAGGTGCACTTCACGCCGCGCCGGATGTACGGCACGGCGTCCAGCGCGACTACAGAAGTCACGGCTTGCCCTTGCCCGAGTAGTAGTCGACGGCATCCAGCACAGCACGCAACACGTCGCACTTGAAAGACAGCGCCGCGACGGCGGCTTCCTGCTGAGCACGCGTCAGGGAGTGCTCGACCACGATGTCCAGCGTGGCCTGGCCTTCACCCGCCACCGCCTGGATGCGGTTGGTGAAGTAGGCGAAGCCCTCCTCCGCGATCCACGGGTACTGCTCCCGCAGAGCCGCTAAACGCTTGCGCATCAACGCACCTGAGAACATCTCGGTGAGACCGGAGGCGACCGCCTCGACCCACGGCTTGGTGCGCGCGAAGTTCACGTAGGCGTCGACGGCGAATCTCGTGCCGGGCAGCACGTGCCGTTCGTCGAGCACCTCTTCCCGCGTCAGCCCAACGGCTTCCGCGAGGCGGATCCAGTTCTCGGCACCGCCCTCACCGGGCTGGGTGCCGTCGTGCCAGATGATCCGCTCGCGCCATTGGCGGCGAAACTCCGGCAGCGGGCAGTTGGAGAGGATCGCGGCGTCCTTCTGGGCGATGCAGCGCTGGTAGTACCAGCGGTTCGCGGCCCACGCCTGGAGCTCGTGCTTGCTCAGCTGGCCTGCGTGCATGCGCAGGTGAAACGGGTGGCTGTCCCAGTACCGGGGCGCAAGGGCGCGGAGCTCGGCGACGAACTCCTCGGGAGGAACGGCAGTCATTGGCGGAACTCCTCGGTCGACCAGAAGGAGGCACGGTGAGGCGGGTGCCGGGGTTCCCGCGCAGGAACAGGAACCCCGGCCGGGTGCCTTACGTCAGCTGCGGGCTGCGTAGGCGGTGACCTCCATCGGCGTCTCGAAGTCGCGGAAGTCGGGCTTCACCCACTCGCGCTTGACCTCGGGAAGCTTCTGCTCGGTACGAGTCTCGACAACGTTCATGGCGCAACTCCTCGGGTCTTCAGCGCGTGCGCCCCGGTGGGCGCACGGCACTTCCGTGGGGTGCGGCGGCGAAGCCCACGGTATGTCTTCGCGCGCGGCTTCCGCTAGACCGTACATAAAGTTACCTAAAGTCATCGGATGGGTGACCCGGTTGGCGGATTCGACGCCGACTACACACCGTGGTTGTATCAGGAGGCCCCCAAGCCCGCACATTCCGAAGCGGGCTCGCCGTCGCCGCACGACGCGAAAGTTGGAGGGGTCAGCACAATGAGTGCTCGTCGAAGTGCGTACGTCGGCGTCCTCGCGCTTGCGGTAGGACTTTCCAGCAGCCCGCTGGCGTCTGCAGCGACACCGGACGAAGTCGGCACGATGGCTGTCAAAACGATCGCGACCGGCCTCAGTCAGGCCTGGAGCATCGACTTCCTGCCGGACGGCACCGGCATCTTCACGCAGAAGGACGCCAAGACCGTCTCCACGATCACCAAGGAAGGCAAGGTCACCAAGGTCGGCGACATCCCCGGCATCTCGGTGACCAAGGAAGCCGGCCTGCTCGGCATCGCCGTGTCCCCGGCTTATGCGGCGGACAAGACGCTCTTCCTCTACTACACCACCGGATCCGACAACCGGATCGCCACCTGGCAGATCGGTGGCGGCGCACCGAAGCCGATCGTCACCGGAATTCCGCGCGGCTCGCAGTTCCACCACGGCGGCCGCATCAAGTTCGGTCCCGACGGCTTCCTCTACGCGGGCACCGGTGACGGCCAGAACGGCAACAACGCCCAGAACAAGAACTCGTTGGGCGGCAAGGTTCTCCGCATGACCAAGGACGGCAAGGCCGCGCCGGGCAACCCGTTCAACTCGCTCGTCTACTCCTACGGCCACCGCAACGTCCAGGGTCTCACCTGGGTCGGCAGCCAGCTCTACATCTCCGACATCGGCGCGAGCAAGGTCGACGAGCTCAACAAGATCGACGCCGGCAAGAACTACGGCTGGCCGACCTGTGAGGGTTCCTGCAACAACGCCGGCATGACGAACCCGGTGAAGCAGTGGCCGACCTCGCAGGCCACGCCGTCCGGCCTCACCACCTACAAGGGCATGCTCTACATGGCCTCGCTCAAGGGCGGCACGTTCAAGCTGAACACCAGCGGCGCCGGCGGCAAGATCTACACCAACCTCGGCCGCACGCGGGACGAGGTCGCGGGTCCCGACGGCTCACTCTGGGTGATCACCCCCGGCGGTATCCACCTCGCCGACGGCAACTGAGTGACCTGAACTCGGCTACCTGAGGTAGTTGAGAACGTCCCTCGCCTCACCCGCTCGGAGGCGAGGGACGTGCCGAAACATCCGATCACCGTTGTCAGTCCATGCGATGTGTGATTGGGTAAATACGCCCTGCAACGTCGCCGCCGCAGACTAATTCACGAGCGGACACGAAGGAGAGCACACATGCGTGCTCGTCGAATCGCAGCCGCGGCAGCCTGCACTGCCGTGGCCGCAAGCCTCTGCGTGCTACCGGCCTCCGCACAGGACGGTCCATCGGTTCTCGCCGAGCGAACCCTGACCACCAAGCTGAACATCCCGTGGGACATCGAGTTCCTGCCGGACGGCAGCGGAATCTTCACCGAGCGGGACACCCGCAAGATCAAGAAGATCAGCGGCACGACCGTGACGGACCTGGACACGGTGGAGCAGGCCCAGACGACCGGTGGTGAAGGCGGACTTCTCGGCCTCGCCGTGTCGAAGACGTTCGCGACCGACAACTCGGTCTTCATCTACTACTCGACCGCGAGCGACAACCGAATCGCCAAGCTCGCGCTGGGCGGCACACCCCAGCCGATCGTCACCGGCATCCCGAAGAACCGCTACCACAACGGCGGCGGCCTCGAATGGGGTCCGGACGGCTTCCTCTGGGCGACCACCGGCGACGGCCAGAACACCGCCAACGCCCAGAACTGGAACTCGTTGGGCGGCAAGGTACTGCGGTTCGACGCGGCGGGCAGGCCGGCCGCGGGCAACCCGCGCGCGGGCAGCATCGTCTACTCGATCGGCCACCGCAACGTCCAGGGCATCACCTGGATCGGCAACACCACGTACGCCACCGAGTTCGGCAACAACACGACCGACGAGATCAACCGCATCGAGGCCGGCAAGAACTACGGCTGGCCGACGTGTGAGGGCAACTGCAGCACTCCGGGCATGACCAACCCGGTCAAGACGTGGAGCACGAGCCAGGCCGGTCCGACCGGCATCGCCTTCTACAAGAACGCTCTCTACGTCGGTGCGGTCACCGGCAGGCGCGTGTGGAAGATCCCGGTCAGCGGCACCACGCTCGGCACGCCGCAGGCCGTGTTCACGAGCTACGGCCGCGTTCGCGCGGTGACCACGGCGCCGGACGGCACGTTGTGGCTCGGCACGTCCAACCGGGATGCCAACGGTTCTCCCGGTGCGAACGACGACCGGATCATCTCGACCGACGGCTGAGTTCGATCGGCGCGGCTAGTTGCGGGCTGCGGGCATCCGGCGGAGCTGGTCCAGCACCGCCGGATCCTGCAGCTGCATCCACTGGATCACCTCGGTGTAGGTGGCGCACACGGTGTCCGCCTCGTCGCACACCTCACCGAGGAACTGCTCCATCGCGTTGGAGAACGCCGATCCGTTCCACTCGTTGAAGTGGTTGCCGATGACGAGCGGCGCGCGGTTTCCGTTGAACGCGGCCCGGTACACGGACCGGTACGTGTCGACGACGATCTGGGTGAACTCCCCTGCGCGTTGCGGTTCTTCCTTCGCGCCGTTGAGCGAGTACCAGAGGTTGAAGTCCATCATCACGACCTGCTTGCCCAGCGCGGGCACCTTCACCTCGGGCATGGGGAACTCGTACAGTCCGTTCTGGACGGACGGCCACTGGACGCCCAGCGCGACCTTGCTGGTGTCGTAGACCAGTCCGCGTGAGGCCATCGCCGGGAAAGCCTGGTCCCAGTTGCCTTCCAGGCACGGCGTCCGTCCACCCCGGACGGCGTCGGCGGGCAGCTTGAACCCGTTGGCACGGGCCTGGGCAACGATCTGGTTGAACTGGTCGAGCTCGGCGTTCCACGCGTTGGTGTCCCACTTGTCCACCGACGGCTGGGTGCCGCCGGAGCAGAAGTGGCCGTTGTAGTGCGTGCCGATCTCGTGCCCGTCGTCGATGACCTGGTTCAGGTAACCGATCCGGGCCTGGATGTCCTGCCTGCTGCCGCCGAACGAGATGTCGGACACACCGCGCTTTAGCCCGGCCGGCGGCTGGTACTGCATCTTGTCCTGGTCGGACAGCATGTACACGCCCGAGAGCAGGCCGGTGACGTGCGCGCCCGTCTGCTTGGCCAGCGGCAGGACCTTGTCCCAGTGCTGTTTGGACACCGCGCCGTCGAAGGAGAACAGCACGAACTGCGGAGGCTTCTCACCGGGCGTGAGCTTGTGCATCCACGGCTGCTTCTGCAGCTGCTCCGGTGTGGGAGCGGGCACCGTCGGCGCCGGCCCGGTGTCCTTCGGTGCGGGGAGCCGGGGCGCCATCGGTAATGCGCCGGATTCCGCCTGGGTCTCCTGGTCCTTGTTCGGACCGAGGGTCATCACCAGCACGAGGGCCAGCGCAAGCGCCACGCCCGTGGTCAACCATCCCCACCGCTTCACACTTTAGGAGACGACTTGTCACCCGAAGGGGTTGCTTCGCTACCCAACGGGTTCGGCGATCACCACTCGGTTCGCCTCGTAACCCTGCTGTCCGCCGATCCAGGTGCCACCGCAGGTGACCAGCACCAACCGGTGCGGTCCACGCGGCCCGAAGAACTCGACCGCGCGGGCGGGCAGATCTTCCTTGCGCACGGTCTCGATCTGCTTGATGCGGAACTTGAACTCCTTGCCGGCGCTGTCGGCGATCACGACCTCACGGCCGTTCTGCGCCTGCCACAGCTCGGCGAACGGGCCCTTGGCGCCCCGCCAGTCGACGTGTCCGGCGAGGACCGTCGCACCCTCCTGGCCGGCGAGCTCGGTGCCCCACCAGGTGGCCTCACCGATGCCGTCCGGAACCGGCAGCACACCGTCCTTCACCTCGCGGCGGACCAGCGTGGCGGAGCCTCCCGCCGGCAACCGCACGGAGCCGGGACCGGCCTTCGGTGGGGATGGCTGCTGGCCTGCGGGGTCCGCGGGCTTGGCGTTGGCCGTGTTCGCGCCGCCGATCAGTCCGGTGAGGTCGGCGCCGCGGCCGGTGCTGAAACTGTCCGCCACCGGTCCCGGTCCGACCACCGGGATCTCGCCCGAGATCGCGTGTCCGAACAGGACTTCGGTCTCTGACGTGGTGACCAGCACACTGGTGGCGGCGACTCCCGCCACCAGCACGCCGGTCAGAAAAGCCTTGGGACTCACTGCCTGCGCCACACCACGAAGCCTGCCAGCGCCGCGCCGAGCAGCACCAGGCCACCCACCGCGAGCATCAGACCCGGACGCAGCTGGGTGTCGAACGACGCGGTCGCGACAGGTGTCTGGCCGTCGGCACCGGCCGGGATCGTGCTCGGCACGACCGGCTTGTTCGGCTTGTTGACCAGTTCCAGCGCGAGCGTCTGCCCCGCGGCGACGGTGCCGCACGAGGCCGGCGGCGCCTTCGGGTCGAAGTACTCCTCATACCCCTTCGGCGCGGCCACCTCGACCAGGCAGATCTCCTGCGGCGTGCGCAGGTCCGGCACGGCCACCGTGCCGTCGCTGCCGGTCTGCAGCACCAGCGGCTTGCCGTCGGTGCCGACCAGCGGGGAGTCGTCCTGCTTGAGCGCGGGGCTCGTCTGGTCCTTGGCCGTGACGCGCAGCGCGACGCCCGCGATCGACTTCTTGGTCTCGGAGTCGATCTTCGTGATCTTCACGATGCCGGGCGCGGTCTTGGCCGGCGCGTTGGCGGCGGCGTTCAGCTTCTTCTCGCCACCGGTCGTGACGATGCGCTGCATGTTGTCCGTCGGGATCGGCTGGTGCACGACCGGCCGGTCGGCGGGGGAGTCCGCGACGGCCGCGATCGAGGGCTTCGCACCGGTGGGGACGATCTTGATGGTGACCGGGCCGCCGTTCTCCGGCGTGGTGACCTTGCCGCCGACGCTGCCGTCGACCAGCGTCGCGTCGGTCAGCGTGAACTCGACCGGCGCGTTCGGCACGCCCTTGCCGTTGGCCTTGACCAGCGACACGGTCCACTCGGACGCGGCACCGATGATCAGCGGCTCCTTCGGCGCGGTGGCGCTGAGCGCCCACGGGCCGCGGTTGGATTCGGCGTCGGCCTTGATGCGCGCCACCGCGTCCATGACGGACTGCGGCAGCCGGGCCGCGTAGAAGGCCGCGTCATAAGCGAGGTACTTGGGGTCTGTGGTGTCCAGTCGCACGGCACCGTCCGGCGCGGCGGTCCAGCTGTGCAGCAGGTGCGCGAGCGCGGCGGCCTCCTCCGGCGACTTCGTCGTGGAGTAGCGCAGCAGCAGGTAGGAGATGTTCGCCGCGACGTCCGGGGCGAGGTCCTTGCCCGCCTTGGTGCGCAGCGCGTCGCCTTCCTTGTAGCCGACGTTGCTGTCCGGCGCGGGGAGTGCATATTGGACACACCACACGTGCTTGTTCTGCCACACGTATGAGCCGTGCCACTCGCTACCGGGTGTTGCGTTGGGCTGGAGCCCTGACGCGTTGTGGCCGATGCCCTTGACGCCGACCGCTGTTGCCGTCGAGGGGGCGGTCAGGAGCGCGAGCCCCGAGACCATCGCCACGGCGGCCAGACGTTTCCAGCCCATTTTAGATCTTGATCCCCTCTGACCTGTGGTAATCCCGCGCCAGCCTGTCGGTACCCCACATCGGGGACAAGCCGCCACGAGGGGGAAGTGTGCCGTCACGGAGAGTGTGAACGTGATTGGAATGTGACCGGGCTTACGCACTTTGTGTGTGACACGCCGCGACACGCCGTGGTCTCACTACGCTCCGGAGTTAGCGCAGTATTAGCCCACGTGTGATCGCTTCGACGAGTAAAGTCAGCTTTACCGACGGGGAACCCGGCACCTTGTGTGCTCGTTGTACCCGTGACGGCGTAAAGCAACGCCCCAGGAGGACCAGGTGCGCTCCAGCAGCAACCCGGCTTTCCGTAACCTGCCGACCGGCGGCGGGTACGGAGGCTACGCAGGCTTTGGCCAGCCAGAGGCCGGTTACCAGCAGGCCCCGCCGCCGCTGACCAGCGAGCGGCCGATGACGATCGACGACGTCGTCACCAAGACGGGCATCACGCTCGCCGTGGTGGCCGTCACCGCAGTCGTCACCTACCTCATGCAGGCGTGGTTCCTGCTGTTCCCGGCCGCGATCATCGGCCTGGTGCTCGGCCTGATCATCTCGTTCAAGCGCGTCCCGAGCCCGCCGCTCGTCATCGCGTACGCGGCTGTCGAGGGCATCTTCCTCGGGGCGTTCAGCGGGATCATCGGCGGCATGATCGACAAGTGGACGAACAACCCCGGCCAGGGCGTCGTGGTGATCGGCCAGGCCATCATCGGCACGATCGGCGTCTTCGCCGGCATGCTCGTGGTCTACAAGACGGGCGCGATCCGCGTCACGCCGAAGTTCACCAAGTGGATCACCGGCGCGATCATCGGCGTCGCCGTCCTCATGCTCTTCAACCTGATCATGAGCTTCTTCACCGCCGGCGGCCTCGGCCTCCGCAACGGTGGCACGCTCGCGATCATCTTCAGCCTCGTCTGCATCGGGCTCGCGGCGTTCAGCTTCCTGATCGACTTCGACGCCGCCGACCAGGCGATCCGGGCCGGCGTGCCGGCCAAGTTCGCGTGGCAGATCGCGTTCGGTCTCACGGTCACCCTGGTGTGGCTCTACACCGAGATCCTGCGCCTGCTGTCGTACTTCAACTCGGACTGATCCGGGGTTTTCTCGAAGGGGCGTTCCGCTGTGGCGGGGCGCCCCTTCGGCGTTCCGGGGGAGTGGAACGAGCAAGCGGTTCGATGAGGCTGATGCGCCGTCGCGACCAGCAGGTGCGGGAGGGCGACTTCGACATGCCGCGGTCGCACGCCGCCGAACACCTCGCCGAGTTGATCGAGGCGTTCCGCAACGAAGGAGAAGACCAAGGCCTGCGCGCGTGGCTGCTCGAGTTGATCGGCGAGGCTCGGTCTCCCGAGGCCTTGCCGATTCTGGTCGAGCACCTCGGCCACGAGAACGAGTCGTTCTCGTGCGGGGCGGTTCGGGGCTCGAACAGCTCGACATGAAGGAAGCCCGGACCGCCCTCTATCGCCATCGCGCGAACAACGCGCACGACTAGGGGAATGCGCGAACTAGGCCCGCCAGCGCACGTCCGGCAGTTCGGTGCCCACCTTGATCAGGCAGGTCGTGCAGAGAGCACCCACCTGAGCGCGAGCCACCCGCTCATCGGGAACCGAGTGTTCGCAGACGGCCTCGTAAAAGCTCCGGGACTCGTCGGCTTGATCGAGGGAGAAAGCATGGCACTGCAGGTCGTATTCGCTTTGCCACCACACGTACGGCATGTCCGACCCTCCTTACTCAACGGTAGGGACGGACTCCCCCTCACCTGATGACGCAGTTGCGCGACGATTTACCTCATCGGCAGAAAGAAGGAAGGCAAGTAGCTCCGTTCGGGTGAAGCGGAGCTACTTGCAGGTGTCAATTTGCAGATCTTGTCGGTGAAAACCGCAGATCAGCTGAGGCGCTCGATCACCATTGCCATGCCCTGACCACCGCCGACGCACATGGTCTCAAGACCGAACTGCTTGTCGTGGAACTGCAGGGAATTGATCAAGGTCGTGGTGATGCGCGCACCAGTCATACCGAACGGGTGACCGACCGCGATAGCGCCACCATTCACGTTCAGGCGGTCCAGATCGATTCCGAGATCCTGATAGGACGGAATCACCTGGGCGGCGAACGCCTCGTTGATCTCCACGAGGTCGATGTCCGACACCGAAAGGCCGGCGAGCGCCAATGCGCGCTTCGAGGCCTCGACCGGGCCGAGACCCATGATCTCCGGCGAGAGGCCGGAGACGCCCGTCGACACGACGCGGGCGAGCGGCGTGATGCCGAGCTCGCGCGCCTTCGTGTCGGACATGATCACGAGCGCGGCGGCGCCGTCGTTCAATGCGCAGCAGTTGCCGGCGTTGATGCGGCCGTCGGGGCGGAAGACCGGCTTCAGCTGCGAGACGGCCTCGTAGGTCACGCCGGCGCGCGGGCCGTCGTCCGCGGAGACGACCGTGCCGTCGGGCAGCGTCACCGGGGTGATCTCGCGGGCCCAGAAGCCGTCGGCGATCGCTTTCTCGGCGAGGTTCTGCGAACGGACGCCGAACTCGTCCATCTCCTGGCGCGAGATGCCCTTCAGGCGCGCCAGGTTCTCCGCGGTCTGACCCATCGGGATGTAGACGTCGGGCACGACGCCCGACACGCGCGGGTCGTCCCACGACTCGGCGCCGGCGGCGGCGACCGAAGCCGTGCGGGCCTCGGCCTCACCGAACAGCGGGTTGTGCGTGTCCGGCCACGAGTCGGAGCTGCCCTTCGCGAACCGCGACACGGTCTCGACGCCGGCACTGATGAACACGTCGCCCTCGCCCGCCTTGATGGCGTGCAGGGCCATGCGCGTGGTCTGCAGCGACGAGGCGCAGTAGCGCGTCACGGTCGTGCCGGGCAGGTTGTCCTGGCCCAGCAGCACGGCGACGACGCGCGCCATGTTGAAACCCTGCTCGCCGCCGGGCAGGCCGCAGCCGAGCATCAGGTCGTCGATCTGCGCGGGGTCGAGCTGCGGCACCTTGTCCAGCGCGGCCTGCACCATCCGCGCGGCCAGGTCGTCCGGCCGCACGTCCTTCAGCGAGCCCTTGCCCGCGCGGCCGATGGGGGAACGGGCGGCGGAGACGATCACGGCCTCAGGCATCACGAAACTCCTCGTTGAGAGTCAAGGTTGCCGTCGAGCCTAGTTAGCGCTCGCTCACCACGGCCAGCGCGAGTGACGAGAATTCCGGAACTCATGCGTGTCGTCTTTGCAGCCACCCCGGCAGCCGTGACGGCCGCGCGGCCAGGGCCGCCGCCGAGCGCAGAGGTGCCTGCGGGGCAACCCATCCCGCCCACAACCCCGCCACCTGGCACAACGGTGCCAGCAGCACGCCGGCCGCGGCCTCGTAGCCGGCGGCGCTGGGATGAAAGCGGTCGGTGCTGAACATGTCGACGTGGCGCGCCATGAACTCCGGCGCCAGCAGGTTCCCCAACGACACCGGCACGCCGCCCTCGCTCCGGACGGCCGTGGTCTGGGCGGCGGCCAGGCGCAGGCTGTACCGGCGTCCGACCATCCGCAACGGCTGCGGGATCGGCCGCACGATGCCGAGATCGGGACAGGTGCCCACGACGACACCGCAGCCGACCTCCCGCAGCTTGCGGACCTGCTCGCCCAGCAACCGCGCGGACTCGCCGACCCCCATCCGCGACGTCACGTCGTTCGCGCCGATGATGATCAACGCCACCTGGGGCTGGTCCAGCACCGCGGCGTCGACCTGCGGCACCAGGTCGCGGGTGGTCGAACCGCTGACGGCGTAGGTCGACAGCCGCACCGGCCGTTCGGCCTCCTCGGCGAGCGCCCCGGCCAGCAGCACGCCCGGCATCTGCGAGGGATGCGTCACACCGACGCCCACCGCCATCGAGTCGCCGAGCACGGCCAGGCGCAGCGGATCGCTGCCGTTGTCCCGGTACACACCATCAGGTGCGGGCCAAAGGTGCTCGAGCACTCCGATGGCCAGCCGGGCGCGTCTGCCCTGCTCGTTGAGCAGGCCGAACAGCGCCCCGGAGAGTCCTCCGAGCGTCGCGGCGGTCATCGCGACCGCCCGCAGGTGCCTCAGTCCGAACATCCGCAACACCCCCTTTCCAGGGGAATCGTCGGTACCGCTGTTCGAATTAACCTCCGCAGCCACTAGAGCTAGGCTTCGTTTCGCTATCTCGGAGAGTGGGAGTGGGGAGTAGATACCGGTGGAGTACGTCGAGCACGTCGTCGATCTGGTCGGCAACACGCCGCTGGTCAAGCTCAACTCCCTGACCACGGGGATCAAGGCCACGGTGCTGGCCAAGGTCGAGTACCTGAACCCCGGCGGGAGTGTGAAGGACCGCATCGCGCTGCGGATGGTCGAGGCGGCCGAGAAGTCGGGCGAGCTCCAGCCCGGAGGCACGATCGTGGAGCCCACCTCGGGCAACACTGGAGTCGGGCTCGCGCTCGTGGCTCAGCGCAAGGGCTACAAGTGCGTGTTCGTCTGCCCGGACAAGGTCAGTGAGGACAAGCGCAACGTCCTCAAGGCCTACGGCGCCGAGGTCGTGGTGTGCCCGACCGCCGTCGCGCCCGAGCACCCGGACTCGTACTACAACGTCTCGGACCGGCTCGTTCGCGAGATCCCCGGCGCGTGGAAGCCGGACCAGTACTCGAACCCGGAGAACCCGGCGAGCCACTACCACCAGACCGGCCCCGAGATCTGGCGCCAGACCGCCGGCAAGATCACGCACTTCGTCGCGGGCGTCGGCACCGGCGGCACGATCTCCGGCACCGGCCGCTTCCTCAAGGAAGTCTCGGACGGCGCCGTGCAGGTCATCGGCGCGGACCCGGAGGGCTCCGTCTACTCCGGCGGCACCGGCCGCCCGTACCTCGTCGAGGGTGTCGGCGAGGACTTCTGGCCCGAGGCGTACGACAAGACCATCTGCGACCAGATCGTCGAGGTCTCGGACGCGGACTCGTTCGACATCACCCGCCGCCTCGCCCGCGAGGAGGGCCTGCTGGTCGGCGGTTCCTGCGGCATGGCGGCCGCCGCGGCGCTGCGCATCGCGAAGGACCTGCCGGAAGACGCCGTCGTGGTGGTGATCCTCCCCGACGGTGGCCGCGGCTACCTGTCCAAGGTCTTCAACGACCGCTGGATGGCCTCCTACGGCTTCCTCCCGCCCGACTCGACCGGTGCGACCGTCGGCGACGTGCTGCGCCGCAAGGGCGGCATGCTCCCCGACCTCGTGCACGCGCACCCGAACGAGACCGTGGGTGACGCGGTCGCGATCCTGCGGGAGTTCGGTGTCTCGCAGATGCCGGTCGTGAACGCCGAGCCGCCGATCATGGCCGCCGAGGTCGCCGGTGCGGTGAACGAGCGCGACCTGCTCGACGCGCTGTTCACGGGCAAGGCCCAGCTGTCGGACCGGCTCGACAAGCACATGTCGCCGCCGCTGCCTACTCTCGGCGCGGGCGAGCCCGTCGGCATCGCGATGAACGCGTTGTCGCACGCCGACGCGGCGCTCGTGCTGGAGGACGGCAAGCCGGCCGGCGTGGTGACGAGGCAAGACATTCTGGGGTTCTTGGCTGGTCGCTGAGCGTAGAAGCGGGTGCGTCCGATAGCGTGACGCCCCAGATCATCAGTCTTACTCGCACACGGCCCAGCCAAGGGGGTTGGAAACCGGATGAACGCTCCGCAGCCGCCAGGAAACCAGTTCGGCGGTCAGCCGCAGGAGCCCAACGCGGACGCCACGCAGATCGTCCCGGGAGGTGGCCAGCCGTCCGCGGCGAACCCCAACCCGGACGCGACGCAGGTCGTCTCGCCTGGTCAGGTTCCTGCCGCACCGCAGCACAACGCGGACGCCACCCAGGTCGTCAGCCCCGGGCAGGTGCCGCCGGGGGCAGCTCCCGGATCGGGTGGCTTCCCGGCGCAGGGACCCGGCTCTGGCGGGTTCCCCGCCCAGCAGCCGCCCGCGTACGGCGCTCCGCAGCAGCCGCCGGCTTACGGCGCTCCGCAGCAGCCGTACGGCCAGCCGCAGCCCAACCCGTACGGCCAGCCGCAGCAGCAGGCCTACGGTCAGCCGCAGCAGCCTTACGGTCAGCCGCAGCCGAACCCGTACGGCCAGCCGCAGCAGCAGGCCTACGGTCAGCCCGGCTACGGCTATGCACCGCCGCCGCCTCCCACCGGTTACGCCGAGTGGGGCTCGCGCTTCGTCGGCTACCTGATCGACGTCCTCGCGCCGGCGGTCGTGGTCTGGCTGGTCGGGTTCGTGATCGGCCTGCTCGGTGCCGGGGCAGGCCCCGACTCGATCTGGATCTTCGGCCTGATCTCGCTCGTCCTGTGGCTGGCCTTCACCGGCTTCCTCATCTGGAACACGATCATCAAGCAGGGCCAGACCGGTCAGTCGATCGGCAAGAAGATCGCCAAGATCAAGCTGGTCTCCGAGGAGACCCAGCAGCCGCTCGGCGTCGGCACGAACTTCGTGCGTGGCCTGTGCCACGTCGTCGACGCCCTGCCGTGCTACGCGGGCTTCTTCGCCCCGCTGTGGGAGCCCAAGAAGCAGACCTGGGCTGACAAGATCATGAAGTCCATCGTGGTCAACGCTCCGGAGACCGCCGGCTACGGCACGGGCGGTTACCCGCAGCAGCCCGGTACCGGTGGCTACCCGCAGCAGCAGCCGGGCACCGGCGGTTACCCGCAGCAGCAGCCGGGTGGCTACGGCCAGCCGCCGCAGCAGGGCTACGGGCAGCAGCAGGGCTGGTAAGCCCTCAGCAGCCGCACCAGCCCCCGGTCACTCCCCAGTGGCCGGGGGCCGGCCCGTTTCTGGGGTACTAGGGGTTCACTGGTTGGACTCCCACCGTCGACCGCCAGATGGGTGAGTACCCTTCGGACATGAGCACCCCATACGGCTTCGCGACCAGGGCGATCCACGCCGGTCAGGACCCGGACCCGACCACGGGTGCGGTGAACGTGCCCATCTACGCGACGTCGACGTACGCCCAGGACGGCGTCGGTGGGCTGCGTCAGGGCTTCGAGTACTCCCGCACCGGCAACCCGACCCGTCGCGCACTGGAAGCGGCCCTCGCGTCGCTGGAGCGCGGCCGCTTCGGCCGTGCGTTCTCCTCAGGCATGGGTGCGACGGACGCCGCGCTGCGGACGTTCCTCAAGCCCGGCGACCACATCGTCATCCCGAACGACGCGTACGGCGGCACGTTCCGGCTGATCGACAAGGTCTTCTCGCAGTGGGGCGTCACGCACTCGCCGGCCCCGGTGTCCGACGTCGACGCGATCAGGGCGGCCATCCGTCCCGAGACCAAGGTCGTGTGGATCGAGACGCCGACCAACCCGCTGCTGAACATCGGTGACATCGCCGCGATCGCCGAGGTCGCGCACTCCGCGGGCGCCAAGCTCGTGGTCGACAACACCTTCGCCTCGCCGGCGCTGCAGACGCCGCTGGAGCTGGGCGCGGACGTGGTGCTGCACTCGACGACCAAGTACGTCGGCGGCCACTCGGACGTGATCGGTGGCGCGTTGATCACCTCGGACGAGGAGCTCGACGCGGGATTCGGGTTCCTGCAGAACGGTGCCGGCGCGGTGCCGGGCCCGTTCGACGCGTACCTGACGTTGCGCGGCATCAAGACGCTCGAGCTGCGGATGGAGAAGCACTCCGACAACGCCGAGCTGGTGGCCGAGGCGCTGACGCGGCACCCGAAGGTCAAGAAGGTCATCTACCCGGGCCTGGAGTCGCACCCCGGCCACGTCGTGGCGGCCAAGCAGATGCGCCGGTTCGGCGGCATGGTGTCGTTCCAGATCGAGGGTGGCGAGGAAGCGGCGCTCGAGGTCTGCTCGCGCACCAAGCTGTTCCTGCTGGCCGAGTCGCTCGGCGGCGTCGAGTCGCTGATCGAGCACCCCGGCAGGATGACCCACGCCTCGACCGCGGGGTCGATGCTGGAGGTGCCGGCCGACCTGGTGCGCGTCTCCGTGGGCATCGAGTCCGGTGACGACCTGGTGGCCGACCTGCTCGAAGCCCTGGGCTGAACGCCACGCGGGGGCCCTGCGTTCCCTTCCGGGAAACGTAGGGCCCCCGCGTGCCGCTCGTTACGGCTTCTGCGAGCCGCCGAACCTGTCCACGTTGTCGCCCTCGGCCGCCGGTGCCGACGGGAGATCGGCGCCGTTGACACAGCCGCCGACGAACTCGATCGACCCGCCCGAACGGACGAAGCGGCCGGCCTCGTCGCAGCCGGCGTGCGCCACGGTCAAGAACGCCGCTCCGGTCAGTGCCGCAGCCGTGGTCACGGCTCCGACCAGCGGAATCACCGCGGCCACGCGTCGTGCGAATGCCATGCCACCTCCACACGATGTGAGTCCCCCGTAAGGCAGCCTACCGGGGTATCGCCATCAGAGGTTGCCGCGTCGCTCCTGTTCGCGCTCGATCGCCTCGAAAAGGGCCTTGAAGTTGCCCTTGCCGAAGCCCAGCGAGCCGTGCCGCTCGATCAGCTCGTAGAACACGGTCGGGCGGTCGCCGATCGGCTTGGTGAAGATCTGCAGCAGGTAGCCGTCCTCGTCGCGGTCGACCAGGATGCGGTGCTCCTTGAGCACCTCGATCGGCACGCGGACCTCGCCGATCCTGGCCCGCAGCGCCGGGTCGTCGTAGTAGCTGTCGGGCGTGTTGAGGAACTCCACACCCGCGTTGCGCAGGGCCGTGACGGTGCCGATGATGTCGTTGGTCGCGAGGGCGATGTGCTGCACGCCCGCGCCCTCGTAGAACTCGAGGTACTCGTCGATCTGGGACTTCTTCTTCGCGATCGCCGGCTCGTTCAGCGGGAACTTCACCCGGTGGTTGCCGTTCGAGACGACCTTGGACATCAGCGCCGAGTAGTCGGTCGCGATGTCGTCGCCGATGAACTCCGCCATGTTCACGAAGCCCATGACGCGGTTGTACCAGTCGACCCAGTAGTCCATCTTGCCGAGCTCGACGTTGCCGACGCAGTGGTCGACGGCCTGGAACAGCCGCTTCGGCGCACCTTCCGGCCGCTGCACCGTGGAGGTCTTCTCCACGTAACCGGGCAGGTAGACGCCGTTGTACTTGGTGCGGTCCACCAGCGTGTGGCGGGTCTCGCCGTAGGTGGCGATGGCCGCGATGCGCACGGTGCCGTGCTCGTCGGAGATGTCGTGCGGCTCTTCCAGGATCGTCGCGCCCTGCTTGCGGGCGTGGTCGATGCACCGGTCGACGTCGCCGACTTCGAGAGCGAGGTCGATGACGCCGTCACCGTGCTTGCGGTGGTGGTCGAGCATCGGGGAGTCGGGCTGCACGCCGCCGTGGATCACGAAGCGGGCCGAGCCCGACTTCAGCACGTAGGAGTGGTGGCCGCGCTGGCCGGTCTCGGGGCCCGCGTAGGCCACGAGTTCCATGCCGAACGCCACCTGGTACAGCCAGGAGGTCTGGACGGCGTTGCCCGAGACGAACACCACGGCGTCCATGGCGCGCACGGGGAAGGGGTCCTTGGTCGCGTCGTAGTCGACCAAGCCCACGAGCTGCCGGAGCTGGTCGTAGCTCACGTCGTCAAGCTGCTGCGTCATGCTTCACAGCATGATTCGACCAGGCAGGGTGAGCAACAGTCGGCGATTTTGCTGCGCAATTTGTATAGTGATCTATGACTTCAGCTCAGCAGGGTGAGCACTCTGACCAGCCCGTGGACGAACTGGACGCCAGGCTGCTGCTGCTCCTCACCGACGAGCCGCGCCTCGGGGTCCTCGAATGCTCCCGCCGGCTGGGCGTCGCACGGGGAACGGTGCAGGCCAGGCTGGACCGTTTGCAGGAACGAGGCGTGCTCGCGGGCTTCCCTCCGGCGCTCGACCTGGCGGCGATGGGGTACGGGCTGACGGCGTTCGCGGTGGTGGAGATCGCGCAGGGCCGGCGGCAGGAGGTGTGCGAGGGGCTGTCCGCGATCAGCGAGGTGTGCGAGGTGCACGCCACGACCGGGCAGGGCGACCTGTTCGTGAGGATGGTCGCGAGGTCGAACGCCGATCTGCAGCGCGTCGTCGACCACATCGTCGACGTGTCTCATGTGCGGCGGCTGTCGACCTCGATCGCGTTGTCGACGCCGGTGCCCCCACGCGTGCGGCCCCTCCTAGAACGTGTGAAGGGGCGGCCACCGAGGTGACCGCCCCTTCGAACGTTGTGTGGCGTTACTACGCCTGGTACGGCACGGCCTTGATGAGCGTGACCTTCTGAGCCTTGCCGTTGGGCAGCTCGTAGGACACGGTCTCGCCGTCCTTGGCGCCGTTCAGAGCCTTGCCGAGCGGCGAGGACGGGGAGTAGACCTCCATCTCGCCGTGCGCGCCCTCTTCGCGGGTCGCGAGCAGGAAGGTCTCGGTCTCGTCGTCGCCCTCGTAGCGGACCGTGAGCACCGTGCCCGGTGCCGCGACACCCTTGGTGGTGGGGGCCTCGCCGACCTTCGCGGCCTGGAGCAGCTCGTGGAGCTGGCGGATGCGCCCCTCCTGCTTGCCCTGCTCCTCGCGGGCGGCGTGATAGCCACCGTTCTCGCGGAGGTCGCCCTCTTCGCGACGGGCGTTGATCTCAGCAGCCATGACCGGGCGGTACGCGATCAGTTCGTCCAGCTCAGCCTTGAGCCGGTCGTAGGCCTCCTGGGTCAGCCAGGTCACCTGGGTGTCGCTCACGGTCACCAACTCCTCGTCTTGCTCCGGCACACGTGTGCGCGCCAGATAGTTCCCGGGCCGCTGGCCCGGAACGGAAAAACACGGCCCGCGCCGGGGCCGTGCTTGAGCGGCAATAGTAACACGATGACAACGTTCAGCGACGGCGATTTGTTCCCCATCTCGCCGTTTAAACCGCAGATCACCCGCTTGGCCGCTAGCTCGTGGACAAGTAGGGGGGAACCTGGTAGGAGCACCCGAACACCTCGCCGGTGACCGGCGGCTTCGAGGTGCGGAGAACAGTTGTCTCGACGACGAGGGAATTCCCCGGCGGAACAAGAACCTCGCGGCGGCCTGCTTCGTCCCCGTCCTTGGATCGGGCCCGAATGATGCAGACGGCCGCGCGCTCCGGTTGATCGCGGGAAACCTCGAAACTGACCTCTACCCGGTCGTCGCCGAGGATGTTGAACGCGGTCTGCTTGGCCTCGATCGGCTTTGTACCAAGATTTCGGTAACCGACGAAGGCGACCACGGCCCCTAAGGCCACGGCTACAGCGAGTAACGCCCAGCGCGCCCACTTCGACAGAGGTGTGCGGCCCTGCTTGCTGTACCGCCCCACGGGGAGCGCGCGTTGTGCCACTTTGCCGCGCCCTCCTAAGCCGCTGGGGAACAATGGTGCCCGACGTTCAGTTGTTGAGTGTCGCAGGACCATTCACACAGGAGGACCACGGGGGTCATGGCCGACAAGCTGCGCCTGATGGCAGTGCACGCACATCCCGACGACGAGTCGAGCAAGGGCGCGGCCACGATGGCCCGCTACATCGCGGAGGGCCACGACGTGATGGTCGTGACCTGTACCGACGGTGGTGCGGGCAGCATCCTCAACCCGGCGATGGACAGGCCGGACGTGCTCGCCAACATCATCGAGGTCCGCCGGGAGGAGATGGCCCGCGCGGCCAAGATCCTCGGCATCCAGCACCGCTGGCTGGGCTTCAAGGACTCCGGGCTCCCCGAGGGCGATCCGCTGCCGCCGCTGCCCGAGGGTTGTTTCGCCCTCGTGCCGCTGGAGGAATCGGTGCCGTCGCTCGTCGAGGCGATCAGGGACTTCCGCCCGCACGTCGTCGTGACCTACGACGAGAACGGCGGCTACCCGCACCCGGACCACATCCGCACGCACGAGATCTCGATGGCCGCGCTGGACGCCGCGGCCGACCCGTCCTTCGACCCGTCGCTCGGCGAGCCGTGGGAGACCCAGAAGGTCTACTACGGCCACGGCTTCTCACGCGCGAAGCTGCTCTCGTTCCACAAGGCGATGGAAGAGCGCGGCATGGAGTCGCCGTACACCGAGTGGCTGGCGAACTGGGACGCCGACCGTCCCGACGTGATGGACCGCGTCACGACCCAGGTCGAGTGCGCGGAGTACTTCGACGTCCGCGACGAGGCGCTCAAGGCCCACGCCACCCAGATCGACCCGACCAGCCGCTGGTTCGCCATCCCGAAGGACATGCAGCGCGAGGTCTGGCCGACCGAGGAGTACGAACTCGTCCGCTCGCTGGTCGACTCGACGCTGCCGGAAACGGACCTGTTCGCCGGAGTTAAGGTCTAGGGGTGCTTTCCCCTGAATTCGACCTCGGCAGCACGGTGGCGTTCGTCGCCGTGCAGCCGTCGAACACGAACAACGACAAGGGCGGCCAGGGCGAGGACTTCGGCAAGTCCTCCCCGGTCGGCCTCGTCGTGCTGATCGTCTTCTTCATCGCGGTCTTCTTCCTCGTCAAGTCGATGAACAAGCACCTCAAGCGGGTGCCGGCGTCGTTCGACGAGCCTGCTGACCCTCCCGCTGCAGAGCCGGAGAAGAAGGACTAGGCGCTCAGCGACCTGCGGCGCACCGACACCAGCCAGTCCTCCACGCGGGCCCGGTCGGGTTCCTCCGGCAACGGGCCGTCAGCGTTCGTCAGCTCCTCGCCGAGCCGGTGCGCCCAGCCCGAGTCAGCTGCATCTCGGTAGCGCGCGTGTAGGCCCGCACGGCGTACCGGGAGAGGAACGCCGGCAGCAACGCCCGAAGCTCCTCTCCCAGCGGCGTGCAGATCTCGACCAGCGGGCTGACCAGCGTCTCGAGCACAGTCGGGTTCGACTTCAGCGCCAGCCGGCAGAAGTGCTCGACCTCCCAGCTGAGCTGCTCCGGCGACGGGCCTTCGACCGAGGTCGCGGGCTTTTCCAGGCGCCAGAACGCCTCCGTGGGCGCGACGAACACCCCGCGTCTGTCTACATCGGACGACCGGGTCGCCAGCCCGTAGGCGTGCGACCCGATCACGGCCTCGAGGATCACAGTCGTGGGTCCACCGGCTCCGACTCCAGCGCGAGCACGCCGAAGACGCACTCGTGCACCCGCCACAACGGCTCGCCGCGCGCGATGCGTTCGAGAGCCTCGATGCCCAGCGCGTACTCACGCAGTGCGAGCCCGCGCTTGCGGCCGAGACTGCGCTTGCGCAGCCGGGCGAGGTTCTGCGGTTCCGTGTAGTCGGGGCCGTAGATGATCCGCAGGTACTCGCGCCCGCGCACCTTCACGCCCGGCTGCACGCGCGCGGTCAGGTTCGCCAGCGGCTTCACGACCATGCCCTCGCCGCCGTCGGCGGTCAGTTCCTCCCACCAGCGGATGCCCTCGGCAACCTTCGAAGGATCACTGACGTCCACCACGAGGTGCCGGGTGCGCTGGAACAGCGGTCCCTCCAGCTTCGCCAGCGTGTCGAGGTGCCACAGGTGCGACTGGTCGTGGAACGTCCGCCCCTCGACCGCGAGCAGCTGGAACGGTGCGATCCGCACGCCCTCCAGACCCTCGGTGGGCCAGCAGTAGCGCTCGTAGGCAGCCGAGTACGCCGCCGCGTTCGAAGCCCGCTTGGACGTGCGCGCCAGCAGTTCGGTGACGTCGACACCGCGAGCGGCAGCCGACTCCAGAGCCTTGACCGCCACCGGCAGTGCTCCGCCAGCCGCCGCGCCGACCGCGGCGTACTGCTCGCGGATCAGCCCGGACGCCTTGGCGTTCCACGGCATCAGCTCGGCGTCGATGAGCAGCCAGTCCGTGGCGAACTCGTCGAACAACGGCTTCGCGGCCTCACGGACGCGGTCCAAAAGCTCCTCGCCCAGCGCGCCGTCGAAGAACGTGCGGCCGGTGCGCGTGTAGATCGCGCCACCTTCCTTGCGCACCAGCAGCACCGCGCGGGAGCCCATGTGCTTCTCCTCGCAGATCACCTGCGAGACACCGGCCGCGCGGAAATCCTCGAACGCCTCGAACGGGTGCTCCAGCACGTCCTCGCGCTGCGAGGTCGCCGTCGGCGCCATCGTCGGCGGCAGGTACAGCAGGTCGTGCGGGTCGATCGCGAACCGGCTCATCACCTCCAGCGCGCTGGCCGACTGCTCCGCGCGGATCGTCACGGCGCCCATCACCGATGTCTCGATCCGGCGCAGGCCCGTGACGTCGGTCAGTGCCAGCACGTCCGGCTCGCGCTCGACCACCGGAGCGACCAGCGGCCGCACCGGCTCGTACCAGACCTGCTGTGCGGCAACGGAAACGACCTCGCGCTCCGGGTAGCGCAGCGCGGTCAGCTTCCCGCCGAACACCACACCGGTGTCGAGGCACATCGTGTTGTTGATCCACTCCGCCTCGGGGGTCGGAGTGTGGCCGTACAACACCATCGCGGTGCCGCGGTACTCGTTCGCCCACGGGTAGCGCACCGGCAGGCCGTACTCGTCGGTCTCGCCGGTCGTGTCGCCGTACAGCGCGAAGCTGCGCACCCTCGCGGACGCACGGCCGTGGTAGCGCTCCGGCAGACCGGCGTGCGCCACGACGAGCTTTCCGCCGTCCAGCACGTAGTGCGCGACCAGGCCGTCGCAGAACTTCTCGGCCTTGCGGCGGAAGTCCTCGTCCTCGGCGGCGAGCTGCGCGAGCGACTCGGCGAGGCCGTGCTTGACCTGGACGTTCCTGCCGCGCAACGCCCGCACCAGCTTCTGCTCGTGGTTGCCGCAGACGCAGAACGCGTGGCCTGAATCGACCATGCCCATGACGAGGCGCAGCACGCCCGGTGTGTCGGGGCCGCGGTCGACCAGGTCGCCGACGAAGATCGCCTTGCGGCCGGCAGGCGGCACGGCGTCGACAGCGCGGCCCTCGGCATCACGCACCAGCGAGTAGCCGAGCTGGACCAGCAGCTCCTCCAGCTCAGCGCGGCAGCCGTGCACGTCGCCGATCACGTCGAACGGGCCGGCCTCGTGCCGGAGGTCGTTGAGCAGCCGCTCGTACACGAGCACGGCACTGTCCACATCAGACTCGCTGCGCAGCACGTGGACGCGCTTGAAGCCCTCCTTGCCGAGGAACTTCAACGAGCGCTGCAACGCGGCGCGGTGCCGCTTCACGACGTGCGCGCCGAAGTCGCGGTCCGGCCGGGAGGCGTTGCGCTTGAGGCAGACGTCGGTAGGCGTGTCCAGGACGATCGCGACCGGCAGCACGTTCGCCCTCTTGGCGACCTCGATCAGCCTGGCGCGGTCGGGTGCCTGCACGTTGGTCGCGTCGATCACCGTGACGCGCCCGGCCTCCAGCCGTTTGGCCGCGACGTAGTGCAGCACGTCGAACGCCGCCGCGGACGCCGACTGGTCGTTCTCGTCGTCGGACACGAGCCCGCGGAAGTAGTCGCTCGACAACACCTGCGTGGGCAGGAAGTGCTTGCGGGCGAACGTGGACTTGCCGGAACCCGAGGCGCCGATCAGCACCACCAGGCACAGGTCCGGGATCTTCAGCTCCATCAGTTCTCTTCCCCCAAGCTGAACACGGCCATCTGGGTCGGCGCGCCGCGCTCGGCGTCCTCCAGCCCGATCGGCACGAAACGCACGGTGTAGCCCCTGCGCGAAGCGACACCTCCCGCCCACTCCCGGAACTCCGCACGAGTCCATTCGAAACGGTGGTCGGAGTGCCGCATCTGCCCTTCCGGCAACGTTTCGAAGAGCGGGTTGTACTCGACGTTCGGCGTGGTGACCAGCACGGTCGCCGGTCGGGCCACGGTGAACACCGAGTGCTCGAACGCGGGCAGGCGCGACGGGTCGACGTGCTCGACGACCTCCATCAGCACGGCCGCGTCGTACCCGGCGAGCTCGGTGTCGGCGTAGGTCAACGCCGACTGCCGCAACGTGATCCGCTCGCGCACCCGGTCGGACATGCGGTCGAGGTGCAGCTTGCGCGCAGTCTCCTGCAACGCCTTCGCGGACACGTCCACGCCGTGGATCTCGGTGAACTCGGGCTCCTGGATCAGCTCGCGCAGGAGCGCGCCGCCACCGCAGCCGAGGTCGAGCACGCGCTTCGCCCGCGCCTCCTTCAGTGCCTTGACCACGGCCTCCTTGCGCTGTGCGGCAAGGGAGATCTTCGGTTCGGCGAGCGCGTTGTCCAGTTCCTCCGGCTCGACCTCGTCGACCTCGGCCAAGCGCTCCAGCGCGGACAGCACGAGCGGTCGCTTGCGGGCCAGGTACCTGGTGGTGATCAGTTCCTTGTCCGGGTGCGCCGAGAGCCAGCCGTCGCCCGCCTTGAGCAGCTTGTCGACCTCGTCGGCCGCGACCCAGTAGTGCTTGCCGCCGTCGAGCACGGGCAGCAGCACGTAGAGGTGCTTCAGGGCGTCGCTGAGCTTGACGGTGCCGGTGAGCGTGACGTCGCCATAGCGCGAGTCGCCGTGGCCGGTGATCTCGACGGTCCAGCCGAGTGGCGTGAACAGGCGCTCCGCGAGCCGGTATGGCAGCGCGGGAACACGGATGACCAGCGGAATCGGCGTCCGGGCGAGCTCGGGGTAGCTCTCGCTGCGGCCGTTCATCGCCGTGCGGAACACGCTGCCGAGCGCGACCGTGAGCAACGATCCGGCCGCGTACGGGCGGTCGTTGACGTATTGCGTGAGCGTGCTGCCAGGACCTCGTACCAGCGCGATGGGGTCGACCTCGAGCAGGAGGGCGACCGTGCATTCCTCGTGCGTCGCCTTCGGGTAGAAGACGTGCGCTGTGCCCGAGCTCGTCGAGAACGACTGGGCCCGGTCCGGGTGCTTGTGCAGCAGGTGACCGAGGTCGGTCGCCGGCTGGTGGGTGGTGGTCATGGTGAGCAACACGAGGTCGAGTCTGATCGAGAGTCGGCGTCTGCGCTGCTCATTTAGTGTGGTTCGCATGACGAACCGGCTCGTTGACGCGACCAGCCCGTACCTGCTGCAGCACGCTCAGAACCCGGTCGACTGGTGGCCGTGGGGTGCCGAGGCGTTCGAGGAGGCGCGCCGGCGCAACGTGCCGGTGCTGCTGTCCGTCGGTTACGCGGCTTGCCACTGGTGTCACGTGATGGCGCACGAGTCGTTCGAAGACGCTTCTGTCGCTTTGGTTCTGAACGAGAACTTCGTGCCGGTGAAGGTCGATCGCGAGGAACGTCCGGACGTCGACGCGGTGTACATGGAGGTCACGCAGGCCATGACCGGCCACGGCGGGTGGCCGATGACGGTGTTCCTGACGCCGGACGCGCGGCCGTTCCACGCGGGCACCTACTACCCGCCATCGCCGCGGCCGGGGATGCCGTCGTTCAGTCAGCTGCTCGAGGCCGTGTCGGCGGCGTGGACCGGGCGGCGCGACGAGATTCTGGAGTCGGCTTCGGTAGTCGTGGACGAGATCTCGCGGCACGCGGAGCCGCTGCCACCGTCCACTGTGGATGCTGACGCGCTGTCGGGCGCGGTGGTGTCGCTGCTCGGCGAGTTCGACCGGCGCCGCGGCGGATTCGGTGGTGCACCGAAGTTCCCGCCGTCGATGGTGGTCGAGTTCCTGGTGCGCCACCACGAACGCACCGGCTCGGTCGAGGCGATCTCGATGGCGACCTCGACCGCCGACGCGATGGCGAACGGCGGCATGTACGACCAGCTCGGCGGTGGGTTCGCGCGCTACAGCGTCGACGCGGCGTGGGTCGTGCCGCATTTCGAGAAGATGTTGTACGACAACGCGTTGCTGCTGCGGTTCTACACGCATCTGGCGCGGGTCACCGGTTCGGAGCGCTATGCGCGGGTGGCGCGGGACACGGCTTCGTTCCTGCTGCGGGATCTGCGCACAGCCGAGGGTGGCTTCGCGTCCTCGCTGGACGCGGACACCGAGGGCGTCGAGGGTCTGACCTACGTGTGGTCGTTCGAGGAGCTAGGGGAGGCGGCGGCTGCTTTCGGGGTGACCGCCGAACCGAACTTCGAGGACGGCAAGTCGACGTTGCGGTTCGTGTCGGAGCCGGGGGAGGACGTGCGTTCCTCGCTGCTGGCTCTTCGTGCCGCGCGTCCGCAGCCTGGCCGTGACGACAAGGTGGTCGCGGCGTGGAACGGGATGGCGATCGCGGCTCTGGCCGAAGCCGGCGCGTTCTTCGGTGAGCCGTCGTGGATCGTCGGGGCTTCCGAGGCGGCGTCGTTGCTGGCCTCGGTGCACCTCGTCGAGGGACGGCTGCTGAGGACCTCGCGCGACGGCGTCGCCGGGCCGTCGTTCGGCGTGCTGGAGGACTACGGCTGCCTTGCGGACGGTCTGCTGGCGTTGCACCAGGTCACGGGCTCGATCCGGTGGCTCGACCTGGCCTGCGGGCTGCTGGACACGGCTCTCGCGCGGTTCGCCGTGCCGGACACTCCCGGCGCCTACTACGACACCGCGGACGACGCCGAACAGCTCGTGCGGCGCCCGGCCGACTCGACCGACAACGCGTCGCCCTCCGGTGCATCGTCGCTGGCCTCGGCCTTGCTGACCGCTTCGCTGCTGTCCGGCGCTGATCGTTCTTCGCGCTACGCGACGGCTGCTTCGGAGGCGGTGACGCGGGCCGGCCTGCTGGCTGCGCGAGCGCCCCGGTTCGCGGGCCACTGGTTGAGCGTGGCGGAGGCACTGGTGGGCGGTCCGTTGCAGGTGGCCGTTGTCGGTGCGGGAGAGGACCCGCGCCGTGCGTCGCTGTGGGCGGCGGCGGTGGCGCATGTGCCGGGAGGTGGCGTCGTCGTGGCCGGAGAGCCGTCGTCCGTGCCGTTGCTGGAGGACCGCCCGCTGGTCGACGAGGCTCCGGCCGCGTACGTGTGCCGCGGCTACGTGTGCGACAGGCCTGTCGTTTCCGCAGATGCGCTGGTCACTTCGCTCACGGCGAACACTCGCTAGCTGATTGCAGGCGTAACGTCGGTAACGACGTAATCATGTAATCAGAGGTGAGTTGAAATGGGACGTGGATGGCGAGGACGAGGCGGGTGGCAGCAGGCTGACCTGCCGTCGGCCGACGACGCGGCGGCGTGGTTCGCGGGCAGGCTGCCGGACGGCTGGTTCAGCGGCCCGGCGGAGGTGATCGTGGACCGCGAGGAGATCACGGTCATCGGCACGCTGCCGGAACTGGAAGGCGAGTTCGACGACGCATCACGCGCAGCGGCCGAGTCGGGCCGCATCTCCCGCTGGCGCGAGGACACGCGTGCCGAACGCATCGAGATCGCGCGTCAGGCGGAGCACCGCTACGGCCGCAAGGTGGCCTGGGGCGCTGTGCAGGGCAGCACACAGGAACTGTTCACGCACCTGGCCGTACCCGTGATGACGCGCCTGCGCCAGCCGGAACGCCAGGTGCTCGACACGCTGGTGGCCGCAGGCGTCGCACGCTCCCGCGCGGACGCCCTGGCGTGGGCCGTCCGGCTGGTGGGCGAGCACGCCGACTCGTGGCTGGGGGAACTGCGTGACGCGATGTCGAAGGTCGACGATCTGCGCTCGCAGGGACCGGATCTGGCCTAGTGCCGTGAGGCGCCCTGCTGAGCGCCGAAAGGCGCGGCGAAGGTAGGCGGTCACGCACTAGTCTGCGGCGCGTGGATCTGACGCCGGTCGCGGCTGCCGTTGTTCGTGCTGAGCCAGGTGCATTCGACACGTTCCTGGAGCAGGCCCAGGGTTGCTCCGCCGACGAACTGTCGGCGGCGGCCCTGGTCCTGGCGTCGTCCGGCGATGTCGCGGTGAACCAGCTGCTAGGCAACCTGCTGTACTACGTCGGTTCCTCGCCGGCCTTGCCCCCGTTGGCTTTGCGCGTCGCCGAGGCCTTCGAGCAGTCGGTGGTGGACGTCGACGAGTGGGAGCGCGCTTTGCTGCTTCCGATGCAGGACGAGGACGTCCGTGCCGGTTTGCCGCATCGCGACCGCCTTCTAGCCGCCGTGCCGGCGGATTCCTGGCTGCACGGCCTGTTGCTAGTGCTGGACCTCGAACCGTTGCTGGTGCTGCACAGGCCGTCCGGGGCGGGTTTCGAGGTGACGATCGGCGGCATCGGCGACAACTTCCAGCTGCACACGTTGCTGGCGTACCGGCTGATACCGTCGCTGATCCCCGGTGAACCTCCGCTGCAGCCCTGGGTCGAGGCAGCCTCGGTCGGTCCGGATCTCGAACCGGAGGGCGGAATCCGGGGCCAGTTCGAGCTTTCCGACGCGTTCGGCGAGACGATCTGGAACGAGGGGCGCCCGTCGGACATCCCGCTGTTCGAGGACCGCCGCGTCGTCGTGCTGGATCCGCCGCCTTATGCGCGGTCGTGGAACGCGGGCCGGGTCTACCCGATGATGACGCCGATGGTCGACGTCGCGCGGGTGCTGCCGTCCGATGAGGCTGCGGCGTGGCTCGCGAAGGTGCGCCCGTGAGTTTCGCTGGTAGCGCAAGGAAAGCCCTCGACACGTCACTCCCACTCGGCCGCCGCGTCGGCGCCCTCCGCCGTTGTCTCTCGCACTACAGCCCGGTTGGCTTCGAGGCGTCGTTCAGCTTCCTGACGTTCGTGGCGGGTGACTTCGCGCGCGATCCGGCCGCACTGCCGCGCGCTGTGGAGCTGCTGACCGCGAGCCGTACTGCCTGGCAGGCTGAGCTCCGCGCCTACGGCGTGCTTCGTCGCCGTGCCAAGCAACTCGGCTATCGGGTGCCGCATCCGTCGGCGCCCAATCCTCACCGGCCCTCGCACTGGTATGGCGCGCCGCGCGAGGCAGCCCTTCACGCCGTTTGGTTCTGGTACTCGAAGGGTGACTGTGCCGATGTGGACGTGCATTGCCTTGCCAGGGTTCTGCTGGAACGTGGGCGGTTTACCGATGCGCAGCGGGTGATGTTTGACGAGGTGCGTGGTGGTCTGCGGGAGCGGGTTGTCGCGACGGACGGCACGCGCGACCTTCTGAACTGGCACGAGCTGCGCGAGCTCGTGACGGTCACCGGGCACATGGCCGTCGTGATCGGCGGCGCCTGAGCGCGATCCGTAACAGTCCACAGCTTGGCTGCGAGTTGTTGATATGAGGTATCCGGACGTCGACTGGGCACGAAAGCGAGCTGATGAGCTGAGACAGTGGGTCGCCAAGGTTCGTCCGGACATCGGTCATGCGCGAAGGCGGGCCGATGAGCTGACGGAGTGGGCGGCCACGGCTCGCCCGCTCGTTCTCGCCAGCGTGGCCGACTCCGATCTGGACGAGGAACTCGCTGCCGCCTACGACAGCGCGGTCCGGTGGCGTGAGTGTGAGATACGCCGTCAGTACCGCCTGGCGGCAGTCGTGGATTTCGTATCAGTCCTGATTGTTGTCGCGGTACTCGTAGCGTCAGGCTTCTGGGTTCACCAGCAGGTGGGACCAGAACTGAACGCCCCGTTGATCCTTGGCGGATTCGTCAGTGGCTTCGGCGGGCTCGTCCTTCTCGACAAGTTGCCGACGAGACGCTTCTGGTTGTTCTGGGACAGCTTGATCACTGCTTGTCTGCTGGGAGCCGCGTACCTCCTGTGGCGTGAGGTCGGCTCGCTGGGCGAGATCGCATCAAGCTCGTGGCGCACTGCGCTGTCGGCTGCTCTTGCGGTGCCGTTGCTGTTCATCCTCGTGTCTCCGTTATCCCTCGTAACCACCTGGTCGCTGAACAGGTACGCCATCCTTTCCGAGCCAAAGGAAGCGGTGCTCTGCAAGCTCTTCTTCCTTGCGTTGGCGCTGGAGGATTCACGTGCGCTGGAGAGCAGGGGAATCTTGCTGCGGCTCGTCGCCAATGCGGCAGACGCGGTGGAAACAGGGCTGTGGCGAGAGGTTGATCTGTCGAACCCGCTGAGTCGCAACACACTGCGTGCGCGCTGTAAGCAGTGCGCCCAGCACCTGCGGTCGTACGACCTGTGGATCGCGTTGCCGCGCCGAGATACTCGCGAGCTGCTCCGCGCCGAGATCGTCGGACTGATCCACGTGTTGGTCCGCGGTCACCTGGATGAGCTGCCAACCACAGCGCCCAGCCCGCGGCGGAGGCTCGCCGTCATCGGGAACGCGGTACGCAGCCTTCTGCTGGGCCTGATCCCGCTGGCAGCGGTGCTCGCCGCGAAACTTCTCGGACTTGACCTCTCCGGCCCGATCGGCGGCACGTTGGTCGTGATCGCGATCGCGTGGTTCGTCCTCACGGTGATCACGACGTTCGACGGGCAGGCAGCTACGCGCATCTCGTTCCTGCGGGACGCCGGCGAGGCGATGGCGGCCTTCCGGGGTGGTAAGCCGTGAGACCGTTACGTCGCAACGACTTCCGCACGAGTGTCAGACCCGCTCACTAGAGTTGATTTTGGGGGAACCCGGCCAGCCTCGTGTGTGTGGTGCGTCCCCCTCCGAAGAGCGATGACACACCCGAGTGCAACCGTGGTAGCACCGGCAGCGCCAACAAGCGTGAACTCCTGAACGCCCATCAACACCGAAGTAACCAGACCAGACACCGGCATCATCCCGATGAGCACCCCGGCCCTGCCCGACCCCAGCCGATTCACGGAGAAGTACCAAAGGCCGAACGCCAGTGCCGTCACCAGCACGGCCAGCGCCAACAGCGCGAAGGTCTGCCGTGTGTCGGGCACCTGCCACCCACCGACGAACGTGCCGAGCACGGCACCGACGACCGCCGCGATCAGGCAGGTCCACGTAGCCACACCGAGCACACCGAGGCGCTTCACCACCCCGACGGCGAACAGCGTGAAGCAGACCTCGCCGGCCATCGTGAGCAGCGCCAAGAACAACCCCGGACCGTGCCACGCGCCACCGCCGGACAACACCACCACGCCCGCGGCCACCACCACCGCGCCGACGATGGCCGCGAGAGAGCGTTGGCGGGCAAGCAGGGAGAGGGCGATCGGTGACGCGCCCATCACCGCGGCCACGAAGCCGGGTTCGGCGTACTGCTGTGCGGCTAGCAGGACGGCGTTGAAGCCGAGCATGCCCGTCACCACCACGCCCAGCAACGGCAGGATGTCGCGCCACGACGGTATGGGCAGGCGGCGGGCCACCAGCAGCAAGATGACCGCGGCCAGTGCGTAGCGCATGGCCTGGCCGGTCAGGACCGGGTAGCCCTCGAGCATTCCCGTGACCGGAACCGACGCGCCGACGATTGTTGCCGCTGTTGCTCCCGCGGCCACCCCGAGTCTCATGCCGTCTAGCTTTACGCCGAACTGGTCCAGGTTTAAGCTCCACTTCAATGGTTGCTAACTGGACCACTTTTCGCGAGCTGCTGTTGCCGGAGCACCAGCGGCGCCGCGGCGTGGAGGCCGAACTGCGCAGGGCCATCCGGGACGGGCGGCTGACGCCGGGGACGCGGTTGCCGTCCAGCCGGGATCTGGCGGCGCAGCTCGAGGTGGCGCGCGGGACGGTCACGGCGGCGTACACGCAGCTGGTGGCGGAGGGGTATCTCACCGCTCGGCGGGGGTCGGGGACGACGGTCGCGAGTCTTGGGCCCGCCGGCGTGTGCGGGGTGCCGGAGCCGCCGCAGCGGTGGCGGTTCAACCTCCGGCCGGGGTTGCCCGCGTTGAGCGCGTTTCCCCGTGCGGAGTGGGTTGCCGCGCACCGGGCGGCGCTCGCGGAACTGCCCGACGAGGATCTCGCGTATCCGGATCCGGCCGGATTCGTGGGGCTGCGCAAGGAACTCGTCGACTACCTCGCGCGGGTTCGCGCGGTGATCGCGCGGGATGCTGTGATCACGAACGGCGCGGCGGACGGGCTGCAGCTCACCGCTCGGCTGTTGCGCGGCAGCATCGCGATCGAGGAGCCCAGCCACTTCGGCGGAGAGAACATGCTTCGGTCGCACGGGCTCAATCCTGTGCCGATTCCGGTGGACGACAAGGGGATCCGGGTCGACCTTCTGTCCAAAACGGACTGTCGTGCGGTGCTCGTGACAGCGGCGCACCAGTTCCCGCTCGGGGTCGTGCTGCATCCGGAACGGCGGCGGGCGCTCGTGGCATGGGCGCGCGAGCGGGACGGGTTGATCATCGAGGACGACTACGACGCCGAGCATCGATACGACCGGCCCGCGCTGGGGGCGTTGCAGGCCTTGGCGCCGGAGCACGTCGTGTACCAGGGGACGACGAGCAAGGTGCTGGCTCCCGCGCTGCGGCTCGGGTGGCTCGTGGTGCCGGAGCGGCTGCGGGCCGACATCGTGGAGCGCAAGAAGTACAACGACATGGGGACCGGGACGATCCCTCAGGCCGCGTTCGCGCACATGTTGCGGACGGGTGGTTATGACCGGCATCTACGCCGTACGCGCGCGCTCTATCGGAGGCGGCGGGACGCGTTGCTGGAGGCCGTTGCGGAGCACTTGCCGGCGTGGCAGCCCATCGGGGTCGCGGCGGGGTTGCACGTCGTGTTGCGCATGCCGGACCGGATGGACGACCTCGCGCTGAAGAGCAGGCTTGAGGAGCGAGGCGTGCACGTCTGGGCGTTGGCGCAGTACACGCGCACGCCGATGTGGCCTGGCCTCGTGGTGGGCTACGCGGCGCTCACTCCCGACCGCCTGCGCGAGGCGGTCAGGGAGATCGCCGCGGTGATCGGTTAGAGGATGTGCTCGCGCTGGATTTCGGCCTCGGCGGACAGGATGTGCTCGCGGAGGTCACCGCTACTGGCCGGCGGGAACAGGGCGGCGCCGAGCGCGGCGAACAGGAGTGCGGCGGCGACGATCTTGAATGCCCGCATGATGCGGTAAACCCCCAGGTAGAACGGCTACTGCGGTCAGCCTAACCTGAGCCTCCAGAAATTGTCAGTGCTCGGGTGCACCATGAGACCGTGCTCCTTTCCGAAGTAGTCGACACGTCGGCCGCCGTGGCGGCGACCAGGTCGCGCCTGGCCAAGGTCAAGGCGCTGTCCGCGTTGCTGCGCTCGGCGACGGCGGAGGTCGTGGTCGCGGTGGTGTCGTTCCTCATCGGCACGCCGCGGCAGGGTCGCATCGGTGCGGGCTGGCGCACGGTCTTCGACCTGTCCGTGCCTCCCGTCGCTGCCGCCGAGCTCACGGTCGCCGAGGTCGACGCCGCTCTCGCCGAGGTGGCCTCGACGTCCGGCAAGGGCTCCGCGCAGCGCCGGGTCGAGCTGCTGGCCGCGCTGTTCGGCCGCTCCACCGAGGCGGAGCAGGACTTCCTGCGCCGCCTGCTCACCGGCGAGCTGCGGCAGGGCGCGCTGGAGGGCGTGATGCTGGATGCGATCGCCTCGGCGGCGGACGTGCCGGGCGAGACGGTGCGGCGGGCGTTCATGCTGTCCGGCCGATTACCGGAGACGGCGGTGGCCGCGCTGAGCGGTGGCGCGACGGTGCTGGAGGCGTTCCGGCTGGAGGTCGGGCGCCCCCTGCGGCCGATGCTGGCCTCACCGGCGGAGTCGCTGGACGAGGCGCTGTCCGAGCTCGGCAACTGCGTGGTGGAGCACAAGCTCGATGGTGCGCGCATCCAGGTGCACCGCTCGGGCGACGAGGTCCACGTCTACACCCGCACGTTGCGCGAGATCACCAAGACGGTGCCGGAGTTGGTCGAGCTCGTGCGCGGCCTGCCGTGCTCGTCGGTGGTGCTCGACGGCGAGACCCTGGCGTTGACCGACGAGGGGAGACCCCGCCCGTTCCAGGAGACGATGAGCCGGTTCGGCGCGCAGGACGAACGCGAGCTGCTGCTGCACCCGTACTTCTTCGACTGCCTGCACCTCGACGGCAAGGACCTGCTCGACGAACCGCTGCGCGACCGCCTGGCCGCACTGAGGCAGGTGGCGGGAGAGCACGTCATCCCAGGCGTGCTGGACCCGTCCCCCCAGGAGGCCGCGGGCGTGGTCGAGGCGGCACTGGCCGCGGGCCACGAGGGCGTGATGGTGAAGTCGCTGGCCTCGCCCTACGCCGCCGGGCGTCGCGGCAGCGCCTGGCAGAAGGTGAAGCCGGTGCACACGCTCGACCTGGTCGTGCTCGGCGTCGAGTGGGGCAGCGGCCGCCGGCGAGGCTGGCTGTCGAACCTGCACCTCGGCGCCCGCGACCCGGACGGCGGCCCGCCGGTGATGGTCGGCAAGACCTTCAAGGGCCTCACCGACGAGCTGCTCACGTGGCAGACCAAGGCGCTGCAGGAGATCGCCCTCTCGCACAACGAGTGGGTGGTGATGGTCCGCCCGGAGCTGGTGATCGAGATCGAGCTGGACGGCGTGCAGGTCTCGCCGCGCTATCCAGGAGGCGTCGCGCTGCGGTTCGCCCGCGTCGTGCGCTACCGCCCGGACAAGGACCCGTCGGAGGCGACGACGATCGAGGAGGTGAGGGCTCTTCTTCCTGCCGCACAACCGAATCCGAAGGCCTGACTGCCGGCCGGGCCTAAAACCGCGTGCATCTCACCTCCGAGCGGCAATAGCGTTCGCCGCATGCCCGATGCTGCTGCGTTGCTCAACGCCTTCGACGTCCAAGCCCGCCCCGCCGAGTGGGCGGCGTATCCCCACTTCGTCCACGACGCTCCCGTGTTCCGCGTGGCCTGGCCGCACCGCCGAGGGCTCGTGGGCGGTCCGCCGGACCTCGGGATCGGTGGCGCCGAGCTGGACGCGGTGATAGCGCGGCAGCGGGACTTCTTCACCGAGCGCGGCCAGGCCGTCGAGTGGAAGACGTGGAGCCACGACGTGCCGGCGGACCTGCCGGAACGCCTGGCTGCCGCCGGGTTCGTGTCGGAGGGCCGGGAGACCGTGCTCATCGGGCTCACCGAGGAGATGACGGCGCCGGTCCACCTCGACGGGATCGTCCTGCGCGAGACCAAAGAGGACGCCGACATGCGGCGGCTGGCCGTCACGGCTACCGAGGTGTTCGGCCGGGACAGCAGCTGGCTCGCCGACTACCTGATCGAGAAGAAGGACGACCCGAACGTCGTCGTCGTGATCGCCGAGGTCGACGGCCAGGTGGTGTCGTCCGCACGCCTGGAGATCGTGCCCGGCACGGAGTTCGGCGGGCTCTGGGGTGGCGGCACGCTCGCCGCGTGGCGCGGCAAGGGCATCTACCGCGCGCTCGTGGCGCACCGTGCGCGCCTTGCCCTCGCACGCGGTGCGAAGTACCTGCAGGTCGACGCGTCCGAGGACAGCAGGCCGATTCTGGAGCGGCTGGGGTTCGTCGCGGTCACGACCACGACCGGATACGTCTGGAAGCCGTGAGCCGGACCCTCTGCGCAACTCCGACCGAGCGTGGCCACCTGTGCGCGGAGAGGTGATGAACTCGCTGCTGAGCTGCCCTTTGAGACGCAGCGGGTACCGTAGTGGCACGTGCGGTTCATCGAAGGGCATCGACCCTCTTACGACCTGACCTACGACGACGTCTTCCTCGTCCCCGGCCGCAGTGCCGTGGAGTCGCGGTTCGGCGTCGATCTCTCCTCCTCGGACGGTACCGGGGCGACCATCCCGATCGTCGTCGCCAACATGACCGCGGTCGCCGGGCGGCGGATGGCGGAGACCATCGCGCGGCGCGGCGGGCTCGTCGTCATCCCGCAGGACGTGCCGACCGAGGCGGTCGCGGAGATCATCGCGTGGGTCAAGGACCGGCATCCGGTCTGGGACACCCCGCTCACGCTCACCACGGGCGACGCGGTGGCGGACGCGTGGAACCTGCTGCACAAGCGGGCGCACGGCGCGGTCGTCGTCGTGGACGACGGTGGGAGGCCGATCGGCGTTGTCGACGAGGCGGCGCTCACGGGCGTTGACCGGTTCGCGCGCCTTGGCGACGTGATGAACACGGACATCCTTCAGCTCCCGCTCGACACGAAGCCGCAGGACGTCTTCGAGCAGCTGCACCACAGCGCGCACAAGATCGCGCTCGGCATCGATGCCGAGCAACGGCTCAGCGGCGTGCTGACCGAGCTGACGGCGCTGCGTGCGGAGGTCTACCGGCCCGCGACCGACGACGACGGCAAGCTGCGGATCGCGGCCGCGGTCGGGGTCAACGGCGACGTGCGGGCCAAGGCGGAGGCGCTGGTCAAGGCCGGTGTGGACGTTCTGGTCGTGGACACCGCGCACGGTCACCAGGAGAAGATGCTGACCGCGCTGCGGGCCGTGAAGGAGGCCAACCCGGGCGTTCCGGTGGCCGCGGGCAACGTCGTCACCGCCGAGGGCGTGCGGGACCTGGTCGAGGCGGGCGCGGACATCATCAAGGTCGGCGTCGGGCCCGGCGCCATGTGCACCACGCGCATGATGACCGGCGTCGGCCGGCCGCAGTTCAGCGCCGTCGCGGAGTGCGCGGCCGAGGCGCGCAGGCTCGGCAAGCACGTGTGGGCCGACGGCGGTGTGCGGCACCCGCGCGACGTCGCTCTCGCCCTCGCGGCCGGTGCCAGCAGCGTCATGGTCGGCAGCTGGTTCGCCGGCACCTACGAGTCGCCCGGTGACCTGCAGCGCGACGAGCGCGGAAACCTCTACAAGGAATCCTTTGGAATGGCGTCGAAGCGCGCCGTGACCGCCAGGACGCGCAGCGACAACGCGTTCGACCGGGCCAAGAAGGGGCTGTTCGAAGAAGGCATCTCGACTTCGAAAATGCAGTTGGACCCGGTGCGTCCGAGCGTGGAGGATCTGCTGGATGCGATCACGTCCGGCGTTCGCTCGGCCTGCACGTATGCCGGTGCGACCTCGCTGGAGGAATTCCACGACAGGGCTGTTCTCGGCATCCAGTCGGCGGCTGGATTCGCGGAAGGCAGGCCGTTGCCAGGGGGATGGTGAGAAATGGACGAAGCGGTAGAGGTAAGAGAACTCCGCAAAGTCTATAAAACCGGACAAAAACCAGCGGTGGACGGATTGAGCTTCACCGTCCGCCGCGGTGAGGTCTTCGGGTTGCTCGGTCCGAACGGTGCCGGCAAGACGACCACCGTCGGCGTCCTCACCACGCGCGTCCGCCCCACCTCGGGGCAGGCGTTCGTGGAGGGCGTCGACGTGGTCGGCGACTCGAAGCGCGCACGGCAGCTGCTCGCTGTCGTGCCGCAGCGCAACAACCTCGACCGTTCGCTCAACGCGCGGCAGAACCTGCTGTTCCACGCGGCCTACCACGGCATCGGGCCCGCGGAACGCAAGAGGCTCGCCGACGACATCCTCGAGCGGATGGGTCTCAAGGACCACCAGAACGCGCTCGTCGACACGTTGTCCGGTGGTCAGGCGCAACGGCTGATGATCGCCCGCGCGCTGATGCACCGCCCGAAGGTGCTGTTCCTCGACGAACCGAGCACCGGCCTCGACCCGCAGGCCAGGCTCTTCGTCCACGAACGCGTCGCCGCACTGCACGCGGACGGCGTCACGGTCGTGCTGACCACGCACGACATGGACGAGGCCACGAAGCTGTGCGACCGCGTCGGCATCGTCGACCACGGCAAGCTGCTCACGCTGGACACGCCGATCGAGCTCACGAAGAACCTACCCGGCAGCAACACGGTCAGCGTCACGGTGAGCCCGAACGGCCACGACCCCGAGAAGATCAGCACCGGTCTGTCCGAAGTGGACGGCGTGCAGCGGGTCGAGGAGGTCAGCGGCATGTTCCGCGTCTACACCGACAACGACACCTCGATCACCCTGCCTGCCGTGCTCAACGTGCTGCGGGACCTCGACGTCGTCGTCAGCGACGTCGCCATCGGCAAGCCCAGCCTCGAGGACGTCTTCATCCACCTGACCGGACGGGAACTGCGGTGAGCCAAGTCAAGACGTTCAACGCGATCCTGTGGCGCGACGTGTTCGTCACCGGTCGCGAACTGCCGAGCTTCCTCGCGCAGGTGATCATCCAGCCGTTCTTCATCCTCTTCATCTTCGCGAAGGTGCTGGGGGACATCGGCTACGTCCAGAACGACTTCGCCCAGGTGCTCCTGCCCGGCATCATCGCGATGAACGGGTTCCTCGGGGCGTTGCAGAACACGACGCTGCCGCTGGTGCTGGACTTCTCCTGGACGCGGGAGATCGAGGACCGGCTGCTCGCGCCGATCTCCATCCCGCTGGTCGCGGTGGAGAAGATCGTGTTCGGCGCGATCCGCGGGTTCTTCGCGGCGGTTCTGATGGTGCCGGTCGGGTTCGTGATGCTCGACGTGTCGTGGGAGTGGTCGGGGATTCCCGGCGCGTTGCTGGTGATCGTCCTCGGCTGCCTCGCCGGCGGCTCGGTCGGCATGGTCATCGGCACGTCGGTGCCGGCCCGCCGGGTGAACGTGATGTTCGCGGTGATCCTGACCCCGTTGCTGTTCACCGGTTCCTCGCAGTTCCCGTGGCGCTCGCTGAGCGATGACCTGCTGTGGTTCAAGGTGGTCTGCGCGCTCAACCCGCTGACCTACATCAGCGAGGGCATGCGCGCGGAGCTCGTGCCCAACGTGCCGCACATGCCGCTCCCGGTCGTGCTGCTCGTGCTCGTCGTCGCGATCGCCGGCTTCGGCCGGCTCGGCCTGCGCGGCTTCATGAAACGCGCGCTCGACTAAGGTGCTCAAGAGAAACGGCCCCGCGCAAAGGATTGCGCGGGGCCGTTCGTCTACTCAGGACACTATGAGGCGTAGTCCTCCAGCATCTCCGTGACGAGAGCCGCGATCGGCGAGCGCTCCGAACGCGTCAGAGTGACGTGGGCGAAGAGCGGGTGGCCCTTCAGCTTCTCGATCACCGCTGCCACGCCGTCGTGCCGGCCCACCCGCAGGTTGTCGCGCTGCGCCACGTCGTGCGTCAGCACCACCCGCGAGTTGCTGCCCAGTCTGGACAGCACGGTCAGCAGGACGTTGCGCTCCAACGACTGCGCCTCGTCGACGATCACGAAGGAGTCGTGCAGCGAGCGGCCGCGGATGTGGGTGAGGGGCAGGACCTCGAGCATCCCGCGGTCCATCACCTCTTCCACCACCGCCTGGCTCACCAGCGCGCCGAGGGTGTCGAACACCGCCTGCGCCCACGGCCCCATCTTCTCGTTCTCGCTACCAGGCAGATAGCCGAGTTCCTGGCCACCGACCGCGTACAACGGCCGGAAGACCACGACCTTGCGGTGCTGCCTGCGTTCCATCACCGCTTCGAGGCCGGCGCACAGCGCCAGCGCCGACTTCCCGGTGCCCGCACGTCCGCCCAGCGAGACGATGCCGACATCGGAGTCGAGCAGCAGATCCAGCGCGATCCGCTGCTCAGCGGACCTTCCGTGCAGTCCGAACGCCTCCCGATCCCCGCGCACCAGCTTTATCTGCTTGTCCGCGGTCACCCGGCCCAGCGCACTCGACGTGCCCGCCAGCAACCGGAGTCCGGTGTGGCAGGGCAGCTCCGCGATGTGCTCGAGGCCCTCGTACAGGGTCGGGTCGACGACGTTCTCCTTGAACAGGCTGTCGACGAGCGACTGGTCAACGTCCAGATCGGACATTCCAGTCCAGCCTGACAAGGTGACGTCGTGAGCCCGGTACTCCTCCGCGGCGAGGCCGACCGATCCGGCCTTGACCCGCAGAGGCATGTCCTTGGTCACCAGGGTGACGTTGCGCCCCTCAGCAGCGAGGTTGAGGGAGCAGGCGAGGATCCGGGCGTCGTTGGAGTCCGTTCGGAAACCTGATGGCAACACCTCCGGGTCGGAGTGGTTGAGCTCGACGTGCAAGGTGCCTCCCACATCCCCGATGGGGATGGGCGAATCGAGGCGACCATGCCGCAAGCGCAGGTCGTCGAGCAGGCGGAGAGCCTCCCTGGCGAACCAGCCCAGTTCGGGGTGGTGGCGCTTGCCCTCCAGTTCGCTGATCACCACGAGCGGCAGCACGACTTCATGCTCCGCGAACCGGGTGGCGGCGAGTGGGTCGGACAGCAGTACCGACGTGTCCAGCACATATGTGGTGATGGCTGGTGCGGCGGACTTGCGCCTGGGGGAGGAACTGCGCGATGAGCCTGAGGAACGGCTCGCGGGACGTCGTGCGTTCACGGCAACTCCCTCACGAACGCGGCACCCGCGTCCGCTCCTCGCTGGGCCAGGCACCACCCTGATCGGTCGTCTCGCCCTTTCAGGCGGGTCGACCACGAGGGCCGGGTGCCGGCCCCCTCGCGACGTTGTCTGCCACGATCAGAGCCTCCCTGCGCGGTCCGCAGTGGTCGCGTCCCGCCACTTTCGAAGTTACCTGTGGCGGTGCCCGATCTGCACGAAGCCACACAGGTGAAATCCGATTTGTCACCTGCCTGAAAGAAACCCGAAACGTGACCGTACGTGTGTTTGGCCTGGTCAGACGCCGTTTTCCTGGGTGCTGCGGGCCAGCCACGACAGACCGTCCCTCACCTGGGATTCGAGTGATTTCGGCACGAGCGGCTCGTCGAGAAGTCTCAGATACCGGGAGTCGAGCGACTCGCCGGGCGCGCGGACGTCGAGCCAAGCCCTCACAAGGCGCACTCCTTCGACGTACGTGGTGGTGTACGCGCGCCACAACGGGTCTGCCAGAAAACGGACCATTTGCCGTGCGCGACGCTCCGGGACTAGCAGCCACCTGCACAGATGCGCAACAACGTCATCCTGATCCGCACCCCGATCGTGTAGCAGCAGCGCCGCGTCCTGCCGCACCGTGAGCAGCCCGGCGGCCGCCGACTCGACCTTTTCGGACAGTTCGCCGTCCATTCGCAACCCGAGGTCGCGGAAGATCTGCTCGGTCCAGACGCCCCAGCCGGGCCCGACCGCGGCGTGCAGGCCGAGGTCGGCCATGCCCTCGGCCATCAGGCACTGCGGCGTGTTGATGAGGAAGATCGACTGCTCGGCGTGGCCGCGCTTGGCGACCAGGCCCGCCTCCTTGCGGCAGTGCTCCGTGTGGTGGCCCGGATAGGACTCGTGCGCGACCAGGTGCGGCAGGTTCGACATGCGGTGGCCGAGGTCGGCGTTGACCGCGACGCGCGACCGGTAGCCGCCGAGGTAGTAGTTGAAGCCGCTCCACGGCTTGTTCGTGACGACCTGGTACTCGACGATCTCCTGCTCGGGCAGCTCGTACTTCTGCCGCACCCGGTCCCTCAGCGCGCTGGACAGGGCTTGCACGGCGCCCTGGAGCTGCCGTGCGGGCACTTCGTCGGCCGCGCGGTACGCGGTGAGCCGTTCGATCAGCGAGCCCGCTCCAGGCAACAGGGCGTCGAGGTTGCGGTGCGCCTGCGCGTAGGCGTCCTCGTCGCCGGGCCGGATCCGCACCTGGAAGTACTGCTCGACCTCGTCCATGAAGGTGATGCGCTCGCCTGCGAGCTTGCGCGCGGTGCACTCCAACGCGGTGAGGTGCGCGCTCAGGAACTGTTTGCGCTGGTAGGCGAGGTCACTGCCGGGCAGTTCGGCGCGCAGCTGCCGGGCGTGCGCCGCCAGCGCCTTCGGGTCCAGGCGCGGCTCGTTGTCGACCGCGCGGTTCAGGGCGGGGTCGCCGGTGAACGAGTCGACGAACCCGGACACCAGGCGCCCGAGCCGCAGCCCCAGCACGAGATATCCGCGAACCAGCTCGTTGGCGTCCATGAACCGGAGAGCGTAGAGCGTCTACCACAGGGCCTTACTCGCGACCGAATCGTGAATCGAAGACCACCTGATGGGGCAATGTTGTTGATCATGCCGTCACACAATGGGGTCATGGAGGCCGCCAAACGAGATCAACACCGGTAGCTTTTCCGCCCGGAGACCCCCACGCTCCGGAGATCCCCGAAGACTCCGGAAATGACGGGGATAACCCGACATGAAGGAGAATGACGTGCTGAAGAAGACTGCTGCCGCAGTGGCCGCCGCCGCCGCGCTGTCGCTCGCGTTCGCCCCGGCCGCCATGGCCGGCGACCACGACGGTGCCCGTGGCCACCACTGGAAGAACGGCCCGCTGCTGATCGCGCTGAACGGCAACAACATCAACGGCACCGTCGGTGCCTGCGGCAACAACGTCGGTGTCTTCGGCGGTGCCGTGCCGATCAACTCGCCGTCGATCACCGAGACGTGCGCCGCCGGCGGCATCGTCGACGAGGGCTGATCTCCCTCTTTGTTCTGCGTCTGGGGGCGTCATTTCTTGGCGCCTCCAGATCTGTTTCACCCCGTTAAAACCTTCATGAGGAGAAATATCGTGCTGAAGAAGGCAGGCGCCGCCCTCGGTGTGGCCGCCGCGTTCATTGCTGTTGGCAGCCCGGCGATGGCCGTTCAGGGCCACGAGTGGGAGAACGCGCCGCTGCTGATCGTGGGCAACGCGAACAACATCAACATCGTTGGTGGCGCGTGCGGCAACAACGTCGGTGTGTTCGGTGGAGCGGTTCCGGTGAACTCGCCCTCCATCACCGAGACCTGCGCGGCCGGCGGCATCGAAGACGGTGCCGAGTGGGGCCACGACGGCGAGTGATCTCGTCGCACTGAAAAGGGGCGCTCACCTCGCGGTGAGCGCCCCTTTCGCATGTCCTGCTAGTTGCCGTAGCGGCGGTGCCGCTTGGCGTACTCGCGCATCGCCCGCAGGAAGTCCGTGCGCCGGAAGCCGGGCCAGTAGGCCTCGCAGAACCAGAACTCCGAGTGCGCCGACTGCCACAGCATGAACCCGGAAAGCCGCTGCTCACCGGACGTGCGGATGATCAGGTCCGGATCCGGCTGCCCGGACGTGTAGAGGTGCTCCGCGATGTGGTCGACGTCGAGCACCTCGGCCAGCTCCTCGATGGTGCCGCCCCGCTCGGCGTGCGACTGCAGCAGCTTCCGCACGGCGTCCGCGATCTCCTGCCGCCCGCCGTACGCGACGGCGACGTTGACCTGGATGCCCGTGCGGTCCTTGCTGCGCGCCGCGGCGTTCGTGAGCCGCTCAGCGTGCTCCGCGGGCAACATGTCGATCGCGCCGACGTGCCGCACCCGCCACGGCTTGCCGTCCTCGGCCAGCTCGTCGGTGATGTCCGCGATGATGTCCAGCAGCGGAGCCAGCTCTTCGGTGTCGCGGCTCAGGTTGTCCGTGCTCAGCATCCAGAGCGTGACAACCTCTACTTTGGCGTCACCGCACCAGTCGAGCAGCTCGAGAATCTTCCGCGCGCCGGCCCGGTGCCCGTGCGCGACATCGGTGAACCCGGCCTCACGCGCCCACCGCCGGTTGCCGTCGAGAACGACGCCGACGTGCTTGGGCACCTGTGTCCCGCTCAGCTCACGCCGGAGAATCCACTCGTAGAGGTGGATAGCGACGTCTTTCACACGGGTGCGGAGTGCCACGTCCGAACAGCGTACGCCGTGCAAGCTTCATCACTGAGTCATGGTCCAAAACCTACGGTCGCGTAACCTAGATTCCTGTGACCACTGCAACCGTTCCTCCTCAGCCCGGACTGCGGCCGCGCCTGCGTGGATGGCTGCACCTCTGGTCCTTCATAGCCTCCGTGGCGACCGGCGCGACCCTGATCGCCCTCGCGGCGTCCACAGTGTCCGGCACGGCCGCACTGGCCACCTCGGTCTACGGCGCGACCGTCCTGGGCCTCTTCGGCGTTTCCGCGCTGTACCACCGCGTGACGTGGAAGTCCGACCGCGTCCGCACGTGGATGAAGCGCCTCGACCACTCGATGATCTTCGTGTTCATCGCCGGCACCTACACGCCGTTCGCGCTGCTGGCGATGGATTCGGGGACCGGACGCATCGTCCTGACCGTGGTGTGGATCGGGGCTTTGGCCGGCGTGACGCTGAAGCTGGCCTGGCCGCACGCGCCGCGGTGGCTCGGGGTGCCGATCTACATCGCCCTCGGCTGGGTCGCCGTGTTCGTGCTGCCTGAGCTGTTGCACCACGCCGGGGTTGCGGCTCTGGTGTTGTTGTTGGTCGGTGGGCTGCTTTACACGGTCGGCGCGGTCTTCTACGCGACTCGGTGGCCCAATCCCTGGCCGCAGGTGTTCGGGTACCACGAGTTCTTCCACGCTGCGACCGTGGTGGCGGCCATCTGTCACTACATCGCCATCTGGCTCGCGATGTACTCCTGATCTGCGGATTCAGGCCGTCTCCAGCCAGGTGATCAGCGACGGCGCCCGTGCCTCGGCGTCGGCTCTGGCGTCGCCGTGCGAAAGGTGCGTCACCGAGTCAGGCCGGAACGTGTCGCCGTCGCGGACGTTGCTGTACGAGACGTAGTAGGCATGGCCCTCTGCGTCGACCCTGGGAACGTCGCCGATCTCGAGATCATTGGCCGCCTTGGCGAACTCGTACCAGTAGTCGTAGTCGAGACGGACGATGGCCACCGGCATGGGCCTGGTGTGCGCGTACAGCCAGGTGCCTCTGGCCACGACCGACAGCGGGTTCACGCCGAAATCGTGCATCGCTGGCCAAATGCTGTCGAGTCGTCTTGGATCGCGTTCGGCCAACAGGCTTGCTGAGGGGGTCGCGATGGGTGCGTCAGGCTGGATCTACTACGCGGAGTACAGCCGGAACTTCGACGATGTGCTGAACTCGCTGCACGACCGCGTGCTGGCGAGCGGCGATTTCCTGTGGACGGATGACGACCTGCCGCGCCCAAGGAGCCTGCAGGAATTGCGGGACCTGTACGAGGACGAGGACTACGAGCACCTGGCCGAGGAAGGCACGCATTCCGTGCTGGACATCGAACGGCTTGCGGTCGCGGTGCCGGATCAGCCCGGCGTGGTGGTGGTGATGCACCCCGCGAAGGTGCACGAGGTGTTCGGGACCTACGAGCCGACCAGGGAGCAGTTCGACGCCGCGTACAAGGGCACGGCTCTGCACGACTTCCCGACGTGGAGCGGGCGCATCACGACGCTCTACGCGGACGGGAGGCCGGCCGAGATCGTCGTGTGGGGGCACTCGGGCGATTGAGCACCCCCACACGGACGACTACCTGTCGCTACCCCGCCACTTCGCCCGCGACGCACTCCTGACCTGGAAGCTGAAGTCCTCCCGCACCCGAGCGTCGACAGCCATCGGCAAGCGGATCCGCCCGGCCCCGACCAAGCCCTTCACCGCGGCCCGGCTCAGCCTGAACCCGGCCGTGAGCAGCTGCTCGACCCGCACCGGCGCCGGCAGCTCGAACCTGGTGAAGACCTCGAGCGGCGCGTCCTCGCGGTCGAGCTCGTAGAACGGCATGTCGGTCTCCAGCTGCCAGGTGCCGTGCCAGTCGAGCCGGTACGAGGCCCTGCGTGCCAGCGCCGCGTCCATGACCAGGCGCCGGGCCAGCGCTGGGTCGTTGTTCTCGAACCTCACCAGCCGATCGTGGTCGAGTGCCCGCACGTGGATGCGCTCGTGCACCGGGATTTTCGACGTGCCGCCGCACTGCTCGCAGCAGATCAGCAGCCACACGTCGAGGAGCTTGCCGTTCGCGTTCACGCGGAACTTCCCGGTGGGGTGGTGGCGCGTGCATCGGCACGACACGCACCCCTTGACGATGGCGGGCAGGCCTAGTTCTCGCACCACCCACAGTGCTTTGCGGTCGATGTCGGTGTCGTCAGAGGGCATGCGGATATCGCGAAGTTCACTCATGGAGTCGCCGAATTCCCAGGGTTGCGAAGGAAGCGTGGGCAGCGCGTTGTCGCGCAGGCAGACGCGACGGCGTGCTTGGCCGTCGCGTAATGGGTGAACCCGCGCGAGAACGCGCGGGTTGTGCGTGGAAACGTCAGACAGAGACGGGGAGTTGCTCGAACCCGTCTTCAATCCGCACGTACATCACTGCTCACCGAGTCATGGTCGCCATGGTGGCCAACCAGAGATCACCACGGCAACCGGTTTTTCAGCGGTGGTGTGGGGGCACTCCGGCGACCGAGTGCCCCCGACGAACTGTGGTCAGCGGCCGCCGCGGGCCATGTGCAGCACGTCCAGCGCCGCGTCCAGCTGCTCTTCGGTCAGCTTCGACGGCACGTGGCCGCGCTCCAGCACCACAGCGCGGATGGTCTTGCGCTCCTTCAACGACTGCTTCGCGATCGACGCCGCCTCCTCGTAGCCGAGGTAGCGGTTCAGCGGCGTGACGATCGACGGCGAGGACTCGGCGTACTCCCGCATCTGGTCGACCTCGGCGACAGCGCCCGAGAGGACCTTGTCCGCCAGCAAACGGGCCACCGCGGCCAGCAGGCGGGCGGACTCCAGGACGTTGCGGGCGATCACGGGCAGCATCACGTTCAGCTGGAAGTTGCCCTGGGAGCCGGCGAACGCGACGGTGGCGTCGTTGCCGATGACCTGGGCCACGACCATCATCGTGGCTTCGGAGATCACCGGGTTGACCTTGCCCGGCATGATCGACGAGCCCGGCTGGAGGTCGGGGAGGGCGAGTTCGCCCAGGCCCGTGCGGGGGCCGGAGCCCAGCCAGCGGAGGTCGTTGGCGATCTTGAACAGGGCCACGGCAGAGGCGCGGAGCTGGCCGGAGATCTCGACCACACCGTCCTGGGTGGCCTGGGCCTCGAAGTGGTCGCGGGCCTCCGTCAGCGGCAGGCCGGTCACCGAGGCCAGGTCGGCCGCCACCAGGGTGCCGAAGTCGGCCGGGGCGTTGAGGCCGCTGCCCACCGCCGTGCCGCCGATCGGGAGTTCGGCCAGGCGCGGGATCGAGGCCTGAAGTCGCTCCACGGAGTAGCGGACCTGGGACGCCCAGGCGCCGGCCTCCTGGCCCAGCGTGATCGGCACGGCGTCCATGAGGTGCGTCCGGCCGGATTTGACCAGGTCGGACCATTCGAGAGCACGCGATTCGAGGACGCCCTGAAGGTGCTCGAACGCCGGGATCACATCGGTCACCACGGCCTCGGTGGCGGCCACGCGCAGGGTCGTGGGGAAGGTGTCGTTGGACGACTGCGAGGCGTTGACGTGGTCGTTCGGGTGCACGTCGCGGCCCAGCGCGCGGGTGGCCAGGGTGGCGATGACCTCGTTGGCGTTCATGTTCGAGGACGTGCCCGAACCTGTCTGGAAGACGTCTACCGGGAAGTGGGCGTCCCACGAACCGGCCGCGACCTCGTCGGCGGCCGCGGCGATGGCGGTGGCGAGGTCGTTGTCGAGCACCCCGAGCTGGGCGTTCACGCGGGCCGCGGCTGCTTTGAGCAGGCCGAGGGCCCGGATCTGGGCGCGTTCGAGGCCTCGACCGGAAATCGGGAAGTTCTCCACCGCGCGTTGGGTTTGGGCGCGCCACAATGCGTCGATCGGCACGCGGACCTCACCCATCGTGTCGTGCTCGACGCGGTACTCCTGTTCAGACATACCTTCGAGTCTCTATGGTCGATCACAGCACTGCCACCCACCACTGGCAGAAGGGCACCACTCATGGAGCGTGACGTCGACCTCCTCGTCGTGGGCGCTGGTCCCACGGGGTTGTTCGCCGCGTATTACGCAGGCTTTCGCGAACTGAACGTCGCACTGGTCGACGCCCTGCCCGAACCGGGCGGGCAGGTCACCGCGATGTATCCGGAGAAGATGATTTTCGACGTGGCGGGCTTTCCCGCCATTCGGGGACGTGACCTCGTCAACGGGCTCGTGGAGCAGGCGGGGCAGTACAAGCCGACCTACCTGCTCGGCCGCCAGGCGCGCACCTGCGAGTCCACTGAGGACGGTTTGGTCGTCGGTCTCGCGGACGGCACCAAGATCAGGACCGGCGCTGTGCTGATCACGGCGGGCATGGGGGAGTTCAACCCGCGGCCGCTGCCTGCCGGCGACGGCTGGCTGGGGCGCGGCATGGTGCACTTCGTGCCGGTGCTCGCGGAGCACACCGGGCAGCACGTCGTGATCGTCGGTGGCGGTGACTCGGCGTTCGACTGGGCGCTCGCGCTGCACCCGCTCGCGGCCAGCGTCACGATCGTGCACCGCCGGGCGAACTTCCGCGCGCACGCGGCGACGGTGCGGCAGGTGCGGGAGCTCGGCATCGAGATCATCACCGATGCCGAAGTCCTGGAGCTGCGCGGCGAACCTCTGTCCGAAGTGGACGTCAAGGTCAAGGGTGAGGACGTCAAGACGTTGCCCGCGCAGGCGGTCGTCGCCGCGCTGGGCTTCACGGCGGACCTCGGGCCGATCGAGTCGTGGGGGCTGGAGCTCGACCACCGCGCGGTCGTCGTGGACACCACGATGAGGACCAAGCTCGACCGGGTCTACGCGGCCGGCGACGTCGCGCAGTACCCCGGCAAGGTCAAGCTCATCGCGACCGGGTTCGGGGAGGCGGCGACGGCGGTCAACAACATCGCGGTCGCGCTCAACCCGGCGGCGCACCTGTTCCCCGGCCACTCGAGCAACGCGGGGTAGCAAGACAGCGGGTTGTCGGCGCCGGTGGGTATCCTCATCGGCGTCGACAACGGGTTGCGCGTGTCAGGGGGACGCGCGGCGAACAACCCCGGGGGGCTTCGTGATTCACGTTTACTGGGCCGACATGATGCCCGGCACGCCGTGGTGGGCCGGGCCGACCACGCGCGAACGGCCGCGGACCGTGTACTGGCAGCCGCTGGCCGACCTGGTCGAGGGCCGCGTCAACGCACAGGTCGACACGTCCGCGTGGGGCACCGACGTGCTCGTCGAGCTGACGCTGCCCGACCACCTGGTCCCGGACATCGCGTTGACGCCGGGGTTCGCGGTCGCCCAGCTCGCGCTCCCGGAGCCGCTCAACCGGTCGCGGGACATCGAGCTGGTGGTGGCGGCACTCGAGGACGGCGTGCACGCCGCAGTCGAACGGGTCGCGCGCCGGCTCGGAGTGCCCTACGTGCGAGGCAAAGCGGAGCCGATGAGGCTGGAGCACCCGTTGCGGCTGAGCACGCTGGCCGGGCGGTTCGGCGGGACGATCGCGCTCGTGTCGCCGCGGACGTCGTCGGACGAGTTCATGGCGTCGCTGCCCGCGGACGAGGTCGCGTGGGAGAACCACGAGGGCTGGCGGGTCGTCCGGGTCAACCGGGAGGTGGCCGGCCGCCCGGTGTCCGATGTGGACTTCAGCGCGGTGGACGTCCCGGTGTTGCTGGACAACCTGTCCGCCGATCCCGGCACGGCGCTCGTCGTCGTCGGCAAGGAGCTCGAACGGCTGACCGGATGGCTGCCCACCGGCCTCGCCGGTCGCGTCTCCGTGATGGGGCGCGACGACGGGTGCTGGTGGGCAGCCATCGGTTAGGGCAGTACCTGAACCTTCTCGCCGATCGCCAGGTTGTCGTAGAACACCTGCGAGGCGTTCCAGCTCAACCTGATGCAACCGTGCGACTGGACGCTGGTGTCACCCTGGTGGAACGCGATACCGCTCGTGGTGAAGTACACCGCGTTCGGCATCGGGCCGTTGTAGGGGACGCTCCAGTCGTTCTTCACCTTGCGCAGCACTGAGAACGTGCCGATCGGGGTCTCGTACCCCGGCTTGCCGTGACTGATGGGCACCGGGCCGTAGCTCGTCTTGCCGTTGAAGACCAGCCATGCCCGGTTCGCGCCCTTTTCCAGACACGCTCCGTTGTAGACGGCGCATCCCGCCTGAGCCTGCGCGGGTACCGCGAAACCGAGGAGCAGGAGCACCGTCGCGATCAGAACTCGCATCTCGCATCACCCCTCCGTAACGGGGTAACCACTACGGGAGAACCTGAACCCTCTCACCGACGAAGAGGTTGTCGTAGAACACCTGTGAGGCTTCCCAAGTCAGCCGGACGCAGCCGTGCGACTGGGAGTTGAGGTCGCCCTGGTGGAACGCGACGCCGTCGGTGGTGAAGTACACCGAGTTCGGCATCGGGCCGTTGTACGGGACGCTCCAGTCGTTCTTCACCTTGCGCAGCACCGAGAACATGCCGACCGGCGTGCCGAACCCCGGCTTGCCGTGGCTGATCCGGACCGGGCCGTAGCTCGTGGCACCGTTGGTGACGAGCCACGCCCGGTTCGAGTGCTTCTCGACGCACGCTCCGTTGTAGACGGTGCAACCGGAGGCCTGTGCGGGGACCGCGAAACTAAGCAGAAGGAGGGTCGTGGCGACCAGAACGCGCATAGTTGATCATCATGGGACCACCTGCACGGTCTCGCCAATCGAGAGGTTCTGGAAGTAGTACTTCGCCGACGGCGGGTCCAGGTGGATGCAGCCGTGCGACGGGTCGGTCAGCGAGCCCTCGTGGAACGCGATGCCGCTTTCCGTGAAGTACGTCGACCACGGCATGGGCGCGTTGTACGGCCTGCTCCACTCGTCCTTCACCTTGCGCAGCACCGGGAAGTTGCCCAGCGGCGTCTCGTAGCCGCGGCGCCCGTGGGTGATCGGCACCGGACCGTAGACGATCTTGTCGCCGCGCACGACCCACGACTTGTTCGTGGAGAGCTGGATGCACGCGCCGTCGCTCATGTCGCACGGCGTCGGCTTGACCACCGGCGCGGGAGGCGGCGGCGGAGGAGGGGGAGCTTCCGACGTCGGAGACGGCGAAGGCGTCGTGGGAGTCCCAGAAGAAGGAGCCCCAGACGCAACCGAAGACGACGATGATGGTGGCGCAGTGGGAGTCTCCGCGTGCACGGACCCCTGCGTACATCCCGCCACTGCCATCAACGCGACCGCCGCGAGCAAGATCCGCATCGCGCACCCCCCTTGTGATCCATCCCTTGCCGAAGTAGACGACCGGAGGATCACTCAGGTTGCAAAGGCGAGAGCCCGCCTCCCATAACGAATGGGAGACGGGCCCTCGGAATGCGTTTGCCGGACTACAGGCCGCCGACGTTCGAGCTGACCCACGAGCGGTAGTACGAGACGTCCACGTAGATCGACGGAGCGGTCGCGCAGGTCGCGCCGCCACCGGAACGGCTCGTGGCACCGATCAGCTCCCAGCGACCACCCACCGACTTCACCTGCGGGCCACCCGAGTCGCCGTAGCAGGCGCCCTTGTTGCCACCGGTGTTGTTGGTGCAGATCTCCGAGATGCCGCTGATGCCGGAGCACCGGCTGTCCGTCACGATCGACGTGTTGAGCTCCTGCAGGGTGATCGGAGCGCTGCCGCAGCCGCGGGTCGGGCAGGTCTGGCCCCAGCCGATGATGCGGGTGGCGGTGCCGACCGGGCCGGACGCCGCCGAGATGGCGATCGGGGTCTGGCTGACCGAGGTGTTGAGCTGCACCACCGCCAGGTCGGCTGACGGGTGCGTGATGATCCGCGAGGCGCCGGTGACAGTGCCGCCGCTGGTGCGGTTCGTGGTGCCGATCCGGGTGCGGATCGACGACGGCGACGAGCCCTGGACGCAGTGCTTCGCCGTCACGACCCAGTTGGCCTTGACCAGCGAGGCGCCGCAGAAGTGGTTGCCGGAGGTGCCTTGCAGGGACACCATGAACGGGTAGACCTGGCTTGCGTTGGTGCCACCGACGATCATCGGCGAGACGTCCCCGTCAGGGGTGGGGGACGGAGCAGCAGTAGCTGCGACAGCCGAGGCGAGCAGGGCGCCGGCGGCCACGACGACTGCGGAGAACAACGAACGTGCCCTCATCGTTGTGTTTCCTTCCTGAGCCCGGCGCAGGGTTGCCGGGATCAGTTCGGAAACTAGGGACGAAAGTCACAGTCTCACTAGGGTCACTCGTCTGGTCACCGAGCGTTCACACTTGCCCGTTAGGGCAACGGCTGTTGCACGTCCTCCGGCAGGTCGAAGTCGACCGAGGCGTATTCGCGCAGCTTGTGCAGGCTGTGGAAGCCGTCGATCAGGCGCACGGTGCCGGACTTGGAGCGCATGACGATCGACTGGGTCGTGCAGCCGCCCGCGCGGTAGTGCACGCCGCGCAGAAGGTCACCATCGGTCACACCCGTGGCGCAGAAGAAGACGTTGTCACCCGACACGAGATCGTTGGTGGTGAGCACGCGGGACAGGTCGTGGCCCGCGCCGATCGCCTTCTCGCGCTCCTCGTCGTCCTTGGGCCACAACCGGCCCTGGATCGCGCCACCGACGCACTTCAGCGCCGCCGCCGCGATGATGCCCTCCGGGGTGCCGCCGATGCCGATCAGCATGTCCACACCGCTCGTCGGACGGGCCGCCGCGATCGCGCCCGCGACGTCACCGTCGGAGATGAAGTGGATGCGGGCGCCCGCCTGGCGCACCTCGTGCACGATCTGCTCGTGCCGCGGCCGGTCGAGGATGCACACGTTCACGTCGGAGACGTCGCTGTGCTTGGCCTTCGCGACCCGGCGGATGTTCTCCACGATCGGCGCGGTGATGTCGATGACGTCGGCCGCCTCCGGGCCCACGGCGAGCTTTTCCATGTAGAACACGGCGGACGGGTCGAACATCGCCCCGCGCTCTGCCACGGCCAGCACGGCCAGCGCGTTCGGCATGCCCTTGGCCATCAGGGTGGTGCCGTCGATCGGGTCGACCGCGACGTCGCAGTCAGGACCCTCGCCGTTGCCCACCTCTTCGCCGTTGAACAGCATGGGCGCCTCGTCCTTCTCGCCCTCGCCGATCACCACGACACCGCGCATCGAGACGGTGTGGATCAGCTTGCGCATCGCGTCGACCGCGGCGCCGTCCCCACCGTTCTTGTCGCCGCGACCCACCCACCGGCCCGCGGCCATCGCCGCTGCCTCGGTGACGCGCACGAGCTCCAGTGCCAGGTTCCGGTCGGGGGCTTCGCGACGTCGTTCCGCGGGGGTGTTCACCATTGCGCGCCTCCATGCGACTACTCAGCGTGCCGGTTTTTGTGATCGGCAACTGAATCCTTGCACGAGATCACGCCTCGGAAACGTCCTCCTCGACCACAGCGAGAGCTGCATCGATTCGCTCGCGTGCACCGGCGAGATGCTGCTCACAAGTCTTGGCGAGCGCCTCACCGCGTTCCCACAACGCCAGTGAGTCCTCCAGCGACAGGCCACCGGCCTCGAGCTTGCGAACGACCTCGACCAGCTCGTCACGGGCGGCTTCGTAACCGAGCGTCTCTGAACTCACGCGGACTGGCTCCTAAGTCGGCTCAGCACGGTGGCGACCGCCATGTCGTAGCCGACGAGCGCCTCCGCGAACTCCTCGCCGTCACCCTCTCGCACCGCCTCGTCGATGAGCGCCTCGGCCTCCGCGACGCGCCGGTACTGGACCGTGCCGGCGGTGGCCTCGCTCAGATCGTGCAACGTGAGGATCAGCATGCTGCGGCTTTGGGTGTCGCAGTCGCCCACCAGCGCCGTCCAGCACTGTGCCGCGGCCCGGTTCGCCGCCTCCGCCTTGGTCCGCAGGCCCGACGCGCACTCGCCGGCCGCCGCCATGGTCAGGGGCAGGAACACGGCATCACGCATCATCGGTACCTCCCCCTTCCGCACTGGTGACCACTGCTCCCACTGCTCCGTCAACGACGCGTACCCGCAGCTGTGTTCCGCTCGGCGCGTCCGTCACAGAACGCAACACGCCGTCGGGCCCGTCAGGTGTGACGAGTTGCACAACGGCGTATCCGCGGGCCAGCGTGGCGGCTGGTCCGAGGGTCGTCAAGCGGGCTTTCGTCCCTGATAGGTGGACGTCCTCCCGATCTAGACGTTGCGTGACGGCCCTACGGCCCTGGTCGCGAAGACGTTTCACTTCTTCGGCACGGCGCTCCAGCGGACCGTACGGGTCCGAAAGTACTGGTCGTGAGCGCAGCGCGTCGAGCAGTTTGCGCTCCCGGTCGACCCAGCCGTGCAGCGCACGCCGGCCGCGATCGCGCATCTGGCGGACGCGTTCACTCTCTTCGGCGACATCGGGAACCACCCGTTTGCCCGCGTCGGTCGGCGTCGAACAACGCAGGTCAGCGACGTGGTCGACCAGCGGGGTGTCCGGCTCGTGCCCGATCGCGGACAGCACCGGCGTGCGGCACGCGGACACCGCGCGGCACAGCGCCTCGTCGGAGAACGGCAGCAGGTCCTCCACGCTGCCGCCGCCGCGGGCGACGATGATGACGTCGCACTCGGGGTCCTTGTCCAGAGTGGACAGTGCGGTCATCACCTGGGTCACCGCCATCGGGCCCTGCACGGCGACGTTGATGACGCGGAAGTGCGCTGCGGGCCAACGGTTGCGCGCGTTCGTGAGCACGTCGCGCTCGGCCGCGGACGCCCGGCCGGTGATGAGACCGATCTTCTGGGGCAGGAACGGCGGGCGGCGCTTGCGGCGCGGGTCGAAGAGGCCTTCCGCGTGCAGCAGCTTGCGCAACCGCTCGATGCGCGCCAGCAGCTCGCCGATCCCGACCGCGCGGATCTCGTCCACGCGCAGGCTCAGCGTGCCGCGGTTCGGGTAGAAGCTGATCTTCCCGTGCACGACCACGCGGCTGCCCTCGGTCAGCTGCATGTCCCTGATCAGCGCGGCGTTGCAGGTGAGCGACATCGACATGTCGACACTCGGGTCGCGCAGCGTCAGGAACGCCGTCGAGCTGCGCGCGTTGAGCTGCGTGACCTGACCCTCGACCCAGACGTCACCGAGCCGGTTGATCCAGTCGAGCAGCTTGCGCGCGACCGTGCGCACCGGCCACGGGTCCTCCGGCGTGGATTTTCCGTCACTCACGACTGGGCTTTGACCGTGGCGATCCGGCGGTTCAGCGTCCCGAGGAACTCAGGACGGGCCTCGTGCGCCTGCTCGTAGCCCACCAGTTCCTCGAGCTGCTCGACGCTCAGGTTGCGCAGGCGGGCGCGCAGCTGGGCGATCGACAGCTCGTCGTACATCGGCAGGAACTCCGGGACTTCGGCGAGCGCGCGCTCTTCCTCCTCCCACGGATCGTCGGCCGCGGGAGCCTCCGCCGTGACGGGCGTCTCGTCCTCGTCGAACGTCGCCCACTCGGGTTCGTCCTCGACCGGCCTCAGTCCGGAGAGGACATCGTCACCTTTGATGGCGAGTTCGGTCACATGCTGCTGCACGCGCATCGACAACTGCATTGCCTCGCTGACCACCGTGAGAGGGAGTCCGGCGAGCTGCTGCGGCAGCTTGCGGGCCTGTTCGAGGGCGGTCACCGCGAGTCCAGCTGCGATTCGGACCGGCAACGGCAGTGGCTTCATGACCATAAGCCTGCCGCAACAGCGCTGAGAATGCACAGGCCGTGTCCTGCGAGTCTCGTCCGCGAAAGTCGCGCCCGAGGGGGTTTCTGACGGCACCGCCGCGACCCCGAATACGCCCGGTATGAGTGGATCGCGGCGGCACCGTCAGAAACCCTCTCGGACGTGACTTTCATCGCACGGACTCACAGGACACGGCCTGCGAACGGCCCTGGGTACCCTGGTGTCATGCCCAAGCGAGTCCTGTTGGCGAAGCCGCGTGGTTACTGCGCGGGCGTTGATCGTGCCGTCGAGACGGTCGAGCTCGCCCTCGAGAAGTACGGCGCACCTGTTTACGTGCGCAAGGAGATCGTCCACAACAAGTACGTCGTGGAGACGCTGTCCGATCGCGGCGCCATTTTCGTCAACGAGACGGACGAGGTTCCTGAGGGCGCACTTGTGGTGTTCTCAGCGCACGGCGTGTCGCCGGCCGTCCACGAGGAGGCGGCGAACCGCTCGCTGCGCACCATCGACGCCACCTGCCCGCTGGTGACGAAGGTCCACAAAGAAGCTGTGCGCTTCGCCAAGGAGGACTACGACATCCTCCTGATCGGCCACGAGGGCCACGAGGAGGTCGAGGGCACCGCCGGTGAGGCGCCGGACCACGTCAAGCTCGTCGACACCGCGGAGGACGCGGCCAAGGTCGAGGTGCGCGACCCCTCGAAGGTCATCTGGCTGTCCCAGACCACGCTCTCGGTCGACGAGACGATGGTCCGCGTCCGTCAGCTCAAGGACCGCTTCCCCGACTTGCAGGACCCGCCCTCGGACGACATCTGCTACGCCACCTCGAACCGCCAGACCGCGGTGAAGACGATGGCGCCGTCGTGCGACCTGGTGCTCGTCGTGGGCTCGAAGAACTCCTCCAACTCGATCCGGCTGGTCGAGGTCGCGCTGCAGCACGGCGCCAAGGCCTCCTACCTGATCGACTACGCCAAGGAGGTCGACCTGGCGTGGCTCGAGGGCGTCGAGACCGTCGGCGTCACGTCGGGCGCGTCGGTGCCGGATCTCCTGGTGATGGAGCTGCTGAAGTTCCTCGAGTCGCACGGCTACGGCGAGGTCGAGGAGATCACCACGGCGAACGAGCGGATCACGTTCTCGTTGCCGCGTGAGCTCCGCAAGGACCTCGTGCGCTAGCTGATAGCCCTGAGCGCCTGCTCCACGTCGAGCGGCCAGACGGTCATCGCGTCCGCACCAGCGGACACCACAGCGGTGCCGTCCGGCCGCCACGCCAGGTGCGTGATCGGCTGGCTGTGACCGCGCAGCGTGGCCCACAGGCTGCGCGCGCCCACGTCCCACAGGCGCACCTCCAGGTCCCGGCCGCCGCTCGCGAGCCGGGCCGAGTCGGGACTGAACTCCAGTGCGGTCACCGCCTGGGTGTGGCCGCGCAGCTCGCCGATCTGACGCCACGTCGAGGTTTCCCAGAGCACGATGAGGCCGTTGTCGTCGCCGGTCGCGAGCAGAGCGCGGTCCGGAGACATCACCAACGTGCGCACCGGTCGCTTGTGCGGGCCCTGCAACGCGTGTTGTTCCCACGTCTTGGTGTCGAGCACGCTCACACCGCCGTCCTCACGGCCGATCACGATCTCCTGGTCCGAGTGGCCGAAGACAGCGGACGAGCGCGCACCGAAGTCCAGTCCGCCGATGAGCGTCGGCTGCGCGGCCTCCGCGACGTGCCACACGCCGTCGGGCACCTCGCCGCCGATCGCGAGCAGTGAGCGGCCGCTGAATTCCAGCGCCACCGGCTGGCGCCCCTGGTCGGAGAACCCGAGGGTGGACAGGTTCGCGATCGGTTTGCCCGTCGCCACCTCGCGCACCGCGAGCGGCCCGCTGGTCGCGACGAGTCTGCGATCCGGGCTGAAGTGGCTCATCCGGCCCTGGGCGACGCCTGTCTCCACCCGGCTGACGGTGCGCAGGGCGCTGTCGCGGCGTTCGATCACACCCGCGTCGTCGAGGGTGAGCACGGACCCGTCCGCGTCGATCGCGAGCGCGCGCACGGACTGCCCGGACGTCCTGGGCATGCTGCCGGGCGGCCAGAACTTCACCGCGTCGCGGGTGAGGATGGCGAGCGAACCGTCGGGGGCGAACGTCACGCCGTGCACCGGTTCTCCGACCGTGAGCGTGGCGAGCACCGCGCCGCGGGCCAGGTCCCACAGGTGGATCTTGCCGTCTTCACCCGCCGAGACGAGGACGGTCTCGTCGGGGCTCGTGGTGAGCGCCCTGGCCGGGCCGTTGTGCGCGGGAGGGGTCGCCACGAGCGCGCCGCTCGCGATGTCCCGGATCTGGACGAGGCCGTCCGCGGTGGTGATCGCGACGGACTTGCCGTCGGGCATGAGGGAGATCCGGTGGAGGTGGCCGGCGCCGACGGTGAAACCGCCGGTCCGCTGCCGGGTGACGAGGTCCCACACCTCGACCGAGCCGTTGGAGGCGAGGGCGACCGTCCTGTCGTTCTTGAACGAGAACGGGCCGGTGATCTGCCCGACGGGCAGGTCGAACCGCTTCTGGAGGGTCGTCAGGTCGTAGATCGAGCCGCCGACGAGCAGGGAACGGCCGTCCCCGGTGTAGGAGACGCCGACCGGCTGAAGCAGCTTCGTGACGGCGACCGGCTCGGCTTCGGGACCGGACCGCACGGTGATCGATCCGTTGCCCTCGGCCACGGCGATGCGGCCGTCGTCTGCCACGTCCCAGCCGAAGACGAAGCTGGTCTTGTCCCCGATCGGCACGGTCTTGATGTGGTTGAGGCCGGCGTCGTAGAGATCGAGGCCGCGGGCACCCATCAGCAGGATCCGGCCGTTGGCGAACCCCATGCTCCACGCGCCGTCGTGCCGCAGCGTGCGCCCCAGGCCGGCGCCGTCCGCGCTGATCTCCCGGCCGCGTGACTCGGCGGCGGCTGCGCTGAGCACCCGCCCGCGTGCTTCGACGGTCGGGTAGGTCCGGTACGCGTCGAGGGCCGTGAGCGCGGCTCGTTCCGGGTCGCTCCCGACCAGCGCCTCGGACAGTTCGGTGAGTTGCTGCGACTGCCGCACGAGCCCCAGCCGGTCCACCTCGCGGCGCTGCTGCACGGCGACGACGGCGGACGCCGTGGTGGCGACCAGCAGTGCCGTCAGCCCGGCCGCGATCCAGCGCACGCGACGGGACCGGCGGCGTTCCCTGGCCTTGGAGGCGCCGATGAACTCACGTTCGGTGCCGGTCAGCTCCGGCTTGGCGCGGGTGACCCACTCGGTCGTCTCGGCGAGCCTGGTGGTCCGGTAGAGCGAGTCGGTGTCGCGGCCCAGCTCCTGCCACGTGCGCGCGGCGTCGGTGAGCCTGCGGTGGGTGCGCAGGCCCTCGCGGTCCTCGTCGAGCCAGGCGCGGAGTCGTGGCCACGCCTGGAAAAGCGCCTCGTGCGTAACCTCGACGGACTTCTCGTCGACGGTGATGAGCCGGGTGTCGGCGAGGACGTCGAGCACCTCCTCGCCCACGACGTCCTGGCGCGGGATGGGGCGCTTGGTGCCGTCGGAGCTGAGCCGCAGCAGCAGTTGCTTGGCCAGGCGTTGCTGTTCCTCGTCGAGCGTGTCGAACGCGGCCTCGGCGCTCTGGGCGAGCGCGCCCTGGATGCCGCCGGCGGCCTGGTAGCCCGCGAGCGTGAGGGTGTTGCCGCGGCGGCGGTGCCACGTTTCGAGCAACGCGTGCGACACGAGGGGGAGCACGCCGCTGCGGCCGGCGGCCTCGGCCACGAGGGTCGTCAGCAGGCCCGTTTCGACCGTGCAGCCCGCGGTGGCGGCGGGCTGGGTGATCGCGCGGCGCAGCTCGTCCGGCGTCATCGTGCCGAGCAGCACCTGTGCGTCGGTCAGCGCGTCCGCGAGCTTCGGGTACTGCGCGCAGTGCGGGTAGAAGTCGGACCGCACGGCGATCACCCGCCGGCAGTCCGCGGCGAGCAGCGCGCTGAGGAACGCCTCGCGCTGGACCTCGTCCTCGCACAGCGTGAAGAGCTCCTCGAACTGGTCGACGACCAGCAGATCCGGGTTGCGCGCCAGCGCGTCGGCGATCGCGGCGTCCGGATCGTGGCCCGGCGTGCACACCGCAGCGTTCTCGAACTTCGCCGCGAGACCAGCCCTGAGCAACGACGACTTGCCCTCGCCCGACGCGCCGAACACGGCGAGGAACCGTTGCCGCTCCAGCCGGTCGAGCAACGTGTGGGTGAGCGCCTCGCGGCCGAAGAACCGGTCGGCGTCCTCGGTCGTGAACGGGTTGAGGCCCACGTACGGCGACGGTCCGTCGGCGGACCTGCTCTGCGCCATCGCCACGGCCAGGTCGTGCCAGCGCCGCTCCCACACCGTGTCGTCGCCGTGGCACGCCCGGACGTAGGCGAGCGTGACGTCGAGCCCGGGCAGCTTCCGGCCACCAGCCGCGTCCGACAGCGTGGACGCGGAGAAGTGCGCGCGCCGGGCCAGTTCCCGATAGCTCGGCCGCCCGGCGTTGGTGCGGAGCTGTCTCAGATCATTGGCGAACAGCAGCAGTGGACTGTCGCCCTCGTCCAGTGGACGTTCTCCCCTAGGCATCGAACTCATGCTGGCAGAGTGGGTGCTGATCAGGCGGTTGTTGTCCGTGATCCGTTGTACGACGTTCGGGGGGACGATCGCGGACAACGGATCAACTCAGTGCTCGCAGGGCTGATTCCACGTCGAGCTGCCACACGAGCAATGCGTCTGATCCTGCAGACACCACTCCTTGGCCGTCGGGCATCCATGCGACGTGCGTGACGCTCTGCGTGTGGCCGGTCAACGGCGCCCAGATCTTTTGTCCCAGGCGATTCCAGATGATGACCTTCTTGTCGGTGCCGCCACTGGCGAGCCTGGTCGAGTCCGGGCTGAACTCCAGCGTGTTGACGGGTCCGTTGTGACCGCGCAGTTCGCCCATCTTCTGCCAGGTCGAGGTGCGCCACAGCGTGATGAGTCCGTCGTCGCCGCCGCTGGCGAGCCACCGCTTGTCGGGCGAGACCGCGAGTGCGCGCACCGGACCCCTGTGGTTCGAACCGAGGCCTCGGGGCACCCAGGCCCCAGTGTCGCCCACGAACACTTCCCCACGTTCGGAGCCCAGCATCACCTCGTGGTCGTTCTTGCCGAACGCAACCGCCGTCAGCACCCCGTTGTTGCGGGTGTCGAGGAGGTTCGCGGTGGCGGGCCACGTCTCCGCGTGCCCTTCTCCGCCGGCCACCACCACGTCGTGGTCGTCCGCGAAGGTGGCCGAGGTCGGCGGCCGCGCCGCGTTCCGTGCGACCAAGGTGCCCGTCAGACGTCCATCGGTCGTGTCGCGCACCGCGAGCGGCTCGTCCGCGCTACCGGTCACGAGCCGGCGCCCGTCGCGGCTGAAATCGGCGAGGTTCCGTGCGGTGGCACCGGTCTCGACCTGGCTGAGGACGCGCAGGGTCGCGTCGTGGCGTTTGATGACACCCCTGTTGTCGAACGTGACGATCGTGCCGTTCGGTTCGACTGCGAGCGCACGCACTGGGTTGTCCTGCGCAAAGGGCAGGCTGCCTCGCGTCCAGATCCGCGTCGCCTTGGGCCGCTGGATCATCAGATCACCGTCCGGGGTGAAGGCGAAGCTGCCGGCCGACGGCGCGGAGAGCGAGGGCAGCGCGGTGTTGTGCACGAGGTCCCACAGGAGCACCTCGGCGTAGTTGTTCCCCCGGAACGCAGCGAGTGTGCCTTCGTCGTCGATCTCCAACTCGGTCGTCGGCGAGACTGTGGGCAGCGCGGCGATCTGCGTGCGACTCGCGGTGTCCCACAGGGCCACGCTGTCAGTGGTGCTCACAACGGCTCGGTTACCCCTGGCGAGCCGCACCTTCGTCACACCGCTGCCGAAGCCGCCGATGCGCTGCGCGGTGGCGAGGCTCCACAGCGAGACGCCATCACCCTCCACGACCGCGAGGGTGTCGCCGTGGATGTCGAACGGTGTCGTGATCGGGGCTATCGGCAACTCGGCACGGAGCTCGTGGGTGGTCAGGTCCCAGAGCTGACCACCGGCGAAGAGACCGTGGCCGGTGAACCGGACGGGGCCTTCCGCGCCCCGTTCCCTGAGCACGACGGGCTCGGCGTCCGGTGTCTGCCGGACCGTCACCCGTCCCTTGACCTCCGAGAGGGCGATGCGGCCCTCTCGGTCGAGGTCCACGTCGATCAGCCTCCTGGTGCGGATCTTCTTGACCAGCTCGAAGGTGTTCGCGTCGAGCAGATGGACGTCCTGACCGGCCGCCAGCCCGATGACGCCCTTGCCGAACCTGATGTCGGTGAACCGGCTGTCCGTCCTGCGCGGGTGCCTGGCGGCGGTGCTGAGGACCTGGCCACGTGCCTCCACCGAGGGATACGTCCGGTAGGCGCTGACCGCCATCTTCGCGGCCTCGTCCGGGTCGCCGTTGTAGAGGGCGGCGGAGACCATCGCTTGCTGCTGGGAGTTCGCGATGAGCAGGAGCCGTTGGACCTCCTCCCGTTGCCGGGACGCGGTGACGGCGCTGTACGCGGTGGCGACGAGCAGAGCGACCAGCCCGGCCGTGATCAGTCTGGATCGCCGGGTGCGGCGGCGGGCGACATTCCTCGACGAGTTGAGGAACGCCTGTTCTGCGGTCGCGAGGATCGGGCCGGTGCGGTCGACCCATTCGCTCGCCTCTGCCAGACGGGTGGACCGGTAGAGGGCACCCGTGTCGCGGCCGAGCTCCTCCCACAGCCGTGCGGCCTCGGTCAGCCTGTGATGGGTGCGGAGGCCTTCGCGGTCCTCGTCCAGCCAGACCTGCAACCGGGGCCACGCGCGGAACAACGCCTCGTGCGTGACCTCGACGGTGTCCGCGCCGACCGTGATGAGGCGGGCGTCGGCCAGGACTTGCAGGACCTCCTCGCCGACCACCTCGGAGCGGGGGACCGGGCGTTTCGTGCCGTCCGCGCTGAGCCGCAGCAGCAACTGGCGGGCCATCTCTTGCTGGTCCTCGGAAAGCTGCGCGTAGGCGGCCTCGGCGCTTTGCGCGAGGGCGCCGTGGATGCCGCCTGCCTCCTCGTAGGCGCCGAGAGTGAGGATGCTGCCCTTCTTGCGCCGCCAGCTCTCCAGCAGGGCGTGGCTGACCAGCGGCAGGACCCCGCTGCGGCCGGCGGCCTCTGCGACCAGCGTGGTCACCAGGCCGCCATCGACCGTGCAGGACATCTTGGCCGCGGGCGCGACGACGGCGCGGCGCAGCTCGTCCGGCGTCATGGTGCCGATCAGCACCTGGGCGTCGGTCAGCGCTTCGGCGAGGTCGGGGTGGGCGGCGCAATGCGGGTAGAAGTCGGACCGGACCGCGATGACGACCTTGCACCGCGCGGTGAGCAGGGCGGTCAGGAACGCGTCGCGCTGAACCGGGTCGTCGCAGAGGGTGAAGAGCTCCTCGAACTGGTCGACGATCAGCAGGTCGGGGCTCTTGGCGAGGGCGTCGGCGATGGCGGCGTCCGGGTCGGCGCCGGGCGTGCAGGTCACCGCGCGGTCGAAGTGCTTGGCCAGACCGGCCCTGAGCAGGGAGGACTTTCCTTCCCCCGAGGCTCCGAAGACGGCCAGGAAGTCCTGGCGTTCCAGCCGGTGCCGCAGCGTCGCGGTGAGTTTTTCGCGGCCGAAGAAGAGGCCGGCGTCCTCTCTCGTGAACGCGCTCAGGCCCACGTACGGAGAGGGGCTGTCGTTGGCTTCGGCCTGGCTGGCGGCGACCTCGTGCCATCGACGCGCCCACACATCCTCGCTGCCGCCGCATCCCCGTACGTACGCGAGTGTGACGTCAAGGCTCGGCAGCTTCCGCCCGGCAGCGGCCTCGGACAGCGTGGTGACGGAGAAGTGCGCCCTGCGGGCCAGGTCGCGGTAGGTCGGGCCGCCCGCGTCGGCGCGCAGCTGACGCAGATCTCTGGCGAACCGCAGCAGCGGGCTGTCACCGTCGTCGAGCGGACGTTCTCCCCTGGGCATCGAACTCATGCTGGCAGAGTGCTGCCGAATTCCCCGCCTGTTGTTCCAGGTTCGTTTGTTCGCGGTTCAGAGGGTGGCCGCGAACAATCCCTACCGGTCGTCGCGCGGAGGCCGGGGCCTGCGCGGAGCCGCTGGACGTTCGCCGCGGGCGGCACCATCGGGGCGCGGACGGCGGGCCGGTGCGCCCTCAGGCCGGGGCCGGCGGGCCGCGTCGGGACGTGGGCGGCGCGGGCGCTCCTCGGGCTCGTCCTCGTCGCGCGCGGGACGGCGGGCTGGCTTGCTGCGGGACTTGAGCTCGGCCTTGGCCTCGCGGATCTCGTCCTTCGACGGCCGGTTCGGGTCCTTCTGCATGAAGATCCGCAGGATGCCCAGCGCGACCGTCACGGCGGTGGTGACGGCCATGACCGGGAAGCTGTCGATCAGCGGCTTGCCCAGGCCCAGGGCCATGGCGGACAGGCCGCCCTTCTGGACGCCGCCGGTGAACAGCACGAGGGCCGGCACCGTGGCGGCGAGGATGAGCGGTGGCTGCACCATCGGCGCGAACAGGCTGCGGCGCTGGACCAGCAGGATTCCGGCGAGCGAGCCGATGAAGAAGACGGCAATGAACGTCCAGCCGACGGTCTTGCTGGAGTTGATGTCGACGAACGCGCCGATGAACGCCGGGACCAGCGCAGACAGGATCGCGGCCCACCACGGGATGCCCTTGAACGACCCGAAGATGGCCCGGTAGTTCCACGGAACTTCGTCGTAGTCCTCGACGTCGTCGAAGGCAGCCGAGCGCTCGCGCACATCACTCACGCCGCACACGGTAGCCGTTCGGCCATTCGGTGTTCGTCAGTCCACGGGTTTCTCACCCAGAAGCAACCTGTCCGCACGCTCCGTGCGTTTTACGCGGATTGCTCGTCCGCCCTTCGGACCAACGGCAGGGGCGTGGGGGTGGCGGACGCCTCGGTCAGCGGCTCCACGCTCGCCCGGAAGCCTTCCAGCGCGTCCAGTTCGCGGCGTCGTGCGCTGAGGAAACGCTGCAGGTGGGTGGTGGAGAGGTTGACCGCGTCGATGGCGGTGTCCGCGGCCCGGTTCGCCCGGCCAGCCTGCAGCCTGACCTGCTCGACGTCGTCGGCCAGCGCGCGTTCGGTGACCGCGAACATGGCCGACGAGGCGATCACCGCGAACCCGGTCGGGCCGCACAGGAAGACGCGGCGGTCGAGCAGCCAGCGCAGCAGTTCGGGATCGGTGTCCAGGGCGGCCACGACGGCGCCGTCGTTGGGGACGAACATGATCGTGCCGTAGATCGCGTCCGCCCAGCGCTGGTAGCCCTTGCCGGCCAGTTCGGCGGCACGGGAGCGGATGTTGCGGACGTGCACTCGCAGCGCGTCCTGGCGTTCCTGCGGATTGTCTGTTTCGACCGCTTCGGCCCAGCAGGCCATGGACATCTTCGAGTCGACCGGGACCATCCGGCCGCCGCCGACGGCCAGCACCATGTCCGGCCGGACGGCGCCGCCGCCGGCCACGTCGGTCTGCAAGGTGTAGTGGAGGTTTTCCCTCAGGCCGAGGGCGCGCGCCGTTTCGACGAGCACCTGTTCACCGAGTTCGCCGCGTCCACTCACACTTGAGAACGCCACTTCGTAGCGCTGCAGGGCGACTTGCTGGGCGTCGTAGCGCGTGCGTTCGGCCTGGATGGCGTGGAGCGCCTCGTCGGTGCGGCGGACGCTGTCCTGGTAGAGGCGCCAGACGAACACCAGCGCCCCGGCGCTGACGAGGGCCAGGACGAGCGAGGCGGTGATGATCACTGCGTTCACGGCACCGATGATGCTCTCTCAAAGATGTTGAACTCGATCGGGTGACACGCCGGGAACCCTCCCGGAGTTTTGTCGGACCCCGTCTCTACGGTTGGTGCCATGCGGATCCTGCACACCTCCGACTGGCACGTGGGCCGTACGTTCCACGGCCGCGATCTGCTCGTGGAGCAGGAGTCGGTGCTGAGCGGCCTCGCTGACCTGGTGTCCTCGGAGAAGGTCGACGTGGTGGTCATCTCCGGCGACCTGTACGACCGGGCGGTGCCGTCGGCCGACGCGGTGTCGTTGTGCGCGCGGGTGCTGATGCGCATCCGGGCCGCCGGGGCGCGGATCGTCATCACGCCGGGCAACCACGACTCGGCGGCGCGGATCGGGGTGTTCGGCGACTTCGCGGCGGCCGGTGGGCTGCACCTGCGCACGTCGATCTCGTTGCTGGACAAGCCGGTCGAGCTGGAGGACGAGCACGGGCCCGTTGCGGTGTACGGGATTCCGTTCCTGGAGCCGGAGCCCGCGCGGCACGTGCTCGGGATTGCGGACAAGGGGCACGCTCCCGTGCTGTCCGAGGCGATGCGCCGGATTCGCGCTGATCTGGCCGGTCGTGAGGCCCGGTCGGTGGTCTTGGCGCACGCGTTCGTCACCGGCGGGGCGCCGTCGGAGTCCGAGCGCACCATCGCGGTGGGCGGCGTGCAGGACGTGTCGATGCAGGTGTTCTCCGGCGTCGACTACGTGGCTCTCGGGCATCTGCACGGGCCGCAGACGCTCGCGGACAACCTGCGGTACTCGGGCAGTCCGCTCGCGTACTCGTTCTCCGAGGCGCGGCACCGCAAGTCGGTGTGGCTGGTCGAGCTGGACGCCGGTGGGCTGGTCGGAGTCGAGCGCCGCGACCTGCCGGTGCCGCGTGCGCTGGCCACGGTGACCGGGACGCTCGCCGAGGTGCTCGAGGATCCGGCGCACACGCCGCTGGAGGATCACTTCCTGTCGGTGGTGCTGACGGACCAGGTGCGGCCGATGGACGCGTTGCGGCAGCTGCAGAAGCGGTTCGAGCACGCGGTGCACGTGGAGTGGCGGCCGGAGCAGGGCCTGCAGCACACCATGACCTACGCGGACCGGGTGCGCGGCCGGACCGATGAGGAAGTGGCCTGCTGCTTCGTCTCGGACGCGCGGGGCTCGGAGCCTTCCACCGCGGAGATGGCGTTGCTGCGCGAGGCGTTCGCATCGGTGGCGAGGGAGCAGGAGCAATGAGACTGCACCGCCTGGAGCTGACGGCGTTCGGGCCCTATCCGCGGCCGGAGGCCGTCGACTTCGACGAGCTGGGCGCGGACGGGTTGTTCCTGCTGCACGGGGACACGGGCGCGGGCAAGACGACGTTGCTCGACGCGGTGGCGTTCGCGTTGTTCGGCCGGGTGCCGGGCGCGCGTGGTGACGTGAAGAAGCTGCGCTGCGAGTACGCCGACCCCGAGGTGCCGACATCGGTGTCGCTGGAGCTCACGGTGCAGGCGCGGCGGTTCCGGATCGTGCGCTCGCCGGAGTTCGACCGCCCGAAGAAGCGCGGCGGCGGCTTCACCACGCAGCCCGCGAAGTGCTCGCTGACCTGGCTCGAGGGCTGGGACGGCGAGGGCATCACCCGCATCGACGACGTGGCGCGCGCCGTCGAGGACATGCTCGGCATGTCGTACGAGCAGTTCTTCCAGGTCGTGCTGCTGCCGCAGGGCGAGTTCGCCAAGTTCCTGCGCTCGGACACGGCCGAACGCGAGGTGCTGCTGGAGAAGCTCTTCGGCACCGAGCGGTTCCTCGACGTCGAGAAGTGGTTCCGGGACAAGAGGGTCGTGGCCGGCCGGGTGCTGGAGGACCGCCGTCAGGGCGCGTCCGAGCTGATGCACCGCGTCGCCGAGGCCGCCGGTGAGGAACCGCAGTTCGAGCCGGGCTGGCTCGAGTCGGTGCTGGAGCGGCTCTCGCTCGCGGTCGACGAGGCCGGTGCGCTGTCGGTGGAAACCGCCGGTGTGGCCGACGGCGCGGACGCGCTGCTTGCCCAGGCCCGCGTGCAGGCCGACCAGATCCGCCGCGTCCTCGAGGCGCGGGAGCTGCTGGTGCGGGTGGACGCCGCGGACTCGGCCTCCTGGCTCGCCGAACGGGACGCGGCGCGGCGCGCGGTCCCGGTCGTCCCGGCGCACGGCGAGATCGCGAAGCTCCAGCAGTCCTACGAGTTCGCACTGCGCGACGAGACCCGCGCCGCGGAAGCGTTGGCGCGCTTGGGATACACGGGTGAGGCGTTACGCGAGGACGCCGAGCGCCACCGCGAGGAGGCAGGCGGCCTGGGCGAGCTGGCGGCCGAGGCGGAACGGCAGCAGGCCGACGTGCGCCGGTTGTCGGTGCTCAAGAACTCCTCGTACCAGGTCGAGCGCCGGTTGCTGGCGCTGAACGCCGAGCTCGACGTGCTGCCGGAACGGCTGGCCCAGTGCCGCGTGCAACTGGACGCGGCCGTGGAGGCCTCCGCCCGGCTGGAAGGCATGAAGGCCCGCGCGGACGCGGCCGCGGCGCTGCCGGAGGCGACGCAGGGCCTGGAGCGCACGAAGAACGAGCTGCACCAGGCGATCGACGTCCACCAGAAGGCCAAGGACGTCTTCCAGCAGGTCCGCCAGCAGCGTCTCGAGAACATGGCCATCGAACTGGCCGCGGCGCTGAAGCGCGGCAAGCCGTGCGCGGTCTGCGGTTCGCCGAGCCACCCGGCTCCCGCCCAGCCGATGCTGGGCGGCGTGGACGCGACCGACGAGGAGGACGCGGCCCGCGAGGAGCAGTCCGCGCTGGATCGCCGCAACGAGGCCGAACGTGCCGCGCACGCCGCCGAACTGCGCATCCAGGCCTGCTGGGAGGTCCTGGGCTCCGACGAGCCCGCCGCCGTCCTGGCCGAGTACCGCGCGGCCGCCGAGCTGGCCCGCACCCGGTCGCAGCGCCAGACCGAGTTCGTCGGCCTGGAGGCCAAGGCCCGTGACCTGGGCAACGAGAAGGCCAAGGTCGAACAGGACCTGGTCGGCCTGCACACCGAACACACCTCCCTGGTGACGATCGTGGAGGAACGCGGCGCCCGTCTGGACAAGGCCCGCGGCGACCACGAGGACGTGCTGACCCGTCGCGACCACCTGCTCCGCCTGGCCAAGGCGCTGGTGGAACTGGCCGATCGCCGCGCGGCCCGTGACGCTGCGCTGGCCCGCGTCGAGGAGCAGCAGGCCCAGGTGGCCGCGCTCGCCGCCGAGGCAGGTTTCCCCGACGTGGCCGCCGCACTGGCCGCCGCCCGCCCGGCCATCAAGCTCCAGGCCCTCGACGAGCGCATCGCCGCCTGGGAACGCGCCCGCGCCTCGGCGCAGTCGACCCTGGAGGAGCTGGCCGAGGTCGATCCGTCCAGCGCGGTCGACCTGGCCGAGGTCACCACCGCCGCGTCGTCCGCCCGCACGGCCGCCTCGGAGGCCGCCACCCGCCTGGCCAGAGCCCGCGCGGCGCTGGAACGCGTCAGCGAGCTCGCCGCCCGCCTGCGCGCCGAGTGGAAGTCGCTGGAGCCTCTCGAAGCCTCCTACGCCGAACTGGACGCGCTGACCGACGTGATCAACGGCCGTGGCCAGAACTCGAAGAAGATGACCCTGCGCTCGTACATCCTGGCCGCGCGGCTGGAGGAGGTCGCCGTCGCGGCGTCCGCCCGCCTGCACCGGATGAGCCAGGGGCGCTACAGCTTCGTGCACTCGGACTCGGCCGGCGCGCGCGGCACCCGCGGCGGTCTGCACCTCGACGTGCTGGACGACTACTCGGGCCGGTCCCGTCCCGCCAAGACCCTGTCGGGCGGGGAGTCGTTCCTGGCCTCGTTGTCGCTGGCGCTCGGACTGGCCGACGTCGTGGCGAACGAGACCGGCGGGGCGTTGCTGGACACGCTGTTCGTGGACGAGGGGTTCGGCACGCTCGACTCGGACACGCTGGACATCGTCATGAACACCCTCGACGAACTCCGCGCAGGTGGGCGGGTCGTGGGTCTGGTGTCACACGTGGAGGAACTGCGCCAGCGGATCCCCACCCGGTTGCGGGTGCGCAAGGCGCGCACCGGTTCGACGCTGGAGATGTCGCTGGGCTGAGCCGGGTGATCTAACCTCGGCGCGTGCTGTCCCACCTGGAGATCACCGCGCGAGTCACCGTCACCCCGGCGGCCCATTTCGTGTGGTCGAACCGGCTGGAGCTAGCTCACGACTGCCTGGTCTGCCTCCGCGTCGGCCGCTTCGTGCAACTGCAGCACGGCCAGCCGTACGGCCTCTGCACCGGCAACGAGCACCCCGCCCCGATCCGGGTCAGCGGGTTCGACGCGTCCGACCACGGCGCGGATCGGCTGCTGCGCTGCCGCGTCACGTCGTGGTGGGCGCCGTTCGCCGACCAGATGGAGCCCGGGGTCCAGGCCTCGGAGCTCACGGCCGAACCGTGGGTCGGGCTGAACTACCGCGTCGGCTGCCACAGCTGCCGTGACGCCGGGGTCGACGACTGGCTGGGGCAGGAAGGCTCGCTGCACTCCGACCTGACGTGGCCGGTCACCAGCTCGTGCCCGAGATGTCAGACCGAGCTGGTGACCATCGCCGAACCGCCGCAGATCAACCTGGTCTAACCCTCGTGGGCCAGCAGCCAGCGCTTCACGTCCAGGCCCCAGCGGAAGCCGCCGAGGTTGCCGCCGATCCGGATCACGCGGTGGCACGGCACGAACAGCGCGACCGAGTTCCGCGCACAGGCTGACGCTGCCGCGCGCACCGCCGCCGGACGGCCGGACAGCTCCGCGTACTCCGTGTACGTCACCGGCTCGCCGGCGCGGACGGTGCGCAGGACGTCCCAGGCGTGCTGCATGAATGGCCCGGACTTCTGGCGGACCTCGATCGAGTCGATCGAGGTGAGGTCGCCCTCGTGGTAGGCGACCACGGCCTTGGTGACGTCGCCCAGATCCTTCTTCGAAGTGATCTCCGACGGCATCAGGGAGGCGTGGATCTGGGGCGTCAGCAGGGCGATGTCGGCGGTCCAGCCGCTGGCCAGCACCGCTCCGTCCGGCGCGACGATCGCGGTGAACGGCCCCGCCGGGGTGTCCACAGTGGACGTGTGCGCGACGCTCATGATGTTGCTGCCTTCCTCGTCAGGTGTGCTCCGGCGTAGGAGCGCCACGGCCGCCAGTCGGGGCCGTGGGAAGCCAGGTTTCGCATGCTCTTGGGCAGCACCAGCACGTCCGGTGCGCCCAGCACCCGCATCGCCACCTCGTCGGCGACCGAAGTGCCGACCAGGGGTGCGAGTTCTTCGGTCAGGTCCTCGATCGAGCGGCCCACGTCCACGACGAGTCTGCCGCTCGTCAGCGCCTCGGTGACGGGGTGGTCCCCCGCCGAGTAGAGGTGCGTCAGCGCGCCGTCCGGGACCTGCAGCGGCACGCCCGCGAACGGTGCGACGAGTCGCAGCACGGTCTCGGCGCCGTCGACGCTGCCCGCGACCCGGATGCCCGGGACCTCGGCCACCAGCGGCCCGATCACGGGATCGGCGCCGAGGAACGTATCCACGGCCACCGGGTCGGCGTCCAGGTCGAGGAGCCGGCGCACGCGCGAGACGGCCGCGCCCAGGTCACGCACGTCGGCCAGGCGCAGCGAGCACAGCACGTGGTCCGCCGGGAACGTCAGACGGACCGTCGCCTCGCCGTGCGGCAACGACAACGTCCGCGCGTACGAGTCGGGCGTCACCTCCTCGACGCCGGGCAACGCGTGAGCCCTGAAGTACGCCAACAGCCCGTGCGCGTCGAACGGTCGCCGGTACGGCAGCCGCAGCACGATCCGGCCGGGGGTGCCGACCGGTGCCTTGCCGCGGCCGCGCATGTCGGAGGGCGTCGAGGCGAACACCATGCGGATGGTGTCGTTGAACTGCCGCACCGACGCGAACCCCGCCGCGAAGGCGATGTCCGCGAACGACAGCTCGGTCGTCTCGATCAGCAACCGGGCGGCGTGCGCGCGGTGGGCGCGAGCCAGAGCCAGCGGCCCGGCGCCCAGCTCGGCGGTGAGGACGCGGGTGAGGTGGCGTTCCGAGTAGCCCAGGCGCGTGGCCAGGCCGGCGACGCCGTCGCGTTCCACCACGCCGTCGCCAATCAGGCGCATCGCCCGCCCGGCCAGGTCGGCGCGCAGGTCCCACTCCGGTGAGCCCGGCGTCGCGTCCGGCAGGCACCGGCGGCAGGCGCGGAAGCCCGCCGACTGCGCGGCGGCCGCCGTCAGGAAGAACCGGCTGTTGCGGCGCTTCGGGGTCACCGCGGGGCACGACGGTCGGCAGTAGATGCCGGTCGTGCGGACCGCGTGGATGAAGCAGCCGTCGAAGCGGGCGTCACGTGCGGCGCACACCCGATACGCGTGCTCTTCGTCAATGACCATGCCACCGATCCTGCCAGCGCGAACGCGCAATGGCTCGCGGGAATCGGACATGACCGTGGCCTGCCGTAGACTCGCTCCCCGTGAGTTTGACCCTCGGTATCGTCGGCCTGCCCAACGTCGGCAAGTCCACCCTGTTCAACGCGCTCACGCGCAACGACGTGCTCGCCGCGAACTACCCGTTCGCGACCATCGAGCCCAACGTCGGCGTCGTGCCGTTGCCGGACGCACGCCTGACCAAGCTCGCCGAGATCTTCGGCTCCGAGCGCGAGGTGCCCGCCGTCGTGTCGTTCGTCGACATCGCGGGCATCGTCAAGGGCGCGTCGGAGGGAGAGGGCCTCGGCAACAAGTTCCTCGCGAACATCCGCGAAGCGAACGCGATCTGCCAGGTCATCCGCGTCTTCGACGACCCGGACGTCGTGCACGTCGACGGCCGCGTCGACCCGTCGAGCGACATCGAGACGATCAACACCGAGCTGATCCTCGCCGACCTCCAGACCCTCGAGAAGGCCATCCCGAGGATCGAGAAGGAGGCGCGGATGCAGAAGGACCGCCGCGCCGTCCTGGAGAACGCCAACAAGGCCAAGGAGATCCTCGACTCCGGCCGCACGCTGTTCTCCGCTCAGTCCGAAGTGGACGGCGAGCTGCTGCGCGAGCTCTCCCTGCTCACCACCAAGCCGTTCCTCTACGTCTTCAACGCCGACGAGGGCGTGCTGACCGACGAGGCCCGCATGAAGGAACTGCGCGAGCTCGTCGCCCCGGCCGACGCGGTGTTCCTCGACGCGAAGGTCGAGTCCGAACTGCTGGAGCTCGACGAGGAGTCGGCCCGCGAGCTGCTGGAGTCGATCGGCCAGCACGAGCCGGGCCTGTACTCCCTGGCCCGCGCCGGTTTCCACACCCTCGGCCTGCAGACCTACCTCACCGCCGGCCCGAAGGAAGCGCGCGCCTGGACCATCCCGCAGGGCGCCACCGCCCCGCAGGCCGCCGGCGTGATCCACACCGACTTCGAGAAGGGCTTCATCAAGGCCGAGGTCGTGTCGTTCGACGACCTGGTCGCGGCTGGTTCGAAGCCGGATGCGAAGGCGGCGGGCAAGGTCCGCATGGAGGGCAAGGACTACATCATGGTCGACGGTGACGTGGTGGAGTTCAGGTTCAACGTCTGATCAGGACCGTGTGAAAGGCCTCTCCGGCAGACCGGAGGGGCCTTCGTTCGATGGTGATCTGAAGCGGAGTCGGCAGCTCGAGTTCGCCGCGAACTCCGCCCCCACGCTCCGGATCCGGTCCAGCGCGTCGGCCACCGACTCGCGGTCGTCGGCCGAGCTGTCCAGGTGGTCGTTCTGCTTACTCCTCGCACACCCTGAAGGCTGGCATCGCGCCGCGTCAGGCGTCGACCACCCGTCTCAGCCCGCGCCCCTAGACTCCGAGGTGTGAGAGTTGAGTACCGGGTGCTGGGCCCCCTGGAGGTACTGCTCGACGGCACTCCCGTCGCCGTTCCCGCTGGGCGTGGACGGGTGTTGCTCGCCATGTTGTTGTTGCGCGCCAACCGGTTCGTGTCGGTGGACGAGCTGGTGGAGCGCATCTGGGACGGCGAGCCGCCAGATCTGGACCGGGCGCACAAGACGCTGCAGATGGTGGTCGTGCGGGTGCGGCAGGCGCTCGGTGACGCCAACTGCGTGCGCACCGTGCGCGGCGGGTACCTGGCCGAGATCGAGCCGGAGCAGCTCGACCTCATGCGTTTCCGCACTCTGGTCGAGCGGCAGGAGTTCGGGCCCGCGCTGGCGTTGTGGCGCGGTCCGGCGCTGGGCGACGTCGTCTCGGAGTCGCTGCACCGCGACGAGGTGCCGATGCTTGTCGAAGAGCGACTTGCCGCGCTGGAGAACCGGATCGAGGCGGACCTCACGGCCGGGCGGTCGGTGGAACTGGTACCGGAGCTGCAGAACCTCACCCGCACGTATCCGCTGCGCGACCGTTTCTGGGCCCACCTGATGCTGGCGCTGTACCGGTCGGGCCAGCAGGCAGCTGCGCTTGCGGCGTATCGGCAGGTCAGCGAGTTGCTGGCGGATGAACTGGGGATCGATCCCGCGCCTGCGCTACGCGAGCTGCACGAGCAGATCCTGCGCGGAGAGCTCGCGCCGCCGAAGGACAGACCCGTCACGCCGCGGCAGCTTCCGCCGGATCTCGCCACGTTCGCCGGGCGTGAGAGTGACGTGGAACGGCTGGCCGCGAGCACCGCGAAGGTGCTGGTCATCACGGGTACAGGCGGGGTGGGCAAGACCTCCCTCGCCGTGCACTGGGCGCACCGGATCGCCGGCCGCTTCCCGGACGGACAGATCTTCGTGAACCTGCGCGGCCAGGACCCGCTGCGGGCGATGTCGCCGCAGGAGGCCCTGACGCTCGTTCTCAAGGGGCTGCGCGTCGACTCCGTCCCCGTGAGCGTGGACGAGCAGGTGGCGCTGTACCGCTCGCTGGTCGCCGACCGGAAGTTGTTGCTGGTGCTGGACAACGCGGCGAACGCCCAACAGGTGCGGCCGCTGCTGCCCGTGTCCGCCGAGGCGCTGGCGATCGTCACCAGCCGTGGTGACCTACGTGGACTGGCCCTGAACGACGCGGACCTCCTGCGGCTGCCGACATTGAGCGACGACGGTGGCACGCGACTGTTGGAACGCGTGCTCGGTGAGGACCGGGTGCGGGCAGAGGCGAGCGCCGCCGCCGCGCTGGTGCGACTGTGCGGCGGGCTGCCGCTGGCGTTGCGCATCGCGGCTGCGGACCTGCGCGCGCAGGACGCGACGACAATCGCGGACAAGGTCGTGCAACTGGACGACGACCGGCTCGGCGAGCTGGCGGTTCCGGGCGATCCGGCGGCCGCGGTCAGCATCGTCTTCGACGAGAGCTACTCCGCGCTGCCCGAAGACGTGCAGCTGGTGCTGCGGCGGCTGGGATCCTTGCCCGGCGCGGACTTCACCGCCGACGACGCTGCCGTGATCGCCGGACTGCCCGACGTCCGCCGCCACCTCGACCACCTCGTTAACGTGCATCTCGTCGAACAGCGCGGCACCCGCTTCGCCCTGCACGACCTGCTGCGGGTGTACACACGTGAACGTTGCTCAGGGCAGGAGATCGACGAGGCTCTCTCACGGCTCTACGACTTCTACCGCCGCATGACCGACGACGTGGCCGAGCTGCTGTTCCCGGACCAGCGGCGCTACCCGCTCCGCACCACAACAACCCAGCTGCCGACAGGGTGCTGACGATGACAGAAGAGGCGTTCGCGTGGATGACCGCCGAGTACCAGAACTTGGTCTCGGCGGTGGTGGTCGCAATCGAGCGACGTGAGTACTGGCCTGCCAACGAGATCGCCGCTGTCCTCAGCGCCTACTGCTACGAGATCCGCGATGACACGAACTGGTCGGTGTTGTGCGAGATCCGGCACCGCGCTGCCCACGAGTCCGGCGAGGACGTGTTGATCGCCAACGCGAACCTCTCCCACGCGCTCTACCGCTTCAGCCAGGCAGACTTCGTCCAGACGAAGGAGCTCACGGAGATAGCGCTCGACCTAGGCGTCCGGATGGGCGACCCGCGGGTTCAGTCGTCCGCGCACAGGATTCTGGCAGGGGTGACCCGCGAGGCCGGCGACACGGCCGCCTCCATGCATCACTTGAACCAGGCGCTCGCGATCGACGAGCAGGACGATGAACCGGAGGGCCAGGCTCTGGTCCTGCTCGCCATCGCTGTGCTGTCGTTCAACGTGCCCGACCTCCTCGCAACGGAGCAGTCGCTGCTCAGGGCGCTGGAGCTCACCGGCTCACCTGGCGTCCGCGGACACTTGCATGCCTCGTTGAACGGCGTCTACACCGAACTGGGCCGGTTCGCGGAGGTGATCGCGCACCAGAACGCATACGTCGCCCTGCAGGAGGAGCTCGGAAACCCCCGACCACTCACGGTCGGCACCGTCGCCGCCGCTCGGGCGAAGCTCGCGCTGCGAGAGGTCGACGAGGCGTTCGATCTCATCATCGACGTCCTCGACGAGGTGCGGCTGAGGTCCAGCTTCGAGGAGGAGCTCGACGCCTGGCACGCGTTGGCCGACCTGTTCGACGACTGCGATGCACAGGAAGACGCGTTGGCCGCCGCGCACCTACAGCTCAAGATCACCGACCGCGAGACGATGATCGACTATCGGATCGTTGCCCACTGGTCGGCCGCGCGGGCGTATCGCAAGCTCGGCGACTACGAGTTGGCGGCGCACCACCTGAACGAAATGCGCGCCCTCCTCGACAGCGACCACCTCCTGAACGCGGGAAGTGAGGTCAAGGAACGCGCGTTGCTGCACCTGGCGTTGGGCGAGAGGGAGGAGGCGCTGCGGTGCGCGGAGGAGTCCGTCGCCGTGCACCGCCGATACCACCAGCGCCACCTGGAAGGGCAGTCGCTCTACACACTCGCGGCCGTACGCCGTGCCATGGGTGACCACGAAGGTGCGGCGGCCGCGGAGGTTCTGGCCGCTGACGCCTACCGGGATTGCGGCGTGCCGATGCCCTGACGCCTTCTAGACTCAGCTGCTGTGATCGCCGAGTACAGGGTCCTGGGACCGCTGGAAGTGCTCCTCGACGGCAAGCCTGTCGCCGTTCCGGCCGGTCGTGGACGTGCCCTGCTCGTCACGTTGTTGTTGCACCCAAACGAGCTCATGTGCGTGGAGCAGCTGGTGGAACGGGTCTGGGACGGCGATCCGCCTGCCGCGGACCGAGGGCGCAAGGCGTTGCACATGGTCGTGACCCGGCTGCGGCAGGCGCTGGGCAACGCCAACTGCGTGCGCACGTCGTTGCGTGGCTACAGGGCCGAGGTCGAGCCCGCGCAACTGGACCTCCTGCGTTTCCGGGCGCTCACCGCACGGGGCGAGCACCGCGCAGCGTTGGAACTCCTGCGCGGGCCGGTGCTGGCCGACGTCGGGTCGGAGTCGCTGCACAACGAGGACGTACCGCGACTGGAGGAGGAGATCCTCCTCGCGCGGGAACGCCGGATCGACGACGACCTGACCCGTGCCACCGACGTGCTGGTGCCCGAACTGCGGTCACTGGTGCGTCGGCACCCGTTGCGCGAGACGTTCTGGGCTCAGCTGATGCTCGCCCTGCACCGGGCGGGCCAGCAGGCCGAGGCCCTCGCGGTCTACCCGGAGATCCGCAAGCGCCTCGCCGATGAGCTCGGCGTGGCTCCCGGCCAACGGTTGCGCGAGGCGCATGAGCAGGTGCTGCGCGGAGAGGTACCTGCCTCCTCGACCGCATCGGTGCCCCGGCAGCTGCCGCCTGTTCACCCGCACTTCACCGGGCGCGAGCACGAGCTGACGCGACTGACCGAGACGCTGACCAGCCGGCCGGGCGAGCCCGTGGTCATCTCCGCGATCAACGGCATCGGCGGCGTCGGCAAGACCGTTCTCGCCCTGCAGTGGGCGCACCAGATCACCGGCCGCTTCCCGGACGGCCAGCTGCACATCAACCTGCGCGGCTTCGACACCAGTGCCGAGCCGCTCGATCCCATCGCAGTGGCCCGCGAGTTCCTGCTGGCACTCGGCGTGCCGCCTGAGGAGGTTCCGGCGTCTGAAGACGCGGTGGTCGAGGTGTACCGGTCGGTGTTGGCGCGGCGTCGGGTGCTCGTGGTGCTCGACAACGCGCGTGACGCGGACCAGGTCCGGCCGCTGCTGCCCGGCGGTGCCGGCAACCTGGTGCTCGTCACCAGCCGCAACCACCTGGGTGAGCTCATCGCCCGCGAGGGCGCCTGGCCGGTGGCGCTGGATGTGCTGGACGTGCAGGCCGCGGTCGACCTGCTGACCGAACGGATCGGCGCGGCGCGAGTCGCCGCCGAGTCCGAGGCGGTGTCGCGGCTGGTCAAACGGTGTGCGGGACTGCCGCTGGCGCTCGGCATCGTGGCCGCCCGAGCGGCGTACGGGGACTCGCTCACGACGCTCGCGGACGAGCTGGAGCAGGAACGCCTCGGTGCGCTCGACATCGACGATCCGATGACCGGCATCCGTGCGGTTTTCTCGTGGTCGCTGCGAGCTGTCAGCGAGCAGGCGGTCAGGATGTTCGTGCTGCTCGGGCTGCATCCTGGTCCGGACTTCTCGACAGCGGCCGCGGCCAGTCTGGCGGCGTTGCCACCGGCCGAGGCCGGTCTGGTGCTCGACGAGCTGGTCACCTGCAGCCTTGCCAGTCCGGCGAGCACCGGGCGGTTCGTGCTGCACGACCTGCTCCGCGATTACGTTCAGGAGCGTGCCGCCGAGCTGCCTTCGGACCAACTCGTCTCCGCACGGCAGCGGATGTTCGACCACTACGTCCACACGACGTTTGCGGCTTGCGTATCGCTGGAAGGCGCCTTCCGCTGGTCAGAACTGCCACCGCCCGCAGAGTTCGTGGTGGTCGAGCCGTTCGCGGACACCGATGCAGGTCACGGCTGGTTCGAGCCGGAGTATCAGGTGTTGCTGGGCGTGTTCGACCAGCTCGAAGCCGCAGGTGCGGACGGCGTCCTTTGGACGTACGCCTACTCGTTTCACAACTACCTGATCCGCCGCTCACGACTCGACGAGCTCGAGGTCCTCGTGGTGCGCGGGCTGACCGCGGCGCGGCGCGAAGGCAGCGCCTTCGGGCAATCGCGTCTCAACCGAGGGCTGGCAGGCGTCTACATCGGGACACGTGACCTGACGAAGGCGGAGTGGCACATGCGTGAAGCACTCCGCTGGGACGAGCAGCTGGGTGACGAGGACGGAGTGTCGAACGTGTCGCGCGGGCTGGCGTATTTGTGCGAGCTACAGGGCAAGCACGCGGAAGGGGTGGAGGTCCTGCAGCGTGTCTACCCGATGGCCGTCAGCCTGGAGAACAAGTTCGAGAAGGCCTCGTACCTGGCCGCATACGGCAGAGCGCGCCACCTGGTGGGTGAGGACGAACGTGCGCTCGAGCTCTGCCTGGCCGCGCAGACGCTGTACGTGGAATTCAACGGTCTTAAGGGCGACATCTCCCGCAGCATGAACCAGGAGACGTTGGCCGACGTCTACGTGAAGCTCGGCAGGTACGCGGAAGCGATCGAGCACTGCCGGACGTCCGTGCGGATGCTGCGAGGCATCCGGCACACTTCCCAGCTCGCCGAGGTTCTCGTACAGCTGTCGAAGATCCAGATCGCGGCGGGAGATCCGGCCGCCGCCAGGGAGTTGCTCGACGAGGCGTTGGCCCATTGTGAGCAGATGGGGACAAGGGACGTGAACGCGCCGCGGGTGCGGGAACTGCTGAAGTCACTCGACGAGGCGTTGGCTCTTTGTGAGCAGATGGGGGCAGAGGACGTGAACGCACAGCGGGTGCGGGAACTGTTGAAGTTGCTCGACTAGGTTTGTACCGACCTCTGTGGGGTAGCCGTTAAGAGGATTCCCCACCTGGAGGTGTCATGATCGTTCTCGGTCTGATCCTGCTCGTCGTCGGATGGCTGGCCGGTATCAGCATCCTGACGACCATCGGTGTTGTACTGCTGGTGATCGGCGCGATCCTCGCCGTGCTCGGCGCTGTCGGCAAGCCGATCGGTGGCCGGGCGCACTACTTCTAAACAGCCGCCCCTTTCCTCCCCTCGGAAAGGTGAAGGGGGAGCCTCCACAGTGGAGGCTCCCCCTTCCGTCTGTCTGGCAAAGGTCTTACACGTTTCCCTTAGCGCGTGCGGCAGCGGCGAACACTCCGAACGCGACCCCCAGCATGGCCAGAGCGGCGACAGCAGCGACTACAAGATCCACAGACATGATCGAACAACTCTCCCTATTGCGATCTCCCGTTCCTTATGACGCCGGGATACCCCGCAACGTTGCCTCGGGTAACGTTTTCGGGGTGAAACTCCGTGCTGTGGAAGCGCGTGTGCTCTCCGTAGCACCGTGGCTGCTCGTGTTGTCGGTCGCCGGGCACCTGTTCATGGTCGCTTTCCAGGCGAAGATGACCATGATCGACTTGCTGGTGTACCGAAATGGATCGCCGCATCTGTTCAGCGGTGACCTCTACGAGTGGCGGCTCGACCAGTACGCGGACGTCTTCCCGCTGCCGTTCACCTACCCGCCGTTCGCGGCCGCGATCTTCACGCCGATGAGCTGGGTGCCGTGGGAGGCGTCGCGGTGGATCTGGCAGCTCATCTGTCTCGGCTGCCTGTACTTCATCGTTCGCACGAGCGTCAAGCTGCTGAAGCTGCAGGACCCGCGCCGCGCCATGATGTGGACCGCGCTGGTGCTGTGGATCGAGCCGGTGCGCACCACGCTCAACTACGGCCAGATCAACCTCGTGCTGGCGGCGATCCTGATCGGCACGCTCGCCAGCGCGCGGAACTGGGTCGGGGGTGCCGGTGTGGGTTTCGCCGCGGGCATCAAGCTCACGCCTGCGATCTCCGGGCTGTTCTTCCTCATCCAGCGCCGGTGGATGGCCGCCGTCTGGTCCTTCGTCGCCTTTGTGGCGGTGTACGGCATCGGCTGGGCGATCTCGCCGTCGCAGTCGAACAAGTTCTGGTTCGAGCTGCTCGGTGACGCGAGCCGGGTCGGGCCGGTCGGCAGTGCCATCAACCAGTCGATGCGTGGCGCGCTGAGCCGCACGGTCGGCTATGACGTCAAGACCGGGCCGTTGTTCATCGTCGCCGTGCTCGTCGCGGCGGTGCTGACGTGGTTCGCGGTCAGCAAGACCAAGGACGTGCTGGCGCTCATCGTGAGCGTTCAGATGCTCGGGCTGCTGGTCTCGCCGATCTCGTGGAGCCACCACTGGGTGTGGATGGTGCCCGCCCTCCTGTGGCTCATCTACGAGGGCGGACACCTGCTCTGCAAGATCACCGCCGGCCTGTGGGTACTGCTGACCGGCGGTTACCTGATCTCGTTCCTGCTGCTCGCCCAGCCGAACATCTGGGACTTCCCGCGCCCCTTGGTCTTCGTGCTGCTCGGCTGGGGCTATCCGGTGGCCGGGATGCTCACGCTGGTCGCGATCGGTCTAGCAACCCGGCGTAAGCCGGACGAGCTGCTGCCCGGCGATGAGGAAGCTGCCCACAGCGAACCCACCGGTGTCGCCGGCTGAGGCCGGCTTCCAGGAGTTGCGGGCCTGCACCCAGCCGAGCAGGCCATCGGCGTCCAGCGCGGTCTGCAGCGCCTGCCAGCCCTTCTGCACGTAGGGCAGGTAGGTGGCGCGATCCAGGACGCCTGCGTTGATGCCCGCCGCGAACGCGTAGGTGATCATCGCGGTGGCCGCGGAGTCCTTGCCGGTGCTGCCCCAGAAGCCGTCGTGGCGCTGCAGGTACCGCAGCGTCTGGGCGGTCTTGCGGAGCGTCTTGGCGTAGTCGGCGCGGTACGGGTTGTCGGCCGGCAGGGTCAGCACTGCCTTGGCGAGGCCCTGCACGGCCCAGCCGTTGGTCTGCACGTTGAGGCTCCACAGGCCCGTGACCTGGTTGAACGTCCGCTTCTTCAGATTGCGGTACGACCGGTACGAGTAGTCGAGCAGGTCCTGGTCGAGGTCGCGCACGGCGACCTCGGTGAAGGACGGCAGCGACATCGCCAGTGCGTCGGGAGACTTCCAGTAGTCGAACTTCCCGGTCTTCGCCTGGGCCCGCAGGTTGTCCCGCAGTGGCTGAAGCACCTCGGGCTCCGGGTGGAAGAACGAGACGGCCAGGTAGGCCTCACCGCTCGACTGCGGATCCGGGGCGTACGGGTTCGCCGGGTCGACGGGCAGCAGGTACTTGTTCGCCTGCACCCACGGCCACGTCTTGTGGTTGCTGATCCCGGTCGTGCGGACCTGCGCGATGTTGCCGGTGTGGAAGTTCGCGTTGGACCAGTTGTTCGCCTTGAGGTCGGTCCCCTTGGTGACCCACGCCTGGCTGGCCTTGATCATCGTGTCCGTCACGGCACACGGCACGGCCTGCGCGGCCGCCGGTGCGATCAGAAGACTGCCTGCCAGCGCCACTACGAACAAAGGTGTGCGCAACCGCATGAGGGTGTTCCCTCTCATTCCGCGGGCGGCGGCAGCGCACATCTTGACCGAGTCAGGCCATCGCGTCCAGCACTCCGTCGATCTCCTCGGCGAGGGACACGTCCAGGGCGGTGATTCCTCCCTTGGAGTGCGTGCTCAGGCGAAATGTCAGTGTCTTGTACCGGATGTCGATGTCCGGGTGGTGGTTGTCGTTCTCCGCGATCTCGGCGATCCGGTTCACGACCATGATCGCCTGCGGGAAGGTCGCCAGCTCCACGGTCCGCACCAGCGCCGCGTCCTGGGCACTCCAGTCGGGCAGCTTGGGCAGCACGTCGTTCAACTGATCGTCGCTCAACAGCTCGGCCATGTCCTGATCGTCCCACCACGTCACGTAAGCTGCGCGTTTGCCACGGGAGTCCGGTGAAGCGCCGGGCTGAGAGGAGGGCTCGCAAGCCCTCGACCGTCCACCTGATCCGGGTCATACCGGCGTAGGGAGAGATTTCAGTGAGAAGGATTTTTGCTGTCGCCGCGGCTCTGGTGCTGACCGGTTGCTCGGCCGGTACCTCGACCGCGCCGCAGACGCACGAGGTCACCCTGGTGACGCACGACTCGTTCGCGGTGAAGCCCGAGGTGCTGGAGGAGTTCCAGAAGTCCTCGGGGATCACGGTCAAGCAGATCGCCAGCGGTGACGCGGGCGAGCTCACGAACAAGCTGGTGCTCACCAAGGCCAACCCGATCGGCGACGTCGCGTTCGGCGTCGACTCGACGTTCGCCTCGCGGGCGTTGTCCGAGGGCGTGTTCGCCGAGTACGCCTCGCCGGAGGCTTCGAAGGGCGCGCAGCGGTACCAGGCCGACGACTCGAACCGGCTGCAGGCCGTCGACGTCGGTGACGTGTGCCTGAACATCGACCCGGCCAAACTCGGCGGCGTCGAGCCCACGTCGTACGAGGACCTGGTCGACCCCAAGTTCAAGGACAAGCTGGTCGTGGAGAACCCGGCCACGTCCTCGCCCGGCCTCGCGTTCCTGCTCGGCACGATCGCGAAGTTCGGCGAGAACGGCTGGCAGGAGTACTGGGGCAAGCTCAAGGCCAACGGCGTCAAGGTCGTGAGCGGCTGGGAAGAGGCTTACAACCAGGAGTTCTCCGCGACCAAGGGCGACCGGCCGATCGTCGTCTCGTACGCGTCGTCGCCGTCCGCGGAGGGCGGCAAGACCAAGGCCGTGCTCGGCACCTGCTACCGCCAGGTCGAGTACGCCGGTGTGCTGTCCGGGGCGAAGAACCCGTCGGACGCGCAGAAGGTGCTGGACTTCCTGCTGGGCGAGAAGTTCCAGGCCCAGGTGGCCGAGCAGATGTACGTCTACCCGTCACGGGAGGGCGTCGCGCTGCCCGAGTCGTGGGCCAAGGACGCGCCGCTGCCCACCAATCCGCAGACCCTGCCCGCCGACAAGGTGAAGGACAACCGCGAAGCCTGGGTCGAGCAGTGGCGCAAGCTCGTGCAGGGCTGACGGGCCCCACCGGTCGGCCGGCGCGGGCTCGCGCGGGCCTGATCTCGGCTCGTTCCGGCTGGTCGGCGGCGGCCTTGCTGCCGCTGGCCTTCCTGGCGCTCTTCTTCGCGTGGCCGGTGCTGGCGATCGTCACCCTCGGCCTGCGCGAGGGCGGGGTGACCGAGGTGCTGGTCGACGGGGAGACCTGGGAGCTCGTCGGGTTCACGCTCGGGCAGGCGGCGGCGTCGACGCTGGTGGCGGTGCTGGCCGGGATGCCGCTGGCGTTCGTGCTGGCCCGCTGCCGGATTCGCGGGCTCGGGGTGATCCGGGCCGCCGTGATGGTGCCGTTCGTGCTGCCGACCGTGGTGGTGGGCCTCGCGTTCCGGACGTTCTGGCCGGAGGGCGGGGTGCTGCCGATCGTGCTGGCCAACGCGTTCTTCAACGTCGCCGTGGTCGCGCGGACCGTGGGCGGGCTGTGGGCGCACACGGATCGGCGCGCTGAAGACGCGGCACGGGCTCTTGGTGCGTCACGGCCGCGCGCGTTCCTGTCGGTCGTGTTGCCGGCGCTGGCACCCGCGATCGGCTCTGCGGCCGCGGTGGTGTTCCTGTTCTGCGCCACCAGTTTCGGTGTCGTGCTGGTGCTCGGCGGGTCGCGGTACCGGACGCTGGAGACCGAGATCTACCTGCGGACGGTCGAGCTGTTCGACCTGTCCGGGGCGGCCGCGTTGTCGTTGCTGCAGTTCCTCGCGGTCCTGGCCGTGCTGGTGCTCGGGGCGTTGGCGCGGCGCCGGCGTGAGACCGCGTTGTCGTTGCGCGGCAGGGAAGAGCTGGCGCGGCGGCCGTCCGGGGGCGAGTGGTACGTCGTGCTGGCCGCGTTCGGTGTCGTGGTCGCTCTGCTGACGCCGGTCGTCGGTCTGGTGACGGAATCACTGTCCACTCGGGACGGCTGGAGCTTCGCCGGGTATGCCGCGCTGGCCACGCGTGGTGATCGCGGCACGCTCGCGGTGACCGGCATCGATGCGGCGATCAACTCGGTGCGGACGGCGTTCGACGCGACGCTGGTGGCACTCGTCGTCGGGGTCTTCTCGGCGGTGGTGCTGATCGGGTTGCGGCGGGCGGGCAGCCGGATCGCCGAGGTGCTCGACACCGCGTTGATGCTGCCGCTGGGCGTGTCCGCGGTGACCGTCGGCTTCGGCTACCTGGTCACGATGGACGCGCTGCCAGGGGATTTCCGCACCTCACCGCTGCTGGTGCCGCTGGCGCAGGCGCTGGTCGTGACGCCGCTGATCGTGCGGATGGTGTTGCCGGTGCTGAGGGCGGTCGACGAACGGCTGCGGCAGGCCGCGGCGACGCTGGGCGCTTCGCCGGTGCGGGTGTGGCGTGAGGTGGACCTGCCGATGGCCGGGCGGTCGCTGGCCGCGGCGGCCGGGTTCGGATACGTGGTGGCGCTGGGGGAGTTCGGGGCGACGAGCTTCCTCGCGCGGCCGGACGCGCCGACGCTGCCGGTGGTGATCGCGCGGCTGATGTCGCGGCCGGGGGAGTTGAACAGCCAGATGGCCTATGCGGCGTGTGCGCTGCTGATGGTCGTCACGGTCGGGTGCGTGCTGCTGATCGAGCGGTTGCGCGTGCCGAGCAGCGGGGAGTTCTGATGGCGCTGGAACTTGACTCGATCACCGTCCGCTATGGACAGACGACGGCCGTTTCGGACGTGTCGCTTTCCGTGGCGGACGGCGAGGTCGTGGCTCTGCTCGGACCGTCCGGGTGCGGGAAGTCGACGCTGCTGCGCACGATCGCGGGGCTGGAGAAGCCGACTTCCGGTGCGGTGCGGTGGGATTCCAGCGATCTCGCCGGCGTGCCCGTGCACCGGCGGGAGTTCGGGCTGGTGTTCCAGGACGGGCAGCTGTTCCCGCACCGGTCGGTGGCCGGGAACGTGGCGTTCGGGCTGCGGATGCACCGGGTGGATCGGGAGGAGCGGGACAAGCGGGTCGTCTCGCTGCTGGAGCTGGTCGGGCTGGACGGCTATGCCGATCGGCGCGTGACGCAGCTGTCCGGTGGTGAGCAGCAACGGGTGGCGTTGGCGCGTGCTTTGGCGCCGTCGCCGCGGTTGCTGCTGCTGGACGAACCGTTGTCGGCGCTGGACCGGGCGTTGCGGGAGCAGCTCGCGGTCGATCTGGCGCGGTTGTTGCGGGAGGCCCAGACGACCGCGTTGGTCGTGACGCACGACCACGACGAGGCGTTCACGCTGGCCGATCGGGTGGCGATCATGTCCCGCGGTGCGGTGCGCCAGGTCGGCCCGCCCGCTGAGGTGTGGTCTTCACCGGTGGATGTCGAGACGGCGAAGTTCTTGGGGTGCAACAAGTTCGTGCCCGGCTCGTTCGTCGGGCTGGACGTGGAACGGGTCGGGTTGCGGGCCACGGCGTTGCGGGTGGATGCGGCCGGTCCGTTGGAGGGCACGGTGCTGGAACGGGTGCACCGGCGCGATCACGTGCGGCTGCTCGTGGAGATCGACGGCGAGGAGTACGAGGCGGTCGGACCGGTCTCCGTCGGGGACCGGGTGCGGCTCGCAATTGACTTGGACGGCGTCGCGCGGGTCGGGTAGGCATGTCTCCCATGGGACTTCTCGGGGGACGGGTCGCGCTGGTCACGGGTGTGAGCAGGCGGCAGGGCATCGGGTACGCGATCGCCTCTCGGCTGGCCGGGCTGGGCGCCGATCTGTTCGTGCAGCACCACGCCGCGCACGACGCGGCCCAGCCGTGGGGCGCGGATTCCGTGGACGAGGTGCTCGCGGGGGTCGGTGCGCAGGGGCTCGGGGTGGATCTTGCTGAACCCGACGCTCCGGAACAGCTGATGGCCGCGGCTGTCGAGGCTTACGGGCGCGTCGACGTGCTGGTGTGCAACCACGCGCGGTCCGGCGGTGACGGGGCGTTGGGCGAACTGACGGCCGAGATGATCGACGGGCACTACGCGGTGAACACGCGGTCGTCGATCCTGCTGGCGCAAGCGTTTGCGGAGCAGTGGAGTGGATCGAGCGGCGGACGGATCGTGTTCATGACGTCCGGGCAGGACCTCGGGCCGATGCCGAACGAGGTCGCCTACGCGGCGTCGAAGGGTGCGCTGTCGTCGATCGTGGCGACGTTGTCCTACCAGCTGGCGGACCGGGGTATCACCGTCAACGCGGTGAACCCCGGCCCCGTCGACACCGGCTGGGCCGGTCCCGAACTGGCCGAACTCGTGAACGAGCGGATGCCGTTGAAGCGCTGGGGTGAGCCGGACGACGCCGCCCGGCTCATCTCCTGGCTGTGCACCGACGACGCCGCGTGGATCACCGGTCAGGTGATCAACAGCGAGGGCGGCTTCCGGCGTTAGCTGTCCTTCGTGACGAGCCTGATGGCCGCGAGGCCCGCGCCGATCAGCAGGTAGCAGCCGGCGAGCAGCGTGCTGTCCCAGATCTGGTCGAGCGGGATCGGGTCGCGCATCACGTCGATCAGACCGGGGAAACCGGTCGTGATCAGGAACGGGTGCAGCCAGTCGAGCGACTGGAACTGGCCCAGCACCTGGAACACGATGATCGTCGTCATGGTCGCCGCCTGCACCACCAGCGGGTGCTCGGTGGTGGACGAGACCGCGAGTGCGACCGCGCCGATCGACACCATCTGGAACGTCACCAGCACGATGAACAACGCGATGCGCAGCAGCCCTTCTCCGGTCGACAACGTCGTGCCGGAGAGGGTCATCATGCCGTCGCTGCCGAGGAACGCGGTGCCCGAGATGATGCCCACGACCGCCATCAGCGTGACGGCGATGAGCGACATCGCGGTGAGGCCGAACAGCTTGATGAACATCAGCCGCACCCGTGACACCGGTGCGACCAGCAGCCCGCGCAACGTGCCGTGCTGCGCCTCGCCCGCGAGCCCGTCCGCCGCCCAGATCGACGCCACCAGTGGCAGCAACAGGTTGATGGACAGGAACAGGGTGAAGATCGGCACGACCATGCCGTTGCCCTGGAGGATCGCGGCGAGCCCCGGCCCGCTGCCGCCGTCGTTGCCCGCGGTCCAGAGGCCGAAGCTGATGATGATCGGCACCAGGACCAGCCCGAACAGCCCGATGAGCGTGCGAGGCCTGCGCAGCATCCAGCGCACCTCGGAACCCAGCTGACGCGTGATCATCGCGGTCCCCCGTCCAGCGTGTCCACAGCGGACATTCCGCGCTCGGCCTCCTCGGCCTCGGTGAGCCGCGCGAACAGCTCCTCCAGCCCGGTCTTCCACCGCGTCGCCTCGAAGACCTGCACGCCCGCCTTGACGAGCGTCTCGATGACCTGTGGCGCGCTCGTGCCGGCCAGCTCGATCCGCAGGCCCTCGCCCAGCGGCCGTCCCGAGATCCTGGCCTGCCTCAGCGCGCTCAGCGCCTGTTCGACGTCCGGCGTGATGACCTGGAGCGCCGAGCCGCCCGCTTGCAGCAGCTCGGTCAGTTCCCCTTGTGCCACCACGGTTCCGCGGTGGAGCACGGCGACGTGCGTGCAGGTCGCCTCGACCTCGCTGAGCAGGTGGCTCGAGACCAGGACGGTGCTGCCCGCCTGGTGGAGCTCCGCGATGATCTTGCGGATCTCCCGCGTGCCGGCCGGGTCGAGGCCGTTGGTCGGCTCGTCGAGGACGACGAGCTTGCGCGGCACGAGCAACGCCGCGGCCAGGCCGAGGCGTTGCTTCATGCCGAGCGAGTATCCGCGATACCTGCGGTGGGCGGCGTTGGCCAGCCCGACGCGTTCGAGAGCGTCCTCCACTGCCTGCTTGATCTGCTTCTTGGGCAGCAGCGGCTCGAACGCGGCACACCTGATGAGGTTCTCCCGGCCACTGAGGAACGGGTGGAACCCCGGGCCCTCGACCAGCGCGCCAACGTGCGGCAGCGCCTGCTCGGCCCCGTCCGGAAGGGGCTTGCCGAGCAGTTCGATCTCCCCCTGCGTGGGCCGGACCAGCCCGAGCAGCATCCGGATCGTGGTCGTCTTGCCCGACCCGTTGGGGCCGAGCATGCCGAGCACAGCTCCTTCCGGCAGCTCCAGGTCGACCCGGTCGACGGCGACCGTGCTCCCGTACTCCTTGCGCAGACCCTTGGTCCGCGCGGCGACGGCGGTCTTGTGCGTCGTCGTCACCGGCGCGCTGGTCGAGGTGGTCACTTCACCTGTCCGATCGTGTCGAACAGGACCTGCTCGGGCACGGCACCCGCGACAACACGGCCGTCGTCCGCGATCAGGATCGTGGCGACCTTGGTGCTGAACAGCTTGCCGCTACCCCACGAGCCGCTGACCTTCTTGGTGAACCGGTCGACCAGGCCCTGTGCCTCAGCGGGCACCTGGGTCATGGCGTTCGCGGGGATCTTCGCCCCCACGACCGAGTCCCAGCCCTTGCCGAAGATCTGCGGGTTCTCGCCCTGCAGCGCCTGCTCCAGGCCCATCTCCGGCTGCTTGTTGCGGCCCTCGGCCTCCTTGGCCTCCGGCGTGGTGACCTTGGCGTTGGACGGCGGGGTGAACTCGAACAGCTTCGGGTCCTGCGGCCCGACGTTGATCTCGCTGAAGCCGACCTGGCCGGCCGGGTCAGCGGTGCCGTTCGTGAGGACCGCGACCCGCAGCGGCATCTTGAGCTCCGCGTCGACCGCGATCCTGACCTCGCGGATCAGGGTCTTCTCGGTGGCCTTCGGAGTCAGCACCAGTTCGTAGGCGGCACGGTTCGCGACTCGCGCGGTGCCGTCGACGGTGATGTCGCTGAACTCCTTGGTCATGCCGACGATCTCCTTGGCCGCGGTGGCCGGGTCGATCGCCTTCTCGGCGGGCTCGGTCTTCTTGTCGGTCTTCGGCTCGTCGGCCTTGTGCTCCGACTTCGTGACCTCGTTGGCCTGGGAGTTCCAGGACCAGGTGGTCGTGCCGTCGTCGACGATCGTCTGCTCGGACTGGCCGTTGGGCAGGGCCAGGCGGAGCTTGCCGTTGCCGTCGGTCCAGACCCTCGCGCTGTGCTTGCCGTCGGCCAGCTGCGGGATCTCGGCGATCGCTGGGAGGCCCAGCTTGTTGTCCACCTCGACGGTGCCGCCGAACGCTCCTGGTTTGGCCGTCAGGACCTGTTCGACCAGGGTTTCCGGGGCAACGTCCGGCAGGGATGGTGGCTGGCCTGCGCCTGCTGGCATGGCTAGCAGGCTCAGGCCTGCCGCACCGGTGAGCACACCGGCCGCTGCTGCGGCCAGGGTCACCTTTCGCTTGTTCATGTGGTCCCCTCCTCCAAGGGCTTGTGGTTACAGCTTGGGGCGGGGTTGCTGAGATGGTGCTGAGACTAGTCTGACCTGCTGGTTTGTGCCGGGTTCCAGGTCGCTGCGGGTAAGCGCGAGGCCTTTCCTGAGAGTCGGCTGAGATCTTGCGGGCATGAAGCTGAGAGGCGCGGCATGCTGTGCGGTGTGAAGCCTCGAGTGCTGGTCGTGGACGACGAAGTCGGCGTTCGCCGGGCGTTGGAACGTGGCCTGGCGGCGGAGGGCATGGAGGTCGTGACCGCCTCTGATGGGCCTACCGCGCTGAGGGTCGCGCTCACCGGGGCCTTTGACGTGGTGCTGTTGGACATCATGTTGCCCGGGCTGTCGGGGTATCGGATCTTGCAGCGCATGCGGGCCGACGGGGTGCGGACGCCCGTGTTGATGGTGTCGGCGAAGGACGGGGAGGTCGACCAGGCGGACGGGCTCGATCTCGGGGCCGACGGGTACCTGGTCAAGCCGTTCAGCTTCGTGGTGCTGGTGGCTCAGGTCCGGGCCCTGCTGCGGCGCGGGGGTGGGGCGCGGCGGAGGTTGACGCTGGGGAACCTCGTCATCGACCGCGGCCTGCGGGAGGTCAGCTGGGCCGGGCAGGACGTGTCGCTGAGCCCGCGGGAGTACGCGGTGCTGGACGTGCTGGCTTCTCGGGCCGGGTCGGTGGTGACGAAGGACGAGTTGTTGCGAACTGTGTGGGGGGACGAGCAGGCGGCCACGCGCAATGCGGTTGAGGTTTACGTGGGGTACCTCAGGCGCAAGCTGGAGGCCGTCGGGGCCGGGGAAGTGGTGCGGACGATTCGGGGGCACGGGTACATCGCGTCCACTCCGGACCTCGACAACGCGCTGGGGAACAGGTGAACCCTCGCCGCTGGTGGTTGCGGCGCTCGTTGCGGTTCCGCATCACCGTGGTGGCCACCGGGGTGGCGTTGTTGTGCTTGCTGGCGTTCACCGGGCTGGCGCCGGCGTTGATCGGGTTGATCCAGATCACGGCGGTCGACCAGGAGCTGGCGAAGGCGCCGGCTCGGGTGCTGGACGTGTCCGGGGTGCCGGTGGACGGTGGGCCGCCGCTGGGGTTGACGGCTCAGGACATCCGGATGTTGAAGAGCGGCGAGCCGGTGCTGCGGCTCGAGGGGGACTCCGCGCATCGGTGGCGGGGTCAGGTCGTCTTCACGGCCGACGGGACGCCACGGCTCGAGGTGTACGGGCAGACCTTGCTCGGGTACGAGAACGCCAACACGCTGGGGACCCGGTGGCTGGCGGTGGCGGCGGTCCTGGTCGCCGGGCTGGTGGGGATCGCCACCTGGTTGTCGGTGCGGTCGTCGCTGCGGCCCGTCGAACGGATGCGGGTCGCCGCCGGGGAGTTGCCGCACGGGCAACGGTTGCCGGTGCCGCCCTCGCGCGACGAGTTGCAGGCGCTGGCCGAGGCGCTGAACGCGTTGCTGGCCCGGCGGGACGAGGCGTCGGACCGGTTGCGGCGGTTCACCGGGGACGCGGCGCACGAGTTGCGGTCGCCGGTGGCCTCCGTGCGGGCGCAGGCCGAGGTCGCGGTGGCGCATCCGGATCCGGACTTCTCGATCGAGGTGCTGGAGTCGGTCGTCGAGGAGTCGATCCGGCTCAGCGCGCTGGTGGACTCGCTGCTGATCCTGGCGCGGGCGGACACCGCGGAGCCGTCCCGGGCTGAGGCCGTCGACCTGGTGCTGGAGGCCGAGGCCGCGATCGAGCGGCTGGACACGGACCTGTTGGTGCGGTTGAACGCTCCGCCTTCGGCCTGTCTGGCTTCGGCCGCCAGGTCCGAGGTCGAGCTGGTGCTGGACAACCTGCTGCGCAACGCGGCGCGGTACGCGTTCTCGACGATCAGCGTCACGCTGGTGCCGGTGGGGCGGGACGTGCGGTTGCTCGTGGACGACGACGGGCACGGGATTCCCGTTGAGCACCGGGCGAAGGTGTTCGACCGCTTCTACCGCGTCGAAGAGGACCGCGGGAGGTCGTCGGGCGGGTTCGGGCTCGGGCTCGCGCTGGTGGCGCATCTCGTGCGGCGGCGTGGGGGGTCGGTCAGGGTCGCGGAGTCACCTGCTGGTGGTGCGCGTTTGGAAATCCGCTGGCGGTCCTGGTAGTCAACGCTGGTGCCAGAGTTGCGAGCGTCGGCGCTGGTCGACGCGCCTGTTTCCGCCGTTGCGGGTGCCCTGCTGGACACCTCGCTGATCGCCGGGTTCGGGGTGAAGGTGCCGGGGCCCCTGCTGTGCCTCGGGGATGTGCTGACGGGGCCGTTGGGCGTGCAGCTCGCGGTCACGCGCGCGGACCTGTCCGGGGTGTCGGCCGCCGGGGACTTTCTGGAGCTGCACACGGATCTCGTGGCGACCGGGGCCGGGACGATGGTGGTCGACCGGGTCAGCTGGACGTCGGTGGGCGGCGTCGTCGGGCGGTTCGCGGACGTCACGGTCGGGCGCGGGATGGCGTTGCGGGTGCTGGAGAAGCGGTCGGCGTTGCTGGCGGAACGGTGCCGCGAGCTGAGTGCCGCCAGGGTCGTGGTCGGTGCGGCGATCGTCCGGGATGGACGGTTGCTGGCGCAGCAGCGGTCCTATCCGGAGAGTCATGCGGGACAGTGGGAGCTGCCCGGCGGGCGGGTCGAGGACGGGGAGAAGCCAGAAGAGGCGTTGGTGCGGGAGTGCGCGGAAGAGCTCGGCGTCCCGGTCGCGGTCGGCGAGCAGATCGGGCCGGACGTGCCGCTCAAGAAGGACGTGCTGCTGCGGATCTACGCGGCGGAACTCGTCGGCGGTGAGCCGGAAGCGTTGGAACACAACGCTGTCCGGTGGCTCACCGCCGACGAACTGCCGGGCACGGACTGGCTGCCCGCTGACCGGGTGCTGGTGCCCGCGCTTCAGCGGCTCCTCACATGAGCCCGGAGAGGCGCAGCGCCGCGTCCAGCCGGTGCTGGGCGCGGTCGCGGGCACGGGCCGCGCCCGCGGCGCGGATGCGGTCCAGCTCCGCCGGGTCGGCGAGGAGCTCCAGCGTGCGGTCGCGGACCGGGCGGAGTTCCTCGATCACCACTTCGGCCACGACGTTCTTGAGGTCGGCGAACCTGCTCGTGTAGTCCTCGGGCTCCTTGCCGGTGCAGGAGCCGAAGATGTCGACCAGGTTCGCGATGCCGTCGGTCGTCGACACCGCGCGGCGGATCTTGCGGCGCACCAGGTCCGGGTCGTCGAGCACGAACACGACGCCCGCGGAGTTCTGCGCGGACTTGTCCATCTTGCGGGCCGGGTCGGACAGGTCCTTGATGCGCGCGCCCACCTTCGGCACCACCGCGGTCGGCACGATGAACGCCTCGCCGTACGCGTTGTTGAAGCGACGGGCGAGTGCGCGGGCCAGCTCGACGTGCTGCAGCTGGTCCTCGCCGACCGGCACCTCCGCGGTGCCCTGCAGCAGGATGTCCGCCGCCATCAGCACCGGGTAGGTGAGCAGGCTGAGCCGCACCGAGTCGCGGCCGAGCGACTTCTCCTTGAACTGGATCATGCGGGCGGCCTCGCCGTACGTGCAGGTGCACTCCAGGACCCAGTTCAGCGCTCCCAGCTCGCGGATCAGGTCGGACTGCACGCACACGCTCGCCGGATCGATGCCGGTGGCGATGAGCACCGCGAGCTGTTCCCTGGTCAGCGATCGCAGACGTTGTGGATTGTGCGACGACGTCATCGCGTGCAGGTCGCTGATGAAGTACACGTCCTGCGCCGTGCCCTCACGTGCCCACGTGCGCATCGCTCCCAGGTAGTTGCCCAAGGTGGGCTGGCCGGACGGGGTGATCGCGGACAGACGGATCATGGTTCGAGCCCTTCGTGATCAAGGGCCGGCCCGTGCCGGGCGCACGAAAAAGCCGCCCGTTGCGGGCGGCCTCTGGGTGCGTCAGTGGTGATGTCTGCGCACAGCTACTCCGGCCGCCTGATTGCGGCCCACCAGAAGGCGTTCAGAGTGCGCACGATCACGAGTATAGGGCTACCGTTGAAGAATGTTCATCGTGCTGCTGGAGTACGCCGCGCCACTGGAACAGATCGACTACGCCCTCCCCGACCACCGCGCGTGGGTCGAGAAGCAGTACGAGCGGGGTTACTTCCTCGCCTCCGGGCGTCAGGTGCCGAGGGTCGGGGGCGTGATCATCTCGCGGCCGATGCCCCGCGGAAAGCTCGAAGCGCTGCTGGCCACGGACCCGTGGGCCGAGCAGAAACTGGTGAAGTACCGGATCACCGAGTTCGAGGCGACGCGGACGGCGCCCGAGCTGATGAAGCTGAACGAGGCAGTGCAGCTGCAGCATTGAGGCTGTGACCCAGCCCTCGGTCCTCGGATCCTGACTCCGGCGTGTCGCTGGTGCGACGCGCCGTGCGGCCGTGGACCTCCGCGGCGCTCAGGCGGCCTTCTTCTCCTTCTTGGCTGCCTTCGCGGCCTTCTTCGCCGCCTTCTTCTTGGCCTTGGCGTGGGCCGCCAGCAGAGCGGGCACCGGGCAGCGCTTGCACTGGGGTTTCGACCTGCAGCACTTCTTCTTGAGCTTCTTGCCCACTGGTTGCACTCCACTCCGACACGTGTGGCTAGAGTAGGTGAGGCTCAGTTCACTAGGCACCTTTGTGTGGTAATGCCGACGCGGCCGGTACTCTGGTGTACGGCTGTGCGCATTGACGTGTCCGGCGCGAGCCCCTCCAACGCCTTCGAAGCTCTAGGAGTTCTGCGTGCCCACGGCCACCGCGCCTGCCCTTCAGACGCGCACTGACCTGCGCAATGTCGCGATCGTCGCGCACGTCGACCACGGCAAGACGACGCTGGTCGACGCCATGCTGCGCCAGTCCGGCGCCTTCTCCGCGCGTGCCGAGCTCGTCGACCGGGTCATGGACTCCGGCGAGCTCGAGCGTGAGAAGGGCATCACCATTCTCGCCAAGAACACGGCTGTGAGGCGGCACACGCCTGACGGTGACGTGATCATCAACGTCGTCGACACCCCCGGCCACGCCGACTTCGGTGGTGAGGTCGAGCGCGCTCTGTCGATGGTGGACGGTGTCGTGCTGCTGGTCGACGCTTCCGAGGGCCCGCTGCCCCAGACGCGCTTCGTGCTGCGCAAGACCCTGGCCGCCGGCCTGCCGGTGATCCTGCTGGTCAACAAGGTCGACCGTCCCGACGCCCGGATCTCCGAGGTCGTCGACGAGGCCCACGACCTGCTGCTGGACCTCGCGACCGAGGTCGGCGCCGACGAGTCCGTGCTGGACCTGCCGGTCGTCTTCGCCTCCGCGCGGGCCGGCCGGGCCTCGCTCACCCAGCCCGAGGACGGCGGCCTGCCGGACGAGGAGAACCTGGACACGCTGTTCCAGGTGCTCATGGACTACATCCCGGCCCCGAAGGTCGACATCGACGGCCCGCTGCGCGCGCTCGTGACGAACCTCGACGCGTCGACGTTCCTCGGCCGCATCGCGCTGTGCCGCATCCACGCGGGCACCATGCGCAAGGGCGAGACCGTGGCCTGGTGCCGCGAGGACGGCGAGCCCGTCAAGGTCCGCATCACCGAGCTCATGATCACCGAGGCGCTGGACCGCGTGCCGGCCGAGGTCGCCCGCGCGGGCGACCTGGTCGCCATCGCCGGCATCCCGGAGATCACCATCGGCGACACGCTGGCCGACGCCGAGAACCCGGTGCCGCTGGACCGGATCACCGTCGACGAGCCCGCCATCTCGATGACCGTCGGTGTCAACACCTCGCCGCTGGCCGGTCGCAACGGTGGCACGAAGCTGACCGCCCGCATGCTCAGGACGCGCCTCGACGCCGAGCTCGTCGGCAACGTGTCCGTGCGCGTGCTCCCGACCGAGCGCCCGGACACCTGGGAGGTGCAGGGCCGCGGTGAGCTGGCGCTCGCCATCCTGGTCGAGCAGATGCGCCGCGAGGGCTTCGAGCTGACCGTGGGCAAGCCCCAGGTCGTCACGCGCATGGTCGACGGCAAGATCCACGAGCCGTTCGAGCGCATGTCCGTCGACTGCCCCGAGGAGCACCTCGGCGCCGTCACGCAGCTGCTGGCCAACCGCAAGGGCCGCATGGAGAACATGTCGGGCCACGGCACCGGGCGCATCAAGCTCGACTACGTGGTGCCGTCGCGTGGCCTGATCGGCTTCCGGACCGAGTTCCTGACCGAGACCCGCGGTACCGGCATCGCCAACGCCGTGTCCGAGGGCTACGGCCCCTGGGCGGGCGAGATCCGCACCCGCCACAACGGCTCCCTGGTCGCCGACCGCGCCGGCTCGATCACCGCCTACGCGATGATCCAGCTCGCGGACCGCGGCACGTTCTTCGTCGAGCCGGGCGCGGACGCGTACGAGGGCATGGTCGTGGGCGAGAACCCGCGCTCCGAGGACCTCGACGTGAACGTGTGCCGTGAGAAGAAGCTCACGAACATGCGCTCCTCCACGGCCGACGTGATGGAGACCCTGGCCCGCCCGCGCAGGCTGTCGCTGGAGGAGGCGCTGGAGTTCTGCGCCTCCGACGAGTGCGTCGAGGTCACGCCGGAGATCGTGCGCGTGCGCAAGGTGACGCTGGACGCCAACCTGCGCGGCCGCGAGCGTTCGCGGTTGAAGCAGCGCGGCTGAGCGCGAAGCTGAGCAACGCCTGACGAGGGCGGCCGGGGCCGAGTGGCCTGGCCGCCCTTCGTCGTCTCTGGGGCGACCTGGGGCGGTCGTGTGCCATCACCGTGGGTCGCCGGTGCGAACCACACAGCCACGTGAGCCGTACCAAGCAGGGGAGCGAGCAACCCGACAGCGCGCCAGGACGTCCATCAATCAGGCACGAGTGACGAAATCCGGGTTGCTCGAACGCCACCGTCATCCGTCTGGCAATGTGAGGAACATGAGGCGACTCGGGGGAGTGCTGGCTGCTGCCGTTCTGTGTGGCACCGCAGCGTGCACGAACGCGCCACCTCCGCCTCTGGTCCCGAAGTCCGAGGCACCGGTCATCACGACGACCGGGCCGAAGATCACCGAGATCGTGGTCGGCGTGGACGACGTGGCGGGCGGCTACAACCCGCACTCGCTGGCCGCGCAGAGCCCCATCACCACGGCGCTGAGCTCCCTGGTGCTGCCCTCGGTCTTCCGGGCGGGCCCGGACGGTGCGCCGCAGCTCGACCGGAACCTGATGGTCAGCGCGAAGGTCACCAAGGCCGAGCCGTTCACGGTCACGTACACGATCCGCAAGGACGCGTCGTGGTCGGACAGCGCGCCGATCGCCGCCGAGGACTTCTCGTACCTGTGGCAGCGGATGCGCGCCGAGCCCGGCGTGGTCGACCCGGCCGGGTACCGGCTCATCAGCAACATCAGCGCCCGAGAGGGCGGCAAGGTCGTCGAGGTGGCGTTCGGCAAGCCGTTCCCCGGCTGGCGGTCGCTGTTCGCGAACCTGCTGCCCGCGCACCTGCTCAAGGACGCGCCCGGCACCTGGTCGAACGTCCTGAGCACCGGCTTCCCGGCCACCGCCGGGCCGTTCGCGGTGCGCAGCCTGGACGAGCCGCGCGGTGAGGTCATCCTCGAGCGCAGCGACCGGTACTGGGAGGTGCCGACCACGCTCGACCGGGTCGTGCTGCGCCGCGCCAAGCGCACCGACATGGCCGAGTCACTGTCCAAAGGGGACAACCAGGCAGCATTGCTGCGGGCGGACGCCTCCGACGTCAACACGATGCAGGCGATCCAGAAGATCACCTTGAAACCCGTGCCGCGCAACGAGGTCGTCCAGGTGCTGCTCCGCCCGGCCAGCGCGCAGCTCGCCGACGTCAAAGCGCGGAAGGCGATCGTGGCCGCGCTCGACCGGGACGCGCTCATCGCGTCCGGCACCCAGAGCGGGCCCTCGGCGCAGTTCCGGGCCGACTCCTACGTCGTGCCGCCGAGCCGCGACGGGTACAAGGCGGTCATCCAGGGCAACACCCTGGACGCGGCCGCCTCGCAGACCCTCCTGACGGAAGCCGGGTACGCCAGGAACGCGGCCGGCGAGTGGGAGAAGGCGGGCAAGCCGCTCAAGCTGCGGATCGCCGCGCCGGAGAAGACCGAGCCGTACGTCAGCCTCGCGAACCGGATCAAGGTCCAGCTCGGCGAGCGCGGCATCCAGGCCGAGGTCGTCACGCCGAACGCCGAGGAGCTCTTCAGCAAGCAGCTCGTCGAGAAGGACATCGACATCGCCGTCGTGCCGCGGGTGGACGCCGGCGACTCGGCGGCGGGCCTCGCGAGCGCGTTCGGGTGTGCCGGCAACGCTCCGGACGGCGCAACGCCCAGCCCGGCCAATCCGGCCGGGTTCTGCGACCAGACGATCCAGTCGGACATCGACGCCGCCCTCAACGGCAAGGCGTTGCTGAGCGACGTGCTCGCGAGGGTCGAGCCCCAGATCCAGGCTCAGGCCGTCGCGATCCCGCTGTTCCAGGTAGTTGATCTTCTCTGCGTCCTCCCCGCCGTCGTCTCGGGAGTCGACACCGGCGCGCCGCTCGCGGGCGTCCTCAGCGGTGCCCCCGAATGGCGGCGGCTCGACAAGTAACCACCGTGTGAGAAACCCGTTGCGAACGGGCTTCCCGCGTTGCTACTTTCGGCCCTCTGCGTTGACAGAATTCTGCGCGCCCGGTCAACGAACGATCTCGCCCGGTAATCGGGCCACTCCGGCGTGCTACGACTCGTTTCCATTGGGTCACGATCACCCGGTCGGGTAGTGACCGTCACCTCAACGGGTTCATAACGTGCTGCCACGGTGTGCCGGTTCGGGGCGCGTATGGCACATCTCGGTTTATGGGCGTGTCTGCCGAACAGAGGCCTCGGCCGCCCAGTGCTAGGAGGGCACGTGTCGATGAGGAGAAAAGCACTACCGGCGATCGCGTTGATTTCAAGCGCGGCGCTCGTGCTGGGTGCGTGTGGTGGTGGCGGCGGTAGCACCGACGCCAACGGTGGCGACGCGACTATCGCGGAGATGGCCACCGCCCGCGGTGAGTCCGCGGATGGCTACACCGCACCGGATACGAAGCAGAGCGACCAGGTCGTCGTGGCGACGGACAAGCCGTTCACCTCGTACAACAACGCGACGGAGGACGCGAACCAGTCCTACAACACGTTCGCGCTGGTCCTCGTGCAGCCGGGTGCGCACATCACGAACGGCAACAACAAGGTCATCCTGAACAAGGACGTCATGGAGTCGGTCGAGGTCACCTCGAAGTCTCCGCAGGTCGTGACCTGGAAGCTCAAGAAGGGCGTCACCTGGTCCGACGGCGAGGCCTGGGACTGCGACGACTTCTACATGGCGTGGTTCACCCAGTCCGCCCAGGCCAAGAAGGCCGACGGCGCGAAGTACTTCAAGGCGGCCGGCACGACCGGTACCGACCTGATGAACGGCGAGTGCAAGGACGACCAGACGTTCGTCGGCACGTTCACGGCGCCGTACCCGGACTACGAGAGCCTCTTCAACACGGACGTTCTCCCGGCGCACATCCTCGAGAAGCAGACCGGCGTCGCCGACATCACCAAGGTGACGAAGGACAGCGCGGCGGACGTGCTGACCAAGGTGGCCGACTTCTGGAACGAGAAGTGGAACGGCTTCACCAAGGACATCATGCCGGGCGCGGGCCCGTACGTCCTGACCGGCTTCGAGCCGAACCAGTCGGTGACGCTCGAGCGCAACCCCAAGTGGGTCGGCAAGGCCGGTGGCCCGGCCAAGATCATCCTGAAGGCGATCCCGGACCCGGTCGCGCAGGCGCAGGCGCTGGAGAACGGTGAAGTCGCCGTCAACTCCTTCGCTCAGCCGGACGCGAACGCGGCCACGAAGCTGAAGGGCCTCAGCGCCCAGGGCGTCACGTTCGGCGCGGGCCCCGGCCTGTCGTTCGAGCACTTCGACCTGCAGATGAAGAACCCGGTGCTGGCCAAGGAAGAGATCCGCAAGGCGTTCTTCATGTGCGTCAAGCGCCAGGACATCATCGACAAGCTCATCAGCGAGGTTCAGTCCGACGCCAAGCCGCTGGGCAGCCTGATCTTCTTCCCGAAGGACGAGGGCTACAAGGACGTCTACGCGGACAAGGCCAAGGGTGACGCGGCCGAGTCCAAGAAGATCCTGACCGACGCGGGCTGGACGCAGGGTGCCGACGGCGTGTTCGCGAAGGACGGCATCCGTGCCTCCTTCCGGATCAGCCACACCGACATCCCGCGCCGCAAGCAGACCGTCGAGCTGGTCCAGGGCCAGTGCAAGGAAGCCGGTATCGAGATCAAGGACGACACCGACCCGAACTTCCTCGACGAGCGCGTCTCCGCCGGTGACTACGACGTCGCGCTGTTCGCGTGGTCGTCCCTGCCGTTCAAGAGCGGCAAGAAGTCGATCTACGAGACCGGTGGTGGCCAGAACTGGCAGAACCTGTCCGTGCCGAAGGCCGACGAGGCTCTGAAGCAGGCCGTCTCCCAGACCGCCATCGCCGACTCGCTGAAGTACTTCAGCGAGGCCGACGAGGCCCTGGCCGGCGCGTACGGTTCGCTGCCGCTGTTCCAGATGCCCAACATGTGGGCCTTCAAGGGGCTCGATCGCGTTTACTTCCAGAGCTACTACGGAGCGCTTTGGAACGCCAACGAGTGGCAGACCAAGTGATCGCCTAGCCTGAAGTGCGCTACGCCTGACCGGGCGGGGCCGGACGACAAGTCCGGTCCCGCCCGAGCGGGTTTCCCCTAGGAGCTCGTCGTGATCCGCTACATCATCCGTCGACTGCTGATCTCAATACCCATCCTGCTGATCGGCAGCTTCGCCTGTTACCTCCTCGTCGCTACCGCCGGTAACCCGCTGGCGGAGATGCGATTCCGGCCCGGTGTCACCGAGGCCGACATCAAGGCCGCGGAGATCTCGCTCGGCCTGGACAAGCCCGTCGTCATCCGTTACTGGAACTGGCTCGTCGACTTCCTCAGCGGCGACTGGGGTCAGAGCATCGCTCTCGGCCAGGCCAAGACCGCTGTCTTCCCGGCCGTGACCGATGCGCTCTGGACCACCGGACGTCTCGTCATCGGTGCCGAGCTGCTCGCTCTCACCCTCGGCGTCTCGGTCGGCGTCCTCGCCGCCGTGCGCCAGTACTCGATCTTCGACTACCTCGCCACCAGCACCGCGTTCCTGATGTTCTCGATGCCGATCTTCTGCGTCGCGGTCATCGTGAAGAACTACGGCATCCAGTTCAACAACGTCCTGGAGTCGATGGGCCTGGACCGCTGGCTCACCACCGCGGGTCCGCGGCCGGGAGGCTTCACCGGCAGCTTCGGCGAGATCATCTTCAAGTACACCGGCACGTTCCTGCTGCCGACCGTCGCGCTGATGCTGATCAGCTTCGCCGCGTACAGCCGGTTCGAACGAGCCTCGATGCTCGAGATCCTGCACTCGGACTTCGTGCGCACCGCGCGGGCGAAGGGCATCTCGCAGGGCCGCGTGATCTTCAAGCACGCGTTCCGCAACGCGCTGATCCCCGTCGCCACGCTGTTCTCGCTGAACTTCGGTGCCGTGCTCTCCGGCGCGATCATCACCGAGGCCGTGTTCGGCTGGTTCGGCATGGGCACGCTGCTGGTGAACTCCGTCCGGCAGTTCGACCCACCGATGCTGATGGGCTGGCTCGCGGTCACCGCGACCCTGGTCGTGCTGTTCAACCTGATCGCCGACATCGTGTACGGCATCCTCGACCCTAGGATTCGCCTTGGCTAACATCAACTTGGCGTCCGAGGGCGGTGTGGTCAGCAGTGCTCCCCGGCCCGACTCGCACGAGTTCGACGCCACCAAAACCCGTACGCAGGGCCAGCTGGTCATGCGGCGCTTCCTGCGGCACCGGCTCGCCATGGTGAGCCTCACCGTGTTCATCTTGCTAGTTCTGTTCGCGTTTGTCGGCCCATTTATCTGGACCTACGACTACGAGGACGTCTCCAGCAAGTCGTACCTGCCGATGAGCGGGACGCACCCGCTCGGCACCACGCAGGTCGGCAAGGACATGCTGGCGCTTCTCATGCGTGGCACCGCGTACTCGTTGCAGATCGCGTTGATCGTGGCCGCCCTGGCGACCGTGATCGGTGTGCTGTTCGGTGCTCTCGCCGGCTACCTGCGCGGGTTCGTCGAAACGGCGCTGATGCGCATGGTCGACCTGATGCTGATCATCCCGACCATCGCGGTCGCCGCGATCGTCGTGAAGGGCTTCTCCGGCAGCTGGTACGTCGTCGCACTGGTGCTCGCCGCGTTCGCGTGGATGTCGATCGCCCGCATCACCCGCGGTGAGACGCTTTCGCTGGCCCAGCGGGAGTTCATCGAGGCGGCGCGGGCCTGTGGCGCCAGCACCCCGCGCATCATCTTCAAGCACCTCGTGCCGAACATGATCGGCAGCATCACGGTCAACGCCACCCTGGCGATCGCCGCGGCGGTGCTGACCGAGGCCGGTCTGTCGTTCCTCGGACTGGGTGTTCAGCCTCCCGACACGTCGCTCGGCGTGATCGTGCTGGAGAACTACGGTCAGTTCTTGACGCGGCCGTGGCTGTTCTGGGGTCCGTTCATCGTGCTCGTGTCGCTCTCTCTTGCCGTCAACTTCATCGGTGACGGCCTGCGCGACGCGTTCGACCCGAGGCAGACGAAGGTGCGTGCCTGATGACCACTGTTTCCGAACTGTCGGAGGACTTCCTGCCCTCCAACACCACCGCACCGCTGCTTTCGGTCAGGGACCTCTCGGTCACCTTCCCCACCGATGACGGCGACGTCCGTGCCGTGCGCAACGTCTCGTTCGACCTCAATGCCGGCGACGTGCTGGGCATCGTGGGCGAGTCGGGCTCCGGCAAGTCCGTGTCCTCCATGGCGATCATGGGGCTGCTGCCCAAGACCGCGCGTGTCGAAGGCTCCATCCGATACCGCGGCGAAGAGCTCAACGGCCGCTCGTACAAGCAGATGCAGCCGTTCCGCAGCAAGCACATCTCGATGATCTTCCAGGACCCGATGACGTCGCTGAACCCCGTCTACACCGTGGGGTGGCAGCTCGCCGAGACCTATCGCGCGCACCACAACGTCTCCAAGAAGGCGGCGTGGGCCAAGGCGATCGAGTCGCTGGAACTGGTCGGCATCCCGCAGCCGGACAAGCGTGCGTCGCAGTACCCGCACGAGTTCTCCGGCGGTATGCGCCAGCGCGTGGTGATCGCGATGGCGATCATCAACGACCCCAGCGTGATCATCGCCGACGAGCCGACCACCGCGCTGGACGTGACGGTGCAGGCGCAGATCCTCGACACCATGCTGCGCCTGCAGGCCGAGACCGACGCGGCGATCGTCATGATCACGCACGACCTCGGCGTGGTCGCGGGCATGGTCAACCGCGTGCAGGTGATGTACGGCGGCACCGTGGTCGAGTCCGGCCCGGTCGACGACGTCTTCGAACGGCCGCGGATGCCGTACACGGTCGGTCTGCTCGGCTCGGTGCCGAACCCGGCCACGCTGGGCAAGCGGCTCACCCCGATCAAGGGCGCGCCGCCCTCGCTGGTGAACCTGCCGACCGGCTGCTCGTTCTCGCCGCGCTGCCCGATCGCCACCGAGGTGTGCCACGAGTGGGAGCCGGAACTGGACGAGGCCGGCGCGTCGAACCACAAGACGCGTTGCCACCGCTGGGAACACCTCGCGACCCTCGAGCACCCCCAGCGCCTGTTCCTGCACGACGAGATCGGCACGGTGGAGAACCCGGCGGCGTTCGCCGAGGCCAACCCCGACGAGTCGCTCGAAGTCACCGCTGTGCACGAAACCGTTGATGAGGAGGTCAAGCCGTGACCGCACCACTGCTGGAGGTCACGGACCTCGTCAAGGAATTCCCCGTGCGGGGCCAGGGCATCATCCCGCGCACCGTCGGCACGGTGCAGGCCGTGTCGGGTGTGTCGTTCTCGCTTCGTCCCGGTGAGACGCTCGGCCTCGTCGGCGAGTCCGGCTGCGGCAAGTCCACCACCGGGCGCGCGATCCTGCAGCTGCACAAGCCGACCTCGGGCTCGGTGAAGTTCAACGGCCGTGAGCTCACGACCATGAGCAACAAGCAGCTGCGTCCGTTGCGCAAGGACATCCAGATCGTCTTCCAGGACCCGTACGCGTCGCTGAACCCCAAGTGGCAGGTCAACGACATCATCGCGGAGCCCCTGCAGATCCACGGTGTCGAAGGCGGTGCGCAGCGCCGGGTCAACGAGCTGATGGAGCTCGTGGGTCTGAACCCGGAGCACCGCGGCCGCTACGCGCACGAGTTCTCCGGCGGTCAGCGGCAGCGCATCGGCATCGCCCGCGCGCTGGCGCTGAACCCGAAGTTCCTGGTGCTGGACGAGCCGGTGTCCGCTTTGGACGTTTCGGTGCAGGCCGGTGTCGTGAACCTGCTGGAGGAACTGCAGGAACGGCTCGGGCTCGCGTACCTGTTCGTGGCGCACGACCTCTCGGTGGTGCGGCACATCTCCGATCGCGTCGCGGTGATGTACCTCGGCAAGATCATCGAGATGGGTGAGCGCGAGGCGATCTACAACAAGCCGATGCACCCGTACACGCAGGCGTTGCTGTCCGCGGTTCCGATGCCGGATCCCAAGCAGGAGCGCAAGCGTCAGCGGATCGTGTTGACCGGTGACGTGCCGTCGCCGGTGAACCCGCCGTCGGGCTGCCGGTTCCGCACCCGGTGCTGGAAGGCTCAGGACATCTGCGCCACCGAAGAACCGAAGCTGGAACTGCGGGGTGGGCCGGACGGCACGCTGTCCGCATGCCACTTTGCCGAAGAGCGTTCGGTTATCTAGTGCTCTAGCTGGCCATTTGAGATCCTTAGCAAAGGCCGCCTTTATCATCCGATGAAGGCGGCCTTTACTCTTTTCCGGTGACGCTGACTGCCCCACCACGGTTGCTCTTCGTGCACGCCCACCCGGACGACGAGAGTCTCTGGACCGGCGGCACCATCGCGCGCTACGCCTCCGCGGGCGCGCACGTCACGGTCGTCACCTGCACGCTGGGGGAAGAGGGCGAGATCATCCCGCCCGCGCTGGCGCATCTCGCCGCGGGCGCCGCCGACCAGCTGGGCGGGTACCGCGTCGGCGAGCTGAGATCAGCCTGCGCCGCACTCGGCGTGACGGATCACAGGTTCCTCGGCGGCATCGGCAGGTGGCGTGACTCCGGCATGGTCGACGTGCCGTCCAACGCGCACCCGCGCGCGTTCGTCCAGGGCTCGCTCGACGACCAGGCCGCCCAGCTGGCCGAGATCCTGCGCGAGGTCAAGCCACAGGTCGTCGTCAGCTACGACGCGTTCGGCGGTTATGGCCACCCCGATCACATCCGCGCGCACGAGATCACCCTGGCCGCGTGCGCCCAGGTCTCGGAGGTGGACCGGGTCTTCTACGCGGTGACCTCACGTGACGCCACGAAGGCCGGTGTGGCCGCGCTGGAGAACGTGCCCGAGTCGTTCCGGCTGCCGGAGCCCGACGAGCTGCCGGTCACGCCGGACGAGGACATCACAACCGTGATCGACGTGTCCGAGCATCTGACCGCGAAACGGCGTGCGTTGCGTGCACACTCGACGCAGGTCAGTGTGTGGGACGACGGATATGCGCTGTCGAACGGCATCGCACAGCCGCTGGTCGGCAACGAGTACTACGTGCTCGCCAAGGGATCGGCGGAGGGTGTGGCCGCGGACTTGTTCGGAGGACTAGGTGAGCGCTAGCTGGCGAGTCGCATTACTGCTGCTTCTGTGCGTTGAAGCAGCGGTGCTCGCTGTGCTGGAGTCGTTCTTCCTGCCTTTGCGCCTGGACGGCACGTTGCTGCCGCGCCTGGGCGATCTCCCGTTCCCCGTCATGATCATCGTGGCCGTCGTCACGACACCGCTGCTGGTGTCGTGGGCGGCCGGCCTGTCCGAACGGGTCCTGGCCGCCGCAGCGCCGCTGCTGGTGTGGTTCGGCACGATCTTCGCGCTCGGGTTCTTCGAGCCGGGCGGGGTCGGCCAGTTCTTCCTCGACGACTGGCGGCTGCTCCTGCTCATCGGCGGCGGCGCGCTGCCGGGTGCGGTGGCCGTGGGCGCGGTGATGGCACGCAACGCGGCCAACCGGCCGGGCCTCTACGAGACCGCGGGCCTCCAGTAGCGGTAGCGGTGGTGTTCGGTGCAGCCGAGTTCCTCGTACAGCCGGATCGCCGCCTCGTTGTGCTCGGCGACCTGCAGCGCGCACGTCGTGGCGCCCTGCTCGAGGCCCCAGCCGGCCAGCTGCCTCATCAGCGTCGTGGCGAGGCCCTGGCGGCGATGTGACGGCCGTACCGCCAGCCTGGCGACATGCAGGAGGTCCTCGACGACAGCGCCCCGCACGGCCGCGATGACCGTGCCGTTCTCCTCCAGGCTCGCGAAGCAGACCTCGCCGGTGCCCAGCACGTGCCGATGGACGGCCGTCACCTCGGATCCGGCCGTGAGTTCCCACCATCCGGGAAGATCACGATTTTCGGCTACGCCGTCGGCGAACTTCTCCAGCGGTCCGGTCATCACCAGCGACTCCGCGCCGCCGGGATGATCGAGATCCACCTGCCAGCCGGCGTCCGCGATCGCCTGTTCCCACCGGGAGCCGATGACGACGTGCGCCGTGGTTTTGATGCCGTGCTCTCGTGCGAACGTCTCGGCGCGAGCGAGCGCGGCTGGAATCGGCAAACCGGGATCACCACTGGTCAGCGTGCTGTTGGCGCGGCCGGTGAACCCGCCGGCGGCGCGCATCAACCAGTCTCCAAGCGGGACTTCTGCCAGTGCAGGCCATGCTCGCGCGCAGAGCGATTCCAGGTGATCCACGGTGTGCACCCGTTCATCCTGTCCCAGAGGGTGATGTCGGCTGATGTGACGTGGCGCACCAGGCAGCTAAGGCAAGCCTGACCGGGTGATACTCGAACGTGCCGCGTACTCTCCGGCTTGCGCGGTGTGGCCCAGATGAAGTTGGAGAGCGCAGTGACTTATGTGATCGCCCAGCCGTGCGTGGACGTGCTCGACAAGGCATGCATCGAAGAATGCCCCGTCGACTGCATCTACGAAGGCGACCGGATGCTCTACATCCACCCCGACGAGTGTGTGGACTGTGGCGCGTGCGAACCCGTGTGCCCGGTGGAAGCCATCTACTACGAGGACGACGTCCCCGATGAGTGGAAGGACTACACCAAGGCGAACGTCGACTTCTTCGACGAGCTCGGCTCGCCCGGTGGTGCCTCGAAGGTCGGCAAGGTGAGCGCGGACCCGCAGTTCGTGAAGGCGCTCGAACCGCAGGCTGAGGGGCATTGATCATTCAACGCCGAGGTCCGGCCCTGCCGGACTTCCCGTGGGACTCGCTGTCCGACCACGCCGCCAAAGCGCGCACGCACCCCGGTGGCGTGGTCGACCTGTCCGTCGGCACGCCTGTCGACCCGGTTCCCGCGGTGATCCAGTCCGCCCTGACGTCGGTGGCCGACATCCCCGGCTACCCGACCACTCACGGCACCCCCGAGCTGCGCGCGGCCTTCGTCGCGGCGGTGGAGCGTCGGTACGGGATCGTCGGACTGGCGCCTGAGGCCGTGCTGCCCACGATCGGCTCCAAGGAGCTCGTGGCGTGGCTGCCGACGCTGCTCGGCGTCGGGCCCGGCGACATCGTTGCCGTGCCGTCCGTGGCGTACCCGACCTACGAGGTCGGCGCGCTGCTGGCCGGGGCCGAGGTCGTCCGGCTCGCCGACGGGGAGAAGCCGCCCGCCGGCACCCGGCTGGTGTGGCTGAACTCGCCGTCGAACCCGACCGGGCGCGTGCTGTCCGCCGGGCAGCTGAGGGCCGCGGTCGACGCCGCTCGCGCGGTCGGCGCCGTGGTGGCGTCGGACGAGTGCTACCTGGCTCTGCCGTGGGACTCCTCGCCGGTGTCGGTGCTGCATCCGTCCGTTGTGGACTCTTTCGACGGCGTGCTCGCCGTGCACTCGCTGTCGAAGTCGTCGTCGCTCGCGGGTTACCGGGCCGGGTTCATCACCGGTGATCCGGAGCTGGTCGCGGGCCTGCTGGAGCTGCGCAAGCACGCCGGCATGATCGTGCCGCGTCCGGTGCAGGAGGCCATGCGGGCCGCCCTGGAGGACGACGCGCACGTGGCCGAGCAACGGGCGCGTTATCTCGCTCGTCGTGAGGTGCTGAAGCCCGCGCTGGAGGCCGCCGGGTTCACGGTGTCGCACTCCGAGGCCGGGCTGTACCTGTGGTCCACGCGCGGTGAGGACGCCTGGGAGAGCATCTCCTGGCTGGCCGACCGCGGCATCCTGGCCGCTCCCGGCACGTTCTACGGGCCGGCCGGCGCGCAGCACGTGCGGATCGCGCTGACCGCCACCGACGAACGGATCGCGGCCGCCGCCGAGCGCCTCAGGGCTTGAGCGCCGACCAGACCCTGCGGGTGAACTGGTTGGGCGGCACCGCGTCCGTGGTGAGCCGCACGCTCGTGCTGATCTCCTCGCCGCTGAGGCCGAGGCCCAGCACGAGGTGCCAGTGCAGGTCCCACAGGTCCTGGAACGAGTCGAGCTCCACCTCGGCCTCCGCGCTGACGTGGAGCACGGCCGGTTCCGCGACCCGCACGACCCGCTCGACCGCTCGCACGTCCCTGGTGTTCGTGCGGAAGCTGAACGCCAGGTCGACCGTCTCGCTGTCGAGGCCGAACGTCGCGTACGAGTGGCACCGGTGGTGCGGCAGGGACAGCGGCTGGTTCGTCTCCAGGTAGAGGTCGCCCTCGAACCGGAGCGTCGGCGAGTGCTGGCTGAGCGTGGCGCGGGCGCTGACGAACTCCCAGCCGGGCATGTCCAGCTTGGGCACCAGCAGTTCCAGCACCTCGCCGCGGCGCGCCGACCTCGTCCGCTCACCGGAACGCCACGGGATTTCCCTGCTGTAGGGCTCCTTCTTCGTGACGAACACGTACGGCGCGTTGTCGGTCTGGAGCGACAGCACGACGACCGTCCTGCCCATCGCCCAGTCGAACGCCACGGTGGTGAGTCCGGGCGCCACCCCGTCGAAGTGGCTCTCGACCTTCGGCCACCACGAGGACAGCTCCTCCGCGAGCGCGCCCTTGACGTACCGGCCCTTCTCGTCGACGCCGACGATCCACATGGCCTCGGACCCGCGCGCGGCGTTGCACAGCGCGGCGATCTGCCTGGCGGCCTTGCCGTGGTCGACCGGCCACTGGGTCTTGAACTCCACGAAGGAGTCCTCCGACTGCGCACCCTCCAGGGTGCGCTCGATCGCAGCGCGAGCGTTCAACTCGATCCGCTGCTTCAGCACGTGCACCTCCCTGAATCGGCCCCGAAAACGGCACGGGCCCAGCCTGCCTCAGCAGACCGGGCCCCAGACACTGAATTCTTCTCCTAGAAGCGGCTGGTCTCAGTCGTTCGAGTGGAGCGCGGCATTCAATTCGACGCCGGTGCCCTTGCGTTGTTTCACCAGCACGGTGCCGGTGACTGAGTCCCTGATGAACAGCAGGCTCGACTGCCCGGACAGGGTCACCGCCTTCACGATCTCACCGTCCGGACGCGTGACCTTGGTGCCCGCGGTGATGTAGAGGCCCGCCTCCACCACGCAGTCGTCGCCGAGCGAGATGCCCAGGCCCGCGTTCGCGCCCAGCAGGCAGCGTTCGCCGACCGAGATGACCTGCTTGCCGCCACCGGAGAGGGTGCCCATGATCGAGGCGCCGCCGCCGACGTCCGAGCCGTCACCGACCACGACGCCACCGGAGATCCGGCCCTCGACCATCGAGGTGCCGAGGGTGCCGGCGTTGAAGTTCACGAAGCCCTCGTGCATGACCGTGGTGCCGGCCGCGAGGTGAGCGCCGAGGCGGACCCGGTCCGCGTCGCCGATCCGGACGCCGGACGGGAGCACGTAGTCGACCATGCGCGGGAACTTGTCGACGCCGAAGACGGTGACCGGGCCGCGGAGGCGCAGCCGGGTGCGGGTCTGCTCGAACCCGTCCACCGCGCACGGGCCGTGGTTCGTCCACACGACGTTGGTCAGCAGGCCGAACATGCCGTCCAGGTTCGCGCCGTGCGGCTTGATCAGGCGGTGGCTGAGCAGGTGCAGCCGGAGCCAGATGTCGTAGGTGTCCGCGGGTGCGGCCTCCAGGTCGATCGCGACCTTGACGCCGATGACCTCTACGCCGCGCTCCAGGTCCTCGCCGAGCAGCTTCGCTGCGGCCTCACCGAGTTCGGCGGCGATCTCGGTGGAGGACACGCGAGCGGTGCCGCCCGCTGGGATCTCACCGAGCGCGGGTGACGGGAACCAGGTGTCGAGAACGGTTCCGTCCGGGGTCACTGTGGCGATGCCGAAGCCGTATGCGGTGCTCACGGCCACCAAGCCTAGTCCCGCACGTCCGCACCACGCCGCCTGGCCGTCCGCGGGCTAGTCGGGGACGTCCGCCGAGAAGTAGAGCGAGCTCAGGTCGCCCCTGGTGGCGATCAGGGCCTCGTTGCACTTGGACTGGCGGACGTCGGTGCTGGAGACGTTGTCCACGCGCACCTCGCCGCAGCGGTGGGCCTCGAAGTCGCCCACCGCGGTCATCAGGCGGGGGAGCGCCTCGCTGACGTCCTGCTGGACGAGCTTGCCGTGCAGGGCCTTGTCCAGCGCGCGGGTCATGGTGCTGACGCGGCCGACCCACGCGGCGCAGTCGGCGGGCGTGCCGCTGTGCTGGGAGCCGCACGGGGCCGAGAACAACGCCCTGATCTCGCCGCACTGGCGGTCGCACGCCGCCGGGGCCTCGCCGCAACCGGTCGCCATCAGCATGAGTGTGATGACGAGGAGTGTGCGCTTGATCACGCACGGCACCGTATCGGCCGAACGGCCTAGCGCCCAAGCGGCTTGAGTAGGGTGACTGGCGTGTCCGACACCCTTGATCTCCTCGCCGACCCGATCGATCTGACCGCCGCACTGGTGGATGTGCGCAGCGTGTCCGGGGAGGAGGCGGAGATCGCGGAGCTGGTGGAGCGATCGCTGAAGCTCCACGCGCCGCACCTGGAGATCACCCGATCGGGGAACGCGGTGCTGGCGCGGACGAACCTCGGCAAGCAGCGGCGCGTCGTGCTGGCCGGGCACCTGGACACGGTGCCGATCAACCAGAACTTCCCGAGCCGCCGCGAGGGCGACATCCTGCACGGCTGCGGAACCGTGGACATGAAGGGCGGCGACGCGGTCATGCTCGCGATCGCGGCCCTCAGCCAGAACGCGAGCCACGACCTGACGTTCGTCTTCTACGACTGCGAAGAGATCGAAGCCGAGCGCAACGGCCTCACCCGCATCCAGCGCGACCTCGTCGAGTGGCTGCACGGCGACCTGGCCATCGTGTGCGAGCCGTCCAACGGCACGGTCGAGGCGGGCTGCCAGGGCACGATGCGCATCGAGATCAAGAGCACCGGCAAGCGCGCCCACACCGCGCGGGGGTGGATGGGCCGCAACGCCATCCACGGCGTGGGTGAGGCGCTGCGCAGGCTGGAGGCCTACGAGCCGCGCCAGCCCGAGATCGACGGCTGCCGCTACCACGAGGGCCTGCAGGCCGTGAAGATCACCGGCGGCGTCGCGGGCAACGTCGTGCCGGACGAGTGCACCCTCACCGTGAACCACCGGTTCGCGCCGGACCGTTCGGTGCAGCAGGCGGAGCAGCACCTGCGCGAGGTCTTCGAGGGCTACGACGTCACCGTCACGGACTTCGCGGCGGGTGCGTTGCCTGGGCTTCACGCCCCCGCGGCGCAGGAGCTGGTCGCGGCCGCGGGCGGGACGCCGGTGGCCAAGCTCGGGTGGACGGACGTGGCGCGGTTCGCCGCGCTGGGCATGCCGGCGGTCAACTTCGGCCCTGGTGACCCGACACTCGCGCACACGCAGGAAGAGAACGTGCCGGTCGATCAAATCACCGGCTGTTTCGATGTGCTTAAGCGATTTCTGTTGGCCTGATCATTAGGATCAACTGATGACAGAGGAAAAGAACGGCGTGGTGGACGAACACCCCAGGGAGAAGACGCGGGGCCCGGTCGTGTTGCGCCGCGACCGCAGGGACGAGCTCACCACCACGGATCAGCGCCTGCTGGATTCGCGCGGTCCGTCGGACTGGGTGCACACCGATCCGTGGCGGGTGCTGCGGATTCAGGCCGAGTTCGTCGAAGGGTTCGGAGCGCTGGCCGAGGTGCCCAGCGCGGTGACGGTGTTCGGCTCCGCGCGGACCGGGCGGGACCACCCGGAGTACCAGCTCGGACGTGATCTCGGTGCGGCACTGGCCAGGGCCGGGTTCGCGGCGATCACGGGCGGTGGGCCCGGTGCGATGGAGGCCGTCAACCGCGGGTGTTCGGAGGCCGGTGGGTTCTCGATCGGGCTCGGCATCGAGCTGCCGTTCGAGCAGGGGCTCAACCCGTGGGTCGACCTCGGGGTGAACTTCCGCTACTTCTTCGTGCGCAAGACGATGTTCATCAAGTACTCGCAGGCGTTCATTTGTCTGCCCGGCGGGTTCGGCACCCTCGACGAGTTGTTCGAGGCGCTGACGCTGGTCCAGACGAAGAAGGTCACGAAGTTCCCGGTGGTGCTGTTCGGCAAGAGCTACTGGCAGGGTCTTTACGACTGGATCCAGAGCTCGGTGCTCGAGGGCGGCAAGGTCGGCGAGAAGGACCTCGCGCTGCTGCACCTGACCGACGACATCGACGACGCGGTGCGCGTGGTCAACGAAGCGCACCAGGCATGGGCGGACGCGCACTGATGTACGTAGCTGTGTACTGCGGCAGCCTTTCCACCGTTCCCCAGAGCTACATCGACCTCGCCGCGGAGGTCGGGCGCCAGATCGCCGCGCGCGGCTGGAACCTGGTCTGGGGTGGCGGGCAGACGTCGATGATGGGCGCGGTCGCCCGTGAGGCGCGGGCCGGCGGCTCGCGCACGTACGGCGTTATCCCGAAGGGGCTCGCCACCAGGGAGATCGCCGACAAGGAGTCCACCGAACTGCACGTCGTCGACACCATGCGGGAACGCAAGCGGCTGATGGACGAGCAGGCCGACGCGTTCCTCACGCTGCCGGGCGGCATCGGTACCGCGGAGGAGTTCTTCGAGGTGTGGACGGCCGGTGTGCTGAAGATGCACAGCAAGCCCGTCGTGCTGCTCGACGTCGACAACCACTACAAGGGACTCGTCGAGTGGTTGAGCGAGTTGCGGGACAAGGGTTTCGTGTCGCACGCCGCGTTGAGCTCGCTGGTCGTGACGGACGACGTGTCCGTTGCCCTTGACGCCTGCGTCCGCTAGTTCCGGGCAACCGGTTACCGCGGACGACCCTGGATGACGCCCTGCCGGCCCGACGCCACGAGCTTGTTCCGGACGGCGTCGGCGCCCTGGTGGCGCAGGTCGTCGAACAGGGCCGCGGCCCGCTCCCACACGCGGTGGGCCGCAGCCACCTGCCCGGCGGCGAGGTACGTGTCGCCCAGCCGGTCCAGCGTGGAGGCATGCTCGAAGTGGTCGCCCAGTTCCTCCAGCAGGTCGGCTGAGCGCTGGTAGGCGTCGATCGCCCGCTGGTGGTCACCGAGGTGGTGGTGGATGACGCCGATGCTGTCCAGGGTGTACGCCTCGCCCTGCCGGTCGTCCAGCCGGCGGTGCAGGGTGAGCGCGCGTTCGCAGTGGCTGACCGCGTCCTGGTACCGCCCGAGCCGGCTCAGGTAGAACCCCACGGCGTTGAGCGCGCTCGCGAGACCTCCCAGGTGCCCGGAGGCCTCGAACAGCGCCACCGCGGCGCGGCCGTGCGACACCGCCTCGTCCCACCGCGTCAGGCGGTCGAACAGGAACCCGAGGCCGCGGTGCGCCCGCGCCTCGCCGGGGCCGTCGCCGAGCCGGCGGTACAGCTCCATCGCCGCCAGCAGGTGGTGCTCCGCCTTGTCCAGCTCGAGCAGCTCGGATCTGGCGTGCCCGATCATGTGGTGGATGCGGCCCTGCGCGTCGAGGTCGCCGAGTGCTTCGGCGGACGGCAGGGCGGTGTGCTGCTGCTCGGTGAGTTCCTGCCACCGGCTCGTCCTGCCCAGGTACACCGCCAGCGCCCACGGCAGTTGCCACGCGTGCACGTGGAACCCGGTGTCGCGCGCCAGCCTGGCCACCGCCGACAGCACCGGTTCCTCGTCCTCGAACCACGACCACGCCTCGGCGTGGCTGCTCAGCTGCTCGGGCTCCACACCGGACACCGGCTCGTCGAGCGTGATCCCGTCCCGCAACGGTTGCAGCGCCGCCGACGCGGCGACGGCGGTGCGCGTGTAGTGGTCGAACAGCCTGGGCAGCGCGTCCTCGCGTTCCTTCGGGCCGGCCAGTTCCACCGCGTACGCGCGCAGCAGGTCGTGGAAGGCGAACCGGCCGGGACGGTGCTCGGTCAGCAGGTGTGCCGTCGTCAGTTCAGCGAGCGCCGCGCGGGCCTCGTCACCGGGCAGGCCCGCGAGGCTCGCGGACGCACGCCAGGAGATGTCCGGGCCGGGATGCACCCCCAGCAGCCGGAACATCCGCGCGGCCTGCTCGCCCAGGTGCCGGTAGGACCACCAGAACACACCGCGGACGCTCGTCACCGAATCGCCGGTGTCCAGAGCGTCGAGCAGCGCCGTGTCGTCGCCGAGGTCGTCGGCCAGCACGCGCAACGAGAGGCCGTGGTTGTGCGCCGCCCGCGCGGACATGATCGCCAGCGCCAGCGGCAACCGGGCGCACCAGGTGATCAGGTCGTCCACGGCGGTGGGATCGGCCGCGACGCGGTCGTGGCCGAGGTGCTCGGCCACCAGTGCCCGCGCCTCGTCGACGCCGGGCGTGTCCAGGCTGAGCGACCGAGCGCCCTCGTGGGCGACCAGGCTGGTGAGCAGATTGCGGCTGGTGATCATGACGTGGCAGCTCGACGTGCCGGGCAGCAGCGGGCGCACCTGGTCGCTGTCGCGTGCGTTGTCCAGCAGCACCAGCACTTTCCGCCCGACCAGCAGGCTGCGGTACAGCGCGGCCTGCGCGTCGGGGGACAGGGGAACCCGGTCCGGTGGGACGTCCAGCGCGCTGAGGAAACCGCGGATCGCCTCGCCCGGCGCCGTCGGCTCGGACGACGGGTCGAAGCCGTGCAGGTTCACGTAGAGCTGGCCGTCCGGAAAACGGTCCGCCACCTGGTGCGACCAGTGCACTGCCAGCGTTGTCTTGCCGACGCCCGCGGTGCCGACGATCGCGGAGATCGTCACCGTGGACGCGTCGTGGGCCAGCTTCGACAGGTGCTCCAGCTCCTGGCCGCGTCCGACGAAGTGGGGCGTGTGCGCGGGCAGCTGCCTCGGCACCAGCCGTGCGGACGGCGCCGCCGGCGTGCTGACCGCGGCCAGCGCCGGGTCGGCCCTGAGGATCTGGTGGTGCACCTGTTGCAGCTGGGCGCTGGGGTCGACCCCCAGCTCGCTCGCCAGCAGCGTGCGGACCGTCTGGTAGGTGCGCAACGCCTCGGCCTGCTGGCCGGAGTGGTAGTACGCCAGCATCAGCTGGCCCCACAGGCGTTCCCGCAGCGGGTGCTGCTGGGTCAGCACGAGCAGTTCGCCGACGAGCGCGCTGTGCAGGCCGCGCAGCACGTCCGCCTCGATGCGGTTCTCCAGGGTCGCGAGCCGGTGTTCCACGAGCGCGGGGACCAACTCGCGGTGCAGCGCATCGGACGGGACCCCGGCCAGCGGGTCGCCCCGCCACAGGTCGAGTGCCGCGCTCAGCACCTGGCTGGCCTCGTCCGCGTTCCCCTGGTCCAGCAAGGACTTCCCGCGCCGGGCCAGGCCCTCGAAGCGCCTCAGGTCGAGCGCGTCCCCGGGAGCGTCGATCAGGTAGCCGTCCGAGCGGGTGACGATGATCTCCGGCGCGCCCAGCGACTGGCGCAGGCGCTGCATGTAGGTCTGGACGGTGTCGCGCGCGCGTCCGGCCCCGCGTCCGGACGCGGATTCGCCCCAGAGACGCTCCACCAGCACGTCCATCGGCACGACGCGGTTGGCGTCGACGAGCAGGGAGGCCAGCAGCACGCGGAGTTTGGGTGACCCGAGTGGCACGAGCTCGCCGTCGCGGGCGATCTCGAGTGGACCGAGCAGCCTGAACTCGAAACGCGCTCCCACCCCAGCCTCCGTCGTGCGTCCGGACAACCAGACCACAGTCTACTTTCGTCACTTTACGCGGCTGGGCGACTGATTATCCGCTGGTCAGGGCGGGTCAGCTGGTCTTGACGCTCGCATCCGCCAGCCCCTTGGCACGAGCCAGGATCTGGGTCTCCGGCAGGAGATCGGGCAGCGGCCGGTACGGCGTGGCCGTCACCTCGAACCGCTTGCCGGACACCACCCTGCCCTGCCAGGAGCCCGCGATCTCGCCGTCCACCAGCACGGCACCGCGCCGGCCGAGGACGCGGAAGATGTCCTTCTGCGCCGCCTTGTCCGGCAGCAGCAGGTCGCGGTCACGGGCCTGGAGGTACGGGTCAGTCGGCGGCAGCAACCGGACGTCCGGCGGTTCGGCGTCGGCGATCTCGAGGTCTTCCGGCAGCCACGCCTGCTGGCCTTCCACGGATACCTCGACAAGGCCTTCTTTGGGCCACTGCTTCTTGACCTCGCGCGTGGTCGTGCCGAAGTAACCGGCCACTTCGGACGGTCCGGCGGGCCCGTGCAACGTGAGGTACCGGTGGATCAGCTCGTCGAATCCCGCGGTCTTGCGCGGCACACCCGGCCAGCCGTGGATGCGTTCGAACGTCACCGTCTTCTCCTCCGGCAGGATCCGGAGGCCCGCGGGGAGTGCACCCAGCCGGAAGATCGGGTCGCTGACGTGCTCGGTCTGGCAGCCCCGGCACGCCTCGATGGTCTGCTTGGGTGCCAACGGGGTCAGCGCCTTGCTCACGTCGCCCTTGGTCATCGGCTTCGTGACGATCGACCGCATCGCCGTGGCGATGTGGCGCAACGACGCCAGCATGTCGTCGACCTTCGGGCGGGAGGCCCTGGACAGGGCGTCGGCGTCGCTCCACGGCCACAGCGCGCGGGAGAACGCCTTCAGCTCGCCGGCCCGGTGCAGGTGGGGAGCACCCCGCACGGACCAGGTCACGGTGAACTCGTCCGCCGAGGGTTCCTCGAGGCGGGCGGCGAGACTCAGCAGGGCCGAGCCGGTGGTGTTGTCCTGGACGCCCAGGGAGAACACCGCCAGCTCGGCCGCGCTGGAGATTCGCCGGTCCAGTTCGTGCTGATGGATCCGGTGGAAAAGCACCTGCTGCCGGGTGAGGTCCACCCGGACATTCTTACGCCTTCGGAACCGTGAGGCTCGACGGTCCGAAGGTGACGGTCGATCCGCGCGCCGACTCGGTGAGGTAACGCGGGTCGACCGTGTCGATCACCAGTGCCAGCCGGTTGCCGGAGTCGACGTTCCACACCGTCGGTTCCAGCTCCACGTCGAGCGTCTGCGTGCGGCCCGCGCCGGTCACCTTCACCGGCTTGTGCGTGATCAGCGCGCCCAGACCGAGCGGGCCGACCTCGTACAGGTACGCGAACAACGTGGTCGTCTCCGCGCTGGGCGTCACGGTCAGCTTGAGCTTCGGCGTGCCCGCGATGGTCGCCCCGCGCGGGTAGTCCGGTCCGCCCCACACGCCCGCGAGGTTGCGGTCGATGAACGGCAGCGCCACCCCGGTCGGGATGTTCAGGAACCCTTGCAGCGCACCGGAGAGCAGGATCGTGCCGCTGTCGGCGACAGTGCCCCAGCCCGCGTGGATCCTCCTGCCGTCGAGCTGCATCGTGTCCGCGCTGCCCGCCGGCCACGCGCCGAACTTCCGCCACGTGCCACCGTTGTTGGGCTTGAGCTGCACCGGCTGCTCGGCGTCGATGCCGTTCGCCGTGCCCTTCACGTAGCGGTCGAACCAGCGGCCGGCCGACTCCCAGATCTCGTTGGGCAGGCCTGCCGCGCCGAACAGTTCGGCGGTGGCGTGGTCACCCGGCGAGAGCATGAGCCGCTTGGGTCCGGTGAGCTTGGCGTAGAAGTCCGCGACCTGGCCCGGCGCGAAGATGCCGTCGTTCCAGGCGTTGCCGATCATCACCGCGGTGCCGTTGGCGTTGATCTGCGCGATCTTCGAGGCGGCCGAACGTCCCGCGGAGATCGGGACGACCTCCCAGAACCTGCCGTCGCGGTAGGCGTCCTCGGCTTCCTGCAGGACCGGTCCCGGACGTCCGGTGGCCTTGCCGGCGGCCAGCAGCACCTCGACGGCCTGCTTGTTCACGGTGTTGTTGGGGTAGAGCGAGCGGGCCAGGTCGGTCCACGTGCTCAGCGCGGCAACGGCCTTGACGCGCCTGTCGTTCGCCGCGGCGAGCAGGGACTGCCCGGCGCCGTAGGAGATGCCGGCCGCGCCGACCTTGGTGCCGTCGGCCTTGGCGTTGGCGATGGCCCAGTCGATGACCTTGGAGACGTCGCCGACGGTGTCAGGACCGGCGATGTCGATCTCGCCGCCGGAGTCCCAGAAGCCGCGGCTGGTGTAGCTCACCACGACGTAGCCGGACTGCTTGGCGAGCTTGGCCGCCGCGCCGACGTACTCGATGTCGGGCACCGCCCAGCTGGACGGCATGACGAGCAACGGGAACGGACCGTCGCCCTGTCCGGTGGGCTCGACGACGAAAGCCTTCAGGGAGGTGCCGCCGGCGCCGGGAATCGTCTTGTAGGAGATCTGGTGTCCCGGAGCCGCGATGGCGGCCGGAGCACCCAGCAGGGAAGTGAGGAGTACCAGAACCAAAACAAGTGATCGTCGCACGCTGGTCCTCCTTGACCATGACGTAGATCACACAGGGTTTGTTACTGGGGAGTAAACCAGATTGCTACTCGTGGGTAGCAAGGAGCTGTGAGCCAGCTCACTGTTTACGCTGGGTGGCGTGAACCGATTCCGCGTCACTGAGCTGCCGAAAGACCGCGTGCTGGTCGTTGCGCATCTGACCAGCGCGGACGCTTTGGGCCAGACCATCGGCGATGGCGCCGATGTCGTCGAATTCGACGGCGAGCTGGAATTGCCGTCGCTCACCGAAACGTTGGATGTGGTGACGATCCCCGCAGGGGACGAGGACTACACGCTCGCGGCTGCCACAGTGGCTGCGATGTCCGGAGTACGCGCGATTCGTGCATCCGACGTGCGGCAGGCGAGGAAGGTCGTGGAGATGGTCGCGAGCGTGACGGGCACCCGTCCGCCGGTTCGAGCGGTGCGGGCGCTCGCCTGATGCTGCCCGCCGTCGAAGCCTGGTTCGCCACGCACACCTGGCAGCAGCCGTCCTGGACGGTCGGCGAGCTGGTGGCGTTGAAGCGGGGCCGAACCGTGTCCGTGGTGCTGCCCGCGTTGAACGAGGAGGAGACCGTCGGCGACGTGGTCGGCGTGGTCCGGCCGTTGCTCGGCACCCTCGTCGACGAACTCGTGGTGATGGACTCCGGGTCCACCGACCGGACCGCCGAGGTGGCGACCGCCGCCGGGGCGCGGGTCGTGCTGCGCGAGGACGTCGTGCCGTGGCTGGAACCGTTGCCCGGCAAGGGTGAGGTGCTGTGGCGGTCGCTGGCCGCCACGACCGGGGACCTGATCGTCTTTCTGGACTCCGACCTGGTGGATCCGGAGACCGCGTTCGTGACGGCGTTGCTCGGGCCGTTGCTGCTGGATGCCGATGTCCACCTGGTGAAGGGCTTCTACCGGCGGCCGTTGCGGCTGGAGAGCAGCGGCGGTGGCCGGGTCACCGAACTGGTGGCGCGGCCGTTGCTGAACACGTTGCGGCCGGAGCTTTCCGGCGTGGTGCAACCGCTCGGCGGCGAGTACGCGGCTACCCGGTCCTTTCTGGAGTCCGTGCCGTTCGCGGCCGGGTACGGCGTGGAGATCGGGTTGTTGCTGGACGTGCACCGGCTCTACGGGTTGTCGGCGTTGGCTCAGGTGAACCTGGGTGTGCGCAAGCACCGCAACCGGTCGTTGTTGCAGCTCGGCGCGATGTCCTCGCAGATCATGGGAACCGCGCTGGCCCGGTGCGGTGTGCCATTGGACTCCGGTCCTTTGACCCAGTTCGTGCAGGTCGGCGGGGAGTGGCTACCCGACTCGACCGACGTGCTCGTGGCTGATCGGCCCCCGATGATGCACGTGATCGAAGAGCGCTAACTGCTCTTCGCGGTGGGTCACGACGAGCGCGGTGCCCTGGCAGTTGTCGAGGAGCTTCTGGAGCACCCGATCGGCCTGCTCGGGGTCGAGTCCTTCCGTGGGTTCGTCCAGCAGCAGGACTTCCGGGTTCGCCAGCACTGATCTGGTGAGGATCAGGCGCTGGCGCTGGCCGCCGGAGATCTCCTCGCCGCGCTCGCCGACGACCTGGTCCCAGTCGAGGTCGAGCTCGGCGATCTCCGCTGCCCGGTCCAGTTCTTCCTGCGTGGCATCGGGTTTGGCCAGCAGGACGTTGGTGCGGACCGTGGTGTGGAAGACGTGTGCGTCGGCCAGCGCGCCCTTGCTCGGTTCGAGCCGGCGGGCGATGGCGCTGAGCAGCGTGGTCTTGCCGGCGCCGCTCGGGCCGACGATCGCCGTTCTGCCGTGCAGCTCAGGGGTTTCGGTGACGATCACCGGCTCCGGCTCCTCGGTCGGTTCCGGGGTCGGCCTGGTCATCGCCGCGAGCGGAACGGTGATCTCGAACGCCGCGACGGCCGCCATGACCAGCCAGGCGGGTTCGTGCTGCGCGAGCATCAGCAGTGCCGCGCCGAACTGGACGGCGATCGCGAGTGGCGTCAGGTCACGGGTGCGTTCCTTGCGGGACAACGTCTTCGCGGTGGCGGTCGCTGCCGCGAGCCTCTCGTCGAACAGGCCGTAGGCGACAAGTTCTTCTCTGCTGTGGACCAGTTCGGTGGTTTGTTCGGTCAGCCTGGCGCGCAACGGGGTGAGGTCTTCCGGCCTGCGGATCGCGAGCCAGGGGAGCAGGGCGAGGTTGATCAGCAGGCCGGCGACGAGCGGCAGCGAGAAGCCCGAGACGACCGCGACGACCGCGCCGACGAGGGTCGCGGTGATCCACGGCAGGGTCGCGCGGAGCCTGGTGTCGAGGCGCTGGTCGACGTTCGTGACGATGCGGGTCAGGGCCGTGCCGGACGGGATGTGCGTGCGGCGCACGAGGTCGTCGTAGACCTGGCCGCGCAGCTCGACGGCTTGGGAGAGCACAGCTTTGTGGCTGGTCAGGCGTTCGAGGTAGCGCAGCGCGCCCTTGGCCAGCGCGAGCGTGCGGACCGCGACGATCGCCACGGTGAGCGCCTGCATCGGCGGGTGCTCGGCGGCACGCATGATCAGCCAGGTCGCGGTGGCGGTCAGGCCGACGCCGGCCAGTTCGGCGAGCGTGCCGACGACGATCGCGAGCTTCACACCGTCACCACCCTGGTGACCTCGTCGAGCAGGGCCGGCCGGTGGGCCACGATCACGGCGGTCCGGCCGCGGGTGAAGTCACGCGTTGCCTTGAGCACCAACGCCTCCGTCTCCGTGTCGAGGTGTGCGGTCGGTTCGTCCAGCAGGAACAACCCGGCGTGCTGCCGGTCCAGCGCGTTGGCCAGCGCTACCCGTTGCTGCTCGCCGGAGGAGAGGTTCGCGGGCACGAGCGTGGGTCGTTGAGGCACCCACGACAGCGCCTCCAGCCACGCTTTGCGGTCGATCTCGCGCAGATCCACGCCGCCGACCAGCACCCTGCCTTCGTCGGGCCGCACGAACCCCAGCAACAGCCCCAGAATCGTGCTCTTGCCCGCGCCGCTCGGCCCGACCAGCGCGATCCGGTCGCCGGGCGCGATCCGCAGTGAGAAGTTCCTGAGGCTCCGGACGCTGACGTTGTCGAACACGATCTCGGCCTGGGCCAGGTCCGGCGGCGTGACGCCGGCGGACTCGGTGTGGGCCGGCACCTTCGCGAGCACCTCACGGCCCTGAGCACTCGCGTGGTACTGCGCTCCGGCGGCGCGCAGCGGGAGAAACGCTTCCGGGGCAAGGAAAAGCACGAGCAGTGCGGTGTACAGCGGCACTCCGCCGCCGAGCAGCCTGAGACCGACCGGCACCGCGACCATCGCGACCGACATCGTCGCGACCACCTCCAGCACGAACGCCGACAGGAACGCGACTTTGAGCGCGGACATCGTCTCGGCCATGTGCTGCGCGGCCAGCCTGCGGACCGTCGTGGACTGAGCCTCGGCCCGCCCGAACGCCCGGAGCGTGCCGATTCCCTTGACCACGTCGAGGAAATGCCCGCCGAGGGTGGTCAGCGCCGCCCACTGGCGAGCCGTCCGTTCGCGGGTGTGCGCGCCGACCAGCGCGCCGAAGAGCGGGATCAACGGCAGGGTGAGCAGGATCGTCAGCGCCGCGGTCAGGTCGGCGAAGGCCAATCGGACCACGACCGCCAGCGGGACGGCCACGGCCAGGATCTGCTGTGGCAGATACCCGACGACGTAAGGCGTCACGTCGTGCACGCCGCGAGTGACCAGCGTGGCGACCTCGCCCGCCTTGGTTCCCGGCGAGCGCAGGAAGGCCTGTCTCAACCGTGCGCGGGTGCGTTCGGCAGCGCGGTGGGCCATCGCGCGGTGGACCCACCACACCAGCACCCGCAGGCCGATGACCAGGCACAGCAGGAGAAACCCGGATCCGCCGCTGAGCACCGACGCCAGGAGCTCTGCCTGAGCCAGCACCAGGAACGGGATCGGGATCAGCGCGAGGAGATGGCGACGATCGACCATTGCACCCACACCACCAGCGGAATGACCGGGATCGCGACCCACGCGAGCAGGCCGAGCGTGTCGGAGTGGGCCATCAGACCGCCGACGTCGATCGAGCTGAACGCGAGCGGGATCGGCAGCGCGCAGAGCAGCGCCGTCAACGGGAACACCTTCCAGCGCCGGGTCTGGAACACCCAGCCGTGCACCGCGAACAGCACCGGCATGATCAGTGCGACCGGCCAGGGCGCTTCGAGCAGATGCGCCAGGAACAGGCCCCAGCCAACGGAAACCATCAGCGCGCCGGTGAACACCAGCCACGACCACAGCCGCAGCTGCACCGCGGCCATGAACAGCACCAACCCGGCCAGGACCAGCGTGAACACCGAATGCGCGCCGGACAGCAGTTCGCCTTCGAGCCGGGGGAACGCCGCGAACAGCACGCCGATCGCGGCGACCAGCCACACCTCGTTGCCCAGGAAGAACGGCGTCATCCGCTGTAATGCCAAGTCTTTCCTGCGGAACGGTAGCAGCAGTCCGGTTCCGTAGTCGAAGCCCGCCAACGCGAAGTAGCCGACGGTCAGCGTGCCGAGCACGATGAGCCAGAGAAGTTCCATCAGAGTGTCACCACCAGCGGCGAAACGGGAGCGGGCGTCACGTCCGGACCACGACGGACCGCACGTGCGATCAACGCCCAGTCGGTGACTGCCAGCAGAACGAACAACGACGTGAACACGATGAGCGACAACAGGATCTGCGAAGCGTCCACATGGGACACCGCGTCCTCGGTCCGCAACAGTCCGTAGACCAGCCACGGCTGCCGCCCGACCTCGCGGAACACCCACCCGAAGATGGCCGCCAGGAACGGCAGCGGTATGCCGATCACCATGAGGTACAACGGGAACCGCATCCGGATGACCAGGTCCTTGATCAGGAACGGCAGTGTGACCCAGCTGACCAGCGCCAGCGTCATCCCGATCAGGATCATGAACCCGAGCGCGGCGCCCGGAGCGTTGGCGAACTTGGTGGGCTGAAACTCCTTGACGATCGGGATCTGCGCGAACCCGGCCCCGATCAGCGCCGGTGTCGCCAGAGCCGTCGTGATCACGCCCATCCGCAGCGACCGCCGGAAGAAGTCGACCTCGGGCGTGCGCTTGATGAAGTGGTACGCCGACACCCCGGTCAGGAACACCCCGCCGACCGTGAGCGACGCGGCGACCACGTGCACCAGTGCGGAGGTGAACGTCGGGTTGCTCAGCAGCGCGCTGAGGTCGTCCAGCCGCAACACGTTCCCCTCGACCCGATAGCCGACGGGGTGTTGCAGGAACCCGTTCGCCGCCATGATCCAGAACGCCGACGCGAACGCGGTGAGCGCGGTCAGGTAGAGCAGAGCCAGGTGCACCCAGCGGTTGAGCCTGCCCCAGCCGAAGATCCACAGGCCGAGGAACGTCGACTCCAGGAAGAACGCGATCAGCGTCTCCATCGCGAGCGGCGCCCCGAACACGTCGCCGGCGTAGGTCGCGAGACCCGACCAGTTCAGGCCGAACTGGAACTCCATCACGATGCCGGTGACGATCCCCAGCGCGTAGTTGATCACGTAGATCCGCCCCCAGAACCTGGTCATTCGCTCGTGCACGGGGGCTCTTGTCAGCGTGTGCCGGGTCTGCATGACCACGAGCAGGGTCACCAGCCCCAGTGTCAGCAACACGAACAGGAAGTGGAACGAGGTCGTCGCCGCGAACTGGACGCGGGCGAGGTCGGATGCGCTCATGAGTAGGCAGACTATATGTAGGTGGCCTACGTATGGTGCGGTTCTGAGAGATGATGGGGGAGATCTCAGGGATGACCCTGAAGGGAACCTGAAGACGTGCCGTTCCGCTTCCAGAGCAACAGATCCCGGTAGGTGTGCACCACCCCGGCCGCCTGAAATCAGGGACATCTCAGGGGTGCGACCGGCGTCGTCATGAGTAGAGTGCCTACTCATGAAGCCCGACGCGCTACGTGGCCACCTCGACGCGTTGCTGCTCGCGACGCTCGACGGCAGGCAGCTGCACGGTTACGCGATCATCGAGGCGTTGCAGCAGGGCAGCGGTGGTGCGCTGGACCTGCCGACGGGCACGGTCTACCCGGCGTTGCGCCGGCTGGAGCGGGCAGGGCACGTCGTGAGCGACTGGAGCACGGTCGGTGGCCGCAAGCGCCGCACGTACAAGCTCACCTCGACGGGTCAGCGGGCGCTGAACGCCGAGCGCAGCGCGTGGCAGGAGTTCACCACGGTCATAGACGGGGTGCTGGGGGGTGGCGGCAAGTGGGCACAGACCTGATCGAGCGGTACGTGACCGATCTGGGGGGACGGCTGCAGGGGTCACGCAGACAGGTGCGCGACCTGCTCACCGAGACCCGCGACAGCCTCACCGACGCCACGGAGGCCCACCTCGACCGCGGCCTGGACGAGGAAACCGCCCAGCGCAAGGCCGTCGAGGACTTCGGCCCGGTCCGCGAGATCGCCGGTGAGTACCAGGCGGAGCTGGCCGTCGCGTACGGCGCGCGCACGCTGACGTTGCTCGCCGTGGTGCTGCCGGTGATGCACGCGGTGTGGGAAATGGGCCGGATGTACTTCATCGGGCCGTGGCAGGACTTCGGCGGGCCGGTGCCGTCCTGGTACATGTGGATCGCCAAGGCCAACGACATGACCAGCGGAGCGGCCGCGGGCATCGCACTGGTGGCGCTCATCCTCGGCCGCGTCCTGGCGCGCCGGTTCGACGCGCAGCTGCTGGCCAGGCTCGCCGCGTCGATCGCGCTGTTGTCCGTGCTGGTCGTGATCCTCGGCAACGTGGCCATCCTCAGCGCCACCTGGGGCGTCGACCCGCAACGGCTCGTGCAGTCGCTGCCGATGTCGATCGCCAGCTTCGTCACGTGGGTCGTGATCGTCAGGCTTGGTCTGCTCGCTCGCCGCTGCCTGAGCTGTGCCACGATCGTCGCGTGAACAGCGCCCTTCTCTACCTGATCGTGATGGTGGCCGTCGCGGCAGTGGTGTTCTTGCTCGCGGCGTTGGTGTTCGGGCGTGGCGAGGAGCTCGCCCCGCTGCCACCAGGTGCCTCGCCGACCCGGTTGCCGGCGGAGGACATCTCCGCGGAGGACGTCCGCGAGCTGAAGTTCCAGCAGGTCTTCCGCGGCTACAAGATGAGCGAGGTCGACTGGGTGTTGCAGCGCCTCGCGACCGAGGTCGGTGCGCTGCGGGCCCGCGTCGAGGAGCTGGAGAGCAGTGACCGAACTTGAGCTGTCCGTCCAGGTGGCGGCGCCACCCGCGACGATCTTCGCGGCGATGTCCGACTGGGAACGCCAGTCGGAGTGGGTGATCGGCACGAAGGTGAAGATCGTCGCCGGTGACGGGCAGTCGGCCGGCAGCGAGATCGACGCCGTCACGTTCGGTGTCAGCGACCGGATGAGGATCACCCGCTGGGACCCGCCGCACGCGGTCGAGGTCGAGCACCTGGGACGCGTGGTTCGCGGGACCGGTGTGTTCGCCGTGCGCGGCAGCCGTTTCGTGTGGACGGAACGGCTCGAGGTGCCGTTCTTCTACCCGTTGGTGAAGCCGCTCTTCGTGCTGATGCTGCGCCGGTCGTTGCAGCGGTTCGCCCGGTTCGCCGAGGAGTACCGGTGATCTCCCCCGAGCTTTCACGCTGCCCGTGGGGGAACTCGACCCCGGACTACATCGACTACCACGACACCGAGTGGGGCGTGGAGCTGCACGGCACGGACGCCCTGTACGAGCGGATGTCGCTCGAGGCGTTCCAGTCCGGTCTGTCGTGGATCACGATCCTGCGCAAGCGTCCCGCGTTCCGCGTGGCGTTCGTCGACTTCGATCCCAAGCTGGTGGCGGAGTTCGGGCCGGCTGACGTCGAACGGCTGATGACCGACGCCGGCATCGTCCGGAACCGGCTGAAGATCGAGGCCGCGATCCACAACGCGCGCAAGATCGCCGAGGAAGATCTCGATCTCGACGCTCTGCTGTGGTCGTTCGCGCCCGCTGATCATGTCCGTCCGGCGACGATCGCGGACGTTCCTGCCATCACGGACGAGTCCAAGGCGATGGCCAAGGAACTGAAGCGCCGCGGCTTCAAGTTCCTCGGCCCCACCACTTGCTACGCGCTGATGCAGGCCACCGGCATGGTGGACGACCACATCGCAACGTGCTTCCGCGCCTCGGTTTGATTGGCGCGAAAAGCACGTTCGGGCCATCTAGCGGCCCCAACGTGCTTTTCGCGCCGAACAGGTTCGCGGGTTAGCGGCCGATGAACTTCGGGGCGCGCTTGTTGACGAACGCGTCGACCGCCTCGCGGTGATCCTCGGTCGCGCCGCAGTCGGCCTGGGTGCGGCGTTCCGCCTCCAGCGCGTCCTCCAGCGTGCCGTCCGCCGCCGCGACCAGCGCTTCCTTGATCTTCGCGTAGGCGGTCGTCGGCCCGCCGGCGAGCTTCGCGGCCAGCGCGTGCGCGGTGGACAGCAGTTCCTCGTCGGGAACGACCTGGTTGACCATGCCGACCCGCAACGCCTCCTCGGCGCCGACCGGCTGCGCGAGCAGCATCATCTCCATCGCGCGGCCGTGCCCGATCAACCTCGGCAGCGTGTACGACGCGCCGGAGTCGGCGGTCAGCCCGACGTTCGCGAAGGCCATCAGGAACTTCGCCGAGGCGCCCGCGATGCGCAGGTCCGCGGCGTAGGCGAAGGACGCGCCGGCGCCCGCGGCACTGCCGTTGACCGCGGCGATCACCGGCTTCGGCATGCCGATCAGCTCGCGCACGATCGGGTTGTAGTGCTTCTCGACGGTGTGCAGCGGCGCGGGATCACCGGCCTGCAGCAAGCCGATGTGCTCCTTGAGGTCCTGGCCCGCGCAGAACGCCCGGCCCGCACCCGTGATCACCACCGCGCGCACCGAGGCGTCGGCCGCGGCCTCCCGCAGCGCGTCGAGGAAGGACTCCTTCAGCGCGATGGTGAAGGCGTTGAACGACTCCGGGCGGTTGAACGTGAACGTGCGCACTCCGTCAGCGTCGTCGACGAGGAGCTCGGACACTCGGACCTCCATCAAGCAGTGGAAACGTTGCGGATCGGTCGCAGGCACTCGTCGACGAAGCGACTCGTGCCCGGTGCCAGCCGCAGGGTCTGTTCGTCGAAGAACGTCGCTGCCGCGTGCCCCGGCCAGTCCGGTGGCAACAGTTCAGCAGGAAGACCGGGATCGCGGAACAGGAACTTCCGCCACGCGTGCAGCAGCTGCTGGGAGGCGGCGAACGCGGCGGCGTCGTCGGTTTCGTCCACAACGGACACCGTCGCCTGCCACTGCGCGACGAACGCGGCGTAGTCCCGGCCCAGTTCGGCCAGGTCCCAGGCCTTCGCCGCGAGCTCGGCGTCCCCACCGTCGTGTGAACCGTGAAAAGTTCGTGCGAGAACTTCCTCCGCGGCGAGCACGTCGGCCAGTTCGGACGACGGGCGGGGTGCAATCCACGTCACAGGGCCGAGCGCGCCGTAACCGAGCAGTTGCAGTGAGGAAGCGAGGTGATCACGCGAGTCGCGGCCGGGCATCTCCTCCAGCACCACGACGTGCCAGCGACCGTCCCAGGTGGACGGCCGGGTGCGGTAGATGCGGGCAGCGGCCTCGTCAAGCCTTCGTTCCCCGCGAGGTGTCATCGAGTAGCCCGGCCCGTCGGGCAGCCGCACGGGGTGCAGCCAGCCCTGCCGGACCGTGCGGGAAACGGCCGTGCGCACGGCGGGCGCGGCGAATCCGAGTGGTTCGAGGAGCCGGACGAGCGCGGCAATGGTGGCGGTGCCACCGCGATCGCGCAGGTGGCCGCCGTAGACGTCGAAGAGCGCGGAACGGGCTCGCACGACCGTTAAGTCTGTCACGCCGCGCCGAGTCGTGCCGAAAGTGTTGCGCAATAGTCAAAACCGCTAGTGATCAGGCACGAAGCAAGATCGACAACTGTCACCCGAACTCGCCAAAAGATCGGTTCGGTTTCGCCCCTGAGTCGGCATAGGGGAGAATGGGGCCGTCCGGCCTGGCCGGACGGGGAAGATGTTGACGGAGGGAGCACGCGATGGCGGCCATGAAGCCCCGGACCGGCGACGGTCCCCTCGAGGTCACCAAGGAGGGACGCGGCATCGTGATGCGCGTGCCGCTCGAGGGTGGTGGGCGCCTTGTCGTCGAGATGTCGGCGGACGAGGCCAGCGCCTTGGGCGACGCGCTGAAGGCCGCCGCCGGCTGAGAGGCATCCCGGCGAGAAGCATGTGAGCCCCGGTTTCCACAGTGGAGACCGGGGCATCGCTTCGTTCAAGCCGTAAGCCAAAATGAGCGGTCTCGAATACATGGGGAGGGGTCGGCTGTGGGCTCGACGGTTCCGTCAGTGCCAACCAAGCTCGTGGACGTCGAGGTGGCCACCACCTCGCGCCGCAACGTGCCGACGGTCGTGCTCGCGGCCACCGGACCGGCACTGGGGCCGGGTGGCGACGACCTCGACGCCTCCGAGATCACCGGCAAGGCTGGTGAGACCGTCCGGCACCGCGACACCGAGGTGTGGACGCTCGGCGTCGGCACCGGCAGCCTCGGCGACTACCGCACCGCCGGTGCGGCATTGGCGCGGGCGCTGAGCGGCGACGACGCCCCCAGGACCGCCGACGTGCTGCTGACCCCGGACTTCGACGCCGAGAAGGTGCGCGCGTTCGTGCTGGGCGCCGCGCTCGGCGGCTACCGCTTCAAGGTCACCGCGGAGGACGGCCCGAAGCGCGTCGGCTCGCTGCGACTGGTCGCCGGTGACCCCGGCTTCGAAGAGGTGCTGACCTCGGCCGCGCTGAAGGCCCACGCGCTGGCCACCGCCACCTCGCTGGCCCGTGATCTCGCGAACGCGCCGTCCAACGTCAAGGACCCGCGCTGGCTCGCCACGACCGCCGCCAAGCTCGCCGACAAGGTGCCCGGCCTCACCGCCGTGGTGCGCGATGAGAAGTGGCTGCAACAGCAGGGCTTCGGCGGTGTGCTCGCGGTCGGTGGCGGCTCGGCCCGCCCGCCGCGGTTCATCGAGCTGACCTACGACGGCGGCGGTGCCGAGCACCTCGTGTTCATCGGCAAGGGCATCACGTTCGACACCGGCGGTATCTCGGTGAAGCCCGCCGACGGCATGCACCTGATGCGCACCGACATGGCCGGCGGCGGCGCGGTGATCTCCGCGCTGATGGCCGTGGCCCGCCGGCAGCTGCCGATCAAGGTGACCGGGCTCGTGCCGTGTGCCGAAAACCACATCTCGGGCTCCGCCTACCGGCCGGGCGACGTCGTGCGGCACTACGGCGGCGCGACGACCGAGGTGCAGAACACCGACGCCGAGGGCCGCATGGTGCTCGCGGACGCGATGGCGTACGCGGTGCGCACCCTGTCGCCGGACCTCGTCGTGGACGTGGCGACGCTGACCGGTGCCATGAAGGTCTCGCTGGGCCTGCGCACCGGTGCCGTGTTCACCACTTCCGACGAGCTTGCGGCGAGCGTCGTCGAGGCGGGCTCGCGGGTCGGCGAGAAGTGGTGGCGGATGCCGCTGCTGGAGGAGCACGTCGAGGCCGTCGCGAGCGAGATCGCGGACTACAAGCAGTGCCCGCCCGGACCGGGTGGCATCGCCGCCGCGCTGTTCCTGCAGAAGTTCGCGGGTGACGTGCCGTGGGTGCACCTCGACATCGCGGGCCCCGCCCGTTCGGAGAAGGTCTACGACGAGGTCGTCGCCGGCGCAACCGGGTTCAGCGCGCGGACCTTGATCGAACTGGCTGAAAGTTTTTCACGTAAGTAGCGAAGTTCCGACTATCGGCTATACGAGACGGCCGGGTTCCCAGGCATCATGTGAGCGCCACCACACCGTTGTGAGGAGCTCCCTGTGATCGCTCGCCTGGTCCTCGGCGTCGCGCTGTTAGCCGCGACGCTCGCCCCCGCCTCGGCCAGCACGCCCTGGTGGGAACCCGTGGCGAGGCCCGCGCAGGACTCGCAGATCAACGTGACCGGCGAGCCGTTCAAGGGCACCGACGGCCAGGGCCGGGTGCGCGGGCTGGTCGACGCGCACAACCACCTCATGACCAGCGAGGCGTTCGGCGGCCGGCTGATCTGCGGTGCGGCGTTCTCCGAGCAGGGTGTCGCGGACGCGCTGAAGGACTGCCCGGAGCACCACCCCGCCGGGCTCGGGGCGATCTTCGAGGCGATCGTGACGTCGGACTTCGACGGCCACGACCCGGTGGGCTGGCCGACGTTCAAGGACTGGCCGTCCTACAAGACCGTCTCGCACCAGCAGAACTACTACGCCTGGCTCGAACGGGCGTGGCGCGGCGGCCAGCGCGTGCTGGTCCAGGACCTCACCAGCAACGCGACGCTGTGCGTGATCTACCCGTTCAAGGACAAGCCGTGCGACGAGATGGCGTCGGTCCGGCTGCAGGCGCGCAAGACCTACGAGCTGCAGGACTACGTCGACCGCATGTTCGGCGGCCCCGGCAAGGGCTGGTTCCGCATCGTCACGTCGTCCGAGCAGGCCAGGGACGTGATCAAGCAGGGCAAACTCGCCGTGGTCCTGGGCATCGAGACCTCTGAGCTCTTCGGCTGCCGGCAGCTGCTCGACCTCCCGCTGTGCGGCAAGGCCGACATCGACCGCGGCCTCGACGAGGTCTACGCGCTCGGCGTGCGCAGCGCGTTCCTCTGCCACAAGTTCGACAACGCGCTGTGCGGTGTCAGGTTCGACTCCGGCGTCCAGGGTGGCGTGCTCAACGCGGGCCAGTTCCTGCGCACCGGCACGTGGTGGAAGACCGAGGAGTGCAAGGGACCGCAACAGGACAACCCGATCGGGGTCGCCGGCCCGAACGCGTTGATCCCGGCGACCGCCGTCGCGCCGCAGTACGACCCGGCGAAGCGGTGCAACGTCCGCGGCCTGACCTCGCTCGGCGAGTACGCGGTGCAGGGCATGATGCGCCGGCACATGATGATCGAGATCGACCACATGAGCGTGAAGGCCGCGGGTCGCACGCTGGACCTCGCTGCGCAGGCTCGCTACCCCGGCATCGTGTCGAGCCACAGCTGGATGGACGCCCAGTGGACCGAGAAAGTCTACCAGCTCGGCGGGTTCATCGCGGGCTACGAGAACGATCCCGGCGGCTACGTCGCCCAGGCTGCCTCGACCAAGGCGCTGCGGCAGAAGTACGGCGTGGGGCTCGGGTTCGGCTCCGACTACAACGGCGTGGGCTCGCACCCGGCACCGCAGACAGGCGTGACCTACCCGTTCCGCAGCTACCCCGAGGGGCCGCTGGTCGATAGGCAGCGCACCGGTGAGCGCGTCTGGGACATCAACGTCGACGGCGGCGCGCACATCGGCCTTCTGCCGGACTGGGTCGAAAAGGTCCGTCAGCTCGGCGGCGACTCGCTCGTGCAGGACATGCTCAGCGGTGCCGAGTCGTACCTGCGCACGTGGTCAGGGGTTCAGCGCTGGACCTCATGAGATTTGAGGGCGTGCGAGCGGAAAGCGCGCACCGCGGGCGGCAGCGGGTGGTCCTTCAGCCACGCCAGCCCGAAGACACGGCCGGTGCGCGGGGTCAGCGGTAGCTCGCGCAGACCGGCAGGCGGGGAGATCTCGGCGTGCGTCAGCAGCGCCACGCCGAGCCCCGCCGCCACCAGGCCGCGCACGGTCTCGATCTCCTGGCTCTCGAACGCGATCTTCGGCGTGATCCCGGCCGCGGCGAACATGTCGTCGGTGATCTGCCTCAGCCCGTAGCCGTGCTCCAGCACGATGAGCTCCTCGTTCGCGAGGTCCTTGAGCCGCACGGCGTGCCGTGTGGCCAGGCGGTGCGTCGACGGCACCACGACGATCAGCTCCTGCTCGAACAGGACCTCCGACTCGAACTCGGGTCCCTGTGGTGGTGGCGCGACCAGCGCGAGGTCGATCTCGCCGTTGAGGAGCTTCTCGACCACGGCCTGGCGGGCGTTCTGGACCAGGCCGAACCGCACGTGCGGGTGCTCGGCCCGGAACCCGCGGACCAGCTCCGGCACCACGGACCGGCCGAGCATGTGCAGAAAGCCGAGCACCACGCGGCCCTTCTCCGGGTCGAGCTCCTCCTCGACCTCGCGCAGACCCGGTTCCAGGGCGGCGAGCGAACGGGTCGCGGCCTCCGCGAGCAACCGGCCGGCGCGGGTGAGGCGGACCCGGCGGCCGGACTTCACGACGACCGGTGCGCCGAGCTGCTCGCCGAGCTCCGCGAGCCAGCGGCTGACCGTGGGCTGCGGGAGTCCGACCCGCTCTGCGACGCGAGTCACGTGCACGTCGGCGGCAAGCGCTTTCAGCACCGCCAGCTTCGGGGCCAGCTCCAATTCGTTCATGGATGGATTTTGGCGCATTTCCGTATTGGACGTATGGCTTAGCGTCAAATGCGTGAACAGGTTGACCGCGTCCATCGCCGCCTCGGGATTCGCGTGCTTCGCGCTGCTGTACACGCCGCAGCCGGTCATGCCGCAGATCGCCGCCGAGTACGGGCTGGGGCCGGGCGGTGCGTCGCTCGCACTCTCCGCGGCGACGCTCGCGCTGGCGGTGGTGGTCGTGCCGATCGCGATGCTGTCCGAACGGGTCGGGCGCCGGCCGGTGATCGTGGTCAGCGTGCTGACCGCGGCGGTGCTCGGGCTCGTGCTGCCGTTCGCGCCGAACTACGACCTGTTCCTGGTGCTGCGCGTGCTGCAGGGCATCGCGGCGGCCGGTGTGCCCGCGGCGTCCATGGCCTACCTCGCGGACGAGCTCGACAACCGCAGGCTCGGCGCCGCGATGGGCGCGATGATCGCCGGGAACAGCCTCGGCGGCATGGCGGGCCGGTTGCTCTCCGGCATGACCGCGGACTGGCTGGGCTGGCGCGGGTCGGTGCTGCTCACCGGTGTGTTCGGGCTGGCGGCGGCGCTGGTCGTGGTGTTCTTCCTGCCGCGGGCCCAGGGCCGGCCGAAGCGCGCGCCGAGCGGCATGAAGGCGGCGTTGAAGGACCCGGTGCTGCTCTCGTTGTACGCGCTCGCCGTGCTGCTCGTCGGGTCGTTCATCTCGTTCTACAACGTCGCGGGCTTCCAGCTGACCGGTCCGTCGTGGCTGGAGTCGCTGGTGTTCGTGTTCTACGCGTTCGGCAGCACCTCGGCGGCGTTCGCGGGGAGGCTCGCCGACCGGTACGGACGTGGGCGCGTGCTGCTCCTGTGCATCGGCGTGCTGGCGCTCGGGACTCTGGCGAGCCTGCTCTGGGTGCCGCTCGGGCTGGCGATCGTCACCGCCGGATTCTTCGCGTCGCACGCCACCGCGAGTGGCTGGGTCGGCGCGCGGGCTCCCGCCAACGCGCGTGGCCACGCGTCCGGGCTGTACCTGTGCGGGTTCTACGTGGGCAGCAGCATCGGTGGCACGTCCGGCAGCACCGCGTACGGCGAGTGGGGCTGGGGCGGGCTGGTGCTGGTGGTCCTGGGCTGGCTCGCGCTGGGCGCGATGCTCGTTCAGAACTCCAACGGGAGGGTGATGCGCGAGTCGACCGGGGAGATCTTCGTGCGGCCCAGTCGCGGCAGCTCCGGTTCGCCCTCGACCATGCCGACCGAGACCGAGCGGGTGTCCGCGGGGACCTCGACCACGATCGCGAACGGCAGCGGGCCGCCGTCGTAGCGGGCGCCGACCTGCTTGGCGGTGGAGCCGTCCGGCAGCGTCACGGTGATCAGGTCCTTGGTCAGGGAGCCGCCCGCGGTGTCGGGCAGGTTGCCGGTGGCCTCCATCCGCACCTCCAGCAACGCCTTGTCCGCCGCGGAGATCGTGGCCACGTCGTACTGGCTCTCGCCGAGCTTGATCGGCCGCTGCCTGCCGAGCCGGATCCCGGTGATCTTCAGGCCGATCTCGCGGTCGCCGAAGCGGACTTTCTGGGTCGGCTCGTTGAACTGGGCGGGAGCGGCGGCGCGCTTGAGGACCTGCGGCGGGTTGTCGGTGCGCTTGCCGGACGGGACCTCGACGCGTTGCTCGAGCGACTTGGCCCCGAGCGTGCCGAGGGCGAGCGTCTCGGTGCCGGCCTGCGGGTCCGGCACGGTGTAGACGACGAACACCGCGCCGTTGGCCGGCAGGCGGTCGGCCGGCAGGACCTGGCGCTTGCCCGGTACCTCCAGCGCGAGCTCGGACGGCTGCGGGGCGAACCCCTGCCAGTTGGTGCGGTGGAAACCGCTGTCCGTCTCGTTGTACTTCTCGACCTTCATCCTGAGCACCCGCATCCGCGAGCCGGGCTCGGCCCTCAGCGTGCCTTCCGCGGTGACCCAGACGTCCGGGTTCGCCCAGCCGCTGATCGCCGAGGAGAGCAGGTCGTCGCGCAGCTTGATGTCAACGTTGCCAAGCCCGAGGTCGGTGTTGGAGCGCTTGCCGTCGTCGGGCAGCACGGCGAGGAAGTCGCGGCCCGCGGTGAGGTCCTGCTGCTTCTTCGGGTCGAACTGCTTGCCGTCGGTGCGTACCAGCATTCCGCCCGGCGTGCTGCGGTTGCCGTTCGCCGGCACCTCCGGCGACTGCACCTCGTAGCGGACCTCGTCCTTGTTCTTGGTGACTTCCTTCAACGGGACGGGCACCCAGTCGGTCGAGGCGCCGGTACCCGGCACCTGGACGGGCCCGCACCACAGTCGTTTGTCCACCTCGGACTCGACGCCGGTCTTGGCGAACCAGCAGCTCACCGCCGCCGCGCCCGCCCGTGCCACGTAGCCGTACTCGAGGGTGTACGCGAGCTGCGCCTCGGCCTGTGACTGCAGGTCAGGTGCATCGGCGAGCTTCAGGCCGCCCACGGTCAGCGTCACGGCCGTCGGCTGTGGCTTGGGAGCTGTGGCGCAACCAGTCACCGCGAGGAGGACCGTCAGACCCAGCACCGCACTACGCACAGTCTTCGCGCCCCTCACCAGTTGAAACCACGACGTCACTACTGGTTAAAGGCGGCGTTCACACTTTGGGGTTGCCCCGGTCGAGTGTGTCTCAAATCACAGCGTTGTAGACCTCGACGGTCTGCTCAGCCATTGCGGACCACGAGAACTCCTGCTCAGCGCGGGCGCGTCCGGCCGCGCCGAACCGTCGTGCGCGATCCGGGTCTGTGACCAGTTCGTTGATCGCCTGGGCGAGGTCGTGTCGATATGTCGACAAATCGTGCTCGTCGTAGTGGACCAGCAGTCCGGTTTCGCCGTGCACGACGACCTCCGGGATGCCGCCGACGTCACTCGCGACGACCGCCGTGCCGCACGCCATCGCCTCGAGGTTCACGATGCCGAGCGGCTCGTAGACAGACGGGCACGCGAAGACCGTCGCGTGGCTGAGGATCTGCCGCACCTCGGCGGGCTGCAGCATCTTCTGGATCCAGAACACCCCGGGCCTGGCCGCCGCGAGCTCGCTGACCGCCTGCCTGGTCTCCTCGGCGATCTCCGGTGTGTCGGGCGCGCCGGCGCACAGCACTATCTGCGCGTCGCGGTCGATCTCGTGCGCCGCGGCGACGAGGTGTCCGACACCTTTCTGCCGGGTGATCCGCCCGACGAACGCCACGATCGGCCTAGTGGGATCGATTCCACGACTGGTCAGGGCGTCCGTTTCTGCAACGGGGTGGTACGCGACGGAGTCGATTCCGTTGCGGACGACGTGAACTTTTCCTGGATCGAGCGACGGATAGGCGTCCAGCACATCAGTGCGCATGCCCTCGCTGACCGCGATGACGGCGTCCGCGTGTTCGTACGCGGTCCGCTCGGCCCACGACGAGATCCGATACCCGCCGCCGAGCTGCTCGGCCTTCCACGGCCGGCGCGGTTCCAGCGAGTGCGCGGTCACCACGTGGGGGATCCCGTGCAGGAGTTTGGCCAGGTGACCGCCCATGTTGGCGTACCAGGTGTGCGAGTGCACGAGGCTCGCCGCGGACACCGCGGCGGCCATCTCCAGGTCGACCGCGAGCGTCGTCAGCGCCGCGTTCGCCTGCTCCAGGCTGTGCGGCGGATTGTGGGCGGTGGCGTCGCCGCGAGGTGCACCGAAGCAGTGCACGTCGACGTCGACGAGTTTGCGGAGATGGGGCACGAGGAATCCCACGTGCACACCAGCTCCGCCGTACACCTCAGGCGGGTACTCCCGGGTCAACAGCGCTACTCGCACGCACCCACCGTAGATCACGGCGGTACTTGTTGGGACAAACCAGTTTGCGTCTGGTTCCGGCACGATCGCACGGATAGGGTCACATACCGTGAAGGGGCAGCCGCACGTTCTCGGAATTGTGCTTGCCGGTGGTGAAGGCAAGCGCCTGTGGCCACTGACGGCCGACCGCGCGAAACCGGCTGTGCCCTTCGGGGGCAACTACCGGCTGGTCGACTTCGTGCTGTCGAACCTGGTCAACGCGGGGCTCGCGAAGCTCTGCGTGCTGACGCAGTACAAGTCGCACTCACTGGACCGCCACATCTCGACGACGTGGCGCCTGTCCAATGTGCTCGGTCAATACGTGACACCGGTGCCGGCCCAGCAACGCCTGGGCCCGCGTTGGTACACGGGGTCCGCTGACGCGATCTTCCAGTCGCTGAACCTCGTCCACGACGAGAAGCCCGACCACGTGGTGATCTTCGGTGCCGACCACGTGTACCGGATGGACCCAGGTCAGATGATCTCTCAGCACGTCGAGTCGGGCGCGGCCGTGACCGTGGCCGGCATCCGCGTGCCGCGGACCGAGGCCAAGGCCTTCGGCTGCATCGACTCGGACGCCTCCGGCAAGATCACGCGCTTCCTGGAGAAGCCGTCCGAGCCGCCGCACGTGCCGGACGACCCCGAGGTGACGTTCGCGTCCATGGGCAACTACATGTTCACGACCGAGGCGCTGCTGGACGCGCTGCGCGGGGACGCGTTGAACCCGGACTCGGACCACGACATGGGCGGCGACATCATCCCGATGCTGGTCGACCGGGGTAAGGCGCACGTCTACGACTTCCAGGACAACGACGTGCCCGGTGCCACCGACCGGGATCGCGGGTACTGGCGGGACGTCGGCACGATCGACGCCTACTACGACGCTCACATGGACCTGGTCTCGGTCCATCCGATCTTCAACCTCTACAACGAGCTGTGGCCCATCCGGACGGCCACTCCGCCGTTGCCGCCCGCCAAGTTCATCGCGGGCGGTTCGGCGGAGGACTCGATGGTGGGGCCGGGGTCGATCATCTCCGGGAAGATCCACGGGTCCGTGATCTCGTCCGATGTGACGGTCGAGGTCGGGTCTGTGGTGCAGGGGTCGGTGCTGCTGCCCGGGGTTCGGATCGGGAAGGGTGCCGTGGTCCGGCGCGCCATTCTGGACAAGAACGTCGTGGTGCCCGACGGGGCGTTGATCGGCGTGGACGCGCCGATGGACCGTGAGCGCTACACGGTCAGCGCCAGTGGCGTCACGGTCCTCGGCAAGGGCGTCCGGGCTTACTAGGGCTTGCGGGCGGCGACCAGCAGGCCGTCGCCCAACGGCAGGATGACCGGCACCAGCCGGTCGTCCTCGCGGACCAGCCGGGCGATGTCCCGCATCGCCTGGGTCGAGTCGTCCCGCTTGCTGGGATCGACGACGGCGCCGTGCCACAGCACGTTGTCGAACGCGATGACCCCGCCCGGCCTCAGCATCCGGACGCCGTGCGCCAGGTACTGCGGGTACTCGGGTTTGTAGGCGTCGACGAAGACCAGGTCGTAGGCCGCGTCGGTGAGGCGCGGCAGCACGTCCAGCGCCTTGCCCATGATCAGGCGCGTGCGCGAGGGCGAGATGCCGGCGGCCGCGTAGGCCTCACGGGCGGCGCGTTGGTGTTCGGGGGCCACGTCGATCGAGGTCAGGATGCCTGACTGGGGCATGCCGGCGAGCAGGTAGAGGCCGCTGGTGCCCGCGCCCGTCCCGACCTCCACGACCGCTTTGGCTTGGAGTGCGGTCGCGAGGAACCGCAGCGCGGCGCCTCCACCTGCACCGATGGGCACGCAGCCCAGCTCCTGGCCGCGTGCGCGCGCTGCCAGGTGCACGTCGTCCTCGGGGAGGTACTGCTCGACGTACTCCCGCAGGGCCGATTCCGCTGTCACGGGTACGCAGGTTAGTGCTTCGCGTGCCCAAAACGGGTGAACGTGGCCCGAACCGAGATTCTCAGGGTGCTCTCAGCCCACTCTCACGATCGTTTAAAGAGAGCAGGAGAAGGTAAGGCAGCAAGAAGCCAGGCTCTAGTCGGGAACAAGCCGGACCCGACGCTCGTTGAGCCGCATAAGGGTCGCCGGGCGGCCCACATGGAGGTGCCGAAACACCTGATGCGCACGCAGTCGAGTTCGCCGGAGGCCGTCGCGCCCATCGAGACGGCCGACTGGACGCCGCCCTCGTGGGACGCCATCGTCCGTGAACACGCGGACCGGGTCTACCGGCTCGCGTACCGCCTGACCGGCAACCAGCACGACGCCGAGGACCTCACCCAGGAGACGTTCATCCGCGTCTTCCGGTCGCTCGCGTCCTACAAGCCCGGCACCTTCGAGGGGTGGCTGCACCGCATCACCACCAATCTCTTCCTCGACATGGCACGCCGCCGCAGCCGCGTCCGCATGGAGGCGCTGCCCGAGGACAACGATCGCCTCGAGGGTGACGACCTGTCCCCCGAGGAGATCTACGACGAGAACCACCTCGACCCCGATCTGCAGGCCGCGCTGGACGAGCTCCCGCCGGAGTTCCGTGCCGCCGTGGTCCTGTGTGACGTCGAAGGACTCTCCTACGAGGAGATCGGCGCCACGCTGGGGGTGAAGATGGGTACCGTGAGGAGCAGGATCCATCGGGGCCGCCAGGCTCTGAAGGTCGCACTGGAACGCCGCCGTCGGGAATCGTTGCTGGAGGACTCTGCATGACCGACCTCCGTGGTTGGGGACTGCCTGAGCAGCACCTGTTGCCGGATGCCGTGGTCGCGTTCGTGGACGGGGAGCTGTCCTCGACCGCACACGAACGTGCCTCTACGCACATCCAGCGATGCGGCTTCTGCGCTTTCGAGACGTACACCCAGCTGCAGGCGCGCTCTGCCGTGCGCACCGCTGTCGCCCCCACGGCGTCGGCGTCGCTGCTGGACCGGCTCGGGGCGATCCCGCAGGAGGTCGAGCTGCCGTCCGCTCCGGACGGGCTCGCGATCACCGAGGACGGACAGTTCGTCGCCGTGCAGCGCACGGACAAGCCAGCGTTCGGCACCGGCCCCGTGCTGGGGTCGTCCAAGCCGCTGGGCAGTCAGGGCTGGTTCACCGGCCGCCGGGCCCGTCAGGGTGCCGGGGTCGTGGTGAGCGGCATGCTGCTCGGCGCGCTCGCGTTCACATCGCCGGACGGCAGCGACGCACCGGCTGCGCCCACCGTTCCGCAGAACGCGCGCGCCGTGTTCGCAGGGACCCCCTGACAGTCATTTCACCGCTCTTCAGGCAGGCTGTAGGCCAAGGGCCTGCTTCATAGGTCCGTGTTCGCGATAGTCGGGGCTGAGGCGGCCCCTGACGGCGTGGGCGACCGGACCACATACAACACCGGTATGCGATCCGGTCGCCCACGCCGTCAGGAACCACCTCAGCCGCGACTCTCATCGAACGAGACCTATGAAGCAGGCCCAACTCCTAGCGGAAAATTCGGGGAGAGATGAGCCAGCAGTCGCCCAACGGCCAGACGTCCACACCCGTTTCCGGAGTGGATGACGGAGCGCATCGCAGGCTCCGGCCACGTCCCGTGGTGCAGCCGCCGGTCGACCCCGCGTACGCCACCGCTTTCGGCCGCCCGGACGGTGTTCCCGGTGCCTTCGCCACGCGTGACGTGGCGGTACCGCAGGTCCAGTCCGCGCCGCCGGCCCCCGAGTCCCTCGTGACCGCGTTCGGCCGCCAGGGCTCCTCCGAACTGTTGCAGCGCCCGCCCCAGCCGGTCTCCGACCCCGATCCGGACATCGATCCGGTGTTCTGGGGCGACAAGCCCGCCGGTGACCCGTGGCGCGACCCGGCGTCCGGTGCGGTGATCGGCCCGCCCGCGGTGGGCGAGGACCCGCCCGGTGAACCCGAGCGCAAGCCCGAGCCGGGCCCCCAGCTGAGCGTTCCCGAGCTGCTGTTCGGCCGTCGCGTGAAGCCGGCCGCGCTCGCGATGCTGCTGGTGGCCGCACTGGCGGTCGGCACGGCCGGTGGCCTGGTCGGCTGGCTGATCGGCCGCGCGGGCAACCCGCTGACCGACTCGACGGTGACGCTCGCCGAGGTCGCGGAGGGCAAGGAGCGTCCGGCCGGTTCCATCTCCGACATCGCCAAGCGCGTCACGCCGAGCGTCGTGTCGATCGAGTTCAAGGGCGCCAACGTCGCCGGCGTCGGCTCCGGCGTGGTGATCGACGGCGGCGGCTACATCCTGACCAACGACCACGTGGTCGCCCCGGCAGCCCAGGACTCGTCGGCCAAGCTGAGCGCCGTCTTCACCGACGGCACCCGCGCCGCGGCCCGCGTCGTCGGCCGTGACCCGAAGACCGACCTCGCGGTCATCAAGGTCGAGGTCACCAACCCGACGGTCCTGCAGTTCGGCAACTCCGACGAGCTCCAGGTCGGCGACGCCGTGATCGCCATCGGCTCGCCGCTGCAGCTGTCCAACACCGTGACCGAGGGCATCGTCTCCGCGCTGCACCGCCCCGTGACGGCGGCCGGCGAGAACGGTGGCCCCCAGGTCACCTACGACGCCATCCAGACCGACGCGGCGATCAACCCCGGTAACTCCGGCGGTGCGCTGGTGGATTCGCGCGGCGCCCTGATCGGCATCAACTCGTCGATCCGCACCGAGACCGGCGGTTCCGTCGGCCTGGGCTTCGCGATCTCCGGCAACCAGGCCCGCAAGATCAGCCAGGAGCTGATCCGCAGCGGTTCGGTGAAGCACGCGGACATGAACGTCAACGTGAAGTCCGTGTCCGCCGAGACCTCGGAAGGCGCCCAGGTGCAGAACGTTCCCGCTGGTGGTGCGGCCGCGGCCGCGGGCATCCAGGAGGGTGACGTGATCACCAAGGTCGGCAACCGGATGGTCCGCAACGCCGCCGAGCTCGTTGTCGCCGTTCGCGAACACGAGATCGGTCAGACCGTGCAGGTCGTCCTTGCGCGGCAAGGCCGAGAGCTGAAACTAGACGTGACCCTGAAGAGCGACTGACAAGTAGGCTGGCCCTGTGTTCGACAGCATCGGATGGGTAGAGATCCTCATCATCGTCGTCGCGGGTCTCTTCATCCTGGGGCCCGAACGGCTGCCGTCCGCGGCCGCCTGGCTCGGCCAGACGGTCCGCAAGGTCCGCGAGTACGCCACGGGCGCCCGCGAACAGCTCAAGCAGGAGATGGGGCCCGAGTTCGAGTCACTCCGCAAGCCCCTCGAAGACCTGCGCGAGCTCCGCAACTTCGATCCGAAGCGCGCGGTGGCCAAGCACCTGTTCGATGATCCCGAGCCCACCAAGGCGAACGGCTACCCGACGCCGCCGACCGCCTCCGCGCCCGAGCAGCGGCCGCTCGCACCGGGCGAGCGCCCGCCGTACGACCCGGACGCGACCTGACCTGACGCACGCGGGGACCTTTCGTACGCACCTGGTGTACGAAAGGTCCCCGCGTGCATTTGGAAAAGCGGTTAGCGACCGGCGGGGGAGACGTTCAGCAAGCGGCCCGCGAGGCCGCGCGAGCGCACCGACAGCTTCTTCGCCATCTCGATGAGCACCTGGCCGGCGGCCGAGTCCGGCACCGCCTGCACGATCGGCGTGCCCGAGTCCCCGTTCTCGCGCAGCCGCGGGTCCAGCGGGATCTGGCCGAGCAGGGGCACCTCGGAGCCGATGGACGTGGTCAGCGACTCGGCGACGGCCTGACCGCCGCCGGAACCGAAGATCTCCATGCGCGAGCCGTCCGGCATCTCCAGCCAGGACATGTTCTCGATGACTCCCGCCACCCGCTGCCGCGTCTGCAGGGCGATGGACCCGGCCCGCTCGGCCACCTCGGCGGCGGCCTGCTGCGGCGTGGTCACCACCAGAATCTCGGCGTTCGGCACCAACTGGGCAACCGAGATCGCGATGTCGCCGGTGCCGGGTGGCAGGTCGATCAGCAGCACGTCCAGGTCGCCCCAGAACACGTCCGCGAGGAACTGCTGCAACGCGCGGTGCAGCATCGGGCCACGCCACACGACCGGGGTGTTGCCCGGCGTGAACATGCCGATCGAGATGACCTTCACGCCCTGCGACTGCGGCGGCATGATCATCTTCTCGACCTGGGTGGGCTTGCCTTCGACGCCGAGCATGCGCGGGATCGAGTGGCCGTAGATGTCCGCGTCGACGATGCCGACGGACAGACCGCGCGCGGCCATGGCCACGGCGAGGTTCACGGTGACCGACGACTTGCCGACGCCGCCCTTGCCGGACGCGACGCAGTACACGCGCGTCAGCGAGCCCGGCTGGGCGAACGGGATGACGGGTTCCTCGGCGCCGCCGCGCAACGTCTTGCGGAGCTCGGTGCGCTGCTGGTCGCTCATCACGTCCAGCTCGACGCGGACGGACGCGACGCCGTCCACCGCGGACACGGCCGCGGTGACGTCCTTGGTGATCTTGTCCCGCATCGGGCAGCCCGCGACCGTCAGGAAGATGCCGACCACGACGGCGCCGTCCGAGCCGACCACGACGTCCTTGACCATGCCGATCTCGGTGATCGGACGGCGGATCTCGGGGTCCTGCACACCGGCGAGCGCCGTGCGGACGTCCTCGACGGTGGGGAGGGGCTGTGTGGTGGTCACCAGGCCATGCTACGTCCGGTGCACACCTGACCTACCGGCCGGTCACTTTCGTCCACAGGCCCAGGTCGTAGCCGGGTAAGAGCTGTCCGTAACATCGACGTCCGTGCCGGAATCGGGTAGTTCCCGATTGCCCACCCGTGTCGAGCTAGGGGTGTGGCGATCGTTCCTCCGCGCGCATGCACGGATCACGAGGGTCCTCGAGGCCGAACTGATTGCTGAGCAGCGCCTTTCGCTCGCGGCGTACGACGTGCTGGTCCAACTGGCCGAGACGCCTTCCATGCGCATGCGCATGACCGAACTGGCCGACGCTGTCCTGCTGTCCCGATCCGGCGTGACCCGCCTGGTGGACCGCCTGGAACGCGCCGGCCTCGTCGGACGGGAACGTGCCGATGGTGATGGACGCGGCATCGTGGCCGTGCTCACACCGCTCGGTGCAGAACGTCTGCGCAGTGCGTCAGCTACCCACCTCACCGGTGTCGCCGAGCACTTCGGCGAGAGCTTCGGGCCTGGTGAGCTCGAAGGCTTCGGCCGGACGTGTGACCGCCTCGCCGCGGACGACGTGTTTCCGTGATCGTGGTGGTGGGACTTGTGCACGTCGAGGCTGGCCGCCTCCTCGTTGTGCGCTCACGCAACAAGAAGGCCTTCTACCTTCCCGGCGGCAAGATCGAGCCTGGTGAGAGCCCTGCCGAGGCCCTGCGCCGGGAGGTGCGGGAGGAGCTCGGGATCTCGCTGGACGCGGTCTCGCCGTTCAAGCGCTACGTCGCTCCCGCGTACGGCGAGGGGGTCGGTGCGATGGTCGACATGACCTGTTTCACGGCCTCGTTGGTCGGCACGCCGCGGCCGACCGGGGAGATCGCCGAACTGACTTATGTGAACCGGGATGAATACCGGTCGCACGTCGAGACGGCGCCCGCGATCCACGAGGTTCTGGCAGACCTGGTCGAGAGTGGACAGATCAGGACGTGATCCGGCGCACTTCCGCCATCACCAGTTCGTCCACTTCCTCGTCGCTCATGGTCGCGTAGGGCGCAACGTCGTAGGTGTCGTCCAGTTCTGACAGTCGTTCACCCTCGTGCTGGTGGCCGAGTACCCGGTGCGCCCAGGCGGTCAGCTCGCGCGGGGTGAGCTCGCCGGACAGGGTCCGAGCGGCCATCGCCCGCAACCCGGCTTCCTTCGCCGCCGCGGTGCCCTTGTCGTGCCACTCCAGTCCGAGTTCGGGCAGCACGTCGCGCCCCGCAGCAGGAACTCCTCGACCGTCACGAACGGATCCTGCGCACGTTGTTCTGTTCCTTCACCAGCTTGTCCAGCTCCCCGCGGATGAAGTCACGCGTGGCCACCTCACCCACCGCCAACCGCAACGCCGCCAGCTCCCGAGCCAGGTACTCGGTGTCCGCCTTGGTCTGAGCGGCCCGCGCCCGGTCCTCCTCCAGCGACACCCGGTCCCGGTCGTCCTGCCGGTTCTGCGCCAAAAGAATCAACGGCGCGGCGTACGCGGCCTGCGTCGAGAAGGCCAGGTTCAGCAGGATGAACGGGTACGGGTCCCACCGCAGCGACACCGCGACGAGGTTCAGCGTGATCCACGCGATGACGAGCAGCGTCTGCCAGAACAGGAACTTGCCCGTGCCGAGGAAGCGCGCGAGCCGTTCGGAGAACTGACCGAACGCGTCGGGGTCGATCGACAGGCGGAAGCCGCGGGGTTCGCGCGGCTGGTCGAGTCTGCGCCGCGGCAGCAGTTCAGGCATGGCTCAGTCCCGTCTCGCGCCAGTTGTCCGGCAGCAGGTGGTCCAGCACGTCGTCCACGGTGACCGCGCCGAGGAGGTGCTCGGTCTCGTCCAGCACCGGTGCGCAGACCAGGTTGTACGTCGCGAAGTAGCGCGTCACATCGCTCAACGAGGCGTTCGGCGACAGTATCGCCAGGTCCGTGTCGAGCACGCCGGCGACCAGGTCGAACGGTGGTTCGCGCAGCAGGCGCTGGATGTGCACGCAGCCCAGGTAGCGGCCGGTCGGGGTCGCCGAGGGTGAGCGGCACACGAAGACCATCGACGCGAGTGCCGGTGTCAGGTCGGGATTTCGCACTCGTGCCAACGCTTCCGCGATCGTCGCGTCCGGCGTGAGGATGATCGGCTCCGGGGTCATCAGACCGCCGGCCGTGTCGAACGAGTACTCCAGCAGGCGCCGGACCGGTTCGGACTCTTCGGGTTCCATCAGGTCGAGCAGCCGGTCCTTGGTCACCTCGGACAGCTCGGCCAGCAGGTCCGCCGCGTCGTCCGGGTTCATCGCCTCCAGGATGTCGGCGGCGCGCTCCTCGTCCAGGTGCGCGAGCACGTCCTTCTGGTCCTCTTCGGACAGTTCCTCGATGACGTCCGCGAGCCGTTCGTCGTCGAGCGCGTCCGCGACCTCGTAGCGGCGCTTGGCCGGCAGCTCGTGCATCGCGTTCGCGACGTCCGCCGCGCGCATGCCCTCGAACACCGCGATCAGCTGCTGCGCGCCCTGCGGCTGGCCGGCGATCTCGTTCACGCTCAGGCCGCCGACGTCCTCCCACCGCCACACCTGCACCGGGCCCTTGCGGCCGAGCCTGCCGTGGCGCTGCCGGACGGCGACCTTGACCATCCGCCAGTCGCGGGTGCGGGTCAGCTCCATGGCGGCGTCCACGACGACCGCGCTGCCGCCGTCCTCCAGCGCGATCTTGGCGTCCAGCAGCTCGCCGATCACCAGCACCTCGTTGACGCGCTGGTGGAACGGTCGCAGGTTGACCGAGCCGGTCGCGAGCGTGACCGCGTTCGGCTCGATGGAGGTGAGCCGCAGCATCGGCACGAAGATCCGCCTGCGGGTCGCCAGTTCGACGATCACGCCGAGCACGCGGGGCGGTTGCCGGTCGATGCGGAGGCTGATGACGACGTCGCGGGCTTTGCCGACCGGTTCGCCGTCGGGACCGAAGACGGGAAGCCCGGCCAGCTGAGCGATGTAGACCCTGTTCACAGCCACCACAACGCCCAGGCTAGATCAGGATCTGACCGCCCACCCGGCGATCTCCGCACAGATTTCTCCCAGGTCCGCCATGTCCTCTTCCAGACACCAGATCCAGTTGGTGACGGCCCGGTGCAGCGTCCAGTCCCGCGCCTTCGCGACGTCCAGTTCACCCGCGTCGCACAGCGCGAGGAACCGGTCGGTCAGCCCCCTGCGGCCGTCCAGCTCGTCGAACCTGTTCCACAGCAACGGGATCATGCAGAACTCGGGATCACCGGCCAGCGGCTTCGGATCGATCATCAGCCACGGTTCGCGGGCGCCGCGCAGCACGTTCTCGTAGTGCAGGTCGACGTTCACCAGGGTCGAGCCCATCGGCCTGGTGCCGGCCTCACGGGCCGCGTCGAGCAGCTTGCGAGGGATCGCCGGGTGGTCTTCGAGCTCGTTCTCGAACTTGCGGATCTCGTCCGGTGCCTGGATCCCGCGGTGGCGGCGCAGCAGTTCGCCGATCACGCCGACGGCCTGCTCGATCGGTTCGTCGTCGAGCGAGTGCGGGTCGAGGCGTTCCAGCAGCAACGCGCCGAGCTCCGCGTCGTGGCCGAGCAGCCGCACGGCGCCGTCACCGTTGTAGAGCTTGAGCGCCAGCGGTTCGTGCTCGGTCTCCTCGTCGACCCAGGTCAGCTTGAGCACCGCCGGGTGCCCGTCGGCCTGGCGGACGGGCAGGGCGATCGCGCAGAAACCGTTCATCACCGCGCCGTCCGGGGTGAGCCGCCAGCGCGAGCACGCCTTCGTGGCGAGCGTCGGCAGCTTCGCGACCCACTGCTCGGCGCCGGCGCCGAGGTCCTCGCCGAAGTCGTCGGGAACGGTGATCATGGGCTGAACTCCAGGCGGTACACGGCTTCCCACTCCGGCTTGGTGTTGAGCCGGGCGGTCTTGAGCGCCAGAACGGTCTCGTCGTCCGGTTCGGTCAGCGCGGCGACGGCCTTGGCGTCGATGAGGTGCGAGTGCGTGCTGGGGGAGCGGACGGTGACGGTGACCTGCGCTCCGTCGATCAGGCCGGGCACCTGCTGCTCGGTGCCGCCGGTGATGACCCACAGGGCCTCGTCGCGCCAGTGAGCGTGCACGAGACGGGGTTCGTGGCCGGGTGAGGTGATCCAGACGGCCGCAGCCTTGCGCAGGGCGGCGTCCAGTACTCGAGTGATCTCCACCGGTTCAGCCTGCCAGGCTTTGTGAAACGGGACTCAGCGAATATGCGCCCGGAGATGATGCGTGCCACTGTGGCGCTCATAGTTACCGGCCGGTACAAGGAGGTACTCCAGTGGTCGACCAGCAGCGTCCCCGTCGCTCGTGTCTGGCGGTCCCCGGCTCGAGCCAGAAGATGATCGACAAGGCGCGCACGCTGCCGGCGGACCAGGTGTTCCTGGACCTGGAAGACGCCTGCGCCCCGCTGGCCAAGCCCGACGCCCGCAAGACCATCGTCGCGTCGCTCAACGAGGGCGGCTGGGGCAACAAGGCTCGCGTCGTGCGCGTGAACGACTGGACGACGGAGTGGACCTACCGCGACGTCACCGAGGTCGTCGAAGGCGCGGGTGCGAACCTCGACTGCATCATGCTGCCGAAGGTGCAGACGCCGGAGCAGATCGTCGCGCTGGACTTCCTGATCACCCAGATCGAGAAGACCATGGGCTACGAGGTCGGCAAGATCGGCATCGAGGCGCAGATCGAGAACGCGCTGGGCCTCGTGAACGTCGACGCCATCGCCACCGCGTCCCCGCGCGTCGAGACGATCATCTTCGGCCCCGCCGACTTCATGGCGTCGATCAACATGAAGTCGCTGGTCGTCGGCGAGCAGCCGCCCGGCTACGACGTCGGCGACGCCTACCACTACATCCTGATGCGGATCCTGATGGCCGCGCGGGCCCACGACAAGCAGGCCATCGACGGCCCGTACCTGCAGATTCGCGACGTCGAGGGCTACAAGCGCGTCGCCGGTCGTTCCGCGGCGCTGGGCTTCGACGGCAAGTGGGTGCTGCACCCCGGCCAGATCGACGCGGCCAACGAGGTCTACAGCCCGAAGCAGGAGGACTACGACCACGCCGAGAACATCCTCGACGCGTACTCGTACTTCACGTCCGAGGCGGGCGGCAAGCGCGGTGCGGTGATGCTCGGGGACGAGATGATCGACGAGGCGTCGCGCAAGATGGCGCTCGTGATCTCCGGCAAGGGCCGGGCCGCGGGCATGGCGCGCTCGAACGTCTGGACCCCGCCGGAGGACTGAGTCCCCGTTTTCCGTTACGGATTGTGCGCTACTTCACCCCAACTATTACTGGACGTGTTCGACCGTCACAGGTTGCGTTCAAAACGGGTGAAGTGGCGCACAATCTGTCACCGAAGTTTGCGGTGTGCCCCCGTGATGGGGGCATGCTCTTGGGCATGTCACGTTCAAGTAACGGAACGAGCAGACGGTTGCGGCTCTTCAAGCGCCGCGAAGACGACCTGTTGGAGCGCAGCTTCCGCAGCTGCCCCGGATGCGACACCGACGTCCACGTGTTCGCCGACGTCTGCCGTCACTGCGGCGACCCCCTGGAGATCGTCCTCGCGAGCTGAGCTCGCGCTACCGGACGCCTTGGTTCGCCGCCGCGATGATCGCGATGATGATTATCGCGAAGTAGAGCACGTAGCCGGCGATCACCACATAACCGACGATGATGCCCGCGAGCGCCATGCCGTGGCCGTCCTCCTCGCCCCGCTTGATTCTCCCCATCGCGATGTGGCCGAAGATGACGCCGACGATGGACGTCACGCCACAGGTGGCAACACCGATGCACGACAGCACGAGCGCGAGGATCGCGTTCGTCTGCGACTTGGGCTGGGGCGGGTAGCCGTAGGGGTACTGCGGCGTCCCGTACGGCGGCTGCTGGCCATAGGGCGGCTGCTGGCCGTAGGGCTGGCCGGGCTGCTGGCCGTACGGATCACCCGGTTGCTTCGGGTTGTACGGGTCGTAGGTCATCGTGGTTCCCCCTAGAAGTGGTGAGCCGGGATATTAAAGTCCATCGGCCAGTTCGTCGCGTGTGGGTGCGCGATTCCACCGGTTGGGGATGCTGTCTCGGTACAGGCGGCGAGACTGTGTTGCGGTGAGCACACCGCTGTCGCAAACGGGCGTTAACCGGTCCATACTCGCCGGTAACTCAAGTCTCGAAGGGAAGTGCGATGGCGCGCCTCGCCCAGACCGCGGGTCTCACGGACATTCAGGAAGAAATCCTCGCGACCGTTCGCACGTTCGTCGACAAGGAGATCATCCCGCACGCCCAGACGCTGGAGCACGGTGACACGTACCCCACCGACATCGTCGAGGGCATGAAGGAGATGGGCCTCTTCGGCCTGACGATCCCGGAGGAGTACGGCGGCCTCGGCGAGTCCCTGCTGACCTACGCGCTGGTCGTCGAGCAGATCGCGCGCGGCTGGATGAGCGTCTCCGGTGTCATCAACACCCACTTCATCGTGGCGCACATGCTCAAGCAGCACGGCACGCCCGAGCAGAAGCAGAAGTACCTGCCGCGCATGGCGACCGGCGAGGTGCGCGGCTCGTTCTCCATGTCGGAGCCGGAACTGGGCTCCGACGTCGCGGCGATCCGCACGCGCGCCGTTCGCAAGGACGACGGCTACGTGATCAACGGCCAGAAGATGTGGCTGACCAACGGCGGCACCTCGAACCTCACCGCGGTGCTGGTGAAGACCGACGAAGGCGCCGAGAAGCCGCACCAGAACCTCACGACGTTCCTGGTGGAGAAGCCTGAGGGCTACGGCGAGGTCCTGCCCGGCCTGGTCATCCCCGGCAAGATCGACAAGATGGGCTACAAGGGCGTCGACACCACCGAGATGGTGTTCGACGGCTTCGCCATTCCCGCCGACCAGATCCTAGGCGGTGCCGCGGGCCAGGGCTTCCGGCACATGATGGACGGCGTCGAGGTGGGCCGCGTGAACGTGGCCGCCCGCGCGTGCGGCATCGCGATCCGCGCCTTCGAGCTCGCGATCGAGTACTCCCAGCAGCGCAAGACGTTCGGCAAGGCCATCGTCGAGCACCAGGCCATCGCCTTCAAGCTCGCCGAGATGGCGACCAAGGTCGAGGCCGCGCACCTGATGATGGTGAACGCCGCGCGGCTGAAGGACTCGGGCCAGCGCAACGACGTCGAGGCCGGCATGGCCAAGCTCATCGCCTCCGAGTACTGCGCCGAGGTGACGCAGGAGTCGTTCCGCATCCACGGCGGCTACGGCTATTCCAAGGAATACGAGATCGAGCGCCTGATGCGCGAGGCCCCGTTCCTGCTGATCGGCGAGGGCACCTCGGAGATCCAGAAGACGATCATCTCCCGCGGCCTGCTCCGCGACTACCAGTCGCGCGGCTAGAGACGTTCCCCCGTTAGGGGCCATTCTTTCACGAGAGTGGCCCCTAACGGTTTTCCGCTGGGAGCCATAGGGTTCGCTCACTTTGAGCACAGATCTGACGCTTCCAAGACCTGTGTCGCCGCCGCACGTCGTCCGCCTGGAACTGGACACCTTCTCCGGCGTCGACCGCCCAGCGCTGGCCAAGTGGTTCGGCGCCCTGTTCACCGACCTGCTGGCACCCCTGTGCCCGGCCTCCGTGGCGGAGCTCGTGTCGGTGGCGCGCGACTACGTGCCATCGGATACAACTCCTTGGGGCCCACCGGGTTACGCGCGCCTGCTGCTCTCTTCGGGTGACTTCACCTTCTCCACGTGGGACGCGGCGCTGTCGGAGCTGCCGCCTTTCCTGCGCGTGCAGCTCGTCCAGCTCGACTCCCAGGGCCTGCCCCTGGTCGACGGCGGTTGGTACGCGGAGGTGATGCTGAAGGACGACCCCGAGTTCCCACACCAGATCGTGGTCGCCGCCTCCCGTTCCCTGTTCGGCGGCTGGATTTCCCCTGTGACCCAACAGGAATGGCTGGCGGCACTCCGCACCGGCGCCGCACTGGTCCGCGCCTCGGGCGGCTGGATCACGCTGGACCGGGTGGGCGTCCGAACCGCACACGAGGTCGCGGCCGGCGTTGGAATCGACGAATCCCTGTTCATGGCAGCGGAGTTGGCCCGAGGCCCGCACTGGGCCACGTTGCTGGGCCCTCGCCAAGTAGCCGCTTTGGGTGGCGTGCAAGAGGTTTGCACGGCCGCGCCCTGCCACCTGGCCGAGCACCTCGGCGGCGGCCGGATCCTGCTGCAGCTGACCGAGCACCTGGACGACGTGCCACCGGAGGCGCTGGAGGCCCTCGCCGCGTTCCTGCAGCCCGTGCTGCACTGACCCTGCCGACCCCGGCCATCGATGGCACCCTGTCGTCCGTGCAGCCTTCACCGAAGACGGACGTGCTCATGGCCGTGGACACCGCACTACGCCCAACGGGCTTCGTCCGCCGCGGCCACGTCTGGCTGCAGGAACGCGGTGACGGAGCCTTGGGCTGGCTCGGCTTCGCCACCTCGGGCTCGTTCGACCTCACCCCGCTCGTGGGCGTCTGCTTCAAGCGGTACGACGAGGTCTGCCGCGCTTTGGGCGTGGGTGCGTCGACGACCCCGCTGGTGTCCGCTCCGGTGGGCTACCTGATGCCGGAGAAACCGTGCTGGCGCTGGACCTTCACGCCCGGCGGCGACCACGCTGCGGTCGCGTCGTCACTGGTGAGCGCTGTGCTGAAGCACGGCCGGCCGTACATCGACAAGTACGCCAAGTGGGATGCGCTGTCCCGCGAGCTCGTGGCCAAGCCGGAGTCGTTGCTCGACTTCGAACGGGCGCGGAAGCTGGCGATCATCCACTTGCTCAACGGGAACGTCGGCGCGGCCCGTGAGGTGCTTCGGAAGGAGCGGGAACGGGTGGTGGACTGCGTGGACGTGTCGGCGCGGTCTTACCGGGCGTTCGCGCACCGGTTCGAACTCACGTTCGCCTGAAACCCGGTTGCCGCCGTGGCGACACTCAAGTCATGTCCCGGGAAGAGTGGTTGAAGGAAGCCGTGGGCCGGCTGGCCATGCCCGCCGACGCCCAACGCGCGTGGCTCGAGTCGATCGGCACGGCCCCGTTGGCCGACGAGCTGGCGCTCGAGTTCGACGACGCACTCATCCGGCACAGGGCCGTCAGCACTGAGGCCGCGGCGCTCGTCGCCCGCATCAACGGGTTGCTCGAGGACATGAGCGGGCCGGGCCCGGTGTGGCACGTGGACGCCCTCGCGACCGCCCCGCAGTGGGCGGAGGTCCGCGCGCTCGCCCAGGAGGCGTTGCCGCTGCTGTAGGGCGGTGCGACGGACCGGGTACGTTCAGCCGGGAGGTGAACCCGGCAAAACACCCGCAGGCGTCTCAGCACTCCGGACCAGGCACTGGCAGGATGGAACGATCAGCGCGTCCGACAGAGGTGGTACCAGTGACGAGTCCGTTCGCCAACCCGAACCGGCCCGGCGTCCCGCCCCGCCTGCCCACCCCGCCGACGGGCTGGCCGATCGGCTCCTACGCCACGTACGAGGAGGCACAGCGGGCGGTCGACTTCCTTGCGCTGGAAGACTTCCCGGTGCAGGACATCACGGTGGTCGGCGTCGACCTGATGCTCGTCGAACGGGTCACGGGCAAGCTCACCTGGAGCCGCGTCCTCATGACGGGTGCCGCGAGCGGTGCGTGGTTCGGTCTGTTCGTCGGTCTGCTGCTCACCCTCTTCAGCCCCGAGCCGGGCGTCACGATCGGCCCCGTCCTCACGGGCCTGATCACCGGTGTGTTCTTCGGGCTGGTGTTCGCCGCGGTCGGGTACGGGTCGGCGCGCGGCAAGCGGGACTTTCAGTCGGCGAGCCAGTTGGTTGCCGGGCGGTACGACGTGCTGTGCCACCCGAAGTCGGCCGAGAAGGGCCGTGACCTGCTCGCCAAGCTCGCGATGCGGCCCTCGAACCCGAGCAGCTGAGACGAGTACCGGGAACGATTGGTTCTGAATCGTTGCTCCCTTTGGTTGCGGCTCCTGATCACCGGGCCTAGGTTCGGTGCACCGGTCCGCCCGGTGCGGCCGGTGGCACGACGAGGTGCCGGGCGCTGCGGTCTGGCTCCTCCGTGTAGTCGGGAAGGAGGCACGGCCGATGGGTGCGACACGGCGCTATCGACTCGCCGCTGGGTTGGGGACCGCTTTGCTCGCGGCGACCACCTTGACAGCGTGTGGGTCGGGCGACGGCGGCATCACCGTCAACGTCTACAAATACAACCAGGAGAACTTCCAGGCGATCGTCGACAGCTGCAACGCGAAGGCCGGCGGGCGCTACAAGATCGTGTACAACAAGCTTCCCCGTGAAGCCGATGGTCAGCGCGAGCAGATGGTGCGCAGACTTGCGGCCGAGGACGACAGCATGGACGTCCTCGCGCTCGATGTCACGTGGACGGCCGAGCTCGCGAAAGCGGGCTGGCTCAAGGAGTTCACCGGTTCCGTCAAGTCGCAGGTGGAGACTGGCACGCTGCAGACTCCGCTGGACACGGCCACCTACGAGGGCAAGCTGTACGGCGCTCCGGACAACACGAACGTCCAGCTCCTCTGGTATCGCTCCGACCTCGTGCCCACGCCGCCCAAGACGTGGGACGAGATGATCTCCATGGCCGAAGCCCTGGTCGCACAGGGACAGCCCGGCCTGATCGTGGGACAGGGCAAGCAGTACGAGGGGCTCGTCGTGCTGTTCAACACCCTCGTCAACTCGAACGGCGGCACCATTCTCGACGAGAACGGCACCAAGGCGATCGTCGACGCCAAAGCCGTGGAAGCGTTGGGAGCCTTGAAGAAGCTCGCTACGTCGAAGGCGATCGACCCGTCGTTCTCCAACTCGACGGAGGACCCTGCACGCCTGCTGATGGAGTCCGGCAAGGCGGCGTTCCAGCTCAATTGGCCGTACGTCTACGCGGCCGCCCAGAAGAAGCCGGACTTCGCGAAGAACTTCAAGTGGGCGCCGTATCCCACGGTCAGCGGTGACGCCGCGAAGGTCACCGTTGGCGGTATCAACTACGCCGTCAGCAACTACACCACGCACCCGAACGAGTCGTTCGACGCCGTGTTGTGCTTGCGCGGCGCGGAAAGCCAGAAGATCGCCGCCCTCAAGGACGGTGTCCCGCCGACCATCAAGTCCGTCTACGACGAGCCTGAGATGGTCGAGGCGTACCCGATGAAGGACGACATCCTCAAGACACTGGAGAGCGCCAGCGTGCGGCCGCGCACGCCCGCCTACCAGAACGTCTCGACGGTCATCTCCACGATTCTGTCGCCGCCCGCGGACATCGACCCGCAGGCGACGGCCGACCGGTTGCGCGAGGAACTGCAGAACGCACTCGACTCCAAGGGGGTGCTGCCGTGAGTCACGCGACCGCGGAGAAGGCAGACACGGCGCCGAAACCCGTTGCGCCCAAGAAGAAAGTCGCGCTGAGCGAGGGCAAGAAGGCCGAGCGCAAGCTCGGCTGGCTGCTCTGCGCGCCCGCTGCGCTCACCATGATCGCGGTGACCGGCTGGCCGATCCTCTACTCGATTCTCCTGTCGATGCAGCGGTTCGACCTGAAGTTCCCCGACCGGACCGAGTGGATCTGGTTCGACAACTACGTCACGGTGCTGAGCAGCCCCTATTGGTGGGATGCGGTGTGGGTGACGGTGCTGCTCACCGTTGTCACCGTTGCCGTCGAGCTGGTGCTCGGCATGTCGCTCGCGCTGATCATGCACCGGGCGCTGGTCGGTCGCGGCATCGTGCGGACGACATCGCTGATCCCGTACGGCATCGTCACGGTCGTGGCCGCGTTCTCCTGGCGCTTCGCCTGGACGCCCGGCACCGGCTACCTCGCCGAGGCGCTCGGTGGTGAGCCCGTGCTCACCGAGAAGATCCCGGCGCTGATGGTCGTGGGGCTCGCGGAGATCTGGAAGACCACGCCGTTCATGGCTTTGCTGCTGATGGCCGGTCTCGCCCTCGTGCCGGACGACCTGCTCAAGGCCGCCGCGATGGATGGCGCGAACGGGTGGCAGCGGTTCATCAAGATCACGGTTCCGATCATGAAGCCGGCGATCCTGGTGGCGTTGCTGTTCCGCACGCTCGACGCGTTCCGCATCTTCGACAACCTCTTCGTGCTCACCGCGGGCTCGCAGGGCACGTCGTCGGTGTCGATGCTGACCTACAACAACCTCATCAAGGGCTTGAACCTCGGTATCGGGTCGACGATGTCGGTGCTGATCTTCCTCATGGTCGCGCTGATCGCGTTCATCTTCATCAAGCTCTTCGGCACCGCTGCTCCCGGCAGCGACGACGGGGGGAAGCGCTGATGGCTGGTATCGGAGGAGCCGAGACCACCGGCAAGAAGGTCGGCTGGGGTCTGCTCAACGCGGTCGTCGTGATCTACGCGCTGATCCCGGTGCTGTGGATCGCCTCGCTGTCCTTCAAGTCGCCCGCGACCCTCGCGGACGGCAACTTCATTCCGCGTGAATGGAGTCTGGAGAACTACAAGAACATCTTCGCGACGACGGAGTTCACCAGGGCGCTGATCAACTCGATCGGTATCGCGATCATCGCGACCACCATCGCCGTGGTGTTCGGCACGATGGCGGCCTACGCCATCGCCAGGCTGGACTTCCCCGGCAAGAACGTGCTGGTCGGCGTCTCGCTGCTGATCGCGATGTTCCCGCAGGTCTCGCTGGTGTCCCCGCTGTTCGAGATCGAGCGCTCGATGGGGCTCTTCGACACGTGGCCCGGCCTGATCCTGCCGTACATCACGTTCGCGCTGCCGCTCGCGATCTACACCCTGTCGGCGTTCTTCCGCGAGATCCCCTGGGAACTCGAGAAGGCGGCGAAGATGGACGGTGCGACGCCGGGGCAGGCGTTCCGTCGCGTCATCGCGCCACTGGCCGCGCCGGGTGTGTTCACGACGGCGATCCTGGTGTTCATCTTCTGCTGGAACGACTTCCTGTTCGCGATCTCGCTCACCTCGACCGAGCAGTCGCGGACCGTGCCGGTGGCGCTGTCGTTCTTCACCGGCAGCTCGCAGTTCGAGGACCCGGCAGGGTCGATCGCGGCGGCCGCCGTCGTGATCACCATCCCGATCATCCTCTTCGTGTTGTTCTTCCAGCGCCGGATCGTCGCCGGCCTGACCTCCGGCGCCGTCAAGGGGTGAGTTGCTAATGGCAGAAATCGTTCTGGATCAGGTGACCAAGAGGTATCCCGACGGCGCTCTCGCCGTGCAGGAGGTCAACCTCGAGATCGCCGACGGCGAGTTCATCATCCTGGTCGGCCCGTCCGGCTGCGGGAAGTCCACCACGCTCAACATGATCGCGGGCCTGGAGGACATCACCGACGGCGAGCTGCGCATCGGCGGGCAGCGAGTCAACGAGAAGGCGCCCAAGGACCGCGACATCGCGATGGTGTTCCAGTCCTACGCGCTCTACCCGCACATGACGGTGAAGGAGAACATGGCCTTCCCGTTGCGGCTGGCCAAGGTCGACAACGCGACGGTCGAGCGCAAGGTGCAGGAGGCCGCCGACATCCTGGACCTCACGCAGCACCTCGACCGCAAGCCGTCCAACCTGTCCGGTGGCCAGCGGCAGCGCGTGGCGATGGGTCGCGCGATCGTGCGCAGCCCCAAGGCGTTCCTCATGGACGAACCACTGTCCAATCTGGACGCCAAGCTCCGCGTGCAGATGCGCACCTCGGTGTCGCGCCTGCAGAAGCAGCTCGGCACGACGACGGTGTACGTGACGCACGACCAAACCGAGGCGATGACCCTCGGCGACCGGGTCGTGGTCATGCGCGGCGGTGTCGTGCAGCAGCTCGGTGCGCCGCAGTTCCTCTACGAGCACCCGGCGAACCTGTTCGTCGCGGGGTTCATCGGCTCGCCGTCGATGAACTTCGTGCCGGCGACGCTGGAGAACGGCTCGCTGCGTTCGGTGCTCGGCGACGTGACGCTGACGGACCGGGTTCGGCAGCTGGTGGAGGGTGCCGACGCGCCCCGCGAGGTGATCATGGGCATCCGCCCCGAGCACTTCGAGGACGCGGCACTGGTCGACGCGGCGGCGCTGTCGTCCGGCGGCAAGTTCACCTCGCAGGTGGACGTGCTGGAGTCGATGGGCTCGGACAAGTACGCCTACTTCAACCTCACGGGCGAGCAGGCGGCTTCGGCGGAGCTCCAGGAGCTCGCGGCGGACGCGGGTGCCGACGACGTGCCGGGTGAGGGCATCTCGCTCGTCACGCGTCTGTCGTCGGCGTCGGGTGCCGCCGAGGGAGCCTCGGCGGACATCTGGTTCGACGCGGACAAGGTTCAGCTCTTCGATCCGTCCACCGGCAGGAACCTGACGTACACGGAACGGTGAATTCTCGTTTATCCGGCCGCCTTCCCTCTGCGGGAAGGCGGCCGCTTTTTGTCACTCGAACGGGTTAGGGCGAAAGTCCTGTGTTCAGTGAGGCCGATTAGTCCGGGGCATCAGCTGGGCAGAACTCGGTTCGCCATTGGGCGCTCGGCAGCAACGTCTCGCCGAAACATGTTCTGCGCGGCTTCGGTTCTTACGCACGCTTGTCGAAGGCGGGTACAGGACCACAGGGGGGTTCCGGGGAACCGCCGCCGAGTGATGAAAGAGAGCGTGCAATGGGGATCCTGGACGGAAAAGCGGTCGTCATCACGGGGGCGGGTCGAGGACTGGGCGAGGCGTACGCGATGCACGCCGCCCTCGCCGGCGCGTCGGTGGTGGTCAATGACAACGACGGTGACCTGGCGGAGAGGGTCGCGGAGCACATCCGCGGGTACGGCGGCCGCGCCGTCGCCTCGACGCACACGGTGGCCGACCCCAGTGAGGCGGCAAAGATCATCGACCTGTGCGTCGACGAATTCGGCCGCATCGACGGTCTGGTGAACAACGCGGGCCTGAACTACGAGACCGCGCCGTGGGAAGACGACCCCGAAACGATCAAGCAAGTCGTCGAGGTGAACGTCCTCGGCGTCATCTATGTCGGAATCGCGGCGATGCGGGCGATGCGTTCCTTCAACGGTGGTTCCATCATCAACATTTCGTCCGGTGCGTCGTTCGGTCAGCGCAAACTCGCCACTTATTCGGCGACCAAGGGCGCGGTGGCGTCGTTGAGCTACTCGTGGGCACTCGACCTGGAGTCGGAAGGCATCCGCGTGAACGCGGTCTGCCCCGTCGCGCACACGCGGATGGTGTGGAAGTCGGAGCGTTCGCTGCGCGCGATTCCGGCCGACCGGACCCCGGGCAAGGTGGCGCCCCTGGTGCTGTTCCTGCTCTCGGACCGCTCGGAGGGCATCACCGGCCAGGTCATCCGGTGCAACGGCCGGCAGCTCCACATCGTGGGGCAGCCGTACTTCAAGCAACCCATTCTGGAGAGCGACAACTGGGACACCGCTTCGGTGGAGCGGGCGTTCACGGGCGTGCTGCAAGCTCACCTCGAACCGTACGGGTTGGAGAAGAGGATGCCTCCCCGGCTCCGTGCGCTGGTGGAGCCATCGCAGACCGCCTGATAGCTGGATAGAAGTGTTGCCAGGTCAGCCTGATCTGGCGACACTTCTATCCATGAGTGCAATGGCATCGCTTCCCGCCACGTTCACCACCGGCACCGCCCGCGACTCCGGCCTGCACTTCCGCGACCTCTATCGGCTCCGTGACGAGGGTGAGCTGATGGAACTGTCGCGAGGTGTCTTCCGCAAGGCAGACGCGGCGGTGCCCACCTGGCCGGACTTGCTGGCGGTCTCGATGCGTGCACCGGTAGCCATCGTGTGTTGCGTATCGGCAGCGGTGGTGCATGACCTCACTGATGAGATCCCTCGTGAGGTGCAGATCGCCGTGCCCAGGAACCGGCGGCCGCCGCGCATCGACTACCCGCCGACCGAGGTGTTCAGGTTCGGCATCGAGTCGTTCGAGTCCGGGCTGACCGAGGTGGAGGCGGCTCCTGGCGAGCACGTGCGGATCTACAGCCAGGAAAGGACCGTTGTCGATCTCATGAGGTTGAGAGGCCGGCTCGGGGAGCCGCTCGCACTGTCCGCCCTGCGCAGGTACCTGCGTCGCAGGGATGCCCGGCCGGGTGAGGTGCTCGCGTTCGCGGAGGAGTTGGGCGTGCTCGGTTCGGTCAGGACCGCGGTGGACGCGGTGATCGCAGAGTGAAGCCGACGAGGGCGACGCCAGGCGGTCGCGCCTACTTGGACCTGCAGAACCGGGCGCGCCGCGAGAAGCGGCCAACACAGGAGTTGCAGACGCTCTACGTGCTTGAACGGTGGCTCGCGCGCCTTGCCGCGTCACCACACGCCGGCACGTTCGTGCTCAAGGGAGGCATGCTGCTGGCAGTGTTCGACGCCCGCCGTCCGACCGCGGACGCCGACCTGCTCGCGCGGAACCTGGCCAATGATGAGGACGCGGTTGTCGGACGCGTGATCGAGGTGGCGCAGGTCGTGTCGAACTTCGACGACGGCGTCGAGTTCTTGACCGACGCGGTCACCGCCACGTCCATCCGGGACGATGACATGTACGCGGGTGTGCGGATCTCGATGGATTGCCGCATCTCGAACGCCAACGTGAAGCTCAAGCTGGACATCAACTTCGGCGACCCGGTGACGCCGGAGCCGCAGGCGCTCGAACTGCCCTCTCAGCGACCGGATGTCGTGGCCGTGCCCGTGCTCGGCTATCCGATCGAAACGGTTCTGGCGGAGAAGAGCAGCACAGCGATCGCCTTGGGCCGGGCCAACACCAGGATTCGTGACTACGTGGACATCCACGTGCTCACCGGCAAGCACTCGGTGTCGTACGGCGTGATGCGCGAGGCGCTTGTCGCGACGACGAGCCATCGTGGCGTCGAGTTGAGGCCGCTTTCAGGAGTCGTCGGCGATCTGGCGTCGGTGCGGCAGCAGGCTTACCGGGCCTATGTGAGGAAGATGGGCGTGGACGCGGACCACCTGCCTGACGACTTCGGTGATCTGGTGTCGGCAGCGGTCGAGTTCGTCGATCCGCTCGCCTCGGGCGAGCCATGCGAGACCTGGGATCCTGCCGTGCGGAAGTGGGTCTGACTCGATCACCTGTTCGGGTGTTCGGGTGACGTTTGCGCACGTCACACGGATGGCTCCGGGAATTGTCAGACCCGTCTGTCACCATCGGGGCATGGTCGAGCGCAAACCCAGAGTCACCGACTGGCGACTCGTCGTGCAGTCCCGGTTGGACCGGGTCCGCGCGGATCTTGCCGCGCTCGGACCGTCGGATCCGGTCGATCCCGAGGGTGATGTGTGGCGTCGCACGGCCGAGGCGCAGGCGGCCGTGGTGGAGGCGATGCTCAGCGATCGGGAGCCGTGGTGGCGCATGGTGCCGTCGTGGTGGTCCGGCTGGTACATCGAGCGGGCCTGGCGCGCGTTGCACGAGGCCGAGGTGGCGACGATCTCGGCCGAGCGCGGGTTCATGGGGCGGTTGCCGGGGTTGCAGGCTCGGGTCGCGCAGTACCTGGACGAGGACGATCCGCGGCGGCGGGCGCTGGAAGCGTTGCGGCCGGGGGAGTTCACGCCCGCGGTGGAGCGGGCGATCGTGGTGGACGCGTTGCGGGCGGCGTACGACAACTCGGACTTCGCGCACGCCGGTTCCCGGGCGTTGCGCAACAAGCTGATCGCGGCGTCGCTGGTGTTGTTCGTGATCAACACCGTGCTGGGCGTCGTCGGCATCGTGAAGCCGGGGATCATCCCGCTTTGCGTTGATCCCAAGGAGAACGCGCTGCCGACGGTGTGTCCCGGCGGCACGGCCAAGGCGTCCGCGGTGGACGTGTGGCTGGTGCAGGTGCTCGGGTCGTTCGGCGCCGTGCTGGCGGCGGTGGTGCTGCTATTACGCCGCCGGCCATCGCTCTCGCCGTACGTGATGATCGGTTACCAGGCGCTGATCAAGATCATGCTCGGTGCGGCACTGGCGGTGGTCGGGATCTTGGCGCTCGGGGCCGGGGTCACCAGCGGGCTGATCGGCATTCCGTCGGCTGCCGCGCTGCTGCTGTGGGCCGTGATTTTCGGGTACGCACAACAGATCGGGACGCGATTGCTGGACAAGTACACGGACGAGGTGCTGGACCAGGCACGGCCGATGCCTGACTCGGACGGCCCGCGGGTGGCGCCGCGGTGAGTGTGTCGGACCGCGTCGCGAACCGGGTCGGCCGCGACTTCGGTGCGTCGGCGAGCGAGGTGCTGGGCGCGCTCGCGCTGGCCGAGACCGGCAACCAGGACGTGGAACGGGTGCACGCCGCGATCGTGCTGATGGCCGAGGGCAGTGTGGAGCGGCTGTGGCAGGCCGTCGAGTTGAGTGCGCTCGACTGGCGGGACGTGTTGATGAACGGCGGGCTGGCGCACGGTGACTGGCCGGCGGTGCTGGAGCGCGAGTTCGGGCAATGAGTGCTGGGGTGCCGCTCAACAGGATCGGCCGCCGGACGTCTTGACGACATGACCATTTCGCGACGTGTGGTGCACCGGGTCGAACGCGATTTCGGTGACCGGGCGAAGGAGGCGCTGAGCACGCTCGTTCTCGCGGAAGCCGGCAACCAGGACTGCGAGCGGATCTACGCCGCCATCGTGCTGATCACTGCCGGGCGAACGCAGCGGTTGTGGGAGGCCGTCCAGCTGAGCCGGCAGGATTGGCGTGACGTGCTGGTGTTCGGCGGGCTCGCCGACGACGACTGGCCCGAAGTGCTGGAGCGCGAGTTCCCGGAACCGGACAAGCGACACCGGCCGAAGATCGTGTCGGAACGCGTCGCCGCGCGGGTGCGCAAGGACTTCCGGCCCAAGGAGGTTGAGGAGGCGTTACGAGAACTGGCCACCACCTACACCAGCGGCCAGGGCTGGAACCGGATGCAGGCCGCCGTGGTGCTGAAGGCCGGGGGCGACCTGTAGCGGCTGAAGCGAGAGATCCGCGAGAGCCACAACGACTTCCGCGGCGTCCTCACGGGCAGCGGGCTCGAGCACGGCAACTGGCCCGAGGTGCTGGACCGCGAGTTCCCGGAGCCGGACAAGCGCAAGCGCAGGTGAGTCAACTCCGGCGTCAGCGCTGCGGCGGCGTCCCAGGACCGTGCCGGTACCTGAGCAGCGACTCGGTGCTGTCGAAGTGCCGAAAGCCCGCCTTCTCCAGGACGCGGGCGGAGGCGGGGTTCGTGCGCTCGACGTCCGCGTGGACGGTGTGCACGTCTGCCAGCGACAGCGCGAACGACGTCAGCGCCGAGGCCGCTTCGGAGGCGTAGCCCTTGCCCTGCCGTGAGGGCACCACGCCGTAGCCGATCTCCACGCAGCCGTCGGAAGGAGGCCAGAACAGGCCGAGTGAGCCCACCACCTCCGAGGTGGCCTGCTCGATGATCAGGCGGTGCCCGAACGGCGAGAGCCAGTCCGGGTTCGAGGCGATCACCCCGGCGATCACGGTGTCTCCTTCGGCCGGGAAGTCGGCGGCCCACGAGGGCTGACGATCAGCGGAGACCACCGCGTGGATCTCCGCGGAGGTCCACGGGCGCAGGATCAGGCGCGGGGAGTGAAGATCAGGCACCGCCGCACGCTAACCGCGGTGCGGGCGCCCGTGCGAGCGAGTTTCCTCGCGCACGGCGTTGATCACGTCGGCGTCCCAGCGGTGGGTGCGGATCAGGCGGTACCGCTCGCCCGCGACCCACATGTACGCCTCGGTCTCGGTCCGGTCGCCGATCATGTCGGCCTGCCGCAGCATCGCCACGACCGGCTTGTACTCCTCGGCGTACCAGCGTCGCGCTACCTCACCGCGGTCCAGGAACTGGCACGTGTCCTGCATGAGCCGGAAGCCCCACGCCTCGACGTGCTCGCCGAGTTCGGCGTAGTCCCACGGGTCGGACAGCACCACGGCGGCGCGGGACTCGCCGGTCAGCGGCACGCGGTCGAGGAACAGGCGCCGGTAGTCCTTCACGATCAGGTCGCCGCGGTACCGGATGCCCGCCGAGTTGATCCGCGTGATCACCTGCGTCACGTAGGCGTCGATCACCGTCAGGCCCAGTGCGTGCGCGACGGAGACGCGGTGGTGGCCGTCGATGATGAAGTGCAGCTCGCCGATCCGGTACACCTCGATCGGCGGGACGTTCTCGCCGCGGCGTGCGGCCAGGGCGAGACGTTGCCAGCGTTCCCGGACGCGGCCGGAGGTCGGGCGGAAGCGGCGGTCGAAGTCGCGGGTGCGGTCGACGCTGCCCACGATCGAGTCCAGCCGGATGGTCTGCAGGCCCAGCCGCTTCTCGGACAGCATCCCGAGCGACTCCACGACCTCGTGGAACGGCAGCATGATGTTCACGTCGTCGGGCTCGCGGCGCAGCCACGCCGCCAGCCGGGACATCACCTGGCGGCGGCGGGCGCGGACGAAGTCGTTCTCGGCGTCGGCCAGCGGAAAACCGGTGTCACGTCTCATCGCGGAACCCCCGATGCAGACACGTCCAGCACCTTGTACCCGACGACGTTGACCACGCGGGTGTCGCCGAGTTGACGGTCGGGTTTGGGCGCGCCGTGCGGATGGATGTGGCCGTGCAGCAAGAGGCCGGGCTGCAGACGGGAGACCAGCGTGTGCAGGCACGCGAAGCCTCGATGCGGTGCATCCGGTTCGTCACCGCAGTCCCGCGGAGGGGAGTGGGTCAGCAGCACGTCCACGCCACGTCCGTCCCGCAGCCTGCGCCACCCGGCCAGCCGGGACACCCGGCGGGCACGGCGGGCCTGCTGCCGTTCCGTCCACTGGTTCGGGCCCTCGTTGTAGCGGATCGAACCACCGAGCCCGGCGATGCGCAGCCCGGCGACGTCGATCACGCGTTCGTCGGCGTTCACCGCACCGGCTGGTCCTGGCCAGCGCACCGGCACGCCCGCCTTGGTCCACAGGCCGCGCACGTTCGCGTAGCCGGAGAGGTCGGTGTCGTGGTTGCCGGGCACGAACACGAGCGGCCGGTCCAGCGCGTTGGCCAGAAACTCCAGGTAGTCGAAGGGGAGGTCGCCGGCTGCGACGATCAGGTCCACCTCGTGGCGGTGCACCTGTTCGGTCCACAACTGCTCGACGACCTCGTCCGCGACGGCCAGAACCCTGGGCATCTCTGCAGGGTAATCAGGCTTTGTGCGGATGACGCGGGACGAACCTCCTACTAGCGTCAATGCTGTGCTTGCCGAGCTGTTCGCCGCGGCCGCCCACGGCTGCCGCGACCGCAGTCCGCTGACCCAACGACTCCTCAACGACGCCGCCGAGGACCTCAGACAGGGCGGCGTCACCGCCAGGATCATGGCGGGCGCCGAACGCGACCGGGAGGGCACCGTGCCCGGCCTGCGGTTCGCGGGCGCCGTGCACCGGCTCGTGCTCGAAGGGCGGGCGCCGGACCTCGCGAAGCACTACCCGTCCGTCGGCGGGCAGCCGCACCTCCCGACGCTGTGGGAGGACGCGCTGCCGGCGCTCAAGGAGCACGCCGGTCTGCTCCGCCAGCGGATCGGCGCCACGGTCGTGCAGACCAACGAACCCGGCCGAAATGCGCCCCTCTACGGCGGCCTGCTCGTCGCCGCACAGGAGGCGGCGAAGGCGGCCGGGCGGCACGTGCCGTTCTCCGTGCGGCTGCTGGAGGTCGGCGCGAGCGCCGGGCTCAACCTGCGCCCGCACCACGTCGGGTACCGGCTCGACGACGGCACGGTGCTGGGCGACCAGGACAGCCTGCTCACCCTCGACCCGCAGTGGACCGGCAGGCCACCCGCCGACCTCGGCCACCGGCTGCGCGTGGTCGGCAGGGCCGGCTGCGACATCAGCCCGATCGACGTGTCCACAGAGGACGGACGGCTGCACCTGAGCTCGTTCGTCTGGGCCGACCAGCTCGACCGGTGGAACCGACTGCGGGACGCGCTCGACCTCGCCGCGGTCGACCCGGTGAAGGTGGATCAGGGTGCGGGGCCGGAATGGCTCGCGCACCAGCTCGCGCGCGCCGAACGCGACGTGCTCACCGTCGTGTGGCATTCCGTGGTGTGGCAGTACGTTTCGCCCGCCGACCGGGCGATGGGCCGGGCCGTGCTGGCGGACGCGGCGGCCAAGGCGACGCCCACGACACCGTTGGCGCTGCTGGTGTTCGAGCCGCGCCGGGAGATCGACTACAGGTTCGCGCTGATGCTCAAGCTGTGGCCGGCCGGGATCTCGCTGTCACTCGGGATCGGTGAGGGACATGGCATTCCCTTCACCTGGGACGTCACCCCGTGGGAGTGAGCACCGGGTTCACCACGTAACGCCCGTCCTGCTGCTCGACGGGCAGCCGGAACTCCGTGCGGATGCCGTCGCGGGTGTATTCGACGACGACGGCACCGTCGCGGTAGACGCCGCGTTCCACCTGCGCCGTGGCGAAGTGCTCGGTGGTCGCCTTCGCCACGTCTTCGCCGCCGAGCGCCAGCAACGGCTGCAGCTTGTGGAAATCGTGCAGCTGCAACGCGTTCGTCACTTCGGCGGCGAGCTCCTCCGGCGTCTCCCTGCCCGCGTCCGGCCAGCCCGCGATGAACGCGAACACCATGATGAGCCAGGCGGTCGGGAAGACGAGCAGCCAGAACCGCAGGTTCGTCAGCCGCTCGTACACGTCAGGGCGTCCCCGAGATCAGCACGAACACGGTGGTGATCCAGCAGAGCAGGAAAGCGAGGATCCAGAAGCGGATGTTGGTCAGGATTCTGGTCATGACAGGGCCCTTCTACAACGAACAAAGCGAGCAAAATCGGGGTCAGAGCCAGCGATTTCGGCGCAGTATTCGGTAGAGCGTCAGGCAGGCGATGAGGACCAGGCTCATCACCAGGGGATAGCCGAACTTCCACTTCAGCTCGGGCATGTAGTCGAAGTTCATGCCGTACACACCGACGACCATGGTGGGCACGGAGATGATCGCGACCCACGAGGTGATCTTGCGCATGTCGGTGTTCTGCTGCAGCGTGATCTTCGCGAGCGTCGCGTCGACCAGCGTCGTCAGCAACTCGTCGAACGCGGTCACCCGCTCGGACACCTCGGTGAGGTGGTCGTCGACGTCGCGGAAGAACGCGCGCACCTGCTCGGGGATGAGCGGCGTGTAGCCCTCCGCCAAGCGGCGCAACGGGTTCGCGAGCGGCATCACCGCGCGGCGCAGCTCGAGCACCTCGCGCTTGAAGAGGTAGATCTGCTCCGCGCTGACCTGGCTGCGCGGCGCGAAGATCCGCTCCTCCATCGTGTCGATGTCGGCCTCGATGTGCGACGTGACGTCGAGGTAGTTGTCGACCACGTGGTCCGCGATGGCGTGCAGCACCGCGGACGGACCGACCTCCAGGCGCTCCGCGTCGTCCTCCATCTCGTGGCGCAGCTTGGAGAGCCCGGAGTGGTTGCCGTGCCGCACGGTGATGACGAAGTCCTTGCCCAGGAACACCATGATCTCGCCGGACTCGACGATCTCGTTGGCGGAGTCGGGGGACTCGTTGGTCACGTAGCGGACGGTCTTGAAGACCATGAAGAGCGTGTTGTCGTACCGCTCGAGCTTCGGGCGCTGGTGCGCGTGCACCGCGTCCTCGACGGCGAGCTCGTGCAGGCCGAACGTCTCCGCGATGCCTTCGATCTGCTCGGCGTCAGGCTCGTGCAGGCCGATCCAGACGAAACCGTCCTTGCGCTTGCGCACCTCTTTGACGGCGTCGGTGTGCGTCCACCGGCCGGGCAAGCGCTTGCCGTCCACGTAAACCGCGCAGTCGACCACGTAGTGCGACAGGGGCACGGGAACGTGCCCTACCGGGCGTTGCTGCGCGCCACGGCCGCGGATCGAGGGCAGGCTGGGCATGAGGAGTTCCTCCAGGTACACACGTCGGCGTAAGAACGACAAGCACGACGAGCGTCCTGACCAGGGGAATCTCCGGATCTAGAAGATCACCTCGGTGAGGACGCGCTTGGTACTCGCAGGGTGGGGGTCCTTGCTCATTTAGGGGTCCTCACCTCCTTGGGGCGAAGTGCACGGGTGGTGGAGAAACTCACACACCAGTTGCCGAGGGTACTCCCTGTGCGTTCAGACTGTCTCCCCACCTGAGGCAGATCTCGATCACACGTAGTTGGAGGCGCGGTGCAGTTCGGTCGGTACTACGAGGAGTTCGAGGTCGGAGCGGTTTACAAGCACTGGCCCGGCAAGACGGTGACGGAATACGACGATCACCTGTTCTGCCTGCTCACGATGAATCACCACCCGCTCCACATGGACGTGAACTACGCGGAGAACACCACGGACTTCGGCAAGAACGTCGTCGTCGGCAACTACATCTACTCGTTGCTGCTCGGCATGTCCGTGCCCGACGTCTCCGGCAAGGCGATCGCCAACCTGGAGATCGAGTCGCTGCGGCACGTGAAGCCGACGTTCCACGGTGACACGATCTACGGCGAGACCGAGGTGCTCGACAAGACGCCGTCGAAGTCGAAGGACGACCGGGGCGTGGTCTACGTGGAGACTCGTGGCTACAAGCAGGACGGCACGGTCGTGTGCATCTTCCGCCGCAAGGTCATGGTGCCGAAGCAGTCGTACGGTGATGCTCGTGGCGGCGAGCAGCCTGGGCGCCCCGAACCCAAGGAGTGAAGTGACTTCTCTGGATCTGGCACAGCAGCGCCTGCGCGAGTTCGCGGCGGAGGCGGCGGGCATCTCGCCGCTCTACGAGCACCTCGCCTCGCGGGCTGCCGAAGATCCGGAGGTCGCCGACCTGCTGACCGCCGCCAGCGAGGACAACGCCACGGGCGAGCTCCTGCTGGCGGCGGCGCACCGGCTGGTGCAGGCAGAGCCGTTCCACCAGCTCTCGAACTACTACCCGTCGCTCGGCGGGACCTACGGCGCGGACGAGAACACCTGGCCGTTGTTCCGGGACTTCCTGCTGCAGCGCGCCGAACGCGTGCGCGGGCTCGTGAGCTCGCAGGTGATCCAGACCAACGAGGTGCGGCGCGCCGCCCTGCTCTACCCGGCCGTGGTGGCCGCGGCCAAGCAGGCGGGCGGGCCGATCGGGCTGGTGGAGGCCGCGACGACCGCGGGCCTGCTGCTCGGGCTCGACCAGTACTCGTACCGCTACCAGACCCAGGAGGCGGGCCAGCTCGTCGCCGGGCCGGCCAAGGCCGCGCTGGGCCTGCACTGCTCCCTGGAGCTCGCGCCGGGCGCGGTGCTGCCGAAGCTGCCCAAGACGGTGAAGGTGGCCGCGAAGGCGGGCATCGGGGTGGCGACCGCCGACCTGACGGACGAGGACGCGTACGCCTGGTTGGAGGCGTGCGTGTGGGCCGACCAACCGGAACGGCTGCGTCTGTTCGGTGTCGCCTGCGGGGTGCTGCGCAAGAACCCGCCACGCCTGGTCACGGGCGACCCGGTCGCCGACCTGGCCAAGGCGGCGGAGCCGATCGACGCGCCGCTCGTCGTCATCACGAGCGGGTCCGGACTGGACCTCGTGCCTGCTTTGTCGGCTTTGGGCAGGCCTGTCTGGTGGGCCGCGCACGAGGGCGGTGAGCTGCGGCTCATCCGTGTGCGTGACGCCGACGTCGAGACGACCACTCTGGCGACCACCGAGGCCCACGGGGGACGTCTCGTTTGGCGTTGAGGGCCTTCCTCGAACGCGTGAACCCTGATCAGGTTCTGGGCAGGCAGTCCCACTCGGAGAGCGCTTCCACGAGCCCTTCTGTGGTCGGAAGTGTGGCCAAGGTCGCACTGTCCACCCAAGCGACATCCGATGCGTCGTCGCCCGCTTGGAGCACACCCGACGTGACCTGGCATTCGTAGTCGAAGATCAAGAAAACCCCGTTCGGGGCGGGTCGCTCGACGCTGCCGATGAGGCGCCCGGCGGTAACGGAGAGTCCCGTTTCCTCGGCTACTTCCCTAGTCACGGCAGCCTCGTCCGTCTCATTTGGCTCCACGCGTCCCCCTGGTATTGACCACAGGCCCTCACCAGGCGGATTGGCGCGTCGCACGAGCAGTAGTCGCCCGTTCGAGTCATGCACGATGGCTCCGACACAGCGGATCGTGCGCTCACTGCTGCCCGTCACGAACACGAAGCGTAGTCACCCCGGAACGGCGGTGCAGTCCACTACCCCGGCTGCGGTACAAATCTCCCAAGGCACTGAATCGTGCTGTACAACGGTCACGAACGGCGCCAAACGGGTGCGGACCGCGGACGGGGTGGACACCGTGAACTTGAAGAAGATCCTCACTTTCGCCGGAATCGCCTTGCTGCTGTTCTTCCTGATCGCGGAGCCGCAGCAAGCCGCGCAGCTGGTGCAGAACATCCTCAACTCACTGCGAACTGCAGCTGAGGCCCTGATCACCTTCGTGCGACAATTGTTCTAGTCCCTCGGCACGCCGGGAGGCTGGGAGCAGGGCACTGGCTGGGATCGGGAAAGGGCTGGTAGCGCATGTTCGCACCACGTGATCCGGACGACTACCTCCTGTCGAGCGAGCGCCGGGTCATCAGGGTGCGCAGGCACTGGACCTCCCTGATCTGGGACGTCCTGGAGGCGGGAGCACTGCTCGCCGGCTTCATGATGATCTCGTACCTGCTCCCGGCCGACGCGGGCGTCATCCAGAACATCCTCTGGTACGCCGCGCTGCTGGTGTTGCTGAGGCTCTCGTACTTCATCATCGAGTGGTGGGTCGAGCGCATCGTCGTCACCGACAAGCGCTTCATGCTGACATCGGGCGTCTTCGAGACCAAGGTCGCGATGATGCCCATCAGCAAGGTCACCGACCTCACCTACGAGCGCACCGTGGGCGGCCGCATGTTCGGCTACGGCACGCTGATCGTGGAGTCGGCAGGTCAGATCCAGGCGCTGAACCGCCTGGAGTTCCTGCCGGACCCCGAAGAGGTCTACGACGCCATCTCGGAGCTGACCTTCGGCGACAAGAAGGCGCAGGCCGAGCGGTTCTCGATGATCAAGGCGCAGCGGGCCGCGCGCGGGAAGAAGATGGTCCCGTAACACGGGCCGTGCACCACGTCGTCCACACTGGACGACGTGGTCATCGATCTGCACACCCATTCGTCCGAGTCCGACGGCACCGACAGCCCTGCCGAACTGGTGAAGGCGGCGGCCCGAGCCGGACTCGACGCGGTGGCGATCACCGATCACGACACCGCCGCCGGGTGGGCGGAAGCGGCTGCCGCATTGCCCCCTGGCCTGCGTCTTGTGCGTGGCGCCGAGCTGTCGTGCGAGTGCCCTGACGGCTACGGCCGCACCATCACGGTGCACCTGCTGGCGTACCTGTACGACCCGACACACGCCATGTTGATGAAGGAGCAGGCCCGGCTGCGCGAGGAGCGGCGGCACCGGCTCCAGAAGATGGCCGAGATGATGCAGGACGACGGCTTCCCCATCGACCCGGTCGACCTGATGTCGCGGTTGCCCTTCGACGCACCCGCCGGGCGCCCGCACCTCGCGCAGGCGTTGATCCGCGCCGGTGTCGTCTCCTCCGTGGACGAGGCGTTCGCGACGTTCCTGACGGGCGGCCAGTACTACGTGGGGCGCACGGACACCCCGGTCGAGCGCGCGATCGAGATGATCACCGAGGCCGGCGGCGTGACCGTGCTGGCCCACCCGTTCGCCCACTCGCGCGGCCCTGTGGTGGCACCGTCGGTGGTGCGTTCGTTGGCCTCTGTTGGGCTGGCGGGCGTTGAGGTCGATCATCCGGACCACGATGCTGAGACGCGGAAGTCCCTGCGTGCGCTGGCTGACGAGCTGGGCCTGGTGGTCACCGGGTCGAGTGACTACCACGGCACGAACAAGACGGTGCGGCTCGGCGCGGAGACGACGGCGCCGGAGATGCTGGATGCTCTGGCCGAACGGGCGACGGGCAGCAAGATCCTCGTGGGATAGGCGGTTGCGATGTTCAACGTGCGGCTGTTCATCGAGGCCTCGATCACGCTGCTGGTGATCATGGACCCGCCCGGCACCGTGCCCGTGTTCCTGAGCCTGGTCGGCCGCAAGTCGCGTGACCAGCGCAAACGTGCCGCACGGCAGGGCGTGCTGGTGTCGTTCCTGGTGATCACGCTGTTCGCCGTCGCGGGCAACTCGATCCTGGCGTACATGCACATCGGCATCCCGGCGCTGCAGGGCGCGGGCGGGTTGCTGTTGCTGCTGATCGCGCTGGACCTGCTGACCGGCAAGGGTGCGACCCAGCACCCCGAGGTCGAGGACGTGAACATCGCGATGGTGCCGCTCGGGACGCCGCTGCTGGCCGGACCAGGCGCCATCGCCGCGACGATCGTGTTCGTGCGGCAGGCGGATGGCGCTCTCGGGTCCTACCTGGCGCTGGCAGCGGCGATCGTGGCCGTGCACCTGATCCTGCTGGGGACCCTGCGGTCCGCCGGCCTGCTGATCAAGGTGTTCAAGGAGAGCGGGATCCTGCTCATGGCCAAGATCGCCGGTCTGCTGCTGGCCGCGATCGCCGTGCAGCTGGTCGCGTCGTCGGTGCAGGGCTTCATCTCTTCTGGCGTTTAACGCTCGATGTGCGCGCTGTCGCCGTCGATGATGATGGGGCGCTCGATCAGGCTCGGGTTGGCGACCATGTGCGCGATCCACTGGGCGCGGTCGTGTTCGAGGAGCTTGGGGTAGGCGGGTTCCTTGGTTCGCGCGATCTCCCAGGGCTCCTTGCCGAGGAGCGTGAGGACGTGGTCCAGCTCTTCGGCCGTCGGGACGTCCTCGAGGTAGCGGCGTTCGGTGTACTCGATGCCCTCGTCGTCGAGGCGTTGCTTGGCGGCGCGGCTCTTGGAGCAACGGGGGTTGTGCCAGATCTCCATGCGCCTCATTTTCTGTCAGGGGTGCTGAGTAACTTGGTCGGGGTGGAACAACTCGGCTTCGACTTCGGCACCACGGCACCACGTCGTCTAGTGCGCGTGACGCCCGCGAAGCTCTCGACGTGGACTGACTGCCCGCGCCGCTACCGGATGACGTACCTGGACCGCCCGTCGCCGCCGCGGGGCGGGGCCTGGGCGCACAACACGCTGGGCGCGGTGGTGCACAACGCGTTGAAGGCCCTCTTCGACCTGCCCGCCGAGCGTCGCACGCCGGAGCAGGCCGTGGCACTGCTGAACAGGCAGTGGAAGTCCGAGGGTTTCCGCGACGTCGACCAGGCCGCCGAGTACCGGTCGCGCGCCGCGGGCTGGGTGCACGACTACGTGTCGTCGCTCGACGTGTCGTTCGAGCCGCTGGGCGTCGAGCGCTGGGTCTCGTCGCCGACCGAGCGCATCGTGGCCGAGGGCCGGGTCGACCGCATCGACTACCGCGACGGCGAGCTGGTGATCGTCGACTACAAGACCGGCCGGCACGTGCTGACCTCCGACGACGCTCGCGGCTCACAGGCCCTGGCCCTGTACGCCCTCGCGGCCAGGCGGACGCTGCGCAAGCCTTGCCGCCGGGTGGAGTTGCACCACCTGCCGTCCGGGTCGGTGGCGGTGTGGGAGCACACCGAGGAGTCGCTGGCCAGGCACGTCCGCCGCGCCGAGGAGGCAGCCGACGAGATCGACCTCGCCGCCGAGACGCTCAAGGCCGGGGGTGACCAGGAGATCCTCTTTCCGCCGGTCATGGGTCGTCAGTGCCAGTGGTGCGACTTTCGGCGCAGCTGTCCGGAGGGGCAGGCTGCGGCGCCTTCGTTGGAGCCTTGGGCGTTGCTGGCCCCGTAGGCCGGCGCCGGACCTTGGGCTGGTGCGGTGATCGTTGTCGGCACCGCAGGTCAGGCCGCAGAACCGATTCCTGGGCCGCGGGCGCGGCCCGAGCCCTCGAGCCGCGGGCACCGCTGGCCCCGTAGGGTGGCGGGAGTGGAAGTGGAAGCAGCAAAGCGACCGTCGCGGACCTACGGAATCCTGCGCGCCGTGAGCGGAGTGCTCGCGGTGGGCCTGGTGCTGCTCGCCCTGGGGAACATCGGCGTCCAGTTCTACGCAAACGCCCGCGACCTGCCCGGCCCCGGCACGCTGTCGGTGGTCGCGCACGTCGTGGCCGCGCTGCTGGGGATCGCCGGGCAGATCGTGTCCGACCGGTACGGGGACTGGAAGGCGCCTGTCTCGTCGCTGGCGGTGCTGGCCGTGAGCGGGGCGACGCTGTGGACGTTCTGGTGGGCGTGAGCCACCAGTCGGCAGAGTTCTGGTGGGCCTAGGCCGTGGCCGCGTCGCTGCGGATCAGCCCGTTGCGCAATGCCGCCATCAAAGCCTGCGAACGGTTCGAGGCGCCGAGCTTGTCGTAGAGGCGTGACACGTAAGTCTTGGCCGTCGACGGGCTGACGTACAGGGTGCGAGCGATCGCCGGGATGGACACGCCGTCGCGCAGCAACGCCAGCACCTCGCGCTCGCGCGGGCTCAGTGCCATGCGCTCGGTCGCGGACTGGCGGCGGGCCATGGCCAGCGCGAGTCCTGCCGCGGTGAACGACGACGCGGCCACGGCGGCGTGCCGGATCGCGCACAGGATCTCCTCGACCGGGGCGGTCTTGCCGACGAACGCCGACGCGCCTGTCTCCAGGGCGCGGAACAGCACGTCGTCCTCGCCCTGCGACGTCAGCACCACGATGCCCAGCGACTGGTGGCGGTCGCGCAGGTCGCGGGCCAGGCGCAGGCCGTCCTGGTCGGGCAGTGCCACGTCCACGGTCACGACGTCCGGGCGGGCCGCGGCGATGATGCCCGGTGCCTCGGCCGCTGTGTGCGCCTCCGCGACGACCTCGAGATCGGGGTTCGCGGCGGCGAGCGTCGTCAGGCCGTAACGGGTGAGCGTGTGTCCGTCGACGACGACAACTCGGATCGCCATGAGCTGCCCCTCTCTGCTGAAGGTTCAACCCGCATGTCGTTCCAACGGTCTCACTTGGTTACACCGAAGGGACTAACAGGGTCGTTGGTCCTCGACAGCCAGGGACCGACGGGCTCGCCCGTCAGAGGTTCATCAGCACGCGAGCGATGCTGATCGCCCCCGGCCCGATGATGACCACGAACATCGCCGGGAACAGGCACGCCACCAGCGGAAACAGGATTTTCACCGGCACCTTCTGCGCCAGTTCCTCGGCCCGCTGGCGGCGCCGGACGCGCATTTCGCGCGCCTGTTCGCGCAGCACCTGGGCGATCGGCACGCCCAGCTCTCCCGCCTGGGCCAGAGCGGAGACGAAAGCGCGGAGCTCGGTGACCGTGGTGCGTTCGGTGAGGGCGCGCAGGGCCTGGTTGCGCGATTTGCCGATCTGCATCTCCTGCAGGACGCGGGCGCACTCCTGGGCGAGCGGGCCCGCGGTGTTGCGGGCCACCTGGGCCAGGGCCGCGTCGAAGCCGAGGCCCGCCTCCACGCAGACGGTGAGCATGTCGAGGGCGTCGGGGAGGGCGCGGCGGATCTTCTCCTGGCGTTTCTGGCCCGCGTTGAGCAGGAGCAGGTCGGCCAGGAAGAACCCGAACACCGCGCCTGCGGCGAGGCCTGCCAGCAGCCAGCCGACCGAGCGGACGCCGATCAACGCTCCCAGGCCGCCGCCCAGCAGCAGGCCGAGGCCCTTGGCGGCGAGCACGCGGTCCGGGGTCCAGGTGGGCGGGTTGCCGGCCAGGTCGAGGCGGCGCTGGAGGTGCTGCGCCACGCCTGCGGGGGACAGCCGCAGGGCGATCGAGCGCAGCCAGCTCGGTGAGGAGTGCACGACCGCGGTCTCGGGGAGTGCGACCGAGTAGCTCGTTTCGATCAGGGCCAGCGAACCGGCGGCGGTCACGCGTGGCTTGGCCACCAGGGCGACGACTCCCAGCAAGAACGCGAGCAGAAGGCAGCCGAGTGCGGCGACGAGCACCATGTCACACCTCCACGCGCACGAGTTTGCGCATCCAGAACGAGCCGAGGACGACCATCAGGGCAGCGAACGAGAGCATCAGGATGCCGATCAACGTGGTGTAGAGAGGCCGCATGTACTCCGGGCGCATCCAGAACAGGAAGGCGGCGAGACCGATCGGCAGGCCGACCAGGACGTAGGCGGACAGCCGTCCCTCCGCCGACAGGGCGCGGACGTGCCGGCGGGTCTGGGAACGGTCGCGCATCGTGGCGACGGTGTTCATCAGCACCTCGGCGAGGTTGCCGCCGACCTGGCGCTGGATCCGGACGGCCATCACGACCCAGGCGAGGTCGGCGCTGTGCATGCGGGCGGCGACCCGGTCGAGGGCGTCCTCCAGCTCCGCGCCGATGCGGGTGGCGGCCAGCGCGCGGGAGAACTCGCCCGCGGTGGGCTGGGTGTCGTCACGCACGACGGCGTCGATGGACTGGGCCAGCGAGAATCCCGAGCGCAGCGAGCTGGCGATCAGCTGCAGCACGTCCGGGAGCTGGTCGGCGAACGCGGCACGGCGCTTGGCGATGCGCATCCTCATGAACACCGCCGTCAGCAGCCACCCGCACAGCACGCCCACCGGCACACCGAGCCACCAGGTCGTCAGCAGGCTCAGCACGGCGGCGAGCACGGCCGAGACGCAGGCTCGCAGCACCGTCCACTCCGCCGGACTCGCCTTCATGCCCGCCAGGTCGAGCCGGTCCGCGATGCGGGCGGAGCTGTCGGCGCTCAGCACGCGAGCGGTCCACACCACGGCGGTCTGCGCGGCCTGGCTTTCCTCCTGCACAACGGGTTCGCGTGGGCCGTAGTGGTCCAGGTGCCGCTCCAGCCTCCGGCCGGCGGAGGAACGGCGCGGCGACAGCAGCACGAGCACGCCGAAGAACACCACCAGGAACGTGCCGCCGATCAGCACTCCTGTCTGCCAGTTCAGGCCGGGCTCCGGAGCGGGGACGGCCACAGGCGCAGGTGCCGGCGGGGCAACAGGTTCCGCCGTCTGAGCAGGCGGTGCCGGCGAAGGCACCGCGAGAGCGGCGAAAGCGGCGGCCAGCGCGGCGGCGTCGGAGGCGGTCAGCAGCCGGCCACCGGCCGCGGACGCGATGCGCCGCAACGCTTCGTCGCTGTACTGGAAGCCGATCACATCGGTCGGCACGCCGGAGGACGCGACGGCCGACACAGCGGAGTCCACAGTGGACTTGCTGACCGTGTCCTCGCCGTCGGAGATGATCACCATCCGCCGCTCGGCGATGTCCTTCAGCGCGGACAGCCCGACCGGGACGGCGTCGAACAACGAGGTGTCACCCTTGGCCTGCAACCGTTCCAGTGCTCCGGCCAGCACGCCGCGGTCCGCGGTGGGCGCGACGACGAGCGACGGCTGCGACGAGAACGTGACCAGGCCGACCTGCACGTCCGGAGGCAGCGAGCCCACGTAGGCGGCGATCGCCTGCCTGGCGACGACGATCCGGTCCGGCGCCATCGAGCCGCTGGTGTCGAGCAGCACCACCACCCCGCGAGATGGTGCGGCAACGGCGAAAGCGCTGAACGCGAACGTCAGCAAGGTGCCGATCAGGAACCCGGCGAGCACCCTGGTCATCGCGGTCCCCCTCCGAACAGGTGCGGCGGCACGTCGATGCCCCGGTCCCGCAGGCGTTGCACGAAATGCGGGCGCAACCCCGTCGACTGCAGCTGACCCCGGTAGAACCCGCGCTCGTCGACGCCCGCGTGGAAGTCGAACTGGAAGATGTCCTGCAGCGTCACGACCTCGCCCTCCATCCCGATGACCTCGGTGATGTGGGTGATGCGCCGCGTGCCGTCCTTCAGTCGGGACTGGTGCACGATCAGGTCGATCGCGGACGCCATCTGCTCGCGGATCGCCCGCGCCGGCAGGTCGACGCCGGCCATGAGCACCATGGTCTCCAGGCGGGACAACGAGTCACGCGGCGAGTTGGAGTGCACGGTGGTGATGGAGCCGTCGTGCCCGGTGTTCATCGCCTGCAGCATGTCCAGGGCGGCGCCGTCGCGGACCTCACCGACGATGATGCGGTCGGGACGCATGCGCAGTGCGTTGCGCACCAGGTCCCGCACCGCGACCTCACCGCGCGACTCCACGTTCGGCGGTCGGGCTTCCAGGCGCAGCACGTGGTCCTGGCGCAGCTGGAGCTCGGCGGCGTCCTCGATGGTGACGATGCGTTCGTCGGCGGGCACGAACGACGACAGCACGTTCAGCGACGTCGTCTTGCCGGAGCCGGTACCACCGCCGATCAGGATGTTCATCCGCCCGTGGACGCAGGCCTGCAACAGGTACGCGGTCGCGGGCGTCAGCGTGCCGAAGCCGACCAGGTCGTCGACGGTGAACGGGTCCGCGGCGAACTTGCGGATCGTCAGCACCGAGCCGTCCAGCGCGATCGGCGGTACGACGGCGTTGACGCGGCTGCCGTCGGGCAGGCGGGCGTCGACCATCGGCGATGCCTCGTCGACCCGCCTGCCGACCTTGGCGACGATCTTGTCGATCGTGCGGCGCAGGTGCGACTCGTCCGCGAACGCCACCGGAACCGGCTCGAGGCGGCCCCCGCGCTCGACGTAGACCTGGTCGTGGCCGTTCACCATGATCTCGGAGATGGCGGGGTCCCGCAGGTAGGGCTCCAAAGGCCCGTGGCCGAGGATCTCGTCCAGCACCTCCAGGGCGATGCGGGCGCGGTCGGCGTTGGTCAGCGGTGTCTCGTCGCGTTCCAGCACCGCCTGCAACGTCTGGCGGACGCGGGCTTCCAGCTCGCGCTGGTCGAGGTGCGCGTCGTAGAGCTTGGGGCCCAGGACCTCCAGCAGCCCGGCGTGCACGCTGCGCTTGACCTCGGCGAACGGGTCGGCGGCGCGTGCCTGCCTGCGCAGCGGAGGCGTCGGCGAGGTGGATTCCCGTTGCGCGGCAATGCGATTGGCCAGGCTCATCGGAACCACCTCTTCGACTTGGCCGCGGCGACCGCCGGTTCCACGAGGACGTGTTCACGGGCGAACCGCGCGATCGCCTCGCTCACCGGGTGTTTCGGCAGGTCGAGGACGATGGGGTTGCCCTTGTTGACCGAGATCGGCACGTCCCGGCTGGACGGCACGTGCGCACGGATGTCGCTGCGCACAACGCGGTCGATGTCGTCCATCGAGAGGCCGACCTTCGCGTCGGAGCGGTTCAGCACGACCGACCGGATGTCGTGCGCGTACGACAGCAGGTCCAGCATGTCGAGCGTGACCCGCAGGTTCTTCAGCGCGGGCACGTCCGGCGTGGTCAGCAGGACGTGGTGGTGCGAGGAGTCCATCGCGGCCAGAACGTGCTCGCTGAACGCCGACGGCGTGTCGACCACGACGTAGTCGAACATCGACGGCAGCACCGCGAGCAGCTCGCTGACCAGACCGGCCGGAATCCGTTCCGCGTCACCGGGTTCCACGGGTGCGAGCAGCGCGCTCAGCCCCGGCCGACAGGCGGTGAGCAGCGATGACGCGCCCGCCGCGTCGACGTGGCCGAGCATCCCGAGGCCGTGCACGATCGTGCGAATCGGTTCGGCCCGAAGGCAGATGCCGACGTCGCCGAACGAGAGATCGAGGTCCACCAGGCAGACCGAGCGCTCGCCGCCCGCCGCGAGCACCGCGGCGAGGTTCACCGCGAGCGTCGTCTTGCCGCACCCGCCCTTCGCGGCGAACACGGTGATCACCTGGCCGTTCCGGCGTTCGTCCGGCCGGGGCTGCGGCACACCGGTCACCTGGGCGGACAGCTGTCGTGATCGCGCGCAGGCGTCCACCAACGCGGCGAGGTCGTCCTGTGCGACGACTTCGCGCACACCGGCACGCAGCGCCCTCGTCAGGACCACTACGTCGAGCACGTCGCGCAGCAGCACCACACCGACGGCCGGGCGTTGGAGGCGCAACGCCGAGGTGAACGTGAGTGCTTCGTCCAGGTCGATCGACGCACCGACGACCACGAGCGACTCGACGGGGTCGGAGGCCAGCAGCCGGCGGGTCTCGGCGAGTGTGCCCGCGGCGCGGACGTCGCCGCCGAGCGCGGGGGAGAGCTGTCCGGCGCGGGCGGCCGGCTCACACAGGATCGTCATGGCACGCCTCAGTTTCCGAACAGGGAGCGGTTGTCGACGCCGTTGCCCGGCGCGATCTCGGACTTGCCGCCGAGCAGCGCGAAGTAGAGCGTTCCCGTCTGCTGGCCGTGGATGAGCCTCTCCGCATCGGCCTGCTTCACCGCGACCGTGACGATCGCCTTGCCGACGTCGCCGTCCTGCGCTGCCTTCTTCTCGTCGACGACGGAGAGGACCTCGAGGCCGGTCAGCAGCAGGCGGGTGGACTGGTTCCGTTCGTACTGCTTGGAAAGCCCGTCACCGGCCGGGGTGTTGCCCTTGCCGTCCATCACGGTGAACGTGTCGAACACCGCGACCTTCGAGCCCTTCTGGATCAGCCCGCCCGCGCGCTGCCAGGCTTCGGTCGGCACGGTCACCGCGATCATCCCGTCGGGGATCGAGATGCCCTTCGCGAGCGAGGCCGGCTCGGTGAACAACGCCTTGGTGAGCAGCTGGCCTTCGGCGATCTCCGAGGACGTCACGAGCTCGGCCAGCGACGAGTCCACTTCGGACAACGTGTTGGCCGGCACGCTGCTCTTGGGCATCTGCTGCTGTTCCACGAACTCCTTCAACGCCTCAGCGGTGGTGCCCGCGGGGACGCGGTCCTTCGCGACGAGCACGGTGATGGCCTGCTGGCCCGCGATCGCCCGTGAGTCGGCACTGCGGACGTAGAGGAACACCCCGGCGCTGCCTACGACGGCCAGCAACACCGCCAGGATGATGAGGATCGCGCGGTTCTTCATGACGACTCCTGGGTTTCAGCCGGTGAGCTGGACGATGCGGGCACCGAGATCGGGGCCGCCGATGGTGCCGGTGTTGGGCATGAGGCCCTGGACGAAGTAGCCCGCGACGCACTTGTCCGAGCCCTTGCACTCGTTCTTGCCGGTCAGCCAGTCCTTCTGCGAGGCGCCGGGCAGCCAGTAGCCGGTGACGACGAAGCCCGCGAAGCCGGCCAGCGTGTACGTGCCGCCGGTGCCGGTGCCGGTGACCTTGGTGTAGATCGGGAGGTAGACGGCCTGGCGTGAGGTGAACGCGCTCGCCAGCGCGGCCTTGCAGTCCTTGTCCGAGGAGGCACCGGTGTTCGCGCTGTAGGTGTTGTTGCTGATCTCCACCGAGCAGTCGGAGTTGGTGTCGTCGACCCAGCCGAACATGCCGGGCCCGTCCGAACCCGACGGGCCGCTGGGACACGTCGTGCCACCCGTGGTGTGCAGCTTGAGCACGCGGTGCACCGACACCGGCGGGGTTGTGGGCGGTACCGGGCCGAACGTCGTGCCGCTGGAGGTCGCCTGGTTCCACTCGCACCACGAGATCGTGAGAGCCATCGTGGTCGCGGTCTTCGGCGGGCCCCACGTGGCGCGGGCGCAGGCGGCGACGCGCGTTCCCTCGTAGGAACCGTTGCCCGCCAACGTCCTCGCGAACGCCGGAGGCAGCAGTGTGTCTCCGCCCGCGGTCTGCGTCGAGGTGTGCACGTCCACGTACTTGATGCCCGAAGCGGGCTTGGCGGGGCAGTCGACCATCGCTCCGGTCGACGCACCGCACGAGGACAGCACGCCGTTGCCGTCGAACCCGCACACCTGGTCCACTGTGGACACGCCGTCCTTGGCGTTGTGGTTGGCGAAGTAGTTGGCCTTGTTGACCATGCAGGTCGAGGCGCCGGCGGCGCACCCGCGGGCCACTGCGAGCGCGCCCGCGTCGGCGCCGTTCTGCAGCTCGGCCCGCTCCTGGTACATGATGCCGACGTCGATGACGATCGCGCCCATGCCGAGCAGGACACCGAATCCGAGCAGGATGCCGATGAGGACACCGAGCGCCCCGCGGTCGTCAGACCTCAGCTTTCGCACGGCATGACCCCCTTGGCGCTCAGCAGGATCGGGGAACCGAAGCCGCCACCGCCGAACATTCCGGCGAGGCCGCCGACGGGCGTGACGAACTCGAAGGTGTAGGTGGCCTCCACCTCGGCGTCTTCGTCGTCGGGGGTCGCCGGACAGGCGGTGACCGTGACACCGATGCTGGCGGGATCCAGCCCTGCGGCGGCGTCCTCCGTGCGGCCGGTCGGGTTCGGTTGTTTCAACGCGGCGACGCGGACGCCTTCACGTGCCGCCTGGGTGAGTGTGATCTGGGCGTGCAACGCGCGCCCGAAGTCGACGATGCCCATCACCAGGATCAGCAGGATCGGCATCAGGAGTGCGACTTCGACAGCGGTCGCGCCGCGATCGCGAGCATCGTTGTTCATGACCGCTCCGAAGAAAGGTGCGCGGCCGGCGGAGGGGAGAACGCCGGCCGCGCGGAACAGGAGACCTCAGCCGTCGATGACGTCGGCGACGAACTCGAACATGGTTGCCATGTTCTCGCCGACAGCGGTGACGGCGACCAGTGCGGCGACTGCGATCAGCGCCAGCATCAGGCCGTACTCGACGGCCGTGGCGCCGCGGTCGGATTCGTGCGGACGCCTCACGGTCAGGCCAGCTCGGCGGCGATCTGGTTGAACAGCGCCAGCAGGTTGGTGCCGAGCAGGGTCACCGCGGCGATGATCACGATGGCGATGAGGGCGACCATCAGGCCGTACTCGACGGCTGTCGCGCCGCGGTCGTCGTCTTCGCGCTTGACGGTGCGGGTGAGGAACGTCTGCACGTAGCTGAGGAAGGTGAGCATCGCGGTCTCCTGGGGGATGGATCCGACTGGGACTCCGCAACTGTGCGTTACGAGGAATTCGCGCGGTATCGGGCGAACTGGTGTAACGAACGTGCAGTTCGGATGACATGTCGGTCGATCGGGGGACACGGTGTCGGCTTGTCGGTCCGACCTGGCGCCGTCACGTTCCGTTGCGGCCACGGGCGATCTACCGTCGGCCGCATGACTCTTCTCTGGGCCGTCGGTGGCGCCGTGGGCGGACTCGCGTCCGGCGTCGCGTTGCGCGACCTGGTCGGCCGCTTCACCCGCACCGGGTTCGCGCTGCCGCTCGTGTCCGCGACCGTGCTGGCCCTGCTCGCGGCCAAGTTCGCCGGTTCGGTCGAGGTGCTCGCGTTCGCCTGCCTCGGCGCTATGGGTGTCGCGCTCGCGTTCATCGACACGGCCGTGCGCAGGCTGCCGGACGTGCTGACCCTGCCCGCGTACCCGCTCGTGCTGATTCTTCTCACTGTCGCCGCGCTCACCGGCGGCACGATCGGCGCGCTCGGCCGGGCGGTGCTCGGCGGCCTCACGCTCGTGTTCGTCTACCGGGTGCTCGAGTTCCTCAACCCCGCCGGGATGGGGTACGGCGACGTGAAGCTGTCCGGTGTGCTCGGCATGGCGCTCGCCTGGCTCGGGTGGCCGGTGCTGCTGCTCGGTGCCGCGCTGGCGTTCATCCTGTCGGCCGTGGTCTCGCTGGTTCTGCTGGCGCTCAAGCGAGTCACCCTCAAGAGCACGCTGCCGTTCGGGCCGTTCATGCTGCTGGGAGCGTTCACCGCGGTGCTGCTGAGCTGACGCACATTGACACTTCCGCTGCGGCCACCTGACACCTACAGTGTGCTCGACCTGCTTGGGGAGCGGGTTCGAGCGCTGGGGGAAAGTCGATGGCTGTGGGGGATGTTGTTGGCGTGCGCCGGGAAACGGTCGCGCTGCCGATGCCGAGTCTGTTGCTGGTCGCCGGGTTCGCCGCGGCCGTGGTCGCGCAGGGCGGGTACTACCTGCCGGGCCGGGTGCTGTCCGGGCTGCTGGTCGGGGTGGCCGTCGTGCTCGCCCGCCCGCGGCCAACTCTGCTCGCGGCGCTGGGTGGAGCGCTCGCGCTGTGGGCTGTCCTGCGCGGGTTGCTCGAAGGGGAAGTGCTGGCGGCGCTGCCGACCGTCGCGGCGGCAGGGGTGTTCGTCGGCGCGGTTCTCGTTGCGGCACAGGCCGATCGGGAACAACGCGAGTTGCTCGCCACGGTCGTGGCCGGTGTGGGGGCGCTGGTCGGGCTCACCGGGTGGGTGGCCGTGGTGTTCCGGATACCGTCCTGGACGACGGTGGCCGAAGGGCTGCTGAGGGCCGCCTCGACGTTGACCTACCCGAACGCGGCCGCCGCGGTGATGGCGGCCGGGGTCGTGGTGTCGCTGGTCCTGCGGCCGTCGCTCCTCACGTCGGTGATGAGTTTCGTGTTGTGCACGGGGATCGGCGCCACGATGAGCCGCGCGGGTGTGATCGCGCTGGCGGCCGGGTTGCTGGTGCTGTGCGTGTTCGAGGGCTTCAAGAAGACCATTGCCGCTGCTGCGCCACCGTTGCTCGGGGCCGTGGTCGCGGTCGGCGCGTTGCTGCCGACGATGCGGCTGGCCGACGAGCCGGAGGTGTTGCTCGCGGTCGCCGGACTGGTCGTGGGTGCCCTCGTGGCGCTGGGTCTGCCCAGGCTGGGGCGGTTCGTGGTGCCGGTCGCGGTGCTGCTGGCGGCCGGTGGCGCGATGGCGGCGTTCGCGTTCGCGGACAGGCTGGCCTCGCGCGTCTCGTTCAGCTCACCGGACCGCAGCGGGGCCACCGGAGCGGCGCTGGAACTGGTGGCGAAGGCACCTCTGTTCGGCGCCGGGCCAGGAAATGGATCTTTTTTCTTCGCCAGAGTCAACGACGGCGCCCGCGTCATGCGTTACGTGCACAACGAGTACCTCCAGGTGCTCGTCGAGCTGGGGGCTGTCGGGCTGTTGCTGGCGCTGGGGGTCGTTGCCGCCGTGCTGATCGCCATGTGGCGAGGGCGCGGGACTTCGTTGTGGGCGGGGGCGCTGGCGGCTGTCGTCGTCCTGCTCGTGCACAGCGGTTTCGACTTCCTGTGGCACCTGCCTGTCGTGCTCATCGTTGCCGGCCTCTGCGCCGGACTGGGTTTTCCGCCCACGAGGGGCGGAGTGAATGAGGGGACAGCAGCATGAAGAAGCTCTCTGGGGGCAAGACGCTCGCCGTGGCCGCCGTCGCCGGTGGTGCGGTTCTCGCGTCCGTCGCGCCGGTGCTGGCGGACGTGAGCGCCCAGTCGCCTTCGACCGCGGCGATCAGAGTCGAGTCGCCGGCCAAGTGGAAGGCGTGGGGTGCCGCGATCGAGGTCCAGGTGACCTACGCGTGCCAGCCCGGTAGCAGCCAGGCCTACTTCAACTTGTCGGTGACCCAGTCCGTGGTCGGCGGCGTGGCCGTCGGCGGCGCGTACAAGGACAACCTCAACTGCACCGGCGGGTTCGAGACCACGACGGTGAACGTCACGGCGAACGACCGCGCCTTCCGCTGGGGCACCGCGTTCGCGAAGGCCGAACTGCGCGGCTACCCGAACTCGGTCGCCAGGGACGAGCGCGAGATCAAGATCGTCCCGTGAGGCAGCGCGGGTCTGGTCCACCGGCCAGACCCGCTTTTTTCTCGATCAAGGCAACCTCGGCACCCCGGTCGTGCGTGAACTGCACGACGAGTACCGGAAGGTTCTCGTCCACCAGGGGCTCTCCGTCCACAAGGGACGGAGTGATCGAGGGGGTAGCAGCATGAAGAAGTTCTCACGGGGAAGAACGCTGGCCGTCGTCGCGGTCGCGGCCGGCGCGGTCCTCGCGTCCGTCGCGCCGGTCATGGCGGACGTCAGCACGCAGTCACCGTCGGCGGGGATCAAGGTCGAGCCGATCGCGAAGATCCAGGCCGCGGGGGCGGCCGTCGAGATCAAGGTGACCTACACGTGCCCGGCCGGCTTCTCGAGCTACGTGTTCCTGGACGTCAACCAGGCAGTGATCGGCGGGGTCGCCAAGGGCGCCGACTCCGCGGAGGTCCGGTGCACGGGCAAGCCGGAGTCCGTCTCGCTCATTCCCATCGCGCAGGACAGGCCGTTCCGCTGGGGCAGCGCGTGGGTGAGGGCCAACCTGACCTCGTTCCCGGGCACCGTGGACGAGCGCACGGTGACGATCCTGCCGTGATGTGAAGGCTGCCTGGCTGGTGCTAGGACGCCAGCCAGGCCCGCCACGTCGGCAGCAGCGTGGCGATGAGCTCGTGCGGTGCCTCGGTGTTCGGCGAGTGCATCACGCCGGGCAGCACCGCGAAGTCCGCGTCCAGCCGCTCCGCCATGTCCCGCTGGGCGGCCGGGCTCCACGCGTCGTCGGCGTCACCGCAGACCACCAGGCACGGCGTCCCCGACGACCGCAGCGCGCGGGCGAGCTTGGCGACCTGGTCCGGTTCGTAGCGCAGGCCGTTGCCCATGCCGAGCAACGCCGCGGCCGGCGACTTCAGGAACCTGGTGCGGTAGAAGTCTTTCAGCTCCTGCGGAAGCGCGATGTACGCCGGGTTCTGCGCGGACCGCAGCTCGTTGAGCTTCTGGCTGCCCTCGACGCCCTGCTCGGCCAGCACGTGCTCGCCGACCTCCAGCACCGTGCGGCGTTCACCCGCGGGCATCTCGGACGGGCCGGACGCCATCAGCGTCAGACCCGAGATCGGGGCACCGGCGAAGACCGCGGCTCGTGACACGAGACCGCCGTAGGAGTGGCCGAGCAGCAGCACGCGGCGGCCGTCGGCGGCGATCTTCTCGATCAGCTCGGCGAGCACCGATCCCAGCGGGCCTGGCCGGTACAGCGCCTCGTCGCCGGGACCTGCCGAGTCCTGCTGGCCGGGCAGGTCGATCGCGATGACCTCGAAACCCGCGTCCGCGATCAGGTCGATGATCGGCGCGAAGTCCTCTTTGGAACCCGTGTAACCGGGCACGAGCAGCGCCGTCGTGCGCATCGCGTCGTCGCCCACGGCGGGGGCGCGCAGGGCCGCGATCGTGCCGTAGCGGCCCGGCAGGTCGACGCGTTGCGCCCGGTGCGGGCTCATCTGCGAGTACACGAGGGAACTATCGCAGCGCGACCAGGGTTTCGCCACGCTGCTCGAGCACGACGGGACCGGCTGTGGCGAGTTGCACAGGACCGGTGTGGCCGGCGCGGTTCACCCGGATGGTGCCCACGACCGCGCCGGTGCCCTGCTCGTACACCCGCAGGCCTTCCTTGACCGGGATCAACGCGCGGCCCGCGAGCGTGGTGCCCGCGCCCAGCGTGCCGTCCGCAGTCCACAGTGGAGTGAGCGTCTCGGACGACAGCGAGATCGTCTTGGAACCGGTGAACCAGAAGACGTTCGTCTTGGTCGTGAACCCGCGCGTCACGTGGTTCGGCGGATCGGTGAAGTCCGCCGCCGGCACGTCGATCGGGGTCTCGCTGACCTGCGTGCCGCTCTCCGCGTCGAACACGACCAGGCGGCTCGGGTTCGGCACGGCGACCGCGACGAGCTTCTCCGTCACGGCCACGACCTGCGCGTTCCTCCCGCCGGTCAGGACGCTGGCGAACACCTTCGGCTCATCGGACTTGTCCGGGTTCGGCTTGATCACCGAGATCCGGTCCCACGCGTCGTCGGGGCAGCGCTCGATCATCGCGAACTTGCCGGACGTCAGCGCGACCGAGCCGTACGTGCAGCCGGACCGCGGCTGCTTGTTCGGGTTCACGATCGCGCGCAGGCTGCCGTACTCGAGCGAGCGCACCAGGTCGTCGCGCCGGTAGACCTCCATGAACTTCGACCCGGTCGTGATCAGGTGCGAGCCCTCGTTGAGCAGCGCCGTACCCGGTTCCGCGTCGCCGTTGCGCTGCGCGCGCCGCTCGCCGGTGATGCCGTCGAGCGAAGTCAGTTCGGAACAGTTCGTGCCCTTGGAGTACAGGGCCATCGCGCGGCCCCAGCCCGTGCTCACCACGCACAGCTGGAGATCGCGCTCGTACGTCCACCGGACGTCACCTGTCAGCGGGTCGAGCCCGCTGACCTTGCCGCCGTCACCCGTGACCACCGTGGACGGCTTTTCCTCGCCCGTCTCCTTGACCTGGGTCAGGACGACCACGGGGGACTGCGTCGCGCCGCTCTTCGCGCGCCACACCTCGGCGAGCGACGGTGGCAGCGCGGCCACCTCGGGCAGCTGGTCCCACGACGACGGCCCGGTGACCGACGTCGTGGCGCGAGCATCGCTGAACGCCCAGGTCGCCACGGCCGCGACGACCGAGACGACCGCGATCAGCGCGACCGCGATGAAGTCGGCGCGGGTGCGCCACGACCGCGCGGGCGGACGCTCCTCGACTGGCTCGCGCTCGTGCGCTGGCTCGTCGAGGACGTCCTCGATGTCGGTGACGTCGGAACCGGTGGACGACATGGTGATCAGTCTGCCGAAGGTGCGGCCTGTTCGGCAGAGCTTCGGCGGCGCCGACGCCTGCGTGGCTTGTCCGACGCGGGCTTGTCCGCCGCGTCCGAGCTCGCCGGAGCCTCGGCCTGCTCGCCCTCTTGCGGCACGCCCGAGCGGCTGCGCGTGCGCGACCGGCTGCGCTTCGGCCTGGTGGCCTCGCTCGCCTCCGGTGCCTGCTCGCCCGCCTCGCGGCCGGCGCCAGAACCTGAACCGGTGCCGGTGCGGCGGCGGCGCTTGCGCTTGCCGGTGTCGAGCTTCTCCTCTTCCTCGGCGTCGAGGCCCGCGCGGGTGCGGTGGCTCAGCGGCAACCGGCCCGTGGAACCGGACGGAATGCCCAGGTCGGCGAAGAGGTGGTCAGAGGTGGAGTACGTCTCCACCGGCAGCGGCTGACCGAGGCCGAGCAGCTCGTTGACCGAGGCCCAGCGCGCGGTCTCGTCCCAGTCGACGAACGTGACTGCGACACCCGTGCGCCCGGCACGGCCCGTGCGGCCGATGCGGTGCACGTAGGTCTTCTCGTCCTCGGGGCACTGGTAGTTGATGACGTGCGTCACGTCGTCGATGTCGATGCCGCGCGCCGCGACGTCGGTGGCCACCAGCACGTCGACCTTGCCGCTGCGGAACGCCCGCAGCGCCTTCTCGCGCGCGCCCTGGCCGAGGTCACCGTGCACGGCGGCCGCGGCGAACCCGCGCTCGGTCAGGTCGTCGGCGACCTTCTGGGCGGTCCGCTTGGTGCGGGCGAAGATCATCGACAGGCCGCGGTCGCGGGCCTGCAGCACGCGGGCCAGCATCTCCGGCTTGTCCATGGAGTGCGCCCGGTAGACGAACTGAGAGGTGTTCTCGTGCGTCTGGCCTGCGTCGTTCTCCTCGGCGCGGATGTGCGTCGGCTGGTTCAGGAACGTGCGGGCCAGCGTGATGATCGGGCCCGGCATGGTCGCCGAGAACAGCATCGTCTGCCGCTCGTCGGGGACCATCGTGAGGATGCGCTCGATGTCGGGCAGGAAGCCCAGGTCGAGCATCTCGTCGGCCTCGTCCAGCACCAGCGCGCGGACCTTGCCGAGCACCAGGTGGCGCTGCTCGGCCAGGTCGAGCAGCCGGCCGGGCGTGCCGACGACGACGTCGACGCCCTTCTTGAGCTGCGCGATCTGCTGGTCGTACGGACGGCCGCCGTAGATCGCCGTGACCCGGACACCGAGGTGCCGGGACGCGTCGGTGAGGTCGTGGGTGACCTGGAGACACAGCTCACGAGTGGGGACGACCACAAGTGCCTGCGGGGTGCCGTCGCCGGGCGTGTCGAGCCGGTGCAGCAGCGGCACGCCGAACCCGAGGGTCTTGCCGGTGCCGGTGCGCGCCTGACCGATCAGGTCGTCGCCGGCGAGCGCGATGGGGAGCGTCAGCTCCTGGATGGCGAAAGTGCGGACGATGCCGGCTTCACCGAGTGCCTTGACGATCTCGTCACGCACTCCCAGCTCGGCGAACGTGGGGGAGTCGTTCTGCACCGGGGCGTCTGCCAGCAGCGGGTGCGACGGGTCTTCTTCAGGTACACCGGCCTCGCTGTGTTCCAGGGCTACCGGGTCCAGATGTGTTTCTACTTCAGCGGTCAGGGTGATCAGCCTCTCTCGTACCAGCGCGCACTTGCCCTGGCCGGGCCTCTCGACCGCGCTCTCCAGTGGAGCTGCGGGAAAGGTGTGCACGCACCCATTCACGACGCCTCGCAGCGTGGGCGTCACACTCGTCACGCCGGGCGTCTCGGGCCATTCTACCTGGCGAGACGCAATTGACCACCTAGTGACGCGATCCCGATCTTCACCGGCCGCTCGCGACGGCCGGCAGGACCCGTCTGAACGGGCAATCGGCCGGTGAAGGCCGGGGCCCCCGCACTAGGCTTCCGCCCATGGGTGTTGCGGAGGGTGTTGTCGATCTTCTCGGGGCGCTCGCATATGGCGAGCTCTCTGCCTTCGACCGGATGACGGAGGACTCGCGCACGGCGCCGACATTGTCCGGTCGCGCCGCGCTCGCGCAGATGGCAGCGGCCGAGATCGGTCACTTCACGCAGTTGCAGAAGTTCCTGGCAGCCGAGGACATCGCCGTCGAGGACGCGATGGCGCCGTTCGTGAAGGGCTTCGACGCGTTCCACGAGTCGACCAGCCCCAAGTCGTGGCTCGAGTCGCTGGTCAAGGCCTACGTGGGCGACGGGCTGGCCGCCGACTTCTACCGCGAGATCGCCGAGTGGCTCGACGAGCCGACCAAGCAGCTCGTGCTCGCGGTGCTCGCCGACACGGGACATTCGGCGTTCGCTGAGCGCGAAGTTCTGGCCGCCGTCGAGTCGGATCCGCGGGTGCGGGACAGGCTCGCGCTGTGGGGCCGCCGGCTGCTCGGCGAGGCGTTGACGCAGGCCCAGTACGTGGTGGCGGAGCGGGACGGCCTCTCCGAGTTGATCGTCAGGGGCTCCGGGGACCTCGCCGGCATAGGGCAGTTGTTCCGGCGGCTCCAGCAGAGTCATGCGCGGCGCATGACGCAGCTGGGTCTGGGCTAGGTAGGCTCGGCCGTAGATTTTTCTCTTGAGCACGGAGGTCAGCGTGGAGGTCAGGATCGGCGTCGCGGACAGCCCGCGGGAACTCGTCGTGACCAGTGAGCTCAACCCGTCGGATGTTGAGGCTCTGGTGGCGGACGCGGTGTCCGGTAAGACCAGCGTGCTGTCGCTGGTGGACGCCAAGGGTGCGCGTTTCGTCGTGCCCGCTGGCCGTGTCGCCTACGTGGAGATCGGTCCGCAGGACTCGCGCAAGGTCGGGTTCGGCGCCTGAGTTTTCTTTCGACGAGAAAGGCCCCGGTCGTTCTGACCGGGGCCTTTTCCGTTGCAACTCACTGCTCGGCGGGTTCTTCGATCTTGTACGGCGGGGTGGAGATGCCGCCGACCCGGTAGCGGCCCCACGGATCGGGGTCGGTCAGCGTGCCCTCGGCCTCACCCGTGGGGGTGCGCAGGAACGCGGTTCGCGCTCCTGCTTCGACCCGGCTGGTGACCTCGTTGTTCGCCTTGATCCGGCCGTACCAGTGGTAGCGGCCGTCGATCGGCTGGAAGTAACCCCGCAGTTCGACGTCGACCGGGATCACGCCGTCCTGGAACGCGAGGGTCGCGGCGCCGGTGTAGCCGTCTTCGGCGTGCTCGCTCATGTCAGTCCACCAATCGCAGCGGGGTGAGTGGCCGGGCAGGGTCGGCCTGGACGCCGGCCGAGCGCAACAGCCCGTCGATGGCGTGCCAGATGATCGTGGCGAGGTAGTCGCTGAGGTTCGCGCGGGACATGGTCTGGCGGTCGAGCCACCAGTCGCCCGCGTTCTGCACCATGCCGACGAGGGCGTGCGCCCACGGCTCGGCGCCGCCGGAGTCCATGTCGAACGCGCGCAGGTAGTCGCCGAGGATCCGGGCCAGCGCGTTCGCGATGAGGTTCTTGTCCTCCTGCACCACGTCCTTCTCGACCGGGCGGTCCACGAAGGACCCCTTCACCACGAACCGGTAGAGGTTCGGGTTGTCCTCGATCACGGACAGGTAGGCGTCGACGATCCGTTCGATGCGGTCGCGGATCGGGCCGTCGGCGGCCAGTGCCGGGCCCATCCGGTCCATCAGCAGTTCGGTGGCCTTCTGGCCGACCGCCAGGTACAGGTCCGACTTGTCGGTGAAGTGCCGGTACAGCACGGGTTTGCTGACGCCTGCCTCCGCGGCGACGTCCTCCATGCCGACGTCCGGCCCCTTCTTGGCCACGACGGCGATCGTGGCTTCCACGAACTCCGCCCTGCGCTGTTCGCGATGCCCCTTCCAGCGCTCGCGTCGCGCGTCCGGCCCCTTGACAGTGCGTGCCATGTGACGCACGCTACCAGAAGTAACCGTTACCTCAAGTAACACTTACCGGGGAGGGCAACCGATGAGGGTCGCCGATCGGGAGAAGACAGCGGAGAGGCTGCTGAAGTCCTCCGCCGACAGGTTCTACGACCCGGAAGTGGACATCGACTGGGAAGCACCGCTGGTCGAGGGCCTCTTCTACATCCCGGAACATCGCATCTCGCTCTACGGCACCCCGCTGTACGACTCGCTGACGCGCGAGCAGCGCATCGAGCTCTCCAAGCACGAGCTGGCGTCGATCGCGTCGGTCGGCCTGTGGTTCGAGCTGCTGCTCATGCAGATGCTGGTGAAGGTCGTCTACAACACCGACCCGACCACGCGGCACGCCCAGTACGCGCTGACCGAGGTGGCGGACGAGTGCCGTCACTCCACGATGTTCGCGCGCCTGGTCGAGCGCATCGGCTGCCCGCCGTACGGCCCCGTCCGCCAGACCCACCGGCTCGGCAAGCTGCTGCCGACCATCGGCTACGGACCGGCCATGTACGGCTCGATCCTGGTGGCGGAGGAGATCCTCGACCGCCTGCAGCGCGAGGCCATGGCCGACGAGACCATCCAGCCGATCGTGCGGATGGTGAACCGCATCCACGTGCTCGAGGAGGCCCGGCACGTGCGGTTCGCCCGCGAAGAGCTGCTGCGGGGCATGTCCGGTTTGAAGGCTTTTGAGCTGCCGTACCAGAAGTGGCTGGTCGGCTACGTGTCGATGATGATCACGCGCACGATCATCAATCCGGCCGTCTACGCCGCGGTCGGGCTGGACGTGCGTGAGGCGCACCGGCAGGCGCTGGGCAACCCGCACTTCCAGGAGACCCTCCGCTGGGCGGGGGAACGGATCATGTCGTTCCTGGATGAGGCCGGACTCGTCGGAAAGCCGGGGATGCGTTCATGGCGACGCTCGTTCTTGATCGGCTGAACGTCGTCACGTCGGGGCCTTCGACTTCCGACGTGACGGCGGTCCTGTTGCACGGCTGGACCATGGACCTCACGACGTGGGACCGCGTCGCCGCGGCACTGCCCGGCCGGGTGGTCCGCTACGACGTGCGCGGCCACGGCGGGTCCCGCGGTACCGGCTCCATCTCGGACCTGGCCGACGACCTGGCCGCCGTGCTGGAGGAGCTTGCCCCGACCGGCCGGATCGTGCTGGCCGGTCACTCCCTCGGCGGCATGACGATCATGGCGCTGGCCGAGCAGCGCCCCGAGTTGTTCTCGCGCGTCACGGGGGTGGCGCTCATCGCCACGTCGTGCGGGAACCTGCCCCGGATGAGCGGCGTCGAGCGGCTCGCGGGGAAGTGGCTGGTCAAGCGGCCGAAGGTCGGGTTCGGCCGCTTGATCACGCCTGGCCTGCGGGTGACGTTCGGGCGCCGGCCGCGCTGGGCCGACGTGCGTGCGGCCGCGGCGATGGCGGGAGCGACGACCGGTGAGGCGTTCGTCGGGATCCGGGAGGAACTGACCCGGCACCAGCGGCAGGAGGCGCTGGCGGTGCTGTCGGCGATTCCCACCGTCGTGCTGGCCGGTTCCTGGGACGTCCTCACGCCGATGCGGCACTCACGGGTGCTGGCGGACGCGTTGCCGTCGGCGCAGTTCGTGATCTACCCGAAGGCCGGGCACATGCTGCCGTTGGAACGGTCGGAGGACGTGGCGAGAAGGATCGCCGCGCTGATGTGAAAAGGGGGCCCGCGGGCCCCCTTTTTCAGTGCTGGAGCGGGAAACCGCCACCGATGCCGCGCCACGCCAGGTTGGAGATCAGCGCCACGGCCTCCTCCTTCGGCACCCGGCGGTTGTCCGCGAGCCACGAGCGGGCGGTGACCTGCGAGAGCCCGACCAGGCCGACGGCGAGCAGGCGCGCGCGGTCCGGGTCGAGGCCGGCGTCGGCCGTGATGGTGTCGGTGATGGCGTCGACGGAGTCGGTCGTCGCGCGCTCGACGGCCTCCTGCACGGAGGGCTCGGAGCGCAGGTCGGACTCGAAGACCATGCGGAACGCCTGGCCCTCACCGTCCACGAAGTCGTAGAAGGCGGCCACGGCGGCACGCACCCGCAACTTGTTGTCCGGCGAGGAGGCGATGGCCGTGCGCACGCGGCCCACCAGCTCGTCCACATGGGACTCGAGCAGGGCCATGTACAGCTCGAGCTTGCCGGGGAAGTGTTGGTACAGCACCGGCTTGGACACGCCCGCACGTTCGGCGATCTCGTCCATCGCGGCGGCGTGGTAGCCGTTGGCGACGAACACGTCCTGCGCCGCTGCCAGCAGCTGCGCGCGGCGGGCGGTGCGCGGCAGTCGAACGCCCCTGCCTGCGGGTGCGCTCTGCGCCGTCTCCGTCATGGTGCCTCCAGCACTCCTCAGCATGCCGTCGGACAGGGGTTGCCTGACCGGGGCGTGACGCAACCTTACTCGCTAGTAGCCCACATCCGGGAACCATCTCGGTCTTCTTTCCCGCATCCTGGTCAGGTGAGCACCCTGATTCCCGCCCCGTTGTCCACGGTCGCGCTGCCGCCGCTGGACAAGACCCAGACGCCGTGGCCAGGTGAGTTTCACCAGGTCGATGACCACGAGGTGCACGTCAGGGTGACGCCGGGAGACGGTCCGCCCGCGGTCTTCGTGCACGGCCTGGGCGGGTCCGCGACGAACTGGACGGACCTGGCAGCCCAGCTGCGCGGCCACGTCACCGGGTACTCGGTCGACCTGCCGGGGTTCGGGCGGTCGGAGCCGATCCCCGGCTACGACTTCAGCCTGCCCACGCACGCCCGCACGGTGATCAAGTACCTCGAGACGCTCGGCGGGCCGGTGCACCTGCTCGGCAACTCGATGGGCGGCGCGATCTCGCTCATCGTCGCCGCGACCAGGCCGGATCTCGTGCAGACGCTCACGCTCGTCTCGCCGGCCGTGCCCGATCTGCGGCCGCGCCTCGACCGCATGTCCGACCCGCGGATGGCGCTCGCGTTCCTGCCGATCATCGGGTCCAAGGTGCGCCGCGAGCTGGCGAAGCTCACCGCGCACGAGCGCACCAAGCAGATGCTGGCCCTGTGCTTCGCCGACCCGAGCGTCGTGCCCGATCACCGCATCGAGGAGTCGATCAAGGAGAACGAGGAGCGCGCCCGGCAGAGGTGGGCGGGCCAGGCGCTCAACCGCAGCACCTTCGGGTTGATGCAGAGCTGGTTCACGCCGGGACCGAAGTCGCTCTGGCGGCTGTTGCCGCTGGTCAAGGCGCCGACGCTGGTCGTGTGGGGCGAGAACGACAGGCTGGTCAGCGTGCGGAAGGGACCGCGGACGGCCCGGCTGCTGCCGAAGGGACGACTCCTGGTGCTTCCGCGGACCGGCCACGTAGCCCAGATGGAGCGGCCCGCCACCGTGGCGAGGGCGGTTCTGGGCATGTGGGAGGCGGTCGACCGACACACATGGTGATGAACGACGGCCATACGGGGGATGTGGGACCCTGGGCAACGTGAATCGCGCCCCCGAGCGAGGACGTACTGCTCCGCCCGCTGACCGCTACCGTCGTGGCGCGCGCCGGACCAGCGCGGAACCGCTTGCGGCGGCCTGGGAACCGGACGGCACCGGGCAGCATCAGCGGCCTCGCAAGCGCGGCGGCGTGAAGAAGCTCGTCGCCAGCTACGGATGGCGCATCTACGCGATTCCGGTCCTGCTCGTGCTCACGGCGCTGGTGGTGCTCGACACGGTGCAGCCGAAGGCGCCCGCGTCCGGCAACCCGTCCAGCGAGACCGCCCTGACGCCCAGCAGCACCCCCGAGGCGCCCGCGTCCGAGGTGCAGGCGGGCAAGCCCAAGCTGGACGTCCCGACCGCGGAACTGCCGCCGGGCCCCGACTTCTCGACCTCCGGCGTCGGCACGTTCCGCGCGCTGGCGGGCAGCGGTCCGCGGCTGGGCGAGGGAAACGCGGCGAAATTCCGGAAGTACGCGATCGCGATCGAGGACGGCGTGGCGCCGGCCGACTACAACAACGATGAGACGGCGTTCGCGCGCACCGTCGACGGGTTCCTCTCCGACCCGCGCAGCTGGATCGGCACCAAGCAGGTCGCGTTGCAGCGGGTCGAGCCGAACCAGAACCCGGACTTCATCATCTCGCTGACCACCACGGCGACGACGCACACGCTCTGCGGCAAGGAGATCCCGTTCGAGACCTCCTGCTGGAACCCCGGCAAGAAGCGGGTCGTGATCAACGTGGCCCGCTGGGTGCGCGGCGCCATGGTCTACGCCCGCGACCTGGCCGGGTACCGGAACTACGTGATCAACCACGAGGTCGGCCACGCGCTGGGCAACCAGCACGCCGCCTGTGGTGAGAACGGCGCGGCGGCGCCGGTGATGATGCAGCAGACGTTCGGCGTCGCGAACAACTTCGTGTCCCAGCTCAACGCGGGGCAGGACGTCGTGCCGGCGGACGGCAAGATCTGCTCTCCGAACGCGTTTCCCGCTGGCTGAGACAGCTTTCCAACCGGGAAGAGTCCAGGCAGGGTAGACGTTGTCTCGGACACGGAGACATTGCCCGTCGAGGAGGACCAGATGGCGCTTCCGCCGCTCGTTGAGCCAGCCGCGGAGCTGACCAAAGAAGAAGTCGCGCGCTACAGCCGGCACCTGATCATCCCGGACGTCGGGGTGGACGGCCAGAAACGGCTGAAGAACGCGAAGGTGCTCGTCGTCGGCGCGGGCGGCCTGGGCAGCCCGGCACTGCTGTACCTGGCCGCGGCCGGGGTCGGCACGCTCGGCGTCGTCGACTTCGACGTCGTGGACGAGTCGAACCTGCAACGCCAGGTCATCCACGGTCAGTCCGACGTCGGCCGCCCCAAGGCCGAGTCCGCGCGCGACTCGGTCGCCGAGATCAACCCGTTCGTGAAGGTCAATCTCCACCAGACGCACCTGAACTCCGAGAACGCGCTGGAGATCTTCCGCGACTACGACCTGATCCTGGACGGCACGGACAACTTCGCCACGCGCTACCTGGTGAACGACGCCGCGGTGCTGCTGGGCAAGCCGTACGTCTGGGGCTCGATCTTCCGGTTCGAGGGCCAGGTCAGCGTCTTCTGGGAGGACGCGCCGAACGGCCAGGGCCTCAACTACCGCGACCTCTACCCGGAGCCGCCGCCTCCCGGCATGGTCCCGTCGTGCGCCGAGGGCGGCGTGCTGGGCGTGCTGTGCGCGTCGATCGGCTCGATCATGGTCACCGAGGCGATCAAGCTGCTCACCGGCATCGGCGACCCGCTGCTGGGCCGCCTGATGGTCTACGACGCACTCGAGATGACCTACCGGACGATCAAGATCCGCAAGGACCCGGAGTCGCCGAAGATCACCGAGCTGATCGACTACGAGGCGTTCTGCGGGGTCGTGTCCACGGACGCGCAGCAGGCCGCCGCGGGCAACACGATCACGCCGCTCGAGCTCAAGCACAAGCAGGAGTCCGGTGAGGACTTCCTGCTGGTGGACGTTCGTGAGCCGCACGAGTACGAGATCGTGAAGATCCCCGGCTCGGTGCTGATCCCGAAGGACCGGATCCTGTCCGGCGAGGCGTTCTCGGAGCTGCCGCAGGACAAGCCGCTGGTGCTGCACTGCAAGTCCGGCGCGCGTTCGGCGGAGGCTCTTGCCGCGCTGCACAAGGCGGGCTTCAAGGACGCCGTGCACGTCGGTGGCGGTGTCCTGGCCTGGGCCCGCGAGGTCGACCCCTCGCTGCCGACCTACTGATTGGCGCGAAAAGCACGTTCGGGCCGCTAGATGGCCCGAACGTGCTTTTCGCGCCAAATAAACACTGGGCTGTTTGGGTGGTGGGATGAATCACGGCGTGTCGTGGTCCACCACCCAGACGGTCTATCCAGGTAGCGTGCCGAGCCGTGACCCGCGCCCCCGAACCGCCCCCAGCGCACGTGCGTGCGGCGTTCGGGGCACGTGACGCCGAGCCCGAGCTCATCGACGGCGGCCCTGCCTGGCGCTGCGGCGACGCCACCATCCGGCCCGCGCCGAAGCCCGCAGAGGCCACCTGGATCGCGAAGACCCTCGACGGTCTGGACGTGCCGAACCTGCGCATCGGCCGGCCGCTCAGATCCACCGACGGCAGGTACGTCGTCGGCGGCTGGTCCGCCACCAAGTTCCTCGCCGGTCGCGCCGAAGCACGTCACGACGAGGTCGTCGCCGTCGCGCAACGCCTCCACCAGGCCACCGCCGAGCTGCCGAAACCCCGCTTCCTGGAAGCGCGGACGGACGTGTTCGCCGTCGCCGACCGCCTGGCGTGGCGCGAGGACGACGTGCCGCTCGACGCCGACCTCGGCGGCCGGCTGTTCGACCTGCTCAAGGAAACGCTGAAGCCCATCGCGTTGAAACCGCAGGTGGTGCACGGCGACCTCTTCGGAAACGTGCTGTTCGCGGGCAACGCCCCGCCCGCCGTCATCGACTTCACCGCGTACTGGCGCCCGCCGGAGTGGGCCGCCGCGGTGGTCGCGGTGGACGCCGTCGCGTGGGGCGGCGCCGACCCCGGGCTGCTCAAGCGCTGGGGTCATCTGAGCGAGTGGCCGCAGGCGCTGGTGCGCGCGACGCTCTTCCGGCTGGCGGTGCACGCACTTCACCCGTTGTCAACGTCACAGTCGTTTGCGGGCTTGGAACGTGCTGCTCACCAGGTGACCGCACTGCTCTGAGCAGACAACTTTCCCGGTTCGAAACATTGCGGAGCATCGCGTTAACAGGCGCTTCTTAGCGTCAGCGGCGTGACCCATTGCCCTTACTGCGCGCTGCAGTGCTCCATGAGCGTCATCGACGGCCAGGTGGCCCCTGGTCCCGGTGGGCTGTGCCAGAAGGGCTGGACGGCGGGGGAGCTGTTGCGGCATCCGTCCCGCCTGACCACGCCGTTGCTGCACGGCGAGCCGGTGTCGTGGGACGAGGCGCTGGACTTCGTGGCTTCTCGGATCCGGTCGTACGAGCCCGACGAGGTCGCCGTGTTCGGTGGCGGCGGGCTGACCAACGAGAAGGCGTACGCGCTCGGGAAGTTCGCCAGGGTCGCGCTGAAGACCTCGCAGATCGACTACAACGGCCGGTTCTGCATGTCCTCGGCCGCCGCCGCGGGCAACAAGGCGTTCGGGCTGGACCGCGGGATGCCGTTCCCGCTCACGGATCTGCGCACCGCCGACACGATCATGCTGGCCGGCTCGAACCCGGCTGAGACGATGCCGCCGTTCCTGCGCCACCTGGAGGGCGCCCGGCTGATCGTCATCGACCCGCGCCGCACGCCCACCGCCGAGCGCGCGACGTTGCACCTGCAGCCCGCGCCGGGCACGGACCTGGCGCTCGCGCTGGGCCTGCTGCACACGGCGGTCATCGAGGGCGTGATCGACAAGGAGTACATCTCCGAGCGCACCAGCGGTTTCGACGACGCCTGGCGCATCGCCGCGCAGTGGTGGCCCGAGCACACCGAACGCGTCACGGGCGTCTCGGCCGCTGACCAGCGTGCCGCCGTGCAGATGCTGGCCGGGCGCTCGTACATCCTGTCCGGCCGCGGCACCGAGCAGCACGCCTCCGGCACGGACAACGTCTCGGCGTGGATCAACCTCGCGCTGGCGCTGGGGCTGCCCGGTCGCGCGGGGTCCGGCTACGGGTGCCTGACCGGGCAGGGCAACGGCCAGGGCGGCCGCGAGCACGGCCAGAAGGCCGACCAGCTGCCCGGTTACCGCAAGATCGACGACCCGGAGGCCCGCCGGCACATCATGGAGGTCTGGGGCGTCACCGAACTGCCAGGGCCGGGGCGCAGCGCGTACGAGCTGCTCACCGCGGACGACCTCAAGGCGATGCTGGTGTTCGGCAGCAACCCGGTGGTGTCCGCGCCGCGCGCGTCCAAGGTCGTGGAACGCCTGAAGGCACTGGACCTGCTGGTGGTCGCGGACTTCGTGATGTCCGAGACGGCCGCCATGGCCGACGTCGTGTTCCCGGTGACGCAGTGGGCCGAGGAAGACGGCACGATGACCAACCTCGAAGGCCGGATCATCAGGCGCCGCAAGGCGTTGGACGCACCAGAAGGTGTGCGCAGCGACCTGGAGCTGATCAACGGCCTGGCTTCCCGGCTCGGCGTCGGGGGTTTCCCGACCGAGCCCAGGGAGGTCTTCGAGGAACTGCGCAGGGCGTCCGCCGGCGGTCTCTCCGACTACTCCGGCATCACCTACGAGCGGCTGGACGACGAACAGCTGCACTGGCCGGTGCCGTCCGTCGATCATCCCGGCACGCCAAGGCTTTTCCTCGACCGGTTCGCGCACCCCGACGGCCTGGCGCGGTTCATCCCGGTCGACCACAAAGGACCGGCGGAGCCGCCGGACGCGGAGTTCCCGTTGCAGGCCACCACCGGCCGGGTGCTGCAGCACTACCAGTCCGGTGCGCAGACGCGCCGGATCGGCGAGCTGATGAAGGCCGTTCCCGAGATGTACGTGGAGGTGCACCCCGACACGGCCTCCCGTGCCGGGCTTTCCTCCGGAGAGCCCGCGCACGTCGTGTCCAGGAGGGGCCGGGTGACGGCGACCGTGCGCTGCGTGCCGAGCATGCGGGCCGACGCGGTGTTCCTGCCGTTCCACTTCCCCGGTGACGGGCGGGCGAACCTCCTCACCAACCCCGCGCTCGACCCCACGAGCCGGATGCCCGAGTTCAAGGTCTGCGCTGTGCGATTGGAGCGGGCGTGACACGACGAATCGTGATCGTTGGGTACGGCATGGCAGGTGCCCGGTTAGCGGATGAGCTGCGGCGCAGGGACGACGACATCTCCATCACGATCATCGGTGCCGAGCCGCACGCCGCGTACAACCGCGTGCTGTTGTCGACCGTGGTCGCCGGAACCATGACCCCGGAATCGACGCGGCTGCACGACGACAAGTGGGCCGCTGAGCACAACATCGACCTCCGCCTGAACCACCAGGTCACCGCCATCGACCGCGCCACTCGCACCGTCGTGGTCGAGGGAACGCGGGGGCCCCGCGTTCCCCAGGAGGAAACGGGGGGCTCCCGCGTTACCTTCCCGTACGACGCGTTGGTGCTGGCGACGGGCAGCACGCCGTGGGTGCCGCCGGCCGAAGGCCTCATCGAGGACGGCAAGCTCGCCGCCGGCGTAGTCGCCTTCCGGACGCTCGACGACTGCGCCGAGATCGAGGCCAAGGCCAAGAAGGGCATGCCCGTCGTGGTGCTGGGCGGCGGTCTGCTCGGCATCGAGGCCGCGCGTGGCCTGGCCGGACGAGGCTGCCTGGTCACGGTCGTGCACCCCGTCGGCCATCTGATGGAACGCCAGCTCGACCCCGGCGCCGGCGGCGTCCTCGCCCGCGCCCTCGGCAAGCTCGGCATCGAGTTCCGCCTCAACGCGCTGGCCGCCAAGTACCTCCCCGGCGACGGCCTGATCCTCGACGACGGCACCCACGTCCCCGCTGAACTGGTCGTGGTCTCCGCGGGTGTCCGCGCCGAGACCGGGCTCGCGGTCGAAGCGGGCCTGGAGGTCGACCGCGGCATCGTCGTGGACGACGTGCTGCGCACCAACGACCCGCGCATCCACGCCATCGGCGACTGCGCGCAGCACCCAGGCACCGTGTCCGGCCTGGTGCAGCCCGCGTGGGACCAGGCAGCGGTGCTCGCGGACCGGCTGACCGGCGCGAACCCGGCCGCCAGGTACAGCGGAACCTCGGTCGTCACCCGCCTGAAGGCACGCGACGTGGACCTGGCCGCGCTGGGTGACGTGCACACCGACGTGGACTGCCCGGACTCGGAAGTCCTGTGCTTCCAGGAACCCTCGCGCGGCCGGTACGCGAAGCTCGTCCTGCGCGACGACCGGGTGACGGGCGCGATCGTGATCGGTGCACCGGACGCGGCCGCGACGATCACCCAGCTCTACGACCGCGGCATCCCCGCGCCGACGGACCGGCTGGCCCTGCTGCTGGGCCGGGCGCTGCCCGCGGAGGCCGCCAGCCCGGCGGACCTGCCGTCCAGCGCGGTGATCTGCCGGTGCAACACCGTCTCCAAGGGACAGATCGTGTCCGCCTGGCGTGCGGGCGCGGAAAGCCTGCCGCAACTCGCGGAAGCCACCCGTGCCACTACTGGCTGTGGTGGGTGCAAGGACGCGGTGTGCGGATTGCTCGACTGGCTCGGGGCCTCACAGCCACAGCCCGCGTGATGTGCGGCGGAGTTGCCTTCGCCGTCATCACACAGAACCCCCTGGTAATGCGCCGTTCTTAGGTTTCCCGGCAACGCCGACCCCGCGGAGGACTTTGATGAGCTGGATCGACCACTGGGAGCCGGAGAAGCCCGAGTTCTGGGAGAGCAAGGGGAAGCGGATCGCCCGCAAGAACCTCGTCTTCTCCATTCTCGCGGAGAACCTCGGGTTCAGCGTCTGGGTGCTGATGAGCATCGTCGTCGTGAGCCTCGGCTCCGTCGGCTTCAACTTCAGCGTGGGCCAGCAGTTCTGGCTGCTGATCGTGCCGAACCTCGTCGGCGCCGCACTGCGGGTGCCCTACACGTTCGCGGTGCCGAAGTTCGGCGGCCGGGTGTGGACGACGATCAGCGCAGGGCTGCTGCTGATCCCCTGCACCATGCTCGCGTACGCGGTGTCCACGCCGGGCACGCCGTACTGGTTCTTCCTGCTCACCTCGGCCGTGATGGGCTTCGGTGGCGGCAACTTCTCGTCGTCGATGGCGAACATCTCGTTCTTCTACCCGGAGGGCAAGAAGGGCCTGGCGCTCGGCCTGAACGCGGCCGGCGGCAACCTCGGCGTCGCGATCACGCAGCTCATCGTGCCGATCGTGATCACCATCGGCACCGGGATCCACCTCGCCTACGCGGCGCTCATCTGGATGCCGTTCATCGTGGTCGCCACCGCCTGCGCGTGGTTCTTCATGGACAGCCTCACGCAGGCCAAGCCTGACGGGCAGTCGTACAAGCTGGCGCTCTCCAACCGGCACACCTGGGTGATGTCGTTCCTGTACATCGGCACGTTCGGGTCGTTCATCGGGTTCTCGTTCGCGTTCCCGTCGCTGATCAAGATCAGCTTCGTGGAGTACAAGAGCTGGGTGGCGCTCGCGTTCCTCGGCGCGCTGATCGGCTCGGTGTCGCGTCCGCTCGGCGGCTGGCTGGCCGACCGGATCGGCGGGGCGAAGGTGACCCTCGCGACGTTCCTCGGGCTCGGCGTCGGCACCATCGGCGTGATCGTGAGCGTGGACTCGCACAACTTCGGGCTGTTCTTCGGCTCGTTCATCGCGCTGTTCGTGCTGGCCGGCGTGGGCAACGGCTCGACCTACCGGATGATCCCCGCGATCTTCCGCACCCAGTCGGACTGCGACAAGTCGGCCAAGCGGCAGGCCGCCGCGGTGGTCGGCATCGCGGGTGCGATCGGTGCGGCCGGCGGTGTGCTGGTGAACCTCGTCTTCAAGTTCTCGCTGGAGGGTTCGAAGACGCTGGCGCCCGCGCTGACCGCGTTCCTGGTGTTCTACGGGCTCTGCGTCGCCACCACCTGGTGGTTCTACCTGCGGCGCACCGTGTTCGCGGAGCGGCCGAGCCTCGCCTACGCGGGCGTGTGACGCACGCCTCGCTGAGCTGCGAAGAGAGTTTCCTTTAACACCCGCGAAATATCGCGGACCTTGGGATGACACGCCGCCCGGTGAGCATAGCCGGGCGGAAGGAGGGGTGCCCGATGACCCAGACCCTGGTCGTGATCGGCAACGGCATGGTCGGCCACCGGCTCGTCGAGATCCTTCGTGACTCGTCCTGGCGGATCGTTGTGTTCGGCGAGGAGGCCCGTCCGGCGTACGACCGGGTCGCCCTGTCGTCCTATGTGGACACGTGGAACTCCGCCGATCTGGAGCTGACGCCGTTGACCGGCGCGGAGCTCAGGCTCGGCGAGAAGGCCGTTTCCGTTGACCGGGAACGGCGTGTGGTGGTCGGTGCTTCCGGCATCGAGATCACTTACGACGCGTTGGTGCTGGCCACGGGTTCGTTCCCGTTCGTGCCACCGGTGCCGGGTCGCGATCTGCCCGGTTGCCACGTCTACCGGACGATCGACGACCTGGACGAGATCCGGGCGACGGTCGAGGCGGCCGACCGGCCCGGCCGGCATTCCGGCATGGTGCTCGGCGGCGGCCTGCTCGGGCTGGAGGCCGCCAACGCGTTGCGCGGCATGGGAGTTTCACCGCACGTCGTGGAGCTGGCACCGCGGCTGATGCCGATCCAGGTCGACGAAGGCGGTGCCGGGCTGCTGAAGCGGCTGGTCGAGAAACTCGACCTGACCGTGCACACCGGAACGTCGGCCTCCTCCATCGAACGCGACGGTTCGCGGCTGATCGCCAAGCTCGCCAGCGGTGTCGAGCTCGACCTCGACGTCGTGGTGTTCAGCGCGGGCATCCGGCCGCGCACGGACCTGGATCTGGGGCTGGAACTGGGGCCGCGCGGCGGTTACCTGGTTGACGCCGCCTGCCGGACCGCTGATCCGCACGTCTACGCGATCGGCGAGTGCGCCTCCGTCGAAGGCATGACCTACGGGCTCGTTGCTCCCGGTTACGCGATGGCCGAGGTCGTCGCCGACCAGCTCGACGGTGGCGCGAAGACGTTCCCCGGTGCGGAGACCTCGACGAAGCTGAAGCTGCTCGGGGTGGACGTGGCGTCGTTCGGCGACGCGCACGCCACGACCGAGGGTGCGCTGGAAGTCGTGGTGAACAACGCGGTCGCGGGCACCTACAGCAAGCTCGTGGTCTCCGACGACGCTCGTACCCTGCTGGGCGGCGTGCTCGTCGGTGACGCGTCGTCGTACCTGTCGCTGCGACCGTTGGTGGGCAAGGAGGTTCCGGCGGCGCTGTTGCAGCCGGGCGGGGCCGTCGACGTGGAAATGCCCGCGGACGCACAGGTCTGCTCCTGTCACGCGGTCACCAAGCAGACGGTCACGGACGCCATCCAGTCCGGCGTCGCCTGCGACATCGCCGAGCTCAAGGCGTGCACCAAGGCGGGCACGGGCTGCGGTTCGTGCGTGCCGATGCTGAAGAAGCTGCTGACCGAGTGCGGAGTCGAGCAGTCCAAGGCGTTGTGCGAGCACTTCACCTACTCGCGGGCGGAGCTGTTCGAGATCGTCCGGGCCACCCGGATCACCACGTTCAGCGACCTGGTCTCGAAGCACGGCACCGGACGTGGCTGCGACATCTGCAAGCCCGCGGTGGCCTCGATCCTGGCGTCGCAGAACAACGGGCACATCCTCGGCGAGACGCAGGTCTCGTTGCAGGACACCAACGACAAGTTCCTGGCGAACCTGCAGCGCAACGGCACGTACTCGGTCGTGCCGCGCATCCCCGGCGGCGAGATCACGCCGGAGAAGCTCATCGTCATCGGTGAGGTGGCACGCGACTTCGGGCTCTACACGAAGATCACCGGTGGCCAGCGCATCGACCTGTTCGGTGCCACGGTCGACCAGCTGCCCGAGATCTGGCGCCGCCTGGTCGATGCCGGGTTCGAGTCGGGGCACGCGTACGGCAAGGCGTTGCGCACGGTGAAGTCCTGCGTGGGCACGACCTGGTGCCGTTACGGCGTGCAGGACTCGGTCGGGCTGGCGATCGACCTGGAGCTGCGTTACCGGGGCCTGCGGTCGCCGCACAAGCTCAAGTCGGCCGTCTCCGGGTGTGCGCGTGAGTGCGCCGAGGCACGCGGCAAGGACTTCGGCGTGATCGCCACCGAGAACGGCTGGAACCTCTACGTCGGCGGCAACGGCGGCTTCACGCCCCGGCACGCCGACCTGCTGGTGTCCGATGTGGACACCGAGACGCTGATCAGGACGATCGACCGGTTCCTGATGTTCTACATCCGCACGGCGGACCGGTTGCAGCGCACGTCGGCCTGGCTCGAGGGCCTGGACGGCGGGCTCGACCACCTGCGCGAGGTCATCGTCGACGACAAGCTCGGCATCTGCGCCGACCTGGAAGCCGCGATGGCGGCACACGTCGACGACTACGCCGACGAATGGCGCGGTGTGCTGGAGGACCCGGAGAAGCTCGCCCGCTTCACGTCGTTCGTCAACGCCCCCGGCACCCCCGATCCCTCGATCTCGTTCCGCGCTGAGCGAGGCCAGCGCGTTCCTGTCCAGCTCGGCATTCCGGAGGTAGTCAGATGACCGTGGTCTGTGACTTCAGCCTGCTGCGTCCCGAGCAGGGCGTTGCCGCGTTGCTGCCGGACGGCTCACAGGTGGCGGTGTTCCTCACCGCGGACGGAGAACTGCACGCGTTGGACAACATCGACCCCTTCAGCGGCGCCGCGGTTCTCTCGCGGGGCATCGTGGGCGACCGCGGCGGCGTTCCCGTCGTGGTGTCACCGGTCTACAAGCAGGCGTTCGAGCTGGCGACCGGCAAGTGCCTTGACGAGCCCGAGATTTCCGTTGCCGTGCACGAGGTGCGCGTGCGTGATGGTGTCGTGGAGTTGACATGACCGGGCCGCTGGCGGGCTTCACCATCGGTGTCACGGCGGCCCGTCGCGCCGACGAGTTCATCGCCATGCTGGAACGCAAGGGTGCCTCCGTCATCCACGGTCCCGCGTTGCGGATCGTGCCGCTGCCGGACGACGCCGAACTGCACCAGGCCACCCTGGGGCTGGTCGCGTCACCGGTCGACGTCGTCGTCGCCACCACCGCGATCGGTTTCCGCGGGTGGTTCGAAGCCGCCGAGGGGTGGGGGCTGGCCAGCCGCCTGCACCGTGCGCTGTCAGGTGCTGTGGTGTTGCCACGGGGACCGAAGGCGAAGGGCGCGGTGCGGGCGGCTGGGCTGGTCGAGGCCTGGTCGCCCTCGTCCGAGTCGAACGCCGAGTTGTTGCAGTACCTGCTGCGCATGGGCGTCTCCGGCAAGCGGGTCGCCATCCAGCTGCACGGCGAACCGCTGCCGGACTTCGTGAACACCCTGGTCGCCGCCGGCGCGGAGGTCGTCGAGATCCCGGTCTACCGCTGGATGCCGCCCGCCGATCCGGCACCGCTCGCACGGCTCGTGGAGTCCGTGCTGGCCGGGCAGGTGGACGCGCTGACGTTCACCAGCGCGCCGGCCGCGGTCTCCGTGCTGCGCACCCCGCGGTACACCGAACTGGTGGAAGCGTTGCGGCGCAACGTTCTGGTGGTCGGCGTGGGTGCGATCACCGCAGGACCACTGGTGGCCGCCGGGATTCCGGTCGTGCAGCCCGCTCGGGCCCGGATCGGATCGATGGTGCGGGAGCTGGCGCTGGAACTGCCCGCGCGGGCCACCCGGCTGCGGATCTCCTCGCGTGACATGGAGATGCGCGCGCAGGCCGTGGTGATCGACGGCGAGTTGCGGCCTGTCGCACCGGCGCCGATGGCCGTGCTGCGGACTCTCGTCGCTGCGCGCGGACGTGTCGTTTCGCGGCAAGATCTGTTGGCCGCCTTGCCATCCGGTGGTGAGGAGCACGCGGTCGAGACCGCCATCGGGCGGCTGCGGACGGCGCTCGGGTCGCCGCAGATGGTGTGCACGGTCGTGAAACGCGGATATCGCCTGGACATGGAGCCCGCATGAAACTGGTGTTGGCCTTCCACGGCACGCGTGATCCGCGCGGGGCCGAGGTGTGCGAAGAGATCGCGGGTCTGGTGCGTCCTTCGGTGGACGTGCCGGTCGAGGTCGCCTATGCCGACGTGCGGCAACCGGACGTCCGCTCGGTCGTGGACGGTCCGTGCATCGTCGTGCCGGTCTTCCTGGCCGCCGGCTACCACGTGCGCGTCGACATCCCCGAGCAGATCGGCAACCGGCCCGCGATCGTGACGTCGCCGCTCGGCCTGGACGCGGTACCGGCCGTGCGCGATCGGTTGCAGGAAGCAGGTCTCCGCCGTGGCGACGCAGTGGTGCTCGCCGCGGCGGGTTCGTCAGACGCGCGGGCTCTAGCGACGGTGCGCAGGGCAGCGGCCATGCTGGGCGCGGAGGCCGTCGGTTACGTGGCGACCGCGACGCCCCGCGTGCCCGACGTCGTTGCCGGGCTGCGGGGGCGCCGCGTGGCCGTCGCTTCGTGGCTCCTGGCACCAGGGACATTCCACGGGTCGCTCGCCGAATGCGGTGCGGACGTCGTGTCCGCGCCGATCGGAGCGCATCCTCTTGTGGTCGATGTGTTGCTGCGCAAGTACTACGAGGCTCGGGCGGTGTTGCTGCAATCAGCATGAGGGCGGAGCGGGTCCGGCCTCAATGGAACTGTTCCACCGCCCGGTCTGACAGAAATGGAGAACTACCAGAGGCCCCCGGTCTCCTCCTTGCGCGCGTCCTCCCAGCGGTACTCCCGCAGGTTGATCTTGCCGTCGAGGTTGGGCACGCCCTCCTCGTGCAGCATCTGCAGCTGCGTGTCCCGCAGGTGCGGCGCGCAGGTGCCATCGGCCTTCAGCACGCGTTGCCACGGCAGGTCGTGCCCGTCCTCGTTGAGGATCCGGCCGACCAGCCGTGGCGACGGCGCCTTGGCGAGATCGGCGATGTCGCCGTAGGTGGCGACACGGCCGCGGGGGATGGCTCTGATGAAGTCGCGGACCCGCTCGTGGATCTCCTCGTCCATCAGGCCAGCTTAGTGCTGTGGCCCGAAATTTGGCGCGCCGCTTCACGCTCAGGAGGGCGCCTCGCGGCACCGCCCCCACGCCCCCATACGTCCAGTATGAGGACGTGGGGGCGGCACCACGATGCACCCGCCTGACCGCGAACCGACCCGGCAAATTTCGGGCCACAGCACTAGTCAGATGCCCTTCGCCCACTGAGCGACCGCGGAGTGGTACTCAGGCGCGTTCGGTGCGTAGTTGATCGAGTGCCCGTACCCGTTGAGCACGAAGGTGTCCAGCCGCGGCACCGCCGGGAAGAACGCACCCTCGTCGGCCTTCAGCGCCGCTGGAGATGAGCAGTCGCTGCCCATCAACGGCAGACCCGAGCTGCAGAAGTGCGTGTCGTTGCCGACCGCGATCATGACCGGGACGGTGATGTTCCGCGAGATCGGGATGATCACGGTGTTGAGCAGGATCGTGTCGACGGCCTCGGTGACCGCGAAGACGTCCTTGGTGGACTCGTCGAACGAGATCGCGCCCTGCACCAGCGGACCCGGCTTGTGGAACGAGTTGTAGCGGGTGTTCGGCATGGTGGTCAGGTAGCCGAGGTCCAGGCCCGCCGGGAACATGTTCGCCAGCACCGGGACGACGGTCACGTAGTTCATCTTGTGCGTGAAGCCGGTGACCAGCACGCCGTCGACGTCCCCGTACGTGCCGGCCTCGATCATGGCCATCGCGGAGCCGATCGAGTGGCCGCCGACGATCACCTTCGAGAAGCGCGGCTTCAGCGTCTTGATGACCTGGTGGACCGCGCTGGCCTGGGTGGTGGCCGTCACGAGGGCGCTGAGCGGCTTGGAGCTCTTGCCGGTGCCGATGCGGTCGACGGCCAGGGTGGCGATGCCCGCGGCGTTCTGCGCGCGGGTGTAGGAGCGGGAACTGGGTTCGTACCCGATGTCCCAGTACGTGCTGTCGTAGGTGCCACCGGGGATCAGCACCTGGACGGTTCGCGCGCCCGTGGGCGTGCAGAGCCTGCCGTACATGGTCTCTTGGGTCTGGATGAGCGGTGTGAGGCCGATGCTGACGGGGGTGCGGACGTCCTCACAGGTGACCGCCGCCGAGGCGACACCTGGGACGACCGTGATTCCGGTGGCGAGCAGAGCCGCGGCGCACAACCGGCGGAAACGCATGGGGGAACGACCTCCAACTAGTTGCGGGGGACGGCCTTCATGAACAGGCCGTTCGGGTAAGGGGCGGACGTGAACTTCACGCGCGCCGGACGGGTGGGGAGGAGTCGCCAGCGCGCCGCGACGGTCGCGAGGGTGATGACGATCTCGGTCTGGGCGAAGGTGTTGCCGAGGCACTGGCGGTTGCCGCCGCCGAACGGGACGAACGCCCCGCGCGGCAGGCCCGCCGTGAACTCCGGCGTCCAGCGGTCCGGCGAGAAGCGCCGGGGGTCGGGGAAGAAACGCGGGTCGTGGTGCAGGGCGTGCGGGCTGACGATCACCTCGGCGCCTTCCGGCAGCACGACGTCGCCGAGCCGCACCTCGCCGAGGGTCCGGCGCATCACGAACCAGATCGGGTACTTCCGCAGGGTCTCCTGCACGATCCGCCCGGTGTACGGCAGGGCCGCCACGTCCGCGAACGTCACCGGCCGGTCGCCGACCACGGAGTCGACCTCGGCGTGCAGCCGGCGTTCGATCTCGGGGTCGCGCCCGACCTCGTAGAGCGCCCAGGCCAGTGCGATCGCGGTGGTCTCGATGCCCGCGGTCAGCAGGGTCAGGACCTCGTCGTAGGTCTGCTGGTCGGTCATGCCGACGCCGTTCTCCTGCGCCAGCAGCAACATCGAGAGCACGTCACCGTGGTCGGTGCCGTCGGCGCGCCAGCTTTCGATCACCTGCAGCACCACGGCTTTCATGCGCGCGATGGCCGCGTCGAATTCCCTGTTGCCTGGAATCGGGAGTTTCTCGACGAACGACGGGGAGAGCGCGCGGATCATGCCCTGCTGGATGACGGTGAAGATCGAGCGGCGGACCTCGGCGACGGCGCGTTTTCCCATCTCTGTCGAGAACAGCGCCTCGCCGACGATGGTGACCGCGAGCTCCTGCATGTCGTTCTCAACGACCCGGACCTCACCGGGTTGCCACCGTTCGGTCAACGCCGAAGCGGCGCGGGCCATCGTCGTGGCGTAGCCCTCGAGCCGTTCGCGGTGGAACGCCGGTTGCATCATCCGCCGTTGCCGCAGGTGGAACTCACCGTTCGACAGCAGCAGCCCGGTCCCCAGGTACGGCTGGAACTTGTCGAACATCGCGCCCTTGCGGAACTTCGAGGCCTGGGCGACTAGCACCTCGTGGGTCAGTGCCGGATCGGTGACGAAGTACGCGTGCAGCGGGCCGAGGTCCAGGCGCACCACGTCGGCGTGCTCGTACAACGCGTCGGTGAACTTGGCGCGCTGGGTGAGCATCGCCGGGGTGTGTCCGAGTAATGGCCAGCGGTGGGGTGCCACCGGGACGGGCATCCAGGCTCCAGTGAGTTGGGCCGAATGGGGACGGACCACCCTAGGAGCCGTTTGGGGGAGGACGACAGTGCCTGAACGGGTGGTTCCGGATCACTCCGATGGTTCAGTCGATGGCGCTCGCGGGTGACTAAGCTCGTGCGGCATCCCCCGAACGCCACGCAAACCGAAGAGGTGTTCACCGTGGCAGAGACCCAGGACTGGGTTCCTCTCGGCATCGACACCAACGTGCCGAGCATGGCCCGCGTCTACGACTACATCCTCGGCGGCGCTCACAACTTCGCCGCCGACCGGCAGGTCGGCTCCCAGATCGAGAAGCTCGTGCCGGGGCTGCCCAGCGTCGCCCGGCTCAACCGGCGGTTCCTCGGCCGCGCGGTGAACTTCCTGATGGACCAGGGCATTCGCCAGTTCCTCGACATCGGCTCCGGCATCCCGACCGTGGCGAACGTGCACGAGGTGGCGCAGGAGCGCGATCCGGCTGCCCGTGTCGTCTACGTCGACAAAGACCCCGTCGCCGTCGCGCACAGTGAACTGATGCTGTCCGGCAACAAGAACGCGGGCATCGTGCACGCCGACATGCGTGATCCGGACGGCGTGCTGGCCAGCACCGAGGTGCAGCGGTTGCTGCGCTTCGACGAGCCGATCGGCCTGTTGATGCTGCTCATGATGCATTGGGTGCCCGACGAGGACGATCCCGCAAAGCTCCTCGCCACCTACCGCGACGCGCTGCCCGCCGGCAGCTTCATCGTGATGACGCACGTCGCCAAGGACCAGATCGACGAGAGCGTCGACCAGGCCGCGGAGGTGGTCAACCGCAGCAAGAGCGCGGACCAGATGCACATGCGCACGCACGACCAGGTCAACGCCCTGTTCGACGGGTTCACGCTGGTCGAGCCGGGCCTGGTCGGCTGCGGCGAGTGGCGCCCGGACGGACCTGGGGATTTCGCGGACGAGGCGTCGATGAACATGTTCCTGTACGCGGGCGTAGGTCGTAAGGACTAAAACCACCCTGTAGTGTCGGAGGTTCACACTGTTGGCGCAACGGGCGTCGACTGCCGGTAGGTAAACTCCCGGACACTCTTCAACCCATACAGGGCAACGGGAATGACGAATCCAAGCCGAAGACCCGATGCCGCTCCGCTCACGGACACCGCCGCCGTCCGCGCGCGAGAAGCCTTGGCGCGCAAGTGGAGCTACCTGCTCAGCAGCGTCGTGGTCGTCGCGCTGAGCCGGGACGAGCTGGACGCTGAACTGGGCGCCCAGCTCGACGCATTGTGCGCGGCGCTGCACAGCGAACCGTTCGATCCTGCTCCCTTCGAGGAGGTCGGCGAACGGCTCGTCGCTCTGGGCTACGTCAACGAACCCGGCCTGCGGCGCACCGTCGACGTCCTCGGCAAAGGCCTGCTGGCGCTGGACGAATTCCACGCGACCGAGCAGTACACGGTGCGGGTCGTCGGTGGCATCGGCGCGCTCACGTGCGGGTTCACCACGGCACGTGCGCGGACGATCCTGGACCAGCAGGAGAGCATGCAGCGTTCGCTGCTCAAGGCCGCCCGTGACGCGCAGTGGGATCAGCGGCAGAGCGAGGCCAAGTTCGCCGGCATCGCGATCTCGTCGACGAACGGCATCCTGATCGTCGGCCTCGACGGGAAAGTGGTGTGGGCCAACGAGGCGATCGGCGAGATCATCGGTCGCCGGCCAGAACCTGGCATCCGGCTCATGGAGCTCGTCGCGCCGAGCTCGATCGTGGTGTTCCGCGAGATGATGGAGCGTGTGCTCGCCGAGCGTGACGAGTTCGAGCGGGAACCGCTGCAGTTGCTGCGCGGCGAGGACGATCTGGCCAGGGTGACGCTGACGACGTCGCTCCTGCGAGACGGCGACAACAAGCCGAGCCACGTGCTCGTGGTCGCCGACGACGACACGGAACTCGCGTTGCTGCAAGGAGAACTGCGCAGGCAGTCGCTGCACGACGTGCTGACCGGGCTGCCGAACCGGCAGTTCTTCACCACCCACCTGGAAACCGTGCTGCGCCGGGCCGACCCCGAGTTCGGCGTGACGGTGTTCCACCTCGATCTCGACGCGTTCGGCCTGGTGTGCAACAGCCTCGGCGGCCGCGTCGGCGAGAAGCTGCTCCAGCACGTGGCGCGCAGGCTGCGGGCGTTGATGTCGCGTGAGCAGGCGATGGTCGCGCGGTTCGACGGCGACGAGTTCGGCATCGTCGTGGAGAACTCCGCCATCACACCGGACATCGCGACCACGATGGCCGCCATCAACGCCGACCTGGCCGAACCGATCTTCGTGGACGACCACGGGCTCGCGGTCTCGGTGAGCGCGGGTGTGGTCGATCGGCCGTCGCCGGACGTCGACCCCACCGAACTGCTGCGCATGGCCGACCTGGCGTTGCGCCAGGCCAAGAAGGACCAGCGCGGCCAGTGGGAGTTGTTCCACGGCAACGAGGACACCGAGGGCAGGCGCGACCACGCGCTGGCCGTCGTGATGCCGGGAGCGTGGGAACAGGGCGACATCGGCGTGTGCTTCCAGCCTGTTCGCGAGCTCGCGACCGGTGAGCTGGCCGGCGTCGAGGCGGTGCTGCACTGGGACCTCACGGACCGGTGCGCCGCGCTCGCGGACCAGACCGGGCTGATCCTGCCGATGGGCGAGTGGCTGATCCGCATCGCGGCCGGCCAGGCGCAGTGGTGGCGGCAGCGCGGCGAGCTCGACGCGCAGTTCGGCGTGAAGTTCACCCGGCACCAGGCGACCGACGCGGACCTGGCGTCACGCGTGGCGAAGGTGCTGGACGAGACCGGGATGCCCCACGAGCGGCTGACCGTCACGATGCCGGTCGGTGTGCTCGGCATCGCCAACGCGGCGGAGAACCTGGGCACGCTGGCGGACATGGGAGTGCGGATCGCGCTCGACGACTTCGGGCTCGGGCCGCGGGACGTGGCCTGGCTGACGGAGCTGCCGATCGTGTCCGTGCTGGTGCCGAAGGATCTGGTGCACCGGCAGGATCCGCGGTCCACCGTGCTGATCCCGGCGGTGCACGAGCTGGGCGTGAACATCTGCGTGGACGGCATCGAGACCGCGGAACAGGCGAAGTGGTGGGCGGAAGCGGGCGCCGACCTCGGGATCGGCGCCTACTTCGGGGTGCCGTTGGACGCGGGCGAGTTCCTGAAGAAGCTGAAGCGCTAGAACCTGCGCTGCCACGCGGGTAGTGGGAGCGGTTCCACGCCGGGGGAGTTCCTGAAGAGGTTGGAACCCCGGTGACCGGACGGGGTCGGGGTCACGTCCGGCCACCGGAGGAGTCTGTTGCTAACCAGTGAACTTCGCCAGCCCCTTGGTGAATTCGTAGGTCTGCTGGTTGATGCCGCTGCATGAGCTGCTCATTGCCCCGCAGTTACCCTTGTCGCGGTTCACGGCCCAGAAGGACACGCGGGCCAGGTGCTTGGAGTTCGCCCACGTCACGATGTCGCGGAAGTTCTGCGGGGTGACGGTTTCGCCGGTGTCGGTCTTGCCGTTCATCGACGAGAGGCCGCTGCGCCGGTAGGCCGCGTCGTCCGTCAGCCCGAAGGTCGCCTTGACGTGGTTCTTCAGCCCGTCGACCGCGCTCTTGGTGTACACGAACATGTCGCCGCCGCTGCCCCAGTCGAACGGCATGACCGCCCACGTGTCGATCGGCGCGCCGAGTTCCTTGGCCCGCGTGACGAGGCGCTTGCCCCAGGAGTTCGGGCCGGTGCGGTCGGTCGGCATGGTGATGACCGTCTTCACGCCCAGGTTGTTCGCCTTGATGATCTTCAACGCGCCGAGCACGCGGTCCTGCGTGGCGTTGTTCTCGAACTCGGCTGCCTCGATGTCGATGTCGATCGCCTTGAGCGAGTAGGCGTCGATCACCTTCTGGTAGGCGCCGGCGAGCAGGGCCGGCGTCGAGCAGAACTGGCCGAGCTTGTTGCCGGACCAGCCGCCGATCGACGGCACGGCGTCGCCGCCCGCCGCGCGGATGTTGTTGATCAGGGTCTTGTCGGAGCCGGTGAGCGAGCGGCTGCCGTCCCACTTCGGGTTGCAGCCGCCGTCGCTGAGGATGAACGCGAGGGTGAAGGCCTTGATGCCCGTCTGCTGCATCACCGTCGCGGGGTTGGGCTGGCCACCCCACTGATACAGGTAGGGGGCCGCGAGCACGGGGTTGACGGCCGCCTGTGCGGTCGTGGGCAGCAGCACCGCTGCGCACGCAGCAGCGACAGCGCCGACGAGGAACCGCTTCATCAGTCCTCCAAGAACTGCTCGGTCCAGGGCGGCGGAGCTGGCAGTGAGGGGGCTCACAACGTATTCAAAAATGGACTAGACCACCTCTCTCTGTCAAGAAGGTAGACGAAATCCGCCTCAGGCCCTGGCTGCCCCGATCGGCGGGTGGCACTGATCTTGTCGGTGCAGCGTGGTGAAATCGGGGCGTGGCACTTCCACCCCAGCTGGTCCGCAGGAAACCGGAGACGCGCCCGCGTCCCCGGTGGGATGCCGCTGCCCAGCGGGCTTTCGACCATCCCGGCGGGTTCCTGCGGGTCCTGGGCGGTCCCGGCACCGGCAAGACGACGTTGCTCGCGGAACTGGCCGCGCACGCCGTGCTGGAGCTGGGAGCCGATCCGGAGAACGTGCTGGTGCTGACCGCGAACCGGCGGGCGTCCGTCGCGTTGCGCGCCCACATCACCCGGCTGCTGACCGGGAGGCTGTCGACGATCCGCGAGCCGTTGGTGCGGACCGTGCACTCGTACGCGTTCGCGGTGCTGCGCAACCAGGCGGTGCTGCTGGGCGAGCCACCGCCGCGGTTGCTGTCCGGGCCGGACCAGGACGCGATGGTGCGCGAGCTGCTCGCCGGTGACGTCGAGCTGGGCGCGTCGAACTGGCCGGAGCGGCTGCGGGCCGCGCTGGAGCTGCCGGGGTTCACGCACGAGCTGCGGGATCTGCTGCTGCGGGCGGCGGAACGCGGGCTGGGGCCGGAAGACCTGATCGAGCTCGGCGAGGAGCACGGGCGGGACGAGTGGGTGGCGGCCGGCCGGTTCGGTGCGCAGTACGAGGCCGTGAACCTGTTGTCCGGCATGGACTCCGCGACGGCGTTCGCGCCCGCCTACGACGCGGCGGAGCTGGTCTCGGCCGCGTACGCCGGGTTCCTGAACGACGAGGAGCTGCTCTTCTCCGAACGGCGGCGGGTGCGGTACCTGCTGGTCGACGACGCGCAGCACCTCGACCCGATGCAGTACTCGCTGATCAGCTCGCTGGGGTCGAGTGCGTCGCGGTTCGTGCTGACCGGTGATCCGGACCAGGCGATCTTCACGTTCCGCGGCGCCGATCCGGAGATCCTGCGGGACGTTCCCGGCGAGACGGTCGTGCTCACGCAGTCGCACCGGATGCTGCCGGAGGTCAGGGACGCGGTGACGCGGCTGGCCGCCCGGTTGCCCGGTGCGTCGCCGACGAGGTCCGTGCAGCCGGTCGACGGTGAGGGGTCGGTGCAGGTGCGGCTGCTCGCGTCGTCCGCGCAGGAGGCGACGTGGGTGGCGGATCAGCTGCGCCGTTCGCACCTGGCCGATGAGGTGCCGTGGTCGCAGATGGCCGTGGTGGTGAGGTCGGCGACGTTGTCCCTGCCGGTGCTGCAACGGGCTTTGCTGGCCGCAGGTGTGCCGGTGTCGGTGGCGTCGGACGAGTTCCCGTTGGCGCAGCAGCCTTCCGTGCGTCCGCTGCTGGCCTTGCTGCGGGCGGCGGCGGTGCCGGGTTCGCTGGACGAGGACACGGCGGCGATGTTGCTGTCGTCGTCGTTCGGTGGTGCGGATCCGTTGGCGCTGCGGCGGTTGCGGCGTGGTCTGCGGCGCCTGGAGATGGCCGCGGGCGGTGACAGGCCGAGTGGTGAGCTCCTGGTGGAGGTCGTGGAGACGCCGGACCGGCTGGCCGCGCTGGAGGACGCCGAGTCGCTGCCAGCGCGGCGGATCTCGCACCTGGTGTCGTTGGCGCGCAAGGCGATCGAGGCCGGGAAGTCGGTCGAGGTCGTGCTGTGGGACCTGTGGACGGCGACGGGTCTGCAGGACCGCTGGGTGGCGCAGTCGGCCCGCCGCGGTATGCCGGGCATGCAGGCGGACCGCGACCTGGACGCGATCGTGGCGTTGTTCGAGGCGGCGGCCAAGTACGTGGACCGGCTGCCGGGTTCCGGTGTCGCCGGGTTCGCGGAATACCTGGAGTCGCAACGGATCGTGGGTGACACGCTGGCCGCCTCCGCGCCCACGGGGGAGGCGGTGTCGGTGCTGACCGCGCACTCGGCTGCCGGCCGCGAGTGGGAGGTCGTCGCGGTGCCGGGCGTGCAGGAGGGCAGCTGGCCCGACCTGCGGCTGCGCGGCACGGTGCTGGGCGTCGAACGCATGGTGGATGTGCTGGCCGGGCTGGAGCCGTCCGTGTCGGCGGTGGCGCCGATCCTGGCGGAGGAACGCCGTCTGCTGCTGGTCGCCGCGTCGCGCGCCCGCTCGAAGCTGCTGATCAGCGCGGTGCGGGGCGAGGACGAGCAGCCGTCGCGGTTCCTCGACGAGATCGAGTCGTCGGCCGAGGACGAGCGGAAGCTGCACCGGCCGCAACGTGGTCTGGTGCTGGGCGAGCTGGTCGGCGAGCTGCGCCGGGTCGTGTGCTCGGACTCGGAAGACCCCGATCGCCGCGCGCGGGCGGCTGCTCAACTGGCTCGCTTGGCGGAGGCGGGAGTGCCGGGCGCGCACCCGGAGTCCTGGTACGGCTTGGCGGACGTGACCACCGAGGCTCCACTGTGGACGGAGGAGCAGAAGGTCAGCGTGACGCCGTCGACCATCGAGGTGATCACGAAGTGCCCGCTGCGCTGGGTCGTCGAGCGGCACGGCGGGCAGGACCCGGCGGAGCTGGCCTCGGTGACGGGCACCCTGGTCCACGCTCTGGCGCAGGCGGCGGCCTCCGGTGCGGACGCGGCCGCGTTGCGCGTGAAGCTGGACGAGGCCTGGGCCGCCGTCGATGCCGGTGCCCCGTGGTTCTCCCGCCGCGAACGGCTGCGCGTGGAGAAGATGCTGGACACGTTCCTCGCCTGGCTGACCATGAGCCGCAGCCAGCTCACCCAGGTCGCGGTCGAGGAGGAGATGGTCGTCGAGGTCCCCAAGCGCGACGGCGGCCCGTGGCTGCAGGTGCGCGGCCGGGTCGACAGGCTGGAACACGACGCCGACGGCCGGCCGATCGTGATCGACATCAAGACCGGCAAGAACCCGGTGTCCCGCGACGCCGGTCAGGAACACCCGCAGCTGGCCGTGTACCAGCTGGCCACGTCGCTGGGCGGTTTCACCCACATCGGGCTGGGCACCGAACCCGGCGGGGCGCGGCTGCTCTACGTGGCGAAGGAGGACAAGAAGACAGGCGCGGTCGAACGCACCCAGGCACCGCTCGACGAGCAGGGCGTCCGGGCGTGGCTGGAAGTGGTGCAGGACGCCGCGCAGTCCGTGCTCGGCCCGGACTACACGGCGCGGGAGAACGCGGACTGCGATCGCTGCCCGGCGCGCACCACGTGCCCGGTCCACCCGTCCGGGCGACAGGTGAGTGAATAGGTGCCGCGGCGTGAGTAGGAAGATGTCGCGGTGAAGTCGCCCTTCGAGATCGCCGAGGCGCTCGGGCTCAACAAGCCGACCCCCGAGCAGGCCGAGGTGATCGCCGCACCCGCGCAACCCGCGCTGGTCGTAGCGGGTGCGGGCGCGGGCAAGACCGAGACCATGGCCGCGCGCGTGGTGTGGCTGGTGGCGAACGGCATCGTGCAGCCGGACCGGGTGCTGGGCCTGACGTTCACGCGCAAGGCCGCCCGGCAGCTCGCGGACCGGGTGCGGTCCCGGCTGCGCAGACTCGCCGGGTCGACGCTGCTGGACGAGCTCGACCCGAGCGGTGAGCGCAAGATGGCGGTGCTGACGGGCGAGCCCGTGGTGCTGACGTATCACGCGTACGCCGGACGTCTGGTGTCCGAGCACGGGCTGAGGCTGCCGGTGGAGCCGGGCGTGCGGCTGCTCACCGGGACGGCGTCGTGGCAGCTGGCGCACCGGGTCGTGTCGACGTGGGCGCGCGATCTGGACACGGACAAGGTGCCTGCGACGATCACCGGGTACCTGCTGTCGCTGGCCGGTGAGCTGGGCGAGCACCTGGTGACGCCTGAGGCGTTGGAAGCGCACGCGCTGGAGCTGTGCGCGTTGATCGAGAACGCCCCGAAGGCGCCCCGGCAGCGCGACGCGTTGCCGGAGAAGCTGCGCGAGGTCGTTGCGGCACAACGGTTGCGGGTCGCACTGCTGCCGTTGCTGGATGCATACCAGCAACGCAAGCGCAAGGAGGCGGCGCTCGACTTCGCGGACCAGATGTCGCTGGCCGCGCAGCTTGCGGCGTTCCCGGAGGTCTCGGACGGCGAGCGCGAGCGGTACGGCGCCGTGCTGCTCGACGAGTACCAGGACACCGGGCACGCGCAGCGCGTGCTGCTGCGATCGTTGTTCGGACTCGGCGCGCCGATGCCGGTGACGTCGGTAGGTGACCCGGCGCAGGCGATCTACGGCTGGCGCGGCGCCTCGGCGGCGAACCTGCCGCGGTTCGCGGACGACTTCCCGCCGACCCGGAAGTTCGGGCTGCTGACCAGTTTCCGCAACCCGCCGGAGGTCCTGGAGCTGGCGAACGCGGTGTCGTTGCCGCTGCGGGAAGCCGGCCTGGACGTCGAGGAACTGCGGGCGCGCCCAGGAGCCGGCCCCGGTGACGTGCGGTTGGCGTTGCACGAGGACATCCGCCAGGAACTCGACTGGATGGCAGACACCGTTGCAGCGCAATGGGTCGCGCACCTCGACGTGGAAGGCGTGCCGCCAACGGCCGCGGTGCTGGTGCGCCGCAGGTCGGACATGGCAGCGATCGCCGCGGCGCTGCGCGAACGCGGGTTGCCGGTAGAGGTCGTGGGCCTCGGCGGGCTGCTGGACGAGCCCGAGGTGCGAGACCTGGTGTCGGCCCTGCGAGTGCTGGTGGATCCCCTGGCAGGCACGGCGGCCGCACGCCTGCTGACCGGCTCGCGCTGGCGCCTGGCAGCCGTGGACCTGGCAGCCCTGTGGTCCCGCGCGCGGGACCTGGCGGGAGTCCAACCACGACAGTCCGTTGTGGACGATCCACTGCTGGTGCTGGCGGACGCACTGCCGGGCGAACACGCCGAACAGGCAGGCCTGGCCGACGCCCTCGACGACCCAGGCGACCCGGACTCCTATTCACAGGACGGCTACCGGCGAATCCGCCGGCTGGGCGGCGAGCTGGCGGCGTTGCGGCGCAGGCTGGACCAGCCGTTGCCGGAGCTGGTGGCCGACGTGGAACGCACGCTGCTGCTGGACATCGAGGCGATGTCGCGCCCAGGCATGGTCGGCCGCGCCCACCTGGACGCCTTCGCGGACGTGGTAACGGACTTCGCCGCAGCCTCGCCGTCCGCGACGCTGCCTTCGCTGCTGGACTACCTGTACACGGCCGAACACGCCGAAGACGGCCTGGAGCCCGGTGAGGTCGAGGTCTCCGAAGACCGAGTGCAGATCCTGACGGTGCACTCCGCGAAGGGCCTGGAGTGGCACATCGTGGCGCTGCCGCACCTGGTCCGCGACGTGTTCCCCGGCCGCAAGAAGTCCTCGTGCTGGCTGAAGTCCGTCACGGAACTACCGGCCTCACTGCGCGGCGACTCCGCAGACCTCCCGGTCCTGCGCCTCTCCGCCGGCTACAACCGCAAGGAGGTGGACGAGGCGCTGACCATCCACGCCGAGGAGTTCGAAGACCGCCGCCTGGTAGAGGAACGCCGCCTGTTCTACGTGGGCGTGACGCGAGCCGAGCACAGCCTGCTGATGTCGGGCCACTGGTGGGCAGAGGCCGGCGACAAGCCGAAGGGCCCGTCGGTGTTCCTGCGCGAGATGCACGAGGTAATGCAGCGCGACACCCCACCCGGCGACGTGGTCGTGTGGACCCCCGAACCCTCCGCCGACACCCCAAACCCCCTGGCCGAGGACGTGAAGTCCTCCTCATGGCCAGCCGACCCCCTGGGCAAGCGCCGCGACGCCGTAGTAGAGGGCGCCTCGATGGTCCTGGCCGCACTGGACGCACTGCGCAACGCCCCACCCGAAGCGCTCCCCCTGATCTTCGAGGAGCAGCCGTTGGTTGTGGAGGAGGACTACCCGCCGCCGGACGAGCCCCCGGACGAAGACTTCCCGCCAGAGCCCGAACCGCTCCCAGACGACGTGGTGCCCGACGACCCGGAAATGCCGGACGAGGACGACCCGGACGGCTGGGCCCGCGACGTAGACGTGCTGCTAGCCGAACGCGCAGCCTCACAGAACCGCCGCGAACAGGTGGAACTGCCCGAACACCTCTCGGTCTCCCAACTGGTCGAACTGGCCAAGGACCCAGACCAACTGGCCCGCCGCCTGCGCCGCCCACTGCCGTTCCCGCCTAACCCGCTGGCCAGGCGAGGCACCGCGTTCCACACCTGGCTGGAGAACCGCTTCGGCGCCACCCGACTCCTGGACCTCGACGACCTCCCCGGAGCAGGCGACGCCGAGGCAGCCCCGGACGCCGACCTGGAACGCCTGAAGGAGGCGTTCCTGCACAGCGCCTGGGCCGACCGCACACCACACGACGTGGAGGTGCCGTTCGAGGCCGAGTTCGAGGGCATCTCGGTGCGCGGCCGGATGGACGCCGTGTACCGCGACCCGGACGGCTGGACCGTGGTCGACTGGAAGACCGGCGCCGTGCCGGACGCCGAGGCCCTGCCGGCGCTGTCGGTGCAGCTCGCGGCGTATCGGCTGGCTTGGGCGGCGCTGGTTGGGGCGCCGTTGGAGGAGGTGCGGGCTGCTTTCCACTACGTGCGGCACGATCACACGGTGCGGCCTACTGATCTGTTGGACGAGGCTGGGCTGAAGGCCCTGATCAGGTCGGTGGGGTCATGATCGTCAGGCCGCGCTGGGTCATGATCGCGAGTTGTCCACAGGCTGCAGGCTTTTGACCTGCGGTTATGTTCGGCCGCGTAACCTGTGGATAGCCGGGAACCTCGAACGCGTTTCAATCGTTGCGTGACAAGGAAGCGCGCGGGGGGAGCAGCAGCCTCGGGCAGTGGCCAGGCTTGAACAGCAGCGCGCGGGCCTGCGTCAGCCCGCCCTCGCCCAGCAGACCAGCGTCCGCCCGCCCGCGCCCAGCAGACCAGCGTCCGCCCGCCCGCGCCCAGCAGACCAGCGTCCGCCCGCCCGCGCCCAGCAGACCAGTCGGCCGCATCGTGTGGTCGTGCCGACAGCCCCAGACCGTGCCGACAGCCCCAGACCGTGCCGCCAGCCTCAGGCGTCGGCTGGCGCGTGCGAAGCCTTCAAAACCCGCTCGTACAGCACCTCAAGCAGCCACCGCCCAAACAGCGACGGCCCGAACTCAGGCGACCGGTCCTCCGGCGGCACCATCAGGACGGCGGTGCTGTCGTCGGCGACCACGACGCCGATGCCGTAGTAGTCGAGCTCGATGTACGACCAGGCCTGCGACTCGTCGGACCGCGGCAGCATCACCGCGCACGGCGCCAGAGTGAGCAGGGTGCCGCACGACTGCAGGGCGCGGTCCGTTGTGGACTCGCTGACCAGCACGCCGACCAACTCCACCGCCGCGACCGGGAGGCGGTCGTGGGCCTCCGGCTCGAACCAGGAGCGGAACCAGGACGGGTCGGCGCGCGGGGGCCAGCCGTTCTGGGTTCTCCACTCGTGGACGTCGGGCAGCAAACGCACCACCGCGGACACCTGCTGGCCGAGCACGGCGACGTCGGGTACGACGACACCGTCCCAGCCGAGCTCGGTCGCGGCGCGCTCAAGAAGCGTTTGCACAGGGCGCATCCTAGGGTTCCTCGCGCGAAAAATGACAGCGTTTGCGGGATACTTGGTTAAGGATTACCCAGGGTGGTCATGGCGACGACTTCGCCACATTCCACGCCCATGCGACGAGCGGGATCTGCAGTGGCAGGCGGCCGTAGGCGATGGCTCGGGCTTTGGGGGATTTGTCCCGGAAATCGAGAGCCATCTTCACGTTTGCCGGGAAGACCGCGACGAAGAACGCGGCGGCGGCGAGCGAGCCCAGGCGGCGGGTGCGTGGGGCGGCGACCGCGGTCGCCAGGGCCAGTTCGGCCACGCCCGATACGTACGTCCACTGCCGCGGGGTGCCTGGCAGTGCGCGCGGGACGATCGCGTCGTAGTACTTCGGCCTGGTGAAGTGGGTTACTCCTGCCAGGCCTAGCAGTGCTGCGAGCGCCAATGCCGATCGCGCTCGGGAACGGTTCGGTTCCATCTCGTCACCCTGTCATGCCTACGCCGCGTAGGCGAGATCGGGCTGGCCTATTCTCCACGAGCGTGGCAGGTGATTCTCATCATCCCGAACGCGCCGCGGTTGCCGCGCTGACCGATTCCTTCGTCGCCGGACTCTGCGAGTGGATCAAGATCCCCTCCATCGGCGTTGATCCCGTGCACCACGTTGACGTGCAGAGATCCGCCGAATGGCTGGCCGGGAGACTGCGCGAGGACGGCTGGCCGGAGATCGAGATCTGGGACCACGGGCCGGCGCTTCCCGCCGTTTACGCGTGCTGGCCGGCCGAAGATCCGGCGGCGCCGACGGTGCTTGTCTACGGTCACCACGACGTCCAGCCGGTCGACCCGATCGAGCGCTGGCACCATCCGCCCTTCGAGCCCGTGATCAGCGGCGACGTGTTGCACGGCCGTGGCGCGAGCGACGACAAGGGGCAGGTCGCGATGCACCTGCTCGCCGTGCGGGCACATCTGTCGGCAACCGGACAGAATGCGCCGAGCGTCACGTTGAAACTGTTCATCGAGGGCGAAGAGGAATCGGGTTCTCCACACCTGCGAAAGCTCCTCGAAGATCACAAAGACGATCTCGACTGCGATCTTGTCGTGTTCACCGACACGGCACTGCACGAACGCGAAGCGCCGACGGTCAACACCGGGCAACGCGGCGTTCTCGGCGGTGAGATCACGTTCTTCGGCGGCACCGACGACGTCCATTCCGGGCGGGCCGGCGGCGCGATTCCCAACCCGGCTACTGCGCTGGCGCGGCTCATCGCCGCCCTCCACGACGACGACGGCCGGATTCGGCTCGAAGGCTTCTACGACGACGTCGTCGAGCCGTCCACAAAGGAACGACAGGACTACGCCGAGCTGCCGTTCGACGAGCAGAAGTGGCTGGCGCACAACGGTGGCGGCGCCCAGGCGCTGGCCGGCGAGCCTGGCTACACCACGTTCGAACGGATCTGGGTGCGGCCGACCGCCGAGATCAACGGCATGAGCAGCGGCTACACCGGCCCCGGCCTGAAGACGATCATCCCGGCCACCGCCACGGCGAAGATCAGCTTCCGGCTCGTGCCTGACCAGCTGCCGGAGAAGGTCGCGGACCAGCTCAGGGCGTTCGTCGCGAAGCACACGCCGGCCGGTGTCCGCGCGGAGGTCACCTTCCGCGGCACCGGGGTGCCGCCGTACGCGATCAGCCCGGACGACCCGGCCAACACCACCGTGAAAGAGGCGATGGAGCTGGCGTTCGACCAGCCCGTGCGGTTCGCACGAGCGGGTGGATCGGGGCCGGCCGCGGTGCTGCAGGCGTGGCTCGGGGTGCCCCTCGTCTACCTCGGCGCGACCTTGCCGGATGATCGCGTGCACGCGCCGAACGAGCGCGTAGTGGTGCCGTTGCTCCTCAAGGGTGCGGAGGCGGCTGCTCACCTGTGGCGGATGTTGCCCGAGAGGTTGACTCGATGACCCTGTCTGACGAGGCGTCGCACTCGCTCGTCGGCGTGATCAGGATGCCGGACTCGGTGGAGAGTCCGGTGCGCGCCATCCTCAAACGCGTCGTCGGTGCGATGGCGGCGCTCCTGCTCGCGGTGCTGATCGTCTATCTCGACCGCGACGGCTACCGCGACGTCAACGAGGACGGCGTCTCGCTGCTCGACTCGTTCTACTACGCCACGGTGTCACTCTCGACGACCGGCTACGGCGACATCACGCCCTCGTCGTCGTCGGCGCGGTTGATCAACGTTCTGGTCATCACGCCGTTGCGGGTCCTGTTCCTGATCGTGCTGGTCGGCACGACACTCGAAGTTCTCACCGAGCGCTCCCGGCAGGCGTTGCGCATTCAGAAGTGGAGGCGGATCGTGCGTGACCACGTCGTGGTCGTCGGCTATGGCACGAAGGGGCGCTCCGCGGTCGCGGCGTTGCTCGGCGACGGGGTCGAGCCCGGTTCGATCGTCGTCGTGGACACCGTGCAGGAGTCGCTCGACGCCGCATCCGCCATCGGGCTCGTGACCGTGCATGGCTCCGGTACTCGCAACGACGTGCTGAGGGTCGCCGGTGCAGCCCGAGCGCGCGCGATCGTCGTTGCGCCGAACCGCGACGACACGGCCGTGCTGGTGACGTTGACCGCCCGCGAGCTCGCGCCCAAGGCGCAGATCGTGGCGTCGGTGCGGGAACGGGAGAACGAGCACCTGCTGCGGCAGTCCGGCGCCGACTCGGTGGTCGTGTCGTCGGAAACGGCCGGCCGACTCCTCGGCATGGCCACCGCCACGCCGTCCGTGGTCGCGATGGTCGAAGACCTGCTCACGCCTGATGCGGGCCTCGCGATCGCCGAGCGCGACGTCGAGAAGAGCGAGATCGGCGGGTCGCCGCGGCACCTGCCCGACATCGTGCTCGGTGTGGTGCGGGGCAAGACACTCTACCGGGTGGACGCGCCCGAGGCGGACGCGATCGAGCCGGGGGACCGGCTGCTCTACGTCAAGAAGGTGACTCCGCCCGGCGGGGAGTAGCGAAACGGGGCCACCTGGTGTCAGGTGGCCCCGCCGGCTCACCAGGTCAGCCTTGGTACAGGCCCCACGCCTGGTCGATGTAGGACGCGCAGTCGAACTGCACCAACCGGGTGCCGTCGCTGCCCCCGCGAACGATCAGGCACTTGCCGCTGTTGACGTTCTGCAGCCAGTACCAGCCGGAGTGGCCGGGGTAGTTCCAGAATCGCCAGTACTGGTCGACGTAGTTCAGGCACTGGTACTGGACGGCAGGCGCCTCGTTGGCGGAACCTTGGATGAGCAGGCACTTGCCGCTGTTCGCGTTGACGATCTGGTACCGCGCGTCGCCCTTGTCGATGAAGCCCCACTTCTGGTCGTTGAAGTTCAGGCAGGTGTACTGGACGGCGGGCGCGCCGTCGGCCCCACCCTGGGACAGGGCGCATTTGCGGCTGTTCAGGTTCTGCAGCCAGTAGATGGCGGATGCCGTCATTTCCATCTTCACCGGAACGGCCTTCTCCGACCAAGGAGCAACCGGTTCCGCACTGGCCGGCTGAACGGCGCCTATCAAGGTGAGCGCCACTCCAAAAAATGCGATCAAGATTCGAATGCTTGCACGCTTCAAAGAGTCCCCCAGCTGAACAAACGCGTGACGACAGAATTGGTCGAGCGTCGTAACAGCAGCTCAGGGCCGTCAGAGGTCGCGACTGATCCGGAGGTCAACGTTATTGGGGAATCCTGAATGAAATCGGCCGAATGGCGTCAAGAAAGTGACTCAGCCGGGGAACGAGGAGTAGTCATGACGGCCGGTGCGCGCAACGGCGCATAGCGGAAGAGGAACGCGTAAAAGCCGCCCGCCAGCGCTGCGAGGCACAACAGCAGCACGGTGAGACGGCTCGCGATCGGTGGTCCGACCGGCTGCGAGGCGGCGGACTGGACCATATCGCCGCTGGTCAGCACGATCTCGACGGTCTCGCCCTTCTGATGGCCGCAGCCGTCGAGCTTCGCCTGCTTCTTCTGGCCGTCGGCGTCCCACTCGACGGTGTCCATGCCCTGGCCGCACGAACCGGTCTCGACGACGGTCGCGGCGACGCGTCTTACCGGCTCCTCGGCACCGAGCACCTTCAGCGGCACCAGGAGCGCGACCGCGACACTGATCCCGACCAGTCCGACGACCAGCAGGATGAACACCCATCTGTTCGGGCTTCGCGGAACCGCCACACTGCGATGTTCGCAGACGCGGCGGCCCGCGTGGAGCCCAGGTTTACTTCGGCAGCTGGCGCAGCTGCTCGACCTTGATGGTCTTGCCGTCGGACACGGAACCGGTCACGGCGACGAGGTCACCGTTCTTCGGCTTCTCGGTCACCGCGGACAGGTCCAGCGGGGTCTGCAGGCCGTCGACCTGGATCAACGTCGCGTTGTTGCCGTTGACGTCCTTGATCGTGCCCTGCTCGTGGGCCTTCGCCAGCGCCACGTTGAGAGCCTTGCCGTCCTTCACGCGGACGGTCACGCGCTGGTCGGCCTTGAGGCCGGCGAGGTCGCCGCCGCGCAGCTTCGTGGCGCTGTCCGTGGTCAACGACACCTCGCTGCCGTCGTCCTTGGTGATCGTGAGCTTGCCGGTCTCGACCGACTTCACCCGGCCGACGACCAGAGTGCTGTCCTTGAGCCGCACCTTGTCCGGGCGGCCGGGCTTCCCGGGACCGCCGGGGTGACGTTCCGCGAACGCCGCGGGCAGGTCGTCGGGGTTGTCCGCGGCAGTCGCGACCGCGATGCCGCCGACGGTGAGCCCGACGGCCGCGACGATGGCGCCGGCCCAGGCTGATTTCTTCGACATGCGCACCAGCGTGCGCGTGCTTTCTGAGGGCGAGCTGAAGGCGAGTCGCCCGAAGTCCGGATGATCAGCAGAATGGTGAGGTGTCCGCCAGGGTGTTGGTGATCGAGGACGCCGAGGCGATCGGCGCCGCGGTGTCGTCCGCGTTGCGCGAGTCGGGGTACGAGGTGCAGCACCGCCTGGACGGGCGCCAGCTGGAGGCCGATCTCGGCCGCTTCCGCCCCGACCTGGTCGTGCTCGACGTGATGCTGCCCGGCCGCGACGGTTTCGCGCTGCTCGAGGTCATCCGCCGGTCGAGCGGGGCCGGCGTGGTGATGCTGACCGCGCGCGACGGCGTGCCGGACCGGTTGCGCGGGCTCTCCGGCGGCGCCGACGACTACGTGGGCAAGCCGTTCGTCCTGGCCGAGCTGGTCGCGCGGGTGTCCGCCGTGCTGCGCCGGTTGGGGCGCACGCCGTCGACGGTGCAGGTCGGTGACCTCGTCGTGGACGCTGACGCGGGCGTCGTGATGCGCGCCGACCAGCCGATCGAGCTCACCGCGACGGAACTGCGGTTGCTGGTCTACCTGGCGGCGCAGCGCGGGCGAGTGGTGTCGAAGACGCAGATCTTGACCGCGGTGTGGGGGTACGAGGACTACGACCCGAACCTGGTCGAGGTCCACGTGTCCGCTGTGCGCCGCAAGGTGGAGGAACACGGCCCACGGCTCGTGCACACCGTGCGCGGTCTTGGGTACGTATTGCGGGCCGAAGAATGAACCTGCGCACGGTCTCGCTGCGCCGCCGCGTCGCGGTGTCCGTGGTGCTGGTGCTGTTCGTCGTGCTGGTGGCGCTGGTGATCCTGGTCGACCGGTTGTTCCAGGGGCAGTCCAGCAGGGACGTCGATTTCGTGCTGCGCGACGCCGAGCAGCGTGCGGTCACGCAGGTGCAGAAGGGCGTTCCGCCGCGACTGGTCGCTCAGCAGCTGACCAAGCGGAACATCCACGTGACGGTGGACCTGCCGAACGGGACGAAGGTCGGCGAAGCGCCGGACGGAGGGCAGTACGAGAAGAAGGCCCGGAACATCAACGGCGCGAAGTTCACGTTCTACGCGGACACCGAGACGATCTCGCAGGCGCAGGTCCGGTTGCGCAGGCTGCTGATCATGATGGGGATCGGGGCCATCGTGATCACCGGCGTGTTGATGATCTGGGTGGTCCGGCGGGCTTTGGCCCCGCTGGACGCCATGACGTCGCTGGCCCAGGCCATTGCCAACGGCCACCGCGGCGGCCGGCTCAACCCGTCGCGCACCGACACCGAGCTGGGGCGCACCGCGGCTGCCTTCGACGGGATGCTGGACTCGCTGGAGGGGTCCGAGCAGCGGACGCGGCGGTTCGTCGCCGACGCCGCCCACGAGCTGCGCACGCCGATCACCGGGGTGCAGGCGGTGGCGGAGGCGCTGGTGCAGGCACCGGTCGATTCACCTGATCGGGATCAGATGTCGTTCCTGCTGGTGCGGGAGGCCCGGCGGGCCGGGCGGCTGGTCGACGACCTGCTGGCGCTGGCTCAGCTCGACGCCGGGTACGAGATGCAGCGGGAGTCGGTGGATCTGCTCGGGCTGGCCGAGGCCGAGGTGGCGCGGACGCGGTTCGTCGCGCCCGACTTCGACATCTCGGCCGAGGGGATCTCGGTCGTGGTGGTCGGGGACGGGCAGCGGCTGGCTCAGGTGCTGGTGAATCTCGTGGACAACGCCCGGCAGGCCGCCGGCCCGCAGGGGAGTGTCCGGATTCGGGTTGATGCCACCGGGTTCACGGTTTCCGACAACGGGCCCGGGGTGCCGGAGGCTGAGCGGGAGCGGATCTTCGATCGGCTGGTCCGGCTGGATGACGCTCGGGATCGGCGGTCCGGTGGGTCTGGGCTCGGGCTGGCCATCGCTCGGGGGGTTGTTCGGGCGCACGGCGGGGATCTGACGTGTGAGCCGTCAGATTCTGGAGCCGTGTTCCGGGTGACGTTGCCGCTGAACCAGTCGCCTTCGTGACGAGCTGAGAGGGGCGGTCAGGCGACTGCCGCCGCCGGCGCCGCGAAGGTGTTGCAGGCCGCCGTCGAATTCGACTTGAACCCCGTGTTCGCCCACTGAGCCTGGTTGGTGGCCGACCCGTGAGCGTTGTTCTCGGGCTTCTCCTCGATGGCGAACTTGAAGTCCTCCTGAGCCTGACGCGCCAGACCAGCGGACACCGAGCCCTTGCCGGCCGCGCTCGTCAGGAACATGCCCGCGAAGCAGTTCGCCTGCAGTTCGATGCGGCGCGACATCTCCAGGCCCGCCGGGGTCTTCTCGCCCGCGTCGGTGATCTTCAGGTCCGCAGCCCGCAGCAGGCCCGTCAGAGCCTGGACGTGGTGGCCGTACTCGTGCGAGAGCGTGGCCAGGTGGGTGGCCGGGGCGTCGCCGCCGCCGTTGTCGCGCAGGCGGGTGGTCGGCATGTAGATGGTGCGGTTGCGGCCGCAGTAGTAGGCGACGGCGTGGTCGGACTCCGGGGCGGCGCCGCACGGGCCGTCCTTCAGGGTGGGCGAGGCGTCCAGGGCCGGCTTCTCGAACGGCATGTTCGCCGCGGTCAGCAACGGGCCCCAGGCGGCGTCCAGGCAGGCCGTGCCGGCCGCGTAGTAGGCGGCCAGCTGCTGGTCGGAGACGCCGAACTGCGGCATGTCGCAGGTCACGGGGGCCAGGGAGGCCGGGGTGACCAGGACCGGGTGGTCGGCCAGGCGGTAGACCGCGCGGGGACGGACCGGGGTCGAGGGCTCGGTCGACGGCGACGGGGCAGGGCGGGAACCCGCCATGGCGTGGCCCGTGACGACTCTGGGGCGGCTTAGTTGACCGATTCCGAGGACGAACGCGACTACCAGCACGAACACGCCCGCGAGCATGACCGGGTTGTTCTTGGCTGGTTGGGTCAACGTTCGCCCCTTTCTAGGAGACGGATCCGGCGTCCGCGGCCCAGGTGTTGCACTCGGACGCCTTGTTCGACTTGTAACCGCGGTCCACCCAGGTCGCGTTGTTCTGCGGTGTTCCGTGGTCCTTGGTCGGGTAGATGTCGTAGTCACCTCGGTTGCCCGCGTCGGACAGGCCGACCCTGATGACGTCGATCGGAATTGCGCCGTGCGACAACGGGGCCAGCGTCATGCCCCCGAAGCAGGTGGCTTGCAGCTCCATCCGGCGGTTCAGGTCGAGGCCCTTCGGAGTATCCCACCCTCCCGCGTCGTACTGCGCGCGGTCCGAGGCTTTCAGCATTCCGGTGAGCCACTGCAGGTGGTGGCCGTACTCGTGGGCCAGCTGGCCGAGGTACTTGCCGGGGTGGTTCGGGTTGTTCGGGTTGCGCTCGGCGGCGTAGGCGTTCGCCGTCCAGTAGATACCGCCCTGGCAGTAGCGCGCCGTCGAGTCCGGGCGGACGGTGCCGCACGGGTACTGCATGGTCTCGGTGACGATGTGCAGCTCAACGGGCTGGTAGGGCAGGTTCGCGGCCTGCAGGGCCGGCTTCCACATGCCCTCGATGCACGGCAGCGCGGCGCGCAGGTAGCGGTCCTGGCCCGCCGGGGAGTAGTCCATGGCGGGCAGCGCGCAGCCCGAGACCGAGTTCGCGCCGAGGTTCGGCTTCAGGAACGGGTGGTCGGCCAGCGCGACCACGGCCTTCGCGCCCGTCGGGGTCGCCGGGGTGGACGGGGTTCTGGACGCCGATGGACGCGACGGCGTCGTCGTCGTGGTCGTGGCTTCCGCCGTGCTGGTGTACGAGTACGTCGGGCTGTACGTCGTGTAGTTCGAGTAGCCCGCGTCCTTCACGTTGTTGCTCACGGTCGCGGCGAACACGCCCACGGCGCCCAAGCCGAGGATCACCACACCGCCGAGGATCAGCGCCACGATCGGGCCGTTGCTCCGGCGGCGCGGCGGCATCTGCGGATACGGCGCGTAACCGCCGGGCTGCGGGCCCCAGAACGGCTGCGGTGGCGGCATGACCTGGCCCGGTGGGGGCGGCGGCGGGCCGTACTGGCCGGGCGGCGGTCCCATCGGAGGACCCTGCGGTGGCATGCCGTACGGAGGCGGTGGACCCTGTGGCGGACGCTGCCCCAGTGGTGCGGGCATCGGTGGAGGACCGACCGGGCGCGGCGTTGGCCAATTGCCCGGCGGCGGTGGTTGGGTCATCGCCTGAGGTCCCCCCATTGGTGATCCTGGGTCGTGTACGAGCATAGGCGGATCGGTAACGCGCGTCCCCCGACCGGGCTAACGCGTCCCGTCCACATCAATGGGACGCGCGGGCCGGGGGATCGGTTCACGCGACGTCCGCCGAGCTTGCGGCCCAGGTGTTGCACGCGTTCGCCTTGTTCTGCTTGTGGCCGTGCATGACCCAACGCTCGTTGTTCGGCTGACTGCCGTGGTCAGGCGTGCGGCTGTAGTCGCCGCGTTGGCCCGCGTCGTGCAGACCGGTGTTCACGACGTCCATCGGCACGACGTTCTTGTGCGAGAACGGCGCCAGCGTCATGCCGCCGAAGCAGGTGGCCTGCAGTTCCAGCCTGCGGTTGAGCTCGAGGCCCTTCGGCGTGTCCCAGCCGCCCACGTCGTACTGGGCCTGGTCGGCGGCGCGCATCAGGCCGGTGAGCCACTGGACGTGGTGGCCGTACTCGTGGCTGAGCTGGCCGAGGTACACGCCGGGGTGCCGGACCGTCGAGCCGCCCTCGTTGGCGTAGAAGCCGCCAGGCCAGTAGATGACGCCACGGCAGAACATCGCCGTCTCTTTCGTGGTGTGCTCACCGCACGGCGTCTGCGTCGTGCCGGTGAAGACCTGCAGCTCGACGGGCTGGTAGGGAAGGTTGGCCCTCTTCAACGCCGGCTGCCACGCCTTCTCGATGCACGGCAGAGCCGCCGAGAGGAACCGTTCCTCGCCCGCCGGGTTGTACTCCATCTTCGGCAACGGGCACGCGTCGAAGTCGTTCGCACCGATGTTGGCCGTGAAGATCGGGTGGTCTTCGAGCTTGTAGACGGCTTTCGGGCCCACCGGCGCCGACGAGGTGGAGGTCGACCGCGTGGACGACGTCGAGGTCGTCGTGGTGGTCGTGGTCGTCGTTGTGGAGCTGTAGGTGTAGGTCGGGCTGTACGTCGTGTAGTTCGAGTAGCCCGCGTCCTTCACCTTGCTGCTGAGCGTCGCGGCGAACACACCGATCGCGCCCAGGCCGAGGATCACCACGCCGCCCAGCACCAGCGCCGGGATCGGGCCGTTGCTGCTGTTCCGGCGAGGCGGCATCTGCGGGTACGGCGCGTAACCGCCGGGCGGGGTGCCCCAAACCGGCTGCGGCGGTGGCATCACAGGCCGCGGCGGTGGCAGCGGAGCGCGGTACTGCGGTGGCCGCATGCCGGGAGGCGGTCCCTGGACGTGGCGAGGAGGCATCGGCGGCCCGTACGGCGGTGCCGCCGGCACAGGCGGCGGACCCACCGGGCGCGGCGGTGGCCAGCCCGGCGGAGGTGGTTGCGTCATCGCCGGAAATCCCCCAGATGGCGTCTGTTCGAAAGTCCGCCGGAGCATATGAGGACTCCGCTATTGTCCGCAGCCGTGTTGAAGAACTGGGGAGCGGCGATCTTCGCAGCCGCCACGCTGACCGCAGCTTTGACTTCTGCGACGGCTGTTGGCGCGCTCGCGCAGCCACTTCCCGGCACCGTCAGCACCGAGGTGCGGATGAAGCTGGAGCGCGACGCGAAGCTCTCCATCACCGAGACCGTGCACGTGCCGGACGGCAAGACGGTCAAGCGGACCGTCCCTTTGCGACTCGCCGTGGGCAACGACCTGGAGCGCCAGTACCAGGTCACCGACGCCAGGGTCGAGGGCAAGGGCAGCGCGACCGTCAGCGACGAAAAGTTCTCCGTCACCCTCGAAGGCGGCCAGGCCACGCTGACCTACACGGTCGTCGGCGCGGTCGCCCCTGTCGGTGACGTGCTGGAGGTCCGCTGGCAGGCCGCGGGCGGCTGGGACACCGAGCTCGACAAGGTCGCCGTCACGTTCTCCGCACCTGATTCGCCGACGTCGGTCAACTGCCTCGCCGGCCCGGTCGGGTCGTCGCAGCCGTGCACCAGCGCCGACCTCGCGGACGGCAAGGGCGTGCGGGCGCAGGAGATCAAGCTCGGCGCGGGCGAACGCGTCGATGTCGCGATCGGACTGTCGGCCGGTGTCGTGCCGCCCAACGCCGTGGTGGTCGAGCAGTCCGGGCTGGCGTCGGCGTTCGCGCTGACCCCGGTCAGCGGCGCCGCGCTCGGCGGGCTGCTGGTGTTGCTGCTCGGCGGTGTCGCACTGCTCTGGTACCTGCGCGGCCGGGACGCGGCGGCGCTCGCGAGCGACGTCGGCGCGGTGACCGTGCTGGTCCGCGACCAGGGCGGCCGGGTCGCGTTCGCCTCACCCGACGGCGTGCTGCCCGGCCAGGTCGGCACCGTCGTGGACGAGCACGTGGACGTGGTCGACGTGACCGCGACGGTCATCGACCTCGCCGTCCGCAACTACCTGTGGATCACCGAGGTGGACGGTCACGACTGGCAGATCGTGCGCCGCAACCCGGCTGACGACTCGCTCTCCGGCTACGAGAAGGCCGTCTACGACGCTCTCCTGCCGCAGGGGTCGGACGCGGTGACCGTGTCCGAGCTGCGCGGCCGCCGGATCGATCTCGCCCAGGTCCGCGACCGGCTCTACGCGGACGTGGTGGAGAAGCGCTGGTTCGTGCGCCGCCCGGACGCCGAGCGCAGCCTGTTCTGGTGGGTCGGCATCGTGATCGCGGTGCTGGGCGTGGCCGCCACCGTCGTGCTCGCGCTGACCATCGGCAACGCGTTGTTCGGGCTCGTCGTCGCGGTCGGTGGCGTCGCCCTCGCGTTCGGTGCGCGGTCGATGCCCGCCAGGACCAAGCGCGGCAGCGAGCTGCTGGAGCACGTCCGCGGCCTGCGCGGGTACCTGCACGGCGTGACGCCGAACGACGTGCCCGAGGCCGACCGCGAGCTGGTGTTCTCCCGCTCGCTGCCGTACGCGGTGGTGCTCGGCGAGACCGACCGCTGGCTCGCCACGTTCGGTCAGCAAGATCTGTACTGGTACGGCAACGCGTCCGATTTCCAGCGCAGTTTCCCCGCGTTCCTGGGGGCGCTCGACGGGGTGCTCGCCCAGGCCGGACACCTGCGATCGCTCCGGACGCAGAACCCGTAGGCTGGCGGGCATGGCCTCACCCGAACTGCACAGGTTCACGTTGCCCAACGGCCTGCGGGTGGTGCTCGCCCCCGACGCCAGCGCACCGGTCGTCGGCGTCAGCGTGCACTACGACGTCGGCTTCCGCTCCGAGCCGGAGGGGCGCACCGGTTTCGCGCACCTCTTCGAGCACCTGATGTTCCAGGGCAGCGAGAGCCTGGAGAAGCTGGCGCACTTCCGACACGTGCAGTCGTCGGGCGGCACGTTCAACGGGTCCACACACCCGGACTACACCGACTACTACCAGGTGCTGCCCTCGGCGGCGCTCGAGCGGGCGCTGTTCCTCGAGGCGGACCGCATGCGCGCGCCGAAGCTCACCGAGGAGAACCTCCGCAACCAGATCGACGTGGTGAAGGAGGAGATCCGGCTCAACGTGCTGAACCGCCCGTACGGCGGGTTCCCCTGGATTCTCCTGCCCGCGGTGCTGTTCAAGACGTTCGCCAACGCGCACAACGGCTACGGCGACTTCGTCGACCTGGAGAGCGCGACTGTCGACAACTGCGCGGAGTTCTTCGACACCTACTACAGCCCGGCGAACGCCGTGCTGACGGTGGCGGGTGACCTCGACGTCGAGACCGCGAAGGTGTTGGTGGAGAAGCACTTCGGTGACGTGCCCGCGCGGCCGCGGCCGGAGCGCCCCTCGTTCGCCGAGCCCGCCCCGCAGGGCGAGGTGCGGCACGAGCACGGCGACGCGCTGGCCCCGCTGCCCGCGCTCGCGATCGGCTACCGCGTGCCGGACCCGGTCACCGACATCGACGGCTACCTCTCGTACCTGGTGCTCGCCGGCGTGCTGACGGACGGCGACGGCTCGCGCCTGCAGCAGCGCCTGGTGCACCGCGAGGGCATCGTGATCGATCTCAACGCCGGCTGCGGCCTGTTCGGCCCGCTCGAGGCCCGCGACCCGGACACGTTCAGCATCACCGCGATCCACACCGCGGAGGTCCCCGCCGAGCAGGTGCTCGCGGCGATCGACGAGGAGCTGCAGAAGCTCGCCCAGGAGCCGCCGTCGGCCGAGGAGCTGGCGAAGGTCACCGCCCGCTGGGCGTCGACCATGCACAAGGAGCACGACCGGCTCACGAACCGCACGCTGGGCCTCGGCTCGGCGGAGCTGCTGTTCGGCCGCGCCGAGCTGATCTACGAACTGCCCGAGCGGATCGCGTCGGTGACCGTGGACGAGGTGTCCGCCGCCGCCAAGGCGCTGCGTCCCGACTCGCGCGCCGTTCTCACCGTCAAGCCCACCGGAGGAGCCCAGTGACCGGCACGATCTCGGGGGCCAAGACCCACCGCACCGCCGAGGAGATCGGACGGACCGAGATCGGTCCGCGCCCGCTCCCGGAGCTGGGCACCCAGAAGGCGGCCGTCGACCTGTCCACTGTGGACTCCACGCTGCCGAACGGCCTGCGCGTCATCGCGGTCAGGCGCGCCACCGTGCCGATGGTCGAGATCCGCCTGCGCGTGCCGTTCGCGGACCCGGCCGCCTCCAGCGCCGGTTCGCCGCACTCGGCACAGGCCGAGCTGCTCGCGAACACCGTGCTGACCGGCACCGCGGCCCGCACCCGCGTGGAGATCGACACCGAGCTGGCGCTGGTCGGCGGCGAGCTCGACTCGGTCGTCGACCCCGAGCGGCTGAGCTTCACCGGCAACGCGCTCGCCAGCGGCCTCGGCACCGTGCTCGACGTGCTGGCCGACGTGCTGACGAACGCGTCGTACCCGGCCGACGAGCTGGAGCGCGAGCGCGCCCGCCTGGTCGAGCGCATCTCGATCGCCCGCTCGCAGCCGAGCGTCATCGCGCGCGAGGCGTTGCAGAAGGTGCTGTACGGCGACCACCCGTACGCCAAGGAGATGCCGGAGGCCGACGAGGTCGCCACCGTCACCCGCGAGGACGTGGTGGCGTTGCACGGCAAGGCGTTGCTGCCGCGCGGCTCGGTCTTCGTGGTCGTCGGCGACATCGACCCGGCCGAGGCCGTGGCCCAGATCGGCGAGGCGCTGGGCGCGTGGCAGGGCGACGGCGAGGCCGTCCAGCTGCCGCCGCTGCCGCCGGTCAACGGTGGCGACGTGCTGTTCGTGCACCGCGCCGGTGCCGTGCAGTCGCAGATCCGCCTGGCCGCGCAGGCCATCCCGCGCACCGACGAGCGCTACCCGGCGCTGCAGCTCGCGAACCTGGTCTACGGCGGGTTCTTCTCGTCGCGCCTGGTCGAGAACATCCGCGAGGACAAGGGCTACACCTACAGCGCCCGTTCGCACCCCGAGTTCACCGTCCACGGCGCCACGCTGCTGGTCGACGCGGACACGGCGTCCGAGGTGACGGCGGCGGCCCTGCTGGAGACCCGTTACGAGCTGGCCAGGCTCGGCCTGGTGCCGCCGTCGGAGTCCGAAGTGGACGTCGCGCGCCGGTACGCGATCGGCACGCTGCTCACGAGCACGTCGTCGCAGTCCGGCCTCGCGTCGTTCCTGGTGAACCTCGTCGGCCTGGGTCTCGGCCTCGACTGGCTCGTGGCGCACCCGCAGCGCCTGCAGGCCGTCACGCCGGAGCAGGTGGCCGCGGCCGCGCTGGAGTTCTTCGCACCGGGCAACTTCACCGGCGTGCTGGTCGGCGACGCCGAGCAGCTGACCCCGAAGCTCCGCGCGTTGGGCGGGGTCTCCTTCCAGTGAGCTTCGATCTCGTCGGTCTTCCCGCGCTGTCGCGGTTCACGATCGACCGCAGTGAGCCGTTGCGCGGCGACGAGGAGAAGCTCGCCGCGCTCTGGCCGAAGGCACGAATGATCGTGGTCGACTCGCGCGGCCGCACGCTGGTGGCCGAGCGCGGCACCCGGATCGTCGATCGGCCCGCCGTCGAGTTCGGCGACCAACCGCAGCTGAACGCCGTCCTGCTCGGCGAGCAGGACGGCGTGGCGTACTTCGCCGTGCCGGTGCCCGCCGAGGACGGCGAGCAGCCACCGCCCACCCGCGCGTGGTCGGCACCAGAGCTGACGGACGAGCCGCAGTGGCTCGACCTGCGCCAGTCCGGCGCGACCCTCGACGACATGTCGGCGGGCCTCTTCACGACCGCCGCCGCGTTGTTCCAGTGGCACCGGCTGGCCCGCTTCTGCGCCAAGTGCGGTGCACCGACGGTGCTGCAGAAGTCCGGCTGGACCTCGGTCTGCTCCGGCTGCGGCCGCGAGGAGTACCCGCGCACCGACTCCGCGGTGATCTGCCTGGTGCACGACGGCGCGGACCAGGTGCTCGTCGCCCGCGGCCCGGAATGGCCGGAGGGCAGGTTCTCGGTGCTCGCCGGCTTCGTCGAGGCCGGCGAGTCGCTCGAGGCCTGCGTGGCGCGAGAGATCCTCGAAGAGGTCGGCGTCGGCGTGCGGGACATCCGCTACCTGGGCAGCCAGCCCTGGCCGTTCCCGCGCTCGCTGATGATCGGCTTCGAGGCCGTCGCGGATCCTTCGGAGCCGTTGCGGCCTGCCGAGGGCGAGATCGCGGAGGCCAAGTGGGTGTCGCGGGCCGATGTGCGGAGCGCGATCACTGAGCCTGGGAGTGTGCCGGGGCTTGCGCTGGCCGGTGGCGCGTCGATCGCGTTCCGGATGCTGCAGTCGTGGGCGATGCAGGACTAGATCCAGTTCGCATAGCTGTGCCAGCCGATCTCGGGGAACTCCGCGTGCAGCGCCGCCACGTCGAGGTCGAGCCCGATCTCGGCGTGGTGCCGGAACATCGCGGCCAGGTCGGCTGAGTAGCGCTCGGCCTCGGCGAGCGGGATCTCGACGAACTCGGTGCCCCGGATCGCGGCCATCTCCGGACCGGTGAGCCGGTCGCTCGCGATGTCGATGCGCCGGTCGCGGAAGCGTTCCGGTTGCTCGAAGGCCAGCACGGCCATCGCCGCGATGTCCTCGGGTGCGACGACGTGCAACTTCAGGTCGGCGGGGATCGGCAGTGCGACCGGTCCCCCGGCGGCCATGAACGCTGCCGGGCCCAGCACGGTCCACAGCGGATGGCCGCGGAGATGGCCTTCGATCTCGGCCTTGGTGTCGAAGTGAGGGATACCAGTGCCGCGGTCGGCGTTCGTCGCGGACGTGAACACCACGTGCGCCACGTCCGCGGCTGCGTCGACCAGCGCTTTGCCCTGGCGCACCTCGGTTTCCGCGGGCACGCCGAACGGGGTGACGAGGAAGGCGCCGTCGGCGTCCGCGAACGCCGCGCGCAGCGACTCCGGGTCGTCGAAGTCGCCGTACACGTCGGTGGAACTGTTCGGGCGGCGTGTCATGCGGCGCACCTCGTGGCCGCGTTCGGTCAGCAGCCGGGCAACAGCGCCGCCCTGGGTGCCGGTAGCCCCGGTGACGGTGATCCTCATCGGGCACCGACCCACTCGACGTAGCCGTCGGGCCTGATCGTCGCCTCTTCGCCGTCCAGCACGATCGTCGTGCCCTTGCCGTCGGACAGGTCGAGCCCCGGCACGAACGTCCCCGCCAGCGGGTGCGCGCAGCCGGTGTCGTAGCGGATGTCGGTGCCCTGCACCATCGCGGAGATCCTCCGCTTCACGTCCGGCAGGTCGAGCAGGTCGCCGAACAGGGCGTAGAGCTCGCGCGCCTGCGGGTCGGGCCGGGTGAGCGCGACCTGGGCCATGGTGTTGTGCAGGACGCGGTCGGCCACCGGGTGGCGCTCGGCGGTGTAGGTGTCGATGAGTGCGGAGTCGCCGGTGGCGAGTTTCCAGCCGAGGTTCATGGCGTCCTGGAGTCCCAAGTTGAGGCCCTGGCCGCCGAACGGCGAGTGCACGTGGGCGGCGTCGCCGGCGAGCAGGACGTTGCCCTTGCGGTAGGTCGTGGCCTGCCGCGTGTTGTCGGTCCAGCTGGTCGCGGTGTGGACGGCGGTGATGTGCACGTCGCGGCCGCTGATCCGGCGGAGGCTGGCTTCGAGGGTGTCGCGCGTGACGTCACGGGTGGCCGGCGGTCCGTCGTACTCGATCATCATGATGCGGCCCTTGAGCGGACCGGACGCGTAGACGCCTGTCGGCGTGTGGTGCCAGCCGCGGTCGAGTTCGCCGTCCAGGTCGACGATCGCCTGGTAACCGGTGAGCGTGGGACCCGTGCCGGCGAACTCGATGCCGGCGAGCTTGCGAACGGTGCTGCGCCCGCCGTCGCAACCGATCACGTACTCGGAGCCGAGGTCCAGATCAGTGACCTCGACGCCGCGGCGGATCTCGACGCCCAGTTCGCCGGCGCGGGCTTCGAGGACGCGTTCGAGTGCTTGCTGCGTCAGCATGAGCAGTTCCAGACCGTCCAGTTTGAACAGTCCGGCGAAGTGGCCGGTGGTGCGGCCGCGCCAGGCCAGGTTGGCGGTCTCGGCGGCGCTGGCGGCGTCGATCGCCGGGCCGAGGCCGCGCATGGCGAGCATCTCGACCGTGCGGCCGCTGATCATCTGCGCCTTGATGGTGCCGGCCTGGGTGGTGAGGCGTTCGAGCACGGTGGTGCGGACGCCTTGGAGTGCGAGTTCGCAGGCCAGCAACAGGCCGACCGGGCCCGCGCCGACGATGGTGACGTCCCCAGAGGTTTTCATGAGCAATATTTGACGATGAAAATGTCTCGCTGTCAAACATGATTTAGGATGGGCCAGTGACCGAGCCGATCTACTCGTGGCTGTACGTGCAGCAGGGCGTCGACGCCGTGAAGGCCGCGATGGGGCGCCGCATGGAGGACGAGGCCGGGTGCTCGCTGCTGGAGCACGTGGCGCTCTACCAGTTGCACCACAACGGCGGCCGGCTGCAGATGTCGGAGCTCGTCGAGCTGCTGGACGTGAGTCCGTCCGGGATCACCCGGCTGATCGAGCGCCTGGTCAAGCGCGGGTGGGTGACGCGCGAGCAACCGCCGGACAACCGGCGACTGGTCATCGCCGTGCTGACCCAGGAGGGCGAGGAAGCGTGCCTCGGCACGACCGCGCGGGTGTACCGGGCGTCGCTCGCCGAGGAGTTCACCGGCCTGCTGAACGAACGCGACCTCGCCGACCTGCGGCGGATCGGCCGCAAGCTGCTCGAGGGGCACGGGCGGTGGGACGTGAAGCGGTTCGCGCCGTCGGAGTCGTCAGATTCGTCAGAGCAGTGACGGCAGCACGTGTTCCTCGGTGACCATCAGCCCGGTCGTGGCCATGGTCTCGGCGAGGTCGGGATCCCAGCTCGCTTCCGCCGGGCGGGTGTTGAGGGTGGGGAGCTCCACGCCGCGCGCGATCAGCGTGGCCACGGCTTCGCGGTAGTCGGCCGCTGACATCCGCCACGCGGTTCCGCCGGTGTAGGCCAGGATCTCGTTGGTTGCGCGGATGCCGTCGGGCGTGAAGTCGTTGTGGCAGCGGACGGTCTTGCCGTTGAGGTGGTGCTTGGCCTGTGCGGTCAGGCCTGTGGGGAGCACCATCAACGGGCCGGGCACTCCGGACTCGAGCAGGCGCGGGCTGCGGACGACGGTGATGTCGGAGGCTTCGAGGGTGTCGTTCAGCGTCAGGTAGCCCTGGGAGGTCAGCACCGGGTTGCTGTAGGCATCGGGGAGGACGCCGGAGCGCTCCCAGTCGGTGCCGATGAGCGTCAGTGCTTTGTGGACGATGCGGGTGAGCGGGCGGCCGTCGTCGAGATCGTTGCCCGCCAAGGCGAACCGGGTCGTCCACTGCCGGGGTTCGGGGTGCAGTCGCGCGAGGATCGCCGCGGCCTGGTTCGCGATCATCGGCAGCGCGGGCTGCGGGATCTTGCCGTACCTGCGGACGTGCTCGATCCACTCGGCGGCCCAGGGAGCGTGCAGCAGGCCGTGCTCGCGCAGGGCGAACTTGAGGACGGCGTCCGCGGTCGAGGCCTCCTCGGACGTGGACATGCCGATCGGCTTGCCGTGCACCGACTCCAGTACCTCGGGCAGCGTGCTGCCGTGGGCGCGGATGTGTTCGTCCAGGCGTGCCAACGAGATCTGACGGCGAGCCGGGTGCGCTATCGGCTTGCGCAGGAGCTCGCCAAGAACCGTCGCGGTGCTCGCGTCCTCGACGCGGAAGCTGAACGCCGACCGGCCGCCGCCCTCCATCGTCTCGCGGGCGAGGCGCCACAGCTCGGCGAGTTCGGGGCGGTCGTACTCGGTCACCAGGCCAACATAGCCGCTGGTCGTTCAGTCGACTCGCAGCGCCCGGACGAAGAGGAAGATCGGTTTGGTGTTGAGCACTTCGAACATCTGAGGTGCGACATCCAGGTCCGGCCGTGGCTCGTCGACGACGTCGACCGCGAATCCCGCCTGCCGCAGCTCGCCGAAGATCGCCGACAGCGGCCGGCGGTAGAGGTCTGCCGTCACCAGTTGCCCGTCCCAGTCCCAGGTTTCGCTGACCAGTTCGACCCGGTGGTAGTCGCTCTGATCGGACAGCGCCCAGCCGGTGATGGGGTGGTGGATCGAGAAGACCAGTGCTCCGCCGGGGACCAGGCAGCGGTGCAGTTCCGCGAGCAGAGGTGCCCAGTCCTCGAGGTAGTGCAGGACCAGGGAGGCGGTGACCACGTCAACGCCGGCGGTCGGCACCAGGTCGAGCGGTTGCTCGAGGTCTGCGACCTCGACGCGGGCGCGGTTACCCAGCCTGTGGCGGGCGATGTCGACCAGGCGAGGTTCGCGATCCAGCGCGAACACATCGGCTCCTCGGTCGGCCAAGTGTTCGGTGAGCACTCCTGCGGCGCAGCCGAGCTCCAGGACGCGCTTGGCCGTGACGTCGCCCGCCAGCCGCAGAATCGCCGGACGGTCGTATCGGCTGTTCGGGGCGCTGTGTTCGCAGAACGCCGCGTAGGTCTTGGCGTGCTCGCTGTAGATCGTTGGTTCAGGCACCTCCTCGATCCTAAGGATCGGTCCGGTCCAGGGCCGCTTCATCGAGCAAGTCTTGACAGGCCGTCGCGACGAGCGGACTGTACCTAACCATGAGCGCCGCACCTAACCGCGATAGGCAAGCCGAACGACGTGAGGCCACCCGAAGAGAGATAGTCGACGCCGCGTGGGAGATCGCGCGCCGCGACGGGCTGGCCGCGGTCACGTTGCGCGAGGTCGCGGCCATGATCGGCATGCGCTCACCGTCGTTGTACTCGCACTTCGACTCGAAGAACGCGATCTACGACGCGATGTTCGGTCAGGCCTGGACGGTCTTCCTGGCCAAGATGGAGGTGGACCTCCCACGCCTGCCGGACACGCCACGCGAGGCGCTGCTCGCGATGCTCGAGGACTTCTTCGACTTCGCGGTCGTCGACCTGGCCCGCTACCAGCTCATGAACCAGCGCTCGATCCCCGGCTTCGTGCCGTCGGAGACCGCCTACGCCCCGTCGGTCGAGGTGATGAGGCAGTTCACCGCCTTCATGCAACGGGCCGGCGTCATCGAACAGGTCGATCTCGACCTCTTCCTGGCGGTCGCCAGCGGCCTGATCGACATGCAACTGGCCAACGACCCCGGCGGCGACCGCTGGCGCCGTCAGCTCCCGCGCGTGATCGACATGTTCGCCGACGACATCGGCCTGCCCGGACCTTCACTGAGGAGAACGCCATGACCGCCGCACTGGACACCAGACCCCGCGCCTCCGCGCTCGACCGCGACACCGCGATGCGCCTCGCGAAGACCGAGTACGAACGGGTCGTCGCGCTGCTCGAAGGACTCTCGGCGCAGGACTGGGCCAAGCCCACCGACTGCCCGGAGTGGAACGTGCGCGAGATGGCGGCGCACATGCTCGGCATGGCGGAGATGTCCGCGTCGATGCGGGAGGCCATGCGTCAGATGAAGGCGGCGGAGAAGCGCGGCGGAGTGCTCCTCCACGCGCTGACCGGTCTGCAGGTGTCCGAACGCGCCGGCATGTCCCCAGCCGCCATCACCGCCCGCTACGCCGAGGTGACGCCTCGCGCGGTGAAGGCACGGCGCCGCACGCCGTGGTTCCTGCGCAGGCAGAAGGCCGATGAGCAGGTGGTCAACGGCCGAAGGGAGAAGTGGTCGCTCGGCTTCGTGACCGACGTGATCATGACCCGCGACCCGTGGATGCACCGCGTCGACATCACGCGAGCCACCGGTGTCCCGATGGTGCTGACCGCGGACCACGACGGCGTGCTCGTCGACGACGTGGTCCGCGAGTGGGCGGAGCGGCACGGGCAGCCGTTCACCCTGCACCTGACCGGACCCGCGGGCGGCACCTGGGGCTCCGGCGGCCCCGCGCTGGCGTTCGACGCGGTCGAGTTCTGCCGCGCGCTCTCCGGCCGCGGGACCGCCGCACTCGAGACCGACGTGCCCTTCTAGGGATCGATCCGGTCCAGCGCCGCGCCGTCCCACGTGGTCTGCGTGCACGCGACGCCCCGGCCGTTCTTGGGCCGCAGCACGTCGTAGATGTGCATGCGCGGGATCTTGTCGGACACGCCCCAGCCGCTCGGCCAGGTGATCACCCAGTCCATGTCGAGGTCGACCAGCAGCCCCAGCATGCGCGCGATGGTCGGGTCGTCGAGACGTTCGAAGGCCTCGTCCAGCAGCACCAGACGCAGCGGGTCGAACTCGTCGCTCACCGCGTCGTAGAAGCTCGCCGCGGCCGCGAACAGCGTCACGTACGAGATCAGCCGTGTCTCACCGGACGACAGCTGGCGCAGCCGCCGTTCGCGCGGGTTGCCGTCGGGCCCGGTGTCCGCGACGGTCACCGTGAACTGGTGCCACATGCGGTAGTCCAGCGCCCGCGAAAGGATCTCCGCGTAGCCGCCGGAGTGCGTGTCACGCTCGTTCTCGATGCGCTCGGTGAAGACCCGGCGCAGCGTGGCGTCCTGCTCCGGCGTGCGCTCGCCGAACGGCAGCCGCACGAGCGCAAGCGCTTGCCGCGTCTGGTCGTCCAGCGCGCTGGAGGACTTCCACGCCAGCTTGACGTGCACGCCCTGGCTCGACCGAGCCTGGGAGAGGACCTCGTTCATGCGCTTGGTGAGGTCCTCGGCGACGTTGATCTGGCCGCGCAGCCACTCCGCCAGGTCGCGGATCAGGTAGTCGGCGAAGATGCCCTGGTACTGCTCGTCGAGGAACCCGCGCTGCTCGGCGAGCTTCGTGGTGACCTGGCGTGCGGCCACCGCGACGGGCTTCGCGCCCTCCTCACCGGTCACCGTCACGGTCAGCAGACCCGCGTGCTGCTCGGCGGCGATGTCGTGGCTGCCGGCCAGCGAGGTCTGCAGGGCCTGCAACTTGGCGATCACGGTGGCCTCGGTGCCGCCACGCCGGTCGCCCGCGTCGGCGATCGCCTGGCGCACCAAGGCTTCCTCCGGCGCCTCGGGGAACGCCGCGGCCAGCAGACCGGGCGCTCGCACGGTGGCCTGGAAGTTGGCCGCCGCGCGGTTCTGGGTCTCTGCCGCCTCGGTGACCTGCGTGGAATTGGTCTCCAGCAACGCTTCCAGCTTCGCGGCCTGCTCACGCGCGGTCGTGATGCTCTCGCGCACACCCTTGAGGTCCTCGCGCATCCGCTTGCGCGACTTCTCCAGCTGCGTGAGCTGCTCGCTGATCTCCTTGGCCTCGCCGCCGACTGCGTCGGTCAACTCGGCCAAAGTCCCAGCCTGAGCCGCGTAGTCGACGCACCGTGCGTCGGCGTCGCTCTCCGCGGTCTGCCGGTCGGCCACGGCCTCGTGGTAGCGGTGCGAGGCATCGGTGAGGTCGGAAATCGTGCCCTGGCAACGCCTCCGCACCGCATCGCCGAGCAGGTCGGCGGTCCGCTGAGCTTCCGCGGCCGCCGCCTGGGCCTGCCGGAGCGCCTCGCTGTCGGACGGCAGCCCGGCATCGCCCGCCTGCCTGGTCAGCTCCGAACGCGCGGCTTCCAGCCGCCCGTTGGCATTCTCCAGCGCGTCGCGCAACTCGAACGTGCGCTGCTGCGCCCGCGCCGCGGACTCCTCGGCGGCCTGGACGCGGCTGTGCTTCGCGATCAGCTCGCCGTCGCCGGGGAACGCCGCGACGTGCGCCTCCCAGGTGGCGACGTGCTCGTGGGCGCGGGCCAGCTCGTCCTCGGCGGTGCCGAGCTGCCCACGCAGATCGGCAAGTTCCTCTTCGAGGGCCGCGATGCGGCGGCCGCGTGCGGCTTCCCGCGCGCCGGCGCCGATGAACTCGGCCTCGGGCTTGGTCCAGCGGCCGGTCAGCACGCCCGCGCGCCACACGCCGTCCGTGGTGAGGCTCAACCCGTCGCGGTCGTCCAGCGACACGGCGGCCAGCAGGCCGGCGACAAAGGCCTCCGGCACCGGCGAGCCCTCCACCGCGGGCACCAGGACCTCCGCCAGCGTGCGGCCGCCGACGGCGGGGGCCGTCACGGCCACGACGTCGTTCAGCTCGGTGTCGGTGAGCGTCACCCACGCGTCCAGCAGCCCGCTGGCCTGGAGCGCGGCTTCGAGGCCGGCGCGGTCCGCGTCGGTCAGCGAGGGCGCGAAGTCGACCAGGCGGTAGAACGGCGCGCCCACCGCGGGATCACGGTCCGCCGCGACGTACTGGCCGGGCACCGGCACCCGTTCGTCGCCTGAGCGCAGGCCGATCAGTTCCTCGTCGAGCACGTCCAGGCGGGCCCGCAAGTCCCCGCGCTGCTGCGCGTACGCGTGCGCGGCGTCGCGCGCGGCCTGCACCAGCGGGCCGACCCAGTCCCTGGCCGCCGACGTCAGCTCCCTGGCCGCCGCCGGGGTGATCGTGTCCGGCACCTCGAACGTCGTCCCGGGTACCTCCGACGTCGTCCCGGGTACCTCCGACGCCGTCCCGGGCACCTCCGACGCCGTCCCAGGCCCTTCGAACGCCGTCCCAGACACCTCCGACGCGGTCCCAGGCACCCCCGACCCCGTCCCGGGCTCTCCGAACGAAGTCCCCGACCCGTCGAACGAAGCCCCTGACGCGTCGAACGAAGCCACGGACCCGTCGAACGAAGTCCCCGGTTCGCCCCCCGCGCTTCCTCCTCTTTGCGAGATCCGCGAACCGACAAATCCGGACTCACTCGATCGAGTGAAACCAGTCGGCGGGCGCTCAGAGAGCAGCGGCCCAGAGGTCGTCCAAACCTCGACCTGACCCAGCCACGATTGTACGACCTCGGCCAGTTCCTGCAGCTCCTGGTTGCGCAGCGCGGTCGACTCGGTCGCGCCGTGCTGGGCGTCGCGGGCCTTCTGCCGCAACGACTCCACCTCGCGTTGCTGCGAGTCCAGGGCCAGCGCCTGCTCGTGCAGCGACAGCGCCAGCGCACCCCGTTGACGCGCGAGCGAGGCGATGTCCGCGGTCTGGTCGACGACGGACGCCAGGCTGGCCAGCACGTCCTCGGTCGCCGCGGCGGGCGGCACGCGGCGTTCGATCGGCAGCGGGCCAGCTTCGGGGTCCGGCTTGGCGCGCACCGACGCCGTGGTCGCGGTCGCCTCGGCGGCGGGGACCTGAGGCACGTCCGGTGCGAGGTCGGCGTCCATGCCCGCCAGGCGCAGGTTCGACCGCAACGGGTCGCTCAGCGCGTCCGCCGCCGACAGGTCCTCGGCGAGACGTCGCAGCAGGCGCAGCACGTTGTCGACGGACGCGTCTTCCTGGGCGCGCTGGCGGTGCGCGGTCTCCAGGGCGGCGACTGCGGAGGAACGCTTCTCCGCCACCAGGTTCTCGCGCGTCTTGAGGTCCTGCAGGTCGCGGAACGCGGGCAGTTCCTTCAGTGCCGCGATGGTCTCCTCGGCCTGCTGCTCGCCGGTCTCCATGTCGACAAGTGCCTGCTCGGACGCCGCGCGCTCCATCCGCGTGACGTCCAGGTCCTGCGTGAGCTTCGACTGCTCCCGCTGCAGCTTCGTCACCGACTTCTCGGCGGCGTCCAGCCGTTCGGCAGCGCTTCGTAGCCCGCCGAACGCATAATCGCTGTAGGTCTTCAAAAAGGTTCCGAGCGCACTGTCCGCAGAGGACAGTCGCACGATGTTCTCGCGGATCGACTCCAGGTCGTCGAACGACGTCGCGAGCTGCTCGACCATCAGCTGGTCCAGCGGCGGCAAGGCATCCGACAGGATCTGTTCGAGCTGCCCTTCCAGCACCTTCAGGCCGACGTCCGGGTTGCGCAGCGTCCGCTGCAGGTGCAGCAGGTCGCCGTACCGCGCGGCCGGCACGCCGTAGACGGCGTCGGCGATCTTCGCGCGGAACGCCGGCTCCTCGAACATGCAGTCCGCGCCGATGAGGTCACGCAACTGCGCCGGACCGTGCGGGACGCGCTCAGGGCCCGCCAACGACAGCTCCGTGCCGACGCGCATCGGCGTGACGAAGCGCCACGAGTCCGTGATCGCCTGCGAGGTCTTCGACGCCTTCACGCCGAGACCGCACGTCAGGTACTCGTTGCCCGAGTGGTCAGCCGCCTCGCGGATCAGCTCGACCCACGCGTAGCCGATGCGGTTCGGGCCGCCGTCGTAGTCGTCCAGCATCAGGCGCCGGATGCTGACCGTGTCGAAGCCCTTCGAGCCGAGCTGGCGCAGGTCGCCGTCCAGGCACAGCGGTAGCAACAGCTCCAGCGTGCGGGACTTGCCGGAACCGTTGGTGCCCTGGAAGATGGCGCGGCCACCGGAGAAGTCGAAGGTCTGCTCGGTGTACTGCCAGACGTTGACCACGCCGCCGCGGTGCAGCCGCCACCTGCTCATGAAGCGTTCTCCTCGTCGAACAGGGACCAGCTCGGTACTTCAGGCACCACAACGGGTTCAGGTTGTTCTCGCTCGGGATCGCCATCGGGCGAAGGCGCCCAGCGGTGCGCGGCCGCGCTGATCGACCAGCCGCCCTCACACGCGAAGGCCAGACCCATGCGGCGCAACAACTCCGTCACCTCGGCCACCAGCCGGTCGAGGTCGTCGGTGAACTGCTTCGACCACGCGGCGGGGTAGTCCTCGACCAGCGCGGCACAGACCTCGCGGAGGCGCTCCACCGTGACGACGTGCCGTGCCGGCGCGTCCTCCACGTCGGAGTCGAGCAGGTCCGGCAGCGCCAGCACCGCGATGCGCGCGACCGTGGAGACGCCGGGGAACGACAGGTCGGTGAGGAAGTCCTCGGGGTCCGAGGCGAGCACGCCCTCGACCCGGCACTCGGTGTAGAGGCCGAACGCCTGCTCCAGCAACGCGGTCTCCTTGCGCTGGTTGCGGCGCAACCACTCCGCCTGCTCGTCCGGCAGGTCCGCGTAGAGCACCAGCGGCGTCTCGACGAGCCGGCGCCGCACGGCGTGCTCGATCCCGCGCGGACCGGGTCGCGCGGCCAGTTCGACGAGATGAGCAGGACTCGTGGCTTCGCCGACCGGGCCGGTGACGAGCTGCCCCAGCAGGTCGGTGTCGATCGTGATCAGTGCTTCCTGCGGGAGTACGTCCTGCGCGACCGAACCCTCGGTCTCCATCAGCACGCCCAGCGAAACGAGGTGGCGCAGAGCGGCGGTCAACGCTCGCCGCTCCGTCACGTCGTCCGGGGCGTCGATGCCTGCTTCCGTTGCGGCGGAACGGATGTCGGCGACCAACCGGCTGAGCAACGTCTGGCGGCCGATGCCCGTGAGCACGGCGAGCGTCAACGCGAGGTAGGTGTAGCCGCGCGGCGACATGCTGAGCACGCCGCGGGTGTCGTCGCGGCCGGGGCCGGCTTTGTAGAGCCGCGCGAACCGGCGTTCCACGACGAGCCGGTAGCCGAGCAGGCCCGCGAACAGGTCCTGCAGCACCGCGCGGTGCCGGTAGACGAGGCTGAGCAGCTCGCCGTCCGGGCCGTCGGAGCGCAGCAAAGGCCTGCGCAGCAACGTTCGCGCGCACCGCACCACGTTGGCGGCGTCGATGTCGGAGAGGTTGTCGAGTTGGTTCATTGCTTCAGGGCCACCGTCGCGTCGTGCAGGGTGAGCGTCCCGGCGGCGGACTTGATCTGCGTCGTCGTGCCGTGGGCGATCTCGAGTTTGAGGCCACGCACCGGATCGCTGGCCGATCCGCCGTCCTGCGGCGAGTCGCGCTGGGCCATCGCGAGTGTGAGCAGCTCGCAGAACACCTCCAGCGCGCCGTGCGACAGCGTGGTGTTCTGCAGGTTTCCGGCCGCCCTGGTCAGTTCTGTGACGTGCCTGGCCCGGATCTCGTCGGCTTCCCTGGCCTCGGCCAGCAGCGACTGCTCGGTCATCGGGTCGTCGAGGATCCGGGACGGCCTGCCGCGCGCTCCCCGGTCGCCGCGCGATCGCACGCTGACCGTGACGTCGCAGATCGGGCCGTCGCGCCATGGTGTGCGCTCGTTGTCCGAGTCGTGTTCCGGCGCGGGGGAGAGGTGGCGTGCCGAGTAGAGCCCGAACGCGGCCGCGTAGATCTCGTGGGCTTCCTCGCGGGTGGAGTTGTCGAACCAGCTCGCGAGCTTCAGCAGCTCGGCACGGCGTCCCGGGACGAGCCCGCCGCCGGACGTCGCGCGCTTCACGCTGGCCAGCAGACTGCCGATCGCACGGGCGGTGGCCTCGCGCAGTGCCGTCACCTGGCTCGGCCGGCCGGGGCGGTCGACGAACCAGTCGGTCAGCTCCTGCCAGTCCTCCGGGGTGCGGCCGCGGGCGCGTTCGACGTTGTGACCGAGGTCGGTGCCGAGCAGCCTGAGCAGCTCGGAACGGGCCCTGGTGAAGCCGGCGAGGGCCGTCGCGATCGGCGGCGTGTACTTCAGCACGTCCTCGACGACCCGCTGGATGTATTCGACCAGGAGGTTCCGGAAGCCCGCGATCTCGTCCGGCGCCAGGTGGTTTCTCGTCACGACCTGGCCGAGGTAGGCGTAGAAGTCGCGGACGGTCGCCGCCAGTTCGGCGTGCTGCAGGAACAGGGTGGTGACGCGTTCGGCGAGCAGTTCCTTGGTCTTGTCGCCCTCGTTGAGCAGCGCGACGGACAGGGAGCCGCCGAGTTCGTTGAGGCCGCGTTCGATGGCGGGGAGCAGCTCGCGGGAGACCTCGCGGGCGCCTTCCGGGACCCTGAGCAGCTCGTCGACGTCGCGCTGGACCCTGACCGCGAGCTTGGAGACCTGGTAGCGGACGCTGCCGTGCTGGAACTCGGCGATGCTGGCCGCGACCACCTCGCGCCGGCCCTGCACCAGGTTGCCCCACTCGACCAGCTGCTTGAGGCGGTTGATGACGTTCTCGATGCGGCTCTCGCCCTGCTCGACCCTGCCTTCGCGCTCCTGGCCCGCCAGTGCGCCCGCGACCTCGCCCGCCGACAGATCCGCGAGCAGCGTGGAGGTGAACAGCCGCATGATCGCCAGGTACGTGCGCTGATGGTCGCGCGCGTCCAGATAGGCGTACAGCTTCAGCCGCTTGTGCTCCACGACCGGCCACCCTAATGCGCGCGCCCGGCTGGTGCGGCGCTACCGTGCCTACTTCGAGCTGGGGAGGATGCCGTGGGCGCGGGGCGCGCGTTGGGGTTGTTGCTGGGCGTGGCCGCGGACGCGGTGTTCGGAGATCCACGCCGATTTCACCCGGTAGCGGCATTCGGCACCTCGGCAGCCGCGCTCGAGAAGCGCCTCTACGCCGATTCGCAGGCCGCCGGGGTCGCGTACTCCGCGGTGCTGGTGGGCGGTGCGGTGGCGGCCGGCGTGGCCGTCGAACGGCTGGCCCGACGCCACTGGCTGGCGCAGACGGTGACGACGGCGGTGGCGACCTGGGCGGTGCTCGGTGGCCGTTCGCTCGCCGCCGAGGGCACCTCGATGGGCCGCGAGCTGGCCGAGGGTGACGTTGACGCCGCGCGGGCCCGGTTGCCCCACTTGTGCGGCCGCGATGCCTCTCGCCTGGACACGCTCGGCCTGGCCCGTGCGACCGTGGAGTCCGTGGCCGAGAACACCTCGGACGCCGTCGTGGCGCCGCTGGTGTGGGGCGCGGCGTTCGGCGTGCCCGGCCTGCTGGGCTACCGCGCTGCGAACACGCTCGACGCGATGGTGGGCCACAAGTCGTCGCGGTACCTGCGGTTCGGCTGGGCATCGGCGCGTCTCGACGACGTGCTGAACCTGCTGCCGTCCCGGCTGGCGGCGGTGCTGACCGTCGGTGGCGCCCCGGTTGTCGGCGGGTCTGCCTCGCAGGCCCTCGAGACCTGGCGTCGTGACGCCTCAGCGCACCCGTCGCCCAACGCGGGCCAGGTCGAGGCGGCTTTCGCCGGCGCCCTGGAGATCCGCCTGGGCGGCCGCACGGTCTACGCGCACGGGGTCGAGGAGCGCCCGGTGCTCGGCCACGGCCGCAACCCGGACTCAGGTCACGTGACGCGTGCCGTGGAGCTGTCCCGCGTCGTCGGCTTCTCCGCTGCTCTCGTCAGCGCCTTCGTCGCTCTCTTCCGCAAGTAGCTCGGCGATCGACTTCTTCTTTTTACGGCTGCCCTCGTGCAGCACGCCGCCCGGCCGTGCCTCGCGAATCGTGAAGTACAGCCAGCCGCCGACCGCCATGACCCCGAACGCGATCCACTGCAGCGCGTAGGAGAAGAACGGCCCGGACTCGATCCGCGGGAGCGGCAGCGTGTCGAGCGCGCCCGCCTGGCCCTCGATCAGCTGGTAGTAGCCGGGCTCGATCTGCGGCCCGACCGCGTTGTTGTTGATCGAGTAGATCTGCAGGCGGCCGTCCTGCTCGAACGCGGGCTGGTCGTTCGACTCGTTCGGCCTGGCCAGGCCGATGACGGTGACCTCGTCGGCCGGCGGCTTGGCGAAGTCCGGCGGCTTGATGCCGTTGACCGGGCGGACGTAACCGCGGTCGATCAGGACGGTCTGGCCGGTGGTCGTCCTGAAGGGCGTGATGACCTCGAAGGCGGCCTCGCCCTGAACGGTGCGGAGGCGGGCCAGCGCTTCCAGTTCGGGCTGGTAGCGGCCCTTGAGCTCGACCTTCTGCCACTCGTCGTGCTGGGCGCCGAACGGCACCGGGTCGCTCTTGAGCGACTTGGTGATGGCGGAGTTCTGCGCCTGGCGCTCGTCGTTGCGGCCGAACTGCCACGGGGACAGGAAGTAGATGCAGGCACCCGCGAACACCCAGACGGCCAGGGTCAGCGCCAGCCAGCCCGGCTTGAGGAGGAACTTGAACCGCACGTCCTCACGGTAGTTGCGTGAGCTGGACCTCGTGGAACTGGGTCACGAACCCCTCGCCCTCCGGGCTGGCCGCCATGATCCCCACCCTGACCTCGACCGCAGGCGGAAAATAGGCCTTGCGCAGCAGGTGGGTAGCCGCGTCGCCATCCACGCCGTACCGAACCCACACCGCGTCCCCCCGCCGCTCGGCCGAGATCGTGAACCGCTCGAACTCGCCGGTGAGAGCCAGGTTCCAGTCCGAGAACCCCCGCGTCACGACCGTGCTGGCCTGGCGCTTCCCGTCGAACACCTCGACGCCCGCTTTGATCCAGTTCTCGCCGTCGACGAGCAGCCCGACGCCGGCGTGGTCGTACTGGGCCGCGTACTCGCCGGTGAACGTCGCGGTGATGGTGAAGTCGCCGGTCAGGCTCACGCCGTAGAGGTGTCCGTTGTCGCGGATGATGCCGTTGCCGGTGAGGCGCCAGAAGTCGCTGTTCGGGTCGGCGTGCACGGTCAGGGGATCGGTCGACCACTTCCGCGGCTCGTTGAGCCACGACCACCCGGTGAGGTCCATGAACCTCATCCTCGCAAAACAACCCGTGCCGCGGCCAAGGCTTCCGACCGATAGCCGCCACCGAACAGCACGGCGTGCACGAGCAGTGGGAACAACTGGTGCAGCTTCACGCGTGCGCGCCAGCCGTCGGCGAGGGGCGCCACCTCCTGGTAGGCGCCGAGAACGTGGTCCAGGAACGGGCAGCCGAAGAGCTGGAGCATGGCGAGATCACTCTCGCGGTGCCCGCCGTGGGCGGCCGGGTCGATCAGCCACACCTGGCCGTCGGCTCCCCACAGCACGTTGCCGCTCCACAGGTCGCCGTGCAGTCGCGCCGGTGGTTCGGGCGGGCCCGCCAACGACGTGATGCGGGAGCAGACCTCGCAGAGATCAAGGCCTGCTTTTCGGGCGCGTACGGCTGGATTCGCTGTGAGGCGAACCACTCGGGCCATGCCGCAGCGGGTTCGTTGAGCATCGGGGCCGTGCCGATCGTGGCCTCGCGCGGGCCGCCGGGCGGTGGTGCGCCGAACGCCTCGGCGCCGGCCAGGTGCAGCGCGGCCAGCCGGCGGCCGAAGGTCACGGCCGCCTGAAGATTTGGCGTGCCGTGCGGGATCTCGTCGATCACCAGCCAGCCGCCCACGGCCGCGTGCACCTCGGGAATCGGCGGGCCGCCCTCGACGCGCAGCCACCGCAGGCCCGCCGCTTCGGCCGCGGTGGCCTGCGGTGACTGGTACTTCGGCCTTACAGCTGCTCGCGGACCCATGCGATCAGCCCCGGCATCGCCGCCTCGATCATGACCAGCACCTCGTCGAACCCGGAATCGTCGCCGTAGTAAGGATCCGGCACGTCCGCGCCGTCCGCGTCCGGGTCGAAGGAGCGCAGCAACCGGACGCGATCAGGATCGACCATCCGGCGCAACGCCCGCGCGTGTCCGGAGTCCAGTGCCACCAGCAGATCCGCGTCCAGATGCAGATCACCGACCTGCGCCGCGACGTGATCGGTCGGATATCCGTTGCCCGCCAACGTCTTCAGTGCGCGCCGGTCGGCCGGGTCGCCGACGTGCCACCCACCGGTACCGGCACTGGACACCTCGACCTGCGAGGACAATCCTGCCCTCAGCAGCTGTTCCCGGAAGACCAGAGCTGCCATGGGGGACCGGCAGATGTTGCCGGTGCAGACGAAGGTGACGTGGACCCGCATGCCGCGCAGCCTAAGGGACCTGCACCGTTTCGAACGTGACCGGCATGGCGCACAAGTACGCTCGGGTCGACGGCCGCCAAGATCGGCGAGCGACCCACCGCCGCCGCACGGTAACGCTCAACCGCCGCCGCAAGATGTACGGACAAACGACATGGAGGCCGCCCATGCAGACAGGTACTGATGTGCCCCCGCAACGGGAGATCATCGGGTGTACCGATGCCCTCGGGCGCCGTCGTGCGTTCGAGGTGTACCTCAACGAAAAGGGTCGCATCTGCTTCCGCACCCCGCCCGGTGAGTCCGCGCAGCTCGACGCGTTCCAGCTGGACGAGCTGATCAGCCACCTCACCGAGCTCCGCCGCTACATGCAGTGACGCGCCGGTCCGGGCCGGTCGCCTAGAATCGCCGCGATGACCAGCCCAGACCTGCGCCACCACGGTGACGTCGACGCCGCACCAGGCCTCGCCGACTTCGCCGTCAACGTGCGGGTGCCGCGCCCGCCCGATTGGCTGCGCGAGAGGCTGGCCGCGGCGCTCGACGGCCTTGGCCGTTATCCGTCGAAACAGGCTGAAGTACGCGCCCGTGAGGCTGTCGCACGCCGCCACGGGCGCGAGCCCGACGAGGTTCTGCTGCTCAACGGTGCCGCTGAGGGCTTCGCGCTGCTGCCGAAGCTCGCCCCGCGCCGTGCCGCCGTCGTGCACCCAGGATTCACCGAGCCCGAGGTCGCGTTCCGGGATGCCGGAATTCCGGTGCAACGTGTGCTGCTCGACGGCGACTTCACGCTTCGGGAAACGCAGGTAGACGCCGACCTCACCGTCGTCGGCAACCCCACGAACCCCACCTCGGTGCTGCACGAGGCGGCGAGGCTCAAGACCCTGCCCGGCCTGCTGGTCGTGGACGAGGCGTTCATGGACGCCGTTCCGGGGGAGCCGGAGTCGCTCGCGCACGACAAAGACGTGCTGGTGCTGCGCAGCCTCACCAAGACCTGGGGCCTGGCGGGCCTGCGCGCCGGTTACCTGCTCGGCGATCCGGAGATCCTCGGGCGGCTGGCGCACGGCCGGCCGCACTGGCCCGTCGGCAGCCTGACGCTGGAAGCGATCACCGCGTGCTGCGAGCCCGAGGCGCTGGCGGAGACCGAACGGCTGGCGCGCGAGGCCGAAGAGCACGCCGCGTACGCCACCCAGCAGCTCGGCGACCTGGTCGTGGTGCCGCCGCGCGCGCCGTTCCTGCTGGTCAGGGCGCCGAAGGGAACGCGGGAGGCGTTGCGGGACAAGGGGATCGCGGTGCGCCGCTGCGACACGTTCCCCGGCCTCGACGACACGTACCTGCGCGTGGCGATCCGGCCGCCGGAGGAGTTCGCGGTGCTGGTGGACGCCCTGCGGGTAGTGATGGAGGAACTGGCTTGAAGCTCGCCGACGTGATCGCGGTGCTGGAGTCCGCGTATCCGCCGAAGACCGCGGAGAAATGGGACGCCGTCGGCCTGGTGTGCGGTGATCCGGCCGACGAGGTCACCAGGATCCTGGTCTGCGTCGACCCGACCGCGTCCACTGTGGACGAAGCAGTCGAACGGGGCGCGCAGCTCCTGCTCGCGCACCACCCGCTGCTTCTGCGCGGCGTCAACGGGGTTCCGGCCACCGACCCCAAGGGTGCGTTGGTGCACAAGCTGATCCGGAACGGTGCCGCCTTGTATTGCGCGCACACCAACGCCGACAGCGCGTTGCCAGGCGTCTCCGACGCACTTGCGAAAGCCATCGGACTCACGATCACCGGGCCGCTCGACGCGGCGCCGCGCACACCGTCGGACGTGCTGACGACGTTCGTGCCGGTCGCGGACGCCGAGCAGGTGCTGAAGGCGCTCACGGAGGCCGGTGCCGGGTCGATCGGGGAGCTGACCGGGCACGAGGAGACGCGCATCGAGGTCACCGCCCCGCGCGGACGCCGAGACGCGCTCGTGGCGGCACTCAGGGCGGCGCACCCCTACGAGGAGCCCAGGTTCACGCTCCACGAGGTCGTTGACCTGCCAGGCGACACCGGGCTGGGCCGCATCGGCGAGCTGGCCGAACCCGAGCCGCTCGAGGTCTTCGCCCAGCGCGTGGCGGACGCGTTGCCCGCGACCGTGCAGGGCGTGCGTGCCGCAGGAGACCCGGAACGCCTGATCAAACGGGTCGCGGTCTGCGGCGGAGCGGGCGACAGCTTCCTGAACGCGGTCACGCGGGCCGGCGTCGACGCCTACGTCACGGCCGACCTGCGTCACCACCCGGCGAGCGAGCACCTCGAGGCCGGCGGACCCGCCCTGGTCGACGTGGCGCACTGGGCCAGCGAGTGGCCGTGGTGCGAGCAGGCGGCGGAGATCCTGCGCGATGCCTTCGGCGGTAGGGTCGATGTACTCGTCTCCACCCGCCGGACCGACCCGTGGACCGTCGGTGCGACGAGCTCAGCAGTAGGAGGACATGCGTGAAAGCCGATCCCGCAGTGCAGCGCAGGCTGCTCGACCTCGCCGAGGTCGATGCCGAACTGGCGCGTGTCACCCACCGTCGCCGCACGCTGCCAGAGATCGCGGAGATCGCCGAGGCCGAGAAGCAGATGCGCGCGAAGCAGGACGCACTGGTGGCCGTCGAGACGACGCTCACCGACCTCGACCGCGACGTGAAGCGCCAGGAGACGGAGATCGAACAGGTGCGGGCCCGCGGTGACCGCGACCGCAAGCTGATGCAGTCCGGCTCGGTCGGAGCCAAGCAGCTCACCGACCTCGAACACGAGCTAGCCACCCTGCAGCGCCGCCAGGGCGTCCTGGAGGACGACCTGCTGGAGCTGATGGAACGCCGCGAGGCCGTGGAGGCGGACGTCTCCTTCGCCCGCGTGGACATGGACAAGGGCCGCGAGGCCCTGAGCGACGCAGCCCGCCGCCGGGACGACGTCCTGGCCGACCTGGAAGCGACCGAGACGCGGCGCACCGCCGACCGTTCGCTGATGGCCAAGGGCTTCCCGGACGACCTGCTGAAGCTCTACGACCGCCAGCGCGAGCACCGCGGCATCGGCGCAGCCTTGATCCAGTCACGGCGCTGCGGCGCGTGCCGTATCGAGCTGGACCGCAACGCGGTGTCGAAGCTCAAGGAAGCCGCGTCGGACGAGGTCGTGCGCTGCGAGGAATGCGGCGCCATCCTGGTCCGCACCGCGGAATCGGGGCTCTGAACTCGTAGGCGTCACCGTCCATCGCGCCATGCAGCGATGGACGGTGACAACGCCGCCTAGCGCTCGGCGGGGTCGTTCGCCAGCAGGAACTGCCGCAGTCCCGCGAGATCGTCGGTGTTGATGTGATCGACGCCGGCCGCGACCAGCTCACGCCACACCGCTTCCCGCGGTTCTCCCGCCGCGTCCGGCGTGGCCCAGAACCGCACCCGATACCCGGCCGAGTGTGCCTGCGACACGATGCGGTGGAGCTTCTCCCGCTCAGGCCCCGGAATGGGGCCGATGCCCTGCCACGTGAAGTTGTTGGTCCAGTTGTCGCTGACGAGCGGCATGAACCCGGCAGAGGCACCGCCGCCAAGATCGCCCAGCCGCCCGTCGTACCCGGCCCGCCGGACGCACTGGGCGAGCATGTCCTCACGCGGCCGGTTCCCGCTGATGACGACCTCGACCGCGCCACGTCGTTCCCGGCCGTCGACCCACTGCGTGAGCATGTGCCGGAACTCGCGCAGCGCCTCGTCCACGGCCCGGTACGTCGCCGGCCCGTCGCTCTTGATGTCGACGAGCAGCTGGAACGAACCGCGCCAGCGCGGGTAGACGTGGCCTCCGTTCGCGCGCACGAGCTTGGCGAGCGGCTGGAGGTAAAGGCTGCGCAGCGTGCGCCCCGGACGCGTGCCGGCCAGGTCGTGCGCCACCCGTAGCTCCCCGTCTACCAGCCACACGTCGGCCTCCACCGACGTGAACCCGCGGTCACGGGCGTCAGCGAGCGGACGGTCGTGCTCGTAGTCGTTGTGCGCGTGGGCACGTTCGAGCGGCTGCACTCCGCCGGCGACGGCAGCCGGCACCGGGCCGGCCACGAAGGTCGCGAGCAGTGCCAGCAGAACGGACAGCGTCGATCGCTTCATCGGACTCACTTTCCTGCGCTCACGTGCGGCCACGCACAGTGTCTAGCCGCCGCGGGTGGAACGAGTTCTTCTTCCGGGTGAACGCCACTCGACGCGGCGGGAACCAGCTCGCACCAGCCGGCGGCGGCGCCCGTCACGAGGCCGGCTGCCGGCCTATTCCACAACACATCCCGCGCAGAATATTCCAGGCGCCGGGAAGTCATTTGAAATGCATTGTGCCTCTAATGGGTTAACGATGTCCGGCGGTGTAACGGTCGAAAAGTGCTGCCCGATTGGACTGAGGTCCGTGAATTAATCAACTGGTGAAGCGGAGTTATCCATGGAATCTCGACCGCTCCTGAGACGTGTGCGCACCGCGGCTGCGGTGTTCGCGGCGTCGTTAGCCCTGGTGCTGGGTGCTGCGGCGCCTGCGCAGGCGTGGACCGGAGGCAATGTCTGGGTCAACTTCGGTTCGTGGAACTGCCCTGCCGGCGGATCGGTGGTCGGCGTCTACTGGGCGGTCGACGCCTATTCCAGTGGACCCGCCGAGGGTGACTGGGGCGATAACGTGATCTATCCGCGAGTGCGAGTCGGATCCGGCTCTTACAACACGCTCAGCTACCAGGTGATGTGCAAGAAGTGGGGCTGGTACACGTATCGCGGCGTGGTCAGTCAGCGCACTCTGACGCCGTACAAGTCTGGCCTCAGCTACACCTATTGATGCGACTTCGGTCTCGGTGGAAAGGCCGCCGGCTCGGCGGCCTTTCCGGCATGTCAGAACCTGGAGGCGACCTCGCGGCTGAGTTCGAGCACGCGCTGGGCCAGCGGCGAAAGCGTCCGGCCCGCCTGCCACGAAAGCCAGATCTCCCGGGGCGCGAGCGGCACCGGGTGCGTGCACAGGATGTCGTCGGAGTGGATGTCCAGCGCCAGCAGAGGCATCACGGCGATGCCCAGACCGGCGCGCACCATGGCGATCACGCCCCTGTTGTCGGCCGTGCGGAACACAATTCGCGGGGCGATGCCCGCCTCGGCGTACACGCGCTCGACCCGTGCCTGATCGCAGATCGGAGGCTGGGCGACCATCGCCACCTCGTGCAGCGCGGTCAGCGGCACCGGGCCCTCCGGAAAGGTGCCGCGACGCGCGACCACCACGTACGGGTCGTCGAGCAGCTTGATCTGCTCGACGTCGCCGCTGCCGCGCCCGTCGAAGAACAGCAGGTCCAGGCCGTCGATCCGGGGCTGATCGACCTCCTCCTCGAACAGCCTGATGTCCGCGGCCGGATGATCGTCGCGCAACTGCCGGACCACGGCGGGCAACAGGGCGTTGGTGACGCTTTGGAACGTGCCGATGTCCACCCGGCCCTCACCTGCCTTGAACCGCTCCACGGCGTCCGCGGTGGCCGCGGCCTGCGCGAGCAGGGTGCGGCCGTGGGCCAGCAACACCTCGCCGAGTGACGTGAGTCGCACAGGCTTCGGGCCGCCCGGCCGATCGAACACCGCGCCGCCGACGGATTTCTCCAGTGCGGCGATCTGCTGGCTCACCGCGGACTGCGTGTAGCCGAGCAGGTCCGCCGCGCGGCCGAAGGTGCCCTCGGAGGCGACGGCGTCCAACGTCATCAGGTGACGCAGATCCAACACTCAATAAGACTAGCTGATCAAACCGATCATTTTTCATCGCTTTTCATGATGGAGGAACGTTCGTAGCGTTGCGGGCATGACTCCACAACACGCGCTTTGGTTGCCATTGTTCGACGACCTGTCCGATCCGCTGCTGATCGCCCGGATCGCCGCAGAGGCAGAGGAATCAGGCTGGGACGGCCTCTTCGTGTGGGACCACGTCCGCTGGCGCGAGCCGGTGACCCACGTGGCCGACCCGTGGATCACGCTCACCGCGGTCGCCTGTGCCACCGAACGGCTGAGGTTCGGCCCGATGGTCTCGGCGATCACGCGACGCAGGCCCGTGAAGCTCGCCAGGGAGACCGCGACGCTGGACCGGCTCAGCGGAGGCAGGCTCACCCTCGGTGTCGGGCTGGGCAGCGACCGCTTCGCCGGGGAGTTCTCGAGGACCGGGGAGGAATGCGACGACCGCGTGCGCGGCGCGATGCTGGACGAGGCCCTGGAGGTCTTGGGCAAGGCCTGGTCGGGTGAGGTCGTACACCACCACGGTCAGCACTACACAGTGGACGGTGTGCAGTTCCTGCCCAAGCCTTCAGGGATTCCCGTGTGGGCGGCCGGTTTCCCCGGCAACGCCAAGCCGATGCGCCGGGCCGCGCGGGTGGACGGGTTCTTCCCGGTGAACCTCACCTCGGCCGACCAACTCGCTGAGGCCGTGGCGAGCGTGGAAGCCTTGCGCACCAACGACAAGCCGTTCGACTACGCCGTGGAGGTCGCGCCCGGCCAAGACGCCTCGCCGTACGTCGCGGCCGGGGCCACCTGGCTGCTGACCGGGTTCGACCCCGAATCGCTCGATGTCGACCACGTGCGTGGGGTGCTGCGCGAAGGTCCTGCCTGAGCGGCGTGCCTCAGGGGCGCTCGGCGAACCAGCGGAGTTCTTGCGGCGCAAGGGTCTCGGCCACTCCGCCGGCACGCACGGTCCACGACGTCGACTGTTTTCGCTCGTCGGTCAACAGGAAGAACCCGACCGGCATGTCCAGGTCATCGTCCACTGGTTCCATCCGCGCCAGTTCGGCGACCTGCTCGCGGAACGAGCTCACGGCCGATTCCCGGATGTCACCACCGTAGAACACGTAGAGCGTCCAGTTGAAAGGCTTCGACGGAAGCGCCCAGCCGCCGGCGTAGGGGTCATGGCTGTACTTGGCCAGGACCTCTTCGACCTGCGCCAGCTGCTCTTGATCGAACTCAAGCCATCCACGAACCGCGACGTACATCCCCATGCGCGCACTATTGCAGCTGCCCGACAGCGGACTTGCTCGTCACCCGTTGCGGCGCCCACGACCGAGACGCAGCGCCGAGATGAGGAAGAAGATGCCGCCGACCGCCGCGTAGCCAGCAAGGTTGTGCAGCGTCGCGCCCTCACTGCCGGCTTGCAGGATGAACGACGTTCCCGCGAGCGTTGACGCGGCACCGCTGATGATCATCGGCCACTGCCCACCGAGGCTCCTGCGGGTGAGCCCGGCGGCAAGCTGCGTCACGCCGGACACCACGGCCCAGGCGCCCCACACCTGCAGGACCAGCGGAATGCCGGACAGCACGGCGAAGGCCAAGCCTGCCGCGGCAAGCGTGCTCACGGCGATGTTGGCGTACAGGGCGGAGGATGCCCGTCCCGTTCGTGACGAGCGGCTGTCGACCACGATCGCGGCCACGTCGAAGAGCGGGTAGAGCACCAGCAATGTGCCGCTGACCGGCCCGATCTCGGTCGCGGTGAGGAACAGCAACGCCGCCCACACGACCGCGAAACCGAAGCGGACGAGGTACAGCGTGCGAAGGGCGGGGGCGAGGCCTGCGGGTGACGCGATGCTCACGTGTCGTCCTTGAGGTAGGGAGAACGTTCTTTCTACTTCGAGGTTGCAGCAGGTGATCGCAACTGTCAAGACCGAACGTTCTCTCTGCTAGCGTGCCGAGGGTGACCCGCACCGTGTCCGATGCCCGTTCTCGCCTGCTCGGGACCGCCAGCCGGCTGTTCTACGCGGAGGGACTGCACTCCGTCGGAGTGGACCGCATCCTCGCCGAGGCGAAGGTGACCCGCGCGACGATGTACCGGCACTTCGCCGGCAAGGAAGACCTGGTCGTGGCCTACCTCGGAGAGGCGGACCGGGCGACCCGCCAGCAGGTCGAGTCTGCCGTGGCCTCAGCGTCGAGCGATGCGGACGCCGTTCGCGGTGTCGCGCGGGGGATTGCCGAGCACATCAGGCTTCGGGAGTTCCGCGGCTGCGCGTTCCTCAACGCCGTGGCCGAATATCCCGATCCCGCCCATCCCGTGCACGTGGCGGTGCTGGCGCATCGGCAGTGGTTTCTCGACACGGTCACCGAGTTGCTGGAGCGGGTCGGGGGTGCGCCGGCCGAGCTCGAAGGCAGGCACTTCGTCATGCTGCGCGACGGGGCGATGGCGGCGGGGTGTCTCACGGATCCCGGGCCGATCGGCGACACATTCCTTGCCGCGGTCGAGGGCATTCTCCGGTCTCGCGGCGGAGCTACGTCGCCTCGGGCGGCAGCAGTGCGGACGTGAGCGCGGTGGCGAGAAAGTCGCGGAACCGTTCGAGAGGCCAGTTCTGGCGCAGTACCAGGAGTTCGTAGAGAGCCGGATCGGTGTAGGCCCACATCACGTCACGGGCCTGCGCGATGTCGACGCCCAGACGCAGGTGTCCGTGGTCGTGCAGCAGGCGGGTCTGATGCTCCATGCGATCGAGGCGCTCGGCGTCGAGCCGCGCGAGCAGCTCGGCCATCTCGGGTGAGCTCACGGCTGCCGCCCGGATGAGCAGGACCACCGGCGCCAGGCGGGGCATGACCTCGCAGGCGAAACCGGCCCAGCGCTTGATGATCGTGTACGGGTCCGTCTCGTGGGCGCCCATCTCGTCCGACCGCTGCACCGTGGGCACCATCTCGGGCCCGGCCAGTGCGGCATCGGCGATCGCCCGGACCAGGCCCGGCTTGTTGCCGAACGCCTTGTAGACGGTCTCGACCGAGACGCCGGCCCGCCCGGCGATCGCGCTGATCTTGGTCGCCGCATATCCGCTGGCCAGGAACAGTTCGCGGGCGGCATCGAGGATGCCGTCGCGGTTCTCCTGCGCCTGCTGACGACGTCTGGTGGAGTCGTAGCTCCGGGTTGCCTTGACCCTCGCCATAGTTGGGCACATACTCCTGTATTGGTTACAGGTCACTGTATCAGAGTTGATCGGAGGTGGGCGGCATGAGCCCCCTGGCCGTTGTCGAACAGATCCGGAAGGCCACCTGCGCGCACGATCTCGACGCACTGGCGGCCTGCTTCACCGGCGACTACCAGAGCATCTGGCCGATCCATCCGGCCAGGAGCTTCGGCGGCGTCGAGCAGGTGCGGAAGAACTGGGAGCAGATCTTCGCCTCGGTTCCCGACCTGCGGACCGAGGTCCTAGCCACCGCCGTCGCCGGCGACGAGGTCTGGTCGGAGTGGGAGTTCAACGGCAACCGCCGTGACGGGCAGCCGTTCCTGATGCGCGGGGTGGTCATCCTGCGGGTGTCCGGCGAGCGGGCGACAGCAGCCCGGTTCTACCTGGAACCGGTCGACCCCACGACGGACGACGTCAACGCCGCTGTGCGCCGCCTGATCGGCGCCTCGGACAGAGCGGAAGCCGGACCGTGATACTCGTGGCCGGTGGTACCGGCACCTTGGGAACGCGGGCCGTGCGGGCGCTCTCCGCGAGCGGCGTTCCGGTGCGGGTCCTGACCCGCAGCGCCGACCGGGCTGGTGGACTGCCGGCCGAGATCGTCGTCGGGGACGTGCGTGACCCGGCGACTCTCGCGCAGGCGATGCGTGGCGTGACGACGGTCGTCTCGGCCGTGCAGGGCTTCGCCGGGACGGATCCCGGCGGCGCCACAGCTGTCGATCTCCGCGGCAACGAGAACCTGCTCAGTGCGGCGGTTGCCGCGGGTGCAGAGCGGTTCGTCCTGATCTCCGCCGCGGGGGCGGCACCGGACAGCTCCCTGGACCTGAGGCGGATCAAGCACCAAGCCGAGACGACGGCACTTCGCAGCGAGCTGAAGACCACGATCATCCGGCCCACCGTCTACCTGGAGACCTGGTTAGGCATCCTCACCGAAATGATCGAGGCCAAGCGTGCCGTGACGATCTTCGGTCGCGGCGACAACCCGATCAACTTCGTCAGTGCGGACGACGTCGCCGCCCTCGTCGAGCACGCCACGCGCTCGCCCGAACTCGCCGGCGCAACGCTGGAAATCGGTGGCCCGGACAACCTCACGCTCAACGAGCTCGCGCGCGCGGTTCTGGCGCGGCACGGCGTTCCCGAGAAGGTCAGCCACGTTCCGTTGCTCGTGGTCAGGGCCGTCGCGACTCTCGCCCGCCCGGTCAAGCCGTCGATTGCCGCGCTCGCTCGCTTCGGGGTCGCCATGGACTCCACGGATATGACGCTTGCGGCCGATACGGCTCGGGCGCAGGTTCCCGGCTTGCCGCTGACCAGTGTCGCCGACGTCATTGCGTGAACCACGCGAGAGAACGGTGTTGCCACAGGGCTTCGGCACGAAAACGCAGAAGAGGCCGTCTCTGTGACGGCCTCTTCTGCGTGCGTTCAACTTCAGTGTCCGAGAGGGGACTTGAACCCCTACGCCCTTTCGGGCACTAGCACCTCAAGCTAGCGCGTCTGCCATTCCGCCACCCAGACTTACGGGACAGAGCATACAGGCCCGCCAGGACGCGCCTCAGGCGGGGATAGGATCGGCCGGTGAAGGTCATCGTCGAGGCCGACGGCGGGTCGAGGGGCAACCCCGGACCAGCCGGCTATGGCGCCGTTGTCCGCGACAAGCTCACCGGCGAGACGGTGGCCGAGCGCAAGGGATTCCTCGGCGTCGCCACCAACAACGTCGCCGAGTACCAGGGCCTGATCGCGGGGCTGCGGGCGGCGCGGGAGCTCAAGGCCGAGACGGTCGACGTGCGGATGGACTCCAAGCTCGTCGTCGAGCAGATGTCCGGGCGCTGGAAGATCAAGCACCCCTCGATGCAACCGCTCGCGCTCGAGGCGCAGCAGCTGGCGCGGGCCTTCCAGAAGGTCACGTACGAGTGGATCCCGCGCGAGCGCAACCGGCAGGCCGACCGGCTGGCCAACGAAGCCATGGACGGAGCCACGGACGGGGCTGCAGACGAGGCCGCAGACGAAGCCAAGGACGGGGCCGACAAGAAGCCGGACCAGCGCGCAGAAGGCGACAAGCAGCCGCACTGGAGCGGCGCGGTCGGTGAGCCCACGCGATTGATCCTCCTGCGGCACGGCCAGACCAAGCTGTCCGTCGAGCGCCGCTACTCGGGGCGCGGCGACCACCGGCTGACCGACCTCGGCCTGGAGCAGGCGGAGAGGGCAGCGAACCGGCTGTCCAAAATGGACGACATCGCGGCGATCATCTCGTCACCGTTGCAAAGGGCGGCGCAGACCGCGCAGAAGCTCGGGGACAAGACGAACATCGAGGTCGTCACCCACCAAGGCCTGATCGAGACCGACTTCGGCACGTGGGAGGGGCTGACGTTCGCGGAGGCGGAGCAGCAGGATCCCGAGGTGCACCGGCGCTGGCTGGGCGACACGAGCGTCAAGCCGCCCAACGGCGAGAGCTTCGACGAGGTGAACGCCAGGGTTCGCAAGGCGCGCACCGAGATCATCTCCCGGTACGGCGGCAAGACGCTGGTGCTGGTCAGCCACGTCACGCCGATCAAGACCCTGCTCCGGCAGGCGCTCGACGTCGGGCCGCAGTTCCTGTTCCGGATGCACCTGGACCTGACTGGTGTGTCGATCGCGGAGTTCTACCCGGACGGGCACGCGTCGGTGAAGCTCGTCAACGACACCTCGCACCTCAGCTGATCAGCGGATTGTCCTGCGCGTGAGCTGTCTCCACCATCCGGTGATGTGAGAGCCAACACCCTGCGCGCAACTCTCGTCGCCCTGATGGTCGCTGCTGCTGTGCCCACCGGCACGGCAACGGCGGCGCCTGCCAACGTCAGCCGGATCCTCGACCAGCTCGCCCTGGACCTCGCCAAGGCGAACACGATGGCTGTCCTTCACAACGACCCCAAGGTTGTACTGGCCGAACGCCGGATCGCCGTCGCCAAAGGCCTGCCGGACACCCAGTCGCTGATCACCGCACGCCGCGTCGGCGGGCGGAGTGGTGAAGTGCTCGTCGCGGCCGCGCCCGATGATGACCAGGCCACGAAGCTGAAGGCCTACGACCGCAGTGGAAAAGCGCATGAGCTGACCACGGCACGGGAGCCCGGTCAGCCGGTGCTGCTTCTCGACATCGACGTCGAACGGGCCGTGCGACTCGGCATGGACGTCATCAAGAAAGCCCTGCCCGCCCCGATGACGACCCAGGCTGCCGGGTACTGGGCCACCCAGGTCACCAGGGTCCGGCTCAGCGACGTGCAGGAGCCGTGGTTCAAGGGCGACGCGGAGATCTTCACGCTCGTGTCCGGGTTCGGGCTCGACGGCAAGGTTCGCGTCGATCCCGTCACCATGCCGTACCTCGACGAGGAGGACACGACCTACTCGCCGAACCAGCTGATCGTGCACTGGAACAACTACAAGTACGACCTCGCCGACGTCGTGATGATGGAGGACGACGGCGACACCAACTACAAGGCGCTCGCCCAGGCGCTGGTGGCGGCACTGCTGACCATTGTGGACGGTGGCGCCTACATCCCACTGGTGAGCGCGGTGCTCGATGCCATCCCGGACAGCTGGTACACCGACGACCCCGACTACGTGGAGTCCTGGTACACCCTCAATGAGCAGGGCGGCGGCGTCATCAACGGCGCATCCGCGAGGGGCTGGATGGAGACCCGGCCCTACTGGGTCCGCGAGCTCTAGGAAGCCCGGCGCAGACGTGGCGTCAGCGCCGTCGTGAACCGGTCGGCCGCCGCCTCCAGCGCGGCGGTCGCACCCGGCGAGCCCACGTTCTGGTCCAGCACGAACTCGCCGCGCACCACCTGGTCCGCGCCCTTCGCCGCGAGCAACGGGTGCAGGGCGTAGTCCATCGCCACCAGGAACCCCTGGCTGCCGCCCGTCGCCAACGGCAGCACCGCGCGCCCGCGCAGCGCCTTCTTCGGCAGCAGGTCGAGCAACGCCTTCACCAGCCCGCTGTACGCGGCGCGGTACACGGGCGAGGCCACCACCACGCCGTCCGCAGCTAGCACAGCGCTTACCGCGGCGGAGATCTCCGGGTCACGCAGGTCCTCGGTGAGCAGCGACAACGTGGGCAACGACCGCACGTCCAGCAACGACACGTGGTGCCCGGCCGCGCGCAGGTGGTCCTCCACGAGCGACACGACGACACCGGTGGGCGCGGCGTGGGACGGCGCGCCGGAGATGATCAGCAGATCGGACATGGCGGGGCTCCCCGAGGTCGCGGACGAGAGAAAGCGCACTCAGCGGAAGCAACACAGGCTGGCTGCCACGCGGCCGTAGTCGACGTGGCGTCGTCGTGTCATGTCTCTCAGTGAACCAACGTCCGGACCAGTGAACAACCAGTTCCAGACCCTGGGATATCCTGGTGGACGCGGATGAGTCGGCAGGGCGGCCGCGGCAGGTGACTGTCGAGGAAAGTCCGGACTCCACAGGGCAGGGTGGTTGTTAACGGCAACCAGGGGCGACCCTCGGGACAGTGCCACAGAAAGCAGACCGCCTCGGCGCAAGCCGGGGTAAGGGTGAAACGGTGGTGTAAGAGACCACCAGCGCCCCAGGTGACTGGGGCGGCTAGGTAAACCCCACCCGGAGCAAGGCCAAGAGGGCACCCGGATCGAAAGAGAAGGGTGCCTGCGCGAGCGTTCGAGGGCTGCCCGCCCGATGCTCGCGGGTAGGCCGCTAGAGCCTGCCGGCAACGGCAGGCCGAGATGGATGGCCGCCGACTGGGACCTCGGTCCCATGAACAGGATCCGGCTTACATGCCGGCTCATCCGCCTGTATTGATGGGAGCATGCTCTCCCATCTGGACTGCGCCCGCTGCGGCCTGCGCCACGACGCCGACCAGGTGCAGAACCTCTGCCACGGCTGCGCGTCCCCGCTGCTGGCCCGCTACGACCTCACGAAGGTCTCCCGCCCCACCGCGGAGAACTCGCTGTGGCGCTACCGCGACGTCCTCCCGGTCCGCTCACCCGACCCCGCGTTCAGCCTCGGCGAGGGCATGACCCCGCTCGTCCCGTTGCCCAGGCTGAGCCGCGCCCTCGACGCGCGAATCCTGATGAAGGACGAGTCGCTGATCCCAACGGGTTCCTTCAAGGCCCGTGGCGCGGCCGTCGGCGTCGCACGCGCCCGTGAGCTGGGCATCAAGGGCATCAAGATGCCGACCAACGGCAACGCCGGCGCCGCCTGGGCCCTGTACGCGGCCCGCGCGGGTATGCGCAGCGTCATCGCCATGCCCGAGGACGCCCCGCTGATCACCCGCGAGGAGGTCGTGGCGAGCGGCGCCGAGTTGCGGATCGTGCCGGGCACCATCGCCGACGCGGCCAAGGCCATCAAGGACGTCGACCTCTTCGACGCCTCGACCCTCAAAGAGCCGTATCGCATCGAGGGCAAGAAGACGATGGGCTACGAGATCGTCGAACAACTCGGCTGGCGCGTCCCGGACGTGATCATCTATCCGACCGGCGGCGGTGTCGGGCTGATCGGCATCTACAAGGCGCTCCAGGAGATGCGGGAGCTCGGCTGGATCACCGGACCGTTCCCGAGGCTGGTCGCGGTGCAGGCGACGGGCTGTGCGCCGATCGTTCGCGCGTTCGACGAGGGGCGCGCCGAGTCTGAGTTCTGGGAGAACGCTTACACGAGCGCGTTCGGCATCAACGTGCCGAAACCGTTGGGAGACTTCATCATCCTCGACGCCATTCGCGCGACGAACGGCACGGCGGTGGCCGTGGACGACGCGCAGATCCTCGCCGATCGCGCGGAATGCGCTCGCCTTGAAGGCGCCTTTCTGTGTCCTGAGGGTGCGGCCACGCTGAGCGCGGTTCGCTTGCTGCGCAAGGACGGCTGGCTCAAGGCGGACGACGAGGTGGTCGTGCTGAACACCGGGGCGGGCATCAAGTACCCGGGAATTCCCGGCTAACCGAGGTCACGCACCCGAAGTCGCGCCATCCCCAGCGCGGCAAGAAGAACAGCCACCGCCGCGAGAAGCAGGGGCGCGGCGGTGAGCTGCTGCCCGGTCAGCACCCGAGGCAGGAATCCGAACGGCGACACCAGGTTCGCCACGTCGTAGCCGATGCCCAGTGACGGGCCGACGATCTCGCCGAACATGTTGACCACCAGCCACACCACGAACGAGATCGCCGCGGCGGCACGGGGCACGAAGCCCACGGCGAGCATCGCCACCGCGCCCACCACCAACGCGGCCGGCACCTGGAGCAACGCCGCGGTCAGCACGCGGAGGTCGCCACGCCCGGCGGTGAGCCCGGCGGCGGTCATCATCGCCGCGGTCCCCGCCACGGCCACGAGCAGGTGACCGGCGGCCCACCGCATCCGGCCGACCGTCGTCGACAGCAGCAGCTCGGCCCGTCCGGACACCTCGTCGGCACGCAGCCGCAGCACCACGAGCACGGGGAACAACGCGGCCGCGCCGCCCAGGCTGATCATGATCATCCACAGCAACGTGTCCCCGAGCTCGCCGGTGCCGTAGCGCCGCAGGAACTCGGCCATCACCGGCGACGCGCCGTCGATCGTGCCGCGCATCCCCGCCGCGACGCCGCCCATGGTGGCGCCGGCCAGCGCGAACGCCGTCACCCACCCGATCAGCTGAATTCGGTGCACCCGCCACGGCACGTTGACGTCACCGCCGGCCCTCCCCGGCCGTGCGGGCACCACGCCCGTCCCGAAGTCACGGCCCAGGTTCAGCCGGAACGCGGCGAACGTCAGCAACGCAGTAGCCGCGAGCGGCACCACGAGCACCCAGCCCGACACCAAGAAGAGGTGGCTCCACCCGTTCGGGGAGAACCAGCGCGCCCACAGCAGGCCGCTGCCGTCCGCCGCGAACCGCACCCCGTAGGTGACGCCCAGCGCGCCGCACGCGATCAGGTGAGCCGTCGAGGAACGTTCGGTGAGCTGGGCGGCCACCCCCGCCACGGCCGCGAACACCAGGCCCGGCGCGGCCACCGCGATGCCGAACCGGAGCCCGCCGATCGCCGCCACCAGCACGCCGGCCAGCAGCGAAGCGCCCATCGCCAGGCCCAGCGCCGAAGCGAGTGGCGCCAACCGGGATAGCGGGGTGGACCGCAGCAGCTCCTGACGGCCGGATTCTTCTTCGGCTCGGGTGTGCCGCAGCACGGTCAGGATCGCCATCAGCGCGGTCAGCGTGAACGCGATGTCACCGATCTTCCACAGGATCAGGCCGTGCAACGTCGGCGCGGTCAGCTGGCCGGTGAACGCGGTCAGCGCCGTGTTGCCCGCCAGGTCACGCGCGAAGGAGAGGGCGGCTTCAGGAGTGGGGAACATGCGGCTGTACTGGCCGGTGACGCTCAGGACCACGCCCGCGATGAGCACGATCCAGCTGGGCAGCACCACGCGGTCACGACGCAGCAGGAATCGAAGCATGGTTCGGAAGCTACACAACTTTCACGAAGTTGTGAAGACTCAGCGGTTGGCGGGGCGCCCCGAAGGCATCCGCAACACGGGCCGGAACGGCTCACCCGCGTTGTAGAGCTCCTCCAACTCGGTCACATAGGCGAGCACGGCCGGGTTCACGATGTCGGCCAGCGACCGCACCCCGGCCTGAGGCTCGTAGGAGGCGAGATAGGTGGCCGCCGCACGCGCACGCTCGAGCACGGACCTGTCGAAGTTGATCGTCCGCTGGACCCGGCGCCGGGATTGCGGCGCCTCCCCGGTAGGCTCGTCCACGCCTGGAGCACTAGGGGAGGCTGTGATTCCGTCCACACTTCCATCCGGCACGAGGTCAGGCTCGAGCATGGGCGAATCTCCTCGGAGTCGTCGCTCCTGGCCGCGCCTGCGGCGGGGTCGCGAACCGGCCTGTCAGGGCATTCACATGAGTGGGCACGTGCGCGGGTTTGAGACGCACGCACTGTGTGTGACCAGGGCGTTCGCAGTCGGGTGAACCTTGTCAGCGACGGAGAGAATCTTGAGCCGGGTGTTCCCCACTGACGTCTCCTCAGTGATGATGTGTCGGCCAGATTAGACGTAATTCCTCGCAGGGGGAACGGCCAGATGATCTACCGCCAGCTCCAAGCCCTTCACACCTCGTGACGAAGTCGTGTTCTACTCGTAGCGCAAGCCCGAGCGCACTCTGGAGTACCTAATGACCGCCATGGACCTGGTGACACTTGCTCAGCAGCAGCCGACGGTGCCGGGCACAACCAATGTCCGCGACTGGATCCTGAACAACATCGTCCCGCTGCTGCTGCTGACCGTTGCCCTCCTCCTGCTCTGGCTGGGTGGTGGCAAAGGTGACAACGCGGGTGTGATGCGCCGCCTCGGTGGTGTGATCGTCGCTCTGGCCATCATCGGTCTCGCGGTCACGACCGACGCGGGCAAGAACATCGGCACGTGGCTCGCCGGTTTGTTCGTCGGAGGCTGACACGTGCGGGTCCGCACTGACGACGAGGTCTACCGGGTCGACGCCGTCTGGCTCGGTCCGCCCAAAGCGACATTTCCCTGGCGCGCGCGATACGTCGCGTGGGGCGTCGGGATCGTCGTGTTCCTCGTCGTACTCACGATCGAGCGGCAGATGGGCATCGGGTTCGGGTTCTTCTCGACCGCGTGGGCCCTCGTCGCGACGATCATCCTCACTCGTTTCATCACCCAGCGGATCAGCCATGAACGGCCGCTCACGGCCGTCATGTCGATGTGGGTCCGCGAGCTCACCGCACCTCGAGAACGCACGGCAAGCACCGGCGGAGCGGCTTCAGCCGCCCGGATCCGGGTCGCTCCGCAGCGGCCTCGTCCCAAGTTGACCAAGAAACAACAACGACGGGCGAGACAGCAGGCCCAGCACCGCCGGACGTCAGCCAGCCGTAAGAAGGAGGTTCGCGGTGTTCGGACGCCGGCGAGACCGTGACCGTCGCTCCGCCCAGCACATCGCCCAGCACGCCGCGGCCGACCCCCGCGAGCGTGACCGGGCCGCATATTCGAAGCGCGGACGCCGCCTGCCCGGCGAGCAGTCCGTGCCTAGCTACACGCCGTCGATCGCGGCCCGCAGCATCGACGGCCACCTGCTGCGCACCGGCCAGGAGGTCTACGCCTGGTACCGGCTCGCGCCGCAACGCTGGTCGTTTCGCAGCGACTCGCAGCGCCAGGACCTGATCGCCGCGATCGCCGGGCAGTACGCCGAGCTGCAGGGCCGCTGGATGCACCTCCGGGTGACCACGCGGCCGTACCCGATCCGCATGTGGGCCGAGGCGCACGTGCACAACGCCGTCAAGCGCCTGCCGGACACGCCCGGCACGCTGTCGTTCGACGACTACATGGTCGGCGAGCAGCAGCAGCTCATGGGCCGCTCGATGGCGGAGAAAGAGGTCTACCTGGGCGTCCAGGTGCAGACCCGCAACATGATGGACCGCGCCGTCGAACGCGCCGCCCCGGTGCTGCGCAAGGTCTTCCCAGACGCCGTCGACGCCGAACTGGTCGCGCTGGACTCCGAGGTCGAGCACCTCGACCAGGTGATCGGGTCCGCCGGTCTCGAAGGCCGTCCCGCGACGGCCGAGGAGATGTCCTGGCTGATGCACCGGTCGTGCTCGCTGGGCCTGCCCGCGCCGCGCAACCTGCCGGCCGTGCCGGGTGCGGCGTGGGAGCCGGAAGACCTGGCCAGCTTCACCGACGCGGCGGACTTCCACCAGGAGCCCTACTCGCCGACCGTGACCGTGCGTGGCCGCACCGGCTCGAACGCGGGCATCAAGCGGCACGTCGCGGTGCTCACCGTCGGGTTGATGCACGGCCTGCAGATCCCCGAGGTCGACGACCCGTGGGTGCAGCGCGCCGACAGGCTTCCCGCCTCGGTCGAGTGGTCCGCCCGCATCTACGTGCGCAAGCCCGAAGAGGTGTCGGGCGAGCTGTCGCGGCAGATGAGCAAGGTCCGTTCGCAGGTCCGGCACTACACCGACGAGCACGAGCTGGAGCCGCCGCAGTCGCTGGCCCGCCAGGCCGGCCGCGTGCTGGAGATCGACGACGAGATGACGTCGGGCTTCACCGCACTGGGCACCCGCGTCAGGTCCTGGTGGCGCCTGGCCGTCTCCGGCCCGAACGAGCGCGAGGCCCTGCGCCTGGCCCAGTCGCTGCTGGAGCTCTACAAGCCGAAGGTCGCGATCGAGCACCCCGAGGCCCAGTACGCGATCGCCCGAGAGTTCATCCCCGGCGAACCGCTGTCCAACGGTGCATACCTGCGCCGCGGCAGCGTGCTGTGGGCCGCGAGCGCGGTCCCGACGGCGACGGCCGAGGTCGGTGACCGCCGCGGGATTCTGCTCGGCGAGACCGTCACGGCCACCCGCCGCCCGGTCGCGTGGGACCCGTGGATGGCGCAGGAGCTGCGGGACGCCTCGGGCCTGACCGCGATGGTCGCGGGCCTGGGCGCCGGCAAGTCGTTCCTCGGCGGCGGCATGGTCTACAAGACCCTGCGGGCCGGCGCGCACTGGACGCTGCTCGACCCCTCCGGTCCGCTCTCGGCGCTGTGCGAGCTGCCGGAGCTGCGCCCGTACGCGCGGCCGATCAACCTGCTCAACGCCCAGCCCGGCATCCTCAACCCGTACCGGGTGGTCGCCGAGCCGATGATCGAGCACTTCCACGACGAGGAGGACCCGGAACGGGCCTGGCGCCGGGAGAAGGCCCTCGCGGCCGCGACCCGTCGTCGTCTCGTGCTGGACGTGCTCACCGGTCTGCTGCCGTACGAGGTCGCGCGGCTGCCCCAGACGCGCATCGTGCTGCTGCGTGCCGTCCGCACGGTCGGTGGCCGTTTCGACGCCCACCCCGGTCTCGTTTTCGAGGCGCTGCGCCGGGACGCGTCCGAGCACCACGAGCACGCCGTCGTCGTCGCGGACTTCCTCGACGAGATGCGTGAGCGCATGTCGTTGCTGATCCCCGAGGACGACCTCGACCCGTACAACGAGGTGCGCGACGACCGGCTCACCGTCCTCACCATGGCGGGCCTGAACCTGCCCAAGGACGGCGTCGGCCGCGAGCACTGGACGGACGCGGAGTCGCTCGGCGTCGAGATGCTGAACCTCGCCGCCTGGCTCACCCAGCGCTCGATCTACGAGAAGCCGAAGGACCAGCGCAAGGGCGTCTGGATCGACGAGGCGTTCTTCCTGTCGGAGGTCCCGACCGGTCGCGTGCTGATGAACCGCTTCGCGCGTGACTCGCGCAAGTGGAACGTCCGTGTGCTGCTGTCGTCGCAGATCCCCGCGGACTTCCTGAAGATCCAGGGCTTCGTGACGCTGCTCGACTCGGTCTTCGTCGGCAGGCTCGACGACGACCAGGCGCAGGCGGACGCGTTGCGGCTGCTCAAGGTGCCGATCGGCGCCGGGTACGAGCAGGTCGTCGCGTCGCTCGGCCGCCGCCCCGGTGGCGAGCGCACGCAGACCGAACGCGACCGCGCGCCGCGGCAGTTCATCTTCGGTGACGGTGCCGGCGGTGTGGAGCGGATCCGCATCGACTTCAGCGGCCCGCACCTCGAACACCTGCGCAACGCCCTCGACACGACGCCGGATGCCAAGCGCGGCAACGGTGAGCTCGTGCCGACGGACGAGGAACAAGCGGCCCAGCCGCCCGCCTACGTGCCCGACGAGATGGACGACGAACTGGCGGCGGACATGGAACTCGGATTGACGGAGGAGGAGGCCCACCTGGTGGGCCATGGTGACGGGAGCAACCGCCACCGGGACGGCGCCGCATGACGGCGCTGACGATCGTGCTCGCGATCGCCGCCTTGCTCTGGGCGAGGCGGCGGTTCGCGCTGCGCACGTCAGCACGGACCCGCTCGGTCCTGATGGTGTCCGCGATCCTCGCGCTGCAGGTCGTCCTCGGCGCCCCGACGGCGCACGCGCAGTCGTGCGGTGAAGCACCGAACCCGGAACGTCCCGGCGCGGGCATGGTCGGCGCGCTCGACCCGCCGGTCGGCAACGGCCTGCCCGGCTCGCCGTACCTCGAGTACGGGTACGCGGGCATGGTCTGGCACAACTACCAGGCCAAGTGCAACATCGTCCCGGACGCCAATGCCACGATCGACACGTGGGCGGGCAACGAGCTCTTCAGCATCGGCAAGAACATCGTCGGTGCCACGAACGCGTTGCACTACACGGTGATGGGCCGCGGCCTGCTGGTCCCGCTGGACGACGCCGTGAAGAACGGCGTGCAGAAGGTCTACGACAACGTCTACCTGCGCTGGTTCGGCCTGGTGGCGCTGATCCTGGCGATCCTGATGTTCCGCCAGATCTGGACCGGCGACTTCGCCACGATCTCCAAACGCGGGCTCTGGGCGCTGGCGGCCATGTGGCTGGCAACGTCCACATTGGCCTTGCCGCAGTTCTACAACCTCCTCGACAACACGCTGGTCTCCAAGACGTCGGAGATCCAGGCGGGGTTCATCGAGGCACCAGAGGAACAAGGCACACTGCACGTCCTGCCAACGAAACTGCACGACGCGGTCGTGTACCAGAGTTGGTTGCGCGGCGCGTTCGGCACGCCGGAGGCACCGCAGGCCGCCGAGTTCGGCCCGCGGATCCTCAAGGCGCAGGCGTGGACGACGGCCGAGATCGCCGAGCACAAGGACGCCGACCAGGCCGCGTTGAGCGCGAAGAAGGCCGAGTGGATCGCGCTGGAGGGGCAGCTCGGTACCGCGAAGGGCTACTTCGACGGCACCGACGGCAGCCGCACCGGCGCGGGTTTCCTGGCGCTGCTGCAGTCCATCGCGTTCTCGCTGTTCCAGTTGTTCGCGAAGGCCGCGGTGCTGCTGGCCCAGCTCCTGCTGCGCATCCTCACGCTCGCCGGACCGCTCATCGGTCTCGTCGCGCTGCTGCACCACGACCTGTTGCGCAAGGTCGCGCGTGCGGTCGCCGTGACGGTGTTCAACGTGCTGGTGCTCGCGGTTCTCGCGGGTGTCCACGCGTTGCTGCTGCAGGCGATCTTCAACGCGACCGGGCTTTCGTTGCTGACACGTACTTTGCTCGGCCTGATGCTGACACTGGTGTGCTTCGTGATCGGCAAACCGTTGCGCCGCATGTGGCAGATGGTCGAGATGTCGGTCGGTTCGGCGGGCAACGTCCTGCCGATGAGCGGCGGCATCTGGTCGAAGATGATGGGCAAGAAGAAGACCGGCCCGTCGCCGCAGGACGAGTTCTGGGAGTCCGTGCGGGAGGGTGACGGCGACGGCGAGCAGGTGCCGCAGCGCGGTCGCGGCCGGGTCCGCCCGGAAGCCTCCAGCCCGGTCATGGCGACGGCGCAGCGGCTCGACCGCGATTCCCAGCCGGGCCAGATCGTCAGCGGTGGCGACGGCTACGGCGTGCGTGCCGGGGCGTTGCCCGCGGGATCGGGCCCGGCGGCGTTGCCGGTCGGCCGGTCGCGCGTGGTCGACAGCCCGACGGTCACGGACCGGCAGTGGGACCGGGTCGACGACGCGGTGCTCGTGCCGTCGCGCTCCAACGGCTACGCGGCCCCGGTGCAGGAACCTCGCAGGGCCGAGACAGAAGTGGTGGCAGGACGTCAGGTGCACGTGATCTACCGACCGTCGCGCGGTCTCGAAGTCAGGGACAACTGAGAGGGGGCGTAGGTGCCGATCCGTACGAACCGCGGCCGCGCCGCGGTCTACCGCAGGCTGTGGGGATGGCCGCTGCGTTCCCCTCGCCACCTGGTCGCCTCGATCGTGATCTTCGTGGTGCTGGTCGTCGCGCTCGGCGTGATCATCCCGAAGGTGCTCGACCGCAAGCCGGCCGGTCCGAACGTCGCGGCCGGGACTTCGACGTCGGTGCAGCCGAACCAGGTCGGCCAGCTGCCGTCCAGCGGCGCCTCGCTGCCGACCAAGCAGCCGCCGCCCGCGAACAGCGCCTCGGCCGCACCCCCCGCGGCGGACGCGCAGCTGACCGCCGAGCTGTGGGCGGAGAGGTGGATCAAGCCACCACCGGACAACGACGTCAACAAGTGGCTCGCGCAACTCCGTGATTTCACGACGGAGGAGTTCCTGGCGCAGATGGCGACGATCGACCCCAAGAACGTGCCGGACCGGCTCGACACGGTGACGGCCAAGCGGTCGACCGTGTCGTCGGCGGACTTCGAGGTGAGCACGGACCTCGGCAAGGTCATGATCACGTTGATCAAGGTGTCGCCCAGCAACAAGTGGCTGGTCAACGGTTACACCAAGGTGGGGTGAACCATGCGCCTGATGCTGCTGATCGGGGCCCTCGTCGCGGTCGTCGTGATCGCGGTGGCGACCTCGGGTGTGACACAGGTGGTCAGCAACTCCACGAACCCCGCGGTGCAGGGCAACTTCCAGCTGATGGGCTGCAACGCGACCATCGGGCCGTGGGACGCGGGCGGCGCCGCCAAGGGCCAGCACGACGCGTCGCGGCTCAACGAGGAACAGCGCAACATCGTCGCGCGCATCATCTCCATCGGCCAGGAGCGCAAGCTGCCGCCGCTGGCGTGGCAGGTGGCGATCCAGGCGGGCATGACCGAGTCGGGCCTGCGCCCGCTGAACTACGGCGACCGCGACTCGCTCGGCATCTTCCAGATGCGCCCGTCGATGGGCTGGGGCACCCCGGCCCAGGTGACCGATCCGACGTACGCGATCAACAAGTTCTACGACGTGCTGCTGAAGGTGCCGGACTGGGAGAACAGGCGGCCGGGTGACTCGGCGCAGGCGGTGGAGCGGTCGGCCTTCCCGGACCGCTACCACAACTGGGAGTCCATGGCGGCGTTCCTGCTGAGCGAGCTGGGGCAGATCAGCGACCCGGCCGGCTGCGGTGCCGGTGCCGGCCAGTTCCTGCTCGGGTCGAACGCGGCCGGTGTCGCCATCCAGTTCACCAGGCAACAGCTGGGCGAGCCGTACCTGTGGGGCGGCAACGGCCCGGACGCGTGGGACTGCTCGGGCATCCTGGTGAAGGCGTTCGCGGAGGCCGGTGTGAAGATCCCGCGCGTGGCGAACGACCAGTACGAGAAGGGCGGCGCCCACCTGCCGGTGCGCGACGCCCAGGCAGGCGACCTGCTCTTCTGGGCTTACAACACGGCAGACCCCCGTTCGGTGCACCACGTGGGCATGTACCTCGGCAACGACGAGTACATCCACGCCCCCCAGACGGGTGATGTCGTGAAGATCAGCAAGATCAACTGGAATTATCACGAGTTGATGCCGCTGGCCGTCCGGCCGGGCGTGTAGATCGCGGGGAGGCGCTGCATGTTCAACCACGACCCCATCCCGAGGCCTTCCGGACCACCAGCTTCCAGCACACCGGTGCGTGACTACATGGCTGCCGGTGCACCGGGCGTCTCGTCGGACTACGTGGTGATCCCGCGTGCTCTGGCCGAGGCGATGCCGCTGCCGTGGCAGCAGCACCTCACGCACCTGCTGGCGGACTTCCACCGGACGTACGGGCACCTGAAGTGGCCGATCTACCGGGTGGTGCCGTCGCGCTACGAGAAGCTCGCCGATCTCGACGAGGAACAGCTGGCCGAGGTCGGCGCGATCATGGAGATCGACTCCGACGGATCGCTCGTCTACCGGGACCGCTCCGGGCGTAAGATCGAGAACGCGGAGGACCGCACGGTGCTGGTCTCGTGTTTGGACCCGATCCCGTCGGAGTATGCCAACGCCAACCAGTCAACGCCGCCGCGGGGATTCCCGGCGCCATTGGGAGGCGAACGCGTATGAGCGACAAGAGCGGTTGGTTCTTCTGCCTGACCCACCAGACGGTGGAGCAGGGCAAGGGCTGCAAGGGCCCCGACCGCATGGGCCCCTACCCGGACGAGGCCACCGCGGCTCGTGCGCTGGAGATCGCCCGCGAACGCACCAAGGCCGCTGACGAGTCCGACAAGAAGTGGCGCGGCGACGACGAGGACTGACGCGCTCGGTCTTTAGTCTGTGCGGGTGGCTTCACTGGTGATCCGCACAGGCCGTGCCGAAGTGGACTTCGACGGCATCCGCACCGAGTTCTCGCTGCCGTCGTCGTTTCCTCCGGTCGCTCTCGCTGAGGCTGAAGAGGCGGTTTCCCGTTCTGGTGGGGGAGACCGCCCGGACCTCACGTCGATCCCGCTCGTGACGATCGATCCGCCGGGCGCGAAGGACCTCGACCAGGCGATGTGCCTGGAGAAGACCGCGTCCGGGTTCGTCGTCCACTACGCGATCGCCGACCTCGGCACGTTCGTGACGCCGGGCGGTGCGCTGGACACCGAGGTGCGCCGCCGCGGCCAGACCCTCTACCTGCCCGACGGCAACGTTCCGTTGCACCCGACCGTGCTCTCCGAAGGCGCGGCGTCGTTGCTGCCCGGTGTCGTGCGACCGGCGGTGCTCTGGACGTTCACTTGTTCGAGTGAAGGTGTGCCGACCGCCGTCGAGGTGCGGCGGGCGTTGGTGAAGTCGAGGGCCCAGTTCGACTACGCGTCGGTGCAGAAGACGTTCGACGCGGGCAATCCGCACCCGTCCGTCGCGGCGCTCGCCGAGTTCGGGCAGCTGCGCCGGAAGCTGGCCCGTGAGCGCGGTGCGATCGAACTGCAGCTGCCCGAGCAGGAGATCGAGTCGAACGGGGAGGGCTGGAAGCTCGTCACCCGGCCGCGCGCCGAGGTCGACTCGTGGAACGCCGAGATCTCGCTGATGACCGGCATGGCGGCCGCGTCGATCATGCTGGAGGCCCGCGTAGGCATCCTGCGCACGCTGCCTGATCCGGACCCCGATGCTGTTGTCGCGTTGCGCAAGTCCGCTGCGGCGTTGCGAGTGCCGTGGCCCGACGGTGTCTCGCCGGGCGCCTTCCTGGCCGGACTCGACGCTTCCCGGCCGGAGGCGTTGGCGCTGTTCACCGACGCCACGCGGTTGTTGCGCGGTGCGGGGTACTCGGCTTTCAACGGCTCGGTTCCCGAGGTCACGACGCACGCCGGTGTCGCGGCGCCGTACACGCACGTCACGGCGCCTCTGCGGCGGCTCGTGGACCGGTTCGCCACCGAGGTCTGCCTGGCCGTCACCGCGGGTTCGGCGTTGCCTGCGTGGCTCGCGGAGGCGTTGCCGCTGCTGCCGTCGCTGATGGGTTCGTCGGACTCGCTGTCCTCGAAGGTCGAGCGGGCGACGCTGGACCAGGTCGAGGCCTGGGTGCTGGCCGGGCGGGTGGGGCAGGAGTTCGATGCCGTCGTGCTGCGGTCGGGTGACAACGAGGCTGAGGTGTTCGTGTCCTCGCCGCCGGTGCTGGCCAAGTGTTCCGGGAAGCGGTTGCCGGAGGGTGAGACGGTGCGGGTGCGGCTGGCCGAGGCGGACCCGGTGGAGCGGAAAGTCCGGTTCGAGCGGGCCTGAGGAGCGCAAGCTCACGTTGGGCAGCCCGCACTCGGGCACCCGTGTGAAGATGCACGGGTGACTGAGATTCGTGACCTCACCGTCGGCGTCCTTGGCGGCACCGGAGCCCAGGGCAAGGGCCTCGCGATCCGCTGGGCCAAGGCGGGCCTCAAGGTGATCATCGGTTCCCGCAGCGCCGAGCGGGCCGAACTCGCGGCCAAGGAGATCGTCGAGGTCGCGGGCGGCGACGTGCGGGGCACGGACAACGCCGACTGCGCGGCCGACTCCGACATCGTGCTGGTCGCGGTTCCGTGGGACGGTCACGGCGACTTGCTGGCCTCGCTGCGCGACCAGCTCGCCGGCAAGATCGTCATCGACTGCGTGAACCCGCTCGGCTTCGACAAGCAGGGGCCGTTCGCGCTGCCGGTGACCGAGGGCAGTGCGGCTCAGCAGGCCGAGGTGCTCCTGCCCGAGTCCAAGGTCACCGCCGCGTTCCACCACGTGTCCGCCGTGCTGCTGGCCGACCTCTCGGTGTCCGAAGTGGACATGGACGTGCTGGTCCTCGGTGACGACCGCGAGGCCACCGACACCGTGCGCGAGCTGGCCGAGCTGGTCCCCGGTTTCCGCGGCGTCTACGGCGGGCGGTTGCGCAACGCCCACCAGGTCGAGGCGTTCACCGCGAACCTCATCGCGATCAACCGCCGCTACAAGACCCACGCCGGCCTGAAGATCACGGGAGTCTGATGCTCCCCGTCGACGACCTCGGTGAGCCGGTGGCACTCGACCGGCCGCAACGCGTGGTCAGCCTGGTGCCGTCGATCACCGAGGCCGTCGCGGTCTCGGTGCCCGAAGCACTCGCCGGGGCAACGGACTACTGCACGCATCCGTCCGATTTGGACGTTCCGCGCGTCGGTGGCTCGAAGTACCCGGACGTCGAGAAGATCCTCGCGCTGGCTCCGGACCTCGTGATCGCGAACTCCGAGGAGAACCGCGCCGAGGACGTCGACCGGTTGCGCGCCAACGGCATCCAGGTCTGGGTGACCGAAGCGCCCGCCACCGTGCCGATGGCGCTCAAGTCGTTGCGGCGGTTCTTCGGCCTGGCCTGGGAGCTCGAACCACAGTGGCTCACCCGCGCCGAAGACCTCTGGCGCGAGACGAAACCGGCGAGGCTCACCGCGTTGATCCCGGTCTGGCGCCGCCCGTGGGTCGTCGTCGGGCGCGACACGTTCGCCACGGACGTGCTGCGGCGGCTCGGCGTCGAGAACGTCTACGCGAACCACGAGGAGCGCTACCCGCGCCCCACGCTCGACGAGCTGAACGACCGGCGCCCCGACCTGGTCGTCCTGCCCGACGAGCCGTACGTGTTCACGCACGAGGACGGCCCGGAGAGCTTCCCCGGCCTGCCGTACGTGCTGGTCAACGGCAGGCACCTGACCTGGTACGGCCCCTCGCTGGTCGAGGCGCGCGAAAGCCTCGAACGAGCCTTCGACTACGGCCAGAGTTGACGACTTTCGGCTGATCCGCCGAGCCGTCCGTACTGCCAGGGTCAGCGCCATGGGGAAACTCGCCGCGATCTTCGCGACCGCCGCCGCCGTCACCGCGCTCACCGCCGTCCCGGCCAGCGCCGAACCGGTCGTCGTCTACCAGCTCGCCGGCAGCAACCGCTGCCTGGCCGACATCGGTACCGACGTCGTTCTCAAGCCCTGCAACGAGACCTCGAACGAGCAGCGCTGGATCGTCCCGGTCAGCGACGCCGACCAGCCGCACAACATCGCCACCCGCAAGTGCCTGACCGCCACCAGCACCGGCCAGGTGCGCGGCCAGGCCTGCACCACCGGCGCGGCCCAGCGCTGGCGCCGTCTGCCGAACACCCCGGGGCCCTTCCAGTTCCGCAACATCGGCACCGGCAAGTGCCTGACCGCGCAGGTCACGGTGGCCGCATGCACGTCGTCGAGCCAGCGCTGGAACGGCCTCCGCTAGTCCCGGAACCGATCTGTCGCCTCCAGCAGTGCCTTCAGAATGCCGGGCTCGTCATAGGCGTGCCCGGCATCCGGCACCAGCACGAGCTCCGCCGAGGGCCAGGCCTTGTGCAGATCCCACGCCGACACCGCGGGCGTCGCGACGTCGTAGCGCCCCTGCACGATCACGCCGGGAACGTCCTTCAACAGGCCCGCGTCCCGGATCAGCTGACCTTCCTCCAGCCAGCCGTCGTTCGCGAAGTAGTGGTTTTCGATCCGCGCGAACGCCAGCGCGTACGACGTCTCCGCGAACTGCTCCACCAGCTCCGGCTGCGGCAGCAACGTCACCGTCGCGCCCTCCCAGGTGCTCCACGCGACCGCCGCCGGTCCGTGCACCTCGGGATCGGGTGAGGCCAGCAGCTTCGCGTACAGCTCGACCGGGTCGCCGTCGAGACCCTCCAGCGGCGCCATGAACTTCTCCCACAGATCGGGGAAGAGGTTCGCCGCCCCGCCGCGGTAGTACCAGTCCACTTCGGACGAACGCAGCGTGAAGATCCCGCGCAGCACCAGTTCCGTGACGCGCTCGACGTGTTTCTCGGCGTACGCCAGCGCCAGCGTCGACCCCCACGAGCCGCCGAACACCTGCCACCGCGAGATGCCCAGCGACTCCCGCAGTCGTTCCATGTCGGCGACCAGGTGCCAGGTCGTGTTCAGCGAAAGGTCGGGCGTGGACGAAGCGTGCGGCAACGAGCGCCCGCAGCCGCGCTGGTCGAACAGGACGATCCGGTAGGCGGACGGGTCGAACAACCGGCGATGGGACGGTGAGCAGCCGCCACCGGGGCCGCCGTGCAGGAACACGACGGGCTTGCCGGCCGGGTTGCCGCACTCCTCCCAGTACACGAGATTGCCGTCGCCGGTGTCCAGGTGGCCTGACGCGTGGGGCTCGATCTCCGGGTACATAGGCCTATCGTCGATCACATGGCGCAGTTCACGAAGGAGACCTCGGCAACAGGGGCGTTCGTCCGGCAGCCCAACCGCTTCACCGCACGGCCCGAGCCCGAACCGGGCCGCTACCGGCTGGTCGTCAGCCTCGCCTGCCCGTGGGCGCACCGCGCGGTCATCGTCCGCAAGCTCCTGGGCCTCGAAGACGCCATCTCGCTCGCGGTCGTCGACCCGATCCGCGACGACAGGGGCTGGCGGTTCGACCAGACCGATCCGGTTCTCGGCATCGACTTCCTCGAAGAGGCCTACGACAACGCCGACCCCGGCTACGACGGCCGCGTCACCGTCCCGGCGCTGATCGACACCACCACCGGGAAGGTCGTCACCAACGACTACCCGCAGATCACGCTGGACTTCAGCCTGCGCTGGCGCCCGGAGAGCACCCTCTACCCGCCCCACCTGCGCGAAGAGATCGACGCCTGGATCGAGCCGATCTTCCACAACGTCAACAACGGCGTCTACAAGGCCGGTTTCGCGACGTCCCAGGAGGCCTACGAGGAGGCGTACACCCGTCTCTTCGAGGAGCTCGACCGCATCGAGGACCACCTCGCCAACCGGGACTACCTGGTCGGGGAGCAGCTGACCGAGGCCGACATCAGGTTGTGGACCACGCTCGTGCGGTTCGACGCGGTCTACCACAACCACTTCAAGTGCAACCGGAACAAGCTGACCGAGATGCCGAACCTGTGGGCGTACGCGAAGCGCCTCTACGCCCAGTTCGGGGACACGGTGAACTGGGACCACATCAAGCGCCACTACTACGTGACGCACCACCAGATCAATCCGACCGGGATCGTGCCGGCGGGCCCAGACCCGGAGGTCTGGACCCGCTGATCGGCCATGAGGGTGACCTTCATGGACCTCAGGTCCATGAAGGTCACCCTCATGGCATCAGTGGAAGGTGTGCTCGGGACCGGGGAACTGGTGCCCGCGCACCTCGTTGGCGAACTCGGAGGCCGCGCCCAGCATAATGTTGCCGATGTCCGCGTAGCGCTTGACGAACCGAGGCGCCTTGCCGCGGTTCAGGCCCATCATGTCCTGCCACACCAGCACCTGGGCGTCGGTGTCCGGACCGGCACCGATGCCGACGGTCGGGATGGCCAGGTCGTGCGTGATCTGCTTGGCGACCTCGGCGGTCACCATCTCCAGCACGACCGCGAACGCGCCCGCCTCCTGCACCGCCAGCGCGTCCTGGACCACCACGTCGTGGTTCTCGTGGCGACCCTGCACGCGGTAGCCGCCGAGCTGGTGCTCGGACTGCGGGGTGAAGCCGATGTGCGCCATGACCGGGATGCCCGCGGCCGTGATCGCGCGGATGTGCGGCGCGAAGTAGGCGCCACCCTCCAGCTTGACCGCGTGCGCCTGGCCTTCCTTCATGAACCGGATGGCCGTCGCGACGGCCTGCTCGACCGACACCTGGTAGGAGCCGAACGGCAGGTCAGCGACCACGAGAGAACGCTTGACCGAGCGCGTCACCGCGCGTACCAGCGGCACCAGTTCGTCCACCGTGACCGGCAGCGAGGTGTCGTGCCCGTAGACGGTGTTCGACGCGGAGTCGCCCACCAGCAGGACGGGGATTCCGGCCTCGTCGAAGATCGAGGCGGTGAACGTGTCGTAGGCGGTGAGCATGGGCCACGGCTCGCCGCGCTCCTTCATGTCACGCAGGTGATGAACTCGCACCCTCTTGGTGGGGGCCTTCTGGCCGGCTCCAGAGCCGTACGGTGCGGAAACTTCGGCATTGGTCATCGTCGACCGTTCCTTTCCTCGAGGCCCACCTCCGTGGGTCCCCGGGCGCTTGTGCACGGTTGCCGGCAACAAGCCTGACACCAATCCGGTGAGTTGCGCACGAGATGCGGTTAGCCTCACAACTCATGGCCTGCCGCATCACCGAGTTGGTACTCGACTGCACCGATCCGGAACGTCTCGCCGTCTTCTGGAGCGAGGTGCTCGGCTACGAGGTGCTCGACCGCGGCGACGACTGGGTGGAGATCGGACCGGAAGACCGCCGCATGACGCTGCTGCTCTCCCAGACCACCGACGTCAAGCTGCAGAAACTCCGGCTGCACATCGACGTGAACGCGACCGACCGCGACCAGGAGGCCGAGCTGGAGCGGCTGCTGGCGCTGGGGGCGACGCACGTCGACATGGGCCAGACCGACGTGAGCTGGTACCTGCTCGCCGACCCGGAAGGCCACGAGTTCTGCCTGCTCAAGAGCCGCGTCGAGCCCTGAGCACGTCCCGCACCGCCATCACCACGGCGTCCGGCCGGTCCATCTGGATCATGTGCCGGCTACCGGGCACAGGCACGTTGCGCCCCCACGGGACGAGGGCGGCCAACGACTGGTGTTCTGGCCAGATCTTCCGCCCGGCCGTGAGCACGAGAAACGGCACTTCCGGGAGCTCCCGGCGCTTGCGCAACCGCTCCAGCGTCGCCACCTGACCGGGGTAGGACGCGAGCTCGGCGAGCACCGCACGACCCACCCCGGGCCGCCGGTAGACCATCTGCACGAGGTCGGTGGGAGCCGGATCGGTCACCCCCAGCGTGGACGCCGCGGTCAGCACGTTGCGCAGCCAGTGCCCGTACCGCCGGGTGATCCGCGCCCCGAGCCACCGGCTGCCGAACGCCCGCAGCCCCTGCGCGATCACCGCCGACACGTCGAACGGCGCTCCGGAGCCCGGCGCCTCGGTGTCCGGGTCGAGCAGCACGAGCCCGTGGACCCGGTGCGGCCGCAACCGCGCGTAGGCCTCGACGTGCATCGACGCCATCGAGTGCCCGACCAGGACGGCCTTCGGGATCCCGCGCATCACCGCGTCCAGCACCGCCACCTCGCGCGCCAGCGACGGCCCGCGCCGCGCCGCACCGCTCAGGCCGAGGCCCGGCCGGTCGAACACGATCACCCTGGCGAGTGGTTCCAGCAGCCGCACGGTCCGGTCCCAGTCGAACCAGGCGCCGCCGAGGCCCGAGCTGAGCACGACAACGGGCAGGTCAGGCCTCCCGGAGGAGGCGACATGCACCCGTCCGGCCGTTGAGGGGATCATGGCCGTCATCGGCTGACCTCGGGAGTTGATGTGGCACCGGCGTGGAAGTGGAAGACCGCAGGCGCGATCGCGACGGTCGTGCAGCTGGCCGGGGTGCTGTCGCTGCTCAGACTGGTCCTGCCGGAGGACAGCTGGTTCACCCACGCCGCGGACGCGGTCGGGTACTTCTTCGGCCTGCCCATCGACGGCAACCTCTTCATCGCCATGGTGTTCTTCGTACTGGGTGCGGCCCTGCGCAGGCACAAGCGGGCGGCGCTGTGGGCGCTGCTGCTGTTCCAGGTCGTCGGCCTGCTGCTGGTCGGCTTCATCATGGTCATCCTGGCCGTCGCACCTGAAGAAGTCCCGGACGCCGGCGGCGAACCGGACTGGGTGTTCCTCGGCATCGGGTTCGCGACCTCGGTCCTGTTCGTGGTGCTGCTGTGGGTGGTGCGCTCGGCATTCCCCGCCAGGCTTGCCCGCGGCGCGTGGCGGCAAGCGTTTGCGTCGTTCGTGGTGGGCATGATCGCGCTGGTGCTGGCCGGGTGGGGCCTCACAGAGGTGTTCCCCGGCGCGTTGCGCGAACAGCTCGACAAGCTCGCGTGGGCGGCGAACCAGGCCACGGGTGAGGTCGTCCGGCTGGGCCGGCTCGACATCCCCGAAGGCCCGCAGTGGCTGAGCGTCCTGCTGGGACTCGGCGGCACCCTGGTCGCGATCCGCAGCCTGTACGTGTTCTTCCGCGGTGTCCGCACCCAGAGCATGATCACGCCGGAGCAGGAGCTCGACACCCGCCGGTTGCTGGCCGCCGACGGGGAACCGGACTCGCTGGGCTACTTCGCGACCCGGCGCGACAAGAGCGTGGTGTTCGCGGCGTCCGGCAGGGCCGCGCTGACCTACCGGGTGATCGGCGGGGTGACGCTGGCCTCGGCCGACCCGATCGGTGACGAGGAGGCCTGGCCGGAGGCCGTGCTGGCCTGGCTGTCCGAGGCCCGCACGTACGGCTGGATGCCGGGCGTGCTCGGCGCGTCCGAACGCGGCGCGCAGGTCTACGCCGACGCCGGGCTGAAGGCGCTGGAGATCGGCGACGAGGCGATCCTGGACGTGCGCGAGTTCAACCTCGCCGGTCCGGAACGGCGCGGGCTGCGCCAGGCGGTGTCCCGGGTCGAACGCGCCGGGTACACGACGCGGGTGCGCCGCCACAGCGAGATCGCGCCGGACGAGATGTCGTCCATCCTGGACCGCGCGCAGGCGTGGCGCGGTGCCGAGACCGAGCGCGGGTTCTCGATGGCGCTGGGGCGCCTGGGAGATCCGAGCGACGGCCGGTGCGTGATGGTCGAGGCCTACGACGAATCCGGTGCGTTGCGCGGCTTGCTGTCGTTCGTGCCGTGGGGCCGTCGTGGCGTGTCGCTGGACCTGATGCGGCGTGACCGGGCGGCGGAGAACGGCCTGAACGAGTACATGGTCGCCCAGCTCGCGGCCGCCGCCGGGCACCTCGGCGTGCAGCGGATCTCGTTGAACTTCGCGATGTTCCGCGCGGTGTTCGAGGAGGGCGAGAAGATCGGCGCCGGTCCGGTGCTGCGGGCGTGGCGGCGGGTGCTGTCGCTGGCGTCGCGGTTCTTCCAGCTCGAGTCGCTGTACCGGTCGAACGCCAAGTACCTGCCGGACTGGGAGCCGCGGTTCCTCTGCTACCAGCGGTCCCGGTCGTTGCCGCGGGTCAGCATCGCCGCCGGTGTCGCGGAAGGCTTCGTGCCGTCGCTGCGGTCGTTGCGCAAGCGGGCGCTGCAGAAGACGGACGTGAGCTCCGAGTTCGCGGTGAAGGTCGCCGAGATCGACGCGATCCGCGTCGAGCCCAAGTCCGTGCGGCGGCCCGAGCAGGTCCGGGTGCGGATCGCGAAGGTCGAACGGCTTGTCTCCCAAGGTGTCGACCCCTACCCCGTGGGCTTCGCCCGCTCGGATCTCCTCGCCGGGGCACGGGAACGCTTCGGCGAGGACGTGTCGGTCACCGGACGCGTGGTGGCACTGCGCGAGATGGGCAAGCTGTGCTTCGCGCGCCTGCGGGACTTCGGCGGGGAGATCCAGCTGATGCTGTCCGCCGAGACGCTCGGGGACGCGCTGACGTCGTGGAAGTCGGACGTGGACCTGGGTGACCACGTCGGCGTGACCGGGCAGGTGATCAAGTCCGACCACGGCGAGATCTCCGTGCTCGTCGACTCGTGGGTGATGACCGCGAAGTGCCTGCACCCGTTGCCGGACAAGCGGAAGGGCTTCACCGACCCGGAGGCGCGGGTCCGGCAGCGCTACCTGGACCTGGTGGTGAACCAGGACTCGGCGGCGTTGCTGAAGCTGCGCAGCGACGTGATCCGCAGCGTGCGCGAGTTCCTGCATTCACGGTCGTACCTCGAAGTAGAGACGCCGATGCTGCAGACGGTGCACGGCGGCGCGAACGCCCGGCCGTTCGTGACCCACATCAACGCCTACGACACGCGGATGTACCTGCGGATCGCGCCGGAGCTGTACCTGAAGCGGCTGTGCGTCGCGGGCGTGGACCGGGTGTTCGAGCTGAACCGCAACTTCCGCAACGAGGGCGCGGACGCCACGCACAACCCCGAGTTCACGATGCTGGAGGCCTACCAGTCCTATGCGGACTACCGCATCATGCTCGACCTGGTGCGCTCGCTGATCCAGCACGCCGCGCGCGAGGCGTTCGGTGCGGAGATCGCCCAACGGCCGGACGGCGAGTTCGACCTCTCCGGTGACTGGCCGGTGATTCCGGTCTACACGGCGGTTTCCACAGCTCTGGACGCCGTCGTCACGCCTTCATCGTCTGTCTCGGAGCTGCGCTCACTCCTGGCGGCGCGGAACGTGGAGGTCAACGACGACTGGGACCACGGCCAGCTGGTGCAGGAGGCCTACGACTCGTTCGTCGAGCCGGTCACGGTCGGGCCGACCTTCTACATCGACTTCCCGACGTCGGTGTCGCCGCTGACCCGCCAGCACCGCGTCGATCCGCGGCTGGCCGAGCGGTGGGACCTCGTCGCGTTCGGCGCGGAGATCGGCACCGCGTACTCGGAGCTGACCGATCCGCTGGAGCAGCGCCGGCGGCTGGAGGCGCAGTCGCTGAAGGCCGCGTCCGGTGACGTCGAGGCGATGGAGCTGGACGAGGACTTCCTGCGGGCGCTGGAGCACGGCATGCCGCCGACGGGCGGGCTCGGTATGGGCGTGGACCGGTTGCTGATGATGCTGACCGGTACGTCGATCCGGCAGACCGTGCTGTTCCCGTTCGTCCGGCCTCAATGATCCAGATAAGCCAGCACGGCCTGAACCCGCCGATCCCCAGCACCATCCTCCGTGTTCAGCCCAAGCTTGAGAAAAACGTTGCCCACGTGCTTGTGCACAGCCCCAGCACTGACAACGAGCCGTTCACCGATGGCGGCGTTGGAAAGCCCCTCCGCCATCAGCCCGAGCACCTCACGTTCACGGGGCGACAACACACTGAGCGCGTCATCAGCCTTGCGCCGCACCAACAACTGCGACACGACCTCGGGGTCCAAAGCCGTGCCACCCGCAGCCACCCGGTGCAGTGAGTCGAGGAAGTCCGCGACCTTGCCGACGCGTTCCTTGAGCAGGTAGCCGACACCACCACCGGTGCCGGCGAGCAGTTCGTGCGCGTAGCTCTGCTCGACCCACGCCGACAGCACCAGCACAGCCAGTTTCGGGTGCCTCCGCCGCGCTTCCACCGCGGCACGGAGGCCCTCGTCGGTGAACGTCGGCGGCATCCGCACGTCGACCACCGCGATGTCCGGCTGGTGCTCGACGACGGCGTCGAGGAAGTCGTCCGGGTTGTCGGCGGCCGCTGCCACCTCCAGGCCTTCGTTGCGCAGCAACAACGTCAGCCCCTCGCGGAGCAACGCGTCGTCCTCGGCGATCACGATGCGCATGGTCACTTCCCCATCGGCAGCACGACGGTGAGCACGGTCGGGCCGCCCTCGGGACTCGTCACCGTCGCGGTGCCGTCGAGCGCCGCCACCCTGCCGCGAATGCCGTTCAACCCTGTTCCCGCCTTCTCGTCGGCGCCGCCCTTGCCGTCGTCGTGGATCACGACGGTCAGCCGGTGGTCATCTGTTTCGAGGGTGACCGAGGCGTGCCTGGCGCCGCTGTGCTTGGCCACGTTCGTGAGCGCCTCGGCCACCGCGAAGTACGCGGCCGCCTCCACCGCGGCCGGCAACCGTCCGAGGTGGTCGGCCTGCAGCACGCACGGCACCGGGCACCGCGCCGCGAGCGCCTGGATCGCGCCGTCCAGACCCAGGTCCTCCAGCACCGGCGGATGAATGCTGCGGACGACGTTGCGCAGTTCCTCCAACGCATCGCCCGCCGCGTCCTGCGCTCTGAGCACCGCCTGCAGCGCGCTCTCCGGGTTCTGGCGCAGGGTCCGTTCCGCGATGCCCAGCATCATGACCACACCGACCAGCTTGTTCTGCGTGCCGTCGTGCAGGTTGCGTTCGATGCGCCGCAACTCGGCGCCGTGCGCCTGCAACGCGGCGGCACGGGTCGCGGTCAGTTCCGCCACGCGTTGCTCGAGCGGGGGATCCAGCAGGGATCGGGACCAGCGAGCATCCGTCCTGGCAAGGCGCGGCAGCTGCGTGAGCAGCAGTACCAGCACCACACTGATCGGCCCGCTGAGCAGCGCCTTCGGCCACGAGTCGACGTACAGCCCGAAAGAGTTCGGCATCCCACCCGGCACCGCCCACCACACGAGTGGCACGACCGCCTGCTGGACGAGCGCACCGGCCACACCCACCGCCGATGCACCGAAAATCACGCCGTAGACGGCATGCGCCAGCAGCCAGCGCACGTCGCGCCACCCGATCCGCTGATCGGGTGCTGGGACGGCCACACCGGTGAACCGCGCGACGCGCAGCCGGTCGAGGTCGATCAGTCGCCGGACCACCGGCGCGACGAAGGGCAGCAACACCAGCACGATCGCCGTCAGCAGCAGGATGCCGAGCGCGAGCCACGACACCATCGCCGTCAGCAGCCCGGTCGCCAGGTACGCCAGCGCCGCCCAGATCCGTCTCATGACCGGCAACCTAGCGGCCGGGCGGGAGTGCGCGCGGTAGAGCAGGCTCCACTCCCGTTCGGGCAGCTCACGTCACCGCGCCGCCCCTCTCCTCCCAGGCACTGTCGTGTCCAGTCCATCCACGAGGGGGAGAGATGAACCTGACTGCGGCAGTTCTGGCGTTGGCGGTCGGCGTTTCAGGAGCGCCGGCACCGACGGACACCGTCCGACAGGCCGTGCACCGGATCGTCGAAGAAGGACACGCGCCGGCGGCGTTGATGTCCGTGCGGCGCAACGGCGTGGATCGCTCCTATCAGGCCGGACGCACGCCAACGAACGCGCACGTCCGCATCGGCAGCAACACCAAGGCGTTCCTCTCCGTGGTCGTGCTGCAGCTGGTGGCCGAGGGCAAGATCGACCTGGACGGCCAGGTGGAGCCGCGCTTCGGCGGCGTCACCGTGCGGCAGTTGCTGCAGCACACCAGCGGCCTGCCCGAGTACACCGACAAGATCGGCCTCGAAAGCCCCGACGAGATCCGCCACCGCTTCCTGAGCCCGCACGACGTGCTGGACGTCGCGCTGGCCCACCCCGCCCAGTTCCCGCCGGGCGCGAAGTTCCAGTACACCAACACGAACTACGTGGTGCTCGGCCTGCTCGTGCAGAAGGTGACCGGCCGTCCGGTGCAGGAGCAGATCAACGACCGCGTGATCCGCAAGCTCGGGCTGCGCGACACGTACTGGCCGAACGAGGGCGAAGAAGGTCTGCGGCACCCGTACGCGCGAGGCGTGCACCGTGCCGACGAGAACGACCCCAAGTCACCGGTGATCGATGTGACCGTGATGGACCCGTCGTGGGCGTGGGCCGCGGGCCAGCTCGTCTCGACGCCGTCCGATCTCGCGGCGTTCTACCGCGGGCTGCTGGCGGGGGACCTGTTGCCATCGGCCCAACTGGCCCAGATGCGCACCACCGTGGACACCGGCAGGCCCGGCACGAGCTACGGCCTCGGCCTGATGCGCACCGACCTGACCTGCGGCGGCGTGGTGTGGGGTCACAGCGGTGGCATCCACGGCTACGGCACGCTGGCCGGTGCCACTGACACGGGACGTGCGGCGGCGGTCGCGCAGACCGCGTTGCCGGGCGCGCTCACCGATCCGGCCGCTGCACTGCAACGCCTGAACGACGCCCAGGACCGGGCCTTGTGCTGACGGGACGGGCGCGGGGGTCAGCCCTCGCGCCACCCGTTCGTGATCGGCAGCCGCCGGTCCCGCCCGAACGCCTTGTTCGAGATCTTCGTGCCCGGCGGGTACTGGCGCCGCTTGTACTCGGCCTTGTCGACCATCCGCAGCACCCGGTCCACCAGCTCCGGCGTGAACCCGGCCGAAAGCAGGTCGTCGTACCCGCGGTCGCCCTCGACGTAGTCGTCCAGCAGGTCGTCGAGCAGCTCGTAGTCGGGCAGCGAGTCGCTGTCGACCTGACCGGGCCGCAGTTCGGCCGACGGCGGCTTGGAGATCGAGTTCTCCGGGATGGGCGGCACCTCGCCGCGCTTCTCGGCCTCGGCGTTGCGCCACGTGGCCAGGTCCCAGACCAGCGTCTTCAGCACGTCCTTGATCGGGGCGTAGCCGCCGACCGCGTCGCCGTAGATGGTCGAGTAGCCGACCGCGAGCTCGGACTTGTTGCCCGTCGCGAGCACCAGATGCCCGTGCTGGTTCGACAACGCCATCAGCAGCATGCCGCGGCACCTGGCCTGGATGTTCTCCTCGGCCAGACCGGTCAGCTTCAGCTGTTCGACGTACACGGACACCATGTCGCCGATCGGCTCGGTGGTGAAGTGCAGCCCGGTCCGCGCTGCCATGTCGGAGGCGTCCGAACGGGAGTGTTCCGACGAGTACGACGACGGCATCGAGACGCCGTGGACCGAGTCGGCACCCAGCGCGTCCACGGCCAGTGCGGCCACCACGGCCGAGTCGATGCCGCCGGACAGACCGAGCACAACGGACCGGAAGCCGTTCTTGTGCACGTAGTCACGCAGACCCGTGACCAGCGCGTGCCACACCTCTGCCTCGTCGGACAACGGCTCGAACACCCGCGGCGCGGGCAACGGCTCGTAGGCCGGGACGGCGTCGGACACGAAGACGCGGCGCACGTAGAAGTCGCCGACCTGGCCCTGCTCGTAGTCGCCGCCACCGGGCCGGTCGAAGTCCACGAACATGAGGTGCTCGACGAACTGAGGCCCGCGGCCGATCAGCTGACCGTCGGCGGAGACGACGAGGGAGTCACCGTCGAACACGAGCTCGTCCTGGCCGCCGACCAGGTTGCAGTAGACGAGCGGCGCACCGGCCTCGGCGGCGCGGCGGGCCACGAGCGGCAGCCGCTGGTCGTCCTTGTTGCGCTCGTACGGCGAGGCGTTCGGGGAGACCACCAGGTCGACGCCGGCGTCACCCAGCGCGCTGGTCGGGCCGCCGTCCTGCCACAGGTCCTCGCAGATCGCCATGCCGACCTCGAGGCCGTTGATCCGCACGATGTCCAGGGACGAGCCCGGCTTGAAGTACCGCCGCTCGTCGAACACGCCGTAGTTCGGCAGGTGGTGCTTGCACTGCCGCGCCACGACACGCCCGCCGTGCAGCACGGCGACCGCGTTGCGCGGGCCGACGGAATCGTGCTCCAGGTACCCGACGAACGCCGCGACGTCGCCCAGCCCGGACTCGTCCAACGTCGACGCCAGCCGCTCCAGCGCGGAGGCCGAAGCGCGCGCGAAGGACGTGCGGATGGCCAGGTCCTCGACCGGGTAGCCGGTCAGCACCATCTCGGGGAACACCACGAGGTGCGCGCCGCCTTCACGGGCTTTGCGCGTCCAGTCCACGACCAACGACGCGTTGCCGGAAAGGTCGCCAACAGTGGCGTTGACCTGGGCGAGCGCGATGCGAAGCTGCGGCATGCCCTCATCATCTCCCATACCATCGGGCTGTGGTCCGTCTCTTGAGCGTGTTGCTCGTCATTCCGCTTCTCGCCTCGTGCACGACGCTGATCGAGGGGGCGGCCAAACCGGGCGTGAGTTTCGAGAAACCCGGTCCAGCCGGGACAGTCCCCGCAGGTCTGGAGAAGTTCTACGGCCAGCGGCTCGCCTGGGAGAACTGCGCGGCGTACGCCACGACCGGCACGAGCCGGGAGGCGTTCGGGAGCAAGCGCGACGTCGAGTGCACCCGGCTCGAGGTTCCGCTCGACTACACCAAACCGGACGGTGACACGATCACCATCGGCGTCCTGCGCTGGAAGGCGACCGGCCAGAAGATCGGCTCGCTGCTGATCAACCCCGGCGGCCCCGGCGCGTCCGGGATGGCGACGGCCGCGGGCTTGGTGGCGGACTACCGCAAGACCGACCTCGCCGCGCGCTTCGACCTCATCGGGTTCGACCCGCGGGGCATCGGCGCGAGCCTTCCCGTCGTCCAATGCCTCACCGGACCGGAGCGCGATGCCGACCGTTTGGACCTCGATCTGGACACCAGCGCGGCCGGAATCACCCAAACGGAGCAAGAGAACAAGGCGTATGCCGAGAAGTGTGCCGCCGGAACAAAATTCGGGGCGTCAATGCTCGCCAACATGGGCACGCGGGACGTAGTTAAGGACATGGATGTCCTTCGCTCTGCGCTCGGCGACGCGAAGCTGAGCTATGTCGGCTACTCGTACGGCACCCGCATAGGTACTGAGTACGCCGAGACCTTCCCCCAGAACGTGCGTGCACTGATCCTCGACGGCGCCGTCGATCCGGCCCAGGACCAGGGGCAATCGACGGTCGCCCAGGCCAGGGGCTTCCAGCGGTCGTTCGACGAGTTCGTGAAGTTCTGCCGCGACAAGGGCAAGTGCCCGCTCGACGGCGACGCCAACGCGAGCTTTCGCCAGCTCACGCTGCCGCTGATCGAGAAACCGGTCGCCGTCGGCAACCGCAAGCTGTCGTACAACGACGCGCTCACCGCCACGCTCCAGGCGCTCTACTCCGAGCAGCTGTGGCCCCTGCTGCAGCAGGGGCTCGAGGAGCTCAAGGCCGGCAAGGGCACGATGCTGCTGCGGCTCGCCGACCTGTACCTCGACCGCGACGATCAGGGCAACTACTCGACGATCACGGACGCGTTCAACGCCGTGCACTGCGTTGACGACGCACGCGTGACAGACAAGAACGCGATGCTGGAGGTCGCGAAGCAGTACAAGGCCGCGGCACCGTTCCTCGACGACGGAAACCCACCGGGCGCGGCACTCGACCCGTGCGCGTTCTGGCCCGTCCCGGTCACCGGCCGCACCGGCGTGCCCAAGGCCGACGGCATCCCGCCGCTGCTGGTCATCTCCACGACCGGTGACCCGGCCACGCCCTACGACGCGGGCGTGAACCTGGCCAAATCGCTCAACTCGCGCCTGCTCACCTTCGAGGGCGAGCAGCACACGGTCTTCCTGCAGGGCCGTGAGTGCGTGGACACCATCGGGGTGAAGTACCTGATAGACCAGACATTGCCCGCCGACGGAACCCGGTGCGCCTAATGACGAAGAGGCGATCCCGAGTCACTGCGGCCTTGTTCGCCTTGATCGTTCTGCTCGGTACCTCCACGTCCTACGCGCGCATCGACGGCTCTCCCGTCGCCGCGCGCAAGGGCATCGAGCGCTTCTACTCGCAGGTGTTGTCGTGGGGCGCGTGCCAGCCCTACGCGACCGATGCGAAGAGCAAGGGCCTGTACGAGCGCGAGGGCATCCAGTGCGCGCGGCTGCAGGTGCCACTCGACTACGAGAAGCCGGATCTGGGGACGATCACCGTCGGACTGTTACGCCGACCCGCCGCTGAGAAGGAGCGGAGGGTCGGTTCTCTGGTCGTGAACCCCGGTGGTCCGGGTGGTTCGGGCATGGCGCACGTCGCGAACATGCAGCCGAACAACCCGGTCGGCAAGCGGTTCGACGTGGTGGGTTTCGACCCGCGTGGCGTGGGGTCGAGCCAGCCCCGCGTGCAGTGCCTGACCGACGCGGAACGAGACGCGCAACGCCTGCGAGCCAAGGGCGAGAACGCGAACCAGACCGAGCAGGAGAACAAGTACTTCGTCGACAAGTGCGCCGAACGCAGCGGCCTCGACCTGCTGCGCAACGTCGGCACCCGTGACGTCGCACGGGACATCGACGTGCTGCGCGCCGCGCTGGGGGAGAAGAAGCTCACCTATCTCGGCTACTCCTACGGCACGCGCATCGGCACGTTGTACGCGGAGATGTATCCACGCAACGTGCGCGCGATGGTGCTCGACGGCGCGGTGGGCGTCGACGGCGACAAGGTGGCCGCGTCAGCACGCCAGGCGCAGGGCTTCGACGAGGCGTTCACGCGGTTCGCCGGCTGGTGCGCCCAGCGCGACTGTCCTATCGGGACGGACGCGAGCGTCGCCGAGTCCCGCTTCCGGCAGATGATCGACCCGCTGAAGAAGACCCCGGTGCAGGTCGGCGACCGCAAGCTGTCCCACTCGGACGCGAACACCGCCATCATCCAGGCGATGTACACGGACCGGCTGTGGGAGACGGCGCTGAAGGGCCTGCAGGAGCTGAAGCAGAACAAGGGCACCACGTTGCTGCAGCTCGCCGACCAGTACCTCGGCCGCGCCCAGGACGGCACCTACTCGCGCATCCAGGACGCGTTCGTCGCGATCCGGTGCGTCGACGAACCACCGGTGAAGGACAGGGCGACCCTGGAGTCCAACCGTCGGAGGCTGTTGGAGATCCTCGGCAACGACACGGTGCCCACCGACGAGACCGCGCTCGGCCCGTGCGCGTTCTGGCCGGCCCCGCACACGTCGGAACCGCATCCGCCGAACGTGAACGGGCTGCCGCAGGTGCTGGTGATCTCGACGACCGGTGACCCGGCGACGCCCTACCAGTCCGGCGTGGACCTCGCGGCCGCACTGGGGGCGCGTTTGCTCACCTACAACGGAAACCAGCACACGGCGTTCCTGCACAACATCGGCTGTGTGGACGGTGTGGGCACGAACTACCTGGTGGACCTGCGACTACCGGAGACCGACTCGATCTGCTGACTTCGAGGGGAGCAGGACAGAACCCAGCGCTCCGAGCGCGCAGATCACCGCCGTGATCAGGAAGATCTCGTGGTACTCGGTGAGCAGCGCGTCGGTGAGCCCGCGCTGGTAGGCGGCCAGCTGCCGTTCGAACTCGGCTTTCTCGACCCCGAACGGCAGCGGGGTGTTCAGGCCTGCCGTGAGCTCGCGGAACCGGTGGAGTCCCCACGCGGACAACGCCGCCACGCCCACGAGCATGCCCGTCATGCGTGCGACGACGACGAACGCGGACGCGACGCCGTGCCTGATCGGAGGCACGGCCCGCAGCACAGCACCGGACAACGGCGCGATGACCAGCCCGAGCCCGAACCCGGCGATGGCCAGGTCACGCGTGAGCACGACGCCGGAGACGTCAGCCGGCCACTGCGCGATGAACACGTACGACACCGCCGCCAGCGCCAGACCGCTGAACGACACCCAGCGGTCGCCCAGCCGTGCCGCGAGGAACCCGCCCAGGACAGCGCCGATCGGCAACGCGACCAGGAAGCGGGAGAGCAGGGCAGCCGCGGCCGCGGAATCGTGGCGCAACACGGTCTGCGCGAACAACTCCACGTCGACCAGCGTCACCATCAACGCCGCACCGGCCGCGAGCGACACCCCGAGCACCGCCCAGAACGGCCGCCACTGCACACCCTCGGGGTCGATCAGCTTCGCGGTGGCCCGGCGCTCCCACACGAAGAAGGCGCCCAGCACCACAAAGGACGCTGCCAGCACCGGCCAGCCCCACGACGGCAGCACCGACTCGGCCGGCGTCGGGTTGTAGAGCGCCACGACCAGCAGCGACAACGCCAGCGCGAGCAACGCGCCGCCAACGACGTCGATGCGGACTTCGCGCCGTGTGTTCGGCACGGTCCGTTGCACGATGACCATCGCGATCACCGCCAACGGCACGTTCACCCAGAACACCCACCGCCAGCTCTGCGGCTCCCACACCTCGAACAACGGCAACGCGTTGAACAGCGACGCGACCGCGATGCCGTACAGCGTGCCGAGGACAGACCCCAGCTCCTGAGCAGCACCGACCGCGCCAAGAGCGGTCGACCGCCGATGCTCCTCCCACAGGTCGGCGACCAGGGCCATCGTGACCGGCAGCAACGCACCACCGGCGAGCCCCTGCACGACCCGGCCCAGCACCAGCAGCGGCACGTCCGCGGCCAGCGCCGTGATCACCGAGCCGACCAGGAACCCGAGCAGCGACACCTGCAGCACGAACCGGCGTCCCAGCCGGTCCGACAGCTGCCCGAGCAACGGCATCCCCGCCACGTACCCGAGCAGGTAGCCGGTGACGATCGGCGTCGCCTGCTCCAGCTCGTTCACCGCGATGCCGAGGTCGCGCACCATGTCCGTGAGGACGCCGACGACCACGTACGCGTCGAGCGCCCCCAGCAGCACGGCCGCGCCGGACGCGGCCAGAGCCACCTTTCTCATTTGTTCTTGGCCCTCGTTACGCAGGTGCCGTGACGGTGACGGGCTTGTCGAAGTCGGTCAGCCCGATGTCGACCTTCTGGCCACCGGGCAGTTCGAACAACGCGCTCCGGAGCTTGTTGTCCTTGTCGACAGAGAACGTCGCCTTCACGTCCGCGGAGATCCCCGGCACGAGGCCGGCTGCGACGTCCTTGGGCACGGTCGCCTCGACCACCGACACGTCACCGGACGACTTCGTCTTCGCGTCCTTCGCGCTGGCCAGCACCTTGGCCACGCCCTTGTCCGGGTTCAGGATCGCCGACGGGTCGTAGACCTGGCCCGCGAACGCCGCCGGCACCGTGGTGAACCCGCCGGTCGGGCCCTTGAAGTGCAGGTTTCCGCCGGTCAGGACGTACTCGATGGACAGCAGCTGCCCGAGGAGCGTCACCTTCGCGGTGCCCTTGGACTCACCGGCGGCCGTGAGGTCGCCATCAGCCTCCTTGACGGGCACATCCGGGAGCTCTCCCTCCACCTTGATGGTGAAGTGGACGGTCTTGACCGAGCGCATCGACTCGGCCGACTTCGAGAGCAACGTCGCACCATCGGGGAGATCTCCACCGGACGTGCAGCTCGTGAGCAGGGCGAGTGCGCAAACCAACAACCAACGGGCGGACATGCGTTGATCGTAGAGAGTCCCGAGCCTTTAAGCTGCGCGCTATGGACCGCCAGCAGGAGTTCGTGCTCCGCACGCTCGAGGAACGCGACATCCGGTTCGTCCGGCTCTGGTTCACCGACGTCCTGGGCTTCTTGAAGTCAGTGGCGGTCGCACCGGCCGAGCTCGAGGGCGCCTTCAGCGAGGGCATCGGGTTCGACGGCTCGGCGATCGAGGGCTTCGCCCGCGTCTACGAGTCGGACATGGTCGCGAAGCCGGACCCCGGCACGTTCCAGGTGCTGCCCTGGCAGACACCGGACGGCACGAACTACTCCGCGCGCATGTTCTGCGACATCACCATGCCGGACGGTTCCCCGTCGTGGGCCGACCCGCGCCACGTGCTGCGCAGGACCCTGTCGAAGGCGAGCGAGGCGGGTTTCACCTGCTACGTGCACCCCGAGATCGAGTTCTTCCTGCTCAAGGGCCTGCCCGCGGACGGCAGCGAGCCCGAGCCCGCGGACAACGGCGGGTTCTTCGACCAGACCTCGCACGAGACCGCCACGCACTTCCGCCGCCACGCCATCGAGGCGCTCGAGGCGATGGGCATCTCCGTCGAGTTCAGCCACCACGAGGGCGCGCCCGGCCAGCAGGAGATCGACCTGCGCTACGCCGACGCGCTGACCATGGCGGACAACGTCATGACGTTCCGCTACGTCGTGAAGGAGGTCGCGATCACGCAGGCCGTGCGCGCCTCGTTCATGCCCAAGCCGTTCTCCGACCAGCCCGGGTCGGGCATGCACACCCACTTCTCGCTGTTCGAGGGCGACCGCAACGCGTTCTACGACGACGAGGACCCGTACCAGCTCTCCGACATCGGCAAGCAGTTCGTCGCGGGCATTCTCAAGCACGCGCGTGAGATCTCCGGCGTCACGAACCAGTGGGTCAACTCCTACAAGCGGCTGATCGTCGGCGGTGAAGCGCCCACGGCCGTGTGCTGGGGTCACGCGAACCGCTCGGCACTGGTCCGTGTGCCCATGTACTCGCCGGGCAAGTCGTCGTCGCGCCGCGTCGAGGTCCGTTCGCTGGACTCCGCGTGCAACCCGTACCTGGCCTACTCGGTGATCCTGGCCGCCGGCCTCAAGGGCATCGAGAAGGGCTACGAACTGCCGCCGCCCGCCGAGGACGACGTGTGGTCGCTGACCGACCGTGAGCGTCGTGCCGCCGGGTACGCGAACCTGCCGCAGAACCTCGGTGAGGCCCTCACCGAGATGGAGAACTCGGAGCTGCTGCCCGAAGCGCTGGGCGAGCACGTCTACGACTTCTTCCTGCGCAACAAGCGGACGGAGTGGGACGCGTACCGTCGTAGCGTCACCCCGTACGAGTTGCGCACACTTCTTCCCGTGCTGTGAGGCAGATACGTTGCTCTCCGTGACAGAGGTACCCGAGTTCCAGCCGACGATCTGCGCGTGCACGGTCGCCACGGCGGCGGAACTGCCCGCGGTCAAGGTCCTGTCCAGCTCGTTCCTCGCGGAACACCCCGAGGGCCGGTTCGTCGCGCTGATCATCGACGCGCAGCCGGAGCACGCCGGTCCCGGGCTGATCACGCCCGCCGAGATCGGCATGTCCGAGGACGACCTGCACGTGCTCGCCACCGCGCTGGACGCCCCCGAGCTGCGCAAGATCGTGCTGCCGAGGTTGCTCGAGGCGCTGCTGCAGCAGGGCATGCCGGTGCTGTACCTCGACCCGTGGGTGCAGGTGTTCGGGTCGGTCACGAAGCTCGTGCTCGAGGCGCTGCGCAACGCCCCGGTCGTGTTGCTGCCGCGCACGTTGCGGCCGCTGGCGGACGACGGCTTGCAGCCGGGGCCCGCCGAGCTGCACGACCTCGGGGCGTTCGACCCGGGGTTCATCGCGGTCGGTGACGGTGCGGAGTCCTTCCTGGACTCGCTCGACATGCCCGCGATCGTGCCGCACCACGTGCTGCGCGACGCCCGGCTCGGGGTGTCGGTGTGGAATGTCGCCGACCGGCCGTTGCATCGCACCGAGTCCGGCGCGATCGCCGTCGTCGGCCAGGACCTGCTGACCGTCCACTTCGACGGGTTCGACCCGCGCCGCCCGTGGCTGCTGTCCGCCGACTTCGCGGAACGGCCGCGCGTGCTGCTCTCGGAGCACCCGATCGTCGCCGAGCTGTGCACGGCCTACCGCGCTGAGCTGGTGCGATGTGGCTGGAGCACGCAGCCGGTGCCGTACCGGTTCGGGGCGTTGATCGACGGGACGGTCATCCCGTCCGAGCTGCGCGCCGACTACCGGGCCGAGTCGCCGACGCCGCCACCGGCGTTCGGTGAGGACGGTGGTGGTGGGTTCCTCATCTGGGCGTGCGAGCAGACCGAGCAAGGTGGCACGCGGTGGGCGGACGCGGTGTGGCGCGCTGACTCGGCGTTGCAACAGCAGTTCCCCGCTCCCTACGGCGCGGACGCCGACGCCTGGCGCGAGTGGTGCGCCGGGGCAGGCGTGGCCTCCGGGCGGTTGCCCGTGCCCGCCGTGCCGCAGCCACGCGAAGAGGGTCCGGCACTGCTGGACCAGCTCGGTGTGTCCGTGGTCGGCTCGGGGCCGTTGTCCGAGCTGGTGCTCGCCGCGGCGCGCGCGTCCGGTCTGCCGGTGTCGACTTCCGCCGGCTATCCGGTCGTGGTGCGCACCTCTTCTTCGGACGAGGTGCCGGCAGGCCGGTTCGTCGTCGAGGTCGCGTTGGACGCCACGCCTGCGGACGACCGCACGGGCGTGAACGAGCTTTGGCTGTCGTCTGACGTGTCGCGTGCTGCTGCCGAACGCATCGGCGGGCCCATCGTGCGGGTGATGCCCGTGCCGGTGATCGATGCCGGTGCGCGTGAGCACTCAACGGGCGACGTGGTGGTGTTCGCGGCGATCGCGGACCACTCTCTCGACCGGCCCGGCAACGTGCTCGGCGCGGTGTCGGCGTTCTTGACCGCGTTCCCGGATCGCACGGATGTAGAGCTGCGAATCGCGGTGTCTGGTGCCTTCGAGCACCCGGAGGCCGCCGAGCGGTTGCGCCTGGCTACGGCCGCTGACCAGCGGATTTCGCTAGTCGAGGACGAGGACGTGTGCCTGACCGCCGATGCCGTGGTGTCGTTGCACCGCGGTGGGGCGGACGACCGGATCGCGTTGCGCCTGGCCACGTTGGCCGTGCGGGGGATTCCCGTGGTGGCGTCCGACCACGGCGCTGTTTCGGAGCTCTTCGGCAAGACCGCGGTGCTGGTGCCGTGCCATCAGGGCTCCGAGCCCGATGTGCAGGCGGCCGCGAAGTTGCTGCACTCGCTGGCCGAAGACCTGCCGACCGCGCAGGCACTGGGCGCGGCCGGACGTGAGCATGTGCTGGCCGTGCGGTCTGTCGCGCGCGTCGGTGAACTTCTGCGCGAGCGCGTCGAGCACGCGTACCGGGGATGGCGCGCGCGCCGGCCAAAGCCGAGGCCCGAGGTCGACCCTATGCTCGCGTTGCAGTCGGCGAAGCACGCGTTACTACGTCAGCCCAACGTGGACACCGCGCACCGGACGCCGATGGCCCCCGCGTTCCGCAAGGTCGTGTTGCGCGCGTTGGACCACTACGACAACCACATGCGCGCGGTGCTGCACACCCTGGTCGAAGGGGTCGAGCGCACGGTCGCCGAGCTGGTCGAGCGGCAGGACGCGCTGCGGACCGGCGTCGGCGCGGGCGAACTGGAGCTGCTGCGCGCCGAGGTCGAACAGGTCGCGGAACGGCAGTCGCACTTCGGTGACCAGCTGGTAGGCGTCGACGACGGCGTCGTGCGCGTGCGCGCGGACATGGCAGGTCAGGGCCGCCGGCTGCGCGACATCGAGGACGCGGTCGTCACGGAGGCGGCCAAGCGCGCGCAGGCGAACGACGTGCTCGCCGAACGGATCGACAAGCTGACCGTCGCGCTCGACCGCACGCTGGACCGGATCGACAGCCTGGAGTCGAAGGTCGTCGAGGTGTTCCGCGAGCGGGACACCCGGCTCGACGGTGCCATCCGTGCCGCCAACCAGGCACAACAGACCGCGGACGCGCTACGGCGCGTGGTGGTGCGTCAGCACGAGGTCGCTGGTGACGCGCCCGAGGTCCGCAGCTCGTTGGTGTTGTGCGATGCGGGCATGATGCGGCTGCCCGCCGACGACGCGTTCATGCTTCCGCTGTTGTCGTCCAACGGAGTGTGGGAGCCAGAGCTCGCGGAGCTGCTCGACTCTCTCGTGGAGCCGGACGGGATCTTCCTCGACGTCGGTGCGTACGTCGGCTACCACTCGATCCGCGTGTTGTCGCGGCTCGGCCTGATGGGCGCGGTCGTGGCGGTCGAACCCGACGCCGGCGCCGCCGCGCTGCTCCGGCACAACGTCTCGGCGAACCTGCCTGCCGCGGTGGGTGAGCGGTTGACCGTGATCGAAGGCGCTGCGTGGGAGAGCCCGGGCGAGCTGTCCGTAGCGCCGACGCTGACCGGTGGTGTGTCAGTGACGCCGTTGCCCGCGGACGCCGGTCCGGATGTCGCTCGGGTGCGAGCGGTGCGCCTGGACAAGGAGCTCGAAGAGATCGCCTTGGTGCAGGGCATGAAACTTTCCGTCGTGCGAGTGGACACGCCTGGACGTGGGCACCGCGCGCTCGCGGGTCTGGTCAGGTTGTTGCGCCGGGATCGGCCGCACGTGTTCCTCGAGTTCTCGGCCACCGCGACGGCGGATCTCGGTGACGATCCGGTGACGGTCCTCAAGGAGTTCGGCATCTGGGGCTACGACCTGGTGCCGCTGGCGACCCGTCAGGCCGCCTCACCGGACCAGATCGTCAGGGCGATGGAGGGACTTCGTTCCATCAGTTTGTGGCTGCGGCCGCGTCCAGTTGGCGCCAAGCCGCCTGCTCCTGCGCCGTCCGTGCCGATCAAGCAACCCGCTGACCAGGCGATTTGACTTTGGATCTCCGCGTGAGTAACTTTCTCCAAGTCGCAAGCGAGACCCCGGAACGAGCGGTTGACACCGCGGATCGGGCCGGGTAAAGTCTCACGGCGTCAAACCCCCAGAAGTAAATGAACGGCCTAACGTGCTGTCCGGGATCTGAAAATGACCCCGATTTGACACCGGAAAAGCCAGTCAGATAACTTCTGAACCAAGCCAAAAACTGAATGCGAAGCGAGTTTGCGCCGAGCTGAATCGCCCGAGAGGCCGATTTGACAAAGCGAAAACAGACTAGCTAAGCTTCCAGAAGTAAGAAACACAGTCACAAGCCCCGAGTGAAACTCTCCGGAATCGGAGAACGGATCCGGTGAGCGCGTGTTCTTTGAGAACTCAACAGCGTGCCGATAACACAGCCAGTAATATATGAATTACCTCCTCGTCGAGGTAATTCCTTTGAGAAGATAGA